>JBBRAD010000018.1:0-90096 GCA_038207175.1 Chitinophagales bacterium
TTTTAATATCAGCCACCCCACTCCCCACTTTCAACAGTTGTCCCATAAGCCACCTCTTTCTTTGCCGGCTTTTTGTAAAAACTCATTAAAGGAATGGATGATAGAAGATATAAAGATGATATAGCTCCTCAAAAAAGAAAGTAGTGGCGTTGGGGCAAAGAGGCCATGCGGCTATGAGCAAAAAAGCTTTCGACCTATCAAGAATCTACCCCTAAGTATCAAAAACCCATCCCCAAGTATCAAGAACACACCTCCAAGTATCAAAAACGCACCCCGAAGTATCAAAATCACACCCCGGAGTATCAAAATCACACCCCGGAGTATCAAGAACGCACCCCGAAGTATCAGGAACGCATCCCCAAGTATCAAAATCATACCCTAATCTATCAAAAACATACCCCCAAGTATCAAAATCGAACCCCGAACTATCAAGAACACACACCCAAGTATCAAGAACGCACCCCCAAGTATCAAAAGCCCATCGTCATACATCAATAACAAAACGTAAACGATCAATCAGCAAATTACTTTTATAAAAAAAGCAATAGGTGCCCGGTAACTGCCAGAGTTGCCTTCGTATCACCAATAAAAAAATACTTATAACAGCAGGATATACATTTATATATGTCCCCCGCCTTTTGCCCGTAACACTAAAGAAAGGCCTTTCTTTATTCAGTGAACTGTTTTAGGTTTGGGATAAAAAATGATTCCCGTCAATAACATACATGTGCGCACCATTGTTACCTGGATAGCCATATTGATGATGTATGCAGGCTTCCTGCTTTCACGCGCAGTATTAAGCACAGGAACCATCCTGTTTATTGCAAATGCCCTGCTGCAAAACAACTGGAAACAAAGGTGGATAAATTTCCTGGCCGATAAAAAATCTGTATTTTTCACCTTTTTATTCTGGATACCTTTTCTCACTTTTTTTTGGTCCGCCGATAAGTCTGAGTGGGCATTTAATATCCAGGGTAAGCTTCCGCTGCTGCTGTTCCCCCTCGTTTTTGCAATGCCTGTTATCAGAAGCAAAAAAGAAATGCTGTGGTTAAGTTTTTTATTTATCCTGTTTATCACCGGAGGCACAATCTGGAGTATTATTCAATATCTCCCCTATGCCCCGAGCATTGACGCAGGTTATTACAAAGGCCTGGTAATGCTTACGCCCTCTTCACGGGATTATATACGTTTCAGTTGGGCTATAAATATTGCCATTCTTCTTGCTGCCCGGCTCTTAACAGCAGAACCGCTGATGATCAGTAAAGCATGGAGAATCATACTTACATTTATCATTTCCTGGCTTATTATTTACCTGCATATCCTAAGCTCAAAAACCGGCATTCTTGGTCTGTATCTTATTGCTTTTATTTTTTTTTCTTTAAGAATTTACGCAACTAAAAAGAAGTGGAGATACATACCACTGATTTTATTTTTACTTGCTGCCCCCTTTATTGCTTACAACACCCTTCCCACTTTCAAATTAAGAACTCAGTATGTACATTGGGATTATAGCCACTATTCAAAAGGTGAATATGCGGAAGGTTTAAGTGATGCCACGAGAATTAATTCCTTCAATGCGGGTTGGGATATTCTTAAAAATAAATGGATAGGCGGAGTAGGATTCGGGGATATTAAAAATGAAGCGACTGAATGGTACAGTCAGCATACACCCTGGGTAAGTAAACCCGAAATGATCTCTCCTTCCAGCGAAATACTGATGTATGGGTGTGGTGCAGGTTTCACAGGAGCAGTGGTTCTTATAATTGTTCTGCTGATACCTTTCTTTCAAAAAAAACAATCACCGGTCTTTTATTGCTTCCATGCTTTATGTCTGTTTGCTTTTTTATATGAAGCTGGGTTGGATATGCAATATGGTGTTTTTCTTTATGGGTTCTTTTCGTTCTGGTTCACAGATCGTAAAGTGGCAGAAGGATGAACCCAAAAAAAAGCGGAATGACCTGTACAAAATATATTCCCGTACCCCCCAAGCGCATCCGCCAGTACCATATTACATCCCAATAAAAAAATATCTGCAGGTTTTTTAAATCTTACAGGTATCAGCGTTTTTACATTATGCCACTGCTGCCATTCAGGTTTTCCCATGTTTCCCCGGGCATTTTTTCATAGTCTGCGAGTGTCTCATAACTCTGTTCAAAAATTAAACGGCAGGAGGTATGAAAAGTGCCCGCAGCTTAAACTAAATTTCTATGCGCATATCGTAAAAATGTGCAGGCGGGTGACAACAGGCGATGCCGCTTAGAGCAACGACCCGCCGATAAAAAATCTATTCTTTTAAATCATGCTGCTAATGCTAACGCCTGTTAACGGCAATGCTTTATTAACTAAATTTGCTGCGGAATAAATTATTGCCATGCCATATATACTTCAAAATAAAGTAAGGATTGTAACTGCTGCTTCATTGTTTGACGGTCACGATGCCGCCATTAATATCATGCGTCGGATTTTGCAAAGCAAAGGCGCGGAAATAATCCATCTTGGCCATAACCGCAGCGTACATGAAATTGTGGAGTGTGCCATTGAGGAAGATGTGCAGGGCATTGCCATCACCAGCTACCAGGGCGGCCATGTGGAATTTTTTAAATACATGAAAGACCTGCTGGATGAAAACGGGTGTGGGCATATAAAAATATTTGGCGGTGGTGGGGGCACCATTCTTCCGCAGGAAATAAATGAGCTGCATAAGTACGGGATTACAAAAATTTATTCCCCGGATGACGGGCGCCACATGGGTTTGGAAGGAATGATAGATGATGTGATAAGGCAATGCGATTTTTCAGTAAATGGAAATGGCGAATATAAAAACCCGATGCAGCTTGGTGAAGTAAAAGATGTGCGTAAAGTGGCAAGGCAGATTACCAATGCAGAAAATGGAATGCCGTCAACCGTCAACGGTAAACTGTCAACAACCATTCCTGTATTAGGTATTACCGGAACCGGCGGTGCAGGCAAATCATCCGTAACAGATGAAATTGTAAGAAGGTACCTGAATAATTTTTCAGACAAAACCATTGCGGTTATTTCTGTTGACCCGTCAAAGAAAAAAACAGGCGGGGCTTTACTGGGGGACAGGATACGTATGAATTCTATTTCTCATCCCCGTGCATACATGCGCAGCCTTGCCACGCGTGATGATAACACGGCACTCAGTTCGCATGTGCAGGAGGCCATTGATATCTGTAAAGCAACAGGATTTGATTTTATCATCTTAGAGAGTGCAGGTGTCGGACAAAGTGATGCATCCATTTTGGATTATTGTGACGTGAGCTTATATGTGATGACGCCTGAATACGGCGCTGCATCTCAGTTAGAGAAAATAAATATGCTTGATTATGCCGATGTTGTTTGCATCAATAAGTTTGATAAGGCAGGTGCATTAGATGCATTGCATGATGTGCGCAAGCAATACAAACGTAACCATACATTATGGAGTGCGAAAGATGAAGAACTGCCCATCGTGGGCACAATAGCTGCACAGTTTAATGATGCAGGCATAAATGAATTATTTGAGAAAATAATTACCTGCGTTGAAAATAAAACAGGTGTAAATTTTGGTACACTGGAAATTCACCCGCATATAAAAGATACCACTTCAAAATCGCAGGTAATTCCGCCAAAACGTGTACGGTATCTTTCTGAAATTTCGGAGAACAACAGAAGTTATGATACATGGGTGAATGAACAATGTAAAACAGCAAGTACATTATATAAGATTAGCGGATCGGTAGAAGCTATCAGGAATTTCTCTTTTGCAGAGGACTCCACTGGATATGCATTAGCAATGCTTGAAAAAATGATAATATTTTACCAGGAACAACTTCACCCTGAATGTAAAAAATTAGTTGATGCGTGGCCGGAAATACAGAAAAAATATACAGCTGATTTTTTTGAATATACCGTTCGCGGTAAAATAATTAAACAACCCCTCACTACAAAATCTTTAAGCGGTACAAGGATACCAAAAGTTGTGTTGCCAAAATACAAAGACTTGGGTGATATTCTGCGCTGGCAGTTGCAGGAAAATATCCCGGGCGAATTTCCATATACTGCAGGCGTATTTGAATTAAAGCGTGCAGGTGAAGACCCTACAAGGATGTTTGCCGGAGAAGGCGGGCCTGAACGCACCAACAAAAGGTTCCATTATGTATCGCTCGGGCAGCCTGCAATCCGCCTCAGTACTGCATTTGACAGCGTTACGCTGTATGGCGAAGACCCGGCGCACCGCCCCGATATTTACGGAAAAGTGGGTAACAGTGGTGTAAGTATTGCCACAGTGGACGATGCAAAAAAACTCTACAGTGGCTTTGATCTCTGCGGTGCAAAAACAAGTGTCAGTATGACAATTAACGGGCCTGCTCCCATCATACTTGCTTTTTTTATGAACGCAGCAATTGACCAGGAATGTGAAAAAAAGATAAAAGAACTGGGATTGGAAGATGATGTAAAAAAGATTATTGCGAAAAAATTTGCACACCAGTCCAAACCTGTTTATTATAACCCTTCGTCGCCGGAACGTTTACCGGAAGGGAATAACGGGCTGGGTTTGCAACTGCTTGGTTTAAGCGGTGATGAAGTGCTGCCAAAGGATGTGTATTCAACAATAAAAGCCGAAGCCCTGGCATCAGTGCGGGGAACAGTGCAGGCTGATATTTTGAAAGAAGACCAGGCTCAGAACACCTGCATTTTCTCCACAGAATTTGCATTGAAATTAATGGGTGATGTGCAGCAGTATTTTATTGATAATAAAGTGCGCAACTTTTACAGCGTAAGCATCAGCGGTTACCATATTGCGGAAGCCGGCGCCAACCCTGTATCGCAGCTTGCGTTCACATTGTCAAATGGTTTTACTTACGTGGAATATTATTTAAGCCGCGGGATGAACATTGATGATTTTGCACCAAACCTTTCTTTCTTTTTCAGCAACGGTATGGACCCCGAATACAGCGTGATTGGCCGTGTGGCAAGAAGGATTTGGGCAAAAGCCATGAAGTATAAATATAAAGCCAATGAACGTTCACAAAAATTAAAATACCATATTCAAACAAGCGGCAGAAGCTTACATGCACAGGAAATTGATTTTAATGATATACGTACTACACTTCAGGCGCTGTACGCTATTTATGATAACTGTAATTCACTTCATACAAATGCTTATGATGAAGCCATCACCACACCCACAGAAGAAAGTGTGAGGCGTGCGATGGCTATACAATTGATCATAAACCGTGAGTTGGGTTCTGCTACCACCGAAAATTTTATACAGGGTTCATTCATCATAGAAGAACTTACAGATCTTGTTGAAGAAGCCGTGCTTACTGAGTTTGACAGAATTACCGAACGCGGTGGCGTATTGGGTGCTATGGAAAGGATGTACCAGCGCAATAAAATACAGGAAGAAAGTTTGTATTATGAAACGCTGAAACATACCGGTGAACTGCCTATTGTAGGCGTAAATACTTTTCTCAATAAAAAAGGCAGCCCCACCATTTTACCGGGGGAAGTTATCCGCAGTACCACGGAAGAAAAAGAGCAGCAGATAGAAAACCTGGATACCTTCCGCAAACGCAATGAAGAAGAAAAGTCAGCAGAAAAATTAAATGAATTGAAACGCGTCGCTATCGCCAACGGGAACCTTTTTGAAACATTGATGGAAACAGTGAAGTATTGTAGCCTTGGGCAAATTACCCATGCACTATATGAAGTGGGTGGGCAATACAGGAGGAATATGTAAACTTTTTGATTACAGATTTTAAATTGACGGGATTAATTTTTTAGATATAATATTGAAAAATAGTTGGTAAAATCATCTGTTTTTAAAGCAGCTTTTTTGTAAGGTCAAATAATCTTTTTGGGCATTGCTGCTCATCTTATCCGGAAGATAAAAATTTCGGCAGGCAGGCAAAAAAATTTCTTACCTCTTTGCAACAGCAATTTCACCCACTGCCTTTACCAACGTATCCAAATCCTGCAGTGTAGTATATACATGCGGTGTTACACGCACACAACTTATGTTTTCCCAAACAATTCCTACGGTGTGTATTTTATATTTGGAAAACAAAGCGGAATCAAAATCACCCGGAGACATGCCATCAATACTTACGCCACAAATGGAGCAGGAATACTGCGGCTTAAGCGAAGTGTGCAGTTGTACACCGGGAATATCTTTTACTTTTTCTGCCCAGTAATTTTTTAAATAACGGATGCGCTCTTCCTTTCTTTTTGCACCAATCGCATTGTGGAAACTGAGTGCCTCACCAATACCCTGCTCAATAGGGAAGCTGCGTGTGCCAAGGGTTTCAAACTTTCTTATATCGGTATTGTGCGGTTTATCATTGCAGAGCAGGGGGCATATATTTTCTATTTTGTCTTTTTGAATCCACAACATGCCGCTGCCAATGGGTGCGCTTAAAAATTTGTGCAGGCTGGTGCCGAAGTAATCACATTCCAGGTCAGGGATTTTAAAATCAAGCAGGCCAAATGCATGGGCGCTGTCGCATAGCACTTCAATGCCTTTTGCATGCGCCATCTGCGCAATTTTTTTTACGGGCATTATTTGCCCCACCCAGTTGATGATATGTGTAACATGAATAATTTTTGTTTTTGGTGTAACCGCTTTGCGGTATGCATCCACAATGGCTTCATCATCTTCCATAGGAAAATCAAAACTGATCTGTGTATATTTTATCCCGTTGCGCTCCACTCTTTGCTTCCATGCATTGATCATATTCGGGTAATCCTGTTTGGTGCCAATCACTTCATCACCGGGCTGCAGGTTTAATCCGTATATAACTGTAATGAGCGATTCCGTTGCGTTTCGGTTGATGGCAATTTCTTCTGCATCGCAACCGGCAAGAACCGCAAGTTTTTGGCGCAAAGGTTCACGGCCCTGATCAAGTATGCGCCACATAAAATATGAAGGGCCTTCATTGGTCATTTTATTATAACGGTCCACCGCTTCCTGCACCACAAGCGGTGATGGGCTTACACCGCCGTTATTTAAGTTGATGATGTTTGGATCTACCGTATAAGCCTGCTGAACGGTGGACCAGTAATCTTCATCACCCGCCACTTCAAACGGAGATAAACCTTCCACGTTTTTACCGGCTTTTTCAAAACCGGCTGCATGCAACTGGTTGAACAGACTTGAAGCGGAGAATGCGCCTGCGCCTAATGCAAGCTGCTGCAAAAATTTTCTGCGTTGGCTCATACAAATATTTTTTACAGCAGAAAGTTAGTAAGTTTTTGAAAATATTTCAGTTATATCTTTTATACCTCTTGCTTTTGCGCAGATGATTATGTGAAGCGAAATTTAATAAGGATAAACAAACCTACAACGCAGGCCATACGGGGCTTTTCACATCGTGGTAAAATAGAAAAAACCAGTTTTTTTCATTGCCTTCCTGCCACCATTGCTGGCGTAACTGCATGCATTTTTTCCCGTCATAATCATATTTGGCAACAAATTTATTTTTCATCTGCTGCAGTTGTGGCGCATCATCACCGCCAAAGAAAAATATTTTTTTATCTTCCTCTATCCAGTACACCTGATGATACGGGCTGTGTGCGCCGGTTACATGATAACGGATATAACTATCAATCACTCCATCGCCATGTAAAAATTCCACCTGTTTATTATTTTGCAAAACGGAAATTTCTTCTGCCATATAAGATGGGAAACCTGTTTCCATTGCAAAGTCAAATTCTTTTTGCTGTACAAAATATTTTGCATTGGGAAAAGCCAGGTGGTAATTACCAGGGTTATCTTTTTTACTTATGCCACCGGCATGGTCTTTATGCAAATGCGTAAGCAAAATTTTTGTGATGGATGCAGGGTTTATATTATTTGCTTTTAGGCTTGAATAAACCTGCAGTTCGCCGTTTTTTGAAAAACCCAAACCTGTATCAAGCAACAAAATATCTTTTGAAGTAATGAATACAAAAGGTTGCACTTCTACCAGTAAACTGCCTGTGGTTCTTTTTTGCAGGTCATCAGTACCCAAATCAAACGGGATAAAAATTTTTGTTTTATCAATCGTAAAAACACCTTCTGAAAGCGGAATGATTTGCATGAATAATTTGATGATTTATTGATGAAGATAGTGCTTTATAAGATCCGGGTTTCTTATCTCAGCACCATTTGCCTGTCGGCATCAAGCCTTACCAAAATAAAAATAAGCACGGTAAATGTAAGTAATGATGATCCGCCGTAACTCATCAATGGCAAGGGAATACCGATGATGGGGAACAGGCCGATGGTCATACAAATATTTACAGTGATGTGAAAAAAAATAACGCTGGCTACGCTGTACGCATACACACGGCTGAATGTACTGCGCTGCCTTTCCGCAATTTTTACAATCCTGAAAAGCAGTAAAAGATAAATACCAAGAAAAATAATACAGCCTGTAAAACCAAATGCTTCGCCAAGCGAAGTGAAAATAAAATCGGTATGCTGCTCGGGCACATATTTGCCGCGGGTTTGCGTGCCCTGTAAAAAACCCTGGCCGAGCAGCCCGCCTGAACCAATGGCGATTTTACTTTGCCTTACATTATAATCATCAGGGCTTTTTACTGTTTTTCCGGATGCTTCTTCGTTTTGTGCGCTTTTGTTCTGGCTGCAGTCATAATCTTTACCCACTGCACTGTATATGCGCTGCGACTGGTAACAATGCAGAACATTATTGAAAATATACGGCACGGCAAACCTTTGTATGCCTACACAAATTGCCCAGATTAAAATAATTGTTGTTAATACACTTCTCCGCCTTTTTATCTGCATACGCATAAAATAAATAACTGTTACTGCAATAAGTGTAAGAACGATGGCAAGTGTATTTTTCTCTACAATAAGCGTAGCAACTACCAGCGTTGCAAAAGAAAAACCAACTATTAATATTATGGCAGGAAGGCCTTCGCGGTACATTACAATAAAAAAACAGAAATATACCAGGGCAAGCCCTGTTTCATTTTGTAAAATTGAAAGCATAGCAGGCGTAAGCACTATAGCAGCGGCAATTATCTGCGTACGTGTATTTGTAAAATCAGTTTCCTGCCGCGACATATATTTTGCCAGTGCAAGCGCAGTAAATATTTTGCATAATTCAGCGGGCTGCAGGTTAAAACCGGCACCCAATGGTATCCAGCTTTTTGAACCGTTAATATCCTTTCCAATTACAAAGGTGGCAAGCATTAAAAGTATGCCGAAGAAGTACATCAGGTTGGCAAAAGCGGTGTACAGCTTACTGTCGCTTAATAAAATAAATGCAGCCACCACAATACAGATGCCGGTAAACATTATCTGTTTGCTGTAATCGGTTTTGCCGCCAAAAAAAGAGCTTACAAGATCAGCACCGGGATTATATTCCACCATAAAAATGCATAAGATACCAATGGCAAGCAGCAGTGCATACAGCCATATCACCATCCAGTCAATACCTTTTGAAATAGATTTATCCTGGTACATTTTTATGTATGGGTTGTTTTAATTTTTTTTATTTTTTTGTCACCGGGTAATAAAAAAACCTGTGAAACCTGTGCGCCTTTTTTACCTGTATCTGCAGGTACACGGGCGCCTGAATCAACAGCATTTGGTTTAACCTGTTTTTTTATTTCTTTGCCGGGTTGCTCTTCAGCCGCAGCGGTATCATTTTGATTTTTAAAAGATATTTGGGGAATGGTATCCTTTAAGCGGTTGAGCGAATCAATAGCTCTTTGCATTCTTTCAGGAATCAGGTTCAGTTTTGTAACCCTTTCCACTTCATCTTTCCTGTCCTGCTCGGGAATAGAATCCTTTAAATATTTTTCAATTATCAAACTTGCAATAGGCGCAGCGGAATTTGCCCCAAACCCTGCATTCTCGCACATTACAGCGATAGCTATTTTTGGATGATCCCTTGGGGCAAAAGCGCCAAAAAAAGCGTGGTCAGCCTGTTTTACACCTTTGTAATAATTTTCTACTGTTCCGGTTTTGCCGCAAACCACTATACCGGGAACCTGCGCAGCCGCTCCGGTACCATATTCCATTACACCCTGCATGCCATCATGTACAGCTTCAAAAACAGAATCGGGAATGTTGGATAAAGTATAATGTTTTATTTTGTAAGGACCCAGCAGACCGGATGCATCCCCGCCTTCAATGCTATCCACAAAATGCGGCGTATAATACCATCCTTTGTTGGCGATAACAGCCATTACATTGGCTAACTGTGCGAGTGTAGTCTGCACTTCACCCTGGCCGATAGCGTTTGAAATGATATTGCAGGAAACCCATTTTGGTCCGAAAATTTTTGCGTAATATTTTGAGGTGGGAATATTTCCATTTTTTTCTGACGGGATATCAATGCCCAAAGGGTTGCCCAGCCCGAATGAATAAGCGTATTTATTAAAGACCTTTAAAGCACTGTCGGCGGAACCATATTTTGGCTGATCTATAATTCTTTTGAATACAGTGGCAAAATAACTGTTATCACTGTGGGCTATTGCTGAGCGGAGATCAAATGTACCTACATCAAGACAGCCCAATCTCCTGCCGCATCCATAATACGCTCCTGGGCAATAAACGGTAGTTTTTTCATCTATTACCCCTTCAGTTAAACCAACAATGCCCACAACAGTTTTAAAAGTGGAGCCTGGCGAATAAGTTCCCGATACAGCCCTGTTTATCAACGGGGATCTTGGATCGGTGTACATAGCAGAAAAATTCTTCCTTCTTTGCGCACCCGTTAAAATGTTGGGGTCATAAGTAGGGCTGCTGACCATGCACAGGATGCCACCGGTAGAAGGATCAATGGCCACAATGCTGCCTACTTTATTGGTCATTAATTTTTCACCCAATTGCTGCAATGCTATATCAAGGCTCAGGTGCAGGTTCTTGCCTGATTCAGCGGCAGTGTCAAATCTCCCGTCTTCATAAGGGCCCTGTATGCGGCTGCGGTTGTCGCGTATAAAACGCTGCACACCACGCTGCCCCATCAGCACTTTTTCATAGCTGCGCTCAAGCCCGGTCATTCCTGTATAGTCGCCCATTTCATAACCTTCATCTTTATGTTTTCTTAAAAAAGAAGTATCTACTTCTGCAAGATAACCGAGCACATTGCCTGCGGCATCGTATGGATATGCCCGCACAGGCCTTTCTGATAAAACAAAGCCCGGGAATTTATACATGTTTTCATTTAGCCTTGCATACAATTCATTAGAAAGAAGTGGTTCAAAAACACTTGGTTTATAACTGGTATTTTTTACTATGGAACTGATAACCCTTTTTCTGAATTCGGCTGTGTCAATGCCAAGCAGGCTGCATAACGACAGTGTATCAATGCCTTTTATTTCATTGGGTGTAAATACCAGGTCGTACATGGTAGTGTTCTGAAGTATTGCATGGTTGTTCCTGTCTAAAACCACGCCCCGGTCCGGATAAACCACTTTACGGTAAATGGCATTGTTCTCCGCCTGTATTTTATATTCTGAAGAAAATATCTGCAAATGCAGCAACTGGCCGGTGATGATTAAAAAAACAGCGATGAAAATAATTTGTATAATTCTGCTGCGCGACTGGTTGTAAACCGGCATGGTGTTTTATAATATTAAGACAGTAAAATTAAAAATTCTTAATGCAAAGATGGTGATAAGCATATAACCGGAATAGCCTGTGCAGAAAAAAATTATTTAAAATTTTATGCGGCATTCGTCCTGTATTTCGCTTTGCGGTTAAACAGTAACTCAACAATGAAGATGAGCAGTAAGCTTATGGCAGTAGTTGCCGCAACTTTGCCCACATAAAAAAGAAAATCGCCAAACTGCATCCACTCAATAAATACAAGATAAGCATGATGGACAAAAGTGAGGATGAGTACATATACTGTATAAGGAGCCACCCCCAAACTTTTTATACTGGGTTCAGCATAACTTAATTCCGTTGATTCCTGCGGCAATAAAATATTTAATAAGAAGGGTCGCAGATATGCAATCAGCACGCATGGCGCAGTATGCAGGCCGGGGTAGCCGCTGAAATAATCCATGGCCAGGCCAAATGCAAACGCAATGATAAGCAAAGCTCCGCGGCGGATGCTGAAAGGCAGCCACAGTATAAACAGGAAATATAAATAAGGTTTTACAAATTCATGCAGCGGCTGTACTTTATCCAGTACATAAGCCTGCACCAGTATAAACAAAACGAAACGGATAATATTTTTCAGCAGGCTGCTCATTGAATTTTAGGAGTTTGGTCTTCTAATTTCCGCTGTTCATCCCACAGCATGTTCTGCACCAAATAAGCATATTGAAGGCTGTAAAAATTAGTAGCTGTTTTCAGCTTCAGTATATATACTTTGGAAGCAGGTTCAAAAGAAATATCCGATACAGTTCCAATCATTAAGCCCGGCGGGTAATTTGCTGAAAGGTTGCTCGTGAGTATAGTGTCGCCTTTCTGCACTTTGGTGGTGGAAGGTATGCCGTGAAGAGTGATGTATTGCGGATCTTTACCATCCCAGTCCACATACCCGGTTACAAAATCTTTCATGGTCATGGCGCTTACTTTACTGTTGTGGTTTAGAAGGCTCATTACCCGGCAGTAATTATCACTCACCAAAACCACTTTTCCTACTATGCCATCCGGGCCAATCACTGCCATATCTTTATTCACGCCCTGTTTTGCGCCGCGGTATAAAGTAATGTAATTATTTTCCTGGCTTACGGAATTATTTACCACTTTGGCGGGAAGAAAATTGAATTTGCGTATGCGGCCCAGCGTATCTTTTACCAGGGAATCCATTTTTATGATATGGGTACTGTCAGGGCTGTCAAAGCTTGATGGCAGCATATTGCGCAGCCTTGCATTTTCTTCGGCAAGCGCTTTATTGGTTTCAGTTAAACGGAAATAATATTCTACACTGTTATATTTTGTGCTCACCCATCCTGTTGCTTCATTGGCAAAATTTGCAAAAACAGCCTGCTGCGATTTGTTATAATTAACAAGGATGCCAATGGCAAATCCCTGCAGTACAAGAAATAAAAAGAAGGTAAAAAAACGCCTTATGAAAAGAAAGATATTACGCACAAAAGAATAGTTACAGGTTACAGGTTACAAGTTGCAGGAAAATTATTTCAACAGCGGTTTATTTACCCTGAAACCCTTTCCCTGTAACCTACAACTCATCTGATTATCTCATCACAAATGGATACCGCTGATAGTTTTTTAACGCAAGGCCTGTGCCGCATACTACGCTTTTTAAAGGATCGTCAGCAATATGTACGGGCAATTTTATTTTCTGGCTTAACCGTTTATCCAGTCCACGCAAAAGTGCGCCGCCCCCCGTTAAATACAAGCCCCGGCGGTAAATATCCGATGCCAGTTCAGGCGGAGTGGTTTCCAACGCTTTTAAAACAGCTTCTTCAATTTTAAAAATTGATTTATCCAGTGCTTCTGCCACTTCCTGATAACTTACCATTACCTGTTTAGGAATTCCGGTAACAAGGTCGCGGCCATTTACAGGCAGGTCATCAGGCGGGTTATCCAAATCTTTCATGGCAGCGCCAATCTGTATTTTTATCTGCTCCGCAGTTCTTTCTCCAATTAATAAGCTATGATAGCGGCGCAGTGCTTCCATAATGTCTGCGGTAAATTCATCTCCTGCAATTCTGATAGATTGATCACACACAATTCCTGCCAATGCAATTACAGTAATACCGGTGGTACCGCCGCCAATATCAATGATCATATTGCCCACTGGTTCTTCTACATCTATCCCGATACCAAGCGCGGCGGCCATAGGCTCATGAATCAGATAAACTTCTTTGGCGCCTGCCTGCTCTGCACTATCGCGCACTGCACGTTTTTCCACTTCAGTAATGGATGAGGGGATGCAGATCATCATGCGCCAGCTTGGCGGGAACAAAGGTTTTTTTGGATAGATCATTTTGATCATTTCCCTTATCATCAATTCAGCAGCATTAAAATCCGCTATCACGCCATCTTTCAGGGGTCGCACTGTTCGAATGCTTTCATGTGTTTTTTCGTGCATCATCAATGCCCTTTTGCCAACCGCTAAAACCTCTTTCGGGTTATTGCGGTTAAGCGCAATGATGGATGGTTCGTTCACTACTACTTCGTCGTTATGTATGATTAAGGTATTGGCCGTTCCAAGGTCAATCGCTATTTCCTGTGTAAAAAAATTAAAGATTCCCATTATGGCGTGTATTCCTGTGTTATGTGTTATTGAATGCGTGCAAAGTTGTGTGAAATAATTTGAATTAACAAAGCTGAAATCCGTGTATTTTAAAGGTTTTGGGCATTATTAACAAGATGCTCCAAATTAGTTGAAGATTTTTTTTGGCAGCGAACTGCAAAAGCTTTATTCAATCCCGATGACTATCGGGATTGTGTCACTCACTTGTACGTTCTGAAATTTATTGAGTAAGTTTCAAAGTTCACGGGTTCCAATCGTTCACAAGTTTTATAATCCGTAGCAACTTATGAACTCGTGAACTGCCGAATATTGTTCTCAAAGTACAAGAGTCCCGCCGGGGCGGGAACGGAAGCTTAATCGTTATTCAAAAGACTGGTACGAAATTCTTTTATACATTAAATTCATACCCAATATCACTGCGGTAATACATTCCTTCAAAACTAATTTGCCGTAGCACATTTTTTGAATGCTCTACTGCATCGGCAATATTCCTGCCAAACGATGTAACTGCCAGCACCCTTCCTCCATTTGTAACAACGGAGTCATTTACTTTTTTAGTGCCTGCATGAAATACAATTGAAGCCTCTCCCGGCCTCTCCAAAGGAGAGGAGAAAATTTTCGTTTCCATATTTGCTAATCCGCTAATTGGCAAATTCTTTTTATAATCTCCGGGATAGCCGCCGCTTACTGCAACAACTGTTGCGCATGCTCTTTCATCAAATTCAATTTCAATATTTTTTAAATCATTGTTGTATAGCGATAAAAATAATTCCACTATATCGTTTTTTAAACGCGGCATCACTACTTCTGTTTCGGGGTCGCCCATGCGGCAATTGTATTCAATGGTGAATGGTTCGCCGTTTACATTTATCAAACCAAAAAAAATAAATCCTTTGTAAATAATGTTTTCCTGCTGCAAGCCATTTATTGTTGGCCGGATAATTCTTTCTTCCACTTTTTGCATGAATGCATCATTTACAAAAGGCACCGGGCTTACACAGCCCATGCCGCCTGTGTTTGGGCCGGTATCGCCTTCACCAATCCTTTTATAATCTTTTGCATGGCCGATGATTTTATAATCTTTCCCGTCAGTTAAAACAAACACGCTTGCTTCAATGCCATCAAGAAATTGCTCCACCACTACTTTTAAAGAAGCTTCGCCAAATTGTTTGTGCAAAATCATTTTATCAAAAACATTCAATGCTTCTTCATGCGTGTTACAGATAACAACACCTTTGCCCGCAGCCAACCCATCTGCTTTTAAAACAATTGGTAATGTATGGGCATCTAAATATTTTTTTCCTTCCTGAAAATTTTCTGCAGTGAATGATCCATAAGAAGCAGTGGGAATATTATGCCGCTGCATAAATTTTTTTGAAAATTCTTTGCTTCCTTCAAGCTTCGCACCATTTGCAGAAGGGCCGATAACAAAAATATTTTTCAGTAACTCACCATTTTGAAAATAATCATACAAGCCTTTTACCAGCGGATCTTCCGGACCCACCACTACAAGTTCAATTTTATTATCAATGCAAGACTTTTTTATCCCTTCAAAATCTGTTGCCGGAATATCTATATTCGTTCCGCACCACACTGTGCCTGCATTTCCGGGTGCAATAAATAATTGAGAACAATGTTTGCTTTGTGCAATTTTCCATGAAAGCGCATGTTCGCGGCCTCCGGAACCAAGAAGAAGTATGTTCATGGTTTATTATATAATTAGATACTTTAATTTTCTGTTGCGGCGAAAGTAATACGTTTTTGCTTAATTGATCCGCTCAGATAATATTGTCATCACCACTATTTGTGAGGCAACTGTAATTTTTCAACCTGTAATTTCGCATCAGAAGTATCAAAATGATAAAACTTTGCATATACGAAGATAATACCGACCTGCGGCAGGGGCTTACCGAAATGTTTGAACTGAGTGGCCGCTTTACTATACTGGCTTCATTTGACAGTTGCACTGGTATTGACAGGCATTTACTCAGTTTTCAACCCGAGGTTTTACTGATGGATATTGATATGCCGGGCGTGAACGGTATTGACGGCATAAGGCTGGCAAGGTTTGCTAACCCGGGGATAAGGATTTTAATGTTTACAGTTTTTGATGATGATGAAAAAATTTTTGCTGCCATAAGATCCGGTGCAGATGGTTACCTGCTTAAGAAAACACCGCCTGATAAAATTATGGATGCACTGGAAGATGTATTTGCCGGCGGCGCACCTATGACGCCTGCCATTGCCCGCAGAGTGCTTAACCAGTTTACAAAAGACGCGCCTTCCCCTTCAAAAGAAAAGCTTACAGGTAAAGAGCAGGAAGTGCTTTCATTTCTTGTAAAAGGCCTCAGCCATAAAATGATTGCCGCTGAAATGGATATAAGCATTGACACTGTGCGTACCCACCTTAAAAAAATTTATACAAAACTGCATGTAAACAGTATGACGCAGGCTGTTTCAAAAGCCATCAGGGAAAGATTGATAAAGTAGATAAATCAATACATTGCTTTTATACGGCGGTGCGCTGTTTATAAAAATCCGTTTACACTAAAAACGCCGCGTGAATATTTTTTTCACGGCTTTCAGGGTTTAGCCGAAATTGCAGCCATAAGTAAATGCATTGAGTTGATTGCATGAAAAGACCCTGCTACCATAAAAAAATCTACTGTGTTTTTTTTTATAACAGTATTTTCCTTCCGCATTGCTGCACAATTGCCGTTTCAATACTACCGTGTTACGCAATACAATGCTGCAAACGGTTTGCATGTGGATGATGCAATTTATTATACAAGCACAGATGATAAAGGGTTCGTGTGGGTTTCCACATCAAATGGTTTGTTTCGGTTTAGCGGCACACTGTTTAAAAATTATTCCGCTGCAAAAAATAAAAAAGGTTCACTGCCTGTTGATTTTATCTGGTTTTTTTTACAGGACAATAAAGGCAAATACTGGCTTAATCCGGACAAGCACGGGGTATGGAATTTTAATGACAGCCTGAATTTTTTTAGTGAACTAAAACTTAAAACCGATTCACTTGGAATAAAAAATTATGAGTTTTCCACCCCCTTTATTGACAAAGAAAATTTTTTGTGGATAGCCCTGCAGAACAAAGGGTTGCTGAAAATAAATACTGCAGACTCCACTTATACTTTCTGGGATTTAAAAGATGAGAAGGGGAAATACGGTTTCCGCTCACAGTCATGGGTAAACAATATTTATAAAGATAAAACAGGCACAGTATGGCTTGCTACCAATAACTGGTTACTTGCATTAAACGAAAAAACAGGCACGATAAAAAAATATGTGGGCATCAATTCCGAAAATGTTTCAGAGAGTTCGGTAAGCGGAATATATGAAGATATTGATGGCACTTTATGGATGGGAAGCTGGGGGCATGGCCTGTTGCATTTTTATCCCAAGGAAAATAAATGGGAAGGTTTTTATATACGTCCCGCAGAAAAAAATAATACACAGAATATTACAGGCACCATATTACCAAAAAATGAAAATGAATTATGGGTGGGTTCCGAATATGGGCTTTTGATCTTTAATAAAACAATCAAACAGTTTTTCCGGTGTGTTGATTTGGAAAATAAAATGAATGCACCGGATTTCTTAAAAAATAAACCACCTGAAAAATATATTGATGGATGGAAATTAATTTTTGATAAAACCCAAAACCTTTTAGCAGTAAGTTTTGATGGTAAAATGATTAACCGGTTAAACCTTACCAGGAACAAATTTGAATATCAACTTGCATTGCCGGGTAAAGTATATAACGCAGGGGCATTTGCCTATAATTACTTAACTGCACCAGAGGGAAACAAAGGCGGCTACTTCCTTACATCGCAATGGGGCAAGGGGTTATACAGGTATGATGTTTCCGGTAAATCTGTTCTGGCAGTGCGGCCTCAAAATGATTTTCCGTTGATCAATGTGAATGATGTTTATGTAAAAAATAATATACTTTGGTTATGCACCAATAAGGGTTTGTTTATTTATGATATGGTTGTACAAAAATTTATTACGCCGCCCTGTAAAAAATTATTCAATGAATGCAATGGAAAAGAAATTACCTCACTTGCTCTTGATGATGAAAATATTTTTGCAGGCACGTATTATGGCTTGCTGCGATACAATATTGCAAAAGATAGTATTGAATGGATGAATCAAAATAACAGCAAACTTCCTTCAGGTGCCATCAGCCGTTTATATACTGACCACGCCGGTAATACCTGGATTGGAATGCAGGAGGGAATGGCAGTTGCCTGCTTCATAAATAAAACAGGGGAAATAAAATCATACAACAATGATACTGCTATAAGCACGGGTAACACAGAAGACATTACAGAACAAAAAGATGGAACCATTCTTTTTGCAAGCCGCAGCAACGGGGTTTATAAAATTTCAAACCCGCTTGCTGCAAATGAAAAAATTTCTTTGCTTACTGTTGCGGATGGCCTTGCATCAAACCATGTATTAAGTTTGTTTACTGACAGCGATGGTTTTATCTGGATGTGTACAGCAAATGGTTTGAGTATTTATAACCCCGGTGAAAAAAAGTTCTTCAACTTTTTCAGGAACGACGGGCTGATGCAGGACGGGATTTACAGCAGGTGCTCCGAAATAAAAAAAGGTATTATCGCTTTACCATTAAAATATGGTTTTACAATTATCAACCGCGACAGCCTGCTGAAGCAAACAGCAACTGCATTGCCCATTGCCATTCAAAATTTTACCGTAAACGGAAAACCTTATGCAATCAATATACAGTATGTCCAAAAAATTGCAGTGCCTTACAACCAAAATAATTTTTCACTTGATTTCTCTGCATTAAATTTCGATAACACAGCGGCAATCCATTACCGTTACCGTTTAATTGGTTTAAGTGACGAATGGGCTTCTGTTTCAGGCGGCACAAACCTCACGCTTTTTGCATTGCCGCCCGGTGAATTTACTTTGCAACTGCAAAGTGAAAATATAAACACACATGCCCAGGGGAAAATATTTCAATTAGGCATTACCATTACGCCGCCGTTCTGGAAAACATGGTGGTTTATCAGCCTTTGTGAAGTATTAGTTGCAGCAGCCATTTATTTATTTTACCGTTACCGCCTGCAAAAAGCACTTGAGTTGGAAAGAATGCGCACCAATATTTCCAGCGACCTTCACGATGATGTGGGCGCCACGCTTTCGTCCATTTCTATTTTCAGCCAAACGGCAAAACAACTGGACCAAACAAACCCTCAGCGTTCCGCAGAAATTATTGAACGCATAGGGGAGCGCAGCCGGCAGATGCTGGAAAACATGAGTGATATTGTATGGAGCATAAACCCCGCCAACGACAGCCTTGAGAAAATGCTGCTGCGCATGCGCTCTTATACCACAGAAATATTAGAATCAAAAAATATTGTATTAAAATGGCAGCAACCGGTTGAAATTTCTGCGGTTGAATTAAATATGCTTATGCGTAAAAACTTTTATTTATTTTTTAAGGAAGCCATCAACAATATTGCAAAATACTCATACGCTGAAAATGCCGTTATATCACTCGATATTGCAAAGCACAGCCTGCAGTTAATTATAAAAGATGATGGCATCGGCTACGATCCGCAAAATGTACAAAAAGGAAATGGGCTTACTACCATGCAGCAACGCAGCGAAATGCTAAAAGGAAAATTAACCATGCGCACAAATAAAAACACCGGTGTGGAAATACTGTTGCAGGTTCCTCTGAAATAATTGGCGCAGGCAATTTTTACTTTAACCCTATTTTCATTTGAGTATCACCACTTCTTGGTATTGTTTCCTGTTTGCGGGTAACCGAATTTTGTAGCGATTTTATTGATTTTTTTTAAATTTAAACCTCTTTTATGCCTATCACTTTTAATCCTTCATTGCAAAAGTTTTTTATATTATTGCTATGCTGCGCTGCAACCTTTGCAGGCAAAGCCACTACTTTTTTGGTAACATCCAATATTGATAACGTACATACCAGTACTTTGCGCAAAGCCCTGCTGCAGGCTAATGCTGATTTTAATGCCACCGCGGCAAACCCTGACACAATTGATTTCAGCCCCATTGCAGGGCAAATCATTTCTTTAAAGGCCGATCTTACTATAATAAATAATTTCATAGTCTTTACTTCAGGTGCAGCGGTTACCATCAGCGGCCAGAGCCAGTACCGTGTTTTTTATATCAGCAACCCGGCGGTAACAGCATGGTTCACTAATATTTCCATTGTAAAATCAAACAACGCTTTTACAAATAAGGGTACCATGTACATCTATAAATGCACCGTTAACAGTTGCAATGTGCCTGCGGGTTTGCCAGGCGGCGGAGGCATCTATAACGATGGCTATGCAGAAATCCATAAAAGTGTTTTTACAGGGTGCAGCGCTGCTGCAGGCGATGGAGGAAATATTTATAATACAGGCTCCTTTTATTTATACGATTCATCTATCGTGACTGCCGGCACTGCAAAAGGAAATGGCGGCGGCATATACAATACAGGAAAATTGTTTGTAACAAATGGAAGCAGTGTTTCCAATAACCTTGCAAATGCAAATGGTGGCGGTGTGTTTTCAAGCTCCGATTTATTTGTATCATTTGACAATTGTAAAATCTCAACCAATACTGCACAGGCCGGCGGCGGTGTGTATGCTGAAAAAAATGCAAGCTTTTTAAACGGTACAATAATAAAAGGGAATATTGCAAACAATACCCACGGCGGCGGAGTTTTTGTAGCCACACTTAGCAATGTAAACTTTGATGAAAGCTTTATTCAACTATCCGCGAATACTGCAAACCTTAATGGCGGAGGTATTTTCTTTGATGTAAATAACGGAACAAAATTCCTGCGCAAATTGGACATAGAAAGCAACCAAAGCTTGTCCGGAAATGGTGGTGGCATTTATTTCAGCGATGCTTTTATGCCACTGGATGGATGCAATTTTAAATCAAATAAAGCCCAGTTGAACGGTGGCGGTATTTATTCAAATGCAAAACTGTTTATAAGCAACATACAATTTGGCGATAATAAAGCTACTACGCAGAATGGCGGCGCTTTGTATTTGAATAATGTTGATGCAGCAATAAACCCCGGTTGTACCTTTTCTAACAACAATGCCCCGCATGACGCAGGTGGCGCTGTGTATAATGGTACAGGATTACTTGGGATAACGGGTACAACATTAACAGCCAACACCGCTAATGATGGTGGAGTAATATACAGTGTGGCGCCATATTCAAATCCTGTAACAGTTGAATCATGTACTATAACAAACAATGCAAGCAACGAATATGGATGTATTATGGTTGATTATGGAACTGTACAGATAAATAATTCAAACATTACGGGCAACACAACATTAATAGAAACGTCAAAGTTAATTGGCCGGTATATTATTTCCAAAGACGGACATTATATTTTCGCTAACTGCACGGTACAAAATAGTAACTTTTTTGTTGATGCCGTGTTTGCTACTGATAACGGTTTTCTTTCTTTTGATAAATGCACAGTAAAAAATAATACATCCAACTTTATTATTAAGGGACGCGGTCATTTTGATTTCTCTAATACCTTATTTGAAAATAATTCAAGGATATTTCAGGATAATAGTGGTGGGGGCAGCATGTCACATATTAATATATTGAAATGTACGTTTCAGAATAATTTAAAGGGAATAATAAATTCATTTTCTACGGGCAACGGGGATTTTACTATTACTGCTGATTCCTGCATTTTTCAAAATAATAAAGACACCACTACCGTTTTCAGCAGCGATTATAACCCCGGTATATTCCGGTTTCAAAATTTAAACGCTTCTTTTAATCATTGCATTTTCAGTAACAATCAGAATTTATCCTTTGATGGCAGCGGCGGTGTCTTCTATTGCAGGTATGGGAGCAACAAAGGGATTGTGATAAACAATTCAACATTAGACAGCAACTATGCTTCTTATCGCGGAGGCGCTATTCACCTGGAAATAGGCGCCGTTATGAGTCTGAGCAATTGCACATTCAGCAGCAACAGGGCACAAGTTTATGGAGGAGCTGTTTATAGTGGTGTAAGAACCGGCATCGGCTCATCACATGGAATTAATAAACTCACCATCAACAGTTGCACATTTGTACTTAATAAAGTTGATACTGTTTCTATACCAAACCCTGCCCAATTATTTGGCGGGGCAATATATAATGACAGCACCAACCTAAATATTTCCAACTCCATTATTGCAGGAAACACACATGGCATAAGCTCTCCGCAGCCTGATGATATTTACAGTTATGGCAGGATAAACTCCACTTATAAGCATAATATTCTTACCATTAACGGTCTTTCAGGAACCATACAGGGCGGTGTAGGCGGATACTTAATTGTGAGCAACATAGCTGATGTAATAAATACTGCGCTTGCTTATAACGGCGGTTTTACACCCACGCATTTGCTTAGCGGCAGCAGCCCTGCTTTTGATTATTGTGTAATTGGAACAACGCCCGCTACAGACCAGCGTGGCATTACAAAGGATGCAGCACCCGATTGCGGAAGTGTGGAAGGAAGTTTAGCCCCTGCTAAAAAAGTCTCAGCTATTATTGCAGGCATGCAAAAAATTATTACCCCTGATAAAGCGGCCCTTTATCCAAACCCCGCAGTTAACTATATAAACCTGGATCTTTTTATAAAACAGGCCGGCACTTACAATATAACGGTTCTTGATATGAACAGGCATACCGTTGAAACCAAACAAATTTTTATGAATACAGGCAACAGCAAACTTGTATTCAACTGCAGCAAATACGCAGCAGCTATGTATATGGTTGTTGCAGATAACCATAAAAATGATAAAGCAACTTTCAACTTTGTAAAACAATAGGTTAACCTTTTACAAGTAAACAGCCGGTAAAATTTTACCGGCTGTTTTTATAAAAAACCATTCAGCCCTATTTTCCATCCTGTATCACAACTTCTTGGTATTGTTTGCTGTTTATCCATAAAGGAAATTTGTATCGTTTTTCAGGATGCCGAAAATGTAAGTGTAAAAATTGCATTAGGTTTTTTCATTAATCTTTAAATTAAAAATACTTACCATGAAATCAAAAATTATACTGCTGGTTGCAATGGCACTATCAGTTTTTTGTATGGCAAATGCACAAAACTTTAACTGGGGACCGCTAATATTATTGAAGCCGAGGTTGTTACCAAAGCCATCGTAAAACCTGATGCTGCGGGTGCAGTTTATACGCTGCAGGACGGAGCATTTGGTACTGCCGGCTATGTAACAAAACCACGCATTACAAAGCTTGATAAAAACGGCAATATTATCCGTACACTGGATCCCGGCTTTAACCCCGGCGGTGAATTTTTTTCTTCCAAACAATTAGAAGTAGACAAGGATGGCAATACCTATGCTATGCTCCAAAAAAACGATGGGCAAAGTTACCCTATCATTTCTTATGACTCGGCTGGAAACTGGCGGTGGACCTGGGATGCACCCAAAAACAGCGCTTATATAACTATGATTGCACAGGACGTTAAATTATGGGGCAGCAAATTGTATTTTTTGCAGATGGAAGTTGGAAATATTTTTGCATTGAATGCCACTACTAAGTTGGGGTATATAGATTTGAATGCATTAACAATAAACTACTTTGCCGATACTTTGGCGTATCACATACCTGTTGCAACGGCCGTAAGCAGCCAGGGGTTTTTGCACTTTCTACAGGTGCTGTTTACAGCAAATGGGTTGCTGAAATAACCAAGTACAGATTTAACGGGCATATAAGTTTTGAAGCAAGTACAATCAATATCCTTTCCGTAGAAATAAGTCAGAATATCCTTTATATTACTGTTACTTATACAGCTGCAAAAGCCGGAGCAGCAGGCATTTCAGTAATTGATATGGCGGGCAGGCAGTATTCAAATCAACCGGTGCAAACAGGTGCAGGGAAAAATATTTATCAAATCAATGTAAGTCATTATGCCGCCGGAAACTATTACATCATTGTAAAAGACGGTAATATACAAACCAAAATATCATTTGTAAAGCAATAAAAATTTGCGCAAAAAAATAAAACAATTTGCCTGTAACCCGGGCAGGTTGTTTTTATGCATGCCTCTCAGATAAATAATTTTTTGGGGGCGGGCTGCATCGCTTTATTCATCATCCTTGCGTCGCACACTTGTACAATACAAGCTTTTTTCAGCAACCGGGCGTTTTTATGCAAATGCAATCAGTATATAAAAATTCAGATAAAAAGATTTTCGTTGAAGGAATAAAATTTTACCCTATTTTCAATTCTTCAAAATAACTCCATTCTATTACTCTAACGAAAAATCAACTGTATGACTCAAGCCATTGAACGCAAAGGCCACCCGCGTGGTTTGTATGTTCTCTTCTTCACTGAGATGTGGGAACGTTTTGGATATTATTTGATGGTAGGAATTTTTCTATTGTATTTAACGGATACAGTAAGTCATGGAGGCAGAGGATTAGATAATGCTGCTGGTGTAGGTATCGTAGGAAGTTATGTAGCATTGATTTATTTAACACCTTTTATTGGCGGGTTGGTTGCAGACAGGCTTCTCGGATACATAAAATCAATTTTTTTAGGAGGTACTTTATTAGCGCTTGGTTATTTTTTAATAGCCTTTAATGGCAGTGATACCATTATGTATTTAGGGTTGCTAAGTGCAATAGTTGGTAATGGTTTCTTTAAGCCAAACATAAGTACATTACTTGGAAATATTTATAATCGTGAGGACCTGAGACCTAAAAAAGATATTGCTTACAACATCTTTTACATGGGTATAAACATTGGTGCGTTTGCCTGCAATTTCGTTGCAGCTTACCTTAGGAATAATTATACCTGGGGTGCTGCTTTTGCTGCGGCCGGTGTGGGAATGGTTTTAAGTTTGATATGGCTTGCATTTGGTTTAAAACATGTAAAGCATGCCGATGTTATAAAGCCGGTGCAAAAAGAAGATATGCCCATAAGCAAGATTTTTTTGTATGTTTTTGTTCCTGCAATTATTGCAGGCGCCATTGGTTGGTTTATTCCCGGAAGCATTATTGGTTCCGATTCTAATGACGCTTTTATTTTTGCCTGCATTCCCATTATTATTTTTTATTTAAGCCTCTGGTACCGTGCAAAAGGTTTCGATAGAAAAAGGGTTGGCACAATCTTAACCCTTTTTGGTGTGGCCATTATTTTCTGGAATATATATGGACAAAACGCCACAGCATTAACCATTTGGGCGCAAACTTATACAGACCGCGAAGCG
The DNA here is from genome assembly GCA_038207175.1 of Chitinophagales bacterium. Lineage (GTDB taxonomy): Bacteria > Bacteroidota > Bacteroidia > Chitinophagales > Chitinophagaceae > JBBRAD01. Next base: position 25,486 of record JBBRAD010000018.1, read on the forward strand.
CCAAAAATTATTCAGCCTGCTTTAAAACCATTTGATTTTTTAGAAATAGTGAATACCAAACCTAAAGAAGTGCCGGTGGTAGATAACCAGTTTCGTGCACAAGTTGATGCTACCGGAAAAGTAGTAACAAAGCAGGGAACCGATTTGTATTTTCAAAATTTGCAGAAAGAAAAATTTCCGCCTGAAGGAGAAGATTTGAAATTGGTTTCAACAGAAATTTATCAATCTATCAATCCATTTTGGATAATTGTTTTAACGCCGGTTGTTGTTTCTTTTTTCGGATTTATGCGTGCAAGAAAAAGGGAGCTTTCAACACCAAGTAAATTTGCATGGGGAACAATCATCGCAGGATTATCATCTTTAATAATGGTAGTTGCATGCCTCTCCACAAACGTTTATTTAAATAAAGTTTCAAGCTGGTGGATATTCAGCAGCTATGGCATATTTACCATTAGTGAACTTTGTGTAAGCCCTGTTGGGTTATCGCTTGTATCCAAAGTTGCACCGCGAAGATTTACTGCACTATTAATGGGTGGCTGGTTTATTACTACTTCACTCGGCACAAAAATTTCAGGCATACTCGCAGGCTTTTGGGATCAGTTTGATAACAAAGCTGTTTTCTTTGCCATAAGCGCAATTGCCGCAGTAGTTGCCGGAGTCTTATTATTTCCATTAGCAAAAAAATTAAATAAGGTAGTGGTTGAAGCTGCGGAAATGGATGTATAATTTTGTAAAATTATTTTTAAAAGCAGTGTTATTTTAGCACTGCTTTTTTTATTGGGCCAGGCCGCATTACTACTATTAAGCCCTGTTGCGTCGCACTCTTCGGGGTTCTGTTCGTTGTTCGGCAAATGCAAAGAGTTTTCATTAGTTGTAAAAAAATCGCGGTGAGAAGTGCGGAATAAAGTTATGTTGCACAAGTGTGCGACGCAACAGCAGATGCAATGAAAAATTAAAGTTTGGCTAATAAAAAAATTACAACTGCAAACAATATATCAATTGTTTGGTACAGAAAAATCAATGCACTATTTTTAGCTATAAAACCAATTTTCATGAGTGAGAAAAAAAGTTTTCAGCCTTTTGTTGCCCCTGAAACAAACATGAAAGAGTTTACACTAAAAGCAATTGTGATGGGTTGCATAATGGGTTGCCTGTTTGGTGCGGCCAATGTGTACCTCGCATTAAAAGCGGGATTAACAGTAAGTGCATCCATTCCTATTGCAGTAATTGCAATAACAATCGGAAGAAAATTATTGAAGACAACAATCCTTGAAAATAATATTATTCAAACAACCGGCTCGGCAAGTGAAAGCATTGCAAGCGGCGTGGCATTTACTTTACCGGGTTTTTTATTTTTATCAATGGGTGCGGATGGTAAAAGTGTGGGCGCTGATTTTTTTAATTATATGACCATATTAGTGCTTGCAATTTTCGGCGGGTTATTGGGAACATTAATGATGATACCACTGCGCCGTTCACTGATTGTAAAAGAACATGGCGTGTTGCCATATCCTGAAGGCACTGCATGCGCTTCTGTTTTAAAAGCCGGTGAAAAAGGCGGAGATATTGCCAAGACCGCATTTTGGGGCGTGGGTGTTGCACTTGTGTATGCAGCATTGCAAAGAATTTTTCATGTAATTGCGGAAGTGCCCGCATACACTACACAACTCACGAACAAATATTTTCCTGCTGCAAAAATCAGTGGTGAAATAACACCTGAATATTTAGGTGTGGGATATATCATCGGGCCGCGTATTTCAGGCGCTTTGGTTGCAGGTGGCGTTTTAAGCTGGCTTGTATTAAACCCTTTGCTGGCAACGCTTATACATGATCAAACCATCATTGCTTCACAATTGGTAAAACTGGGTTATTTAAAAGATGTTGTTACTGCAGGCGGGCCAGGCAACTGGAACCCTGTTACACATCTTTTTGATGATACCGCTTCAGCCATTTACCGTGCATATATCAGGCAGATTGGCGCAGGCGCAGTGGCTGCAGGTGGTTTTATTACCTTGATGAAAACAATCCCCACAATTATTTCTTCCTTCAAAGAAAGCGTGGGCTCATTCAAAGACAAAACAGCATCGCATACAAAATTGCGCACCGATAAAGACCTTAGTATAAAAGTTGTTTTATTTGGCAGCCTTGCATTAATTGTGTTGATGGCGTTTATACCGATGATTCCGGGTGATTCTATTTTAAGTAAATTATTACTGGGTGTTTTGGTGGTGGTATTCGGCGCTTTCTTCGTAACAGTATCATCAAGAATTGTGGGTATTATCGGTGCGAGCAACAACCCGATCAGCGGCATGACCATTGCAACCGTAATGGCCACATGTTTGGTGTTTATTGGAATTGGATGGAGCGGTAAAACTTATGAGCCAATGGTGCTGGTAGTGGGCGGAATGATTTGTATAGCTGCAGCAAATGCAGGTGCCACATCTCAGGATTTAAAAACAGGATACATTATTGGCGCCACTCCGCGTTACCAGCAGATTGCTTTATTTATTGGTGCAATTGTTTCCTCAATCGTTATCGGTCTAACTATAAAAATATTGGACACCCCCACTGCTGATATGGTAAAACAGGGTTTCACCCATGCCATCGGTACAGATAAATTTCCCGGCCCGCAGGCAACATTAATGGCAACACTTATCAAGGGCATTTTATCATTCAACCTTGACTGGCAATTTGTTTTTGTGGGCGTTGCACTGGCAGTGGTGATGGAACTATGCGGCGTAAATTCATTGAGTTTTGCAGTAGGTGCTTATTTGCCATTAAGCACAACACTTCCCATTTTTGCAGGTGGTGCTCTGCGTGGTTTGGTTGACTGGCGCAAAAAGAAAAAAGGGGAAACCGTTGCTGAAGATGACCTGGGCAAAGGAAACCTGTTTGCCACAGGATTGGTTGCCGGCGGGGCTTTGGCGGGCGTGGTTGTTGCATTATTAATTGCGGGCAGCGATACCATTGCGCAAAAATTAGAAACGGTAAATATGCAGGGCACCCTTGAAAAGTGGTTGTCGCCTGATGTATATCAATTGATGGGGGTTATACTGTTTGCAGCAATAGCATTGATATTATACAGAACAGCGATGAAAAAAAATGAAACAGTGATTGCTGAATAACCATGTCAATTTATATATTAAAAAGGTAAAAGGGTTGCAGATATATGTACATAAAAATGGAGCAAAATATTTACTCCCTTTTTATATGCGCAGATTATTATTTCAGGTAATTTTTACTGTGAATGATCCAGCCGGAATATTCACTGTATTGCCGGATGCATCTTTTGCTGTACCGCTGAATGCAGCTATTATAATTTTATTCACAGCATCATAACCTGTAATGGTAAGTGTAATTTCAAAGCCCGGTGTGGATGCATCGGCCACGTAAATAAGCCCGGATGCATCTGAGAAACTAAAGTTGAGAAAAGTAGTTGATGAATAAACGTCACCAACATTTATTACCCCGCCAGTAAGAAAAATTCCAACTTTAAAAGTCGAATCATGAGCAGCAGCGGTTGTTCCACTGATATTGAGGTAAGTTAAACCCATTGAATCAACCAGGATAGCAGTATCAACGGGTCCGTGAAAAGTAGTTGTTCCGTTTGAAAACTGCCAGGCAGTATCGCTGGTATTTACCGAATCGGAGCCACCGCTGCCACCCAAACCTGTGCCTGTACTGTCTTTCACGTTTATGCTGAACATGCACACACTGGTGTCGAAAGTTACAGTAAAATCAGTAATAATGGGCAATATAGGTGTGCCTGAGGGTTTAAGTGTAATGGTGTTGATGCCTGTTGTATTAAAATAACCGGAATCAGAAAATGAGAAACCATTCTGCATGTCGGTGGAAATATTGTAAGTGCCGGTTGTTTTTACATCCACTTTTATAAGCACATAAGCTGTATCGCTGCCGGGTGTAATGCCGTTATAAAAAGTACCCACAACTGAATCTGCAAAGCAATTGCCGGATGAATCTTTCAAACTTCCGGTGGAAGAGATATTTTTTATCTTTCCGTTTTCGTGGCTCATTTCCTTTGAGCACCCGCAAAAAAGAATACCGGCAGTGCAGCACAAAATTAAAATGGAGGATAAGCGCTTCATACGTAAAAGCATATTGAAAATTATAACGGGAAAATATTGTTGAAATATATAACGCCGTTTTGCCCTGTAAATTGCTTTCAAAAATTGTTCAGGGTATTTTTTGCAAAAAATTGCTTTATAACCGGGTAGTAAAGCAGTTTTATTGTGAAGTTCTCGCCCGTGTTTATTTTATTTCCCCTACCATATTTGCAGGTATTACCCATTCATCAAATTGTTCTGGCGTTACGTAACCCAGTTTTACAGCCATTTCTTTTAACGTAGTTCCTTCTTTGTGCGCTTTCTGTGCAATTTCTGCTGCCTTGTAATAGCCGATTTTTGTATTGAGTGATGTTACCAGCATCAGCGAATTATCAACATGTTTTTTTATATTGGCTTCAATAGGTTCAATGCCTGCCGCGCATTTATCGTTGAATGAAACGCACCCTTCTCCAATCAGCCTTGCGCTGTGGAGGAAATTATAAATCATCACAGGCTTAAAAACATTCAGTTCAAAATGGCCTGTGGCTCCGCCAATACTGATGGCAACATCATTGCCCATCACCTGGGCAGCAATCATTGTCAGTGCTTCGCATTGCGTGGGGTTTACTTTGCCGGGCATGATGGAAGAGCCCGGCTCATTATCAGGAATAAAAATTTCACCTATGCCACTGCGGGGCCCGCTGCACAACATGCGGATGTCATTTGCAATTTTCATTAAACTTACCGCAGCAGTTTTTAATGCGCCGTGTGCCTCCACAATGGCATCATGCGCAGCCAAAGCTTCAAATTTATTTTCAGCAGTTACAAAAGGGAGGCCTGTTAACTGAGCAATATTTTTTGCAACCAGTTCTGCATATCCATCCGGCGTATTGATTCCTGTACCTACTGCTGTACCACCCAATGCAAGTTCGCTTAAATGTGCGAGTGAGTTTTTTATTGTTTTTAATCCATGTGTAAGCTGCGCTGCATACCCGCTGAACTCCTGCCCCAGTGTAAGTGGCGTGGCATCCATAAAATGGGTGCGGCCAATCTTTACCACATGCATGAAAGCCCTGCTTTTACCAGCAAGTGTGTCACGCAGTTTTTCAATCCCGGGAATGGTTGTTTCCATCAGCATTTTGTATGCCGCAATATGCATAGCTGTAGGAAAAGTATCGTTGGATGACTGCGATTTATTTACATCATCATTCGGGTGAAGGAATTTTTCTTTATCAGTTAAAACACCGCCATGTATTACATGTGCACGGTACGCCACTACCTCATTTACATTCATGTTGCTTTGCGTGCCGCTACCTGTTTGCCATACCACCAGCGGAAACTGGCTGTCTAATTTTCCTTCAAGTATTTCATCACAAACCTGTGCAATGGCAGTGCGTTTTTCATCGCTCAAAACACCCAGTTGGTTATTCGTTATTGCAGCAGCTTTTTTTAAATAAGCAAATGCCAGAATAATGGGTTTCGGCATTTTATTGATGTCCTGTGCAATCTTAAAATTCTCAATACTGCGCTGCGTTTGCGCACCCCAGTACACATCTGCGGGCACTTTTACTTCACCCATCGTATCTTTTTCTATCCGGTATTCCATACAGCAATTTTTGTGGTGCAAAGGTAGGCGTAATTATTTTTTTAATGGTTGATTTTATATTTCAGTTTCATTCACATATACAAGCAAAAATGCACCCGGTTTAATGAGTGCATTTTTATTTGACTGACCGGCTGAATTTTATAATAAACCGGCAGGTATTTAACACTTACCAGATTTTTATTCTTGTACTGCCGGGCATGTACATTTTTTGACTCGGCTGAATATTGAAAGCCGCATAAAATGGTTCAAAGTTCATCAAAGGGCCGTTTACTCGCCACATTTCAGGTGAATGCGGATTGGTATTAATTAAAGTACGCACCAGTTCATCTTTCATTTTTATTTTCCATATCTGTGAAAATGATAAAAAGAAACGCTGGTCTGGTGTAAGGCCGTCAATCTTTGTGGTATCCTGTCCCTGTTTGGTCATTTTGAATGCATCATAAGCAATGGCAATGCCCCCCATATCTGCAATGTTTTCACCATTGGTCAATGCGCCTTTTATATGCAGTGAACCAAGTACGGTAAAGGAATTGTAAAGATCAATAACTGATTTTGTTTTAGCTGCAAATTTTGTACTGTCATCTTTGCTCCACCAATTCTTAAGGTTGCCATCCTTATCATATTGCGCACCCTGGTCATCAAAACCATGTGTCATTTCGTGGCCGATCACTGCGCCTATACCTCCATAATTTATAGCATCATCTGCATTTGCATCAAAGAAAGGGAATTGCAATATGCCCGCCGGAAAAACTATTTCATTAAATGACGGGTTGTAATACGCATTAATAGTTGGCGGTGTCATGCCCCATTCTGTTTTGTCAACCGGCTTACCAACTTTTGCCAATTGATACTGGTATTCATTTTTTGAGCACGAAATAAGGTTTTCAAAATATTTGCTCCTGTCAATAGTTACTTTACTGTAATCCCGCCATTTATCAGGATAGCCTATTTTTTTAATAAATGCATCCAGCTTTTCCTTTGCTTTTGTTTTTGTGCTGTCGCTCATCCAGTCTAATTTATCAATCCTTGCAGCAAATGATTTCTGGAGGTTATTCACAAGCTCCAGCATTCTTTTTTTGGCTTCTTCTGGGAAATATTTTTTTACATATAACTGGCCCAGCGCTTCGCCCAGATTGCCATCGGTATTGCTCACCATTCTTTCCCACCGTGGTTTAATTTCTGCCTGCCCGGTAAGTGTTTTAACGTAGTCGAAATTAGCTTTTACAAAATCATTGCTCAAGGTATTTGCATAGGCCGACAAAGTGTGAAAATGCAGGTATGCTTTCCATGTATCTGCCGGAACAGAAGTGAGGAGCTGGTTGAGTTCTATGTAAAAAGCCGGCTGCTGCACATTTACTGAATCTGTATGTATGCCCATTGCATCCAAAGTAGATGCCCATGCAAATAAAGGCATTTGTTTATCCAGGTCGGCTACCAGCATTTTATGATAATTGCTTTGCGGGTCGCGCAGTTCAATATTTGTTTTGTGGCTGCCGGCAATTTGTTTTTCCAGATCATATACAAGCATTGCTTTTATTGCTGCTGTTGCACTGTCATCTCCTGTAAGAAAAAACAATTTTTGTATATAAGTTTGATATGCTTTTACTACTGCAAGTGTTGCAGGGTCATTGCTGAAATAATAATCCCTGTCGGGAAGGCCCAGCCCACCCTGTGAGAATACTGCAATATTCATACTGCTGTTTTTATCATCCGGGGCAATGTAGTTACTGAAAAGCAAGCCCTCGTTTTGAGTTTGCATTGAAACAACATATTTCATAATATCCGCTGCATTTTTAACAGCGTCAACCTGCGCCAGGTAAGGCTTTACGGGATCGTATCGTCTTTGTTCTATAGTAGCGGTATCCAAACCGGATGCATAAAAATCACCCACTTTTTGTTCAATGCTGCCGGCAGCCTGTTTGCCATCAGAGACGCTGTCTAAAATGGTTTTTAATTGTTCCCTTGCTTTTTTTTCCAGGTCGAAAAAAGAACCGGTTCCCATTTCGGTGGATGAAATTTTAACCGAATCAAACCATTTACCATTGGCGAATAAAAAGAAATTATCGCCTGGTTTTAAAAAAGAATCGAAAGAAGAAGGATGGAGAAACTGTTGCCCTGCTGTTGAATTATTACTTGTATTGCATGAAAGCATACATACGGCGGCACAGCATGCAGCAGCTGATTTTAGGAGATTATTCATAAATGCAAGTTTTATTTGGGCACGAAAAATAAACAGAATTACTGAAGAAGGCAATTTTTTATATAAGCAGCATGCCTAACTGTTTTTTTGCCCATTACAGATAGTTGAGCCATTTGGTTTTATCCGGACTTAAACCAAAGCAATATCAAAATTCACTAATTGCACAAATTCCCGGAGCCTCGCATCAATATCAGCTTTGGTAATTTCTTTTAAACGTTCTGTCCCGAATTTTTCCACACAAAAACTGGCCATTGCTGAACCAACAATGATGGCTGTCTTCATATTCTCAAAAGAAATATCTTTTGTTTTTGCAAGATGGCCGACAAACCCCCCGGCAAAAGTATCGCCTGCACCTGTGGGGTCAAACACTTCTTCAAGTGGTAATGCCGGTGCAAAGAAAACCTGGTTTTTATGAAACAATAATGCGCCATGCTCGCCCTTTTTTATAATAAGGTATTTTGGACCCATCATAAGGATTTTATTGGCCGCTTTTACAATGGAAAATTCGCCGCTCAGTTGCCGCGCTTCACTGTCGTTTACCAATAACACATCTACCATGCCGATCACTTCTTTCAGGTCATCTAAAGCAGTATCCATCCAGAAATTCATTGTATCCATCACAATCAGTTTCGGTCTTTTATTCATCTGTGCAATTACTTTTTTCTGAATGGATGGAAGCAGGTTTCCCAGCATTACAAACTCAGTATCTCTATAGCTTTCAGGCAATACCGGGTTGAAATCCGCAAGTACATTCAAATCAGTTACAAGCGTATCACGGGTGTTCATATCCATGTGATATTTCCCGCTCCAAAAAAAAGATTTCTTATCCGGCACAATTTCTACACCCTCCAGCTGCACGCCCCGGCTTTTCAAAAGTTCTATTTCTTCCGCAGGAAAGTCATAACCCACAATGGAAACCTGCTGTATGGGCTGTACAAAATTGCTGGCCGCATAAGCCACATAAGTGGCGGAGCCGCCCACTATTTTATCAGATTTTCCAAAAGGGGTTTCAATGGCATCAAAGGCCATGCTGCCAACTACTACTAAAGACATAATGATGTTTTTTTTCGGCGGCAAACCTATTGCATTTGTATGAAAAGGGGGCGATTATTTTAAAGCGCAAATATCAATTATACAGGAAATAAAGTAAGTTGTTTATACATTTTGCAATATTCCACAGGAGTTTATAATCATTCTTCTTTCTTTATCTTGCATCTTTAAGAAATTTTTTATGAAACACTTGCCGCTTAATCCCGAATTATTTAAAGAAAACCGTAAACGCTTTATTAAGGAAATGAAACCAAACAGCATTGCCATTTTTAACAGCAATGATGAAGCGCCTTCCAATGGTGATGCCCTTTACCGGTTTCAGCAAAACAGCGACCTGTACTGGCTTTGCGGTATTGAGCAGGAAGACACAATGGTGATTTTTTTCCCGGCTAACCCGGATCCCAAATACCGTGAAGTGCTGGTGCTGGTGCGCCCGAATGAACTGAAAGAAAAATGGGATGGCAAACGTTTACGCGCCGCTGAAGCTACTGCATTGTGCGGCATTGAAACAATAGTGTGGCTCGACAGTATTGATGCGCTGCTGCAGCAATGGATACATCTTGCGGAAACCATTTACCTGGATACAAATGAAAATGACCGCAAAGCTACTTTGCTTGAAACCCGCGACTACCGCTATCTCCAGGCCATGAAGCAGCGCTACCCGCTGCATAATTATGAACGCAGCGCAAGGATTATGAAACAACTGCGCGCCATAAAAACAAAATATGAAATTGAAGTAACGCAAACAGCCATTGGTATAACGGAGAAAGCATTCAGGCGTTTGCTGCAGTTTATAAAGCCCGGTGTAATGGAGCACGAAATTGAAGCAGAACTAGTGCATGAGTTTTTACGCAACCGTTCAAAAGGCGAAGCTTACGGAAGCATTATTGCCAGCGGCGACAGAGCAAGAACGCTGCATTATGTTTCTAATAATGAAGAATGTAAATCAGGGGAATTGGTATTGATGGATTTTGGTGCAAACTATGGCGGGTATGCAGCCGACCTTACACGGACAGTTCCGGTAAATGGAAAATTTACACGGAGGCAAAAAAATGTTTACAATGCATGTTTGCATTTGCATGATTATGCAAAAAGTTTGTTGAAGCCGGGCATCAGTATTGTTGATTATACTGAGAAAGTAGGCGAAGAAGCCACACAGCAATTTTTAAAAATCGGGTTACTCCGCAAAAGCGAGATAAAAAATGAAGACAAAGAAAATCGTGCTTACAGAAAGTACCTGTATCATGGCATTTCACACCACCTTGGTGTGGATGTGCATGACCTGGGCACAAGAACCGAACCGCTAAAAGCAGGCATGCTGCTTACCGTGGAGCCTGGCATTTATATAGAGCATGAGCAAATGGGTGTGCGTATTGAAAATAATGTTTGGATAACAAGAAATGGAAACGTGGATTTAATGAAGAACATTCCTGTAACGGCTGAAGAAATAGAAGGGCTGATGAAAAAATAAGCAGCTGATGTGATGATTTGAAAATTTGAAGTATCTCCAAATTTCTAAATTGAAATGAAACAAATCCCCAACATTTTCACTTTAATAAATCTCCTCTTCGGCTGCCTTGCCATTGTTTGCGTGCTGCAAACAGGTTTAATGCTTTCACCGGATGAAAGCGGAAACAACATGGGCGTAATGATACCGGAGCAAATTTATTGGGCATCCGTTTTTATCGGTTGCGCTGCAGTAATTGATTTCTTAGATGGTTTTGTGGCAAGGCTTTTAAAAGCAACTTCAGAAATGGGGAAACAATTAGACTCACTTGCAGATGTGGTAAGTTTTGGTGTTGCGCCGAGCATGATCTTGTATCAATTTTTAAGATTATCTTATGCACAGCAGGAAGACGGGCTGGATGTAAATATAATTTGGCTACTCCCTGCATTTGTTGTTCCATGTGCAGGCGCATACCGGCTGGCAAGGTTTAATATTGATGCGCAGCAAAGCCAGGGTTTTAAAGGTGTGCCCATTCCCGCTGCAGGGTTATTGATCGCATCCTTTCCTTTAATATATTGGTACAGCGATACAGCATTGGCTTTAAATTTATTGATCAATAAATGGTTTTTATACAGTGTTATTTTACTTATCAGTTATTTAATGGTTTCCACCTTACCCATGATGGCATTGAAATTTTCAGCAGTCACCATAAAAAAGTTATTGCCCTTTATCATCCTTGCATTAATTGCTTCTGTCACTGCATTTTTTTTAAGCTGGATTGCGGCGCCGGTTACTTTTATAGCCTATGTAATTTTATCTTTGCTGTATAAACAAAAATCACCATGACTTATAATGTTCAGATTAAAGTAATGCCGCTGAAAGATTTATTAGACCCGCAGGGTAAAGCTGTATTGGGCGGCTTGAAAAATTTAGGAATAAACGCTGTGGAAGATGTGCGTGTGGGCAAGCATATTACTTTGCAGATTGAAGCGGCATCAGCAGAACAGGCAAAACAATTAGCCGATGACGCAAGCAAAAAATTACTCGCCAACCCGGTTATGGAGTTTTATGAAATTGAAATGATAAATTAAGCCCCTCTAAATCTCCCCTTAAGGGGAGACTTTGTAAGCCTTCAATGAATGATACTAATCAAATAAATAAACGCTCTTCAGAAAGCCCTCCCGTCAGGGAGGGTTTGGGAGGGCTTCTTTACCTTGTTCCCACACCTCTTGGAAACCTGAAAGATATTACGCTCCGCTCGCTGGAAGTATTGCAGTCAGTGGACTTGATACTGTGTGAGGATACCCGCACTTCCTCAAAACTTTTACAGCATTACAATATCCATAAACCATTATCACCCTATCACCAGCACAACGAGCATAAAATATTTTTGCATCTTGCCGAACAATTAGCAGCAGGAAAAACAATGGCGCTTATTACCGATGCGGGCACGCCGGGCATCAGCGATCCCGCATTTTTATTGGTGCGCGAATGTGCAAAGCAAAATATAAAAGTGGAATGTTTGCCCGGCGCCACTGCATTTGTACCGGCATTAGTCAACAGCGGCCTGCCCATTAACCGTTTTGTTTTTGAAGGGTTTCTGCCGGTAAAAAAAGGGCGGCAAACTTTATTTAAACAATTGGCAACAGAAGAACGCACCATGGTTTTCTACGAAAGCCCTGTGCGCTTAATAAAAACACTGGAAGAAATGATAACATATTTTGGCGCAGGGCGGCAATGCTGTGTAAGCCGTGAACTGTCAAAAATGTTTGAAGAAAATAAAAGAGGAACATTACAGGAAGTATGCGGCCATTTTAAATCAAAAACTGTAAAAGGTGAAATTGTAATTGTAGTGCAAGGGAAAGAATAATTTTTTGTTTCCGGTTAAAGAATTTGTATTAAGCTTTCGTTGCACTGTACCCCATCAAGGCTGTAGTCGCGCTTTTATACTCCAGGCTCTTTATGTTGCTGTGAAAGCAGAAAGTACAAGTGAGTGACACAACTGCCGATGCCATAAAATGCCTTAGCCCGCACCACAAAATCAACTCAAATACTGCTCTATTATTTATAATTATTTTTAAGGAACGCAACTGCATTATTATAAAAAACCTTTTCCATTATTTGCTGTGGTGAAAGGCCAAACATAAGGGCCTGCATCTCTGCTTTGGGAATGCTGTAATTGAAACCTGCCTGTTCTATGGCCACATCACTGTTTAAAAACTGCAGCATCAGTTGTTCCAGTGTTGGAACATCGGCAGCGCTCGGGCAACAGTCTAAGTGGTTGATCAGCCCGTCAAAGTCGGAACCGATGGCAATAATATCCCATGCTTCTTTTTGCTGTATTATTTGCACGATGCGGAACATATTTGCAAGCACTACTTTGGCATATTGTTGATTTACTTCATCTTCGTTTTCAGGTACTTTGTTTTGAATGATTTTTATAATTTCTATTCCGGCAATTCTTTTTTCATCAAGCTGGATGCCGATAATGCCCTTTGTTTTAAAAATCATCTGTACATCTTCTTCGCAAAGGTTGATGCTGCACTCGTGTAAAAAGTTGGTACTGTCATCAAGTTCGTTCCAGTCATCATTATCAGAAAGAAGCACCATTTCATCAAGTGTTTTGCGTTTGCTTACCACGCTGCCGTGGCTGCATATCACAGGTATGGCTTCATCTTTCAGTTCTGCTTCGGTAAGCAGCATATTATAATAATCTTTACGGCTGCGCGGGCTCATGTGTTTCACATCAAGCAATATGCGTTTTGCATTATTTTTTGCAAAAAGCAGGCGCCTGATCACTTCTTTCCCCAAATCGTTGATACCGTTGTTGATGCCTTCTTCCTGGTTAATAAGTTTTGTCATCAGGCGGTTAAGGCTCCTCGCATGGCCGCCCAATCCATTCCATATATGATGATACAAAGTGATGAAGAATGGCGGGTGTTCCCAGCTTTTTACAGTATCAATATTTAAAAGGTATTTGGCAAGCGGTGTAAAATTAGGCGGCTCATTTTTATGCGTGGTTGTTTGGTTGTTGAGTAAATCGCCAAAGCCGGGCACATAATACAAGCTGTGCATACCTTCTATGCTTAATACCACGCACAGGCTGTTGGGGTCATTCTGTAAAATATTTTCAATTTCTGTATAGCTGCCGGTAAGGTGAAGTGTGTATCCGTCTTTTCCTTTTTTGCCGTCAAATGTTTTCAGGAACTCATATTCAGGTACCAGCAGGTCTTTAAAATAGCTTGTTGTAATATATTTACCATAGTCAATATCCTCCTCACAAAAGCCGGTGAATGCATTTATCACCGAAGCTTTTATAGTACCCGTGTACGGCACCTGCTGTACTGCAAGAAGCGTTTTGAATGCATCATCCCAAAAAGTATCATCGGCCTGGTTCATTGTAAAGAAGCCTTTTTCCGGCGGAGTAAGCGAAATGATTACAACGCGGTGGCCGCCTGCATACAGGTTGTCGAAGTTGGATTGTGTGGCCAGTCTTATTTCTGTTGCTTTTTCAATTTCTCTTTTTAAACGGCTGAGTAACCAGCTGTTAATATGGTTCTCGGCAAATTCAAATGGTGTAAACCTGAATTCTTCAGGGCCGCGCTGTGTTAAGAATGGCTTTGTAGTGGAGTGGCAATGTATGTCGGCAAAAGGGTGTGGCATAGCATCATAGTTAAGGCTAAGAAAGGTAGAAAAAAAAATTAATAATATTGAATAATTTTATCAATGGGCTTTCGTTGAATATGGGGTATATAACATTCATCTGCGGCATAACCAACCGGGACCAATAAAAAAGGTTTTTCATTTTCCGGCCTCTTCAAAATTTTCGCAAGAAAGTTCATTGGCGATGGCGTGTGTGTAAGCGCCGCCAGGCCTGCATTGTGGATAGCTGCTAATAAAAACCCGCATGCAATCCCGCAACTTTCGGTTACATAATAATTCTGGTGTTTTCTTCCACCTTCTTCAAATTCATAACTGCGTTTGAACACAATAATTAAATAAGGTGCGGTTTCTAAAAAAGGTTTTTGCCAGTCTGTTTGCAGTGGTGCAAGGTCTTTCAGCCATTCATGGCTCATGCGGTTATGGTAACTTTCATATTCTTCCTGTTCGGCTGCCTGCCTTATTTGCTTTTTTAGTAAAGCATCTGCAACCACGCAAAATGTCCATGGCTGTTTATGCGCGCCGGAAGGCGCTGTGGATGCGGTTCTAATGATATTATCAATAACATCCTGCGGCACAGGTTTATCACTAAAGTCCCTTACGGTCCTTCTTGTATCCATCCATTTATAAAATTGGGTGCTGCGCTGCTGCATTTCATTTGTATCAAAAGTTTCTTTTTGATAAGGGATGAATGGAAAGCCATTCATGGTTTTTATTTCCGGCATTTAAAATGTTTTGGGCAATTTACAAAATATCGCTTTGGTGCAGAGAATTGCTGCAGTACGGGTGTGCGACGCAACAAATGATGCCATGAAAAATAAAAGCCTGCGAAATAATTTTATTTTTTTCTTGCATAGCTTCCGGTTAATGCTGCAAAGCCCGATACCAATGCGCCAATTAATGCGCTAATTAAGATGAGCAAAATATAAGAACCGCCCAGCGGAAGTATTTGTGCTACTTTTTGTGAAAGGATATGATCATTGGCATTGTCTAATATAAATGCATATACAGCCCATAAAAAAAATAACCCCAGGAAGCCTGACACAAAAGCTTTCCAGGGCTTTTGGTGAACTACAAGCGCTACAATCAGCGAGGTAACTGCAAAACTCCACCAGGGCAGATATAATGGCGCGGCATAGCCAAGCAGCGCGGTAAGCAGTAAGGCAACAAAAAATTTCATCCTGATTATTTTATGATTTTGTAAATGTTATTTTTCCCAAAAGGCTTGTTTGCTTTTGCATGTCATCTTTTTTCATGATCCGCAGTTTGTAATATTTCCCCGCGAGGTAATCGTTGATAAAAGAATCGTAATATTTGCTGCCGGGATTGCCGCTTTGGCCGCCAGGATAAATGCCGTAAGCATTTGTTTCATCGGTTAATTCAACAATCATGCGCCAGCTTGGGCCGGTATGCTTTTCATATGCATTTATAATATGGTCGCCGCCGCCGGCATCAACATGCAGCCTGCAGAGTGCGGGAATTTTTAATAAATGCCTTATATCACTGTCTTTAAATTTTCCCCAGGCAAGATTATTTTCTTTCTCATTTTTTTGTAATACGGGAACAATCTTTTCAAACGAAGATGTAATTACATCATACAATGTTTCCCTCTGCGGCGTATTTATATCATCGGCAAATTCATAATCGGAATCTTTCAGCAAACTTTCGATTACGGTGCTTTCATCAATATCTGGCAGGGGAAGTTTTGTTTGTGCAAACTCGTCTCCATACATAGTGGTCTTCAAACTGTCCCACCAGAGTGTAAAAACAGTGGGGCCGTTTTCATCTGCATTGTTTTCTAAATCCCACCCGGTGAAAATATCCAGGTATTTTTTTGCATTGCCGCTTAATTCATTTTGCCGCAGGTATTTCATAAACACGGGCTTTGCCATTTCTGCAAGAATATTGTAGTTGCTGGTTTGCAGGCGCTGCATATCATCTGCAGTAATGTTTTTCATAGAGTCCAGGTTCCTGTTGATAGTGTAACTGCGGAATAATTCAAATGTGCTGCCACCGAGGTAATAAGGATAAGTTTTTGTGTCGTAAGGGTACTGATTGGCGCTGCTTACAAAACCTCGTTGCGGGTTATGCATGATAATATTTTCACTGTCGGGTACCATGCCCTGCCACATATAGCTGCTGTCGTCACCTGGCATTACAAAATCTCCTTGCCTTCTCCATTTTGCGGGAAACTGCCCCTGCGGTTTTATAGCAATATCACCGGCTTTGCTTGCAAAGATCATATTTTGCCCGGGGCACTGATAGGTGGCAATTGCATTTGTATAATCATTGAAATTTTTTGCATAATCAAGTTTTATAAAAGTAAGCAACTCATTACTTGCATCATGCGCCTTCCACCTGCAGGCATAGGCTTTGCCGCTGTTTAATTTATCAGGATAATTTTTATCATACATCACCGGCCCAAATACTGTCATGGCAATATGTTCAGTATCATCAGCCGCGCCTCTTATTTTAATTACTTCATCACGGAACGATGCATTTTTCCAGTCATGGTCAAACCAATATTGCTGCATCGTGCTGTCTTTAAATTTTATTGCATAATAGTCCCTTACATCGCGTTCCGCATTGGTAAAACCAAATGCGCAATTGTCATTAAACCCGATGATCACACCCGGCGAACCCGGGAAAGTAGCGCCATAAGCATTAAAGCCCGGTGTGGAAATCTGCATTTCATACCAGAGTGAAGGAAGGTTGAGGGCAAGATGCGGGTCATTGCAAAGGATTGGCCTGCCGCTTGCAGTTTTTGATCCGCTTACTGCCCAGTTATTACTGCCATCGCTTTTGTTTGGCTTGATTGGTTTTTCGGCAACATCCACACTATCTTTATAATTAAAGTATACTGAATCAGCATTGGCAGGCATAGGAAACCCCAGCCCTTTATTTTCCAATGCTGTTATATCAGGAATGATGGGTTTTAAAGAATCCATACCATAAGGAAATAATTTTTCAAACTGTTCTTTTGTGAAAACAGATTTTGCATTGGTGCGTTCAAAATCCTCTTCATATCCCGCCAGGTCAAAAGACATATATTTTAAAAATAATGCCGTTTTCATATTTGTCCAGGGCTCCGGTTTGTAATCAAGCAGTTTAAACTCAAAAGGATAATGTGCTTCATCCAGTGAATTGATATATGCATTTACGCCGGCGGTGTATGCATCACATACTGCTTTGGTACGTGGGTCCGCTTCCGCTTCTTTCAAAGAGTTTTCTGCTGCATACACCATGCCCAGCCTGCGGAAAAATTTGTCAATATGCAGAAAATTACTGTCTTTTCCTGCACCAAAAATTTCGCTCAGCCTTCCCGCAGCGGCCTGCGTCTGAAATTCCATCTGCCACAAACGGAACCTTGCATGAAGGTAGCCCTGTATAAAAAAAGCATCGTTCTCATTCTCCGCAAACACGTGCGGAACAAGCCTTTCATCAAAATACACTTCCGCATTTCCCTGCAGGCCGTTTAATTTCAAATCGCCATTGAAGGGTTCATTTGTTGCTTCTGCATTTTGCCAGAAGCCTTTTTGCGGCGACAAAAAATACCCTAGCCGTGGCGTATTACCATCACCGGCAGGCAATTGCATGTTCAGCACAATTACCAAACCAGTGGTTACTGCGGCTGAAAGAATAAAAGGAACAATTCTCATAGCAGGCATTTAAAATTGAAAATAAGAAATTTAAATTTAGTGAACCGAAATTTAGAAAGCGTTTGTTGCCCGGCTGAAATATTTCAATTAGACTTTAGTTGCAGCCTGCCCCGCCAACTGCGGTGGTCGCATCCCGATAGCAATCGGGATACGTTCAGAATTCTGTGCAGCAATTCCACAATACCTTCACAACTATTCAGCAACATAAAAATATTTCATACTAACTTAGGATGCATGAAAAAAAATATTTTCATTTTTTGCATGGCAGTTCTTGCTGCATCATGTAACCAGCAAACAAATTCTTCACAGCAACTGCAATTGCAGGTTGACAGTTTAAAATTGCAGGTCAGTAAAACCTATAAACCCGGTCTTGGTGAGTTTATGAGCAGCATACAGGTGCACCATGCAAAACTATGGTTTGCGGGTAATGCACAAAACTGGGAGCTTGCAGATTTTGAGGTGCATGAAATAATGGAATCGCTGGATGATATTCAGCAATATGAAACAGAAAGGCCTGAAGCAAAAAATGTGATGATGCTGCAGCCCGCGCTTGACAGCATTAATGATGCCATCAAACAAAAAAATTTACTGCAATTCAAAAATGGTTTTGCACTGCTTACCAATACCTGCAACAACTGCCACAAGGCTGTACACTACGGATTCAATATGGTAAAAATACCTGACGCGCCGCCATTCAGCAACCAGGTGTTTAAAATGCAGGAACATAAATAATATTATTGAAGAAGTGAGATCAGTAACTGCAATTCTTCTTCCCTATTAAACGCATGCAGTGCAACCCTTAAGCGCTCTTTTCCTTTTGGAACGGTTGGATATAAAACCGGGCGCACATCTAAATTATTTTGCTGCAGTTTATCAGCTAGGATTTTCACTTCTTCATTTCCGGGTACCATTACAATTTGAATGGGTGTTTGCGAAATTAATTTTTCATATCCTCCCTGTGATGATTGAAACTGCTGTATCAATTTATGCAAATGATTTCGTTCTTTAATCATTAAAGGAAAAACCCGGTAACTTTGCTGTATAAAATAAATGCTGTGTTCAGGCAACGCAGTAGCATAAATAAAACTTCTTGCAAAATTAATAAGATAATCTTTTAACTGCCGCGAACCCGATACTGCTGCACCATGCGCCCCGCAAGCTTTTCCAAAAGTGTGTATGCGGCAAAAAATTTCCCGGTGAAGCTGTAATTGCTGTGCAAGCCCTTCTCCTTTTTCTCCAACAATGGCTGTAGCATGCGCTTCATCGAGTATAAGATGCGCCATATATTTTTTGCATAATAAAACGATTTCTTTTAATGGGCAAAAATCACCATCCATGCTGAAAACACTTTCGGTAACAATAAAAATATTTTTACCTGAAGTGGCTGTTATTTGTTTCAGCTTCTTTTCCAAGTCATTTATATCATTATGCGCAAAGGAAAATGATTGCGCAAAAGACAAACGGATACCATCGCGGATAGAAGCATGCGACAACTGATCATAAATTACAGTATCATTTTTTTGCGGCAAGCATGAAAGCACACCAATATTTGCATCGTACCCAGAATTAAAAATTAATGCTGTCTCCGACTGATGAAACACCGCAATTTCATTTTCTGTTTCTTCTATCAATGCATAATTTCCGGCGAGCAGCCTTGAACCCGAAGAACCGGTTGACAGTTGAAGGTTGCCGCCTGACAGGAGATGATTTTTTACAATTCCCAAATAATCATTGCTGCAAAAGTCAATTTTGGACTGCGGCAAACGAAGGCTGCGAAAGGCGTTCAACGCTTTACGTTCGTTTAATTTTTTTTGCAGAAAATCATCGTTATACATTTTTCAAAACTAAAGTTTTGTTACTGATATTTGTACGGCCCAGGAAAGTTTCAAACTTTCCAAAAGCTTAATTATCCATTTACCATGGAATACAAACTTTCACAGGATGCAAAAAATATCCTCGGTCTTCAATTACCAACTGATCCACGCTGGGTAAACCTGGCGGAAATAAGTTTGGAAGAAATTTTAACTGACCATGCTTACTGTGAGCAGAAAGCAGCAACCAGCTGCATTACATTAATTCAAAAATATGCTGATAAAGAAAAATTAGTGAATGAACTGTCGCCCATCGTTACAGAAGAATGGGGACATTTCCGCCTTGTGCTGCAGGAACTGCAGAAAAGAAATTTGCAATTAGGCAAGCAACGCAAAGATGTGTATGTAAATAAGCTGCTTGAATTTCAAACCAAAGGCGGAAATGCAGATGACAGGTTTTTGGATCAGCTGCTTACAATGGCTTTGATAGAAGCAAGAAGTTGTGAACGTTTTAAAAGATTAAGCGAAGGTTTGCAGGATGAATATTTAAAAAAATTCTACCGTCGTTTTATGGAAAGTGAAGCAGGCCATTACACAGCTTTTATTGAACTTGCAGAAACTTATATTGATAAAGAAAAAGTAAGGAAGCGCTGGGGCGAATGGCTTAAATACGAATGTGTGGTAATGAATAATATGAATGTGAGGGGCGACAGGATACACTGAATCCTGAATTTTACATAGAAAAATACTCAACCTCTTTTTCAAAATTAATAAAAGGGCATTGCTGCTGCAGCAGTTTTACTTTTTCCAACTGCGCCTGCAGAAATTTTTTATGCTGCTGCGATTGCGGGTTAAAAGGTTTATGATTTTTTGCTGTCAGTGTTTTTTTAATCTCTTCCATTAAAGTTTTTGTGTCCTCATCAAAACAGTTCTCAGAAAAGCTTTCCAGTACAAATTGTGTGGCTGAATAGTTAGGATGCGCAAGATCAATATCATAAAAACGGTAATCGCGCAGCACATCAATCACCAGCTCATAAGCGGGAAAATAATACAAACGGTCAAATTTATTTACAAGATGGTGTACGCTTTCAATTAACCTTGCTTTGCTCCTGTTATTGTCAATTACTCCATCACGCAAATGTCGCACGGGGCTTATGGTGAAAATAACCTTCAATTTTGGGTTGAATTGAAACAGTCGGTGAATAGTGTTGTCCAGCGCAGAAACGGTTTCTTCTATTGTACACAAATGTTTGATAAAATTTTGCGCAGGCGCTTTGTGGCAGTTGGCGACAGGGTTATTATTTTCTGCAATCCTGTAACTGAATGCTGACCCTAAAGTGATGACGATCCAATCAGCTTCTTTCAAAAAATTGTGTGCAGCATTTTGCGATTCATTGATATTGCGCAAACACGCATCACTATCAATATTTGAAAAACGGCTATGGTGCTGCCAGCTATGCCAGCACTCGTCCAGGTAAAATAAATCTTCTGGTGTGTATTGTTTATTTTGAATGTATGAAACAAGACTGCTGCATACGCTTATGGGGTCAAATAAAATCCCGTTTGGATTTTGCAGCGCATCAAATTTTACATCCATTAAATAATTGCCGATATGCCCGGTAAAGCAGGAGCCCATCAGTAAAATTTTATCCCGGTAAGTGATGGGCGGCTGTAATGATTTTATATTTATTGAAGCCTGTAACTGCATAATATTGTTAAATATAATTTTTCTGTAACCAATAATGCGGACAAAAAAATAATGCTGACTGTATAATGCTGAACAATGAACAAAGCGTATAAGTGTGCGACGCAACAGTAGCTTTACAGCAGCAATGCAGTTGGGCTAATAAAGGGACTTATATTTTTTCAACTACAACAGCAGTCCCGTATGCAAGCACTTCTGTAACGCCGTTTGTAATTTCATTGGCGTCGTAGCGCATATTAATAATGGCATTGGCGCCTGATTGCTGTGCATGCTGCACCATGAGGGTAAATGCATCTGCCCTTGTCTGCTCGCAGAGGTCTGTATAGATAGTAATGTTTCCGCCCACAAGTGTTTGCAGTCCCGCGCCGATATTTCCAAACAGGCTGCGGCTGCGCACTATAATGCCGCGTACAACGCCCAGGTGCTGCGTTACTTTATATCCTTCAAGCATGGTGCTGGTGGTAACAAGCATAAAATATGTTTAGTGAATGAAGTGTAAGTTATAAAATTAATACAGAAGGTTTGAAATTGGAGTGCATCTTTTGTTTTAATAAAAAACCTGCACTCGGATTGTACAGGTTTTTACTGGTTCAAAAATTGCGTTGGTTGATTGTTATATTTTATTTGAATTAAAGTTTTACAATTTTTATCATCTGCACAAAGCTGCCCTGCATAATTTTTACAATGTAAATACCCGAAAGCAGTGTTTCTCCAAAATAGTAATTCTTAGCTGTGCCCTGCATGCTGCAAACAGTTTTTCCATAAATATCGCATACTTTTATTTGTGTTGTTTTATCTGTATTGCCTTCAAGTTTAAGGTTAAACCCGGACGCAGATGGATTAGGTGATATGGTTGCGCTGAGCTTCACGGTCAATACTGCTTCACTTTCTGTGGTTTTATTAAAGCCCGTACAGGAAGGCAGATTGGCCGTATTTACTGTTTGTGAATAGATGCAATTATTTTTATCCAGTACAAAAACTGTATGAACGCCTGCGCCTGTGCGCGGATAATCACGGCCGCCATCCGAAGTATTGCTTACCTGGTAATTTATCCCGTCTAAAGAATACTTGTAAGTGGGGGTGCCGCCATTGCCGACAACATGCAGTGTAAATATTGCAGGTGAATAACATACAGTGGAAGAAACAGCCAATACAGGTTCTGTTACGATAATCTTAATCCCCGGATCTTTAATACATCCATTTTTATCCATAAGTACAATGCTGTATTTTTTTGCTTTCAACCCTGTTTTTACAGAATCTTTCTGGTAAGAAGAACCGCCGTTAAAACTGTATTTGTAAGGCCAGGTGCCACCATTCACGACTAACCGTATTGAACCATCATTACCACCTTTGCAGTTGACCATTGTTTCTACATCTTTAGCTAAAACCAGGTCATTCGGTTGCTGTTTAAGTACAAAATTTACGGTGTCTTTGCACCCGTTTATATCTGAAATGGGATATGTGTATTGTCCCACGCCACCTGTAAAAGTCCCTGTTCCGGTATATGGAAGAGTACCGCCGTTTCCTGAAACAGTTATGGTAGTTATACCTCCAAAACATTTTATAATGCTGTCAGTAACTGCAGTACCGTGCAGTAAAAAAGGTTCTGTTATGGTTCCGTGTGCAGTATCCGTGCAGCGATTTTTATCTGATACAACATAACTGTAATCACCCGCCTTTTTGGTATATGTATTTGTTCCTTTGTACGGAAAAACCCCGCCGCTTGCTGAAATAGTAATTGTTGTAGAGCCTCCGGTGCATAATATTTTAGTATAATCTACCTGTGCCACTAATTTAGAGGGCTCAGTTATGGTTATGTCTTTAGTTGCTGTGCATCCTTCGGGGTTTGTTACGTAGTATTTATATGTTCCTGCTCCAATATTGGTAATATTCTGGGAAGAAGAAGTAAAGCTGTTTGGCCCTGTCCAGCGAATAGTATCCGGGGCTAAATTTATAAGCGATGATAAATAAATAGCTCCTGTTGCTGCCCCGTTGCAGGCTACATTGATAACAGAATCTGCAATTACCGGGGGTGCGCACAAACTTCCATCTCCGGGCAAATCAACCACAGAGCTAAAGGCATTCAACTGTGCGGGAGCAGCAGTTTGGGCTATGGTAAAGCCATCAAGCCATAAAACATTTTTTACTCCCTGCCCATTGGTTAATTGCCTTGTGCGGTAGTAACCTGCGTGCCATTCGTGATCCAGCGGTTTCTTAACATTGTTTACCAACTGGTACATTAATGTGTTGATATTAATCACATGAAGCACCTGTGTAAATAAAGTTTGATCAGTATTTCTGCGCCATACAATTATTTCCCCTGTATTGGTTATAGAAAATTTCAATTTTACAACAAAGTCAATCCAGGTGCCTTTTTTAAGGCTGGTGTCGGATAAATCATAAGAAGCATCGGTAGCGTTATAAAAATCGCCTACGTGCTGTGTTACATAAAATTTATCTGTTACCTGCATGGCAAAAGCCGGGCCGGTAGTGTCATTATTATCGTTCAGTACTAATTTATGAAGCTGAAAAAAAATACCATGAGCCCCCAGCCCGTTAACGGTTCCCTGAGAGGGGGAAACCCAGTCAGTATCGAGCCTTATTGAAAATGCATAATATTTTACGGAATCCCCTGTTCCGTTTTCTACAATTTTATTACCCAGGCTATCATACATGCTTAATATTTCCGCACGGTCTGACTGGCTGTTAGTGGTATCGCCGGGCAACAATTCCACTCTCATTGAATACCGTCCCTGCCGCATAATTAATGAATCAAGTTGCCATCTATGGTCTCCTTTAAAAGGATTTGTAGGCGAATATTTTTGCCAGGTGCCGGGCGTATATTTTGATGCAATGATCCCGTTATTGAAATCGCCTTTGAAAATAATATTCCCCTGCTGGCTGTATGCAGGTAACCTGCATAAAAAAAAGGATAAAAAAACCAGGTAAATAAATCTGTTCCTGTTTTTTGTAAATGCGGCTTGGTTTTTTTTTAGGTTGAAAGGTGATTTGAGGCGCGATGATTTCTGAAATGCCGCAGCACCCCGGCAAATCACATTTTTTAAGGATGTGTTCATGGTTTTTTGTTTAGGATATTAGTCGGATTTAATCAGACAGAAGAGCTCAGCTATCCAAATAATCCTCCATAAAATTAAATACTAATTTTACAGATTATTAATTCTTTTAGTTTTTGTTATAGCCATTAAAGACACAACCGTAGGTTTTAATTGTGTTACTTGTACAATTGTTTACAATAAACCTTTTTATATAATCAACCGGGAGATTATAATTTTACAATTTTTATTGTTTGAACAAAATTACCCTGTACAATTTTTACAATGTAAACCCCCGGAAGCAAGGTTCCCCCGAACCGGTAATTTTTTGCTGAACCCGCTTCGCGGTAAACTATTTTCGCATACATATCGCATACGGTTATTTCAATGGGGGCATTACTGTTTTTATCAATCAAAAGGTTAAATTCTGCTGAAGCAGGGTTTGGGAATACAGTTGCATGAAAATGTGGAGGTAATACTGCTGAATTCTCAGTGGTTTTAGCAAAACCATTGCAGGAAGGCAGATTGACAGTATTTACTGTTTGCGATGAGATACAATTATTTTTATCCTGGAGAAAAACTGTCTGCTTTGTTTTTGCGCCTATCCCTGAAAAATCCCTTCCCCCATCCGAATTGTTGCTTACATCAAAATCAGAATGGTCCAGAGAGTATTTATAAACAGGAGTGCCGCCTGTTCCAACAACATGCAGTATGGAAGCAGCTTTGTTATAACATACAGTTGAAGAAACAGCCAATGCCGGTTCTGTTACGATAATTTTAGTACCCGGAGTTTTAGCGCATCCATTTGCATCTATAAAGGCAATAGCATAGTGGTTTGCCGGCAAACCTGTTTTTACAGAATCTTTCTGGTAAGAAGAACCACCGTCAAAACTGTATTTGTATGGCCCGGTGCCACCATTCAACACTAACCGTATTGAGCCATCATTACCGCCTTTGCAGCTAACCATTGTTTCTACATCTTTAGATAAAACCAGGTCATTCGGTTGCTGTTTAAGTACAAAATTTACAGTGTCTTTGCACCCGTTTGCATCCGAAATAGGATATGTATATTGTCCCACTGCAACTGTAAAACTTCCTGTTCGGGTGTATGGAAGAGTGCCGCCATTTCCTGAAACAGTTAGTGCAGTTGTACCTCCAAAACATTTTATGCTGCTGTCAGTAACTGCAGTACCCTTCAGTAAAAAAGGTTCTGTTATGGTTACACGTGCGGTATCTGTGCATCTATTTTTATCCGATACCACATAACTGTAGTCACCCGCTCTCTTATTGGTATATGTATTTGTTCCTTTGTACGGGAAAACCCCGCCGCTTGCTGAAATAGTAATTGTTGTAGAGCCACCTTTGCATAATATCTTAGTATAATCCACCCGTGCCAATAACGGATCGGGCTCAGTTATGGGTATGTCTTTAGTTGCTGTGCATCCTTCGGGGCTTGTTACATGGTACGTATATGTGCCTATGCCAATATTCTTAAGGTTCTGGAGAGAAGATGTAAAACCGTTCGGTCCTGCCCACCGGATTGTATTTTGGGATATATTAATGTAGGATGATAAATAAATGGATCCTGTTGCTGTCCCGTTGCATGCTACATTGGTAACAGAATCTGCAATTATGGGGGGAGCGCAGATATTTCCATCTCCCGGCAAATCAACTACAGAATTAAAAGCATTTAACTGAGCAGGCACCGCGGTTTTAGCAACAGTAAATCCATCAAGCCATAGAATATTTGTAACTCCCTGCCCGTTGGTTAATTGTCTTGTGCGGTAGTAACCGGTATGCCATTCGTGATCCAGTGGTTCCTTGACCTTCTTTACTACCTGGTACATTAATGTATTAATATTAATTACATGAAGCACCTGTGTAAATAATGTTTGATCTGCATTTCTGCGCCATACAATTATTTCTCCGGCATTATGTATTGAGAATTTTAATTTTACAACAAAGTCAATCCAGGTGCCTTTTTTAAGGCTGTTGTCTGATAAATCATACTTAGCATCAGCAGCGTAATAAAAATCGCCCACATGCTGTGTTACATAAAATTTATCTGTTACCTGCATAGCAAAAGCAGGACCGGTAGTGTCATTAGCAGCATTCACCATTATTTTATGAAGCTGAAAAAAAATCCCATGCGACCCCAGTCCGTTTACAGTGCCTTCAGCGGGTGAAACCCAGTCAGTATCGAGCCTTATTGAAAATGCATAGTATTTTACGGAATCCACTGTTCCGTTTTCTATAATTTTATTCCCCAGGCTATCCTGCATATTTACTATTTCAGCACGGTCCGACTGGCTGTTTGTGGTATCACCCGGCCTCAGTTCCACTTTCATGGAGTAACGGCCCTGGTGCACTATTGTTGAATCCAGACGCCACCTGTGGTCGCCCGGGATGGGAGCGCCGGGCGAATATGTTTCCCAGGTATTAGGTGTATATTTTGATGCAATGATCCCATTATTAAAATCACCCTTAAACTGCACATTTCCGGTTTGGCAGTAAGAAGAAAAATTGCACAAAAAAATTAATAAAAAGAAGAAGAAAATAATTTTAACGTTATTTTTTTTAAAAGCTTCTGCAGCGCAATAAATCACTTTTTTTGAGAACGTGAACATACTTTTCGTTTGGATATTGGCGATTAAACGGACGGTGGTTCTTTGTGTCAAAAAATCGTGCCATGAATTAAAGCCGGGGTTCCAACCGCTGTATTTTTTCATATCAGGAAAGACCACAACTGTATTTTTTCAATGTGTCATTTCTACAATTAAAAAAAATCTTCTCTTCTTTTACCGTTTTACTCCTAAATTTATAGCTGCCATTTTTCAATATAAATATCAACCTCCGCATGAAAAAATTCCTGTTCCTGCTTTTAGCAGCATCATCATTAATGTACATCTCCTGCAACCAAAAAAGAGAAGGGAAACCCCGCGTACTCGTATTTACAAAAACCACCGGATTCCGTCATTCCTCTATTCCCAACGGTATTGCAGCAATAATAAAACTGGGGCAGGAAAATGGTTTTGATGTGGACACCACAGAAAACGCAGACATGTTTAATGAAGACACGCTGAAAAAATATTCAGCTGTAATTTTTTTAAGCACTACGGGTGATGTACTCAATTACAGGCAGGAAGCAGCTTTTGAAAGATATATCCAGGCAGGCGGCGGTTATGTGGGTGTACATTCTGCAACAGATACTGAATACGATTGGGGATGGTATGGAAGGCTGGTGGGCGGATATTTTAACGGCCATCCAAAGCCGCAGCAGGCAAAATTTATTATTAAGGACAGAGATTTCCCCGCTACAAAATTTTTTGCAGATACTATATGGCAGCGTACAGATGAATTATACAACTTTAAAAAATTAAACCCTGATGTGCATGTACTGATTACCATTGATGAATCATCTTACGAAGGCGGAACCAATGGTGCGTTTCACCCTATGAGCTGGTATCATGATTATGATGGCGGCCGCGCATTTTATACAGAGCTTGGCCATACAGAAGAATCTTATACTGAACCAAATTATCTCAAACATTTACTTGGTGGCATTCAATACGCCATCGGCGATAATAAAGAGCTGGATTACACAAAAGCAAAAACAGAGTTCCCGCCCGATGAAGACCGTTTTACAAAAACACAGTTAGTACAGGGCACATTCTTTGAGCCAACTGAAATGACCATCCTTCCAAATCTTGATATCATGGTCATCCAGCGCCGCGGCGAAATTATGCTGTACAACCATGAAACAAAAAATGTAAAACAGGTAGGCTATTTGAATGTTTACTGGAAAACGCATGTGCAGGGGGTAAATGCAGAAGAAGGTATGCTGGGTTTGTGCAAAGACCCTAATTACGCAAAAAATAACTGGGTGTATATTTATTACAGCCCTGCCGACAGTTCTGTAAACCGTTTGTCGAGATTTACTTTTAAAAATGATACAATAAACAATGCTACTGAGAAAGTAATCCTTGAAGTAAAATCACAGCGCGAAATATGCTGCCATACCGGAGGCTCCATTGCATTTGGGCCGGATGGTCTGCTGTATTTTTCTACCGGTGATAATTCCACGCCCTTTGATGAGCCCGGTGCAAAATATGTAAGTAACAGTTTCTCTCCAAGAAATGATATTCCCGGACACCAGCAATATGATGCAAGAAGAAGTGCGGGCAATACAAATGACCTGCGCGGAAAAATAATCCGCATTCGTGTGAAAGATGATGGTACTTATGAAATTCCAGATGGCAACCTCTTTCCAAAAGGTACTGATAAAACAAGACCGGAAATTTATGTAATGGGCAACCGGAACCCTTACCGCATTTCTGTTGATCAAAAAAACAGTTATTTGTACTGGGGCGAAGTAGGCCCGGATGCAAACGATGACAGTCTGGACCCTTCACATCCGCGTGGCCCGCGGGGATATGATGAAGTAAACCAGGCACGCCAAGCCGGTTATTTTGGATGGCCTTTGTTTGTGGGCAATAATTATCCATATTATCAATACGATTATGCAACGGGAAAAACCGGTGCCGCATTTGATCCTGTTCGTCCCATCAACGATTCAAGAAACAATACAGGTTTAAGGGAATTGCCACCGGCACAGCCGGCATTTATCTGGTATCCTTATGCGCCTTCGCCTGATTTTCCGCAAGTGGGTACAGGAAGCCGTAATGCAATGGCAGGCCCCGTTTATTATACTGATATGTTCCCAAAAGAAACAAGGCTTCCTGATTATTACAATGGGAAATTATTAATTTACGACTGGATGCGCGGATGGATAAAAGCGGTAACCATGCTGCCCAATGGCGACTTTGACAAGATGGAACCTTTTATGGAACACATTAAATTATATAACTGTATTGATATGGAAGTAGGGCCTGATGGCAAATTATATTTGCTGGAATACGGAACAGGCTGGTTTCAGAAAAATCCCGATGCAGGTTTGGCGCGCATTGATTACAACAGTGGAAACCTTGCACCAAAAATAACTTCTGTGAATGTTGATAAAACTTCAGGCATACTGCCATTTGCGGTAAAAGCAACTGTGGATGCAAGGGATCCTGAAAAGGACAAACTTACTTATACATGGGCCCTTGGTAATGGCGCTACAAAAGAAACAACAACACCTGAACTGGATTATACTTATACAACCGCCGGTGATTATCAAATTTCAGTTGAGGTAAAAGATGCGCAGGGTGCGTCTTCAAAAAGTGATGCCATTAGCGTTTATGCAGGAAATGAAGAACCCAAGCTTACCATTCTGTTACCCGTCGGTAATAAATCTTTTTATTTACCAGGGGTTCCGGTTAATTATTCTGTTGTTGTAACAGACAATGATACCGCTAAAATTGATCCGGCAAATTTGTATGTTTCTGCTGATTATGTACAGGGATATGACCAGGCTTCCAAACAGCCTGGTCACCAGCAGGGGCAGATAACTATCAGCGGAAAAAGCTTAACTCAAACGCTTGATTGCAAAAGTTGCCATAAAGAAGCGGAAACATCCGTAGGCCCGGCGTTTATACTGGTATCGCAGAAATATGCAAAAGACCCCAATGCATTATCTTATCTCAGCAATAAAATAAGAAACGGCGGGGCAGGTGTTTGGGGTACTACTGCTATGGCAGCTCATCCGGCAATATCGCAGGATGACCTTGATAAAATTATCGGCTGGATACTTTCATTGTCAAATAAGGAAAGCGTAAAAAAATCTTTACCGCAATCAGGCATTGTTATACCTGCAGCAAACCAAAAACCAAATACATCACTGGTATTATCTGCAAGTTATACTGATAAAGGCGGTAATAATATAAAAGCGCTTACGGGCAGCACAAGCATTTCATTACGCAGCAGTAATCTGTCTTTTACAGGTAAAGAAGAAGTGAAAGGTTTTACTACCGTAAGTTTCAATGGCACAAATTATTTAGTACTGCCGCAGAATGCAGGTTGGTTTGCTGTTGACAGCATTGATCTCACGGGTGTAAAATCCGTCAACATTGTCACCGGCTGGCAGGAAGCGCCATCATTTGGTTTTGATTTTGAGGCAAGGCTTGATGCACCTGATGGCAAGCTTATTGGTAAAGGCAGCATACCTGCACCACCAAAAGGGTCGCAAATGGGTATGGCACACCTTGCACTTGAAACGGCAGCAGATGGAAAGTTTCATAAAATTTATTTCATCTATCAGTCAAAAGATCCAAAAGCGGCAATACAGGCAGGCGTAGCTATGCTGCAGTTTAATGCCAAATAAAAGAAAATTAATTTTTATGGGCCGGACTTAAATACCCGTGGCATCAGTATTGCATCGCATGCTTGTACGGCTTGTTATTTATTCAGCTGCGGACCATTCCAATTTTTTATAAATGGCAAACTTCATCTTCATACTGCGCTTATCTTCGCTATTGATATTTCAACGCTTCAGTTGATTTAAATAAAAATACAGATGAGAAGTACTGTCACGTTTGTTTTAATTTTTCTTTTGCTCACAGCTCACAGCTTGCGGCTCACGGCTCAATCTCCTGCCACATACAGCAGCGCAGATATTTATCTTCAATTGAAAAAATTAAATGTGCTCGGCAGTGTACTCTATATTGCCGCGCATCCTGATGATGAAAATACAAGGCTGCTCGCTTACTTCAGCAAAGAAAAAGAGTACCGCACAGGTTATTTAAGTTTAACCCGGGGCGATGGCGGGCAGAATTTAATTGGCGATGAGCAGGGCATTGAACTAGGATTGATAAGAACGCAGGAATTGTTGGCAGCAAGAAGGATTGACGGCGCAGAGCAATTTTTTTCGCGCGCTTACGATTTTGGTTTTTGCAAAACTGCTGATGAAGCACTGCAAACATGGGGGCATGACAAAATATTAAGCGATGTGGTTTGGGTAATAAGAAAATTTCAACCCGATGTAATCATTACCAGGTTTCCCGGCGATGCAAGGGCGGGTCATGGCCACCATGCGGCTTCTGAAATATTAGCAAAAGAAGCTTTTACCGCGGCAGCAGACCCTACAAAATTTCCTGAACAGTTTCAGTATGGTGTGCAGCCCTGGCAGGCCAAAAGGATTTTATGGAACACATTTAATTTCGGCAGCGTAAACACCACGGATGACAAACAGTTTAAAATGGATATTGGCGTGTATAACCCTTTGCTGGGGAAAAGTTATGGAGAAATTGCAAGCGAAAGCCGCAGCCAGCACAAGAGCCAGGGATTTGGCGTACCCCGGCAACGCGGCCAGGCTTATGAGTTTTTTGATTTAACCGCAGGTGAAGCTTTGAAAAATGATTTAATGGATGGCGTGGATATTTCCTGGAGCCGTGTGGCAGGTGGCGCGCAAATTCAAACACAGGTCAATAATATTATTGCGCAATATAATTTTGAACATCCTGAAAATTCTGTTGCAGCATTAGTGGACGTATATAAATCCATTAAACAATTACCTGAAAGTTACTGGCGCAATAAGAAATCAGATGAAGTGCAAAAACTCATTGTGAACTGCGCAGGTTTATTTGCAGAAGCAACATCGGCGGATGAATATGCAGTGCAGGGCGATAGTGTGCATGTTCAGTTCTTTACAAACAAACGGAACAATGTAAATGCATCGCTGAAAGAAATACAGTTTCCCCTATTTGATTCTTCATTACAAAAAAATTTAAACACCAACCAGAATTTCAGTTGTACAAAAACATTTTTTGTTCCGGTTGATCAGCCTGTTTCCCAGCCTTACTGGCTTGCAAAACCTTTGGCAGCGGGCAGTTTCGATGTAAGCGATCAAACGCTTATTGGCAAAGCGGAAAATGACCCGGCTTATGAAGCAACATTTATTTTCAATATCAATGGTGAAGATATTTCTGTAAAAAAACCTTTACAGTACAAGTACACAGATCCGGTAAAAGGTGAAGTGTATCAACCATTGCGTGTAGTACCCGCAGTTACGGCGCACCTGGATGAGCCCGTATATGTGCTTGATGGAATGAAACAGCAAGATGTGCAGTTGCAATTGGAATCAAAGAAAAATTTCCGGGAAGTGAATGTGCAGCTGGCAGTAAATAAAGATTGGAAATTAAGCGGCGGTACAATTAACATCGCAATGAATAAAGGTGCAGTGCAGGAAATAAAAGCTGTTGCATCAGCAAATGATGCAGGTGATGCGGCAAATGTAAATGTGCTCATCAATAAAATTGAAGATGATAAAAATCAATTGTACACACAGCCGCTTATGGATGAAAGAGAAATTTCTTACGACCATATCCCGAACATTGTTTACTTCAAACCGCTTGAATCAAAAATTGAAAAGATTGATGTAACCGTAAAAGGTAAAAACATCGGTTACATCGCTGGCGCAGGTGATAAAGTGCCCCAGTCACTGGAGCAGTTGGGCTATAAAGTTTCTTTTTTAAAAGAAGGGGATATTACGGATGAAAATTTAAAACAGTTTGACGCGGTGATTGCCGGTGTGCGTGTGTATAATGTGAACGACTGGATGGCAAACAAATATGATGTACTGATGCGTTACATACAAAACGGCGGCAACTATATTGTGCAGTACAACACAACAGGGTTTGGTTCCGCAAAAATTAAAATAGGTCCTTACGATTTTGCGCTCAGCCGCACAAGGGTTACAGATGAGAATGCAGCGGTGCATATTCTTTTACCCAACCAGGTTGCATTAAATTACCCCAACAAAATAACTGAAAAAGATTTTGAAGGCTGGATACAGGAACGCAGCACTTACCATGCAGAGCAGCTTGACAGCCGCTATGAAGCGCCACTTGGCATGCACGATGCAAACGAGCCGGAAAGCAATGGCAGCCTGGTTATTGCAAAATATGGCAAGGGGAATTTTGTTTATACAGGTTTGGTTTTTTTTCGTGAATTACCCGCAGGTGTGCCCGGCGCGTACAGGCTGATGGCCAATTTAATTGCATTACCAAAGAATTAATTTTTTTACGGGAAAGGCAGGTAAAATAAGTAAATAATTTTTTTGGCACCTGCAGCAGAATTGCTGTTATTATTTAAAAAAGATCAGGATACCTGGCTTTCAGGTTGTCTAATTGACCTGCAACTTTACAAGCAGGGTATTTGTATTACAGATAAAGTATGGCTAAGAGGTAATTACTATGGGGTTACTATAAGGTTACCAGCTACCAGCGTGCAGGTAGAGTACAAGTAGGGTCTCTATAATGTCTCTATAGTGTCTCTATAATGTCTCTGTAATGTCTCTATAACAATTGGATGAAAATTAGCTGACATGGTATATTTTGAGAAACACTGATTGTTAATAAGTGTAAGGGATTAAGTTAATAAAAATTCCTGTAAGATCAAAGAAATTCGTTCTTTATTTTTATAGTTTTTTTGGCCTGACCCGACATGGCTTCTTTGAAGAAATCTATTTTTAGATAGCTTCTAAGAATAAACACAAATTCGATGATTTTATTAGTGAGTAAAATTAATATTTTTATATTTTGCCAGGATATTTCTTATTGACGGTAATCATTTAATATTTTACACTATGGACCTCTAAAAATAAACATTGAAGATAAAATGATAAATTTCTTTCTCTTTTACATGAATCTTATGTCTTTGTCTTTAGCATTTTGCGCAATAGTGAAAAGAACGTAAAAGTGTGCGACGCAACCGCAGCTTCATACTTATTCTATAGTTCGGTTCATAAAAAAAATTACTTTCATTGCATGGAGCAAAAAGAAAATATACCGCTCTTCAAAAACTGGCGTAACTGGTACCTGCTGCTTATAATTTTGCTGGTAATACTGATTATCTTTTTCACTTGGTTCACCAAACATTTTTCATGAGCACGATTGACTGGATAGTACTGGTGGCAACACTTTCAGGCATTGTAGCTTATGGGCTTTACCGCAGCCGTACCACCAAAAACCTGGAGGGTTATTTTTTAAGCAACCGCTCCATGCCCTGGGGGCTGGTGTTGCTCAGCATCATGGGCACGCAGGCAAGTGCCATCACTTTTCTTTCCGCACCCGGCCAGGCTTTTACTGACGGGATGCGTTTTGTGCAGTATTATTTCGGCCTGCCGCTTGCAATGATTGTTTTAAGCATCACGTTTGTACCATTGTTTAATAAACTGAAAGTTTTTACCGCTTATGAATTTTTAGAGCAGCGGTTTGATGTAAAGACAAGAACTTTTACTTCCGCATTGTTTTTATTGTCGCGTGGTTTTTCTACCGGCATCAGTATTTATGCGCCTTCCATTATTTTATCCTCGCTGCTTGGGTGGAATATTTTCTGGACGAATATTGTAATGGGCGGCATACTGATTATTTATACTGTAAGCGGCGGCGCAAAGGCAGTGGCATATACACAGCAACTGCAGATTGTAATTATTTTCGCTGCCATGTTTATTGCCGGGTATTTTATTGTGCACCGGTTGCCTGCGGGTATAAGTTTTTCCGATGCATTAAAAGTAAGCGGCGCTTCCGGCAAACTGAATGTAATTACCACGGGCATTACAGATAAAGGTTTTGACTGGAAGGATAAATACAATTTGATCAGCGGATTGATCGGCGGTTTTTTTTTATCTCTCTCTTATTTTGGAACAGATCAAAGCCAGGTGGGGCGGTATTTAACAGCGAGGAATGTTACGGAAAGCAGGGTAGGTTTATTGATGAACGGGCTTATAAAAGTGCCCATGCAGTTTTTAATTCTATTGCTCGGCGCATTGCTTTTTACCTTTTACCAGTTTAACCAGGGGCCAATATTTTTTAATAATGCGGTGAGCGAAAAAGCTTATCTGTCGCCTTATGGCGATTCCTTGAAAAATATAGATGCGCAATACACCATGCTGAGTGAAAAGCAGCAATCAGTTACTAAAAAATTTTTAGGAGCAGATGAAAATGCATCCAATATTTATAAAGACAGTTTGCAGCAAATAAATGCGGAAGTAAATGTGCTGCGTACCCGGTACAAAGCCGTTTTGCAAAATGCAGACCCATCTGTTGATACCAATGATACCAATTATATTTTCCTCCGTTTTGTGGTGGATAATTTGCCCGCAGGTTTGGTGGGCCTGCTGATTGCCATTATTTTTCTTGCATCATGGGGCTCTATTGCCGCCGCGCTGAATGCACTTTCAAGCTGCACCATGGTTGATTTTTATCTACGTTTTAAAAAGAAACATGAGCACCCTTTGCAACAGGACATTGAAGAGGAAAAAAAATACAAACAGTCAAAATGGGCAACATTTGGATGGGGCATTTTCTGCATTATAATTGCGGAATTCTCCAACCGTATGGGAAGTTTGATACAGGCTGTAAATGAATACGGCTCTTTGTTTTACGGCGTGATATTAGGCATTTTCCTGGTGGCTTTTTATTTAAAATCCATTAAATCCAACGCTGTTTTTTACAGCGCTGTTATCGGTGAAATATTAGTGCTTACTTTATATTTCTTAGATAAATTTAATATAATTGGCCTGGGGTTTTTGTGGCTGAATGTGGTAGGCGCCATGGCAGTTGTACTGTTAAGCTGGTTCGCACAAAAACTCAGGATAACATAAAAATAAAACGATTTCCGGGTTACCAACAATTAATCAGATTTCCCTTGACACATTCGTTTATTTATTACAACGGACGAATAAAGTTCAAAAAAAAAGTTTTCTTACTTGTGATTTTATCTTAATAAGCTGCACTAATAAAGTAATAAGAACATTTTAAAGCAAAATCTTAGTGGAGAAAAAGGATATATTCATAAAGGCAATACAGGAAAATGAAAGGCTGATTTACAAAGTTGCTTCTTTCTATACTGATTGCAGGGACGACAGGGATGATTTAGTGCAGGAAATTATTTACAACCTATGGAAGTCTTTTGAGACATTTAAACATAATTCGGTTTTAAGTACGTGGATGTACCGGGTTGCCATGAATGTGTCTATTTTTCATTTTAAAAAAAATAAAAAAAGAGTTACCCCGGTACCCGTTGCCCTTGAAGTTTTAAATTTTCCGGAAACAGCCTTTGATGATTTTGAAGAAAAGCTGCAAATACTGCAAAAGCACATTAAGAATTTAAACCTGTTCGACAAAGGTATTGTAATGCTCTATCTGGAAAGCAAAAACCACGAAGAGATAGCAGAGATTGTTGGTATTTCAAAAAGTAACGTGGGAACAAAATTATCGCGGATTAAAGAAAAATTAAGACAACAGGTTTCTGCATAACAATGAACCATTAAATAATAAAATTATGGAATTAGACGATTTAAAAAACAATTGGGAATCAGTAACAAACCAAACTGCCAAACAAAATATTTTAACTTATAAAATCATAGACCGGATGATACAGAAAAAATATAATTCTAAACTTAACAAAATAAAATATCCGGAATGGATAGGCGGAACGGGTTGTTTGCTCGTGTTAAGTTATATAGTTTTTAATTTTAATAAATTAGATACTGTTTTTTTTCAAGCTACTGGTGTAATAACCATTTTACTTTTAATAATAATGCCGGCGCTTAGTTTTTTAAGCCTGATGCAATTTAGCCTGGCCAATGATCTAAATAAATCATATTCAGAAGCAATCAAACAATTTGCATATCAAAAAAAACGGTTTGTAAAATATCAAAAGATTAATGTTATTCTAAGTTATTTACTATTGGTTACAACAATCCTTTTATTACCCCAATTTTTTAACGGTAAAAAAGACCTCGCTGACAATAAATATTTCTGGATTTTCGCATTTTCTTTTGGTTATATATTCCTGCTATTTTTTTCAAAATGGGTAAAAAAATTCTACAGTGATTCTCTAAAACAAGCAGAAGATTTACTAAAAGAAACAGAACATTAAACGGGATCAACCGCAGGCAATATTAATTCAGTCCCGGTAACTATCGGGATTCCTGGCGGGCGGTTTTCAAATATCCCAATAATGCCAGGCACTGTTGGTATCCCATACATAATAAAATCACCGTTGTTTTAAAAACGAACAATTACTTTTGAAATTCCAAATTTTTATTTATGAATATTCTTGAACTCCAGCACCTGAAAAAATATTACGCCACGCAGAAAGCTGTTGATGATTTAAGTTTCAGCATTGAACAGGGGAGCATTTTTGGTTTACTCGGCCCAAATGGCGCGGGCAAAACCACTCTGCTGCGCATGATAACCGGTATTTTTTTCCCCGATGAAGGCAATATTATACTGGAGGGAAAAAAATTCGATCCGGTTAATGACATCCTGAAGATCGGTTATATGCCTGAGGAGCGGGGGCTCTATAAAAAAATGAAAATTGGCGACCAGGCGCTGTACCTGGCGCAACTAAAGGGTTTAAGTAAAAGCGATGCCATGCAGAAAATAAAATTCTGGTTTGAAAGATTGGAAATGCAAAGCTGGTGGAACAAAAAAGTGGAAGACCTTAGCAAAGGCATGAGCCAAAAGCTGCAGTTTGTCATTACCGTTTTGCATGAGCCAAAACTTATTATACTGGATGAGCCATTCAGCGGCCTTGACCCTGTAAATGCCAATTTGATAAAAGATGAAATTTACGGCCTGGCACAGCGCGGCGCCACTGTTATCTTTAGTACACACCGCATGGAACAGGTGGAAGAAATTTGCGACCATATTGTACTGGTAAATCTTGGGAAGAAGATACTTGACGGAACCGTGGCCGGCGTAAAACAGCAGTTCAAGGAAAATAAATTCAACATACAGTTAAGCGGTGTGCCCGCAGATGTTGCCGACAATGCATTTGAAGTAGTTGACCAAAAAGCCAATAAGCTAACTGTAAAAATAAAAGATACATTTAAAAGCAATGATGTACTGCAGTACTTTATCCAGCGGGATATGAATGTGGAGGCATTCAACGAAATACTTCCATCGCTCAATGATATTTTTATTCGTTTGGTGGAAGGCACAAAAGCTACAGCACGTTCTTTTCAAAACTTAAATATATAGTTGCTGCAAATCCATTTCAAAATTTTCAAATTGTTTTTATGAATAAAATTGTTTTAATAATAAAACGGGAATATTTAACCCGTGTGCGAAACAGGACATTTATACTTACCACCATATTAATGCCGCTGCTGATTGTATTATTTATTGCAGGCACTGTTTATCTTTCTGTAAAAGGAACGGAGAATTTGAAAATTGCAGTAGTCGACAGCAATGGGTTTTTCAAAAACAATTTAAAAAGCAGCGACAATATCAATTTCGATTTCCCTTCAGGTGTAGATACATCAAACTACTTGCAGAAAGGGTATTCAGCCATTTTAATCATTCCAAAATTTGATGGTACACAAAAAGCAAACTATTACCTCCGTTCAGAAAAATCTTTAGGGCTTGGTTCCACTTCAACGATAGAAGATAAAATAAATAAAGCTATTGAAGACAATATGCTGCAGCAGGCAGGTGTGCGCAGGAATGAACTTGATTCCATTCATACCCAATCGCAGTTTGCAGAGCTTAAAACCCTTGAAGAACATGGCAGCAAAACTGAAGAAAGCAATGAAGTGCTTGCTTACGGCATTGGCTATGCAAGCGGCATACTTATTTACATAGTAATGCTTATTTATGGTATGATGGTTTTACGCGGCGTAATGGAAGAAAAAACCAACCGCATTGCAGAAGTAATTGTAAGCAGTGTAAAGCCTTTTCAGCTGATGCTGGGCAAGATCATCGGCATAGGCGCTGTAGGGCTTACGCAGTTTTTGATGTGGATTGTTTTGATCATTGGATTATCAACAGCAGCACAGGCATTTATTCCGCATGATACATTGATGCAGGTGCAGGCACTCCAGCAGCATGGTGGCGCAATGCCGGGCGGAGGTGTGGTACAGGCAAGCGAATCAGCGCAGCAAATCTATAATATCCAGCATACCATTGGCCAGGCCAACTGGCCATTACTTATCGGATGCTTTATCTTCTATTTTTTAGGCGGGTATTTATTTTATGCCGCTTTATTTGCAGCAATCGGCAGTGTGGTGGAAGATGTGCAGAATTCACAGGCGCTTACATTACCGGTAACAATGCCCATTGTTTTTTCATTCCTTATTATGAGCATAGTGGTTTACACACCCAATACAAGCCTTGCAGTGTGGACAAGCATCATACCATTCAGTTCACCTATTGTAATGATGACACGTATTGCCTATGGCGTTCCGGGCACAGTGCCTTACTGGCAACTGTTTACAAGCATGCTTAGTTTAATTGCCGGGTTTTTATTTACCACCTGGCTTGCCGGAAAAATTTACCGGACAGGCATTTTACTGTACGGTAAAAAAATTACCTGGAAAGAAATGATGAAGTGGGCTTTCAGGAGAAGTTGAGGAAAGAAATTTAAGCGGCTTCAAATAATCTTTCGCTTACAGCCACTCATATAAGCCATCTTGTCATTAATTTTTTATTGACATGATTCTTGCATTTAAGAAAAAACTTATTTTACAGCATGAAAATTTTATTAAAATATCTGAGGCCATATAAATCGCTTGTGGTTTTATCGCTTTTTCTTGCAGCAATAAACCAGGTTTTTTCATTGTTCGCCCCATACATAAGCGGGTTGATTCTCGATCAACTTGCAATGCATCCGCATTCTTTTGATAAAGCCGGAAAAATTCTCCGGAGCGGGAATCAATATTTGTTTGGTTCAGTAATCGTAAATGTGATTTATCACGGATTATTTTATTTCATATTGCTGTTGATAGGTACTGCAATGGTAAGTCGTATTGCCAAAGCTTTCCAAGACTATGTAGTGAATGTTATCATACAAAAATTTGGTGCAAAAATTTTTACAGACGGGCTGCAACATTCGATGCGGTTACCTTACCAGGATTTTGAAGACCAGCGCAGCGGTGAAACTTTATCCATACTCACAAAAGTGCGGGAGGACACGCAAAAATTTATTACCAATTTCATCAATGTATTTTTTGGGATAATTGTAAGCGTTGTGTTTGTTTCAATTTATTCTTTCAGCATTCATTGGGTCATTATGCCGGTTTATACCGTTGGTATTATAATGATTGTAACCGTAACAAGTTTGCTAAGCCGCAAAATAAAACGCATACAAAAAAATATTGTGGGCGAAACCAATGCACTTGCAGGCAGCACTACTGAAAGCCTGCGCAATATTGAAATTGTAAAAAGCCTCGGCCTCACCAACCAGGAAGTGGACAGGCTGAATAAAAATACTTATAAAATACTCGGGCTGGAGCTGCGCAAAGTAAAAAGCCTGCGCACATTGAGTTTTATACAGGGTACAATGGTAAATTTTTTACAGCAGATGATTACGTTCACACTGCTGTGGCTCATCTTTAAAGATGCCATATCACCGGGGCAATATTTAGCGCTTATGTTTTACGGGTTTTTTATTTTTCAACCCATGCAGGAAATAGGCAATATTATTATCTCTTACCGCGAAGCGGAAGCATCGCTCAATAACTTTCACAACCTTATGCAGAAGGATGTGGAACTGAAACCTGCCACACCAAAACATATCGGCGCCATTGAAGAACTGGAGTTTGCTAATGTTTCTTTCAAACATAAGACCGCACAGTATAAAGCTTTGTCCGATATTTCATTTGATGTAAAGAATGGGGAAACCATTGCATTTGTTGGGCCAAGCGGCTCCGGCAAAAGCACGCTGGTAAAATTATTGGTTGGCTTATACCGTCCGCAGGAAGGGAAAATTTTTTACGACGGGATTGATGGCAAGGATATAGATTTTGATGAATTGCGCGTCCAGATTGGATTTGTAACGCAGGATACGCAACTGTTTGCCGGAACTATCAGAGAAAATTTGCTTTTTGTAAACCCAGCGGCAACAGATGATGATTTGAAGATTGCATTGCAAAAAGCAAGCTGTACAGGGCTATTGCAGCGCGCCGAAAAAGGCGTTGAAACAGTAATTGGCGAAGGCGGTTTAAAATTAAGCGGCGGAGAAAAACAGCGTATCGCCATTGCCCGTGCATTGTTGCGCAAGCCGCATTTATTAATTTTTGATGAAGCCACTTCTGCGCTTGATTCTATTACAGAAGAGGAAATTACATCCACCATAAAGAATATTTCTGCTCAGAAAGAACAGGTTACCGTTTTGATTGCGCACCGTTTAAGTACCATTATGCATGCAGACAGGATTTATGTACTGGAGAAAGGGCAGGTGATTGAAACAGGCAATCATTACGATTTAATTGCAGAGAAAGGTTTGTATTACGCCATGTGGCGCCAGCAGATCGGGGAAAGAAAATATGCGGCGGCAAATGTGATGGCGCAGGCAAATTAAAGAATGGTTTATTATGCATTAAGCCTGTATAATTTTTACATTCTTCTATCTTCTAAGATTTTTTTACAATTACAGGCCCTGTATTATTTTCAACAGGTGTTACAGTTTGTAAATATTTATAAATGGTTTTTATTTCTGTATCATTCATCTTTTTAAAATTCTCTCAGGGCATGGCGCTGTGGTCTATTGTGCGGCCTGCTTTAAACCGGTTAAGGAATACATCTTCGCTCCATGAATACATGACCCCTGTTTTTGCATCAGGTGTAATATTAGGTGTTACACATTCATAGTGATCCGGGTCCGTTACACTTTCCATGTGAAAACCACCGGCAAAAAATTCTCCTGTATATGCGCCTGTTTGTAAATCGCGGTTGGTATGGCAGCCCCTGCAGTTGGAAACATATTTGGCAATATATTCACCATAAGCTGCAGTGGTATCAATCGTTACAGATTTTGCCGTTGCGCCTTCCGGCCCGGTGGGTTTTATAATAAAAGCTTTTACAAAATAACCAAGCGGGTTCAAGTTTCTCACCGTAATGGCATTTTTTACCGGTGGTAATGTTCTTATATAAGAAATTACAGCGGTAAGGTGTTCATCACTCAAATTTTGAAAAGGCATGAAATTAAATAATGCCCGCCCGTCGTGCCCTACACCATACCGCAGTGCTCTCGCAATTACTTCATCTTTTCATCCGCCCATACCTGTAGCAGAATCGCTGGTAATATTGGGTGTGGTTAGTTTACCAATAGGAAGTTTAAAAAGAAAACCGCCCTTAAGCGTTACATCCTTTCCCTGCGA
Source organism: Chitinophagales bacterium (assembly GCA_038207175.1). Taxonomy (GTDB): domain Bacteria; phylum Bacteroidota; class Bacteroidia; order Chitinophagales; family Chitinophagaceae; genus JBBRAD01. Next base: position 67,787 of record JBBRAD010000018.1, read on the forward strand.
CAGTAAACTAAGTTGCTCCGGTGAGCTATGGCAGCTTGTGCAGTGTGCCGGGCCGGTTACAAGATATTTCCCCCTTGCAATAACTGCACTGTCTTTTGATGCATGTATGTCCGGACAAGGCGCATCATAGGTTTTATACTGCATAAGCCAGACAGTAATTAAAAAGCAAATTACCAGGCAACCGAGTATGATGGCAAACCATTTCAGTAGTTTTTAAACATGTCAGTATTTTTATGGTTTAAATAATACGGATTGCTAAGACAATTTGGATTTTATAAATGGATAAAAGTTTCTGCTTTGAAATACTTAATAAATGTCAACAATATTTTTTTCATACAAAAATCCCTTTTTTGCTGTTTAAAAAATAGCCTTAAACATATAAATGATCCCGTGTTTTGTTTGGAAGTTTAAATCTTTTGTATATTAGAGCATGACAACGATTGCATTATACAATTTGAAAGGCGGCGTAGGCAAAACGGCCGCAGCCATTAACCTCGCATACCTGGCCGCAGCCGGAGGGTTAAAAACACTTGTGTGGGATCTTGATCCGCAGGGGTCTTCTTCTTTTTACCTTGATGTGAAGCCTTCCGGGAAAAACGAAAGTAAAAAAATTTTTACAGGTGAAATGGCATTGAAAGATGCTGTGCAGGATTCTGCGTTTGAAAATCTTTGGGTTGTGCCGGCGGATATTTCTGCGCGCAATGCAGATCTTGTGCTGGATGAACTGAAGCAAAGCAGAAAAAAGCTCAAGGGTTTATTAAACAGCCTGAAGGAATTTGATATTGTGTTTCTTGATGCACCACCGGGTATTTCCCTGCTGCATGAAAATATTTTTAATGCTGCGGACTGGGTGCTGATGCCCAATATCCCCACAACGCTTTCAGTGCGCTCTTTTGAAACAGTGCTGGATTATTTTAAAGAAAATGATCTGGACAAAAGCAAAATAAAATGCTTTTTCAGCATGGTTGACCACCGCAAAAACCTGCACCACGAAACAATGCAGCAGTTTTATACAAACAAATTATTTTTCAAAAATTATATACCGTATTTAAGTGATGTGGAAAAAATGGGCACGCACCAGCAGCCCCTTTTTGAATATGCCAACAGCAGTTATGCGGCGCAATGCTACCGCGATTTGTGGAATGAAATAAAGAAGAATTATTTGTAAAAAATAATGACAAGCATTTATATCTTAATTTGCCGAACAGAGTTACAAGGGTAAAAGTGTGCGACGCAATAAAAGCCCCATTGATATTCTGCAGATGATAACCAAAAAATAAATCGCCCTTATGCAAAAACAACCTGATTCATGGTTTAGCCCGGCGTTGAACAAAGAAATGCCCATTGTATCTTATGGCCATTACGGCTTTGCTTTATTGCTTGTTCCTACTGCGGCTGCGGATTATTTAGAATATGAACGATTCCAGATGATTGATGCGCTTGAACACCTGATTGATTCGGGAAAAGTAAGGGTGTTCAGTATCAACAGCATCAACAATGAAAGCTGGCTGAATAATGAAATGCTCCCTGAGCATAAAGCCATACGCCACAACCAGTTTAACGATTATGTGTTTAATGAAGTGGTGCCTTTCATCCGCAACAGCACCAGCGCGGAAACAATGATTTATACAAGCGGCGCATCTTTTGGCGCTCTGCACTCCATGAATTTATTTTTAAAAAGACCTGATATCATCAACGGCGCCATCAGCATGAGCGGCGTTTACGACCTCAGTGAATACACAAAAGGTTTTTGGGATGACCAGGTTTATTTTAACAGCCCCATACATTATATACCCAACCTTAATGACCAATTTTATTTAGATAAAATAAAGGCAAGCCATCATATACATATCCATACAGGTAGTGGAAGCTATGAAGACCCGGAAGCCAACCGCAGGTTTTCGCAGGTGCTTTGGGATAAAGGCATCTGGCATGAGCTTGATGTGTGGGGCCCGGATATAAACCATGACTGGCCTACCTGGCGGGCCATGCTGCCTTATATACTTGAAACAAAATTTTAGTTTTATCCCCGCAGTTTGGTGGGGTTTTTTCTTAATTGGGAAATAAGATGAAAAAGTTGCTGAAAAATAAATTTGTAAAAATAAGCCTTAAAATTTTGGCGGGGGTTATCGTATTGCTCATTGTTCTGTTTACAATTGCGGTTATTTATGTGCATTTTAATAAGGATAAAATAATTGCTGAACTAAGGACGCAGGTAAGCAATAGCATCAGGGGTGATGTGCAGATTAATGATATTGATATTTCACTGCTCAGTAATTTCCCAAATATTGCCGTGCGGCTGAATGGCGTTACCATCGTGGATTCCCAGTACCGCAAACCACTGCTGCAGGCAGATGAAATTTCTGTGGCCATCGGTATTTTTCAGTTGTTGAAAAACAATAAAGAGGTTGCAAAGATTACGGTGAACAATGCAGCCTTTCATCTTTTTACTTACGCTTCAGGATATACCAATGCATACCTTCTTTTAAAAAAAGATACCGCAACCAAACCTTCATCACCTGTACTTATAAAAAAAATTGACCTGGAGAATGTAAACGTGCTGATAGAAGATGCCGTTAAAGAAAAAAAATATGAATTCTCTGTTACCTCATTGCAGGCAGCCATCAATGCGCGGGATTCATTGTGGGATATAACAATGAATGAAAAAATTTTTGTAAATGGACTGGGGTTTAATGTTCCCAAAGGAAGCTACCTGGCAAACCAGCCTGTGGAAGCTGCAAACTGGAAACTGGAATTTAATACTGTATCAAAAGATTTGGTGTTCAGCAAATCGCATACCGAAATTAATCATCAGTCTTATATCCTTTCCGGAAAATTTCATTTTAAAGACTCTTCTTTTTTTCAGCTTCATGCGCGCACAGAGAATATCCCTTTGGCGCAGGCCCGGCAAATACTTACTGAAAAAATCAACCGGAAATTAAGCCTTATGGATTTAAAACGGCCTGTTAATATACAGGCTGAAATACATGGCCCGCTTGCAGAGCCCGGCGATCCTTATATTACCGCAACTATACAGGTACAGCACAACGAAATAACCACTACGGTAACCTCATTTACAAACTGCAGTTTTACAGGTGTATTTAATAACCATGCTTCTGATACCCTGCGCCCGGGCGATGAAAATACAAACATTGTATTTTCTGCTTTCTCGGCCAACTGGAATGGGGTTTATTTAAAAACAGACAGCATTTTAATTCAAGACCTTTCTGATCCAAAAATTAATTTTTCGTTTTTATCGCACAGCAGTTTAAAAGACCTTGACAGTACACTGGCGCTGAGTACCTTAAGCCTTACCGGTGGAACTGCGGATATTAACCTGCAATATAACGGGCCGCTTATTGCAGATCCTTCGCTGCTTTTAAAACTGAATGTAAAATTTATCCTGCGTGATGGCTCCCTGCTTTACGAGCCAAGAAATATCAGCTTCCGCAACTGCAGCGGCGAAATTGATATTTTGGAAAACACACTTGCGGTAAATAAATTAGTTTGTGATGTAATGAATAATCATTTTGAAGTGAACGCATCCGGCAGCAATTTAAACAGGATTGCGGTTGCTGATTCAGGGAAGGCTTTTCTTACGGTAAACGCAGCAAGCCCTTTTATAAACCTGGCCGATTTTGTAACGCTTTTCGGAGAACAGAAATCTTATATATCCCGCAGCAAAAAAAGAAACGGCCTTGCCGTCACCGCTTCAAAAATTGATGATATACTGGAGAAGGGCACTATACAAATGAATATACAGGTGGGGCATGTTACCAATCATCATTTCAATGCCGAAAACGTAAACGCCTCACTTTTATTTGCAAGTAATAACTGGCAGGTGCAGCATGCATCTCTGCAACAGGCGGGCGGCCTGTTAGTGCTGAAAGCAGGCATCAGTGAAATAAGAAACAATTATCACCGGGCTGTTGCAGATATTAAACTTACCAATGTGGATGTAAGCAAAGTTTTTTATGCCTTTAATAATTTTGGCATGGAAGTAATTACTGAAAAAAACATACGCGGTACTTTAAATACAACGGCAAACCTTGTAATGGCGCTTAACAATAACGGTGGCATTATTCCCGGCTCTATGGGCGGCAGCGTGGACTTCTCTATAAAAAACGGTGCGCTTATAAATTATAAACCGCTACAGCAGATTCAGGATTATATACTTAAAGACCGCGATCTTACCAATCTTACCTTTGCCGAGCTGAAAGATAAGCTGGCGATACAAAATGATATTGTACATATAAACAGAATGGAGGTAGCCTCAAACGCGATACGCCTGTTTGTAGAGGGTGACTATGGCATCACAGGGAATACTGACATCAGCATACAGGTGCCATTCAGTAATTTTTTAAACAAACATAATGGCGGCGACAGCCCGCACAACAAAGGCACAAATGCAAAAACAGGCCCCAGTATTTACCTGAGTGCAAAAACGGGTATCAACGGTAAAGTAAAAATAGGCCTGGATCTTTTTGGGAAAAAAGCAAACAGCAAAAATGCGGTAGAAAATTGATGCGTTGTTTTTCAGCTTACAGCAACCGGGCCGTACAGCTTTAGAATATAAATGCGTTCCATACAAAAAGAAGTACACGATAATTTTTATTAAATCTGAAAAGGGATTAATTATTTGCTAATTCATTTCTTCTAAACTTATCTATTGGCAGGCATCCGGATTTTACAAATGGTTTAATTGAGCTGGCTGCAAAATGAAGTTGCAAACTTCGCCTGGTTGGCAAATTTATTTTGGTGGCTTGCCGTTGGTCAGTCTTTTGTTATTTGAAATAAGACATTGGGATAATTTTCCACATGTCATGCGAAAGGTTTCCGGAAAGCAGTTCATATACCAGATAAATTGGCCAGAATATAAAATGCACGATCAGTAAAATAATTGAATGATTATAATACCAGCTTACCATTAAAGAGTATATACCCAGCAGGCTATAAATAATGCCCTTATCCCTGTTCTTCATTTTTGATAATTAGTTTATGTAAAAAGTAATATCACAATTCGTTACTAAAGTAACGACATTCTGCCGGCACGAAAAAGTTTTCTTTATTTTATCTGTTGGTTGTTTGTCAGTAACCAACATCAGAAAAATGAAAAGCAACCTGTTAGCCATTTGATTTAAATTTGCCCTGGAAATACAGGAATGCAAAAAGGGTTAGAACCACTTAAATCTGTACAACATGGGAAATACATTCAGTGAATCATTTAAAACCACCGGGGAAGAGCTGCTAAAAAAAGTAAAAGAACTGGTAGAAGAAGGCAACATACGAAAAATCATTATCACGGATAAGACGGGAAAAGAAATAATGAGTTTTCCATTGACCATTGGTGTTGTTGGTGCAGTGCTTGCGCCAATACTTGCAGCAGTTGGGGCAGCAGCAGCTTTGATTGGCGAGTGTTCCATTACAGTGGAGAGGGAAGAATAATATCCGGCGTCTGCTGAAATTATTAATCAATTTATTTTCGGGCCCGGCAAAGTTGTAAACTTCGCCGGGTTGGGCTTGTATGCTACAAATGATTTATAGTAAATTTGATCCGGTAAATTAAAATCTATGACTGAAATAGTAATTGATAATAAGAAATATATCCTGGTTGCTCAAAAAGATTATTTGACTCTTCAGAAAAAAGCTGCTTTAACAACAAAACCAGAAAATCTCCTTTCTCTTCAAGATGCCCGGGCTTACAGTAAAAAACTCATTCGTAAATGGGCAGCCGGAAAGTAACAGTAAAACAATCTCTTTGCATTTGCTAGTCGTCTGGACCAGCAATTTTATTTTGGCTGCTTGTTGTTGGTCAGCGACCAACAACGGCAAGAGTAATTTTTTCCAGGAGATGCTGAAACAAGTTCAGCATGACGATCCGGTGCGTGCAGGAATTGTTGAACATGCAGAAGATTATTTGTACAGCAGTGTCCGGTTTTATTATACCCGGAAATGTTTAATTGAGTTGACTGCAAAATGAAGTTGTAAACTTGAAAATAAATGCGGCGAAATTGCAAACTTCGCCGAGTTGATATTTAAAAAAATAATAAACGATTCTTGTCGTCCTGGCTTGTTTTGAAAATATTTATTATGAAACCATTTTTATCAGGAGTTTTTGTAATATCCTTTTTTATCATATTGCATCGCTTATTATATTCTGAATAATTATCTCTAATCTTATTTTCGTCAATATCTGAAAAATTTATTACACAGTTTAAATAGGTATCCCTATCATATGGATGCCCAATATTTATATTAGCATAGTTGGTTAAAATAATTCTATCATCAAAGGAAATACTAGTTGGGGCATAAACTTCGATAAAAACTTTTTCAGGTCCTCCAAGCTGTTGCTGTATTCGCTTTATTTTATTTTGGTAATCAGTATTATTATTGTTTGTTTTTGTAAGAATAAGAAGATGAAATTTTATACTTAAATATTCAGGCTTGAAAGTCTGAATGGTTTTTATAATGCCGGGGATTTTATCAAAGTTTCCATGAGTGGAAGAAAAAATATATGGATCAACAATGATCATCGAATTGCATGGATGCTTGCATTCCTCAATACCATTCATTTCTCTTGTTATTGTTTTTGCGACTATTTTCTGATTTTCATAAAAATCAGTAAAATCGAAATCTATTCCTAAAACAACGAGGCCAAATTTATTTTCAATCTCCTTGCATTTAAGTGTATTGCAAGGAATAAAATAAACTGCGGTTTGGTGATTTACTTTTGATAAAAATAATTCGAATGAAAAATCCTGATCGCTAAAAGCATATTCAAACAGATCAGCACAGGGCTTCATGCGCTGGTTTTTCACAGCATTAAAATATATATGCTCCTTTAAGGTGGTATATTTTTTATTCGCTGCAACTTTCTTATAAAACTTAACGATGCTACTTTCAGATAAATCAGTATTAATATTCGAGGCTAACAAAAACCTGTGTATGCGTTCAATTGTGCTCATTCTTTTTCTGTTCTCTTCTCTTTCAGCATAATTTGTTGCAGAAGAAAAATCTTTCTCTCTTTGTTCAAGGTAATCAATAAAAGCATCAACTACAAATGCATCAGGCATAGGTTAATTTTTCTGAGATTTATTTAATAAAAAAATATCCAGTGCAATCTTATCCGCTTCATCAAAAAACCCACTTCCAAAATCATCAGTTAAACTACCATCTTCCTGAATATTTATTTTCTTCAACTGCTTTTCTCCTGACGGTACTTTATCAGGCTGGTAGAAATAATAAATAACAGTATCAGCAGGAAGTAAACTGCTTTTATTCGTAGCTGTTAAATATTGGAGTCTGCGTATTAAGTATTCACTATGTGTTTCAATGATAAATTGAATATGAAAGTATTCTGCTGCCCTAATAAAAAAATCTGCCAATTTTGATTGTAATTCAGGATGCAGATTAGCTTCCGGCTCTTCTATTATTATTATTTTATCCTCTGACATCATAATTTTTAAAATCATTGGAAGTATTTGTGTGAAGCCATATCCCATTTCTGTGAGATGCATCTTTCTTTCATTCTTTTTAATAAAAACACGATACCCATAAGCATCAATTCGTTCAATATGTAATTCTGAGTCTTTGTCCATTATGCCAAATTTTTTAAACCAATTATTAAAGTAGCCGATATCAAACAAATAAAAATTAATATCTGGTTCAATTGCATCCTTAACTTGGGAATTTCTATTGTTCTTTAGTTTCTCATAATTTCTAAATATTTCCGCAAGTCTTGGGTTATCAGTATCCTTAAAAGCTACAGCCTGCTCGGCTCTTATGCTTTCAATTGTATCTATGTTTAATATATTAGAAAATAAATCTTCAGAAATGGGATAAAATTTAATGTTATCGTAATTAATATAGTTGGAAATCGGTTCTTTTAAAAATGAGTTGTCAAGAATACTTTTAATTTCTTGCGAAAGTATTTCTTCTAAGAAAGGGTTGTGTGTAAGAGGATATTCACTATCTCCAAAAATTTCTGAAATTTCAGGTCCCGTTTTTTTTATTTTACCAATATTATTTAGTGCATAATAAATACATTCCCTAACATTAAATAATGGATAATTATTTTGACTTAAAAAATTATCATACCAATAATCATTTGATACATGCATTCTATTATCTTTTTCAAGGAATACAATAATCTCATTTATAATTTTACTTAAATCTTCTTCGGAAAGAAGATTTAAGCGCTTCTTTATTTTTTTTATATCTAGCACACTTTCATGAAGCTTTATAAAACTTTCTGTGTATTCAAATCTTTTGTTAACCTGTTTACCATGAACATGCATAAAGCATTCATCATTTATATATACTGCAAATTCAGTTAATCCTCCTTGATCATACTTAGAAGTAAATTCATATTCAGCAACAGACTCATCTGAATCCTTTATTTCAGTTCTAAATGAAAAAGTAATCTTATCTAAATCTTTAGTATCATGATTTTTTATTTCATCGAAACTTCCCAATTTTAAATTAGGGTCAGTAAAATCCAAATAGAGGCCATTGTTTAATTTAATGCTACTGGAAAACAACCGTATCGCTTTGAGTAAGCTGCTCTTCCCGGAATTATTTTTTCCCGTTAATATTGTTACAGGCGCAAATTCAAACAATTGAGAATCTTCAAAGACTCTGAAATTTTCTATCCTGAACTCTAATAGTTTTGCTTTGTCAAAAGCCATATAATTATTTTAGTTTTCAAGTTAACAAAAAATGATACAAAATAAATTATCTGAAGTTTTAATTTGCATTCCTGTTGGAGTTGTAGAATGTTGCCATAAAAATATTCAGTACAAGAGTGCGACGCAAGAACCGATGCCATGAAAAACCCCGCCTGACCACAAAAGAAAAAATAAATGTCAGTCGGGCAGGAAAAGCGGGGGCCCATACCTACGCTAAAGCTTCGATGGGCAGGCAAAAAATTAATCATCATCTTTTTTTCCTGCACCCAACTTTACAAAGGCTGCCCTTTTTGGTGCGGGCACAATTGCGTTTTCACCTTTTACCGCTTTCCAGATCACTTCGGTAAACTCGCGGTCGGGTATCATATCTTCTTTGCTGAAATCAAATGTTTCGCTTTTGCGCTGCCATACATTTTCTGCTGCATTTTTTTGGCTAATATCCCACTGCGGTGGTTTTGCATTAAAGGCCGTTAAATCCGCTACTGGCTGAAAGCACCGCCATAAGGGCGTTGCAGCGGCATCGTACTGGCTCATGGGCGGTATGCCGAGAATTAATTCTATAGTGCGCAGCATGGATGTGGTGGAATACATGGTATGATCAACAAAATGCCTTTTTACAAATCCACCTGCAATATATGCAGTGCTGCGGTGCGCATCCACATGGTCGGGGCCGTCCTGCGCATCATCTTCCAAAACAAAAACAACACTCTCTTTCCACACAGGGCTTTTGCTTAAATAGTCAACAAACATCCCGACAGCCAGGTCATTATCCGCGCAATGCGCCATAGGTGTGGGCCGGCCCCTGTTCAACCCTTCTGTATGATCGTTAATGATGCGCAATGTATTTAATTGCGGCAACGCATTGGCTGCTACAAGTGAATCAAAATCTCTTTTCCACTGACCAACCCTTGTTGTGTCGCGGACCGTTTGGTCCCAGCTTGTATAGTAAGGGCAAAAATGATTTTTTAAAACAGGGATATTGGGTTTATAATCATCCGCAAATTCTCCGTAAGTTCTGTAACTGATGCCTGCACGTGCACAATGATCCCATATAAAACCCCCTTTATTATTCGCGATGGCGCGGTTGCCTTCTGCATCGTAAGTGCCGCCGCGTCCGCCATAATCTGTGGGCCATGTTTTTTCTAAGTAATCATCCGCATAGCCGCCCATGCTCCAGTTATGCCCGTCGGCGCTCACTTCTGCGTCAACATAAAAATTATCAAGCAGCACAAATTCTTTTGCAAGCGCATGCAGGTTGGGTGTAATTTTTTCTCCGAATAACACAAGAGATGTATCACCGTTGCCTTCGGGTATGTCGCCAAGCACCTGGTCGTAAGTACGATTTTCTTTGATGATGTAAAACACATATTTGATGGGTGATTTATCGCCAATCTTCATAGGTATAGGATTATTTTTTTCACCCTGCGATTCAAGTTCTTTGTTTTTATTGTAAGGCGTGTTTTGATACACGAGTTTGGAATATGTGCTGAGTTGTGATGGAGTTGGTGCAGCGAAAATACTTAATGTGCCTTTGAATAAACCACCGATGTAACCGTTTTCATCATCACCTTTCTGGTAAGCTATTTTAGACCTTGTGTTAAACGGATCGAAATACGCGTTTGGCAAAGAAGTAAAACCTTTTCCATTGGCTACAAAAATTTTATTGCCGATTGTTCTTACACAGGTTGGATACCATCCCACGGGAATAAAACCCTTTGATTTGCTGTTGCCCGGCGTGCTTACATCAAATACTGCAAGGCAGTTATTATCCGCATTGGCGATGTATAAAGTTTTTTCATCCACACTTAATGCAACGCTGTTTGTGGTGGAGCCCATTACAGAATTAGCGTATAGCGCGGCATTCAGCGTTTCTAAAACTTTTCGCTTTTTTATATCAATTACAGAAACACTGTTGTCATTTGCATTGGCAACAAATAAATATTCCCCGCTTTTTGTTAAACATATATCGTTGGGGTTATCGCCTACGGCAACGCTGTCAATTAATTTTTTTTGAATGGTTTGATAAATTAAAATTTTATCGCCGCCCCATAAAGAAATGTATAATTCTTTCTTATCAGGAGAAAGCAAACAGGTATAGGCTTCTGCCCCCAATTGCAAAGAATCTGCTTTTTTGGTTTTTAAATCAATTGTATATAAACTGTTGTTTTCTTTTGTAACCGCATACATCATTTGTTTTGCGTCATCCATCTCAATTCCTGTTGGTGAAATTTTCACCGGCCATTTGTTGCCCAGTTTTATGCTGTCCTTCAACCGTAACTTATTATTTACAATTGCATACTTCAAAATCCAGTTATCATTGCCGCCGCTGGCGTACAAATATTTTTCATCTGCACTGAAATGCAGCCCCAGCCAGCTTTTTGGGATTTCAATATTGTCAAGGGTCTTTTCACCCTTTACATCAATCAACTGGATGGTCTGCGTACTCTGGCCGTTATTGGTAACAGCCATATATTTTTTTGATGGTGAAACAGCAATGTTTAAAGGCAGGTCGCCGAGCGGCAAACTTTCGCCTACAGGCGTAAGGCTCCAGCCGCTTGGCAGATGGATTTGTTTTGCCTGCAACTGCAGCAATGTTTGTGCATATATGTTTTGAAAACTAACAATAAATGCAAGTAATGCGAATATTTTTTTCATTGGAATGAAGTTATGTAATGATAAAATTACAGGGCTTTGAGCGGAATATTTTCACGTAACAATGAAATAACAGCAGCAGGGTGTACACATGCACTTTAACATACATTAAAATATATAAGAAACAGGTTTGTTATTTTGGATAAACATAGCCGGTGGTTTCCTCTTTCATTTTTATGGGGCGCACTTCAATCCTTGCGTTTGCGGTGTATTCAAATTCCGGATTGCCTTTTGCCAGCAAAATGGCTTCATTAAGGTCATTGGCAAGTATATGGTAATACCCGCCAATTATTTCACTGGTTTCATTAAAGGGAACTTCTTTCCATTCCCCTGCGGGCTTTGAAATTATTTTGCCCTGGCGATCAATTGGCTGCGCACCTATCAGCCTCCCTTCTTTTTTCAGCCCTGCAATATATTCTTCACATTTTTTAAGAAATTGGTTATGATGTTCAGGGGATAATGTTTTCTTACTGTCCACATCTTTGCGGATAAAAAACATAAACTCTTTCATGATGTTTATTTTTCTTAAAGCTAAGAATTATTTTTTTTGGCTGATGTGAAATTTCAGAAAGTTAAATGCAGGAAATATTCATTGAAAAAAAATTGCGTGGAAAGAGAAAATAAGGTTATTAAAAAATATGATACACTATAAAGCTCATCAAATAAGCCAGCCCGGTCATGTAAGCAAACTGTATGGCGGGCCATTTCCAGGTTCTTGTTTCCCGTTTTACCACTGCAAGCGTGCTCATGCACTGCATGGCTAAAACATAAAATACCATCAGGGACAATGCAGCAGGCAGTGTATAAACTTTTGTGCCGTCTTCCCGCACGGCGCTTTGCATTTTTTGCTGCAGCGTGTTATTATCTTTTTCTTCCACACTGTACAGTGTGGCCATAGTTCCTACAAAAACTTCCCGCGCAGCAAAAGATGTTATCAGCGCAATACCAATCTTCCAGTCGTAACCCAAAGGTTTTATTACGGGCTCAATGGTTTTGCCCAAAATGCCTGCATAAGAATTCTCTAATTTTTCTGAATTGTATTGTTTTTTAATTGCCGCGAGCGCCTGCGGTGCGGTGGCCTGCTGCTCAAGCGCGGAATATTTTTTTTCTACCGTATCCATCCTGCCGGAAGGGCCGTAGCTGCTTAAAAACCACAGCAACAAACTGATAAGCATGATTACACGCCCGGCATCCCGCACAAATATTTTTGCTTTTTCCACCATGGTGATACCTACGTTTTTCCAGCGTGGTGCACGATAAACCGGCAGTTCAAGAATAAAAAAACTTTTTTCATTCAGTTTGATGATCCATTTAAACACATAGCTAACTACAAGCGCCATTACTGTTCCCAGCAGGTACAAACACATCATCACCAAACCCTGCACACTAAGGAAACCAAAATAAAATGTGTTGGGTATTACGAGCGCAATTAAAATGGTATATACCGGCAGCCTGGCACTGCAGCTCATCAGCGGAGTTACCAGTATAGTGAGCAGCCTTTCTTTTTTGTTCTCAATATTCCTTGTGCTCATAATGGCAGGTACTGCACACGCAAACCCGCTGATCATAGGCATTACGCTCTTGCCGTTCAGCCCCACTTTACGCATTAATTTATCACTTAAAAAACTGATGCGCGCCATATATCCTGTGTCTTCCAGCAATGTTATCAATCCAAATAAAATCATTATCTGCGGTACAAATACAAGGATGCCGTTCATGCCTGCAAGCAAACCATTTACTAATAAATTACTCCACCATACGGCAGGCAAAACGCTGTTGAGCCAGGTGGTTAACTGTGAGAAGGTCCAGTCAATTGCGTTCATGGGATATTGCGCCAGCCAGAAAATACTCTGGAATAAAAAAAACAGCACTGCTAATAAAATGGCGTAGCCCCACACGCGGTGCAGTAAAATATTATCTAAGCTTTCAGTAAAAAGTTTTTTCTGCAACAGGTCGGGTTCCAACACGTTCTGCTGCATGATTTGTTTGATGCGCGTATAACGCTGCATTATTTCTTCGGCCTGTGTTTTGGTGGGATTGAATTTATTCTCCGTTTCCACCTGCTCAATCTTATCCTGCATTGCAGCGGTTAAAGGAAAATTTTCATGATTGATAAGATAATGCACGGCTGCATAATCGCTCAGTTTTGGAAGTAGTTTTTTTACATCATCCACAGCATTAGGAGCCAGTTCTTTATTAGCGATAAAATCCCGCAGCGCGGGAATATATTTTTGTTTCGCTGTTTGCGCCAGCGCTTTTTTCAACTGTACCAGCCCTTTGTTTTTTCTTGGATTTACTGCAATTACAGGCACCCCCAGATCTCTTTCCAGTCCATCTACATCAATTTCAATCCCTTTTTTACGGGCAATATCCATCATGGTCAAAGCCACTACCACAGGGCGTTTCAGGTCAATCACCTGGCTGCAGAAAAGAAGGTTGCGTTTTAAATTACTTGCATCGGCGACTATCAGGATAATTTCGGGGTGCACTTCTTTATCAGCATCCATCATTACTTTATAAGCCACCCATTCATCGCTGCGCCGCGGGTATAAACTGTAACTTCCGGGCAAATCAATAAGCAGTGAAGAGAGGTTTTTCTCCAGTTCAAAAACGCCTGTTTTTTTATCAACCGTAACACCGGGAAAATTCCCGACTTTCTGGTTCAACCCTGTTAAGGCATTGAACAAAGAAGTTTTTCCGCTGTTTGGGTTGCCCACTAATGCAATATGTAATGCCGGTGATGACAAACAATTTATTTAAGCCTGCAAAAGTAGCGGCTGAAAACCGCAGCACATTACGAGATCGGGAATTGGGACAGTGATATTGGGAATATTTTTATTACCCCATTTATTCTTTAGGGAACAGTTGTTGCATCGCAGCGTTGTGCGCTCTGTTTTTTGTACGGCAAATTACAAACCACGCCACCGCTGCCCGGTTTGCCAACGGTAACCGGTAAACGAAAATTTTATTTTTAAACAGTTTTTTAACCTGCTCCTGTTTTTATTTATTCTTTTATTAGTTTTAATGTTACTTTATTCATGTAATCATTAATTGTAATAAAATATAACCCGGGAGCCAGGCCATTAACAGGCACCTCGAGAATGTTGGTTTGAATATTTTCTTTTTCCCACAGCGCATGGCCATTAATATCAGTAAGCTTTACAGTAACAGGATTCTTCTGGCTGCTTAAAGACAATGCAGCAAAATTTACAGCAGGGTTCGGATAAACATTTGCCATAAAGATATTTTGTTTATTTATCCCGGCCGGCTGAAGAAACTGAGAATGCCTGTCTCGAAAATTCTGCGCAAATATACCTGGTGTGGTAAAGCCAATGATTGAAGGTTCATTTTTAATTACTGAAACGGTGTTGCCATTGTAATTAGCTACCTCTATATCAGGTTTTCCGTCCTCATCTACATCAGCAACTGCTACTGCTACAGGTAAAGCACCAGTTGCCAATGTAAATGGTGCGGCCAAAGATGATGAACTAATAGTGCCGGAAACCCCCAGGTTTTGAAATACAGAAACAGTATTGTTTTTTGTATTGGTTACAACTATATCCGGTTTACCGTCACCATCCAGGTCACCAACAGCAATTGCTTTGGGTTTGCTGCCGGTAGCAAAATTCACTTTTGGGGCAAGCGATGAAGGGTTAATACCTCCTGCTGTAGAAGTATTTTGCAGGATGGATATTGTATTGCCTTTTTGATTGACAACAATAACATCCAGTTTATCATCTCCGTCTATATCTGCCAATGCAACGCCTTTTGGCGAAGGGCCGGTGGTAAAATTAACTACCGGTGCAAAAGAAACAGAACCCGCTGTTGAAGTATTTCTCAGGATAGATAAACCTGATGTTGAATCAGTATTAGAATTTACAATTACTACATCTTCCTTTCCGTCTCCGTCAATATCTCCTATGGCTAATGCCATTGGCTGAAACCCGGTAACAAAGTCAGCGGATGCACCAAAAGAAAAAGCTCCCGCGATGGTATTTGTGTTTCTTAAAACAGAGATGCCTAGACCCAGGGCGTTGGCAGAAATAACATCCGGTTTTCCATCTAAATCTATATCGCAAATGGCAACATCTATGGGGCCAAAACCAGAATTCAGTCCTTTTAGATCTGAAAGGCTTCCACTACCACCCTGGCAATATATTTGGTTGCCTCCATACACTGCGGCTGCTAAATCTAAAGACCCGTCTCCATCAATATCTCCATACGTGATAGCCTGGGGCCTTAAACTTGCTGCGTAATTATTACTGCCAAAAAATGAAGTGCTGTCAATAGTTCCGGTTACTGAATTGTTATTAAAAGTAAAAACGTTTTTTTGATTGGAAAAAGTACCTAAATCAGTTGAACAAAGCATTTCTGATTTCCCGTCGAAAAAAAAATCACATACGGCTATAGAATTAAGTTTTGTGCTGTGGCCTGGGCAAAATCAACCTTACCCAAAAAATCACCACTGGTAACAGAACCCTTTTTGGGAGAAAAAGTAGGAACAAAATAATTTTTTGAACTTCCGGTAAGACGTGTAGCTGCATTATAAACAGTTATAGGTCTATAAGTAGCGCCCACGTGTACAAACACGCTTATAGTTGTGGCAGTTGACGAAAAAACTATACCGCGGGTGGCGCCGAAATAAACGATATTATTTGCGGCTGTGGTATTGAAGTTAGTTCCGGTAATGGTAACCAGTGTAGCGGGGCTGCCTTTTTTTGGTGCAAAGCCTGTTATGGTTGGCTGTGCGCTTAACAAATCAATAATGAAAAATTAAATGATAAGCAATAGGTATAATTTTTTCATATCATTTTGTTTTACCAAATTTAATCAATAGTTAAATATTACCCGCTGCGAAATTGTTTTTTTTAAAATTGCTCTCTTTGCACAGTCACTCCGGTCCAAACGTTATTCAGCCGGGCGGGTATTTGCGCCATACCGTTTTATTAAACATAGAAAATGTGTGGAGCCCCGGAACATTGCAGATAGTTAAATTTTTTGGGCAACAGTTTTCATGGGGAAAAAAAATGAACCGCTCTCAAACAGCCATATTATTTTTGCATAAGAAACCAATTGTATAAGATGAAAAAATTATTGCTCCTTGTTGCGATAATACCCTCGCTAACCTTTGCCCAAACACGTAAACAGAGAGCAGCGCAGGCAAAAGCCGATACTCTTACCATAAATAATTTACGGGCACATATACGTTACCTGGCAAGCGATTCATTAGAAGGAAGAAGAACAGGCACGCGCGGAGAAGTGCTTGCCATGCAATACATCAGCCAGCAGTTTTTAAAAGAGGGTTTGCAGCCAAAAGGTAATCCCGGCAGCGGCTATGTACAGGAATTTGAAATTGATGAAGGCAAACAGTTTGCTGACAGTAACAACTATTTTTCAGTGGGCGGGCAAATGCTGGAACTGCGAAAAGATTATTACCCGCTGGCTTATTCTGCCAATGCTGCTGCAAGTGGTAACTCATCACCCGCTTTGCGTGAAAAAAAAGAACCCTGGTTTTTTGATGTAAAAGATATTTTAGATGATAATAAAAACAACCCTCATTTTGATATAGATGATGCCATAAAAATTGAAGCAAAAAACACAAAGGAAAAAGGCGGTACCGCATTGATAGTGTATAACAGTTCTGCGGCAGTGGATAATATCCAGTTCAGTAAAAATGATAAATCTGCAACTGCTGGTATCCCTGTTGTTTATTTAACACAGGATGCATTAAAAAAATATTTTGCCGATGCCACAGATACTTATGATATAAATTTAAAAGTAAATCTTTTCAATGCCTCCAGGAAAGCAAGAAATGTAATTGGGTTTATCAATAACAATGCAGTCAACACCGTAATCATCGGCGGGCATTATGACCATCTTGGTTATGGTGAAGATGGCAACCAGACTGATCCGCAGGCAGGCCATGTTATCCACAATGGCGCCGATGATAATGCAAGCGGCACGGCGGCAGTAATAGAGCTGGGAAGGTTGCTGCAGGATTCAAAAGCAAAAAACAATAATTATCTCCTCATCACATTTTCGGGTGAAGAACTGGGTTTGTTTGGAAGCAAATACTGGCTGGATCATCCCACCACAAATATCTCTGCCAATTATATGATCAACATGGATATGGTGGGAAGGTACGATTCATCACGCAAACTTACCATTGGCGGCTACGGCACTTCACCTGTGTGGGGCACATTGTTCAGCGCCACAACTGATAAAAACCTTGTGGTAAAATTTGACAGCAGCGGTATGGGGCCAAGTGACCATGCATCTTTTTACCGGAAAGATATACCTGTGCTTTTCTTTTTTACAAACAGCCATCCTGATTATCACAAAGCCACCGATGACTGGGATAAAATAAATTACAACGGCGAACTGGAAATTGTAAAATATATTGAACAAATCATTGAGGCGGCAAATGACCGCAGCAAATTATCTTTTACGAAAACGAGGGACCAGGAAGCACGCTCCATGTCATTACCTGTAACTTTAGGCGTGGTTCCTGATTACGGTTTTAGCGGTACCGGCCTGCGTATTGATGGCGTAAGCAAAGGGAAAACAGCAGAACGGATAGGCCTGCAGGCAGGAGATGTGCTGCTCCAGTTGGGTGATTATAAATTTGTGGATATACAAACATATATGCAAACACTTCAGCATTTTAAAAAAGGCGATAAAACCACTTTGCGTATATTAAGGGGCAATGAAGAAAAAGTATTTGAAGTGCAGTTTTAAGTATAGCCAAACATGACAAAACTAACTTTAAATATAGATTCTCTTACTGAAGACTTCTTTGCAGATACACGCCTGGCGGGCATTGTAGCCAGTGTAAAAAATTATCGCTTCTGCTGGCAAGTGAACAACAGCCTGGGATATAATTTCAGACTGCAGCCTAATATTGAAATAGAACTGCGCAGGAAAGGCAGAAAATATTTTTTCCCGGTATATATGCATAGTGTGCGCAACCAGTTCATACAGCATTTTATTTATCACAATCATTTTGACGGTGAATATTTATTGCCTGAATTTAAACATATGGATTTTTTATGGCTGATAAAAGGCGATGGCGTAGAGGATGAACACTGTACTGAAATAATCCGTTCAGTAAAAGCCATCAGCGGCGTTCAGCTTGTAACAGAACTTACGAATGAAAAAATAAAGAATAAGGATAATTTAATTTTATAGCCCAATCCGCAAGAAGGCGGTGCAGGTATCTTAACTTTAAATACTGAAATAATACAGCCTGATAAAAATAATATTGTATTTATTATTAAACTGAAAATGATTTTATGAGTAATACAAACTCCCCTTCAGGGGTTGGGGCCATGTGGACTGAACAAAACAACACGCTTTACTGCAAATTTGAATTCAAAGATTTTTCCGAAGCATTTGCTTTTATGACAAGGGTGGCCATTGAAGCCGAAAAAATGAACCATCACCCGTTGTGGACGAATGTATATAACCGTGTGGAAATATGGTTAAGCACGCATGATGCCGGTGATATTGTAACGGAAAAAGACCATGCGCTATCCAAACGTATTGATGCCATTGTTAAGTAACCCCGGGTTAATAAAACAGCCTTATATATACCCACACAAAAACGGTTGCCAGCAATAAAGAATCAAAGCGGTCAAGAAAACCGCCGTGCCCCGGCATTATATGCCCGCTGTCCTTCAGGCCTGCCATCCGTTTTAATTTACTTTCAAGCAGATCACCGAAAGTGCCTGCTGCGGCTGCAATACAGGGGATGATAATCACCGGCAGCCAGTCTGTTCCAAATACTGCATGGCTCGTAATTGATACAGCAACAACAGCAAGCAATGCACCGCCAAGTGTTCCCTCCCATGTTTTTTTTGGTGAAATTTTTGTGAGTGGTGTTTTACCAATAAACGAACCCGCTATATAAGCCATCGTATCATTTATCCAGATGGAAGCAATTAAAATGATTGGTGTTATCCATCCAAAATCTATGGAAAGAAATGTTCCTTCAAACATCATTCCCCGGCAGCGTATATCCATCATCAAACCCCAGCTTAATGAAATGTATAATAACCCTGCCAGCGAATAACCAAGGTTTTTCAGTGTGAAGGGCCTGCTGAAAATCATTTCAGCAACGGGTATGCAAACAAGCATAACCAGCATCAGCCACCAACCTGTTTCATGCAAAGAAAAATTACCCGTTGCAAATGCTTCATTCGTCATAAACATCATAAAGCCCCAGCCCGTCAGCATTACACCATATTTGTGAACGGGGGAAATATTTTTATACGCCGGATAAATTAAAGCAATTATTTTTTGATATTCAAACCAGCAGCCAAAATGTATAATGCTGAACAGTAAAAAAAAAGTCCATTGGTTTATAAGCAGCCCGCAAAGCATGACTGCCGCAAATATTACTGCGGTTAATGCACGTGTTTTAAATACTGCGGAATTAAAAGCCATCCCTGATTTATTGTTTATGAAATATAATTTAATGTCTTGTGCAATTAAAAAAATGTGCTGTACTATGTGTTATCTCTGTGTCTATGATTCTATGTGGTTATTTTTTAGCACATAGGCACAGTAAAAACATACGAGCGACATAGGTTAATAATATTTCGGTATTAATTTATAATACTTTTCAAGAGCACAACAAGTTATAATTTAATAAAAAGGGTAAAGATAGCTGATTAAAGAACAAAGCGTTGAAGTGTGCGACGCAACAGAAGTTGAGCAAAGTTTTTATGCCGGGTTAAAAATATTAATTTCGGTATAAATTTGTACCGGATAAAATTGCGGAGCGTAAACTTTTATTATTTGATTCAATTCTTTTATCTTACACCACACAAAAAAATCATTTGTATAAACCCGTTTATATTTACTGATATTTATTATTATTAACGATTGACACCTTATGACCGGACCGCGGAGATTATTTGACAGCGTGGATTACCAGTTGCAGAAATTTGCAAGACCTGATATGCTTGCTTCAAAAGTAACGGGGCAATGGGTTGCGCATAGCACCGGGGAAGTAAAAGAAATTGTAACAAAGTTTGCAGCGGGCCTGCTGCAATTGGGTGTAAGCGGCAACGACATGAGCGATGAAGGCACCGATAAAATCGCCATCCTCAGCAACAACCGGCCCGAATGGCTTTTTACTGATCTTGCCGTGCAGCAGACAGGCGCCGTGCTGGTACCCATTTACCCCACCACCAATGCAAATGAACTGCAGTTTATTTTAAATGATGCGCAGGTAAAATATATTTTTGTAAGCAATAAAGAATTACTGGATAAAGTAAACAGCATAAAGAGTTTTGTACCCTCGCTGAAAAATATTTATTCATTTGATGAAATTGAAAGCGCAGACCATTGGGCACAGATACCTGAATCCGCTGCATCATTATCAATTGCAGAACTGGAGAAGGTAAAAAACAGCATTGACGAAAACAACCTTGCCACCATCATTTATACTTCGGGCACTACAGGTACGCCAAAAGGCGTAATGCTTTCGCATAAGAATATTGTAAGCTGTGTTATGTTTTCAAAAGAAAGTTTTCCTTTTGAAGATGCACCTGACACCAAAGTGTTGAGTTTTTTGCCGCTCAATCATATTTTTGAAAAATGCGTTTCCTATATTTATCTCTTCAGCGGCATTGGCATTTACTACGCTGAAAGCCTTGATACCATTGGTGAAAACCTGCGTGAAATAAAACCCCACGGGTTTACCACCGTTCCCCGGCTGCTGGAAAAAGTGTATGAGCGCCTGATAACCGCCGGGCTGCAATTAACCGGTATAAAAAAGAAATTATTTTTCTGGTCGGTGGGCCTGGCCGAAAAATATGATAACCTTATCAGCGGCGGCGCATGGTACAATGTACAATTGGCCATCGCGAATAAATTAGTTTTTTCAAAATGGCGCGAAGCCCTGGGCGGGAATATAAAATATATTGTTACCGGCGGCGCTGCCTGCCAGGAAAGGTTGCTGCGTATTTTTAATGCGGCAAAAATTCCGGTGTATGAAGGTTATGGCCCCACGGAGAACAGCCCCGTAATTTGTGTAAACCGCAAAGAAAAAGGCGGCTCGAAATACGGAACAGTAGGGCCGCTCATCATTGGTATTGAAGCAAAGCTGGCAGAAGACGGCGAGATATGCGTGAAAGGCCCCACCGTAATGAAAGGTTATTACAAACGCCCCGACCTTACCGCGGAAACCATAATAGATGGCTGGCTGCATACAGGCGATATCGGCGTGTGGGTTGACCATAAATTTTTAAAGATAACCGACCGCAAAAAAGAACTGTTTAAAACAAGCGGCGGTAAATACGTGGCGCCGCAGCCTATTGAAAACAAGCTGAAAGAAAACCCTTTTATAGAGCAGGTATTGATTGTAGGGCCTGAAAGAAAATTTGTAGGCGCATTAATCGTCCCTTCTTTTTCATTTTTAAAAACCTGGATGAAAGAGCAGGGTATTGCATTTACAACAAACGAAGAAGCCATTGAAAACACGAAAGTGCTGGAGCTTTATAAAAATATTGTGGAAAAGATGAACCCCAATTTCAACCATGTGGAGCAGATAAAAAAGTTTGAACTGCTGCCGCGCGAATGGGGCATTGAAACCGGGGAGATGACACCCAAAATGAGCCTGAAAAGAAAAATAATTACAGAAAAACACAGGGATGCCATTGAGCGTATTTATGCCTGAGAAACTGTCTAAAAATAGATTTCTTCAAAGAAGCCATATCCGGTCAGGTCAAAAAAAACAATAAAAATAAAGAATGAAATTTCTTTTCCTTTACAGAAATTATTATTAACTTGATGCTGCACACTTTTAACCAATGGGTATTTCTCACCTGTCTTCCGAACTTTTTAAAAAACATGAAAAAAATCCTTTGTAATGCCAATTGGCATTGAGTTGTTGTTTTCATTTAGGGTGTCCCAGTGTTGTTTTAGCTTTACAAAATGTTTGTACGTCAAAAGAAAAACAAGAGT
>JBBRAD010000019.1:0-86141 GCA_038207175.1 Chitinophagales bacterium
AACTATCTACACCATCAAAGCTATTAAACCTGGTTCTAAAGAGTTGTTTGAAAAGGTTTTGCTGATTAATGAAGAACAACGGAATCTGCACCAGTTATTTTACATCTGAAAAATGGGTGTCCCAGTTCGGAAGACAGGAAATTATTATTAACTTGATGCTGCACACTTTTAACCAATGGGTATTTCTCAAAATACAGTCTGTCAGCTCATTTTCATTCAATCCTTTAGAGACCTTATAGAGACCTTATAGGGATATTACAGAGACTTTATAGGGACGTTGCTTCATAGTTACCTTATAGTACATCCCTGATAACTTCATAGTAACCCTATAGCAATAACCTGTTAGCCATACTCCATCTGTAATCCAAATACCTTTCTTTTAAAGTTACAGATCATAACTTTCCACTCAGGCGCTTTCAAAACAAAAATCAGCCTGGCACTGTGCAGTAACTAACAAAGAACAAATAGTACCGCCCCGCAACAAATAATATAGTTTCTTATATTTGAAAATTGGTTGTTATTTTAATAAGCATGGAAAATTTACCTTTATATATCAGCGTCATCTTTATACTCACAACCATCCTCACGGTATTTTTTTTTTATAAAGCCTCCGGTAATTCCAAATGGGTTTTAATTATTTTGCCCGCCTGGCTTGTGCTGCAAACTTTTATTAGCCTGTCAGGTTTTTACACGGTAACCAATTCATTTCCCCCAAGGTTTGCGCTGCTGGTTTTGCCGCCGGTATTATTTATTGTGGTACTGTTTTTCAGCAGGGGCGGCAGGCGGTTTATTGACAACCTGGATATTAAAACCTTAACCATTTTACACACAACCAGGATAGCAGTTGAATTGGTGCTTTTCCTGCTGTTCATTCATAAAGCCATTCCGCAATTGATGACTTTTGAGGGCAGGAATTTTGATATTTTAGCAGGGGTAACTGCGCCGTTCATTTACTATTTTGGCTTTAGCGGTAAAAACATCCATAGAAATGTTATACTGCTCTGGAATTTTATCTGCCTCGGGCTTTTAATAAACATTGTTGTAAATGCGGTGCTCTCAGCGCCTTTTCCTTTTCAAAGATTCGGTTTTGATCAGCCCAATATTGCGGTTTTATATTTCCCGTTTGTTTGGTTGCCCTGCTGCGTAGTGCCTGTAATTTTACTCTCCCATTTAGCAGCAATAAGGCAACTGCTTAAAAGGAAGGTTTAGGGAAATTATAAGTTTTTATAAAAAGAGGTATAAAGATTTTTACAAACCCGCCACAATTTCTCCCAGCTCTTTATCCACCTGCCCGTATTTGCCATATTCCACTACGCGGCCAACTTCTTTACCGTCTTTCATTACAATAAATGTGGGTATGCTTTTTATTTGAAACGCACTGCTCAGGTTATCAAGCGTAGTTTTTTTCCTGTCAACGCCAATCAGGGTAATATTGCTGTCAGGATAATTTGATTTGTCAACCAGTCTGTAAAAACCGGGCAATATATTTTGTGTATCCTCGCACCAGGTGCCGCCAAAAACCACTATCCTAAACCTGTTTCCATTCTTTTGAAACGCAGCAACAGCAGCAGCATCAGCCATCCCGAGGTTATAATTCTGGGGAAACCATTTAAACGAAGTATCGTTTTCAATATCCGATCTTTTAAGCAACCCCTTTAGAATTTTTGTTTGCCCGTCCATAATGGTTTGGTATGGATGGCTTTCAGCCTGGCTGAAACATGCTGTGCTGCAGGCAGCAAATAAAACTGCAATAAAGAGAGGTGAAATTTTTTTCATGCTCCTAAGTTAGCTTTCAGTTCTAAAAGAAATGCCCTGAATTTTGTTAAAGAATAAATAAGCTGCATATCGGCATCGGCCTTTTTTTTATTTTCCTTCAAATACTGCTTTGCCCCTTCAATGGAATATTTGCGCTGCCGCAATAAATGATAAATCAACTGAAGGTTTTTTACATCCTCCGGCCTGAACAGGCGGTCGCCTTTGCGGTTCTTGCGCGGTTTTAAAATATCAAATTCATTTTCCCAGAAACGGATAAGTGATGTATTTACGTGAAACCATTCCGCCACCCGGCTTATGGAATAATATTGTTTCTGAAATAAAATTTCATCAGCAGGTATTTCCACCAGCACAATATCATCATCCATTTCTTTATAAGATTTCCTGCCGCGTTTGTTCTTAGTTTCTTTCTCAATTTTTTTTTGATATTTTACCGCAGGTTTCATTGCAGTAACTTTTTCAGCTATGTCAACAACGCTTCCCTCATGCTGTGGAAAAATTTTTTCGGGTATGATTATTTTTTCTTCAGCGGGCAATAGTTTCGCCGGCTGTTTTTCACCAGCTTTTTTTGTTTCCTGTATTATACTAAATAAATCCAGTTGATGCATACTGTAAAATTAATAAAGAGTAATGGCTGTGCGGCTTCTTTATTTTTGAAGTGGATAACATGTAAGTATCTTATGAAGGGTGTATTTTTGTAAAAACTATGTTTTGAAAGAGATAAAAACGATCTGTGTATGCGGCGCAGGTACTATGGGCAGCGGTATTGCACAGGTGGCGGCGCAGGCGGGGTTTGCCACTATCCAGTTTGATGTGAATGAAACCATGGTGGGGAAAAGCAAAACGGCTGTAATCAATGCTTTGCAGAAATTAGTGGATAAAGGGAAAATGATTGATGGAGAGAAGAACTGTATTTTACAACGTATCCGTTTTACAAACACAGCAGAAGATTGCATTGCGGATATTATTATAGAAGCTATAGTTGAAAAAAAGGAAGCAAAGGTTGGTTTGTTTAACAGGCTTGCATTGATAAATAATGCAGATACAATTTTTGCCACAAATACTTCATCTATTTCCATTTCAGAAATTGGAAAAGAAATATTGCACCCGCAAAGGTTTGCGGGTATGCATTTTTTTAACCCCGCGCCATTGATGAAATTGGTGGAAGTGATCCGTGGCGATGAAACAGGTGATGAAACCATTCAGCAGACAGTTGCTCTTGCAAAGCAAATGGATAAAACGCCGGTGGTGTGTAAAGACTCTCCCGGCTTTATTGTAAACCGTGTGGCAAGACAATATTACTTAGAAGCGATGAAATTAATTGAGGCTGGTATGGCAGATTTTGAAACAATTGATGCGGTAATGGAAGCAACCGGTTTTAAAATGGGCCCGTTTAAACTGATGGATTTAATTGGCATGGACATTAATTATTCTGTAAGCAATATTGTATGGGAAGCGCTGGGCAAACCGGAACGGCTAACCCCATCTGTAATTCAAAAACAAAAAGTGGAAGCGGGCGAACTGGGGAAAAAAACAGGAAAGGGATTTTATAAATATAGTGCCGCAAACCCCTGAAGGCTTTTTATTAAATGATAAAAACTTAATGAATATTCATACTTCAAATACCAACTCCCCTTCAGTGGATGGGGACATGATACTTGTTACCGGTGCATCGGGCCTGGTTGGTTCCCATTTAATAAAGGAACTGATCATACAAAACAAAAAAGTAAAAGCAATTTACCGCTCTGCTATTCCATCTTTTCAGGATTCAGATAAGGTGCAATGGATACAGGCGGATATACTGGATATTATTTCCCTTGCAGAAGCGATGCGGGGTGTTGATCAGCTTTATCATTGTGCGGCAATGGTTTCATTCAGCCCGAAAGAAAAACACCTGCTGAATAAAACAAATATCAGCGGAACCACTAACGCAGTAAATGCAGCATTGGATGCAGGTATAAAAAAAATGCTGTATGTAAGTTCTGTTTCTGCATTGGGCCGGTTGCGCAAAAATGTTACTGTAAATGAAACGATGAACTGGACGCCGGAAACAAGCAACAGTGAATATGGAAAAAGTAAATATCTCGCTGAAATGGAAGTGTGGCGCGGCATTGGCGAAGGGCTTGACGCAGTGATTGTAAACCCGTCTATTATTCTTGGCGCCGGGGACTGGAACAAAGGTTCATCCGCAATTTTTAAAAATGTGTATAATGAATTTCCCTGGTTTACCGAAGGCGTTACCGGTTTTGCAGATGTAGCGGATGTGGTGAAAGCCATGTTGTTGCTGATGGATAGTGATATAACCGCTGAAAGGTTTATTATCAGCGCGGAGAATGTTTCTTATCATCAACTGTTTGATGAAATAGCCGCCTGCTTTGCAAAAAAATTGCCGAATAAAAAAGTTACCGCATTCATCGCGCAAATGATGTGGCGGCTGGAAGCAGTAAGAAGCAGGTTCACAGGAAAGAATCCATTGGTTACAAAAGAAACCTCAAAAACCGCGCAGGCAAAAGTGTATTTTGATAATTCAAAACTGCTTAAATATTTACCGCAATTTAAATACACACCATTAAAAGATTCTGTAAAAAGGATTTGCGGGGAATTAAAAGAGAAGTATGATTTAAAGTAATTGTATTTGTGAGCTCAATGTATGACCTGCAGTTGAAGTGTGCGACGCAAGTAATGTTGCCATGAAAATTTGCTGCTGGCATCATAAAAAAATAAAGTTGCTTTTTACGGGAAGTTCATCTTTGCAAACTTTTAATGAACAGCAGTGACATTTACTTTTTCAATTCCATTGAGGTGCAGTTCTATATGCCGTTCATGTGCTTTGTTGCTGTACTCACTTATTATTTCAAGTATGTCGTAGTCAATAAAATTACATTCGCTTCCGTCAATTGTAAGCACACTGTATTCGGGGATTTGGTCTAATGCTTTTCTCAATTTCACTTTATTGAGGAACGTGACATTGCTGTTGAGTTTGATTAAGTCAACTTCTGTTTCGTGCTGTCGCATTTTCGTGATTTTATACTCTGCTTTGAAATTATTCTGGATAATAAAATAAATGGAAATCAATAATCCTATGCTTACACCTATAAGCAAATCAGTAGAAAGAATGACAATGATAGTAAGAATAAAAGGAATAAACTGTTTCCATCCCAGGCTCCACATATTCCTGTACAGTTTGGGTTTAGTAAGATTGTAACCTGTTATAAAGAGTATCGCTGCCAGTGAAGCATAAGGGATCATGCTCAATAAAAAAGGAGCGAGCAGCACCGCAAGCAATAAAAATAAGCCGTGTGTGAATGCAGAAAGTTTTGTGCGTGCACCGGCATCCACGTTGGCTGAACCCCTTATCACCACTGCAGTCATGGGTATAGCGCCCAATAAACCGCAAAATATATTACCAATGCCCTGGGCTATCAGTTCGCGGTTTACAGGTGTGATACGGTTGCGTCTGTCTAACTTATCAACCGCTTCAATGCAAAGCAGTGTTTCAAGTGTGGCAAGCAAACCAATAAGCAAACCGTCTTTCCATATTTCTGATGAAGAAAAGAGTTTTGAAAAATCCGGGAAGGAAATATTTGAAAAAATATTTGAAGGGATATTTACCAACTGGGTTTGTTTAAGTAAGAACCCTGATGATGCTTTCGTAAAAATAATATTGGTGATAATGCCAATGACTACCACAATTAACGGTGCCGGGATTATTTTTAATTTTTTTGCAAAAGGCTGCTGCAGTAAAATAAGCACTGCAAGTGAAACAGCCGTGATAAGAATAGCGCCCCTTGTTATATGCAGGTTGAAGTTTTTTATATTGCCGAAAAAGTTTTGCGGCGAAAACAATTTAAGAAACCCACTTGACCAGAAATCGGGCTGATCGTAACCAATTGCTAAAGGAATTTGTTTTGAAATAAGGAGTATGCCGATTGCAGCTAACATTCCTTTGATAACCGAAGATGGAAAATAATTTGCAATGGCGCCGAGCTTTAACAGGCCGAGTAAAAGTTGAAACAACCCTGCTACAATTACTGCTAATAAAAATATTTTAAAATCACCGAGTGAAATTATTGAAGCTGCAACAATTGTTGACAAACCTGCGGCAGGTCCTGATACTGCAAGATGTGAGCCACTTATAAATGACACCACTACTCCACCGATGATGCCTGCAAGCAGCCCTGCATACAATGGTGCACCTGAAGCTAATGCAATGCCAAGACACAAAGGAAGTGCCACAAGAAAAACAGAAAGACCGGCGGGTAAGTCGTATTTAAGCCAGAGTAAACGGTAGTATCTTATTTTTCTTCTCAATGGGTATAAAAATTTCGGCAAAGGTAACGCATTGAAAATTTCACTTTCATTTCAAGAGGAAGTTGAGATTTAAATTGCTCCTCAAAGATCAGAACGCAGAAGGGTGCGACGCAATAGGCGATGCTGCAAGTACAAAAGCCCGGCTCATAAAAAAACTACAATGCCCCTGTAAACTGTTTTAAAAACCGTACATCATTTTGTGAATACAAACGAAGGTCATTTACGCGGTACTTCAACTGGCATACGCGTTCTATGCCCATTCCAAATGCAAAGCCTGTATATTTATTGGAATCAATTTTAAAATTCTCCAGCACTTTGGGATGCACCATTCCGCTGCCCAAAATTTCAACCCATCCTGTGTGCTTGCACACATTGCATCCGCTGCCGCCGCAGATCAGGCAACTGATATCCATCTCCGCGCTTGGCTCTGTAAAAGGAAAATAGGAAGGGCGGAAACGGATCTTCACTTCTTTGCCAAACATTTCCTGTACAAAAAAATACAGCGTTTGTTTCAAATCAGCAAAACTTACATTCTCATCAATATACAAACCTTCCACCTGGTGAAAAAAACAATGCGCCCTTGCGCTGATGGTTTCATTGCGGTACACACGGCCGGGGCACACCACACGAATAGGTGGTTTTTGTTTTTCCATCACACGCGCCTGCACACTGCTCGTATGTGTGCGCAGCAGCCAGGCAGGGTTTTCATTAATATAAAATGTATCCTGCATGTCGCGGGCAGGATGGTCTTCGGGCAAATTCATTGCGCCGAAATTATGCCAGTCGTCTTCAATCTCCGGGCCTTCTGCAACTGCAAAACCCAGGCGTTTAAAAATAGAAACGATTTCATTGCGCGCAATAGTTAATGGATGGCGGGTGCCGGCAGCAACAGGATCGCCGGGCAATGACCAGTCGAAGCTGTTTGTCGTTTCTTGTTTACCGTTGATCGCTGCTGCCTGTAGTGATGCGTATTTTTCTTCGGTAAATATTTTGAATTCATTAAGTATAAGTCCGAATTGTTTTTTCTGTTCGTTGGGTACATTTTTCATTTCGCCCATTACAGCTTTTACAATGCCTTTCGTTCCCAAATATTTTATACGGAATGCTTCTGCTGTTTCTGCATTTGCAGCTTCATAAGCATTTATTTCCTGTTTGTAATTTTCTATCTGTTGCAACAATGCTTCCATGCCACGAAGATAATGCGAATGTGCGGATGTGCAAATGTGCCGGTGTGCAAATGATAAAAGAATACTTGTCAGCAAGCTTTTGTACTGCTATTAAGCTTTGGTTGTGTCACTCACCTGTACGTCCGGAACGCTGTTCAGCAAAGTGCACTCAACTTTTCAACTAATTAACCATTCAGCTTATTCAATCTTTTTATAAACATCGGGGTTATGTTTCTGCATAAACCTTTTTGCCACATCTTCTGTAATGCGTGTCCATCCAAACTGTTCGTACAGGCCATGCGCATCTTTTGTACCCAGCCACCACCTACGCAAATGCTGCAGTTCAGGATGCGCATGAATGGTTTGCATCAGCCATTTGCTTAAACCTTTGCCGCGGTGGGCAGGTAATACAAATACATCACCCAAATAGGCAAAGGTTGCTTTATCTGTTACCAATCTTGCAAAAGCAATTTGTTCATCATCCAGGTACAGGCCAAAACAAAGTGAATGAAGCAAAGACTTTTCAACCACTCCGCGCGGTATCCCCTTTGCCCAGTAAGATTCATTGCACAGGTAATTATAGATGACATCTTTATTAAGCCTTGCATAATCCGTGCTGATTATATAGTTATCTTTTTTTGCTTCGTATATTTCGTTCATAAAATATCTGCTGTGCAACAAGTTGATTTTATTTATAAAATAATTTTTTATACACCGTTTTTTGGGGAAGCTCAATCATTTCACCGGGGCCAAGGCTTCCCAAATTTAAATCTTCTATTGCTGTTCTTATCAAACGCAAAACCGGGAAGTCTGCTTTTGCGCACATCTTTCTTACCTGCCGGTTTTTTCCCTCAGTCAAAGTTATTTTTATCCAGCTTGCCGGAATATTTTTTCTGAAACGGATGGGCGGGTTGCGCAGCGCAACAGATGGCTCTTCATCAAACAAAAAAATTTTGCATGGTTTTGTTTTATACATGCTGCCGTTTACATTAATTTCCACGCCCATTTCTAAAAGCTCTGCTGCATATTTTGTAAAGGTGCCTTCCACTTGTACCCAATATTCTCTTGAGTGTGCAAAAGAGGGGTTTAATAATTTATGGTTCAGTTGCGGGTCATCCGTAAGTATCAATAAACCTTCACTGTCTTCATCAAGCCTTCCCACCGGGTAAACATTTTTTGGCATAGTAAAAAATTCAGAAAGTGTTCGCTTATCCAGTTGCGATGTGAACTGTGATAAAACATTATAAGGTTTATAAATGATGAAGTAATGACGCATAAAATAAAAATCCCGCAGAAGCGGGACTTTGTATATGGATGGGTTAGTAAGTACCGGGAATAAAATTCCCATCACAATATTAAAAATAGTTTTCACGAAAGCAAAAAAAAAAATGAAATATTTTATTCACATTTTCACAGGGTATGTGAATAGCGGAAGGAGGAATACAACATAATTAAGCAGAAAAAAATACACCTCCGCATTTTTTTTCATGCTCTGCTATAAATTATTTTCCGCTGAAACATAGATACACAAATCATTTCAGCACTTCAAATGCAAATGTGTGAATAAAATACTTCTCTCTTTCTGCAGCAGCACAACCATAAATACCGCCAAACAATAAGGGATAAAAAATATCCCGCAGGGGGGAAAAATATTTTGCAGCAAAGCCGCAATAAGAAGCAAAAAGCGGCAATCACGCTGATAACGGCAGCATGTGTAAAAATTTGAGTACCCGTTTTTTTTATTTTATCCGGCATAAAAAAGCAAAACAAAATCATTCAGCGCATACAGCGCCCCGGAAAAACTGCAATAAGGCAAAGAGTTAATTTATACTTTTTTATTTTACTTTTTTCAAGCATACTTTTTCTGCTATAAGAAAATAAGCCTGCTGCGTTTTTTAAAACCCAGTTCAGGTATTTTGGGTTTGCTGCATATTTTATTATGCCCGTTCTGAAACTTAACGTATTAACTTTGTCAAAACTTTTTGCACATGAAATTTCCCGCACCGGTTGCAATTGAATGGGTGGCTGATTTAATTAATGCGCAGGTAATTGGTAACTCTGCTGCACAGGCAAAGGGCATTAATGAAATACATAAAGTGGAAGAAGGAGACCTCTGTTTTGTGGATCATCCAAAATATTATGATACCTGTTTAAACAGTGCTGCTTCGTTCATTATTATAAATACAAAAGAGGTGAAAATCCCTGAAGGCAAAACATTGCTGTTAACTGCCGCCCCATTTGAAGCATACCTGAAAATTGCAAACCATTTCAGGCCTTTTACTGCTGCTGCAAAAACAATCAGCGATACAGCGGTGATGGGCGCTGACACTGTGATAATGCCCAATGTTTTTATAGGCAAAGATGTGAAGCTGGGAAAAAATTGCATTATCCACCCGAATGTTTGTTTGATGGATTATACAGAAATTGGCAACAACGTGGTGATACAGGCAGGCACAGTAATAGGAAGCGATGCGTTTTATTATAACACAAAAAAGAACCGTGATGTATGGTACAAACGCATGCAGAGCTGCGGCAATGTGGTTATTGAAGATGATGTGGAAATTGGAGCCGGCTGTACCATTGACCGCGGTGTAACTGCATCTACAATAATCGGTCGCGGAACAAAAATGGATAATATGGTACATATAGGCCACGATACGATTATCGGTAAAAACTGTTTATTTGCCGCACAGGTGGGCATAGCCGGAGCAGTAAACATTGAAGACGGTGTTGTTTTATGGGGGCAGGTGGGTGTGAGCAAAACGCTTACAATAGGTGCGAATGCCGTTGTACTTGCTCAAAGCGGCGTACCTTCCTCTGTTAAAGGGGGCAAAGAATATTTTGGTTCCCCGTCCGAAGATGCGCGCATTAAGAAAAGGGAGTTGGTATGGATAAAGCGTATCCCCGAGTTATGGAAAAAAGTGATGCAGGAAAAATAAAATATAAAGATATATTGATTTGTTGTTTTTCTAAGTGCCGGTTTCAATAAGCTCTGTAATTTTTTCAGTTATTTTATAAAGCAATGAAATATTAGTATGCGCGGAAGTTTGGCCTTCAAGCAGTGGCCAGTGGTTTGCAAAATATTCTCCTGTTCTTTGCGTACCAAACCCTTCTATCCCGCCAATAATAAAAACGTAATTTTTGCTGTGCAGCATCACTTTGCAAAATACCGCATAGTCAACCCCTTCTTCGCGGGAAGCATAATAAGTCTTATTTTTAAAGCGTATATATTTTTCTTCGGGATTTATTTCTAATGTATTTACAAGCCTGCCCGTGCTGCTCATCCACTGCGTTAAACTGTTTCCAAACAAACCGATAGCTATAAAAATTGCATCTGTATTTCCGGTGGCTACCTGTTCCATAAAAATTTTATCGGGAATGTATTGGGGTGCCGGTAAATCAAATTTATCAAATAGTCCGCGCAAAACCCTTTCAGTATATAAATCACTTTCAGCGCCAAAGCTTATGGCAGGAAGGTCTTTATTCATCTCGCCAAAATTGTAACTGATCATGGAGAGGTAAATTTTTGACTGGTCATTGCAGGCAAACAATTGGCAGAATAATTTTTTATTTGTGCCCGCAGCATTGTTTTCAACTTCTTTCAAATATTTTTCTGCCTGCAAAATATATGCGGTGTAATATTTGGATGACTTTAAAGCGGGGTCAATCTTTTCCCTGAAAGCATAAAAACTTTTAATGGGAACATTTAAAAGGATTGCCACTTTATTCAATGTTTCTTCACGTGCATCGCGCAGGTAAGTTTTTGTGTGCTGACAATAACGCGAAATTTGTTTTGCGGCCTGAAGTTCATTTGCCGTGCAGGAAGGGTTTATTTTAAGCAGTAATTTTTTTATATCTGTTTCAGTAGGAAGATCTTTGCTGCATAGCTGGTGCAACTGCTCCACTACATAAATACCATAACTTACTTTAGCAAGTTCATAAGACAATTGTTGCGGCTTTTTGCTCATGGTTATTGAAAGGTAAAAATAATTTCGCTTATACACGTTGCGCAAAGTACAGGACGCAAAAGAGTGCGGCGCAACCTGGATGCCATAAAAAACTTAAGCCGGGACCAAAAAAATCATTTTGCACAAGTGCTGAACTGGACACAGGCGGACTTATGCTTTTAAAAAATAAATTTGATTATTAGCTTTGCTTTTCAAATTGATTTTTTCAATATAAAAATTTTAAAAATGACAACCATGACCCCAGCAATGACACCCACCATGGTGCCGGAAGCAAAATTGCTTGATGAATTGAAGATACCCGGCAACCCTTCTGTAGCAAGGTTTGTAGCAAAACTGAATAACCGCTCAAATGGAGAACCGCTCCGCGTATTAAGCGAAGATGACTGGCAGTTCTGGAACAATAATGGTTATGTGATCATCCATAACGCGGTGCCGCAGCAAAATATTGACAACATGGTAAACCTGTTGTGGGAGTTTGAAGAAAAAGACCCGGACAACCCTGCAACATGGTACCGGCCTGCACGCAGGGATATTGAAATGGTAGAATTAAAAAATACGGGCATGGTGGAAATATACAATCACCAGTATATGTGGGATAACCGCATGCATCACCGCGTGTACAACGCTTTTGTTGATATATGGGGTACAGAAAAATTATGGGCGACCATTGACCGCGCCAATCTTAATTTTCCTGTAAGACCCGAACATAATTACGAAGGGTTTATTCATTGGGATATTGATACATCACTCGATCCGAAACCCGTGAATGTACAGGGTGTACTTGCACTGGCTGATACTGAAATTGATATGGGAGGGTTTCAATGCATACCGGAACTCTTCAGGAATTTTGATGAATGGGTGAAGACACAACCTGCAGACCGCAATCCATTCTGCCCCGACACAGCCGGGCTTAATATAGAAAAGATTACTACCAAAGCCGGTGACCTGCTTATCTTCAGCAGTATGCTTGCGCATGGCATAAGAAAAAATGTTTCCACAAAACCCAGGCTGGCTCAATATATTTCCATGTCGCCGGCGCTGGAAGATAATGAAAGCCTGCGCCAATGGCGCATTGCATCATGGAAAGACAGGATTGCACCTGAAGGGTACGCATTTCCGGGCGACCCGCGTAAATGGGAGCAAACAAAATATGAACAGGCGCAACTAACAGAGCTTGGTGAAAAAATATTAGGGTTAAAAAAATGGGATGAATAAATTTTTGAAGTAAAACAACAAAAATGCATCTCATTTACGGGATGCATTTTTTGTTATAATCCTGCCCGGATAATGATGTTCACGCTTTATCCACAAAGTGTTTTATTGCGCAATTACATAATATAAATTTTACAATTCCCTAATAATGGTTGGTGAACTTGCTGAAAATTTTAATCAATGCAAACTACAATCATTGGTTTAACAAAGGAATTACTGAACTGCGGGGTATTTAGCCATTTGCTTGATGATGAAATTTCGAACCTTCACCAGTTGATATTTAATGCGCAGAAGAATGCAGGCTTTATGCAACTGTTGCCCTTAGTCAGCTATTGGTATAAAGGTGATTACTTTAATTCAGATGTACCGCACTGCCTGCTGCAGAAAAGCAATGAACATTTGCAGCGGCTTGGCCAGCCATTGATTGAAACGTACAGCATGGAGGGATTTTTTGAAATATGCTGATTAAAAAAGACGGATGGGTTAGGTCCGTCTTTTTAATGTTTCATTTAGCTTCTTCGCTGCCTGTAACCTTGTTCCACAGGCCTTTGGTGGCATCGCCCAGTTCACTTAGCTTTTCAGCGGCCTCATCTTTTAGTTTGCCGGATTTCAAATCATCCCATACTTCCCCGGCTTTTTCTTTCAGGCTGTCTGCTATATCACCCGCCTGCCCTTTCAGGTGATTAAGCTTTTCGGCTGCGTTATCTTTTAATTCGCCCGCACTTCCTGCTAAAGATTCAGTAATGTCTGACATAAAATAATTTTTTAAAAATGAAAAAATATTATGCAGAATTTTAAAGGATGTGCAAAATACATTTTCTTTTTTTTGTCTGAGATAAAAAAATAAATTTTAATAATACTATAATAATCTTTGCGGTTTTATATCATTCCGAATATATTTACGTATGAAAAAAATCGGCCTTATCGGCGGGCTTACCTGGCTTTCCACTTTGGATTATTACCGCCTGCTTAATCAAATGGTGAATGAAAAGGCCGGTGGCTCAGAGACTGCAGAAATAATTCTCTACTCGGTAAATTTTGGTGAAATAAAAAAACTTACCGAAGCATGTGATTGGAATGGTATTGCAGAAATCATCATAAGCGCAGCAATAAAAATTGAACAGGCAGGCGCAGACTGTTTACTGGTTGGCGCAAACACCATGTATAAAATTGCTGATAAAATACAGGCGGCAATAAATATCCCTCTTATTAATATTGCGGAAGAAACGGCAAAAGAAATTTCAACGCAGGGGTTTAAAACAGTCGCACTGCTGGGTACCAAATACACTATGCAGCTTGATTTTTATAAGGATAAACTTGCAGCGCAGCATATTAAAACCATCATCCCGCCTGAAGATGAAATTGAATATATAAACGATGCCATTTATACGGAAATGAGCAAAGGAGTTTTCCTTCCTGAAAGAAAAAAGGGGTTTATCAATATCATTAAAAACCTGGCATCACTTGGTGCGGAAGGTGTAATACTTGGATGCACCGAAATACCCATCCTCATAAAGCAGGAAGATGTTTCCATACAGGTTTTTGATACCACAAAAATACATGCAGCCGCAGCAATCCGGTTTGCACTCGCATAATAAGTTTATGCACCCGTTTAAAATTGCCCTGTACTCAGTAAAACAAGTGTACAGGCTTCCACAGGCTGAATGCCTTGTGCAGCGGCCATTTCAGCAAGCTCATCATTTTCCGCGCCGGGGTTGAAGATGATGCGTTTGGGGTGCAGCGATAAAATATAACCGTAATACTGTTTTTGATTTTGCTTATTAAGATAAAGTGTAATGGTATCTATACCTTCTATCTGCGGCTGCCCGGTAATTATACTTACACCGTTTACTTTACTTTCCTTTTTTCCTATCGCAATAACCGGATGGCCTTTCGCCTTTAACCGGTTTACAGCAAGATAACTGTATCGTGCGGGATTATCAGAAGCCCCGAGTACAAGTGTTTTTTTCATCATTCAAAATTAGCGTTTCAAATCTTTTGCGTAATAACTTTCAGTGTGAATGTTTGTATGAGCCGTAACTTTTTTCGCATAAATAATATTTTCTCCTTTTATATTTAATAACTATTTCAAAAAACGGATGGTTAATTTTGCATTTTTGATTGCAAATATCACAAACATGGAAACAGATTTTTTAGTGATTGGTTCAGGTATTGCCGGCCTGACGTATGCTATAAAAGTTGCCCGGCATTTTCCTGATAAAAAAGTTACAGTTATTACAAAAACCCGTGAAGACGAAACCAATACCAAATATGCGCAGGGTGGCATTGCGGGTGTGTGGGATGAAGCAAATGACAGTTTTGAAAAGCATATTGAAGACACACTTATTGCAGGGGATGGCTTATGCAATAAACATGTAGCAGAGATTGTGGTGAAAGAAGGCGTGGAGCGTATAAAAGAAATTATTGATTACGGAGCAAGGTTTGATAAAGACGAAAGCGGAGGATACGCATTGGGCCGGGAAGGCGGGCACAGTGAATTCCGTATACTGCATCATAAAGATGTAACCGGCAGGGAAATGGAACGGGCTCTGCTTAATGAACTCCAGGATTGCAAAAATATTGAGCTTATTAATTATTGCTTTGTGGTGGATATTATTACACAGCACCATCTTGGCTATCTTGTTACTAAATCCACACCCGATATTAACTGCTTTGGAGTATATGTGCTTAACCTGCGCAGCAATAAAATTGAAAAAATACTTTCTGCAACCACATTGCTTGCCACCGGCGGAAACGGGCAGGCATACCGTACTACCACCAATCCAAAAATTGCCACCGGTGACGGTGTGGCGATGGCTTACCGCGCAAAAGCGCGTATTGAAAATATGGAGTTCATACAGTTTCATCCGACGGCTTTGTATGAGCCCGGTGTTTCCCCTTCATTTTTAATAACTGAAGCAGTGCGTGGTGATGGCGGTATCCTGCGCAATAAAGAAGGTGAAGCGTTTATGGAAAGATATGATGAGCGAAAAGACCTTGCCCCGCGTGATATTGTGGCACGGGCCATAGACAGCGAGATGAAACGCACAGGTACGGAAAATGTTTACCTGGATTGCCGCCACATGGATAAAGAAAAATTTATTCATCACTTCCCTAATATTTATGAAAAATGTAAAAGCATAGGTATTGATGTGATGGAGCAGATGATACCCGTTGCACCTGCAGCGCATTACAGTTGCGGCGGTATTAAAACAGATGAATGGGCACGCACTTCAATTATGCATTTATATGCCTGCGGCGAATGTGCAAGCACGGGCCTGCATGGAGCCAACCGTTTGGCAAGCAACAGCTTGCTGGAAGCAATGGTATTTGCCCACAGGGCTTATTTAAAAACTGTGGACGGTATTGAAAACAAAACTGATCAAACAGGTTTTTTTGAAAACGGTTTCAGTACTATCCCGGACTGGAATGCAAAAGGAACTTCTGACCCAAAAGAAATGATTTTAATCACCCAAAGTTTAAAAGAACTGCAGTCCATCATGAGCGATTATGTAGGCATCGTTCGCAATGATGTACGTTTGCAGCGTGCAATGAAAAGGCTGGATTTGCTTTATGAGGAAACTGAAGTATTGTATAAATCAACACGCGTATCACCTCAATTGTGCGAATTGAGAAACCTGATTACTGTTGGCTACCTTATTGTAAAGGGTGCGCAGTTCAGAAAAGAAAGCAGGGGGCTGCATTATAATACCGATCATCCCGGAAAAAGTGATCTGCTGCAAAATATTATTTTATAAAGATGGTTTACTGCGGCCCGCTGTCAACTGTCAATTGTCAACTGTCGATCAGATGTATTATATAGTTTACTGGTTTTTATACCTGCTCTCTTTACTGCCCTGGCGCATTTTGTACATTATAAGTGATGGTATTTATTTGATTGTATATTATATAACAGGTTACCGCAAGAAAGTGGTGATGGAGAACCTCTGTATTGCATTTCCTGAAAAAACAGAAGCGGAAAGAATTGCGGTTATGAAAGAATTCTATAAAAACTTTATTGATAATTTTATTGAATCCATCAAATTGTTTTCCATCTCAGGCGAAGAACTGAATAAAAGGTTTACAGGAAATTTTGAAGTAGTAAATGATTTGTATGCAACCGGTAAAAAAGTGCAGTTGCATTCAGGTCATTTTTTTAACTGGGAGTTTGCCAACCTGGGTT
This sequence comes from Chitinophagales bacterium, assembly GCA_038207175.1. GTDB lineage: Bacteria > Bacteroidota > Bacteroidia > Chitinophagales > Chitinophagaceae > JBBRAD01. Next base: position 16,614 of record JBBRAD010000019.1, read on the forward strand.
ATTCGCACAACTTTAATTACACTTTGCTTACAGTGTACATGCCCATAAAAAATAAAGTTTTTGACAGGATATTCATACATATGCGCAAAAGGTTTGGCGCTGATTTAATCCCCGCTACGGAGTTTAATACAAAATTTACTGCTTACAGGAATAAACAATATTGCCTGGCACTGGTGGGCGATCAAAACCCCGGCGATTCGCGCTTTGCTTACTGGACAAGGTTTTTCGGAAAAATGACGGCGGTGGTAAAAGGCCCCGAACGCGGCGCTAAAGTGGGTGACACGGCAATTGTAATGTGCAATTTTTATAAAGTAAAACGAGGGTATTATACATCTGATATGGTTTTACTTACTACCGAACCACGTAATATGCCCTATGGCGAAATTACAAAACAGATGATGAAATTTGTAGAAGAAAGCATCAGGAAAAACCCTGCAGGTTACCTGTGGAGCCACCGCAGGTGGAAATGGGAATTTGATGAAGAGAAGAATAAAAAACAGTTAATATAGATTATTTAAACACCCCGTCATCCACACCTTTATTTATGATGTAAGATGAATAGGTAATTTCTATTTTACCTTTTTTGTTTTTAAGCTCATCAGCGGCTGAGGGTTTTGTGCTATCATCAAATTCAAGCGTAACACCCTTTGGAAGTTTATAATCTTTTGTATTAAAACTAAACACTACTTTGTCAGGAAGCCCGTAACTGCTGTATTTCCCATACGCAAGGCCAATTTCATAAGTGCCGTTATCTTTTGTGGTGGTAATGGCCTTGAGCACTAATAAATTTGTTTCATCAATGTACAAAGTGGAGAGTACAACATCGCTGTTCTCGTCAGCTGGCAACAGCTTTACCACTTTTGTATTTATACCATCAACAACCAAGCTGCCCGCTGCAAGCGCCACAAAATTGTTTGTAGTGATGATGGAATTCATGCTTACACTTACACCGCCTTTTGGTAAAATAGATATACCGCCATCTTTTTTCAGTTTGAATTTATCAGGTTTTTTATAATACACTTTTACTTTTCCTGCAGGTGCTTTAATAAACGTAACATCGGTTTTTAAAACACCATCCGCCACATAATCATTCACCAGGTCAAGCTTTGCACGCACTTTATTCACAAGCGCTGTCATGTCCTGCGAAGATGCCGCGAGCCATGAGCTTTGGGCGATAAGCAATAAAATAAAAACCTTTTTCATTTTTATATCTTTTACAAACAAACAAAACCTGAAACCTCTATTTAACCCTCCATCTCCTTTCTCCTAACTCCCGTATCCCTGGTTTTTAACTAAGCACATCTTTCTTTTTTAAAACAAAAATTGCAGCAGAAACCAGCGCAGTTATATGGACACCCAGGATTAAAGCTGAGTCAATAATTCTTTCTGGATTTTGTATGCTGCCGGTAATTACAGAATTATCTGCATCAACTTTTTCATCAAAAAATTCTTTCCAGTTTACCATGTGCGTGGTAAATAAATAAGGCTGTATTTTTTGAAACAGAGGGATGCTCATAGTACTTAAAATTGTAAAGAAAATAATAATACTCATTGTTGCAACTATTGGCCCTATTGAATTTTCCGCAAAAACAGAAAGAAAAAAACCAAGTGCTGTTACAGTAAGCATTGCTAAAAAAGCAAAACCGAATGCGCCAATGTACCGCCAGAAAACATCTCCTTCTGCAATCTGCACCACATAGGAAGTTTTTTGAAGCATCAGGTCATCTGTTCCAAAAACCCGGATGCTTACAAAGAGTGCCAGGAAAGCAATCCATACCAGCAATATAAAAGTATAGATGCCCGCTGCAAAAAATTTTGCAAGCATGAACTTTGTTCTGCTTACCGGTTTGGTGAGCATCAGCCGCAGCGTGCCCATATTCGCTTCACCTGAAACCATGTCTGCGGCAATTAATGAAATCAGCAAAGGCACATGCACCAGCATTAACTGCAGGATAATATAACAGACGAGGTAACCGTTTAATATTTTCCCGTCAAAATCAAATGTTTGTTTCAGCCCGCTCATTAAAAAATCCACGTAAGCATCACCATCCATTTTAAGCCCCAGTTGTATAATACATATCAATGCGGTGATGGCCGCAAATGCAATATAAGTGCGCGGCCGCCTGAATATTTTATATAATTCAATTTGTAAAAGCTCCCACATGCTGTTTGCCCGATGTTACCTGTAAAAAATAATCTTCCAGTGAATGCCGCGGCTGTACCGAAATAATTTTTATATCCTGCCCTACTAAAAATTTATGCAGCTCCGGAATCCGGTTGCGGTGCATTTTTAATAATAAAGTATGGCCGCGCTGCGGCTCTATGTATTGCTGCCACTGGCTTTGCTGCAGCAAAATTTTTGCCTGTTCATTATTCAATGTATCTATTTCCACAATGGTTTGTGCGGGATCAAATAATTCTGCTGCGCTTCCTTCCATTACTTTTTTCCCTTTATCAATAATTAAAACCCGCGTGGCCACCTGCTCAATTTCATTTAATAAATGCGATGATACAAAAACTGTTTTTTTCATTTCACGGCTCAGATGCAAAATTAAATTGCGCATATCCGCAATGCCCTGCGGATCCAAACCGTTGGTGGGCTCATCCAGGATAATAAGTTTCGGATCGTGAATAAGCGCAACGGCAATTCCAAGGCGCTGCTTCATTCCCTGAGAAAATGTTTTTACTTTATCCTGCTCACGCCCTTTTAAACCTACTGTTTCTAATTGAACCATCAGTTGCTTATGCGTGGCTTTTATGCCGCTGAGTTTTGCAAAGAGTTTCAGGTTGTCATAAGCGGATAGATATTTGTACACATCAGGTTTTTCAATAATAGCGCCCACCTGTTTCAGTATTTCAATGCGGTGCGCACGCAGTGGAAGACCGAACAAAGAAATATTACCCCCTGTGGGATGTACTAAACCAAGTAACATACGGATAGTAGTTGATTTACCGGCACCATTCTGCCCAAGGAAACCATATACATCGCCTTCATTTACCGTAAAAGAAAGGTCATCCACAACAGCAATACTGCTGAAAGTTTTGCTTAAATTTTTTACGCTGATAACCTGCTGCATAATATGTAAAAGCAAAAGTAGGTAACCGCATGAAGAGTAAGTAAAAATGAAAAAGCTAAAAGTAAAAAAATAAGTTATTCTTTTTATAAATCACGCTGCTTCTGTTTGAGCGCAAAACAATTAACTCTACCGTTTAATTTTTATGTCCATGCTTGCAGCGGCAAGCTCAATATTTTTACTGTTGAGCAGGTCAATCATTTCAAGGTTTATATTGCTGCGCAATGCATTAAATTCATCCAGGCTTTGGGTTATTGATGTAAAACAGATAATGGTAAGCACGTGTGCATTTTGCCCGGTATCGCTTAAATAAACAAAACTGTTTTCCACCGCGTCCTGCTGCAAAATTTTTTCAGCAGAAGGGATGATTTCTTTTAACTGCGCCGCAGTGGCGCTTAAACCAATTTCAAGGGATATATCAATACGGCGCTGTGTGCGCAACGAAATATTATCAATAATTGTATCCACCATTTGTTTGTTAGGCACGGTTATATATGTTTTATAATCAGTGCGTATGCGCGTACTGCGCAAACCAATGCGCTCCACGTTACCGGTAAAATTCTGCACTTTCACAAGGTCGCCGGTTGTAAAGGGCTTATCAAAAAAAATAATGAATGAAGCAATCAGGTTTTCCAGGCTTTCTTTTGTGGCCAGTGCAATAGCAGCGCCCACAAGGCTGAGACCCGTGAGCAAATTACCCACATCATAATTAAAGCAAAAATGAAGGATGAGTAAAATGCCGATGATAAAAAGTATAACGCGGAAAAAATCGCGGAAGAAAACCACAAGCTGGTTGTCTGTCTGGTCTGCAGCAAGGTTTGCTTTTTCTTCCATTATTAAAGCCACATAACTCACTAAACGTATGCACAGCCTGATAAATGAAATGATGATAGCGGCATAGGCAACCGCAGATAATGCATCACCTGAATTTACCTGCCGGATAATTTTAAAATCGAGTATTACAGGAATTGTGAGTTTGTCAAAAGCAATTACTGCAAGGAACAGAAATAAAAAATTATCAAGCGGTGCCACCACAAAATCAAGGAAAGCCTGCCTGCGCAAAGGCGAGGCTGCTTTGAAAAAAAATTTGAATGAAACTGCTGCCAGGTATTTTGAAATAATGCGTTTTATGATCAGCGCGATAAGGATAGCGCCAAACACTTCAAGGTAAAGCCTTACACTGTTGTTTAAAAATTCCTGCTGAAGAAAATCGTTCATATTATTTATTTACCTGTGTGTAAATGAATAAGCCTTCTGTTTTAAGAATAAAAATTTTGCTGTCCTGCTGCACCACTTTTGCAGCAGAAGCAAGATCAATATTTGTTTTTTCTTTTTGCACCCCGGGTAATTTTAAATTAGACGAATAAAAATAAACGGAATCCCTGCCATATAAATTTTTTGCGGATGCCTGTACATCACTCCACCCGGTAAAAGCAAATTGTTGTTTAAAAGCACCGTAATAATCAAATATTTTCCATCCGCTGTTTGCATCATATAAATAAAGCAGGCCTGCATCATCAATGATCTGCGAAGGATTGTATGCTTCCTGGAAAAGTATCCGGAAATCAGGCGATTCTAATAAAACATTTCCGTTATCATCTATTTTTTTAAGCTTATTGTCCAGTTCATCAAAGAGCCAGTAATTGTTGTCATAACTCTGTACCACTGTTTTTGCCTGCAGTATCCCTGATTTACGCAAATCAATACTGTTAACGGGGTTGAGGAAACGGTCAAGTACAAGAAGGGTTGTAAAATCTTTATAGTAAGCGGTTATTTTAAGCGGGTTGTTAATGTCAAGGGAATAAATATCACCATAGCGGCGCATATCATTAAACACAGTTACTGAATCGCCTTTGTTATCTAATTTTTTTACCTGGTTATTAGCATTGATAAGAAAGATATTGCCAAGGTTATCAGTATAAAAATTTTTGTAACTGCCGGCAATAAATTTATCCTGCTTCAAATGAATCAGCGTATCCGTTTCTGCCGCAGCACGGAAAACGGAAAATACAAAACAAAAAAGCAATATCATTTTCATCCTTCCCATTTTTTTAGCTGCACATCGGTGCCGTCGAAAGTTGCGTAAGTAAAATTACTTATCCAGTCGCCAAGATTAATATAGCGGCTTTGCGCATTTAATTTAAAATCAATGGGCAAATGCCGGTGCCCGAAAATAAAAAAATCGTAATGCTCTTTTGCCAGTATTTGCCGACAATAAATAATGAGCCATTCACTATCTTCTCCTAAAAAATGTTCATCGGCCACGCCTGTTTTTGCGCGGCTTTTCCTGCTGAAATAATTTGCCAGTTTTATGCCTAAAGAAGGGTGCAACTGGCCAAACAGCCACTGGCAAAATTTATTCCTGAAAATTTTTTTTATGAATTTATACCCGTGGTCGCCGGGGCCCAAACCGTCACCATGCCCTATGTAAAAATTTTTTCCGCTCCATTCAAAAGTTCGGGGTTCAAAATAAACAGGAATATTCAGTTCTTTTTCAAAATAACCGCGCATCCACATATCGTGGTTGCCCACAAAAAAATAAACAGGTATGCCTGCATCGGTTATTTCAGCAAGTTTTCCAAGCAACCGCGTATAACCTTTTGGAACTACTTTTCTGTATTCGTACCAAAAATCAAAAATATCGCCCACAATATAAATCTCTGCTGCATCATGATGGATGCTCTCCAGGAAAGCAACTACCTTTTTTTCCCTTACAAGGCTGCTGTTATAATCCGGCGCGCCAAGATGAAAATCGGAAAGGAAGTAGATTTTTTTATCTGCAAGAATAGCCATTGGATAAAGATAAATATTCCACTGTGGGTTTAGGGTTTCTCTACCAAAAAACAAAAAACTTCTTTAGGGCCGTGTACTCCCACTACCAGCGTTTTTTCAATATCCGCTGTGCGGCTGGGCCCCGTTGCCAATGTAATAAGTGAAGGCATATTATTGTTTGAATATTTTTCTTTCAGCAGCAGCAATGCGTCTTTTATATCATATACAAGCTGAGAAGTGTAAGCAATGCAGATATGCACAGGTGCATACACGCTTACAGTTCTGCCGCTTTGCTGTGCGCTGCTCATGAGTATGCTTCCCGTTCTTGCCACAAGCGTTTCGCAGCCCGTAATGGATGCATCACAAAAGCGAAGGTCATTTGTATATGCAATGTTTAACCCGCCGTTTGACAGGGTTTCCCTTATATTATTTTCACGGCAGTATATATTATCCCACTTGCGGGAAGTAAAAAGTATTTGTAACTGCTGTGAGAGTTCAATATTATTTGCGCAGAAAGAAAATTTTCCCCGGAGACCTGTGAAGTTTTCAGCAAATTCAATTTCGGGTTCCTGCTGTAAGGGATGAAACACATTTGCTGCGCTTTCGCTTTGGGGAAACGGGGCAGGCACTGAATTGCTCAGTGCCTGCCGTATTTTTTTTAAAATATTTTCTTTTGCAGAAGAAGATGGTTTCATTATTCTTCAGTTTTCAAAGCAGGTATGTTGATGCCACTGTCATAGGGTGGCACTCCCTCACTGATTGCTCCGTTCTCTGAATGATGATCACCGGTATTGTTTTCATCTACATCAAGCAGTTTCTTTTCTTCATAAGGCCTTTTGCCTATCAGTGCTTCTACATCGCTTTTAAAAAGCACTTCACTTTTAAGTAATTCCTTCGCTAATTTTTCCACTTCTGTTTTTCTTTCAGTAAGCAGTTGCTTTGTTCTTTCATAAGCAGTTGCTACTAATTGCCTTACTTCTTCATCAATCAGCTTACCTGTTTCTTCACTATAAGGTTTGGTAAAGGTATTTTCCTGGGATGGGTCGTAAAAACTGATGTTCCCCACTTTAGTATTCATTCCATATACGGTAACCATTGCATAAGCCATTTTGGTAATCTGCTGCAGGTCATTTGATGCACCGGTAGAAATTTTGCCAAAGAAAATATCTTCACTCGCCCTTCCGCCCAGCGTCATACATATCTGGTCCATAAGTTGGTCTGTATTGTACAGGTACTGCTCTTTTGGTGTGTATTGCGCGTAACCCAATGCCGCAGTGCCGCGTGGCACAATGGTTACTTTTAATAATGGATAAGCATGCTCTAAAAACCATCCGCAGATGGCGTGGCCTGCTTCATGATAAGCAATGATTTCCTTTTCTTCGGGTAAAATAATTTTATTCTTTTTTTCCAGCCCGCCTATCACCCTGTCAATAGCATCCTGGAAATCGGACATATCTACCGCATCTTTCCCTTTACGTGCTGCAATTAAAGCTGCTTCATTGCACACATTGGCAATATCTGCGCCGGCAAAACCGGGTGTTTGCTCCGCAAGCCTGTGTATGTCTAATGTTTGAGAAATCTTAATAGGTTTCAGGTGTACTTTAAAAATTTCTTCCCGTCCCTTTACATCAGGCCTGTCAATAGAAATTTGCCTGTCAAAACGCCCCGGTCTTAATAAAGCGGGATCCAGCACATCTGGCCTGTTGGTAGCCGCAAGAATAATGATACCGGCATCACCGGCAAACCCATCCATTTCTACCAAAAGTTGGTTTAGGGTATTTTCCCTTTCATCATTGCTCATGATGGCATTACGTCCGCGTGCACGGCCAATGGCATCAATTTCATCTATAAAAATAATACAGGGCGCTTTTTCCCGCGCCTGTTTAAATAAATCCCTTACACGGCTGGCACCCACGCCCACAAATAATTCCACAAAGTCACTTCCGCTCATTGAAAAAAACGGAACCTGCGCTTCACCTGCCATTGCCTTGGCTAAAAGGGTTTTACCCGTGCCCGGAGGCCCTACCAGTAATGCACCTTTTGGAATTTTACCTCCGAGGGCTGTATATTTTTTTGGGTTTTTCAAAAAATCAACAATCTCCATCACTTCCACTTTTGCTTCATCAAGCCCGGCTACATCGCCAAAATTGATATTTACCTTTGTGCCTTTTTCAAAAAGTGTGGCTTTTGATTTACCGATGTTAAAAATACCACCGGGCCCACCGCCACCAGGGCCGCCACCGCCTACTTTGCGCATAAGCAAAACCCATAGCCCTACAAAAAGTAAAATGGTAACCACTACATTGGCTACGGGGCCAAACCACTCTCCTTCATCAGACGGGTTTTCACTTACTTGTTTTATTTCAGGATGTGCAAGGTAAAAATTAGCCATGTTGTTGTGAAAGCTTGCCCAATCCGTTACACTGAATTCAAAAACCGGGTTTTTTGCTGCAATCGGGTTCTGGCTGTCAGATTTTTTCTGGTATTCAGGTTTTACAAGGCTGTCCTTAATAATGTGTACGCGGACTATCCGTTTGTTAGTGATATCGTCTAATTTATCTACATCACCCGGCAAAAGCATTTTTTGCTGAAATTCCAGTTGCGATATTGTAACGGAATCTGCCTGGCCAATAGGAAGAAATTTATAACCAATAAGCGTAACAGCAATAATTGCATATATCCAGTAAATGCTGAATTTTGGTGGTTTTCTTTGTCCCGCATCATCACTGCCCTTTTCCGGTATGCCTGGTTTTATTTTTTTATCGTTCTGTGCCATGTTTTTACTTCACAATTTGTATAAAAATGATTTCTTATAAGAAAAGTTTAAACTTTCAATTTTATTAACTGTATTTTTATTCATAGATTTCATAAACACCATCACTCCACATTTCTTCCAATTGATAAAATTTCCTTGTGTCCGGATGCATTATATGAACCACTATATTTATATAATCAATCAAAACCCATTTTTGCGCCTGATGGCCCTGGTATTTATACGGTACTTCCCCGCAAATATTTTTTACCGTTTCTTCCACAAAGTCACTGATGGCTTTTACTTGTGTATGGCTTGTTGCTTCACATATCACAAAAAAATCCGCGACCGCTTCAGGTATTTTTCTCAGATCAAGCGATACAATATTTTCACCTTTCTTTTCCCGGATAGCCTGAATAACAGATTTGAAAAGTTTAGAATTTTTTGTAAGCCTGGCCGTATTTATTTTTTTTCGTTCAGCTAAAACTGTTAAAGGTGCCAATAATCAAAAAAGTTTTTGTGAGTTAAGTTAATATGATGTTTGCCGGTTCTGCAATTTGTATATTTTTCATTCGCTTAAAACCTATCCGGGGAAATGCAATAATTAATTTCCTGCGGGTGTTTAACCATCACTTATCAACTAATTTTGCGCAAAAATAGTAATTCTTTTGCCTACCCCGCTACTTAATCATCCTGTTGGTAAACCTTTTATAGAATTATATGAGGTGGAAAGCACCAACAACTATGCCATGGCATGTATCCGGCAGGGGCTTGCAACCCCGGGCCAGGCTTATTTTGCATATAATCAAACTGCGGGTAAAGGACAGCGGGGCAGGACATGGGAAACGGTGGCCGGAAAAAACATGCTTCTTTCTGTTGTTCTTAATACCAATGGTTTACTGGTTTCCCACCAGTTTTATACAGTGGCAGCTGTGGCATTGGCTGCATACAGTTTATTCAGCAAATATGCAGGCGCAGAAACAAAAGTTAAATGGCCAAATGATATTTATTGGCGTGACAGAAAGGCAGCGGGCATCCTCATAGAAAACATTGTACGCGGACAGGAATGTCAGTGGACAGTAGCAGGAATTGGAATGAATATTAATCAAACAAACTTTGACTCATCTCTTATAAATCCGGTTTCATTAACAAACGTGACCGGGAAAAATTTTGATCCCGTTTTACTGGCAAAGGAATTATGCGCTGGTATTGAAGCCCGTTTTACCCAACTGTGCCAAGGGCATTTTTCTTCCATACTGAAAGAGTATAATGCAGTTTTATATAAAGCAAATGAAGAAGTAATGCTTAAAAAAGATAACAGGGCTTTTTCATGCATAGTGAAAGAGGTAAACAGCTTTGGGCAACTGGCTGTTAAAGGTGCCGTCAAAGACTGTTTTGAATGGGGTGAAGTGGAATGGTTAATGGGATAATGCCGTTTCCGGCAATTATTTAAAAACAAAACGCTCAATCAAATTTCTTTCAATTTCTTTTTCCCTTGCTTCCACTTCAAATTTGTTTTGCCTGTAACCTTTCCGCGATGTTTCTTTCAGATATAAAAAAATAAAAGTAAAAAAACCATATTGCTTAAACTGGTAAATATGAGCAAGCTCATGCCGCAGCCATTTTTGATTTGCCAAAAAATTTTCTTTAGAAACATTCCACAGATAAATGGTGCTGCCCAATACAAAAGCTGCCTGCTTTTCGCGTAAACGTTTTGCGGCAATTTTTGCCAGCCATGAATTTTCTTTTATCCGCACATTCATTTATAAACTGTATATTATTTCAGTGCGTTCCATGCTGCAATTATTTCTTCAGCATGCGCCTTGTTTTTAGGCCGCAGAAATATTTTGCGTATGGTTCCTTTTTCATCAATAACAAAAGTGGTTCGGTGCAGCCCCATGTATTTGCGGCCATACAGTTGCTTTTCACCCCACACGCCGTATTTGTCAATTATTTTATGTTCCGGGTCTGTAATGAGTGTGAAAGGCAATTGAAATTTAGCTTCAAACCTTTTGTGCTTCTTTTCATCATCGGGGCTGATGCCAATAATTTCAAAGCCATTTTTTTTCAGCAGGCCATAATTGTCGCGCAGGTTGCACGCCTGTATAGTGCAGGTAGGCGTATCATCTTCGGGATAAAAGTACAGTACTACTTTCTTCCCTTTAAACCCGGCCAGGGAAATTATTTCCCCGTTTTGGTCTTTGCCTTTAAACACAGGCGCTTTTATTCCTTCTGCAATGGGCATAACAATTAATTTTATTAAATACAGTAATCTTTACTTCCGGTTTATTGACTATTGTTTTTCAAATGAAAAATTTTTCTGCTTAATATTTCCCGCAACGTCAGCAATGGTAACCGATAGCCCGTGCCGGCCTTTACTGCAATGTTCATCAAAATAATAAATACAATCATCCCCTTTTTTTGAAAACATCAGCCAGTTGCTGTCAAGCGTGGCGCGGAATGTTTGCAGTTCACCCAAATCATCCGTACATTTTACACGGAGTGATGTTTGTGCAGCAGGAATTTTGGCGCCATCCTTCCACCCATCAGGTTGTATAAGGGGTGGAACAGTATCAATCCATAGCTGCACATTTCCCAGTCGGTTGAAAGATGTCTTCATCCAGTCTCCCTGCCATTCACCTTTTGTTATGTCTTTATATGCTCCGCTTAAAAGCCTTGCCACCACTTTATTACGCAGTGTATCACCCGGTTTTAAAAATGTTTTTATAAGGATATTGTACCGGCCGTGCACGGGCACAGTATAGTTGTGCAGCGCAAAAAGATAGGAAGCCGCATTTGCTGCATTGCCCGGAAGTTCATTTAATACAAAAGGTACCGCATCATAAAATGCTTTACCGCTGAACTGCACTTTTACATTATCCGTACTTATAAAATTTTCCCGGTCGGGCAGCATTGGTTTTGCATTGAGCGGGTAAGTATTTTTTTTTCCCGGCATGCCGGAAAACTGAACAGCAAAATTAATTTTGCTTGAGTTTCCATAAACATCCTTTACATACACTGCTAACAGATGTGGTATTGTATCGGCAAGAATAATGATACCGTTGCTGTTTTTAATATGAAAGATGGATGAATAATTTCCGGGAAGCACGCACAGGTGCTGTATATATTTTTTTGATAAAATAAAAGTTTTGTAGTCAATGCAGGCATTTACGTAACGGGTTTCGTCATAAGAAAAATCATTTAGTGTAAAAGTGTTAATTAATGAATCATCTAACCATAATTCCGCCGAATAAATACCAAATAAAAAAGAGGATCCTGAATTTTTATCTTCTGCGCTTATACCGAGGCTTATAAGGGGTGAGCTGACCCTTACAATTTTATTTACCGAACTGTAAGCACCGTTCTTTATATGAAAAGGAATGGGTACCGGTGATGATTGATAAGTGCTGTACCGCCGGTCATACCAGTATAATGCATGGATTACAGGCGGGATTTTATCCTCAATATTAAAGCCGAATAATTCCGGGTTTAAGTTATTGCCCGTTTTTGAATCACGTATTTCAAAATGCAGGTGTGGCCCCGCAGATGCGCCTGTATTGCCACTGTAAGCTATAAACTGGCCTTTTACTACCGGGAAAGAACCCGGCTGAAAAATAATATCCTGCTCCCAGCTTTCATCCTTGTATTCTTTTGACTTTACATAATCATCTAATGCGGGAAAAAATTTATTAAGATGGCCATACAAGGTTGTATAACCATTAGAATGCGAAATATAGATGGCCTTGCCAAAACCATATTTTTCAATTTTTATTTCACTTACATATCCATCCGCGGCGGCATATACGGGAAGGTTTTCCCTGCTTTCTGTGCGTATGTCCAGCCCCATGTGAAAATGGTTCTCGCGCAGTTCACCAAAATTGGCAGCAAGCTGAATAGGTATGTTCAGCGGGTTGCGGAAATAATCCTGCGGGTAAGTTTGCGCGGATAATAAACTGTAATAAGAAACAAGAAACAGGAAACAGGAAACAATTTTTCCGGCAGGGTTCATTTTTTAAAGATAGTAAAGCTGCGATGATTTTTTTAAGCCCGTTTATATTTTATGCAGAAACATAAGATGATTCTGCAAAGGCTGCGGAGAAATTTAAAACCGGGGCATATCGCCTGATCCATTAAAATCACATTACTTTTTAGTGGCAGTTGGGCATTTGTAAGATGAGATATTGAGTGAAACGCCAAAATGAAGCAGTATATATGAATCTTTTTGCGAACTGTTTCCGCGCTGGCGGTCTTTTATGCCGATAGGTGTACCCGTTTCATAACTCCTGTCCTGCAGCAGGAATGCTACAGAAGGGGTACCATCAGGGTTTGGCGGAAATGCGGCGGGGCCTGCATAAGTAGTGCTTACATCATCTAAGTAATCAGTAGTGGTAAAGCGGTAACCTATTTCGCCAAAAACATTCAGCCTGTCGTTAAGGCTGTATTTATAACCAACAGTTAAGGGAAAACATATTGCTGTTGTACTGTACGGCTTCCTGCTGGGATAGTCAGCGCTTCCCTGCCCTTCAGTACCCAAAGGCCTGAGGAAATATTTGGTATCGTTGAGATACGCATACGGGTCATAAGAAAAAACACCCACCCCAAGTGATACATAAGGTGTATAATTATACCCTTCCACGCCCGGAATAAAACGGAAGAAATTAAAATTACCGCTTACTGAAAGCTCCCACACATTGGAATTAAAACTGAGGTTGCGCCTTTGTTCAACAGGGTTTTTGCTGTACACATCAGAATACCCGAGCCTGGCATAATTGGCAGCCACTTTCACACCTATATAATTACTGAATTGTTTTAAAAAGAATATGCCGCCCGAAAACTTGGGGCGGCGCACTGAACCGGTAGTATTTAAATCGCCAAAATAATGGCCTAAACCAATAGCAGCGCCAAACTCGCCCTCCTGTACATAACTGTTGTACAACTGCGCTTTTGCGTTTGCAGCAACTACTGTAATAAAAAAAACAAGCAGGGATTTTTTAAGCATGATTGCAAGATACTTTATGTGTGGTACTGCAATAACGAAAAAAGAAACAATTTCTTGTGCAGGATGAGGAAATTTGAGGATATGCCGTTTAGAATCAGTCTGAATGAAGACAGGGCTACCAATAATCTAATTAAAAAGGTTTATACAATTTTTTGTTTGATGGCTTTTGAAACAGCTTCTGCATTGCAGTTTACATGAAGTTTGCGGTAAACATTTTTTATATGCGACTTTACGGTTTCCAGGGTTACAAGCATAGCGTCAGCAATCATTTTATAACTTTTTCCGTCAGTAAGATGCCGCAGTAATTCTTTTTCTTTCGGCGTAAGGTGGTAATCATTTTGCTGTGCGGGCATACCGGTTTGAAAAAACTGTACTACTTTCCTTGCCACTGCCGGAGAAAGGGCAGAGCAGCCATGATATACTTCCATCATAGCATTCAGGATTTCTTCGGGTGCGGAATTTTTAAGTAAATACCCATTGCCACCCGCCTTTAGCGATTGGAAAATTCTGTCACTATCATTAAATACAGTAAATATAAAAATGGGCAGGTCAGGGAATTTTTGTTTTATTAAATGGGTGGCGCACTAAAAAATAACACCGCAGGGCGCCATTTGGTAGCAGTGGGCAATTCTGCTTTGTTCAATCAAATAGAAAATGATGTACAGTGCTTTTATAAAAATACAGCCATAGGAGCTAAATCCCTTTATTCCAATACAAAAGGGTACAGAAATACTGCTACCTGTATTGCAGGCATGGGAGCAACAACGCCCGTTGCTTCTTCCCTGCCTGAAATAAGATCAACAGCAAAAGTATTAGCGGAAAAATGAAGTTATCCGTTGGGTTTTCCAATTTAGTTGTAATTTGATTCTGCAATCAAGCCCCTATTATGGAAACCAAAACCACCGGGTTCACAAACTGGTCAGGTCAGTATGTAAGCAGCCCCGCTGTGTACGCCATACCTGAAACTGCTGAAGATCTGCAGCAAATCATCTGCGACAAAGAAAAATTTCCATCACCTGTTGTAGCCATTGGTTCGGGGCACTCAAACAGCGGGTGCAATGTGGTTAACGGCGGCACTGCAGTGTATATGAAAAAGTTCCGGTACCTGGACGAACCTTCCGGTGATGAAGTTACTGTGGGTGCAGGCATGCAGCTTTTTGAGGTTCACCAATACCTTGCAGAAAAAAAACTGCAACTGCCTTTTACACCTGAAATAGGAAATGCAACCATCGGTAGTGTAGCATGCTGCTGCCTTAAAGACGCAGCTATTGGTAAAAGTACGGGTATCGCCACTTCAATGGTTAAGGGGATAAAATTTATTGATGCAGCAGGAAAAAACTGTTCAATGAAACGCGGCGATGAACACTGGCAGCTAATGACATCGGGCCACGGATTAATGGGTATCATTTATGAAATTACATTGGATATAATACCTATGACATTAGTGATTCAGAATTATGTTTCCGCCAATGTTCATGATAAAAACTGGGAAACAGTTTACAGAAAAGCGCTTGAAGAAAATGACGGCATCTTTGGCCTGGCGAATGCTACTACAGGAAAAATTATTTTCGAAACACGCAACTTTAGCAAAGAGCGGGGGAAACCTGGCGCTATTGAAAATGGATATAACTTCCTTGACCGCAATATCTTCAAATACTTTAATCCCATAATGGGCGCAGTAGAAAAAAACTGGTGGTCGCGCGGGGTGCGTAATGCCGCCATGGCGGGTTTCGGTTTTTTTAAATTTTCTTTTAAAAAGGGAAGAAAAACATTTAAGAATTTAAAACCGATTGATTATTCAAATCACTATCCTTACCGCTGGGATTTTCATTTTTGGGCTTATCCGGTTTCCACGTTTCCCACCGTTGTGTTTCCCGCCTTCATTAAATTTCTTAAAGAATACAAACAGCAGGATCCAGGCTTTGACGAGAAAGGATTGATGGCCTGTTACCGGATCCGTACAGAAAAAAATGCATTATTATCACCTTCATATAACGAAGAGAGAATGACGCTTGATCCTGTAAGGCCGGTTACAAAAAATAAAATACTGATGGATGCCTGGGATAAATTCTGCTATGCGTATAATGAGTTTGCAGTACAGCATGGCGGTAAATGCACTTTTAACCAAACCAAAGTTCTTTCGCGCAGCCAGGTGGAAAAAGCTTTTGGTGATAAATGGGAGCAGTTTAAAAAAGCAAGGGAAACCAACGACCCGCAAAACAGGTTTCTCAGCAGTTATTTTAATAAATTAATGTATGGGGAATAACAACTGTATTTAAACAGTACAATTCATTAAAGGCATATTATCTCCAAGCGTGGAAGTGGTTAAAATAAGACCTGTATCTTTTGCATAAAACCATTGATATTTTGTACCTGCGTTAAAAATATTACCGTTTACAACAAAACTCATCGTGCCTTCCATCTCCATTACATCCGTGTACTCTTTACCTTCCACTTCTTTTGTTCCGCCTGTGCTTTTTATTACAATATTCAGTATGCTGTCTATGCCGTTGGCTTTATATTTTATTTCCCATGCGTCACCTTCTGCAGCAGCATCTTTTAAAAACGGCTGCATATTACCCGCTTCATAACTGTCGGTATAAAATATACTGCCTTCCTGTTTTACCGTAACTTTTGCAGCTACCATGGTATTTGACATGCTGAAGCTGTCACCATCCCGGCTTTCAACGGTATTGGTAAATGTGCTGCCATCATTTGTTTTGTAAGTCCAGCTGTTGCCCGTTTTTAATGGATAATATGTTGACATAAGCAAAAAGTTTTAATGATTAAATTTCTCGGCTAAAATAAAATTATTTTTCTTCTTTTTATAAACCCGTCAACTGAAACTGTAAAGATTATAAAACACTTTTTCGGAAACGGTGTGCGGAAGTCTAAAGTAATATGCCGGATTTTTATTTCAGTTCTTCAAACTGCCCGGTTTGCTTGTTCTTGCGCACATTATCCCAGTTAAAGCATTTTCCATTCATAGCTATATATACACCATACGGCAGTGTTTGTACAAATGCCAGCGCGCTTCCCAGGTTGAATAAGCCATCAGAGCTGCCAAATTTATACGGTATCATGGCGCCTGTAAGCACAATGGTTTTATCTTTTATTTTTTCAGCAAGGGTCTTCGCCGTGTCTGTCATGGTATCTGTGCCGTGTGTAATTACAATTTTATTTTCTTTCGCAGCCAGGCATTGATGTACAATCAGTTCACGGTCTTCATCCGACATAGCTAAGCTGTCTATCATCATCAGCGTCCTTGTTTGCACCTGTACTTTACAGCGGCCGAGTTTCAGCATTTCGGGCAGGTGCGAGTCTTTAAAAAAAAGTTCACCGTTCAGTTCATTGTATTCTTTATCAAATGTGCCGCCGGTAATAAAAATGCGTATAGCCATAAAGAAGGTTTTGCAGCGGTAAAAGTAAACATCAATTGATAAATGAAATGATCTTCCGTGCCCGGGCTTTTAAAAATGAGGTTGTTGTTTTCATCAATCACAGAAACTATAACCCTGAAATAATTTCGCCGGGCATAAACATAACCCGCGTACCCGCTAATACAAACAGTACAGCAAAACAATATCGCAGCATCTTTTTCACGTTTTTTTGCTTAGTCGTTCAAAAGCAACAGAAAGATAATTTTTTTGTTATCATTCCGGAGCCTGTTAAGGTAAATACCGGGTGAAGACAAAAAGTACGGAAATTTCAATCAAGTACTAAATCTTTTACTTTAACTTTCTTTATTTCGGAGGATACTATTTTTTAGGGTGTTCGTGAATTGTCATTTGTCCATGCACACGCCACACATTTCGGTTTACAATAAATTTAGTAGTATATGATATTGCTCTCTTCAGGAGCCGGGGCTCTTAACTCCCTTCACTGCCTTTGTATATTTTGACGCAAGTATTTCTGTAAGCAGGGAAACCGTTCCTGTAAAAAATATTATTACTGCGCAATAACTTACAATAAGCCCAAAAACATTATTGTTGATAGAATCTTCCGTCCATGCTTCCGCTTTGTTTTCCGGGCTTTCAAAACAGGCTGTCATCATTGCAGCATCTGATGATATGTCCGGATGTTCTTTCCTGCACTTTTCAGCAGCCTGTGTATAAACACTGCCTTTTACATAATAAGATATGTTGCCATTAAAATCCTCATATTTAAAAACACTGTTTATAAAAAGATAGGTATGAACAAATGCTGATATGATAAACAGCACAAGGAGCAGTGATGCTATTTTTTTTATTTTATTACGGAAAGCAAGGGTCCATTTTCCTTTTATCAAAAACGAAATCAGTAAGCTTACACAAAGCGCTATCAGTGCTGCTAAGGCGGGGTAATAACTCTGCAGCTCGTCTATCTTCAGTAAATACGATAAGGCGCCGCCAAATAATCCAAACAATAATGTTATAAAAACAACGCGCAGGTTTAAAAAGGTTACCATGATTATTCAAATATTTGAATGGGGATTTTTATCCAGTTAAGATGTATATTGAAGGCGGTAAAAAGATCATGCCTGTTAAAAAAAATACTGGTTTCAATAACCGGGTCGCTGATCCTTACTTCTTTATTTAAAACCTTATCTATAATAATTATTTTATACGATGCATTCCACATAGTAGCATAGCCGTAAGTTGCATCATCAGCTTTGTGATACATGGATGTATCCCCTTCCATATACGAGCCGTAATAATAAACAAGGAACCTGTTTTCCACCTCGGGGCCTTTTAAAATGGGGTTGCCGTTTTTATCTTTTTTCCAGATGACAAAAACAAATTTTTCAGGATGATTGCTCCGAAAATAATTAAATCCTATGTTTTCATTACCTGTATAAATGCCTGCTGATGCATTCAGAGAAAACAGGTTGTTTTTATTTTTATAAGGTATATTTTCATCAAACGATACATCGGGGTTGTCTCTATTTCTATTAATTCTGAATTGGTTATTAAAATTTTTTTCTTTGCTCCTGTCTGTTCTGGGAAAATCGGGTAGCCTTATTTTATAATTGCTTTCAACAGAATCCCTCCCCCGCAATTCCGGGTTTAATGTATAAAAAAGCTCCATTGCACCTTCGGTAGGAAGAATTTCATTGGCTGTAATATTATTTGCAATATAATCTCCGGTACTTAATATATGAACCACGTTTTCCAAACCAATACTTCCCACGTCAAAAACTGCCTGGCCTTCCTGTAAGGAATAGACTTTTGAAAAAGTTGTATAATCTGAAAGGCTTACCTGTATGGTAAAATTGCCAATAAAATTAAGTGAGTCAAAAGCAAATTTCCCACTTAAGCTGGTGGCTGTTGTAACCTCCACCCCTCTTCCGTTTGAGAGGGAAACGGTTGCACCGTAAACAGGCATATTGGTACCCTTATTAATTACAGAGCCTGTAACCCTGAAATAATTTCGCTGGGCATACACATGAGGCATGGCGGCTAATGCAAAAAGTACAACAAACCAATATTGCAGGATCTTTTTCATTGTTTTTTTTGCTTAGTCGCATAAAAGCTACAGAAAGATACTTTTTTTGAAAGAATTCTTTTGTTTTCTTTTTGGTGCCTTGCAAATCTCTTTCAGTGGCCGGGGTAATTAGCTCGGTTTAGTGACAGGGACAAAATATTACCATAAAAATTTACATCCTTCAATGTTTTCCTATAATTTTCCGTTACTAAAACAACCCTCGTCTCCTTTATGGATAATGATTCCGGTTTAAATAACCCGCCAGCCCCGGCTCCTGCAAAAGTTTGTATAATGTGCGGCAGTTTTATATGCTCTGCTGTTAACGTAAACGCTTTGCTGCCCGTCCAGGCTCAGCGGCGGCTGCTTTTTCCTGTCCTTTGTCATCATAATAATTTTTTTGTGAATATTATTTTTTTTAATTTGCCGCATATACCGCAGCAGGTATAAATATAACAAATCCCCAAAAATCCCGCAACATTTTACAGAGACTTTATAGAGACCTTACAGAGGCCTTCTAGAGACCATACAGGGACGTAAAGCCATAGTAACCCCGTAGATACTCCCCACTTGCGCCCATGTAACGCCCTACTTGATTCCCTCCATTCCCATTTATCCACATTCAGTTTTACGTTGTAAAGACTCATCTTTTGTTCCTCATCAATACTTAATGTTCCCTTCTGTGCCTTAGTGTTCCTTACCGTGCCCTTCCGTTCCTTTTCATTCCCTTTTGCCCCATTTTATTCCCTTCCGTTCCTTTCAATCCCATAGAGGGAAACCAACTTTTTGCGCTGTTTCCTTTTCCGCAGAGTGTCCTCCTCCCGGCTTTGTGCAAAAGCAGGCACTCTGCGGCATTCAAAACTATACAGTTAAATTTTTACTCCGCAGTTGATGTTGAGTGAATGATTTTGTGCGTTGGCTTCACCGGCATCAAAGGGGCAACATAATGTCTTGTTCTGAAACAGCTTTACACCTTTGGTAATTGATCCTTTCATAAAAACATTTAAACCAATTTTCAAAATCACAACGCAATATGTGGCGTTGGCAAGGACAGGCGCACACAAAAACTTTACCTTTATAAATCCTGCCTGCGGGCGGGTATTAAAAATTATGTATGGAACCTTTATTTATCAGTAAAGAAAAAGTGGCTGCCATGTTACCAATGGATGAATGTATTTCCGTAATGGAAAAAATGTTCCGTTCATTAGCAGGCGGGGAATGTACACAGCCTTTGCGTTCACTGATGTGGCTGCCGGATAAAAGTGGTTTACTGGGCATGATGCCGGCCTATGCGGAAGACCCGGGTGTAATGGGCATTAAGGTAATCAGCGTTTTTCATGGCAACAGGGCTGCGGGTTATCCTTCCCACCAGGGAGTGGTGATTTTATTTGATGCCAAACACGGGCAGCCGCTGATGATGTTTGATGCGGAGGAAATAACCGCTATCCGCACTGCCGCTGCCAGCGCATTAGCCACCCGTTTACTATCCGTGGAAAACCCGGAACTGCTTGCAGTAATCGGTTCGGGAGAGCAGGCGGAAAGACATATTGAGGCGATGTTGCTGGTGAGAAAAATAAAAGAGGTAAACCTCTGGAGCCGGAATGAAAAAAATGCAGCAGCGCTTGTAAATAAAATATCGGCTAAATACAATATACCCATCTGCATAAAGAAAAATGCACGGGAGGCTGTGGAGAATGCGGGTATTATCTGCACCGTTACTTCAGCAGGGGAGCCTGTGGTAATGGGTGAATGGATCTCCGCTGGCGCACATATAAATGCGGTGGGCGCCTGCGCGCCTTCTGTAAGGGAACTGGATACAGACACTATTGTAAAATCAAAATTATTCACCGATTGTTATGAATCGCTTTTTAATGAAGCGGGGGATTTTATCATTCCAAAAAAAGAAGGCGCTGTTACTGACAGCCATGTAAAAGCCGAGATAGGCGAAGTATTATCGGGAACAAAAAAAGGCAGGGAGAACAACGGAGAGATCACTGTTTTTAAATCGCTCGGGATCGCAGCGGAAGATATTTTTTCGGCCTGGCATATTTATAAGAAAATTGCTGTTTAAAAAGTCCGGAATGTTCCTCATATCCCGGTGTTAGTGTCAATCTTTTGAAACTTGAAACTTTTGCAATATAAATCCTGATCAAAATGATTACTGCACAAAAAAATATTTCCGTGCCGCTGCAGGATATACTGGATGCAAAGCAACGCATCAGGGGTATGGTAAACCGTACCCCGCTTATACGTTTTTACCCTGATGATTTTCCGGGAGAAATTTACCTGAAGCTGGAAAACCTTCAGCCCATCGGGTCATTTAAGCTGAGAGGCGCCTGCAATGCCATGAGCCTTGCAGATAAATCCCTTATTGCAGAAGGCGTTTATACTGCAAGCGCCGGGAACATGGCCCAGGGTGTGGCATGGAATGCGAAAATGATGAATATCCCCTGCACGGTTATCGTACCCGATCATGCGCCGCAGACAAAACTCGATGCCATTACTCGGATGGGTGCAAAATTTATCAAGATCCCTTTTAACGACTGGTGGCAGGTGATCGTCACCCGCAGATTTGAAGGCATGAAAGGGTTTTTTATTCACCCCGTTAGCGATCCGCCTGTGATTGCGGGTAACGGAACTGTTGGTTTGGAAATACTGGAAGACCTTCCGGATGTGGATGCCGTAATTGTCCCCTATGGCGGCGGCGGGCTCATCAGCGGTATTGCCTCTGCCGTAAAAGCCATAAAACCCGGCGTAAAAATATTTGCTGCTGAAGTGGAGACAGCCGCACCGCTTGCCCCTTCCCTTGCAGCAGGCCGGCCTGTTCAGGCGGAATATACCGCAAGTTTTGTGGATGGAATTGGCAGCAGGGCTATTCTTGAAGAAATGTGGCCGTTGGTAAGCCGCTTAATTAATGGTTCCATTGTGGTAAGCCTGGCACAAATTGCGGATGCCATTAAACTTCTTATTGAAAGAAGCCGCGTTATTGCCGAAGGGGCAGGCGGTTCTTCACTTGCTGCGGCGCTGACCGGAAAAGCAGGTGCGGGAAAAATTGTATGTGTGATCTCCGGTGGAAATATTGATGCGGAGAAATTAATTAAAATACTTTCCGGCACCATGCTAAGCCCCAACAGCTGAAGGCGATTAATTCCGTACACAGATAGTTGCTGCGCGGTTAACGTTTAGTAAGACGGTTTTATGAATTATGATAATACAATTACTTCTGCAGGATTTTATTCAGCAGTGATGTAATGCATTTTATCTGTCAATAAAAAAAATAATACGAACCAAAACAGAACGATTGCTGCAGTTTGCATATTGTTGTTTGTTTCTGCAAAAGGCAATGCACAGCTTACCAATAACAAAAGTGACCAGCTGCTGTAAGGTATGTACAAGGCACTTATTCAATCCGACGCAAACAAATTTGTTCAAAAAATAATTATTGGCTGGTTATACAGGTATAATTATTTACACTGCTCCCGTTTCCCACCCGTTATAAAAAGCGCAAACAATTTTCATCAAACATATTTCGCACTTGGGCTGCGGCCTGCATATTTCCCTTCCAAGGAACGACATGGCCATGCCCGCGTCCCATTCTTTTTGCGGGAGCGCTTCCATCAGTTGCTTTTCAATTTTCTTTGGATCGGTGCCTGAAGCAATACCCAGGCGCGGCGCCACACGCACCACATGCAGGTCAACGATCAACCCTTCCGGCGGCTCACCTGCTTCACGGCGGATAACATTGGCCGATTTTCTGCCAATGCCCGGCAATGATACAAGCTCATCCATTGTAAGCGGGATATTGCCGTCCTTTTTTATTTTCTGCGCAAGCTCCATCAGCCATTTTGTTTTGTTGGCAAAGTTGCGCACCTTACTGATGAAAGGATACAGCGCATCCGCAGTGGCGCGTGAAAGCGCTTCCATATTTGGAAAGGCTTCGAACAATTTTGGCGCAAGCTGGTTGATGTTCCTGTCAGAATCCTGTGCCGATAAAATGACCATCACCACCAACTGGTATATGTTTTTATATTCCAGCGGGTGTTTTGTGCTTTTATACTTTTTCAGCAAAGGCTTGATGGCTTCGGGCCAGTTGATTTTTGCAGGCATAAACTTTTTTTAAGTAAATCTAAAAAAATTATACTTTTTTATAAGAAGAAAAATTGTGCCCGCACATTTATCCGGGTACACTTTTATTTTTTTGTACAGCAACTTTGTTTGCAAGTGCGCCGATGCCTTCAATGGTAATTTCAATATCATCACCCGGCTGCAGGGTAAAATCATTACCGGGTACCATTCCTGTTCCGGTCATTAAAAAACACCCATGCGCAAAAATACATTCGCGGTAAAGAAATGAAACAAGCTCAGTCAATGATCTTTTCATCCGGTTGAGCTGTATGGAATCTTTAAACATTTCGGTTTCATTTCTTTTTATAATAATACTGATAAGGGTTTCTTTTGATATTTCATTTGCCGGTATATACAGGCAGGGGCCAAGCGCCGTGCTTCTTTCATACATTTTTGCCTGCGGCAGGTACAAAGGGTTTTCACCTTCAATACTTCTTGAACTCATATCGTTGCCAATAGTATAAGCCTGTATAGTGCCGTATGAATTAATAAATAAAGTAAGTTCGGGCTCGGGCACATTCCATAAAGAATCTTTTCTTATAAACACTTCTTCATTGTGGCCGGCTACGCGGTGCGGCATTGCTTTAAAAAATAATTCAGGCCTTTCCGCACTGTAAACTTTGTCATAAAAATTTGCGCCCCCCGATTCTTTTGATTCTTCCATCCTTGCATCCCGGCTTCGCAAATAAGTTACGCCTGCCGCCCACACTTCCTGCTTTCCTATGGGTGGCTGAAGGTTATTTTTTGCCAATACATCAAATTCATTCACTGAAATCTTTTCCGCATTTCCCTTTTGCAGCATTAAAAACTCAAAAAGATTTTTCTGGTTGATGATGGCATCCCAGTCTTGCTGTAAAAAATATATTTCACTTTCATGCTGCAGTAAATTCCCTTTTGATGTTTTGTATAATTTCATAAAGGCTGTTTTGTTTTCACCATTGCTTCAGTTCATTCAAATCCACGCCCAGCAATTGTTTGGCTAGTTTACTCAGGGCAATATAATCACCTGTAAAATGGCAGGTGGTCTGGCTGTAATTTTCTGTTTCGCCCGGTTTTAATTCTTTGGCTGATGAAGAAGATTCTATTTCATAAAAAGGCCCGAGCTGTGTCCCGTCCTGTAATGGCCCATCGTTATAAGAATTGATCACATCACCTCTGTACGGTTCTTTCTGTATCTCCCATTTGGAGTTTACATACAAACCATTTTTATCAATTTCAGGAATGATAACTGTAAGCACATTCTTTTTGAAATCGAAACTTCCCGCAATTGGTTTTGCAATAACAGGTGAAATGCCGATTTTGCCGCGTGATCTTCCATCGCAGCGGAAAAACAAAACACTGTCTTTTATCAGCAGCCTTCCGGGCGGTATGGCACCAAAATAATTTTTTGTAATAAAATTACCCGCATTTTTTTGTGGCGAAAAAGGGATAACAACTTTTGTTTCATCTGTTGGAGACATCATGCCCAATAACCAGACAGATAATAAACCCGATGCTTTTTTCCATTCATTGCTGCCGGTATTTTTTATTTCATTATCTGTTTCAAAAGCCACAAAATGGATATTGGCCGGAACAGAAGTTTTTAATTTTGATTCAAGCGAATCTTTATCAAGCAACTGAATTTTTCTGGTGATGGAAACAGTAAAAACAGCTCCCGAATAATTTGTAAGCACTGCATTTTTTGAAAACACTGCATGAGATTTACCCTGCTCCACAATATTGTAAGGCACCATATCAATTATTGCAGGAACCTGCCAGTGTGCAATATTGAATGAGTCGCCTTTTTTGAAATAAAGCGAATACTGGCCACCTTCCGGCCCTATCCAGAATCTTTCTTCACCGCCAACAGGGTTAAACTGTTTCTTCTTTTCACCTGAAGAAATGAGGCTGTAATTTATCCAGCCAAAACTGCTGCCACTGTCACCGGCTGCTGTACTTGTCATCACCCTTCCCTGGTAACCTGCACTCAGCAATACTTTAGACCCGCTTCCATCATCAGAAAGCTCTATTAAATTTTTTGAATTGGTTTTTAGAAAAGCCGCATCATATCCGTAAGAACCTCTTGAAAAACCTCCTGCAGTTTTTCCTGCCATATTTTTTGTTTTATTTTCTTTGCAGGATGAAACTGTAAGCAACAGTAAAAGTAAAGAGGCGGTTTGGTTTACAATATTCATGGTGCAGGCTTTTAGCAGGAATTATCTTTAAAAATACATTATTTACAGAAGGGCGCAGAAATTCCGGTAAATAAAAAGCCGCTGAAATATTTCAGCGGCTTTTAAAAAATTCTGGTACTAATACTATAAACGTTTGATCATAATATTCCTGAACCAAACATCATTACCATGATCCTGCAGTGCGATATGGCCTTTTGTAAAAGTGCCAAAATCCGGCCATTCGTGAAACTTGCTTCCCGCAATAAGCTGCTTCCATGCATCATCCCACATTGTTGTGGAAACCACATTCACATCATTTAAGTATAAATCAAGTTTACCTTTATTGCTTACAATTTCCACCCGGTTCCATTCGCCCACCGGTTTTACGGCGCCTTCTTTACCGGCAATCAGGTCGTATAAATTTCCGGCACGGTGCTTATAAATTTTCCCGTCATCATGGCCATCATTGTCAAGCACCTGCATTTCGGGCCCTGTCCACCAAACATATTTATATTTTTTGGGATCATCCTGCACATAAAACATAATGCCGCTGTTTCCCTTTGGTGAAATTTTCCATTGCAGTTTCAAATCAAAATTTTCAAACTCATCATTGGAAACGATATCGCCGCCATCATTGGTTTGCCAGTCTTTTTTATGCGATGCGTCTAAGCGCAGCGTTCCGTCTTCCACCTTCCACGCAGCGCCCACATGATCCTGCCCGTATGTGTGCCAGCCTGTAGTGGTCTTTCCGTCAAAAAGCATTATCCATGCATCGCCATCGGCTGCAGGTGAATAAACAGGCTGTACCGGGGCGGCGGTAAGAGCAGTTTGTTTAGGTTTGCAGGCCAGTATCAGCAAAGCAAAACCTGCAGTGAAAAAAAATGTTTTCATATAACTATTTTGTTTTAAGTAATAGAACATACTTGGCCATTTGTTCGGCATCGGCCTGTGATAAATTTACGTGAGGGGTCATGGCTGCTGTTCCCCATACGCCTGAACCGCCGGAGATTATTTTTTTTGCCAGGTGAGTAACAGCGGTATCCATGCCGGCATATTTATCTGCAACATCCTGGTATGGGGGGCCAATTAATTTTTCCGAAATTTTGTGGCAGGTAAGGCAATCATTTTTTCCAATAAGGTCAAGCCCCTTCTGGTAATCGGGGTTTGCAGTAATGTCATTGGCTGCAGGTGCAGGCGTTGCGGAGGAATCTTTTCCGGTGGTACTGCCAGTGTTGCTGCTGCAGGCCGCAATAAATATCATTACCGCTGCGGTTACAAAATACTTTTTCAAGATAATTTAATTTTAGAGGTTATGTAATTGGGATTGTAAAGTTATTAATGAATGCCGAGAATTCTTTTATTAAAATTTTCATCGGCGCCGGTGCCTGCAAAATCATCAAATGCTTTTTCTGTTACGCGGATGATATTTTGCTGAATAAATTCAGCACCTTCCCTTGCGCCATCTTCAGGATGTTTTAAACAGCATTCCCACTCCATCACAGCCCAGCCTTTATAATCATATTGTGCAAGTTTACTGAAAATGCTTTTAAAATCAACCTGCCCGTCACCTAAAGACCGGAACCTTCCCGCCCTGTCAATCCAGCTCTGATACCCCCCGTACACGCCCTGTTTGCCGGTTGGATTAAACTCTGCATCTTTTACATGAAACATACGGATGCGTTGATGATAGTTATCTATATAATCAAGGTAATTTAAACATTGCAAAACAAAATGCGAAGGATCATACAATAAACATGCACGTGAATGATTGTTTGCTTTTTCTAAAAATGTTTCATAAGAAATTCCATCGTGCAAATCTTCTCCGGGATGAATTTCATAACATACATCCACACCACATTCATCAAAATAATTTAAAATAGGCAGCCACCTGTTTGCAAGTTCTGTAAATCCTGTATCCACAAGCCCTGCGGGTCTTTGCGGCCACGGATACATTGTATGCCACAGCAATGCACCGCTGAAGGTTGCATGTGCATCCAGCCCCAAATTTTGGGAAGCTTTTGCAGCATACTTCAATTGCTGTACAGCCCATTCTGTTCTTGCTTTACTGTTTCCGTGCACTTCTTTTGGCGCAAAACCATCAAACAAATCATTGTATGCTGGATGTACTGCAACCAGTTGGCCTTGTAAATGTGTGGAGAGTTCTGTTATTTGTAAGCCGCAATCATTTATAATTCCTTTTAATTCATCCGCATACGTTTTGCTTTCAGCAGCTTTTTGCAGGTCAATACAGCGTGCATCCCATGTGGGGATTTGTACGCCTTTAAAGCCAAGCCCTTTCGCCCATCCGCAAATAGATTGCAAAGAATTAAAAGGCGCTTCATCACCCATAAATTGTGCAAGAAAAATTCCGGGGCCTTTAAGTGTAGTCATGACACGTAATATTTTTATTTTATTGTTTTTGTTACAGGCTTTTGCACTTCGTGGTATCGCCTGTTGTGTCACTCACCTGTACGTTTTGTTCAATATTGAACTAACAGCAGAAGAGTGCGACGCAACAGAACCTGAATAGAAACTCATCAGTTGGGTAAATTAATTACACAATGTGCTCAGTCCATTTTTCTCTGCTTGCCGCGCTCTTCACCACGTTATCAATAAATGCCATGCCGCGGATACCTTCTTCCACACGCGGGTAATCCAGCATTTCTTTGGTGGCTTCTTCGCCTGAGATTTTTGCTCCAAGCGTTAAAGCAAAATTTCTGTAAATATTGCCAAATGCCTCTAAGTAACCTTCGGGATGACCGCCGGGTGTCCTGCAATTGTGCGTTGCAAAACTGGAAAGCCTGTCTCCATAATTTCCTCCTGCACGCAGAACCTGCATAGGTGCATCAAGCCATTTTACAAGCAGGGTGTTTGGCTCATGCTGGTACCATTCAATGCCACCCTTTTCGCCATAAATGCGGATGCGCAAACCGTTTTCTTCCCCCGCTGCCACCTGGCTTGCCATTAATGCACCTGCAGCGCCGTTATCAAATTTTAATAACACATTGCCATCATCATCCAATGCGCGGCCTTCTGCCATTATATTCAAATCTGCACAAATTTGTGTAATCTTTAAACCGGAAATATATTCTGCTAGATGCGCGGCATGTGTGCCGATATCGCCCATGCAGCCGCTTTTGCCGCTGCGCTTGGGATCGGTTCTCCATGCTGCCTGCGCATTGCCTTCGCGTTCGGATAATTTGCTTAACCATCCCTGCGGGTATTCCACCCACACTTTTCGTATTTTTCCAAATACATTTTCTGCAAACATTTGTTTTGCCTGCTTTACCATGGGATAACCTGAATAAGTATGTGTAAGGCAAAGTAGCAACCCCGTTTCATCTACTTTTTGTTTTAATTGTTTTGCCTCATCAATGGTAAAAGTAATAGGCTTTTCAATCACTACGTTGAAACCGTTATCCAGCGCGGCCATGGCTGGGGCAAAGTGTGCGAAGTTGGGTGTAACGATTGTGATAAAATCAATTTTTTTATCAGCGGGCATCCGGCTTTCATTTGCAATCATCTCTTCATAAGTAAGATAGGTGCGGTCTGCGGGCAGAAATAATGCTTTGCCTGAAGCGGCCGCTACATCGGGGTTGATGCTGAGTGCGCCGCAGCATAATTCAATAAGGCCATCCATAAAAGCTGCGTGGCGGTGAATGGCGCCGATGAATGCATCTTTACCCCCGCCTACCATGCCCATGCGTAATTTTCTGTTTAACATGCAAAATAATTTTTAGTGAGGAAGAGAAATTAAAAGTAAAAAAAATATATTTACCCTGCACATAATTTATTGTATTTGCGGGGAAGTTTTTTTCTGAACAAATGTTAGCAGGGCTATTTGAAAAAAATATTTTTCTTCATTGTGTTTTTTAGACGCAATGTATGTACATTTAAGCCGGGATAATTTTAATTGTTATTTATTTTTTCAGCCAGTTTAAAACCACCAAAACAACCAACGAGTATGCCAGCCATTAACCGGAACAAATTATTTATCGCCAGTTGCACATCATTGCTTGTAACCTCATTATCCTTTGGAATACGCGCCGGGATACTCGGCACACTTGGTGACCAGTTTAAATTAGACAAGACGCAACTGGGTACAATTGCGGCCACTGCATTCTGGGGTTTTCCGCTGGCTGTAATTTTTGGCGGAATAGTAGTAGATATTATCGGAATGAAGCGGTTATTGATAATGGCATTTGTATTTCACCTTGCGGGCATTATACTTACCATTTTCGCAGGCAGTTTTTCAAGCCCTTATATTGCTTTGTTTACATCAACTTTATTAATTGGCCTGGCAAACGGAACAGTGGAAGCTGCCTGTAATCCGCTTGTCACTTCTTTATATCCTGAAGATAAAACCACTAAACTCAACCATTTTCATTTATGGTTTCCTGGTGGAATAGTAATTGGAACCTTATTGGTTTTTTTATTAAACAAAATTAATATCGGGTGGCAGGTACAGGTAGGCCTGATGCTTATTCCAACCCTTTTATACGGGTTCCTTTTCAGTAAATTAACTTTCCCCGTAACAGAGCGTGTAGCAAGTGGTGTAAGTACCGGCGAAATGTACAAATCATTATTAAACCCGCTTTTTGTAGTGATGATCATTTTAATGTTTGGCACTGCCATCACAGAACTTTTTACAGGGCAGTGGATTGATGTGCTTTTAAAAAACGTAAGTGACAATGCAATATTATTACTAACGATTGAAACAGGTGTGATGGTTGTAGGCCGCGGTTTTGCAGAACCTGTTGTGCATCGGTTTTCGCCTACCGGCGTTTTACTGCTTTCGGCAATTTTTTCAGCTTTGGGGTTATATATTCTTGGGCATACAACCGGTGACATGCTTTTTGCAGGAGCAATCTTTTTTGGAATCGGTGTTTGTTATTTCTGGCCCTGCATGTTAGGATTTGTTTCTGAAAATTTACCAAAAACAGGTGCCGTGGGTATTAATCTTATGGGTGGCGCCGGCATGTTTGCTGTATCCGTTTATACCATATTTATGGGGAGCCATTACGACAGGTTGCTTTTAGATAAATTGCCTGCCGGGTCCGATCTGAAAACTTATATGGGAGCCCCTGCAGGCACCGGTATGGCAGCAACACTGAATGAAGCAAAAAAACTTGCAGGCCCGGAAATTATCAATACAACTTTGGTTATTCCATTAATGCTGATTGTTGCTTTTACAATTTTGTTTTTTTATATGCGGGGCCGGAAAAAACCAACCCTTCAGGGAATATCCGGAGCATAAAATTCATTTATTAATTTTATTTAATAATTTTTATGACCAACGCTCAAAACAGGAGAACGGCACTTAAAAATATGATGGCAGGTTCCGCAGCCGTTCTTGCGGGAAGCACCATGCTTGCTTCGTTTGAGCCTGAGCATAATCATAAAAAATTGAATTTGAAAGGCAATATCAACCACTCCGTTTGCCAGTGGACGTATAGTTTTCTTTCCGTTGAAGAACTCTGCCAAACGGTAAAAGAAATTGGTTTCAGCGCCATTGATTTAATGGCGCCAAAAGACTGGCCTATGCTGCAGAAATACGGCATATATTCTTCCATGTGTTATCATGGCGGGCAGGTAAGCCTTACCAATGGGTTTAATAATAAAATGTATCATGAACAGCTTATTAAAGATTATTCGGATGTTATTCCTTTGATGGTGCAGGCCGGTTATAAAGATGTTATATGCTTCAGCGGCAGCCGCAACGGGATGGACGATGAAACAGGGTTGAAAAATTGTGTGGAAGCATTGCAGAAAATATTGCCGCTTGCAGAAAAAAGCGGTATCACTGTTCATATGGAATTATTAAACAGCAAAGTGGATCATAAAGATTATATGTGCGATAAAACCCCCTGGGGTGTAGGGTTGTGTAAACGTTTGGGCTCACCAAATTTTAAACTCCTGTATGATATTTACCATATGCAGATTGATGAAGGTGATGTGATAAGGACCATCCGGGAAAATGTGCAGTACTTTGGCCATTATCATACGGGCGGCGTACCGGGCCGCCATGAAATTGATGAAACACAGGAGCTGTATTATCCTGCAATTATGAAGGCGATTGTGGAAACAGGATATAAAGGATATGTGGCGCAGGAATTTATTCCTGCAGCCGAAGATAAAAAAGCTTCGTTGAAAAAAGCAATTATGATCTGTGATGTGTAAAAACTGTTCAGTAGTTTACAAGTTCCATTGTTCAAAAATTCTTTGCAAAAAATAACTCATTGAACTTTTGAACCCCCCAACATTTGAACATTGTTCACAAAAGAACAGAAAGCTGAAGGGTGCGATGCAACGGTGCCGAAAAGAAATAAAATAGCCGGGTCAATAAAAAATATAAATTAAAACAATAAACTTACCATTATGGCTGACAATGTTTATGATGCAATTGTAATTGGCTCAGGTATCAGCGGCGGCTGGGCTGCCAAGGAGCTTTGCGAAAAAGGTTTAAAAACTATTATGCTCGAGCGCGGAAAAGATATCGTGCATATTAAAGATTACCCGAGTGCAACAAAAGAAGCATGGGATTTTCCGCACCGCGGCCACCGCACACAGGAGATGATAAAAGATTACCCTGTTTTAAAAAGAGACTATCCTTTAAATGAAACCAACCTTGACTGGTGGGCGAGTGATAAAGACAGCCCTTATACAGAAGTAAAAAGGTTTGACTGGTTCCGCGGCTATCATGTGGGCGGCCGTTCCTTAATGTGGGGGCGCCAGAGCTACCGGTGGAATGATATGTATTTTGAAGAAAATGCAAAAGATGGCATTGCTATTGACTGGCCGGTGCGTTATAAAGACATTGCCCCATGGTACGATCACGTGGAAAAATTTGCAGGGGTGAGCGGTTCAAAAGAAAACCTGCCGCAATTGCCCGACGGGATTTTTTTGCCCCCAATGGAAATGACCTGCGTAGAAAAAGATGTAGCTGCAAGAATTAAAGACTATTATAAAGGCGGCCGTTCCATGGTGATAGGGCGTGTGGCACATGTTACCGCCCCGCTTGAAGGCAGGACGCAGTGCCAGTTCCGCAATAAATGCTGGGTAGGCTGCCCGTTTGGCGGCTATTTCAGCACACAGTCTTCCACTTTGCCCGCTGCCATCAAAACAAATAACCTTACCGTTCGCCCCTGGGCTATTGTAACAAAAATATTATACGATAAAGATAAAAAACGCGCAACTGGCGTGGAAGTGCTGGATGCTGAAACAAATAAAACCTATACTTACTATGCCAAGATCATTTTTCTTAATGCTTCTTCATTAAACTCAGCATGGGTATTAATGAATTCTGCCACAGATGTTTGGCCTGATGGCCTTGGCAGCAGCAGCGGCGAGCTTGGCCACAATGTAATGGACCATCATTTAAATGTAAGCGCGGGAGGAACTGTGGACGGGTATGAAGATAAATATTATTATGGCCGGCGCGCCAATGGCGTTTATATTCCGCGTTACCGTAACTTCTTTGGTGATAAGCGTGATTATCTCCGTGGCTTTGGTTACCAGGGCGGCGGCAGCAGGGAAAACTGGAGCCACGATGTTGCTGAATACAATATTGGGGCTGAGTTTAAAGAAGCACTGACAGAACCCGGTGGATGGACCATGGGCATGGGTGGTTTTGGTGAAACATTACCTTATCATGAAAACAAAATAACACTTGACAAAACCAAAACCGATAAATGGGGTTTGAACATTCTTTCCTTTGATGTGGAATTGAAAGAAAACGAACTGAAGATGCGCAAGGATATGCTGAATGACGCCATTGAAATGCTTGAAGCAGCAGGGGTAAAAAATGTAAAAGGCAGCGATACTAACCCCTACCTGGGAAGGGGCATACACGAAATGGGCACAGCGCGTATGGGGGCAGATCCAAAAACATCTGTACTGAATAAATGGAACCAGGTATGGGATGCACCAAATGTTTTTGTTACAGATGGTTCTTTCATGGTGTCTGCAGCCTGTCAAAATCCATCACTTACTTATATGGCTTTTACTGCGCGTGCAGCAGATCATGCTGTAAGTGAATTAAAGAAAATGAATATTTAGCCTGGCATAATTATTAACCGGATTTTGAATATTATTATTAAGCGGCAATATTTGTTGCAGCTTGTTTTCTGCCTGCTTTTCAACAGGATTATTGTTAAGTAAAAGCCGGGTAAAAAAATATCATTGCATTTGTAATTCCTAAAACAATTCATATAAATTTTTATTCTATGCCCGGTAATGATTACGATGCTATAGTTGTTGGTTCGGGCATTAGCGGCGGCTGGGCCGCGAAAGAATTAACAGAAAAGGGGTTAAGAGTTTTAATGCTTGAAAGAGGCAGAAATTTTGAGCATATAAAAGACTACAAAACTGCCGGTAATAACCCCTGGGATTTTACTCACCGCGGCAGTGCAACTGCCCAATATAAAAAAGACAATCCTGTTATTTCAAGAAACTGGGCCATGTATGGCACCGCTGCACAGGAAGCAATAATGGATTATTGGGTAAACGAAAAAGATTCTCCTTATACAGAAGTAAAACCATTTACCTGGTGGCGCAGTTATCAGTTGGGCGGCCGCTCCATTTTATGGGGCAGGCAAAGTTACCGCTGGAGTGATTTTGATTTTGAAGCTAATGCAAAAGATGGTATTGCTATTGACTGGCCCATCCGCTACAAAGATTTAGAGAAGTGGTACGATCATGTAGAAACATTTGCAGGCATCAGCGGAAGCAAAGAAGGCCTGGCGCATTTACCCGACGGGCATTTTTTACCGCCGATGGATTTGAACTGCGTGGAAAAAGATGTGGCGGAAAGGCTGAAAAAATATTATAAAGATCAGCGGCACATGATCATTGGACGTGTGGCAAACCTCACGCAGGAAATTCCCGGCAGAACAAAATGCCAGTTCCGTAACCGTTGCTGGGAAGGTTGCCCTTTTGGCGGATATTTCAGCACACAATCTTCCACGCTTCCTCCTGCTATGGCAACAGGAAAATTAACGGTGCGCCCATGGAGTATTGTTACAAGACTGCTGTATGATAAAGACAAAAAGAAAGCAACCGGTGTAGAAGTACTGGATGCTGAAACAAATAAAACTTATGAGTTTAATGCAAAAATAATTTTTGTAAATGCTTCTTCGCTTAACAGCACCTGGGTACTGATGAATTCTGCTACTGATGTATGGCCCGATGGTTTGGGTAGCAGCAGCGGAGAGCTTGGACATAATGTAATGGATCATCATTATATGCTGGGTGCCGCAGGGCTGATAGAAGGTTTTGAAGACAAATATTATTACGGCAGACGAGCCAATGGTTTTTATATAACACGCTTTGCAAACTTATATGGCGATAAAAGAGATTTTCTCCGTGGCTATGGTTACCAGGGTAGCGCCAGCCGCGAAGGATGGAGCCGTGATGTTGCAGAACTGAATGTGGGTGGGAGTTTCAAAGATGCTCTGACAGAACCGGGTGCCTGGCATATAGGCGCTACGGGTTTCGGGGAAATTTTACCATATCATGAAAATAAAATTTCATTAGATAAAAATGTAAAAGACAAATGGGGTTTGCCCGTGCTTTCCATGGATGCGGAGCTAAAAGAAAATGAACTGAAGATGCGTAAAGATATTATTAAAGAACTGGTAGCCATGTTTGAAACAGCAGGTGTAAAAAATATAAATACCTGGGACAGTAAAGTGTATGCAATTGGCCAGGGCATCCATGAAATGGGCACAGCAAGAATGGGGAGAGATTCAAAAACTTCTGTGCTGAATGAACATAACCAGGTATGGGATGCGCAGAATGTTTTTGTTACGGATGGTGCATGCATGGCAAGCAGTGCTTGTCAAAACCCATCGCTCACTTACATGGCATTAACTGCGCGTGCTGCGGATTTCGCATTAAGCGAATTAAAGAAAGGAAATCTTTAATGTGCGGATGAAGAAAAAATGATGAGCCAAACTTTTGAATAAGCATTAAGCTTCGTTGCGTCGCACCCTTGTACTTTTTGTTCATTAAGGAATTGAACCTTGAAGTGAGTGACACAACAGGTGAGGAGACAAGTACAAAAGCTAAGTTCATAAAATAAAAATATACTAAGCAGTAAAATCATTTAAATTACTAGTATGCCCGGCGATTCAACCAAAGTAAATATTAATTCCGGCGGCATTGCGCAAAATACTTACGATGCAATTGTTGTAGGCAGTGGCATAAGTGGTGGCTGGGCTGCAAAGGAATTGTGTGAGCATGGATTGAAAACACTGGTGCTTGAGCGCGGAAGAAACGTAGTGCATTTAAAAGATTATCCCACGGCAACAATGGCTCCCTGGGAATTCCCTCATCGCGGTGAAATGCCTGCAAAATTTGTTGAAGAAAATCCGTTGATAACAGAAGCCGCAGGCTTTGATGAATCTACAGCGCATTTTTTTATAAAAGATAAGGACCATCCTTATGTACAGGAAAAACCTTTTGAATGGATACGTGGTTACCAGGTTGGCGGCAAGTCATTAATATGGGGGCGCGCCTGCCCGCGGTGGAGTAAATATGAGTTTATAAATCCCGAAAAATATGGATATGGAATAGAGTGGCCGGTAAGTTATGATGACATAGCACCCTGGTATTCTCACGCAGAGATTTTTGCCGGTATCTGCGGAAATAAAGACGGGCTGGAAGCAATGCCTGACGGGGAATACCTGCCGCCATTTGAGTTTAATTGCGCTGAAAAAGACCTGCAGCAAAAACTCCTTACACATTACAAGGACAGATTTATGATACAGGGGCGCTGGGCGCAGTTATCACAGCCAAAAGAAATACACCTGGAGCAGGGCCGCGGCCAGTGCCAGGCAAGGGATATGTGTATGCGCGGTTGCCCGTTTGGCGGGTATTTCAGCTCTAATTCATCCACATTGCCGTGGGCACAAAAAACAGGCAATTTAACGATACAACCTTTTTCAGTTGTGCATTCAATAATATATGATGAGCAAAAAGAAAAAGCAGTTGGTGTGCGGGTTATTGATGCGAATACAAAAAAATCAACCGACTATTTTGCAAGGGTCATTTTTATAAATGCTTCTGCATTAAACACAAATCTTATTTTACTCAACTCAACTTCAAACCGTTTCCCTGATGGTTTTGGAAATGATAATGGGTTGCTGGGTAAATATATTTGTTTTCAAAATTACCGCGGCTCTGTTGGTGGCGATGTGGATGGTTATGAAGATAAATATTATTATGGCCGCCGTCCGTCCGAATGCATGATGGCCAATTTCAGGAACATACATAAAAATGATATGGATTTTGTAGGAGGCTATATGGCTTTCATGGGTTGCTACCGTACAAGAGAAGATGGCAGCAGGATGGAAACACAAATTGGCGGTGAGTATAAAGATACAATTTCAGAAGCAGGTCCATGGGGGATGTATATGTATATGCAGGGCGAAACTGTTCCAAAAGAAACAAACTTTGTTTCGTTAAGTAAAGATGAGAAAGACCAGTGGGGAATTCCCTTACTTAAAACCAGCGTTGCATACGATGACAATGACGAAAAACTGCTCAAAGACTTTTTAACACAGGCAAGTGAAATGCTTGATACCTGTGGCATAAAAAATATTTCACAGCACGATAATCACTGGGCACCGGGAAGGGATATTCATGAAATGGGTGGCTGCCGCATGGGTAAAAACCCCAAAACATCTTTGCTTAATGGCCGCAACCAGTTTCACAATTGTAAAAATGTTTTTGTTACCGATGGCGCGTGTATGGCAAGCACTGCCAATCAAAGCCCTTCTATTTTGTATATGGCGCTTACGGCAAGGGCGGCAAATTATGCGGTGGAAGAAATGAGGAAAGGGAATCTATAAATACAAATTTAAAATGTACTGATTCAAAAATGCAAATAAGTTAAATGATGGAGCTTATTGTTTTCAAATTTTCAAATTAAAATTATGCCGGGCGATTCAACCAAGGTAAATATTAATGCAGGAGGTGTTGCGCAAAACACATTCGATGCAATTGTAATTGGCTCCGGCATCAGCGGTGGATGGGCAGCCAAAGAGCTTTGTGAAAAAGGGTTAAAAACACTGGTGCTGGAAAGAGGCAAAAACGTAGTGCACCTGAAAGATTATCCCACCGCAACTATGAACCCATGGGACTTTAAACACCGTGGTAAAATACCGTTAGAAATCACAAAAGAAAACCCTGTTGTATCAAGGTGTTATGCATTTTACGAAGGGTCGCAACATTTTTTTGTAAAGGATAAAGAACACCCCTATGTTCAGGAAAAACCGTTTGACTGGATCCGCGGTTACCAGGTTGGCGGTAAATCATTATTATGGGCAAGGGCTACACAGCGCTGGAGCAAGTATGATTTTGAAGGCCCTGGCCGTGACGGCTTTGCAGTTGAATGGCCGGTTACTTATGATGAAATGGCGCCATGGTACAGCCATGTGGAATTATTTGCAGGCATCAGCGGTAATAAAGACGGATTGGATACATTGCCCGATGGAGAATTTTTGCCTCCATGGGAATTGAATTGCGTAGAGAAAGAAATACAGGAAAAGATAAATACAGGTTACACTGACCGCCGTTCAATCATTGGCCGGTGTGCACACTTAACAAAACCCAATCAAATACATATTGACCAGGGCCGTACCCAATGCCAGGCAAGAACGATTTGTGAAAGAGGTTGCCCTTTTGGCGGATATTTCAGCTCCAATGCATCTACTTTACCCTGGGCTGCAAAAACGGGCAACCTTACCCTGCGGCCTGATTCTGTAGTTCATTCAATTATATATAATGAGCAAAAGGGAAAGGCAACAGGTGTAAGAGTAATTGATGCGCACACAAAACAGGCAACCGAATATTTTGCAAAAATAATTTTTGTAAATGCCGCCTGTCTTAATTCAAATTTAATTTTATTGAATTCAACTTCAAACCGTTTTCCCAATGGTTTTGGAAATGATAATGGCCTGCTTGGAAAATTTGTAGCCTTTCATAATTACCGCGGCACACTTACAGCTGATTATGAAGGCCACCTTGATCAATATTATTATACACGCAAGCCAACAGGCGCTATGCTGCCAAATTTCCGCAATGTGCACAAACAGGAAATGGATTTTATGCGTGGTTATATGATGCATTACAGTGCCCACCGGGAAAGGGGAAATGCAAATGGACAGGATGAAATTGGAGGCACATATAAAGACGCTTTGTCTGAAGCGGGCGGTTGGGGTGTATTTATGATGATGCAGGGTGAAACCATTCCAAAAGAAACAAATCATGTGCGGCTCAGCAAAGACCAGAAAGATGAATGGGGCATCCCGCAACTCATTACTTCGGTTGCTTATGATGACAACGATGAAAAACTGCTGAAAGATTTTCTTGAGCAGGGTGAAGAAATGCTTACAAAAGTTGGGTGCAAAAATATTAATACAAACGACAGCAAACAGGCGCCGGGATTAGATATACATGAAATGGGCGGTGTGCGTATGGGCAAAGATCCAAAGACTTCCATGCTTGATAAATGGAATGCATTTCATAATTGTAAAAATGTTTTCGTAACAGATGGTGCAGCCATGGTTTCTACAAGTACGCAAAACCCGTCGCTTACATTTATGGCATTTACTGCAAGAGCAGCAAACCATGCAGTGGAAGAATTAAAGAAAGGGGATATTTAATGTATGAATGCGCTACTGAAGAAGAATTTTTTTGAGCCGGGCTGAAGATTACGAATTGATCTTTCGTTGCGTCGCACTCTTCAGCGCTTTGCTCTCTGTTGAACATTGAACCGGGCGTACAAGTGCGCGACGCAAGGATGACAAATTGAAATACTAAAGCCGGGTACAAAAATTTTTATACATCAATGCGGTTGGCAACATAAATATTTTATAACTTTATAACCATTAATTTTTATTATGAACAGAAGAGATGCATTATCCCGTGTGGCGCTATTATTTGGCGGCACAATAGTAGGAGCTGAACTGTTTTTAAAAGGTTGTACCACGCCCGATAAACAGGCTGGTGCCACACTAAATTTTACTCCTGATAATATCAGTTTTTTAAATGAGGTGGCGGAAACCATCCTGCCGGCAACCGGTACGCCGGGCGCCAAAGAAGCGAAAGTGGGCGATTTTATGACGGTGATTGTGCGCGACTGTTACGAGGAAAAAGACCAGAAAATATTTTTGGATGGCATGGGTAAATTAGATGATGCTTCCAAAAAGAAAAATGGAAAATCATTTATGGACAGTACGCCGCCGCAACGGCACGATCTGCTGGTTGACCTTGACAAAGAGGCAAAAGATTATATGAGCAAAAAGAAAGAGGAAGACCCGACGCATTATTTTACCATGATAAAACAGTTAACATTGTGGGGTTACTTTACTTCTGAACCCGGCGCTACAAAAGCGTTGCGTTATGTGGCTGTGCCCGGAAGATATGAAGGCTGTATCCCTTACAAAAAGGGGGATAAGGCATGGGCAACATCTTAAATTTTGCTGAATGAATAAAAAAAATCATCCGCCATGGCGGATGATTTTTTTATGTTTTACCTGATATTTTAATTCAGTACTTCTACGCTTTTCACAGTTTTAATTTTATTCTGTTCTTTTATTTTTTTCCATCCACCCACTACATTGTGCAGGTTGTGGATGCCCTGTCTTTTTAAAAGGGAAGAAGCAATCACGCTTCTGTAGCCGCCTGCGCAGTGAACATACAAATTATCCGTATCGGTGATATTTGTCATGGCTCCCGGGTCATTTAAATTAGCTAACGGGATATTGACAGCATTTTTTACATGGCCTTCTGTAAACTCGGTTTCTTTTCTTACATCTACTACCACAAGGTTTTCATCAAAGGGGATATCCATTGCCAGTTCATCTGCTTCCACATCAATAATCAGATCCACTTCTTCGCCTGCATTTTTCCATGCCTCAAAACTGCCTTCAAGATACCCTTCGAAGTTTTCAAACCCCACACGCGCCAGCCTTATGATGCTTTCTTTTTCTTTGCCTTCTTCTGTTACCAGTATAAGTGCTTTGTCAAAAGGTAAAACTGCGCCTGCCCACTCTGCAAAGCGGCCTTCAAGACCAATAAAAATGCTGCCGGGGATAAAGCCCTGTGTAAAAATATTTCCCGGTCTTGTATCCAGTATTATGATGTTTTCTTTTTGTGCCATCGCTTTAAAATCTTTTATTAACAATGGTTTCAACGCTTTCTCAAGAACCTTATCAAGGCTTTCGTACCCTTCTTTATTAAATCTTGCATTTACCGGAAAATACAGTGGTGGCGGAGCAAGCCCGTCAGTAACTGCTTTTATAAATTCATCTTTTGATTTTGCAAGCAGTGCATAGTTGGTTTGTTTTTCATCACCAACGGTGCTGTAAGTATCGGGCCCTAAATTCTTTCCGCAACTGCTGCCTGCGCCGTGTGCCGGATACACAATTACATCATTCGCAAGAGGGATAATTTTTTTACGCAGGCTTTCATACAGCATACCCGCAAGGTCATCCATGGTTAAATCATTGCCCCGCTGTGCAAGATCCGGGCGGCCCACATCGCCTACAAATAATGTATCACCTGTAAACACTGCATAGTTTTTTCCATTTTCATCTTTTAGTAAATAACAGGAGCTTTCCAGCGTATGCCCCGGTGTGTGAAGTACCTCAATTTTTAAATCCCCAACAGAAAAAATTTCCCCGTCTTTTGCAACGTGTACTTCAAAACCTGCATTTGTTTCCGGGCCGTAAACGATGGGCGCACCGGTTGCTTTGCTTAAATCAATATGGCCGCTTACAAAATCTGCATGAAAATGTGTTTCAAATATATATTTTATAACGGCTTTTCTTTTTTGCGCCAGTTGGAGGTAATCTTCTATATCGCGGAGCGGATCAATAATGACGGCCTCCCCATTACTTTCAATATAGTAAGCGGCTTCACTTAAACAGCCGGTATATATTTGCTGGATATACATGTAAAAAATTTTTGTAAAGATAATTCTTTTAAAGTGAGCAGTTTTTGCGGAGAAAAAATACCGGGAACATAAGTCTAAATATTTTTCTGCAGCCTCCCCAAAAAAATCACGCAAGCAGTTCTTCCACAAAATTGCTTATTTCTTTTATGCGGGCATAATTGAGGGAGTAGAAAATAAATTTCCCTTCGCGCAAAGTGGCTGTAATGCCCGCCCTGCGCAGGATGGCGAGATGCTGTGATGCAACAGACTGTTCAAGCCGCAGCTTTACAAAAATTTCTGTAACAGTCATTTTGCGGTGCTCATCCAAAAGTTTGATGATTTGCTGGCGAAGCTTATGATTTAAAGCCCTGAGGATAAGCGACGCCTTTTTCATGTGCAGGAAATCTATCCGCACGTTTTCGTTTGTTGCAGGATTATTTATAACCGCAACCTGTACATGGTTATTCATTGGGCAGCATTTGGGGGGTGAGGTAAACTTAATAACCGATGGTAAAGTTATTATAAATATTTATAATGAAATATACATTTCTGCAAATGTAACTTCAGGGTTTCGCTGCAGTAAAAAATTCTTTAAGATAAAGAGGCTCACTGTACGCTAGGTCAGCAAAACGGGATAGTGAAAATGCTTTGGCAGCTAAAACAGCCAGATTGCCTGCATTATGAATTGCGGTTATAAAAAATGCATTGGGATGCTGAATAATTTTCTGCATTTTAATACTGCCGCTTCCGCAAAAAATAATTGTATGGTTTGACAACTCTTCTGCAAAAGAATTTTTGTTTAAAATAATTGCTGCTGGCCGAAGTAACGGTTGAAGTAAATCATCATATAAAGCCATAAATACCTCCATGCGGCGGGCATCAATCATCGGGCAGAAAAGAAAATCCTGTATTTCGTTTTTTTTGCCGGGTGCTTCCCGTTTATCGTTTACCGTTTCAATTGCTGCCAATGCCATTACTTCGAGGGTGCTGATAAGTATGAGCGGTTTTTTTAAAGCATAACACAAACCTTTTGCTGTAGCTAAGCCCACACGAAGGCCTGTATAGCTTCCCGGCCCGGCGGTAACTGAAACCGCATGAACTGCTGATAGCTGGTATCCCGTTGCTGTCATCACTTCTTTTATTGCCGGCTGAATAAATGATGCGTGATTTTTCTGATCCTGGCTTTGCTTCATGCCCAGCACTTCTTTTCCCCTGCTTATGCAAACAGAAGCATGTTCCGTGGCAGTATCAATATTTAAAAGAAGCGGCACTATAATTTTTTCGCTTTAAAAATTTCTTCTTCCATTGCAGGCGCCGGTGTATATCGCGGATCTGTTTCATCCAATGTTTTCAGCAGCCGGTAAATTTTATCCAGGCCAATTTTTTCACTCCATTCAAAAGGCCCGTAAGGATAATTTGTGCCGAGCTTCATAGCTGTATCAATTTCCTGTTTTGAACTTACCGCATCACCAAAAGTAAAATACGCTTCATTAATCACCATGCTGAGAATGCGTGCAGCAATCATGCCCGGAGCATCTGCTACGCACATAAAATTCCAACCCAGTGCATGTAAAACTTTTTCGATTTTCTGCTTTTGTAAATCATTACACGATGCAGTTTCAATAACGTTTCTGTTCAAAAAGCCACTCCATGCATTGATGCGGGTGTAATTTTCCGGCAATTCTTTGCAGGTGGCAGCTACAGTATTAGCAAATACAGTGCTGTTTTCAGCAAGTTCATTTGCA
Source organism: Chitinophagales bacterium (assembly GCA_038207175.1). GTDB lineage: Bacteria > Bacteroidota > Bacteroidia > Chitinophagales > Chitinophagaceae > JBBRAD01. The sequence goes on from JBBRAD010000019.1 coordinate 59,634, forward strand.
GGAATATTTTCTTCATTAAACATAAGGTCAAAGTAGGCATCTGCATCATATTTGCTGAATGAATCGTCTGCACTTATCCATATAACGGTCACTTCAGCCCGGTTGCCCTTTAAAAGCCACTCGCTTTTCTGCTGCTCATTTGCCTTTACAACAATCTGCATAAAATTTTCTTTCGTACACAAAAATAGGTTGCATAGTTGAAGTAAATAATGCAAATTGCTTTTTATAAAATTATACCCATGCCAAAACAAATTATCAATACACCAAAAGCGCCGGCGCCCATTGGCCCGTATAACCAATCCGTAAAAACAAATGACCTGTTATTTATCAGCGGGCAAATACCCATTGACCCATCCACAAATGAAATGGTAACCGGTGATATTGTAAAAGAAACACACCAGGCAATGAAAAACCTGCAGGCTATTTTAAATGAAGCGAAGCTTACATTTGAACACGTGGTAAAAACAACCATTTTTTTAAGTGATATGAACCTGTTTGCTTCCGTGAATGAAGTGTATGGAAGTTATTTCAGCGGCGGTTATCCTGCACGCGAAACTGTTGCCGTAAAAGGGTTACCAAAAGCGGTAAACGTGGAAATAAGTATGATTGCTGTTGTGAATTTGTAATTAATGCAGTGCAATTTCACCGGTACCGCTGCTTAATGCCACTTCATATACTTCCGCAGCCACTCCAAATTTTTCTTTATAAGATTTTGTGATGGATGAAATAATATTTTCAGCATTTTCTTTTTGAATAATGTTAATGGTGCATCCGCCAAAACCGCCGCCCATCTGCCTTGCGCCAATAATTTCTATGTGCAGTTTTGCCTGTTCAACCAAAAAATCAGATTCACCGCAACTTACTTCATACAGTTTACACAGGCCTTCATGTGTTTCAAACATCAGTTCACCAAAAGCCTGTAAATTATTTTTTTTAAGAAACCCTGCGGCCTGTTTTGTGCGCTGTATTTCTTCAGTTATAAACAGGCATCTTTTATAAACATTTTCTTTGAAATGATTTTTTAATTCTTTCACCTGTTGCGGGCTCATATCCCGGAATGTTTTTACAGAAGGGTATTTTTGTTTGATGATGCGCAGCCCTTCTTCCGCTTCATTTCTTCTTTTATTATATTCGCCGCCGGCTAATGAATGGTGCACATTGGTATTGATAAGCACAATTGAATGGCTACCTGCAGCAAAAGGAAGCGTTTCATATCCGAGTGTATCGCAATCAAGCAATAATACTTTTCCTTTTTCACCCATCATGCTTGCAAACATATCCATGATGCCGCACTGCACACCGGGGAAACTGTGTTCTGCTTCCTGGCAAAGCAAAGCAATATTAACTTTTGAAATGCCTGATTTAAAAATGGTGTTCAGCGCAAAAGCAAGTCCGCATTCAACTGCAGCAGATGAAGATAAACCTGCACCCACCGGAAGGTTGCCGCCAAACACCGCATCAAAACCACTTATGGGGTAATTATTTTTGATAAACTGATCAACTACACCAAGTATGTAATTTTCCCACCCGCTCATCTTTTTTATACCTGAAAGCGGCACCTGTAAATATTCATCCATATCCGCACTGTACACATGCACTTTATCTGTAGCGTTGGGTGCAACAGCAAACCAAACCCCCTTATCAATAGCGGCAGGCATTACAAAGCCATTGTTGTAATCAACGTGTTCGCCAATTAGATTAATTCGCCCCGGCGCAAAAAACATTTGTGGCATATGGCCAAATAATGTTTCAAATTTTTTTTTGATTGCTGATGGCGATGATGGCATTGCTTAAATTATTTTGTTACTGACAGCCGGTAAGTGGTGGTAAAAATATTTTGCTGCCCGGGTTTTGAAATTATCAAACCAACACTATTATTAAATGCATCGGGCACACTGCTTAAATTTTCAATGGCAATACTTTTGCGGTGCGCCGGCGTATAGATCTGAAGATAAGGATAACTGCTGCCGGGAATTATTTCTAATTTCAAGCCCGTTTGTCTGTCTTCCAGGGTGCAGGCTGGATAAGCATTTTCATTTATCACAAAACAATTGTCAAAAAAAGTATCCCCAAATTTTTGTGGTGAACTGAATGATGAAAAAGCAACCAATTTTCCTGTTGGCAACAGGCTTTCGTTAAACTCAGCCATCTCTTTACAGTTTATTTGCACAAGCAACTCATTGATCGTTTCGCCCAGCCTGAAGTAAGGGTGCCATCCGTCAGATAAAGGCATATTCCTTTCATCTGTATTGGTAATTGTTGTAATAAGTGTTAATGAATTATTTTTCTGAAGCAGGTAAGTTACTTCCGTATGATATGCAAAAGGGAAACCTTCATCCTGTTTTGAATATTGATACCCGAGCGTTACAAAAGCTTTTTCATCATCTGCAATGCTTTGTGTAATTGTAAATGCGGCATCATAAATTAATCCGTGAATGGCAGAAGCGCCAATGTAAAATTTATTGATCGTATGTTTGTTATCTTCAAAAGAATATTTTCCTTCGGATAACCTGCATACAAACGGGCTGAGTTTTGCGCTTTTAAAACCATTGGTGATGTTTTCTTTTGCATCAAGAGGTGAGCTGAAACCATCCACCACATTGGTTTTGCAATTTTTTGTTTTTACTGAAAAGGAATTGAGCAGGGCCCCAAAGCAATATATTTCCACTTCACAGCCTGTTGCTGTATCGCATAAAATAATTGTTTCGAAACTCCCTTCACCGTTTATTTTTATTTCAAAGGGCATATAGTTTTTTGAACAGGCAAAATAATATTTTTTGTACGTTAGTTTATGCAATCGCTGAACCAGGTGTTCTTTAAAAAATTATTTTACAGCTACGCCAATCTTTGAATCAGCAGTGCCGTAATAAAGCCACCATTTATTTTTGAATTGCGCCAGCCCTTCTATAAAGCAAACCTGGTTTACCTGGCCGGTTGTTTCATAAGGTTTATCGGGCTTTATAAAATAAGTTGCCATCCGCTCCAATATTTTTGTCGGGTCATTTTTATCAAATAAAATTTGTGATGCAGTATAAGTGCCTTCTGCCAGCAAACTGTCGCCAATGGCACGTATGTTGCGGCTGTTATACATCAGCAAAATCCCTTTATCCGTAAGCATTGCAGGCGGCCCGCTTTCAACAAGATCACTGTCAAATTTTTTTCTTCGCGGTTTTATTACGGCTTTTAATTTTGAGATATCCGCACCAAAAAATTTCAATGTGTCAGCCGGTTCACCGTTCTGCAGTTCTACAGGCGCCCAGTTTACCAGGTCGTCTGATGTGGCGGCCCATATATATTTATCGCCCCAGTACATCCAGTATTTGCCATTTATTTTTACAGCAGTTATTTTCCCATCCGCATAAGTGGAAACAACAGAACCGGATTTTGACCATGCGTTCATATATTTTCCATTGAATGCTTTTGCAAATACAGCCCCATACTTTGTCCAGTGCACCAGGTCATTTGATGATGCAACAAAAAGCCTCGCCTGTTTACCATCAAAAGCAGTGTACATCATAAAATATTTTCCGCTGCTGTCCTGCACCACACGCGGGTCTTCACAGCCTCCTTCCCACTCATACAATTTATACGCATCATTATCAGGATACAAAACCGGCGCCGGCATACGGGAAAAATGAATGCCATCAATGCTCCAAGCCAATCCAATCCTTGAGGTGCCTGCAGGTTTTCCAATTTTATCCTGCGCACGGTACAGCATAAATAATGTATCGTTGCGCACAACGGTTGCAGGGTTAAAAACATCTTTCTCTTCCCAAAAAACTTTTTCATTCCGCACCGGGCAAATAAAAGAAGAACCACCCGGAACAAGCACGGGGTTTGCAGAATCTATTTTTGTAAACGGCACCAGCGGCAGCGCCCAGTTGTTTTCTACAACGGTACTGTCTTTCCGGGCTGCGTTGTTATTTGATGCAGGGTTGCTGCACGCAAATAAGAAAATGCAAGCGCTTAAAACGGGAATAATTTTTTTCATATATATTTTTTGTGTCCAGCTGTGTTTCTGCAGGTAAGCTTCTTTTGCGCCTGCCACGCCAAAGGCGGTGGTTGCACACTTGTCTTCTATACAATACTGTGCAAAATGAACCATCAAACTTATTTAAGCCGGAATGTTAATGATGCAAAATCTTCAATGCTCAATTGTTCGGCACGTTTATTAAAAATAGCATCTTTTAATATTTCTTCATCAAATAACCCGCGTACTGCATTGCGCAGCATTTTACGGCGCTGGTTAAAAGCCGTTTTCACCAAAACAAAAAAACTTTTTTCATTCATCATCATTAATTTTTCATTTTTAATTACCAGTTTTATTACACCGCTCATTACTTTGGGCGGAGGTACGAAACATTTTTGCGGCACATCAAATAAATATTCTGCGGTGTAAAAAGCCTGTACCAGCACGCTTAAAATGCCATAGGTTTTTGTTCCCGGTTTTGCTGCAATCCGCTGCGCCACTTCTTTCTGAAACATGCCAATCATCAACGGCACCTGTTCTTTCCATGCCAGCACTTTAAAAAGTATCTGCGAAGAAATATTGTAGGGGAAATTGCCTGCTACAATAAACTTATTTTCAAAAGGAATATCCATTTCCAGAAAATCTGTATGGATAATTTTTCCGGAAATCAAAGGATATGTATGTTCTAAAAATTCTACTTTCTCTTTATCCAGCTCCACAGCTTTAAAATCAATGCCCGGCAGTTGCAATAAATATTTTGTAAGCGCCCCGCCGCCGGGGCCTACTTCAAGCAACCTGTTAAATTCATTTTGCTGCAATGCGCCAATAATTTTTCTGCAGATATTTTCATCTTTTAAAAAATGCTGCCCCAAAGATTTTTTTAAAGTGTACTGCATGAAGAACAAAAATAGCCTATTGCAGTGAGTGCCATTCACTTTTCACTACTCATATATTCTTCTTACATTTACCGCTAAATTTTTAAGCATGAGCAACGATCTGCAAAAGCCGGTGATAGGCTTTACCTGCGGCGATTTGAATGGCATAGGCATAGAACTTATTATAAAAACCCTGAGTGACGGCCGCATACTGGATATATGTGTGCCTGTAATTTTTGCAAGTAATAAAAGCATCAACTTTTACCGCAAATCTTTACCGGATATAAATTTTGCCTACCAGGCCATCAAAGACTTTTCAAGGATAAACCCAAAGCAGGTCAACCTGTTTAACTGCTGGGAAGAAGAAGTGGCCATTAACCCCGGCACGCTTAATGAAACCGGCGGCATGTATGCACTGCTTTCATTGCAGCAGGCAGTTAAAGCTTTAAAAGAAAAACAGATTGATGGGTTGGTAACAGCTCCTGTCCATAAAAAAAATATACAATCAGACAAATTTAATTACAGTGGTCACACACCTTATTTAAAAGCAGAGTTTAATGTGCCCGATGTGGTAATGCTGCTGGTAGCTGAAAACCTGCGTGTTGCGCTGGTTACAGAGCATGTGCCCGTAAGTGAAATTGCAAAGCATATTACCAAAGAAAATATTTTAAGCAAGCTGAAAATACTCCATTACAGTTTGCAAAAAGATTTTGGTATTGATAACCCAAAGATCGCAGTACTCGGTTTAAATCCTCATGCGGGAGACGAAGGATTGATTGGCGATGAAGAAGAAAACATTATTAAACCTGCTGTTAAAGATGCAAAGCAAAACAACATGCTGGTGTTTGGCCCTTACAGTGCGGATGCATTTTTTGCACGTGGGAGTTACCAAAAGTTTGATGCTGTGCTGGCCATGTATCACGACCAGGGATTAATCCCTTTTAAGTCGCTTGCAATTGGAGAAGGCGTAAATTATACTGCGGGGCTGCCGGTAATAAGAACAAGCCCCGACCATGGAACAGCATTTGATATTGCAGGCAAGGGTATAGCCGATGCCTCATCATTTATTGTTGCAGCATTTGAATGCGTGGATATTATCCGCAGAAGGGCGGGATATACTGAAAACCGCCGCAACCCGCTGAAAAAACTAAGCAGTATTGTTGTGGCTAATGCGCAGGATGAAGCCATTGCAGAAACGGAAGAATAATTTTTTTGCTCCCGGCTGTAGCAACAAAATTTAACAACTGTTGCGTCGCGCTCTTCTGCAGCAGTAACTAAATGCAGCAATGAAATACTTCTGTTAATTTATTTCGCACCATTTTATATTTTATGATTTTCGAAATCCATAATGATATACTCGCAGTTGCCGTTGCTTCCAAAGGCGCAGAATTGCAAAGTATCATCAACAAAGAAACAGGCATAGAATATTTATGGAGTGCCGACCCAAAGTTCTGGGCAAAAAAAAGCCCTGTATTATTTCCTGTAGTGGGTGGGTTAAAAAACAACAGTTATCAATACAAAGGAAAAACATACCAAATGGCAAGACACGGTTTTGCAAGAGATATGGAATTTGCAGTAAGCCGGCAAACAAATGAAGAAATAATTTTTACTTTAAAAAACAACGGGGAAACTTTTGCAAAATATCCTTTTGAATTTTCATTTTCTGTCTCCTGTTCATTGCACAATAACCGCTTGAATACAAAATATATTGTTGAAAATAAAGGGCAGGAAAATATGTTTTTTTCTGTGGGTGCACACCCCGCATTTAAAGTGCCGCTTGCGGCAGAAACGGGTTTTGAAGATTATTACCTCCTGTTCAGTAAGCGGGAAAATGCAGGCCGTTGGCCGCTTTCGGCCCAAGGCCTTATTGAAACAATGCCTCTGCCATTTTTAAATGATACAAATAAATTGCCACTGCATAAAAGTTTATTTTACAAGGATGCATTAGTATTCAAACACCTTGTATCAGCCGGCATTTCGATACTCAGTTATAAAACCACACATGGGTTGCGCGTAAATTTCCCTGGCTTTCCTTATATGGGCGTCTGGAGCGCAAAAGGTGCTGACTTTGTTTGTATTGAACCCTGGTGCGGCATTGCAGACAGCGTAAATGCAACAGGTAGCCTTGAAGAAAAAGAAGGGATAAATTTATTGGCCCCGCAGCAAATATTTGAAAAGCAATGGAGCGCAGAATTCTTTTGATAAGAGAATTATGCCGCAGGTGCCCGGATTTTTTTCTGATTCTGTAATTTTAATCTGCGGCAAAAAAATTAAACCCATTTTACTGTAATATTTGTTAATTGCTGCAGGGCGGTGCTGATAGCCGCAAGATTATTTTCTTTCACCCATAGTATGGGGATGCGCAGCAACTCATAATTTTTTTTATTCTTCAGGTGAAGTTTAAAGGATGCCCTTCCTCCCTTTCCGCGGCGCACATGTAAAATAATCCGGTCAATTTCACTGATGCGGGTATTTATTTCGCGTGAACTGAAAAATTTTTTTTGCACCATGAATATATTACCTGTTGCAATTTTCAGCTCAGTAATATATGGTCGGGATAACATCAGCACCGCAACAGATAATATAATTGCAATAAGCAAATAGTTAAAGCCCATGGGGATTTCATTACCCGATTGCTGTATAATAAACCAACCTGCAAACAATAATGTAATGGGAAAAATCCTGAATACGGCAAACTGAACACGCTGCCTGGTTTCTGTTTCTATTAAATGCAGCGTATCGGGCGTATCAGCAAGCACTTCGTATGGCTGGTAAATATGCATTTGCTGAATAAAGATAAGAAAGTATCCCGATAGCTATAGGGGAGTGACACAACGAACCCGGGTGACGTATTAAAGCCGGTACAAAAATTATTTATATATCATATTTACGAAATCAATTTTACCCATACATAATCGTCTATCAGCAGGTTATTTTTTATTACTGCTTTGCAGCGGATACCTTCTAAATAAAAACCATTTTTCTGCAGCACTTTCATGGAAGCCTTGTTGTGCTCAAACACTTCGGCATATACACGCACCACATCGAAACGCTGTTGAATATATTCAAGCAGCAAGCGCAGCGCTTCTGTAGCAATACCTTTACCCCAGAATTTTTCGGCAATAAAATAACCTGTTTCCATGCTTTTCCTGTACACATCTTCCTTGCATACACAGCCGATACTTCCGGCAATTTCGCCATTGAAAGTGATGGCAAAATTTACATGCGGGTCCTGCTCTTTGCAATGTGCAATCCATTGCAGCGCATCTGTAACCGTGTATGGATTTGGCAAATGGTCGCGCAGGTTATTCCACACATTGCGGTTGTTGGCAATAAGGGCAAGCTGCTGCACGTCTTCGCGCTGCCAGGGGCGGAGCAGAATTTTATTCATCTTCTTTTATAGGCCTGGTAAGATAATGGGAATAATCGGGTATTGCAGCTTCATATTCATCATGCATAAACGGCGAAGTCATTATAAAATCAGCAGTGGCGCGGTCGCAGGCCATGGGTATATTCCATGCAACACCCAGGCGAAGCAGTGCTTTCACATCACTGTCGTGCGGCTGTGCTTCCATGGGATCCCAGAAAAAAATAAGCACATCAATTTCACCCCCGGCAATCATGGAACCAATTTGCTGGTCGCCGCCAAGCGGGCCGCTCATTAATTTTTTTACCGGCCGGTCTAATTTTTCTTCAAGCATTCTGCCAGTTGTTCCGGTAGCAAACAACTCATGTTTTGCCAGCGCCGTTTTGTTGTAAACAGCCCATTCCAGTAAATCGGTTTTTTTATGATCATGCGCTATGAGTGCCACACGTTTACGCTTGCCTAATTTCTTTACAGTCTCCATTGCAGCATTTATTTTAAGTCAATACCCCAATATAAGAAAAGTAACCTTGGAAAAGAATGAATTTTGTTTGATGAATAAAATAAAACAGGAGCGTTTTCCCCGGTTTAAAGCACTGTTTTCCCGCAGTGCGGTTATGAAATGCACCATTTACACAATACTTTCTTTTGTTATTGCGGCAAACAATTTATTTTCGTTTATTTATTAATTGAAACCCAATAAATGGTTGCAGCCCTGGTAAAAGGTTTTCTGCTTGGCATAATGCTCAGTATATCCGTGGGCCCGGTTATATTTTCTATTATTAAACAGAGTATAAACAACGGGCACAAAGGCGGGTTCTTTTTTATCGCCGGTGTTTCGGCCAGTGATATTACAATGGTATTGCTCTGCAACCTTTTCTCCGCATTTTTTGAGTCTGCCATAACACATGAAAAAATAGTGGGTACCGGCGGCAGTATTTTTTTGATGATCATGGGAGTGTATAATATCTTTTTTAAAAAAACGGTGGCCACTGATGAAGGCGGCAAACTGACCATTAAAATTTTTAAGCCGGGTGAACTGGCCGGTATTTTCTTTTCAGCTTTTTTTATGAATATACTTAACCCCGGTGTATTTATTTTCTGGCTCGCCGCATCGGCCACCATACTTGCTGATGCGCAGCAGCAGGTACACCCTATTCAGTACCGCATTATTGTTTTTGCCATGTGCCTGCTGATTGTGCTGCTTGCAGATTTTTCTAAAGTAATGCTTGCCGGTAAAATAAGGCAGAAACTCACGCCGCATAATATCCATATCATCAATATTGTTTCGGGGGCAATTTTAATCCTCTTTGGTGTTGCCCTTTTATGGGGAATCCTTACAAATAATATCCCTACATAGCTTTTAACGTATTGTTGGGCTTTGTATCTGGCATATCCGTTTATTTTCAATGGATGAAAATATTTACCCTGCTGTTATTTATTTTTACTGCATTGCATTCCCGGGCGCAAAATGATTTCCTTCTTTTAAAAAAACACAATAAAACCATTGCCCATTATTTTAAAGGCGATGCAATCGGGGTTTATACAAAGGATTGCGCGCTGATAAACGGCATACTTAAAAAATGTAGCGGCGACACGCTGTATATAAATATTCCTGTAACACAAAACTATGCCACCATATTTGGAAACGCAGTTGATACAACAGGCTACAATTATTTTAAAATAAACGTGCAGGATGTGGCGATGATTCCTGCGCAAAGGCTTAATGCCACAACCATCGGGAATATTATAGTAAGGGCAGGCGTATTAATAACAAGTATCTGGGCTGTAAATAAAATCCATATCAACGGAAACCGGCAGAATACTTATGCAGTACAGTTTCTGGCTGCAGGCGCTGTAAATGTTGCAGCGGCTTATGCCGCGCCTTTTAAAAACAGCAGGCCCACGGGTTATAAAATCGGCAGAAAATTTAAACTCGTTTACATCAGCATGTAAAACACTAAACAGTAACCTGCCCTCATCATGGCAAAGCAATCATCTTCCCGGTTAAAAAAAATATGGCGTTATACCAAGCGCATCTTTCTTATACTTTTTGTTTCATCATTCATTTATATTATACTCTGTAAATGGGTAATGCCGCCAATAACTTTTACACAATTCAGTGACTGGGTAAGCGGCAACGGGTTAAAAAGGGATTATGTAAGCTGGGATGAAATTTCGCCCAATGTAAAACTTGCAGCCATAGCCAGCGAAGACCAGTTGTTTTCCGATCATGGCGGTTTTGACTGGAAAGCAATAGAAGAAAGTTTGAAAACCGATCCAAACAAAAAAAATAAAATTGCCGGTGCCGGTGCAAGTACCATCAGCCAGCAAACAGCAAAAAATGTTTTTCTGTGGCAGGGAGAAGGATTGATGAAATATGTGCGCAAAATTCCTGAAGCTTACTTTACAAAAATGACAGAATGGATCTGGGGCAAGCAAAGGATACTTGAAGTGTATTTAAATGTAATTGAAATGGGCAAAGGTATTTACGGCATAGAAGCTGCATCGCAGCAGTATTTTCATAAGCCCGCAAAAAACCTTAGCCGAACAGAAGCAGCTATGATCATTGCCTGCCTGCCCAATCCAAAAGTATATACTGTAAAACCCGAAAGCAAATTTGTAGCCTGGAAAACACAATGGATATTAAAGCAGATGAACAATATACAGGATGACCCGGATATACAGGCGCTGATGAAATGAGAAATATTCTGCACCGGAACAATAAGTTTATTTATATCCCGGACTCAATAATCCTCATCCCCTTTCCCCAAAATAAACCCACAACTTGTTCCTGCAAACCCGCTTCCAGCTTTAGGCACAGTAGCCAGCACACCGTTTTTGCAGGCCTGTTAAATAAAAATTCATAACCGGCAGGAAGATTTTCGTTCAGTTTTATCCATTCGCTCCACGCAGAATCATAAACAGGATTTCCCTTCCCGTCAAAAAATATCACCATCAGTTCGTAGTAATAGCAATCAGCTTCAGTTCTGTCCTTTCCAAATATGGGGTGATTATCAGGAGCAAGTGTGGCCCTCAATCTTTGTTTTGTGCAATGAATGGTAATGGCAGGAACCGGTACCAGCCTCTCAAATGAATATGTTTTATTGATTTCAAGATTTTTTAGCCCTGTAACCAAACTGGGTATTTCATCGCTCGCAGATTTGAGGAAACGTTTCAGCATCTCCTGCCATAATTTATATCCTCTAAAATTTCCACTGAAAATTTTCAGTACATCATATACTTTCTTTGCTGTAGCATTGATGAAAGCCGTGCGTTTGTAGTTGGCGGTAAGTGCTTTATTACACTTTGCTTTTTTATAAGTGCCCCGGGCCGCCCTTACATACTGGCTGCCTGCTTTACTCTCTACAAACGTGAAACCCATAATAGTTCCCTTAACATGAAAAATAGAAGGAATATTTTTTGCCATTACAGGATTTTTTTTTATCTTAACACAATACGTCCATAAATGATTTTTTCAATACTCAATATACAGAAAAACGTTCATTTTCACTGCATTCTTCAGGGATACTATAGGGATAATATAGGGATGCTATAGGGATAATATAGAGACCCTGCTTTCACTCTACCTGCACTTTACCTGCTGGTAACCTTATAGATATTCCATATAAGCCCATAGTAACTTCAATAGATCCCTGGCAGATATTTGATCGGCACCTCCTGTCTCATTTATAACTCCTTGCCGTAACAACTATATATAATCCCTGAAAATTTTCAGGCACCCTTCAACTCAATCAGCAGTAGTTCTGTAATTTTATTACATTATTTCACCCTCATTTTTAAAAATGCTTATGAAAAAATTACTCAGTATTATTTTGTTGCTTACTGCAGCAACTGTTTACGCGCAAAACGAAGCTGCGCCAACATTAAAATCAATTTTACTGCAGCAGTTAAAAACCACGCACAATGTGGAAGACTGGTTTGTGCCAGTAAATATTGCGCTGGAAGGACTTACACCGGCACAAGCTTTATGGAGAGACAGCAGCGGCAACCATTCCATCGCGCAGCTTGCAAACCATTTAATTTTCTGGAACGAACAGCAGCTTGCAAAGTTCCAGGGAGCAACACCCGCAGCTTTTGACGGCAACAATGATGAAACGTTTTCCGGGCTTGATAAAACCACATGGGATGCTGCAGTAAAAACACTCGACAGTGTATTGACAGCCTGGGAAAAAGCCATTGAAGCGGCAGATGAAAACAAATTAAAAGACTGGTATTCCACTATCTCACATATCAGCACACACAATGCGTACCACACGGGGCAGATCATTTATATCCGCAAACTGGAGCATTGCTGGGATCCTGCAAAAGGGGTAAAATAATTTTATGAATGAAAGAATAAAAAGCCTTTTGGTCTATGCAGCCAAATGCATAACAGGCAGCCTCATAGTTTTCAGTATTTCATCACTTATCAATTACAACGACTTTGGATGGGCGCTTATTTCTGTCATGCTTGTTCTTTCACCCGACGGTAAAGATGCGGTTCCGCTGGCGATTACACGCATCAAAGCAAATGTGGTTGGCGCTGCAGTGGCTGTGCTGTGTCTGCTGGTATCTCCTGAAAATATGTGGAGCATGAGTGTGGCCATCGCCATTACACTTTCTTTTTGTTATTTGCTTAAGCTGGATGCTGGCATCCGTTCAGCATTAGCCGCCTGTATTATTATCATGATGCACAATGAAGGGAAACATTCCTGGGGTACAGCGCTTGAAAGGATCATCAGTGTTTTGGGAGGTTGTGTACTTGCACTCGTTATTACTTTTCTGTTTCATTTCAGGATTCACCGCAGCGGAAAGCAGCCTGCAGATGACCGGCAGGAAGCATAATTTACATTCGTTATCCCTCACGTATTATCTTTGAACAAAAACTTGCTGTGCAAATGATTACTTCCAAACTTCCTGATGTTGGCACTACCATCTTCACCGTAATGAGCCAGCTTGCGGTTGAATACAATGCCATCAATCTAGGCCAGGGCTTTCCGGATTTTATGATGAGTGAAGAATTGATTGCATTGGTAAATAAAGCGATGATAAAAGGCAATAACCAATATGTACACATGACTGGGTTGCCACTGCTGCGCGAAAGAATAGCAGAAAAAATTTACAAACTGTATAAAACAGAAATTAATGCTGATACACAAATAACCGTAACACCCGGCGGCACTTATGCCATCTACACCGCATTTACCGCCATACTGCAGCCGGGTGATGAAGTAATTGTATTCGAGCCGGCTTACGACAGTTATATCCCCAACATAGAAATCAATGGCGCTGAAGCTGTCCGCATTTCACTGCAGTATCCATCGTACAAAATCCCGTGGGATGAAGTTCGGAAAAAAATTTCTGCAAAAACAAAAGCCATTATCATCAATTCGCCGCATAACCCCACCGGCGCTGTATTGCAGGAAGAAGACATCCGCCAGCTGCGCAGCATTGTGCAGGATACAAATATTATGATTGTAAGTGATGAAGTGTATGAACATTTAATATTTGATGATATACCGCACCGGAGTATTTTGCGTTACCCTGATTTACTTGCAAGAAGTTTTGTGTGTTTTTCTTTTGGCAAAACCTATCATTGTACAGGCTGGAAAATCGGTTATTGTGTGGCATCGCCGCCACTGATGAAGGAATTCAGGAAAGTCCACCAGTTTAATTGCTTTAGCTGCAATTCGCCAGTACAGTTTGCCTTGGCGGAGTTTTTACAAAACGAAAAAGCCTACCTGTCACTCGGAAAATTTATGCAGGATAAAAGGGATTACTTCAGGAGCCTGATGCAGCAAACCCCGTTCAGGTTAATACCTTCACATGGCAGCTATTTTGAATGTTATGGCTATGAAGAAATATCTGATGAAGCGGATAAAAACCTGGCAATACGTTTAACAAAAGAAATGAGTGTGGCCACCGTGCCCATGAGCAGTTTTTATAAAAACGGAACAGATAATAAAGTGCTGCGTTTCTGTTTTGCCAAAAAAGAAGAAACACTTTATAAGGCGGTGAAACGGCTAAAGGATTTTGAAAAAAATATAAACAGGTAAATAAAGATGGCACGCAAAAAATCAGTTCTTCCTGAAGTTTTAATTACTGCAAAAGTGCATGATTACCTGATTGACAGTTTGCAGAAGAAAGGATATGAAGTAAATTATCAGCCTTCCATTACTTATAATGAACTTGCTGCAGCCATTGCGGATGCGGAAGGGTTAATTGTAACAACTAAACTAAAAATTGATAAGCAGGTTATCAACTCCGCACAGCATTTAAAATGGATTGGCCGTTTGGGCAGCGGCATGGAACTGATTGATGTAACTTATGCAGAAAGCAAAGGAATAAAATGTGTAAGCAGCCCTGAAGGTAACCGCAATGCAGTAGCGGAACATATGCTGGGCATGCTGCTGAATATAATGAATAAAATAAGCAGCAGTTATGATGAAGTAAAAGAAGGAAAATGGATACGTGAAGCAAACCGAGGTACAGAATTATCTGGCAAAACTGTTGGTATCATTGGTTTTGGCAATACAGGCTCGGCTTTTGCAAAATTGCTTTCACCGTTTAATGTTACCGTGCTTGCACATGATAAATATAAATTCCGTTTTGCAAAAGATTACGTACGTGAAGCAGGTCCGGAGCAGGTTGCCCGCTATGCAGACGTGGTGAGTCTGCACCTTCCGTTAACCGAAGAAACTTTTCATTATGCCAATGATTCCTTTTTTCAGTCACTGGAAAACAAACCATATTTTTTATCCGCCTGCCGCGGAAAAGTAACAGACACTTCAGCCCTGCTCCATGCATTACAAAACGGTAAAGTAAAAGGCGCTGCCCTGGATGTGCTGGAAAATGAAAAAATGGAAACTTATTCAGCAAATGAAAAAGCACAACTGCTCCGGCTATGCACTACCCCTGGCGTAATCATAACACCGCACATAGCCGGTTACAGTCATGAAGCTTTTTACTTAATGGCAAAAATTATCCTGGATAAACTGGGCATTTAGTTTTCCAGTTCGGCAATAAAGGCAAGGTCAAAATTGCGGTGAAACCTGCCTTTGGGATTTTCAGAAGAACCAATCCATTGCTCGCCGTCTTTATAAATATTTTTTTGCTGCCAGTCGCATTCTGCAATAGCCATTACACCATCATGGTTGCAGCTTATTTTAAAAGCGTATTGCTTTGAGCCTTCCAGCGAAATATTATTCATATCAAAGCTCACCCATTTTTTTTCCATTTTATTATCAAGCATTAAATGGCATTCCCCCTTTTTGTCTTTCCATTCGTGGGTTTGCTCATCAAACTCAAAAACGGATACTAAAGCATCTGTTTCGCCCACAATCATTTCAGGAAAAATGCGGATACTTTTCAATGAACCATTTTTGGGCGGTTTAAAAGTTTGTCCCGCGAAATAATCTATTCCGTTTGAAAAGCGGCCTATCCAGAAGTGATGGCCGGTTTGGGTGTTTCCAATACTGGTTACATTGTTTTGCATGTTGTACATTGAAGGATTTTTCATATTACAGGATTTATTATAACTATCAACGAAAAACAGCTTGTTTATTGTATATAAGGGTGTTAAAATTTCCCCGGCTTATTGTTTTTACACCTTTGTTTACAAAAAGGAATTTTGTATTTTTGATGTCCTGCAACGCTGCACCGGTTCTGTCGCGTTGTATTTTTTTTTATCTCATTTTTAAACCTGAAGGATATGAACGATACAATGTACGTGTCAAGGGAATCATTTGAAAAAATGAAAGAAGAATTGCACCACATGAAAGCAATTGAGCGGCATGCAGCTTCAAGGGCTATTGCCGAAGCTCGTGAAAAAGGTGACCTGAAAGAGAATGCAGAATACGATGCTGCAAAAGAAGCGCAGGGGATACTGGAAGCAAAAATTGCAAAATTAGAAGGGCAGATTGCCGTTTCACGTATTGTGGACGCAAGTGAAATTGATACCAGTAAGGTATCTATTTTAACAAGGGTAACGATCACAAACCTGGGCACAAAAAAAACAGTTACTTATCATATTGTTGGTGAAAAGGAAGCTGATTTAAAAGCAGGAAAAATTTCTGTAAACTCCCCTATTGGAAGAGGCCTGCTTGGCAAGGTGATAGGTGAAGTGGCCGAAGTGCTTGCGCCTACGGGCATTCTTAAATTCAGGGTGGAAGGGATTTCCATTTAAAAGGGAGGTCAGAATTTCCCAATTAAAAATTTCAAAATTGTTATGACCATCTTTTCAAAAATCATCGCAGGTGAAATCCCTTCTTACAAAATAGCAGAGGATGAAAAATTTTTTGCTTTTCTTGATATCTTTCCCCTGGTAAAAGGCCATGTACTTGTAGTGCCCAAAACAGAAGTGGACAATATGTTTGATTTACCCGCTGATTACTTATCAGGGTTATTATTATTTGCGCAACCCATTGCCAAAGCCATAGAAAAAGCATTTCCCTGCAACCGCTGCGGTATGGCCGTTATAGGCCTTGAAGTACCGCATGCACATCTGCATTTAGCACCAATCAATGCAGCGGATGATTTGAACTTTACAAGGGGAAAGCTTAAACTTTCTGCGGATGAGTTAAAGCAGGCTCAGGATAAAATATTGGCGGCGATAGCATATAATTAAGGGTATATAACAACTGCAAATCCAGCGTTTTTATTTCGAACTGAGAAAGGAAGTTTCATATTCATGGGGATTTAATTTTTAATTATAATAAAAATTTTTAGTTTCATCTTCCTTAATTTGTAAATCTGTTATAACTTTCAATTTCATTTATTAAATAATTCATCCCATGGCAAAAGCAAATAAAAAGAAACCTGCAAAAAAGGCTGCTAAAAAAGCAGCTCCCAAGAAAGCCGCACCCAAAAAAGTGCTGAAGAAAGTGGCGAAAAAAGCTGCTCCCAAAAAGGCGGTAAAAAAAGTAGCCCCGAAGAAAGCGGTAAAAAAAGCTGCTCCCAGGAAAGCCGCACCTAAAAAAGCGCTGAAGAAAGTGGCGAAAAAAGCTGCTCCCAAAAAGGCAGTAAAAAAAGCAACTCCTAAAAAAACAGTAAAGAAAGTACCCGCAAAAAAGCCGGCCCCGGTTGCAACACCAATGCCTGCCGTTGAAATGCCTGCTATGCCGGATGCTTCACCCGATCCGCTTCCACCTGCGGAAACCCCTGCGGGCTAATAAAATTATTTTTATCATTGCGAAAACGGCTGAAAATTTCAGCCGTTTTTTTTGCCCGGCCCTCTTCAATTTTTGTATTTTTTATACCTGGCTTATTCAGAAACCGGAATTTCCAGGTTTCTGAAATTAAGATCAATCCCGAACAGCCTCAAAAAAGGCATCATTCTTGCTGATATTCTCAGAGCCCCAAATATTACAATATTTCAGTTTAAACAACATTGTTCCTGTTAATCATTCAAACAATATACCTGCATACCAAAGCGGGGTATTGCAGGATGAATCATATTCCCTAAAAACCTGACTTCTTTTGAAAGCGCAAATCCTTTTTCACCGGTTAATTTACATGAAGCTGCTTATTTTATCAGGCGTTTTAATTATTTGCACGCCGGGTTCCACTCAGAGTTATACAAATAAAGGGACAGATTTTTGGGTAGGTTACGGGGTGCAGGGTACCATGTATAATGCCGACGGTTCTGTAAATTATACCGATGGCGGCAGCCAGGAAATGGTTTTATATTTTACATCAATTAAACCTGCAAATGTAAGAGTGGAGATACCGGCAACGGGCTGGGTGAGAACTTATGCCATTGGCGGCAACGGTTATGCAGAAAGCGACCCTATACCAAAAACAGGAATTGATGATGCAAGGCTCGCGGCAGAAGGCGTTTCGGATAAAGGCATACATATTACCAGCGATATCCCCATTGGCGCTTTTGCGCATATTTACGACAAATCAGGCAGTGCATTAGCTTTATTAATACCAACCAATATCCTCGGGCAGGATTATTATACATTAAATTTCACCCAAACTTCAACAGATAAAAATGCAAATTCTTTTGGTTTTGTTCTAGCCACTGAAGACAGTACCACCGTAGAAATTACACCTTCCGTAAATACGCTTACCCATCCTGCCGGAGTGCCTTTTACACAAATGCTGCAGAAAGGTCAAATCTATAATTTACTGGGAACTGTTACCGGGCAAAACGGCGGCATTTATACCGGCGGCGATTTAACCGGCACACATATAAGAACCATTGTTACAGCAAATGCTCCCTGCAAAAAAATAGCTGTATTTGCAGGTTCGGGCAATACAGCTGTTTCATGTACCCCGGGTGGTGCAACAACTTCTGATAATATGATGCAGCAAATGTACCCGGGTGAATCCTGGGGCAACCGCTATGTTACAGTACCTACATTTAAAATGCCCAATAATTATTTCCGGGTAATGGTAAAAGACCCTGCTACCATTGTGAATGTAAACGGCACACAGCTTATTAATTTAATAAACGGCCGTTATTATGAATTTCAGTCGGATACCCCCTGTGTTATCAATTCAGATTTAGATATAATGGTGGCCCAGTATATAACAACATCAACCCAATGCAATAACACCAATAATGGTATTGATGGCGACCCGGATATGATTTACTTGGTTCCTATGGACCAGGATATAATTTTTGCTAGGTCAGTCTCCACTCCTCATTATGCCACCACTTCACACTATATAAATGTCATCATGTCCACTTTTGATACGGCTGCATTTCAACTGGATGGCATATTCAGAGGGGGCAGTTTTACACCGGTTTTAAAAAATCCTAATTTATCTTATGCACAGTTTAAAGTAGATGCAGGAGGGCATACTCTTATTTCAGATTCAAGTTTTAATGCCATTGCTTATGGCTACGGGCCAGATGAAAGCTATGGGTATGATATCGGGTTTAGTTTTAATCGGCTTACAAATTTCCTGAGTGTTCAAAACCCCTATGGCTCCCCAAATAATATCCCGCAAACATGCAGGGCCACACAGTTTAAAATGGCGGTGAACCTTGTTTTTCAGCCAACAGAATTGGTATGGGATTTCTTGGGTAACCCTAACTTATCACCCAACAACATTGTAGATATCAAAAATGCAGTTCCTGACAGTGTGTTTAATTATAAGGGGCAAACTTATTACCGTTATACTCTGCCCGGTATATATAATTATTCAACAATTGGCCCACTCGACCTGAAAGTATATACCTATTCACCCACACAGGATGGATGCACCAGCCTTTTTACCATAGACTATGATGTAGATGTGGTGGAGCACCCGGTGGCAAACTGGTCGCTTAATTATAATAAATGCGCAAATGATACTTTATATTTTAAAGACAGTTCCAGCGCATTCAGCAATAAAACCATACAATGGATCTGGGATTTCGGCGATGGCACCGGGAGCGCTGATATAAACCCTGTAAAAAAATATGCAGCCTACGGCGACTACAATGTGGCATTGCGCACCATCACCGATATCGGTTGTTTTGCCGACACTGTAAAACCTGTTTCATTAACGCCTTATCCTGTTCCCGATTTCAGCACTACACCCAAATGCGAAGGCATACCCACCAACTTTACAGATCTTTCCACCATAAGTTATGGTGCCATCTCAACCTGGCACTGGAACTTTGGCGATGGCACTGTTGCGGATGTACAAAACACTTTAAAAATGTTCCCGGTGGGAGGGCCTTATTTTATTACGCTTACTGTATCCAATAAAAATAGCTGCACTGCCGATACCACAAAGCTGCTGTACATTTACAAGTATCCGCGCATAAGCGCGTCCGATACTTTTGTTTACCAGGGTAATTCAGTGCAGTTAAAACCCGCTTATACCGGGGACAGTTTAACATTCAAATGGACACCACCCACTTATTTAAACAGCGATACAGCCGCTTATCCAGTTTCCTCCCCTCAAGACGATATACTGTATCATTTAACTGTAACCGGTCCCGGCGGTTGCGCAACACCGAAAGATATTTTTGTAGATGTAATACAGATACTCCATATACCCAATGCTTTTTCTCCAAACGGGGATGGCATCAATGATAAATGGATCATCACCAACCTTGAATATTACCCTACCGCGGATGTTGAGGTCTTTAACCGCTATGGGCAGCCGCTGTTCTACTCCACCAATTATGCGCAAAAACCCTGGGACGGCACCTACAACGGCAGCCCTGTTCCCGTGGGCACTTATTACTATATTATCAATGCGAAAAGTAAATACGTAAGCCGTAAAAGCGGGTATGTAGTGGTATTGCGCTGACGTATTTTTTCTTTTAAGATACTGCTGAAAATTGCGGAATATAAACCACAATACCTTCCCGCTTGGCAGGAAGCAGTTTAAAAGCATCCGGAGAAGAAAAAGCATATTTCATTTTTCTTTCTGTGAAAATATTTTATCTTTAGTTTCAGTTCGCTTTTGAATATTTAACCATTTTACTGAAAACAGGACTAATTTACAAACACCCGCTTTAACCTTATATCACGCCGGTTTCACCAGGTTGCTACCCGTAAAATACCACAGAAAATTCATTTCATTTTTTTTGTTGTAACCATTTTCTTTAATAACCAAAACAATCAACATCATGAACACAAAAAAAGTACTCATTGGCGGTATCGTTGGCGGTATCGCTTATTTCCTGATGGGCTGGCTTATTTACGGCGTACTGCTGATGGACTTTATGACAAGCAATTCCACTGCAGGCGTAATGAAAACGCAGGATCAGTTTATATGGTCGGCTTTAGTGGTATCCAACCTTATTTATGGTCTCCTCATGTCCTATGTAATCAATGCGGTGGGCCATATTACAAGCAGCGGCAAAGGTGCCATTACAGCAGCCACCACAGGCCTGCTGGTAGTGGCAGGTTATGACCTTGGCATGTATGCAACTTCCAATGTATCCACAATGAATGTCGTGCTTGCCGATATTGCAGCCGTCACCGTTATGAGTTTTATTGCAGGGGCAATTATAGTAATGGTGAGCAATAAAATAAAATAGTTTTTTACTTCTTTGTTTACATAAAGGGCATTATTAAATGCCCTTTATTACTTTAGAATATGTGGTTTACAAAACCACAATAGAATTGGCTTGAGATAAAATACCGCTGCTGAAGAGTACAAGTGTCTGCCTCCACTTGCAGCAATACCAATATGCCTGTTGCACAACTAAGATACCCACTTACTGTGCATGAAGCAGGAAAGAGAATAATTTTTGTTGAGTATATTCTATGCAGGGCAAAAAACAATTACAACCCAGGATGCTCTATACGAGACAGACATTACAAATGCCGATAATAACTTCCGTCTGCCCGTATTTTGGCAACCCCTGTTGTACGTTCGCCCTTCCGTCTGTCAGTTATAAGAATCTTGTATTTCTACTGTGTCAACCTAAAGACTCTTACCCGAGCCGGGCAGAAGGTAAGCTCTTTGGCAGGTTGGCTTCTGTGCTGTGGATTTTGTGTGCTTGCCTTGTGGCGTTGGCTATTAGAGACTTCGCCTATTGTGTCCAAGCCATGTTACTTGCTGTCCATAATTGCTTTTACTTTTTTCTGCAATTCCTTTTTGTCTGGTAGATAAAGTTGATACTTTTGATCAGATGCAATACCGTGGGTCACCTTCAAGGATTTCCTGCTCAAGTTTAGGCGCCTCACCTGCCTTCCATAAACCTGTGCGATGCACAACACGGTAGACCAAAGGACCGCCATCAGGCCGGTCACTGCGTTCAAGCGGTCGCGGTATACATACAAATTCAGCCGAAAGTTGATCGGTAGTGGCAGTCACCAATGCATAACCATGGCCGCCATAGTCAAGCAAGGACAAATGCGGTGCCACGTCCGGATTGCGCACGGCACGGGCCTGCTCCATATCTCCGGTCTCTTTTAATTTGAGAGACGATTGCACCCCATGCAAAGCGGTAACATTCATTGAAGGTATCAAAGTGCCATCGGGCTGATCGATCAGGTGCAGCACACGTTTCGGATGGTCTTTCTTCATCGTTACTTCCATTACTTCGAAAAGAGTCTGCTGCGATATGGAACCTACAATGAATTCCACGCCCAATGGTTCGTATTGCTTCGGCGGCAGCGCCTTGGAGGCTAAACCGGCATGAAACGCATGACGGTCACCTCCAACAACACAAAACCCTGTGATTTTCTGATCTCGTATGAAATCAAATATTATGTCTTTATCACGAAGGAAGCGATTGTCTATTACCGCATACCCGACATCTTTAGGCCACTCATTCCCTAATTCGCCGGGTAAATTTTGATAATCGCTGCGCACTTCCATAGTACCAAACCCATGTCCCCATATTTTCCAGGGCGCAGTTGAAGCTCCAAGCTGTTCCAGGAACCATTGCCGTTGCTCGCTCCCCAGGTAAGTCTGGGCGTGAACATCTTTTGTGGGATTCGGAATGTCCTTGCCTTTGAAACGAATGGTATCCGGCGGATTGTCGTTGTTATAATGACGACCATAATTCATAATTTCAAAAGGTATTTGCGGGGAGACTCTTGGATATTCAGGCGCATCAAAATCATCAGTCGACATATCAGGAGAACGGAACGACCAATTATCGGTGAGCAATAAATCAACATTCTTCCCCCAACGCAGTACACGCTGGATCTTCAGGCTATGTATCGCCAGCAGGTTATTAGGCTCTTCTGAAAGTCCGTCTTCGTTGAACTCTCCAAGGGGCGTATCCACCACTGCCGGAGCAATGAATTGGTCGAGCTTGGGATTGCCGGGCTGTTGTACCATAGCAGGGATGAACTCCCACCAGGCCTGGTTGGCAAAGACTTTCTGGTTTTGTGCAGGAGCATTATAGCCACCTCCTGCCACATACTCACTTTGATAGCCTGCCCAGGCAAATTCGTGATTATCCCAAATACAAACAAATGGCCAACGGGCCCGGGCATCCTGCAAATCGGTATCTTCAAGATATGCACGGTACAGTGTACGATAATCCTCCAGGGTAACGGGTAAATGAAAATTACTAACCTTTCGACCTTGCGGGAACTTATACAGATTCCTGATGCGACGGCCACGGTTTCCGTTCGGATTATCTTCTGCATACCAGGTGACCTCGTAAATAAAATCGCCGAGGTGCAATACAAAATTAAGTCGTTGATCTTTGGAACGTGCCTCATCTTCAAAGATCATCTTCCGGTAAGCATTCATGGCAGCTTCGTTAGGGCATTGGCAACATACAAAGGTAAAACGAACGGGTGTATCCGAATTGTCGCCAGGTGCAGTTATAGTACGACCGATCCGGCTGGCAAAACCATGCTCATCAATGAAACGGTACCAATACTCACGGTTGGGTTTTAGACCTGCAGCCAAAAAACGACATGTCCAATCTGAATCAGCACTGATATGCGCAGTACCGCCTGCAAGGATTTTTTTGAATTCAGGAGTCGTTGAAATTTCAACGACTAACTTTTTAGCAACACTATCCTTTATTGGCGGACGTCTCGTCCACAGGATTACACTATTGGCTGTCGGGTCACCCGATGCCACACCTTGTGGAAAAAGGTCACGGCGTTCAACAGCCGGCGTGGGAAGCGAGTTTGCCCAACCTTTTTTTGTCGCTATAGCGAAGCCAGCGAAGAAGGAGCTTTGTAAGAACTTACGGCGGTTTAAAGTCATAAGATTTCAGTTTATACTGCTTTTTTATTCGGAATTAAGAGCATGCTTTATCTTTTATTTCATTATGTTTTTTATTTCATTATGTTCAAAATAACATGAAGCATTTTACCAATCTTTATTTGCTTGCGCATAACGTTAAGGCCTTGACGATGGGCTGGAAATTCATTGCTCGTCAAGCCCGGAACCAATGCCAAATATTATTAAAGATGAAGATAATAACTAATTTCAATAGCGTAATGTGTGCCGAAACAAAAGCTGATAAATGAATTGCAGCCGAAGTTTACAACGTCCAGCCATGCCTTGCAAATGCACTTGTTGTTTGCAGCCAAGGTCCAAACGAAAGACGTCAGCTTATAAAAGAATTTGGAGTGTTTGGATGCTTAAGATTATAGTCATCCACAAGATCTTTCCAAACTTTAAGAAATTCGATGTTAACTTGTTTAAATTCTTCAACGGCGGCTTGTAATTGTGCTAATGAATATTTTGTTATTTCAAATTTATTTTCTCCATCTATAAATTTGATGTCACGTACTTCAATAAAAGAACGGTCCAGCTCATTCTCGTCAAAATACATGTCGCAATGAGCGATGTGATTTCTTATTGCCAGCAGCTTATTTTCTAAAATTGAAAAACCGTTAGCCAATGCAATCTTTTTTGTAGGAAAATGTTTTTCTAAATCTTCTTTCAGCCAAGATAATTTTGTACTAAGCATACAACTTTTAAACCGTCTGCTGATTTCAGGATTTTTTGCGTCACAGTAAACTATAATCTTAATGATATAGTATTCCAAATTAACCGATAAAGAAATGAAACGTCCTCTAATTTTTATTTCTTGCAAAATTTTCCATTGTCCAAAAGGAAGGTTTTCATATTCTTCTCCAAACATAGTAAGCTAATATTTATAAATAGTTAAAGCAAAATTTTGTCTTTTCATGAACCGCAAGATGTGTCAAAATTGGTTGCAACCAACGTTTTAGGGCTTTGTGTTGTGGTGGAAATCAGGAAACGTCCGCCTAGCCCATAACCAAAAGCCCAATTGAAAAACTAAAGATAAGCTCTTGTTCGTCAGCCCACCATAACACAAAACCCATGTAAGCGGCAGTTTATAAGGGTGCTGTCTGTCTACCGAAGTAATAAGTTTGGGTCTCGAAGATAAATGTCAATAAATTCACTAAACGAATTTGCCACACATTCTATTCCTTCTATTGTCTGATAATGGGTATATACTTTTTTGTCCGTTGTATGAAAGCCAAAAGAACAAAGATTAATCGAATAGTCTGAAAACCAAACTACGTCTTTGGGATGTGAGCCGTCCTTGTTTTCCTCTTGCATTCTATTTTGTGACCAAAAAGAAAACCACGCTTTATCCCAATCAAAGTCTGCAAAGCCGTTCACTTTTGTCAAATAGGTATGAAAATCTTTCTCAAATGAAAATGTAAGGTCAGTTTCCAATTTTTTCAAATTATCAATTGAAATTCCCGGATTTAATTTAACTCCTTGCTTTGTCCAAAGTGGAATTAGTTTATTCAGTTTGTTTGTAAAGTCTTCATTAATTTCCATTTCAGTTGGTCTATAAGGTCGGTCTGCAAATTGCCGCTTACGGACACGGCCTTGGCGATGTGGCGGCATTTGAAAAACGTCCACAACCGCTGCTGATTAAAAATATTAAGTTGAAAGTAAGCACTAAAGTTGAAAGTTGCTTGTCCTGCCCGAACCACAGCTTGGATTTGCAATTGGCTGATGTTTGCTGGTCAAGCCACACTTGCACAAAACCCAATGTGCATGTTGCACAACTCACATCTTGTTAATAAAGATAGTTGTAAAAAATACAGTGTATAAGTACCTTGAAGTATGCAAGGCAAAAAGCAATATTCAGAGCAACTCTTCAAATCATTTCAGTTATCTCAGCGGGTACCCGAAGACAATTTTTACCGCAGGTTAAAAGAACTGCTTGATATTAAATGGCTGTATGCGCACACCAAAAAATATTATGGCACCGAAGGCCAGGCAAGCATTGATCCCGTTGTGTTTTTTAAACTCATACTCATTGGTTATTTAGAAAACCTTGGCAGCGATCGCCGCATTATCAGCACTGTCAGTATGCGTCTTGATATGCTCTTCTTTATCGGTTATGATATAGATGAACCCTTACCCTGGCACAGCACATTAAGCAGAACAAGACAGTTGTATGGCGAATCTGTTTTCAAAGATTTCTTTAAACAGGTATTAAAACAATGTATTGATAAAGGCATGGTAGCAGGCAGAAGACAGGCAATAGACAGTGTTGCCGTAAAAGCCAATGCAAGTATGAGCAAGCTTGCAGAAAAAGAAGTGCTGGATGATGGAGATGATTATACAGATGAATTAAATGATAATGCTGAACAACCCAAACAAAACACTACGGTAACAGCGGCAAAGAAAAGAAAGGTTGAACATCATCATAGCTGTAAGAAGAAAGCCTATAAGGATATGCCCAAAGGCAGTACAGAAAGCCAGGGTCATGCAAAGTTTGTAAGCAACCACACCCATTACAGCACTACCGATCCTGATGCAAGAATATCAGTAAAGCCCGGCAAACCACGGCAATTAAATTATCATGCACAGGTAGCCGTAGATACAGCCCATCACGTCATCACGCAGATAGAAAGCCATCATGCAAA
>JBBRAD010000020.1:0-86092 GCA_038207175.1 Chitinophagales bacterium
TTCTTGTAGGGTATGCGCTGCCTGTTTGCTCACTTTCAAATAGCCATTCTTTTGGTGCGGGCTTGTATTCCTGTATGTATTTTCTTAAAATATCCAGCAAAACCGGGCTTAAATTTACATAACGGTCTTTCTTGCCTTTTGCCTGCCTTATGTTTATTACCATCCGCTTACTGTGCACATCCTGTATTTTTAAACTTACTATCTCACTCACCCGCAGCCCTCCTGAATAAGCGAGGCATAGCATAGTTTTATGTTTAAGGTTTTCTGCTGCTTTTATAATAGCTGCTATTTCGGTTTCGTCAAATACAGTTGGTAACTTATTTTCTTTTTGCGGCCTTGGTAATTGATATATTTCTCCTGGGCGATTCAGTACTTCTTCATAAAAAAATTTTATGCTGTTGATAATTACATTCTGTGTTGAAGGCGATGGGTTATTTTTTTCAATATTACAAAGCATGTATTTCAACACTTCTTCTTTAGTGATAGGGGATGGTTTTTTGGTGGGATAAAATGTTATGAATGCAGTAAAGTGGTGGCGGTAATTTTTTAGCTGTGGCAGTTCTGTAAATACTTTTACTGCAAGTTGCTGGTAACTGTTTAATGTATGTGCTGTTTTCATACCTGCGAAAATTTATTAAGGCACTCTTTATGTTTGCTGTTCTTACTTGTTATTAAAACTAAGATAATATTATATGGTAACAATACTATACTTTCCTCCTGATACTTTCCCGATTGATCGGGACAGGTTGTGCAATAGTAAAGTTGACTGCACAATGCCGAATAAAGAAAAAAATGTACAAGAGTGCGACGCAAGAAAAGCATGATAGTAGCAATGCAGCCTGGCTCAAAAGCCCCCATTCCCTAAAGGGGAGTTATGAGACCCCAACCCTAAAGGGAGTTATTTTTTTGTGAGACGTATCATGAATTCTCCGGCTGGTGCTATATGGAGGTTTAATGCATGATTAGCAGTTAAAGTTTTTTCTTCTATCATATAATCTATGGCATTGCGTTCTGCATTAATCCCGTCTTTGTAAATGGTGGCGGTATAATTTCCGTTGGGGAGAAAAGAGAGCGGCAGGGTAAGATCTCTTGCGGCGGAATCTGTAATGCCTGCAATAAACCAATCGCTGCCGTGGCGGCGGGCGGTAACAATATAGCCGGCAATTTTTGCGTGGGTGATAATAGTGGTATCCCAGGTGGGGGGGTATGCTGCCGAGCAGTTGCATAAAGTCAGATTCATTATTGCAATAGCAATAAAATTATGAATAGCAGTGAAGTGCCTTTTTTATCACTTCTTTTAGTTATCTTTTTTTTCCTTTTCAACCATACATTTTTCAAGGAGGGAGAGGTACCTGTTTTTCCAATAATCAATCTGCTCGATCGCCTGCTGAAGGTTTTTGGGTTTTGTAAAATAGGTTGTTTCGGGTTCTTCCATAAGCAAAGGCTTTATATCAGGAATTTCTTCTGAAAAATCATGTCCCATTGCTTTGGAATATTTCTGCAGGATGTTTAAGGATAAGTCTTTTTGCTTTATATGCAGGTAATAGGTTACTCTTTTATATCCTGCTTTTTGTGCAATTATATTTTTATTTAATCCTGTTGCTTCAACAGCTTCTTGAAGAATTTTACCTCTATGTATATTTTGTTTGATAGTTTCCAAATTTTTGTAAAGAAAGTAACAGATTTATATAATAATATGTTTATATATTGTACATAAATTAAATTTTATAGTATAATAATATACAATTATGTTCATTTTGATTATTTTGATTTAATTTGCTTTATCAAATAATATACCCGCGGTTCTTCATAAACTAATTTGAAGCAATTGGCTTTGAGTCTTATTCTGAAACGAAGGAATTTCATAGCACAAGATGATAAGTGAAAGGCTCACGCCCAGGGGCTTGGGCTCACTTATTGTGGCACGGCTTCCTGCGGCCTCAGAACAGTAAGTTGGGCTTGCGCCTGTTTTTTTAAGCCCCGAGAAGGGAAACAACTTACAAACTTTAAGCGTTGCGGTGAAGATTCGGGGGAAAACATAAAACACCTGTGATGTACTGCTGCTGTACAAATAAACATATTGCAAACCTGCTGCTCTTTGCCGGAAAAAAAGAAACACCCCGGGAAAGAAAGGGGTTTGTGCTGCTCCACAAAAAAACAATCCTTCAATTATCCTCTTTATTAAATAAGATACCCTCAGAAAGCAGAGATATATTGCTGCTTTTTTATTTTGAGGACCGCAGCCTGCGGGATATTTCCGCTCAATTACATACCAGCCTGAATGAAACCTGCAATCGTTTTGCATGGGGGCTGCACTTACTGAAAACACAGATGGCCAAGAAACCAAAAAACCCGGTTTAGGGGGAAGCTGTGAGCTATTAGCGTGAGCAGTTGGCAGTTGACAGTGGATTGTTAGGCTGCGGCAGTAAAATCCATTTGTAAATCAATACAAATAAAGACGAAATATGTGGCGATGGCAAGGACAAACGGGCGGAGCCTTTGGGTTGTCCTTGATTTTTCTTTGATACTTTTTGGAGCCTGTCCCGATGAATATCGGGATCAAGGCAAAGAAAGTAAATATCCAATTCATTTTAAAATCTTTCAAATGTGAAAACAAAAATCCTCATCATACTATTGCTGCTGCATGAAATATACGCAGCGGCGCAGCCTCCTTCACTGTTGACAGGAGCAGTATTCACCACAGATAAACACCCGGTAGAAGCCGCTACCATACGCATTATAAACAGGCATATCACCACCGTAACTGATGCGCATGGGATGTTCACCATCCGGTTTACAAAAGGGGATACCCTTGCGGTAACGCATACGGGATATGCCGGTTATGTACAGGTTTTAGCAAACAATACTCCGCTGTATATCATATTAAAAGAAGAAACCGGCACCCTGCAGGAAGTAACGGTAAGCACCGGCTACCAGCAGTTGCCAAAAGAAAGGGCTACTGGCTCATTTGATATGGTGGATAAAAATCTGCTTAACCGCAGCCCGTCTCAAAACATTGTAAACAGGATAGAAAATATAGTGCCGGGGGTACTCTTTGATCGTAATACAGGCGCACCGGATAAATTATTAATAAGAGGAAGAAATACCATTTATGCGGATGCCGCCCCTTTGATAGTGGTAGATAATTTTCCTTATGACGGGGATATCAATAATATTAACCCTGCTGATGTGGAAAGTATCACCGTGCTGAAAGACGCTGCTGCGGCCTCTATCTGGGGAGCAAGGGCGGGAAACGGCGTAATTGTTATAACCACCAAAAAAGGAAAAACAGGAAAGCCGCTGGTGCAGCTGAGCAGCAATATTTCTTTTACCCAAAAACCCAACCTGTTTAATGTAAACACTATTTCCGGTGCTGATTATATTGAACTGGAAAAATGGCTGTTTGCCAAACATTATTATACTTACCAGGAAACAGCGCCCTATCATTACCCGCTTACGCCGGTGGTGGAACTGCTGATAAAAGAAAGGGACGGAATAATAACCGCTGATGATGCCAATACACAGGTTGAAAAGCTGAAACAATACGATGTGCGAAATGATGAAACAGAATATTTATATGAAACGGGGATACTTCAGCAGCACGCAGTGAATATAAGCGGAAGCGGTACGGGCATCCATTATTATTTTTCCGCCGGGTGGGATAAGGGGCTTGCGTTGCTGAAAGGGCAAAGTAATGACCGTGTAACCCTGCGGAGCGAAAACAGCTTCAGGGTATCACCAAAGCTGGAGGCAGATGCCGGAATTACCTATACCCTGAATACAGATAAAAGCGGTAACAATCCCGGTTATTATTTAAACAGCGGAAGCGGAAAAGCTATTTACCCTTACGCACAATTAGCAGGTGAGAACGGTAATACATTAAACATTGTGCGGGATTACAGAAGCAGTTTTGTACAGGACGCAGGAGCTCATGGATTACTGCCCTGGACCTATAACCCTGTGGATGATATAAATAATGAAACCATTAAAAGCAGAACAAATGATTTTGTAACAGATGCGGGACTGAAATATAATTTTACCCCGCACCTGGCCGCTGAAATAAAATACCGGTTTGAGAACGCTGTAAACAACCAAACCTTTTTTTATAGTGATGTTTCTTATTTTACGCGGGATATCATTAACCGGTTTACACAGGTGGATGCGGGAAGCGGCGTGATGAGTTATCCTGTTCCAACGGGGGGCATTGAGGATATAAACGGAAATGAAATCTTATCACACCACGGAAGGGCGCAATTAAATTATACAAAAGGATGGAAGGGGAAACACCTGCTGGCCGCGATAGCGGGATGGGAAATAAGCTCGGTTACCACTAACGGAAATACATATCGTCTCTATGGTTACCAGCCTGACCGGGGTACAGCATCCTCGCAAATGGATTTTGTAACACAGTTCCCGCAATATAATAACCAGGGGCTGGTTGCTTCCATACCCAACCTCGTTGCCGTGGGAAAACTTACCGATCATTTCATTTCTTATTATGCCAATGCTTCTTACACTTATAATAACCTGTTTACTGTTTCAGGGAGCGCAAGACGGGATGAGGCAAACCTGTTTGGGGTAAGCGCCAACCAGCGGGGCGTACCCCTGTGGTCGGCAGGTGCAGCATGGCAGGTAAGCAAAGAAAAGTTTTACCATTCCGGTTTGCTGCCTTACCTGAAATTCAGGGTGACTTATGGTTATAACGGAAATATTTCAAGGCTTGCCTCGGCTTATACAACTGTGAGTTTTTACGGTTCCATCTCCACTCCATTACAGGGAGCCACCATACTTAATCCTCCCAATAACCAACTGCGATGGGAGCAGGTTGCGTTGTTTAATGCAGGGTTGGATTTTGAGTTTACAAATAAGCGGGTAACAGGAACGATAGAATATTATCATAAGCGCAGCAGTTACCTGCTGGGGCAGGCGCCTGTTGATCCTACGCTGGGGCTTTCAGATGGTGGGGGACAAAGTTTTTTCTACGGCAATGTTGCCGGTATGAAGGGCAGCGGGATAGATGCAACCATCAGCAGTGAAAATATAAAAGGGGTACTCAGCTGGACAAGTGTATTTGTTTTCAGCCATGCCATTTCAAAGGTTACTGATTATTTGCTGCCCGCGGCCAAAGCGGGGAGCGGGTATTTGGAAAGCACATTGATAAACCCTGTAATCGGCCATCCGGTATTTTCAATGTACAGCTTTAAATGGGCAGGACTTGACCCCGCCACCGGGGATCCGCTGGGATGGCTGAACGGCAAACCATCAAAGGATTATGCAGCGATTGTTTCGCAAACACCATTGGACAGCATGGTGTATAATGGGGCCGTGCAACCCACTGTTTTTGGTGCATTGCGTAATGAACTGGGGTATAAGAATTTTACGCTTTCGTTTAATATCAGTTTCAAAGCAGGGTATTATTTCCGCAGGGAATCAGTAAATTATGATGACCTTTTCTGGACATGGACGGGCAGCGGTGACTATGCGCAGCGGTGGCAGAAGCCGGGTGATGAAGCGCATACAATAGTACCCTCACGGCGTTATCCCGCCAACAGCACCAGGGATTTTTTTTATGCAAACTCTGCCGTGCTGGTGGAGAAAGGGGATAATATAAGGCTTGAAGATATAAGTGTAGGTTATGAAGCTGATAAAGCGGAATGGAAAAAACTTCCATTCAGCCATGCAAGGATATTTGCATACGTTTCTAATGTGGCGCTGCTATGGGTGGCCAATAAAGAAGGCATTGATCCTTATTATAATAATGTTCCCGCCAGCGGAAAAACTTTTACACTCGGCCTTTCACTCAATTTCTAATCTTAAAAAACACGGCAATGAAAAAGAAAATACTTCTGCAATATTTTATTATAGTTTATGTAATTATCTCCGGCTGCAGAAAAAATGATTTCCTTGATGCCCGGCCCAACAGTTCAATAGGGGTGCCCGCCACGCTGGCGGATATGCAGGCGATACTTGATAATGACAAATGGATGAACGGCGCCGGGCATTCAGGCATTGTGCCTTCATTTGGTGAAACAGGCGCGGACAATTATTTTATAACTGACGACAGGTTTAACAGCAGCCTTAAGCCATTGGAACAAAACGCTTACACCTGGGCAAAAGATATTTACAGCGGTGAACCTGTATATGACTGGGATCTGCCGTATAAAAGTATTTTTTATGCAAACGTGGTGCTGGACGGGCTGAACAATTTTAGCCCCGGCAATGATCCTGCAGAATGGAACAATTTAAAAGGCAGCGCTTTGTTTTACCGGGCGCATTTGTTTTATCAGCTTGCACAGGTTTTTGCGGCACCTTATAACTCCGGTACAGCCGCCACTGACTGGGGGATACCGCTGCGGGTTCAGGCGGATATAAATGAAAAAATAAGCAGGGCAACGGTTGCGCAAACATACAGGCAGGTATTAGCGGATTTAAAAGAATCGGCGGCACTGCTGCCCCGGCACCCATTATATAAAACAAGGCCATCACAGCCTGCGGCTTATGCGCTTCTTGCAAGGGTTTATCAAACAATGGGAGATGATGATAGCGCATTAACCTATGCAGATTCATGCCTGGCAAATGACAGCAGCCTGGTTGATTACAACAGCCTTGATACAGGTTCCCTGACACCCTTTCCGCAGTTTAACTCAGAGGTGCTTTTTAACTGCACACTGCAAACCACGGATGTAGTGCCTTTCATTGCAGGTGCTGGAACCATTGACAGCAACCTTTACCGTTCGTATGATGCAAATGACCTGCGGAAGACATTATTTTTTAAAACCTTTTATGGAGCCGTTTCTTTTACCGGAAGCTATGACGGTTCTTTTTATCCTTTTGCCGGTTTGGCAACGGATGAAGTGTATTTGATAAAAGCGGAATGTGAAGCAGGAAAGGGAAATACTCCGGCAGCCCTTCAATCATTAAATACTTTAATGGAAAAAAGATGGAGGACAGGAACATTTGTACCCTTTACTGCTTCAAACGCGGATGATGCGTTGCGGATAATTTTAACCGAAAGAAGAAAAGAACTTGTAATGCGCGGACTGCGGTGGACAGACTTACGCAGGCTGAATGGTGAGCCCCGGTTTGCAGTAACACTGAAAAGAATGGTGGACGGCCAAATTTATACGCTTCCACCGGGTGATCCACGATACACTTATCCTATACCGGATGATGTAATTGGGTTTAATCCCGGTATGCCGCAGAACCCGAGATAAGTTGACGGGCGGAGGTTTAAGCATTTGAATGTTTGGAATTACAATATTTTTTAACTGGAAAAAGCTATTATGAAAAATAAAATTCATCTGGTAAGCATAGAGTTTTTAATAATCTTATTGAGTATAATTTTTACAGGCAATGCATATACGCAGGAAACAAATACGTATGCACTGCATATCGGGGACACCGCACCCAATTTGCAGCTTCCGGTGCTGAATTATAAAAACACCACTGTGCACCTGGATGATTTCAGGGGTAAGATGGTGATACTGGATTTCTGGAGCACATTGTGTTCAGTATGCATTGGGCAATTACCAAAAATGGATTCACTGCAAAGACAGTTTGGGGACAAATTAGTGGTATTGCCCGTAGGGTTTGACATGATTAAACAGGGGGAAATAAAAAACTTTCTTATTAAGAGAAAGAAGGAAAACAGGGCAATAAACCTGCCGGTAGCAGTTCAGGAATTTAATAACAGCACGCTGCGCAAAATGTTTCCAAGTATCGGTTTCCCGCATGAAATATGGATTGATAAAAACGGCATGGTGGTTGCCATTACCGGCCATTTAGCCGTTACTGCGGAAAACATACAGGCCTTGCTGGATGGCGAAAGGCCAATACTGCCTGACGATATATTAGATCAACCGTTTGATAAACAGGAATCTTTACTTACTAACGGAAATGGGGGCGGCGATACAGCCTTCCTGTGCCGCTCCGTAATTACCCGGTTCAATAAGAATATTCATAACGGGGATGCGCTGGACTCTGACGGTTATCATACCCGTTTATCATTTTATAATATTAGTGTGCCCATGCTCTTAAGAACTGCATATATAAACAGCCGTGATGCAGTTGACCCCGGACTTGCAGCCGACGGATTGGGGATAAGGATTTTTTGTGCCGCCCGCGACAGCAACCGGCTGAATTTATTTAAGCGTAATCATGAAATGAATTACCTGGAGGCGGATAGTTTTAACCTTAATAACCTGTATTGTTACGAAGTGATATTACCGGCCCGCCGGTCCTTTAAGGATGCTTATACTATTATGCTTGCGGATGTTGAAAAATATTTTGAATTAAGCATTGATACCTTCACAATACCTGTACCGTGTCTTTCACTTGTGCGGAGCAGTACAAAAGATAAACTGCGTACCGGGGGTGGTAAGGCAGATGAGATATATTCGGATGATGGTCTTTCGGTGCAATTTATCAACCGGCCAATGGAAGAATTAAGGGTGCAATTAAATGGTGTGTACAGTGTTTTCCCGATTGTAGATAAAACCGGGTATAGCAACAATATAGATGCAAGCATGCAACTTCCGGAGAATGCTGACCTGGGCACCCTGAAAGCTGTCCTGAAGCCTTATGATCTTGACTTAATACCTGCCATTGAATCTCTAAAGATGCTCGTAATTAAAGACAATTATTAAAAGAAAGGAGGCAGTGAACCTGCCTCCTCGTTCCTGGTATGGATTAAAATTTAATACCTGTCAATGCTTCATATCTGTTATGATACGGCTTCCGCTTGCGGAATATGTTCCATTGTGGTTGTCAATATACCCGGAATATGCTCCGGCGCAATAGGCTGTACCACCGGGACAGGTAAATGGATCAGAAGCCTGAAGAGGCGGCAAACCAACAGCATCTTTTGGGTTTCCGCTTACTGCTTTTAATTCAAACCAGTAATAGTTGGTTTTTGCAGATTCTTTTGGAACTGCCGTAAAGGCAAAGGCGCCAATGGCAATGATAACTGCCATAAGCCCTGTGAGATAATTTTTCATAATTAAAAGTTTTAAAAATTAGAATGGCCTTTTTACAGGAAGGCTGTCACCTGTTTTATTGCAATAAAAGATTTTAACCAACTGTTTTATTAAGCGGATGAGTGACCATTTTTATGGCGGTAATGCAGAGCAGTATAAATGCGCCATTAAAAATGATATGTTCCTTCCAGGTCATATACTCCAGCACACCCCCACAGGAACATGGCAGGTTACTTTTTGTGATTACCATGTACAGGAGATAAGTTGTAAATACAAAAAGCAGCCACAGTGCAGCCCATAGGCCCCATTTGCGCGTTAAAGGAATTACCAGCAGCAATACAACAAGTAATTCACTTATGGGCACAAACCATGAGAAGAATTCAGGGGCTTTCCGGAGCAGCGGATAAAACTGCAGTTGCGCGATAAATAAATCATGACCAAAAAATTTATTAAGCGCAGTGTACGCGAAAAGTGCAGTAATTAAACCAACTGTTAATTCAAAAATTATCCTGCGGCGCATAATTAATTTCATACCTGCAAGATATTGGAGCAAAGAGCTGAGGGCGTTCCTTAAACGGCAGCAAAAATTACTGAAACGGGATTATTTATAAAATTTTCTGCGGTAAGCGCCGGGTGTTTGGCCTGTTGATTTTTTAAAAGCATTTATAAATGCGGGCAATGAACGGTAACCAATGTTAACCGCGATGCTGTCAATTGTCAGGTCTGTAGTGCGCAGTTGTTTTTTTGCAGCATTGATCCTTAATTTGAAATGAAAAGCAAAGAGGGCAGTATGAAATAATTTTTTAAACCCGTATTTCAGTTTGTACTCATTGAGCAATGATTTTTTTGCCAGTTGTTTAATCGTAAAATGCGCAGAAGTATTGGTCTCTAAAAAAAATTTCAGTTCTTTCAGCATTTTCTTTTCACCTGGTTTTAAATAAAAATTTCTTTTATGGTTATTATCTTTCATTTCAGCCTCTTTACCGGTGGTATTCCAAAGGGTTTGCAGAACGGTGAAGTGAAAGCATAAATGCTGCATGATAACCGGTAAGAGTACCGGAAAAAGGTTACGGTTTTACGGGAATTTTTCAGGACTGTTTTTCTTCCAGTTTATAAATGCCGGAGCGTATTGCATAGACCACCATTCCGGCGGTTCCATTCACCTGCATTTTTTCCTGTATCCTTATGCGGTACCATTCTACTGTACGTATGCTGAGATAAAGTTTTTCGGCTATTTCCCGGTTGGTTTTTTCCATACAAACCATCCGGGTGATTTCCAGTTCTTTTTGGGTAAAAGAAGGGGCGTTTTTTTTAATTATGGAGTTTAACTTGTTTCTTGTAAGGTAGCTGCTGAGTTTATTAAAACTTTCAACGGAATAATAAGGTTTCCCCATATTAACAGTGGTTATTGCGCTGACAATATCATCTTTTGAAGCGTTTTTGAGCAGGTAGCCGAGGGCGCCCGCTTCAAGCATATCTACAATATAATGTTCTTCATTAAACATGGAAAGCGCTATAACACCAATGGAAGGTTTGAATTCAAAAATTTTTCTCGCTGCTGTGATACCGTCCATAACAGGCATAATAATATCAGTGAGCACCACATCCGGTTCATAAGTTTTTACTGCATGGATAAGTTCCTGCCCGTTGAAAGCTTCAGCCACTATTACCATATTTCCTACAGGAGCAAGCAGTAGTTTGAGCCCATCGAGGTAAATGGAATGGTCATCAGCTATGATAATTTTAATGGTGTGGTTTTTCTTCATAAAAAAAAGAAGGGATTTTAAGAATATATTTTACACCGGCCCCGGGTTCGCTTTCAATCTGCAATGTGGCTTTTAAAATTTCCACACGGCTGAGTATATTGCGCAGACCCGTGCCCTGAAGGTTTTTATGCACTGTCCGCACATCAAAACCTATTCCGTCATCAGAGATATGAATTTCATATTTATTCTTTACTTCTTTAAGTGCAATATTAATATATGAGGCGCCCGCATGTTTCATGCTGTTGTTAATTATTTCCCTGATGATTCTGTACAGGTGTATAAGTTTATCATGCCGGAGGGCAGGTTCATCTATTTGATAATTGAACAGGATTTTGATTTTACCAGTATTATTCAAATCTTCAAATAATTCGGTAAGGGCTATCAACAAACCTTTTCTGTGAAGGATTACCGGATCAAGATTATAGGAAATTTCCCTTATGCGGGACAGCAGGGCATCTATATGTTTTACGGCAGTCTCTATATTTCTCTGTGCAGCAGGTGTCCCGTATTTTGCGCTGGATATCAAAAATTTAATCCCGGATATTACTGCACCAATCTCATCATGAAGATCTGCGGCCATTCTTTTTCTTTCATTTTCCAGCGCAACTATTTCAGCAAGCATTTTCTCATGCTGCAGCCTTCTGTTTAAACGGAATTGTTTTATAAATGACAAAAGAAAGAAAAATAATATAACAGCAAGAATTATTGCAGTCAGGAGTAAACCAATATAAATTTGTTTTTCTTCGGTAAGCATAACATGGCAAATGCAAATATTAAGTTAGTAAATATATTTACATACACCAGCACATGAAATATATTTATATAAAATGCGTCGCTCCAGAAATGCCTCAAAACAAAATATACTTCAAAGACTGCTTTGTAACTAAAAAAAATAATAAAAGCAGTACATATTAAAAACCCGGAATTGCAGGCGAGGTGATGCACCCTGCTAAAAAAAAGCAGGTTTAAATATTCAACCGAAAGGAATACAATTACGAGTCCGGAGAATATCCTGAAAAGCGAATTAGTTGTTTGCAATGTATGTAAAACCAGGTTATCCAGGCACCATACCATCATACCGGCAGCAAGCATTATATAAAATGCTTTTACAGAAGCGGTTTCCATGTTTTTAAAAAACCAAAGAATGAAAAAATATTCTGCAAGTACATAAATATTTGAATTTACCGCATTGCAAACAACCACATAATCCATTACCGTACTGATGACCTCATTTAATAAACCAAACCATATAAGCAGAATAAACGGCCTGAATTCCGAAGGGCTATTTTTAAATTTAAACAGGGCCATTACTCCGGCTATTGCAATGGAATAACTAAAAAGATCAGTGAGCAGGTAAGTGTGCATGGATTATGAATTTAAAACAGAAGCCGGAGGGCATTCAGGAGGACATCTTTTTCCGTCTTCAATAATGAGCCCTGTTTGTGCGCTGCTGTACATTTCAAACGGAAGGATGTCTTGATTATTTTCATCGGCAGCTACAAGGATTGAATGGATTTGAAGGTTTTCTGACATTCCAAAATAAATCCTTATTGATGCGCATCTTTCAACGGCAAGTAACTTATCCAATGCCTCCCGTGGAAATGTTTCTGAAAGCGCCAGGGTATCCGGCGGTACACGATCTTCTAAAATTACATTTTTTTCTGAACGGTAAAGGGTGGTCATTGCAACGGCCTGTGCAAGAGAGATGCTGTGGGGACTGGTTGATTCATTTTTCATATTCTAAATTTTAGATATCAAAAATTCACAACATGAAATACAAAAGCACCCGTAAAATTACGGGAACTTTGTTAGGGTAAATACTGGAAAAGAGTATTAAACAGTTTAAATATATTATTTAAATATGCTTTTATGCCAATGGGCTAAATAGGGAGAAGGATGGCAAACTTTTTGATTTTAAATATTGTGACAACCATTTTCTGAAACTTCAAATCAATTTTATGGCAACATATTCTGAAAAAAGCCAGGAAAAGGTAAAGAAAAATATGGAAGAAATGAAGGCGGGAAAACTTAAAAGCGGGAGAAGCGGCAGAAAAGTTAC
The DNA here is from genome assembly GCA_038207175.1 of Chitinophagales bacterium. Lineage (GTDB taxonomy): Bacteria > Bacteroidota > Bacteroidia > Chitinophagales > Chitinophagaceae > JBBRAD01. The sequence goes on from JBBRAD010000020.1 coordinate 12,801, forward strand.
AAACCCCAAACAGGCAATTGCCATCGGTCTTTCCGAAGCCCGGAAGGAAGGCGCAAAAGTGCCTAAAAAATCTTCCGCAAAATCAATTTCAAAAAAATCACCAAAATCTTAGAAGCTGTTTAAAAATGATTCTGCAAAATGCTTATTGCATTAAAAAGTTCGCGGCAGGCAACAGCCACCGGCACAATAACTGTAATTGATCCTACAGTTACCGCAAGTGTCAGGCTGATTTTTGTTTTGAAAGCGCCTGAGTGGAAAGTTATGGTCTGTAACTTTAAAAGAAAGATATCCGGATTACAGATGAAGTATGGCTAACAGGATATTGCTATAGGGTTACTATGGAGTTATTAGGGATGTACTATAAGGTTACTATGAAGTAAGGTCCCTATAAGGTCTCTATAACATCCCTATAAGGTCTCTATAATGTCTCTGACTGATTGGATGAAAATGGGGTGCCAGACTGTATTTTGAGAAATACCCATTGGTTACAAGTGTACAGCATTAAATTAATAATAATTTCTGTAAGGGCAAAGAAATTTCATTCTTTATTTTTATTGTTTTTTTTTGGCCTGACCGGATAGGGCTTTTTTGAATAAATCTATTTTTAGACAGCTTCTAAGAGCCTGTTTAAAAATAGTCTTTTGAGATACCTTATGTGGAAAAGTGGATAAAAAGAGCTGTTGCGAAAAGTGGGTTAGTCGTTTTAAAGGATGACCAAATCTTATTAAAACGACAAATTATCCAATTGATTTAAGCAACAGCCAATGACAAGTTATTTCAAAATATTTAGACGTTGAAAAAAACAGGAAATATGATTTGCGTGAAATAGTGAACGCAATTTTATATTTGGTAAAAACCGGATGTCAGTGGCGAATGATGCCAAAAGATTTTCCAAAGTGGCAATTGGTGTACTATTATTTTGCTAAATGGAAAAAGGATGGAACAATTGAATATATACATGAGAGCATGGTGGAAAGCATACGATTAAAGGCTGGTAAAAAAGAAGAACCGGGAGTAGATATTTTAGATTCACAATCTGTCAAGACAACTGATGTAAGCTGTTCCGGGACTGGATTTGACGCGGGTAAAAGGATAAAAGGCAGGAAACGCTATATTATAGTAGATACACCTGGATTAATACTTTGTGTGTGGTTCATAGTGCAGCAATACAGGATCGAAATGGAGGTTTGCCGGTGATAGAAAAACTAAAGGAAAAATGGCGGCAAATTGTCAAAATATTTGCTGACAGTGGTTATGATGAAACATTAATACAAAAGGTAAAAGACAACTGCGGATATATTCTTGAAATCGTAAGAAAAAAGGAAGCACCTGTATTTGCAGTGTTACCAAAACGATGGATTGTGGAGCGAACTATTGCCCGGATCAATAACAGCAGAAGAATGTGAAAAGATTATGAAAGATATACCGGTACAAGTGAAGTAATGATCCGGTTAGCTGCTATACGAATTATGCTGAAACGATTTTAAACAGGCTCTTAGCAAACAATTAAATCGTTACTAACTTTCTATGAGCAGTATTTTAAAAGCCAGATAATGAAAAGCGATCTATGAAAAACTCCGGCTAATTGCCCGGTGATGCCAGATAGATCACCGGGACCTTTAAAATAAAAGCCCCGCAAAAATTTGCAGGGCTTTTTTATTGCGCTGTTGCTGTAAGGGAAATCCAAAACCGCTTCATTTTATTCCCTACTATGTAGATATTCTTACCCATTTAAGGGTAAAATAATATGTTTTTATCCTTTTTAATAAAAGTTAACAGCAAAAAAAATTTTGGTATGCAATTTTCAATTACTGATACTGTAAAAACAACAACATTCATCCTGAAAAAATTTATTTTATGAGAAGTATTTTGTATTTGATAGCAGTAATACTTGTTATTGGCTGGCTATTGGGGGTATTTGTGTACAGCGCCACCGGGCTTATACATATTCTTATTGTCCTGGCAGTTGTTTCTCTATTACTTGCCATTATTCGAAAATCCTGAGATTACTAATTTAAAAAGAGTTGTATGCAAAAAATTAATTCAACTCTTTTTATTTCCTGCTGGATATTCCCTAAACAAACCGGTATGGGTTTTGAAAATTATATTTTAAACACACAGCTATGATAAACAATAATGATTTGCAGTTTCTGCAGCAGAGAATAAAAGAACTGAGAAGCGCTTTATTTTTCAGCGAAAGCAATGACCCGTTTAAAATGCCTGTTTCCATTGTTACTGCATTAAAAGCGGATGATGAAGGAATGATCTGGTTTTATATAAACCGGCCCACACAATCCCTTGATGCATTTAAAAAAGAATTTCCCGTGCACCTTGATTTTTTCCGCAAAGGCAAGAATTATTCTTTAAAAGTAAACGGCAGGGCTTTTATTACAGAAGATGAACAAAACACAGACACTGTAACCGGGGGAAATAAAAACCCGGAATTACTTTTGGTAAAAGTAAAAATGATTAGAGCTGAGTATTTTGAAAGAGAGCCGGAAGATAAAAGCAATGTATTACATATTTTATGGAACAGGCTGTATAACTGGTTCTTCGCCATAGACCCATCTTACCGGCCTTATAGCTTTAATGAAGAAGGCATTGCCGTTGCATAAAACGGTTCATTTAAATTGTCACAAATATTCTTTACCATAAAATCTAAAAAAATGAAAATTAAATTTTGCCTTGTTTACCTTACAATGATATTTGCGGTAACAGCAAATCCTGTTCATGCATCCTCTTCAAATAACAATGACTTTAAAGAAAATGCAAAAGGGATGACAGATGAACAAAAAGCAGTACGGATGGAGCAACTGAAACAGCGGGCTGAAGAAATTAAATCAATGGATAAATCGCAATTGAGCACCGAAGACCGCAAAAACCTCCGGGAAGAAGCAAAGGATATGCGCAAAGAAGCAAGATCAATGCGCGGGGTTTACATTTCTATTGCAGGGCTGATTATTATTATACTCTTACTTATTATTATTCTTTAAAAAGAATCCCCCCAAAAAACCGGGTAAATATATTTTACCCGGTTTTTTTTTGCTTAATGATTATACCCAATGGTTTTATAAATACCCTCAAGCGTTGTTTTCCAGATAAGGTTAAAAAAAGATTTATGAACATTCCTTTTGTAAGATACAGTTTCCACTTTTTCGCTTTCGCCGGTGTTGGGGTTTGACTTATTAAGAATAAAATTATTTGCGATAAACGAAACAAGCCCCTGTTTTTTCAGCCCCCCATTACTGTTATCCTGCCCCAGAATATCAATCTTTAGATCATTATATAAAAATTTCACCGTGCCTCCACACGTATAATTATTTCCGTGCAGCTCAAGGGACAGGCTTTTTATATTTCCATTTTCCACTTTAAAAAGGCCAAGTGGCACGCAAACAGCATTGAATGCCGAAGCACCCATTGCACCCAAATGCACGTTTACAGTAAAGTTCCCTTCAGTGGCTTTTGCAAGATCAAAAATAAATAGCGCATGCAAAGCACCGCTGTTCATTACTGTACAGGCAGCGTCCACTTTCATAAAATGATTACCGGTGATGGTATTTTTTTCATTGGTAATATTGGTAACCGTTCCATTTATATTATTAAAGAAAAGCTTTCCCTGCATACCTGATTTCGGGTTTACTTCTTCATAACTTAAATCAATACCACTGATCTTCATTGTATCAATATTTACAGGAAAGGGCATTCTCATAATCAGTTGGTGCGGGTAATTTCCTATTTTCGATCCGGGGAAAGGAGATAAATTTCTGTTGCTGTACACTTCCAGTTTACCGTTTTTTATAAATGCCTCACCCGCTGAAAAAGCTTCATCTGCAACTATGCCCCACCAGTCTATCTCCTTAAACGAAACCTGCTGAAAAACGGCTTTATACCGTTCTTTTAAATAAGGCATTTTTTCAGTGAAAGTATTTTTATCTTCCCGGGGCAAAATGGAAAATGAATCTGCAACAAGACTTTTCTTGGAAGCATCTATTGTAACAGAATCCATATTTATATAATACAGGCTGTCCGCAGTGGGAAGAACTAATTTTCCCAAAGTAATATCCGCAGTTTTAGCGTATAAAAATCTTGTGGTATCATACTGCGTTAATGAATCTATCTCCACATCATTCAACTGAAAGTTTACTTTACTGAAGGTGGTGGTTTTTTCATTTTGTCCATCCATATAAGTGTGCTGTATAACTTTTATATTTCTTAAAGCAATTCTTTTTACAAACAGGTAATTTAACTGCCTGGAAATACGCTGATAAAGTGTTTGGAGGCTTGAGGTATCCCTAACCGGATTTAAACCCGGCATTCTTTTATGAAAGATCTCAATGGTGGGTTCATTGAGATATACAATATTCAGGTCAACCTTTTTGTTAGAAGTAAAATCGCTGATATTTAACCCGTCAATGGCAATTGTTTTCAATGTAACAGCAAATACATCGGCGGGCCTTTTACCTGCGGCTTCAAGCTTTGAAAGTAAAACTGTATCAGGAATAAGCCGCACATTTTTCATTACCAGGGTGGAATTAAACACATCAGTTCTCAATGAATCAAATTCAAGTGAATAGAGCCCATCAGAAGCATCAGCAACAAGTGCCTGCAGCCTGGTTTTAATTAAAGGATTGAAATCATCCAGGTTATGTTTTTTAAAATACCAGAAGAAGCCTGCGGATAAAACAACAATAACGGCAAGTGAAATGAGCAGAGTTTTTTTTATCATGCCATCAATGATCCCAAAAACATACCATGCTTTTTTTACACCTACGGGTTTACTGTTAGAAAAAATATCCGCATGTAAAGCCCAATTTTGTAGAATATATTTCCCATTCACGGTAAACAAAAAAATATTGCTTCTGCTTTAAGGGGCATGAGGAAACTGGCTTGATATATGCCTTTGCTGTAATCAATACTTTTCATCATAAAAAAATAAAATATGGAAAACACAAACTTAACAGCGAATGAAAACATACATGCAAATAACCTTTCTGACATTGACGTTTCATCACTTTACCAAAAACTTGAAGAAATAAATATGCGGCTTCAAAAACTTGAAGAACATTTTCTTGTGCCGGTAATTAACAAAGACGAAGAAAAAGCAGTATAGAGAAACCAGCATGCGAAGGACTTACCCATTTTATATAAAAAGCGCCGCCATACTTTTAGCGCTGGTGCTAATGGCATATATTCTCTGTAGTTTAAAAGCTGTATTTATCCCTTTGGCATTATCACTGTTGATTTCCGTTCTTTTAAACCCACTTGTAAATATCCTGGAAAAATGGAAAGTACCGCATGCTCTGGCAATATCCATTACTCTTTTATCCGCCTTTATTCTTGCAACAGCACTTGTTTATTTTCTTTCATCGCAAATAATGGGTTTTTTTAAGTGATGTACCTGCCCTGAAGGAAAGATTCAATGGCATGACAGCAGAATTTCAACAATGGCTTAACCGGGAAAATATTATAAGTACCCAGAAACAGCAGCAACTTTTAGAGAACGTAAATGCAGGCTTAAATTCAGTTGCTGCTGGTGCCCTTGGTACTGTTTTAGGTTCGATTACAGTAATAGTACTTTTACCTGTGTACACATTTTTGTTTCTGTATTATAAAACACTCATCCTTAATTTTTTATTTGAAATTTTTGCTGAAGAAAATTCAATCAAGGTAAGTGCCATCCTTCAGCAAACAAAAGGAGCTATTCAAAATTATATGCTTGGGTTACTTACAGAAGGTCTGATTGTGGCTACGCTTAATGTAACCGCGTTATTAATTATTGGAGTAAAATATGCGTTGATTCTTGGCATCCTTGGGGCTATTTTTAATCTGCTTCCGCTGATAGGTGGCGTAATTGGACTTGTGCTTGCCCTGGTTGTGGCTACTGTAACACAGGATGGTTATAATGCCCAAATAGCCATTGTGCTGGCATATTCACTCATACAGTTTACAGACAATCATTTTTTAATACCCTGGATTGTTTCCTCAAGGGTAAAAATAAATGCATTAATATCCATTGTAGCAGTATTTATTGGGGGCATGGCCTGGGGAATTACAGGAATGTTTATCTCTATACCATTTACAGGTATACTGAAACTGATTTTTGACCGTTTGCCTGAAATGAAACCATGGGGCAAACTGCTTGGTGACGAAATACCTTATAAGCACAAAGGGGAAATTTGGGCAAAAAGAAGAAAACCCGCATTGCTTAAAAAAGAACAGCAGGTAAAAACAAAAACTTAATAAATACCTTGTGCAGAAATATAATATGAGGCATAAAATTTGAAACTCTGTAAAAAAAATATATATGGAAAAGCATGATGAAATGACAACGCTTGTGGAAGTTCTTGAAAAATTAAGGATGAAAAAAATTGATAATGAATTCCGCTGGGAAAACGGAAGTTTTAATTCAGGCCGCGGAAAAAACTATTCCCCCGAAGAACTTACCATTATTAAAACCTACCGGTTTGAAGGTGAATCTGATCCTTCAGATTCTTCTATTCTTTATATTATTGAAGCAGGTGATGGCTTAAAGGGCTACAGCCTTGATGCTTACGGGGTTTACAGCAACCATGAAGGCGAAGAAGGATATGATAACTTCATACGGCAGATAAAAGTGGAAAACCATGAAGATCAATTGATGTTCGAATTATAAATAAATCCCTGTTTTACTTTTTGCAAACATATCAATGCGCACGGTTTTAAATTTTAACCGTAACCGTTGATATGTTTATCATTTAAGAAAAATATTTCTTAATGATTATAAGACATATTTATTAAATTAAACCTGATAAAAATTTCCGGGAAGAACGCCAAAGGCATAATATTTGATTTTTTGAAATTAATGATGCCTCAGGATGAAAAAAAACGAGAAAAAATATCCTTATCACACCTTTGTAACAAACCTCATTTTATTGCTTATGATGAGCCTGGTATTTATCATTGCTAAAGCCTGGCACCTGATATTTCATTTATAATCTGTAACTTCAATTAAACCAGGAGTTTATTAACTGTTTGGCATTATATCTGCTTTTATACACAGAAATTCCAAAAAAAATAACCATTTATTTTGAACAGGTTTTTGAGAAAAATTCTTAAGGTAACCGCATGGATAATTGGTGTTATATTATTCCTGCTGCTGCTGGTATATATTTTAATACAGGTGCCCGCCGTGCAGAATTTTGCCAAGAATAAAATGGTAGCTTATATAGAAGGAAAAATTAAAACAAAAGTTTCCATAGATAAGCTTGAGATTGCCTTCCCAAAGCAGATTGTTTTAAAAGGTGTTTATTTTGAGGACCAAAAAAAAGACACACTCCTTTTTGGAAAAGAACTCCGCATTGATATCGCATTGTTTAAACTGCTAAGCCACGAAGTGGATATAAATTACCTGGAGCTTGATAGCGTTAAAACACATATATACCGCACCGGCACTGATTCAGCTTTTAATTTTGATTATATTGTAAAAGCATTTTCCGGAGAACAAAAAAAACAACCGCAACCTCAGGATACTACCGGTGCGCTTAAATTCCATCTTAATTCAATTATACTTAAAGATATACTCGCCACCTATAAAGACGATAATACCGGCAATGACATTTATTTTTATCTTGGAAATTTTGAAGCAAAGATTAATACGTTCGATCCGGGAAAATTGATTTTTGATATTTCAAAAATCAATTTCAAAAACATCACTGCAAGGATGCACCGGTATCAGCCTTCCGTGGTGCAAAAACAGATTACTGCTCCGGTTTTATTTGCTCCTTCATTAAAACTTGGCGAATTAAGTTTACAAAATATTCGTTTAAATTATGCAGATGATGTTGCGGCAAACCATGCAGAAATAAATATCGGGGAATTTATTACCCACCCTGCGCTTATACTTCCCCAATCGAATGCAATCAGCCTGAATGATATTTTGCTGAAAAATACTTTCATAAGTGTTGACCTGAATAAAAAGGCAGTTATAAAACCAGTGAGTGCACCACTTGATACTGCTGTTTCTTCAGTCTGGAAAATTGGAGTTACAAAAATAAATTTTGATAATAATGATTTAAACTACAATGATAATACGCAACCCCGTGCAAAAAAAGGAATGGATTATAACCACCTGCATATTCAGCATTTACAGGTGCTTGCAGATTCGCTGTATGCAACAGCTTCAGGATATAAAGCAAACATCCGGCAGGTTGCATTTAATGAACAATCGGGATTTAACCTGCAAAAACTGCAAACAAATTTTTCATACAATGATACTTCACTTTTACTGCAGAATTTATTGGTGCAGACTGACAACACATTATTAAGAAACAAAATCATTCTGAAATATTCTTCCCTGCAGGATATTTCAAAAAACCCTGGAAACCTTTATATTGATGCAGGCTTTGATAAATGTTCACTGTCGGCAAAAGACATCCTAACATTTGCCCCGCAGCTTGCTGCAAATCTTAGAGGAAATGAACAGGCTGTAATACAATTGAACACAGGCATAAAAGGATTTGTAAAAGATCTTTCCATACCTTTTTTTGATATGAAAGGTTTGGGCAATACTGAAGTTCATCTGACAGGAAATATTAAAGGATTGCCCGATGCAAAAAATGCAGTGTATAATATAAGCATTGCGCAATTAAAAACCACGGCGAATGATATTTATGAACTTGTTCCGGCAAAAACAATTCCTTCAAATATCCGCATACCGCAGGCGCTTGCAGTAAAAGGAAATTTTAAAGGAACCGCAAAACAATTTCAAACATTGCTAAAGTTAAATTCTTCCAGTGGCAATGCTTTAATAAAAGGAAGCATGAATGCAGACCAATCCTATACAGCAAACATTTCACTTGATAAATTTAACGTGGGCTATATCATAAAAGATACAAATACAGGCAATGTATCATTAACGGCAACTGTAAAAGGAAAAGGTTTCGATTTAAAAAATGCTGTAGCTGCTGTTGAAACAAATATACGTTCAGCTATATACAAAGGATATGATTATCAAAATTTTTCTTTAACAGGAAATATTGCGCATGGTATAGCAGATATAAAGGCAGCTATAAAAGATGAGAATATCAGTTTTAATCTTACTGCAAATGCTGACATAACAAGAAAATATCCTGAAGCCTTAAAATTATTATTACAATTAGACACTTTAAATTTTAATGCGTTGCATTTAAGAAAAGATACTTTAACGCTGCACGGAAACATTACGGCAGATATGCCACAAACAAATCCTGATTCATTAATAGGCAATATTGCAGTTACCGGCTTAGTGGTTTATACACCGGGTCAAAAATTAAGTACTGATTCAATTACTTTAAATGCGGGTGTAAATGGATCGCAGCGGAATTTGAATATCCGCTCTGAGTTTTTAAAAGCAGATTTAACAGGAGAATACAAACTTACTGAAATTGCCCTGGCGCTTCAGCAAACAATCAACCGTTACTATCATTTACCGGCTTATCAGAATAAAAATTTTGCTGTACAGAACTGGCAGTTGAGAGCAATATTTATTCCATCGCCTATTGCACTGCAGTTAGTGCCCGCCATTAAAGGCAGCGACTCGGTTGTTTTGCAAACTTCATTTAACAGCGAAGCAAATAATTTTACAGCTTCTTTAAAAACAAAAAAAATTATTTATAATCAAACACAGGCTGACAGCATTACAATTCTTGCAAATACAGATAACGCCAAACTTAATTTCAGTGCTGATGTTCAAAATGTAAAAAGCGGTTCATATAATTTATATCATACAGCTATGAATGGTTTTATTGCAAACAATAAAGCTGATATCACACTTGATGTGGCTGACAAAAAAAATAAACCACAATACAATATAGCGGGAATAGCCGAGCAGATAAATCAGGGTATAAAATTCAGTTTAAAACCGGATGGCTTACTGCTTGATTATAATAAATGGAATGTAACAGCAGATAATTTTATTGTTTATGATTCTTCAGGCATTTTGGTAAATGATTTTAAAATAAATAACGGCGCACAATCATTTACACTTAACAGCACTGCACAATCAGCCAATGCGCCTTTACAGGCAACCTTTAATAATTTTCAAATCAGTACTATTACAAAAATAATCAACCAGGATTCATTGCTCGTTGAAGGAAATATTAATGGCAATGCATTTATAAGCGGTGCAACAAAAAGCCCTGTTTTCACTTCAGACCTGCAGATAAATACTCTTGTATATAAAAAAGATACCATCGGAAATGTATCATTGAAAGTAAATAACCGGCAGGCAAATGCTTATGCAGCAGATATTTCAGTGCAGGGAAATAAAAATGATGTAAGGTTAAACGGCATATATTTTACAGGCGAAAGCAGGATGGATTTAAAGCTTGCCATTAATAGCCTGAACCTCGCGTCTCTAAAACCTTTTGCTTCATCACAAGTACAGGATATTGGCGGCTTTGCAAAAGGAAACCTCAACATTGCCGGCACTCCTTCAAAACCTTTAATAACCGGGAATATAAATTTTGATAATGCTTTTGTTATTCCAACAGTTTCAGGAGAAAGGTTCACCATATCAAATGATGCAATAAATTTTGCGGCAGATGGAATTCACCTCAACAATTTTACACTGCTTGATTCCGCAAGCAATAAAGCAATTGTAAGCGGTGATATACTTACAACAGATTTCAGGCAATATAAATTCAATACAAATATTGATGCGCAAAACTTTACTATGGTGAATACACCTCAGCAAACCAATAAATTATTTTACGGAAAATTAAATATTGATACGCATATCAAACTGCGTGGGGACATGGCATCGCCAACTGCAGATGCAACATTGCACATAAACAAAACAACAGATTTTACCATGGTGCTGCCAAACAGCGATCCTGAAGTGCAGGAACGTGAAGGCATTGTAAAATTTGTTGATAAAGATCATCCTGATACGGTTAATATAAAAACTTTGTATGATTCTTTAAATCAATCTGCATTAAAAGGAATGGATGTAAGTGCCACAATTACCACAGACAGCTCTGCAAAACTTACTTTAATTATTGATGAAAGAAATGGGGATGCCTTAACCATGCAGGGCACTGCAAGCTTATCAGCAGGCGTTGATAAAAGCGGCAAGGTGAGCCTTACAGGCAACTACCAGCTTACGCATGGGGCATACCAGGTATCATTAAGTATTTTGAAAAGAAGGTTTGAGATTCAACCGGGAAGCGTTATTACATGGACGGGCGACCCTACTTCTGCAATTGTAGATATCAATGCAGTTTATTATGCAAAAACAGCACCTATAGATTTAGTGATACAGCAATTAGGAGGAAGAACGCAGGAAGAAATTACAAGATTTAAACAGCAATTACCCTTCCAGGTGAATTTAAAAATGCAGGGTGAATTATTAAAACCCATTATTACATTTGATATCACACTTCCGCCGGATGAACTTTCACAATGGCCCGAAGTGGCTGCAAAGCTGCAGCAGATACGCACAGATGAATCTGAATTAAATAAACAGGTATTTGCCGTTTTATTATTAAACCGTTTTGTACAGGAAAACCCTTTTGAAAGCTCTGCCGGCGGAACAGGCATTGCCGACATAGGCCGCCAGAGTGCAAGCCGTATTTTAAGCGACCAGCTTAACCAGCTTGCCGGCAGTTTGATAAAAGGTGTGGACATAAATTTTGATATCAATTCACAAAAAGATTATTCAACAGGTATTGAACAAAACCGCACGGACTTAAATGTAAGTGTTTCAAAAAAATTATTGAATGACAGGCTCATCATAAATGTGGGAAGTGATGTAGCGCTTGAAGGTCAGTCCACAGCGACACAAAATTCTTCTGTCATTGGAAACTTTTCAGTTGATTATAAATTAAGCGGCGACGGTAAATACCGGCTAAGGGCCTACAGGAAAAACGATTACCAGGAAATTGTGGAAGGACAAGTGGTTGAAACAGGTCTGAGTTTTATTTTAACGTTTGACTATAATTATTTCAGGGAGCTATTTCAATCGAAAAAGACGCTGAGAAAAAATATACAGAAATCAAAAAAAGAACAACCCGAAAGCACAAACGGGGGTAAATAAATGAAAACTATTCACATAATATTATTTTTTGCTTCGGTGTTTTTTTTAACCTCATGCAGCAATACCAAACAGCTGGCAGAAAACCAGGCATTGTTTACCAGCGCTGATGTAAAAATAAAATCATCAGAGCCCATTTCCCACGCGCAGAAAAAAGAACTTACTTCGCAAATGCAAAGTTTGATAAGGCCAAAACCTAATTCAAAAATTTTAGGTGCAAGGATAAAACTGGCTGTTTATAACGCAGCAGGCACGCCCAAAAAAGATAAGGGCTTACGCCATTGGCTGAAATATAAAGTGGGCGAACCACCTGTTATGGCTTCTATGGATGCACTTAATAAAAACAGTTCTGTTTTACAAAACCGGCTTGAAAACCGCGGTTATTTTAAAGACACGGTAACACTTGATACTACTGTAAAAAATAAAAAATTGAAAGCTACCTACACAGCTTACATAAATAACCAGTATAAAATACGCAATGTTTCTTTTCCGTCGGGCGGTGACACATTAGGCAGGAGCATACAAAAACTTGCTGAAAATACATTCTTAAAAAAGGCCGCCCCGTACGATCTTGATATGATAAAAAATGAACGCGAAAGAATAGACGCGAATCTCAAAAATGAAGGCTTCTTTTATTTCAATCCTGCTTACCTGATTGTAAATGTTGATTCCACTGCCGGCAACCACCAGGTGGACATGCAGGTGGAAATAAAAAATGAAACACCCGCTGATGCTGCAAAATCATACCGCATCAATAATATAACTGTATTTGCAGATTACCGGATCAATGCAGACACAGGGCTTGCTCATACTGCACCCAATTATTTTAATGGTTACACTATTGTTGATCCTGAAAAAAAATTTCAACCCAAAATTTTCAGCCGCACACTTGTGTTTAAAAAAGGTGATGTATATAACCGGGATAAGCATAACCTTGCCCTTAACCGGCTTGTGACAATGGGTGTATTTAAATTTGTAAAAGCACGTTTTCAAAAATCGGATACTGCTTCCGGCAATTTCCTTGATACATATTATTATTTAACTCCGGCTGAAAAAAAATCCATCCGTTTTACCGCAACTGCGCTTTCAAAATCAAATAATTCCTCTGGCGGCGCTCTTTCAGTAAACTGGCTGAACAGGAATTTTTTAAAAGGCGCGGAATTGTTTACTGTAAGCACGTATGGCGGTATTGAACAGCAGATTTCGGCGCAGCAAAATGCAGGTACAAAACGTTTTGGTATTGATATGAGTTTATCTGTGCCGCGTATTATTTCACCATTTAATTTAAAAACAAACAGCGGTTATGTGCCCCGCACAAAATTTGGCCTCGGCTACCAGTTGTTTAAAAGCGATACATTATATACGCTGAATGCATATAATGCTGTGTATGGATATGTATGGAAAGAAAGCCTGGAAAAAGAACATGAACTCGATCTTATTTCAATAAATTATGTACGGCCTTCAAATATAAACCCCGCTTTCCAGCAGCAGATAGATACAAATCTTACGCTCGCACGAAGCATAGAACCGCAGTTCATCATCGGTTCCACCTATAACTTTAATCTAAACACACAGGCACGCGCAAATACAAAAACAAATAACTATTACTTCAATGGCAATCTTGATCTTTCGGGGAACCTGATAGGTTTAATAACAGGTGCAAATATTAATAAAGGAAATACAGTGAGCATTTTCAATACGCCTGTTTCGCAGTATATAAGAGTGGAAGCGGACTTCAGGCATTACCTGCGCCTGAGTAAATACAGTGTGTTTGCAAGCAGGATTGTTGCAGGCGCGGGTTATGCTTACGGCAACAGTTCGTCATTACCTTTTGTAAAAGCGTTTTTTGCAGGTGGCACCAATGATATACGTGCATTCAGGTCAAGGGCGCTGGGGCCGGGTTCTTTTTACGCAGGCGACCCCCACATCATTCCCTTTTTGCCTGAGCAACCCGGTGATGTAAAGCTTGAACTGAATGCCGAACTGCGCGCAAAATTATTTTCCATTGTTCGCGGGGCTTTATTTGCAGATGCAGGTAATATATGGACAATAAAAGCAGATTCATCAAGACCGGGCTCGCAATTCACCGGCGGGTTTCTTAAACAAACAGCAGTGGGGATAGGCGCAGGCCTGCGTTTTGATTTAAGCATACTCGTGCTGCGCATAGATATAGCAATACCGGTGCGCGAACCCTGGTTACCGGAAGGCTCACGCTGGGTATTTAATAAAATTGATTTTGGCAGCAGCGAATGGCGCAGGCAAAATCTTATCATAAATCTTGCTATCGGTTATCCATTTTAGTTTTTTTTGAACCGGGCATAAGAATATTTATTGGGCTTTAGTTGCGTCGCACACTGAAGCGTTCAATTCTTTAACCGGCAATAGTGCGTTTTATATTTTTTGGCCTGAAAAATGAATAAAATAACTGATGAGAAAAAAATTAAAAAATTCAGGTTCAGTAATAAACGTAACATCAAATACTATTGATGAATTATTATCTCATTTGCGCATTTATTTTCAGAAAAACAGTTTCTCAAGAAAAGATGCGGATGAAAAACCACCGTTGCGTTCAGAATTATTTACAGAAGAACAAATGCAGCAGCATGCTGAGTATCTTTCTGCGCTGCACCAGTTAAATTATGTGCAGGGGCCTGAACAATTACTCAAACGCCTCTCAGAAAATGAAGAAGTCTTAGTAAGGGTTATTAATCTTCTGCAGGAAGCAGTAAAAGAAAAAAACAGGATAAGCCCGGCCGGTGAATGGCTGCTGGATAATTTTTATTTAATTGAAGAACAGATACTCACCGGCAAACGGTATTTACCAAAAGGCTACAGTAAAGGGTTACCAAAACTTTTTAATACCGCATCTGCGGGTTTGCCGCGCGTATATGATATTGCACTAGAAATAATATCGCATAGCGATGGGCGCGTTGATATCAAGAGCCTCAGCGGTTTTATTGCAGCTTATCAAAAAACCAGTCACCTTACCATTGGGGAATTATGGGCGGTTCCTATCATGCTTCGGCTGGCGTTGCTTGAAAACCTCAGGCGTGTAGCAGCAAGAACGGCACTTGACAGGATTGATGAAAAACTTGCCAATTACTGGGCCGAAAAAATAATTACGGGTGCAGAAAAAAACCGAAAAAACCTGGTGTTAATTATTGCCGATATGGCGCGTGCCAACCCCCCAATGGTAAGCGCATTTGTAGCGCCTTTCACTCAAAAATTACAATGGAAAGGGTCTGAAGTTTCATTGGCGCTTAACTGGCTTGAACAGCATCTTGCTGACAAAGGGTTCACCATTACTTCGCTGTTGCAGGCAGAAAATCAAAAACAGGCGGCTTACCAGGTTTCAATGAGCAACAGCATCAACAGCCTGCGTTTCCTTGCAAAAATGGATTGGCGCGAATTTGTAGAGACGATGAGCGTAGTGGAGCAAACTCTGCGGCAGGATGTTGGCGGTATTTATCCGCGTATGGATTTTAATACGCGCGACAGTTACCGTCATGCCGTTGAAAAAATTGCAAAAAAAAGTACCCTTTCTGAAAATGAAGTCGCCGGCATCGCTGTTAAACTTGCCGAAGAAAGCGCTTCTGAGAAAGAAACAGGCGCCCGCAAAGCACACCTGGGATATTACCTTATAGGAAAAGGCATCCGTCAAACCGAAAAAATTGCAAAAGTAAAATTAACAGCCGGCCAAACAATTAAAAAAATCATCCATCGGAATAAACAGATTATATATATCTTTTTTTCACTTTTCCTTACACTGGGTGTTGCTTTTGTTTTATTCCTGAAAGCATATGATGACGGCCCGGGAAAAAAACTGGCTGTGTTTTTAGCGTTGCTTCTTTTGCTGTGCAGCAGCCATCTTGCTTTGGCATTATCAAATTGGCTGGCAACATTACTCGTAAAACCAAAACAATTGCCGAGAATGAATTTTTGTTCTGGCATACCCAATAATGAGCGCACATTAGTGGTAGTGCCCTGTATGCTTTCAAATGCATTACAAGTAAAATCACTGCTGGAAGAACTGGAGGTAAGGTTTCTTGCTAACCGCGATAAAAATTTACTCTTCGGTTTGCTTACCGATTTTAAAGATGCAAAAACACAGTTTCTTTCTGAAGATGAAGAATTGGTAAGCATTGCCAAAAAAGGGATTGAAGATTTAAACAAAAAATATTTAAGGCCCGGTGATGATACATTTTATCTTTTTCACCGGCCCCGGCGCTGGAATGAAAAAGATAAAATATGGATGGGATGGGAACGCAAAAGAGGCAAGCTCACCGATTTAAATTATTTGCTCCGCAGTAACGGTGATGACCGTTTTTCTGTGATAGTTGGTGCAGAACAATTATATAAAAGCGTAAAGTATGTAATTACACTTGATGCAGATACACAACTTCCACGTGAAGCCGCCTGGAAACTGGTGGGTATGATGGCCCATCCGCTTAACCAAGCTTTATACAGTGAAAAAAAGAAAAGAATAATTGAAGGATATAGTATCATTCAGCCACGCATTGCCATCAGCCTGCATGGAGCAGTGCGTTCCTGGTACACCCGTATGCATGAAAACGATTCAGGCATCGACCCTTATACACGTGTAACATCAGATGTTTACCAGGATTTATTTGAAGAAGGTTCATTTATTGGAAAAGGTATTTATGAAGTGGATGTGTTTGCCAAAGTGCTCAACAAACGTTTTCCTGAAAACAGGATATTAAGCCACGATTTGCTGGAAGGCGCTTATGCGCGCTGTGCTTTTGCAAGCGATGTGCAATTGTATGAAGAATATCCTTCAAGCTATAGCACAGACATGAACCGTCGCCACCGATGGATAAGAGGTGACTGGCAAATAGGCAACTGGTTTTTGCCTTTCGTGCCTGATTTAAAGGGACGCCTGCACAGAAATCCTGTATCCGCATTATCGCGCTGGAAAATATTCGATAACCTGCGCCGAAGCCTTATTCCCCCTGCACTTCTTATATTATTGGTGCTGGGCTGGACAATCCTGCATAATGCCTGGTTCTGGACATTATGTGTTTCAGGCATAGTTGTATTTCCATCGCTGGCAATATCAGCCTGGAATATTTTAAAAAGACCTGATGATGTTATATTTAAACATCATATTGAAAATTCAATAGAGGCTATATACAGGAATATTTTATATGCCGCGTTTACTGTAATTTGCCTGCCTTACGAAGCCTTTATAAGTTTGGATGCAATCATGCGCACAGCATGGAGAATGCTTATTACCCAAAGAAAAATGCTGGAATGGAACCCTTCGGGTTTTGATCAAATCAATCAGTATAAAAATTTATTTTCAGTTTACCTGCATATTTGGTTTGCCCCTTTTGTTTCGGTTGCTTTGTTCGTTTACATGATTTTGTTTTCACCTCTTACTTTATTAGTGGCATTACCTTTTCTTATAGTATGGTCTCTTTCTCCCGCCATTGTTTGGTGGCTTAGCCGCCCGCTTTTACCCGTAAAAACAAAACTTAATGCCAAGCAAATTATTTTTCTGCAAAAACTTTCCAGGAAAACATGGGCCTTCTTTGAAAGTTTTGTGGGGCCTGAGGATAACTGGCTTCCGCCGGATAATTTTCAACAGCACCCGATTGCTGTAATTGCCCACCGCACTTCCCCTACAAATATGGGACTTTCTCTTCTCGCAAATTTATCTGCCTGGGATTTTGGCTACAGCAATACATCGCAGCTTATAGAGCGTACAGCAAATATTTTTCAGAATATGAAAAAGCTTGAGCGCTATTGCGGTCATTTTTATAACTGGTATGATACAAAGACGCTCAAAGCACTTTACCCCAAATATATTTCTACCGTGGACAGTGGAAATTTAGCCGGGCATTTGCTTACTTTAAAACAGGGGCTGCTGGCCGTATCCGGCGAAAAAATTGCAGGCAAAAAAATATTTGAAGGTTTACATGATACGGTAATGGTTATGACAGAAAAATTAAAAGCTGCTGGCGTACATGCATTTGAAGAATTTCAATCCGGTTTTGAAGCTGTGCTTAATACTGAACCCATTTCAGCTGAGGATATAAAAAATAAGCTTGAAAAAATATCTGCGCTTTTTAATACAGAATTTTCGTCACTTAACATTGATCCGGCAAATGCAATTAATTTCTGGACGGAAAAACTTACTCAACAAATAAAAAATGCACTGTATGAAATTTCCATCCTTTCGCCCTGGTATTCACTTTTATCAATACCGGGAAAATTTAAAGACATAAAAATATTTAAAGAAATTCCTTCATTGAATGAATTGGCAGTAATGCGGGAAAGTTTAGAAAATGAAATAGCGGGTATAAATATTACAGATAACACATCTGAAGAAAATGAGTGGCTTAAAAATTTTAAGGGTAATATTGATAAAGTGTCATTGCTGGCCGGAGAGAAGATTAATACGCTGCGCAACCTTGCAAACATCTGTGATGACTTTGCCGATATGGAATACGATTTCCTCTACGACAAATCGCAGCATTTACTGTCTATTGGATACAATGTGGAAGACCACCGCCGCGACTCTGGTTTTTATGACCTGCTGGCTTCAGAGGCAAGACTGGCATCTTTTGTAGCCATTGCCCAGGGCAAAATTCCCCAGGATAACTGGTTTGCGCTTGGTCGCAGGCTTACAAATGCTGCAGGCACCTCCGTGCTAATCTCATGGAGCGGCTCCATGTTTGAATATTTAATGCCAAACCTGGTAATGCCTTCATATGAAAATACATTACTTGATCAAACCAATATTGGTGTAATAAAAAAACAAATTGAGTATGGCAGACTGCAAAATGCGCCCTGGGGTATTTCAGAATCCTGCTATAATATGGTGGATGCAAACCTCAATTATCAATACCGTGCATTTGGTGTGCCAGGCCTGGGTTTTAAACGCGGATTGGGTGAAGACCTTGTGATAGCTCCTTATGCATCTGTTATGGCTTTAATGATAGACCCGGAAGCTGCATATCAGAATCTTGTAAAACTTGCAACAGATGGATATGAGGGAAAATATGGTTTTTTTGAATCCATTGACTATACGCCATCCCGCCTGCCACGCGGAAAGTCGCACATAGTTATTCAAACATTTATGGTGCACCACCAAGGAATGAGTTTACTTTCACTCGTATATCTGCTGATGAACCAACCCATGCAAAAAAGATTTGAAGCAGAGCCGCGTTTCCAGGCAACTTTATTATTGTTACAGGAACAAATTCCAAAGGCGACCGGGTTTTATACAAATACTGCAGACATTACAGATGTCAACCCTGTTTCACCTGTTTCAGAAATCCGCGTAATAAAATCATCTGATACACAGATACCTGAAGTGCAGTTATTATCAAACGGAAAATATCATGTAATGATCACCAATGCCGGTGGCGGTTACAGCCGGTGGAATGAATACGCCATTACTCGCTGGCGCGAAGACAGTACCTGCGATAATTGGGGTTCATTTTGCTATATACGCGACCTGGACACCGGTCAGTTCTGGTCAACAGCGCATCACCCAACTTTAAAAAAAGCAAAAACTTATGAAGCGGTTTTTTCACAGGGCCGTGCCGAATTCCGAAGACTGGATAATGATATTGAAACGCATACCGAAATTATTGTTTCACCGGAAGATAATATTGAAATAAGGCGCGTGCAGATAACCAACCGTACTTCTGAGAAAAAAGAAATCGAAGTTACAAGTTATGCTGAAGTAGTGCTTGCGCCCCCCTCTTCGGATGCTGCTCACCCCGCTTTCAGTAACCTTTTTATTCAAACAGAAATCCTTTCAAATAACCATGCAATTTTATGTACAAGAAGGCCGCGTTCAAAAGAAGAAAAACAACCCTGGATGTTTCATATGATGAAAGCTACCGGTGCCGGCATAAATCAGGTTTCTTATGAAACCGACAGGGAAAAATTTATAGGCCGCGGAAATTCAACTGTACATCCCCGGGTTATGAAAAAAGCAGGCATTCTTTCCGGCTCGCAGGGTTCAGTGATTGATCCCATCGTTTCGGTAAGATATACCATACTGCTTAATGAAGATGAAACGGCAACTGTTGATATTATTTTTGGAATTGAAGAAACAAAAAATGCCTGCCAGGGCCTTATTGATAAATACCAGGACCGTCATTTAAGGGATCGTGCGTTTGAATTATCATGGACACACAACCAGGTAATTTTAAGACAGATCAATGCTTCTGAAACAGATGCGCAATTGTACGGAAAAATTGCAGGCTCAGTAATTTATTCGAATCCAAATATGCGTGCCGCTGAGAATATACTTATAAAAAATCACCGCGGCCAGTCTGCTTTGTGGAGTTATTCCATTTCCGGTGATTTACCAATTATATTACTGCAAATTTCTGATCCGGAAAATATGCCTCTTGTAAAACAACTAATACAGGCGCGAGCATACTGGCAATTGAAAGGATTAGTTGCTGATCTGATTATCTGGAATGAAGACCAAAGTGGCTACAGACAGGTGTTGCAGGATGAGATTCAAAATCTTGTGGAAGCCGGCAGGGGCATGCTTGCATCCGGCATGGAGGGCGGAATCGTGATGCGGTCTGCAGATCAAATATCACAGGAAGACCGTGTATTACTTCAAACAGTTGCACGCATTATTATTACGGATACAAACGGAAATATTGAAGAACAACTGAATAAAAAAAATGTGGCCAAAAAAATTGTCCCGCTTCTTATTCCATCACAGGTGCAGTTACCTGCAGATGAAAAGCAGCTCCCGCAACCGGAATTAAATTTCTTTAATGGCTCAGGAGGTTTTTCGCCTGATGGAAAAGAATACGTTATTATAACCACCCCTGAACAAACCACCCCCGCGCCCTGGGCAAATGTAATTGCAAACCCAAATTTCGGCACCCTGATTTCTGAAAACGGATCTGCTTATACCTGGTTTGAAAATGCCCATGAATTCAGACTTACACCCTGGAGCAATGATCCTGTTGTTGATTGCGGGGGGGAAGCATTTTATATACGTGATGAAAAAAATGGCGCCTCCTGGTCACCTTTGCCTTTTCCTGTGCGCGGCAAATCTTCTTATATCACTAAACACGGTTTTGGTTATAGCAGTTTTGAACACATTGAAAACGGCATTAAAACCGAAGCAATTATTTATACTGATATTGAATCACCCGTAAAATTTACTGTAATAAAAATCCGTAACAATTCAGGAAAGCTGCGCCAGCTTTCACTTACAGGTTATGCAGAATGGATACTTGCTGATCTGCACTCAAAATCCCTGATGCATATTGTAACAGGGTTATCTTTAAATGGCGCTGTTACTGCAAAAAACCCGTACCACCCTGAATTCACAAATTATGTAGCTTTTTTTGATACGGATAATTATAATTCCTTTACTACTGACCGTGCTGAGTTTATAGGCCGCAATAATAATCTTCAAAATCCTGAATCTATGAAACGGGCAGGGTTCTCCGGTAAATATGGTGCAGGATATGACCCCTGTGCGGCTATGCAGCTTGTTTTTGACCTGGAAGACGACACAGAAAAAGAAATTATTTTCCGCATTGGAGCATCAGCAGATATAAATGAAGCTGAAAAAATAATAACCCGTTTTAAAGGAAGCAAACCTGCCGCTGAAGCGCTGGGTAAAGTACACCGTTTCTGGCAGCGCACCCTTACACAAATTATAATTGATACGCCTGAACAATCATTAAATATACTGGCAAACGGGTGGCTGCTTTACCAGGTGATATCATGCCGCCTGTGGGGCCGGAGCGGGTTTTATCAATCCGGCGGTGCTTTTGGTTTTCGCGACCAGTTGCAGGATGTAATGGCGCTTATGTACACGGAACCAGCGTTTGCGCGCAAACAAATTTTGCTTGCTGCATCCCGGCAGTTTATACAGGGCGATGTACAGCATTGGTGGCACCCGCCTCTTGGAAAAGGCGTAAGGACACATTGCTCTGATGATTTTTTGTGGCTGCCATTTGTAACAATGCATTATTGCACCATCACAGGCGATACAAACATACTTGCCGAAGAAATTGCATTTATTGAAGGGAGGCCGGTAAATGCAGATGAAGAATCATATTACGATTTGCCCATACTGTCAGAAACAAAAACAAACCTTTACGACCATTGTAAACGGGCTGTAAAGCAAGGCTTGCGTTTTGGAGCACATGGTCTGCCGCTAATAGGTTCCGGGGACTGGAACGATGGGATGAACCTGGTAGGCAAAGATGGCAAAGGAGAAAGTTCATGGCTCGGTTTTTTTCTCTATGATATTTTAAAAGATTTTGAAAATATTTCCCGCAGGCAGAATGATGCTGATTTTGCCCTTGAATGTAAACAGCAGGCGGAACAATTAAGGAAGAATCTTCACGCAAATGCATGGGATGGCAATTGGTACCTGCGTGGATATTTTGATGATGGCAGCCCATTGGGCTCTGCAAAAAAAGAAGAATGTAAAATTGATTCCATTTCGCAAAGTTGGTCTGTGATATCCGGCGCGGGTGATGCAAGACGCATGAAAATGGCGCTTGATTCGGTAAATAAATATTTAGTGCACAGGGATTATAAGATTATACAACTGCTGAATCCTCCTTTTGATACATCTGCGCCTGATCCCGGATATATAAAAGGTTATGCCCCCGGTGTGCGTGAAAATGGCGGGCAATATACCCATGCTGCTATCTGGGCGGTAATGGCTTTTGCTATAACCGGGCAAAAAGAACTTACATGGGAAATGCTGCAAATGATAAACCCTGTAAACCATGGAAGATCAGCAGATGCAATTGCTGTATATAAAACAGAACCTTATATAATGGCAGCAGATATTTATGCAGTTGACCCTCAGGCAGGGAGAGGTGGATGGACCTGGTACACAGGTTCCGCAGGGTGGATGTACCAATTAATCACTCAGTCATTTCTGGGGTTAAAAAAAGAAGGGAATAAACTTTCATTTAATCCCTGTGTGCCGAATGAATGGCATTCCTTTACCCTGCAATACAGGCATTTGAATACAATCTATCTGATTATAGTTGAGTTAAACGGCCATTCAGGTAAACTGGATTTGAATGTTGATGGTGCGGAGCAACAGGGAGAATTTATTTATCTAAAGGATGATGGGAAAGAACATAAAGTAACAATAAAAACCAATGCTATGAATATGAATCAAAATAAATTAATTAATACAAATAGATAAAAAATACATAAGAATTAGTTGGAATGTTGTTTAAGGAATTCAAATCCTGTTGTAAAACTTTATGAATTTTAAAGCATCACAGGCACGGTATAGAAGCCTGACTGAATTGTGCGGCAGTTTGTAAACAACAGCGGATGTGTAAATGCATACCGGAACATGGTAAAAAATTAGCTGTATTTATCCGGATGCTGTAAATTTCTTTGCTGATTAAACTTATACTGCACAAGTGAGTAACCAACAGGTGATGCTATGGGACCTGCGGCAGGTAAAATAAAAAATTATCCGGCATCATATTTTGTTTATAAAGAGAAAAAATAATTATGCCTGAAACACTGCCCGAATTGAGTCATCGCGAATTTTTAAAAGCTAACAGGGATTATAAAAAAACGGCGGAATTCGTAAATCTTGTGTATGTCAAAGACATGGGTGAGGGAATTGCAAGGATAAAAAGGGGAAAAAGATTTGTGTATGTTTTTGATGATAAACCGCTGAAAGAAAAAAAAGAAATTGAGCGCATAAACAAACTTGCTATACCCCCTGCATGGACCAATGTATGGATATGCCCTGCTGTTAACGGGCATATACAGGCTACAGGACTGGATATAAGGAGCCGCAAGCAATACCGCTATCATCCATTATGGAGTTTAATGAGAAATGAAACCAAGTTTCACCACCTCTATGAATTTGGGACGCTGCTTGCACCACTTCGGCTGAAAATTGAGGAAGATATTTCAGTGAAAGAGCTTACGGAAGAAAAAGTATTGGCTAGGGTAATAAGTTTAATGGAGCGGACTTATATACGTGTGGGCAACAATGGGTATGAAAAAATATATGGATCATACGGTCTCACCACTTTAAAAGATAAACATGCGAATATCAATGGGATAAGATTTGTTTTTCTTTTAAGGGGGAAAAGGGGATACAGCATAACATTAGTTTAAAAAATAAAAGGCTTGCAAAGATTGTAAAGGAATGCAGGGATATTCCGGGAAAAGAATTGTTTCAATATTATGACAAGCAGGGAAATCCGCGATCCATTGATTCTGGAACGGTAAACAATTATATAAAAAAAGCTACTGGCGGAGAATTCAGCGCTAAAGATTTCCGAACGTGGGCCGGCTCACTTCATGCATTGCATGCTTTCAGGTCAATGGGTGAAGCATTAACGGAAACGGAATGCAAAAAAAATATTATTTCGGCGCTGGATATTGTAAGTGAAAAACCGGGCAACACACGCACGGTTTGTAAGAAATATTACGTACACCCGGGTTTAATAAAATTATATGAAGAAAAGAAATTAATGAAATATATAAATGAATTAGACAGCATTGAAGAACCGGATAATAAATCCGGACTTACAGCGGGGGAAGAAGTGCTGCTGAAAATTTTAAGAACAAACCACTCTTTATAAAATGAAATGCTTTAATCCATTTCAACTTTGTCCTTTTCAGAAAAGAGCTGTTCAAAAAAATGCATCAACCCAGAAACGGGACCTTCCATTTTATTGGTGGCATCATCCACGGAACCATCATTTATTAAAGCGCCTAATTTTAAATCCGGTGGCAGGTACACCAGTATATTATGGCGCTGCCCCGCAAAATAAGACCTAATTGTTTCTGGGGTTGGGTTTTCACCCATTGCTTTATTTGCAACTTGTACCGCTTCCGAGGTTATTTTTTGCATTAAAGACTTTGTAAACTCATAATTCCGGTCGCCATATTGGCTCACCGCCTGTATTACATCTTTTTTATTTTCATCAAAAATTTTCGAAAACAATTCACCCGAACTGCTTGTAGCAAACAATGCATGGCTGCCTTCATCTGTAGTTCCATATTTATAAAGTCCTACCAGTGATGCTATTACCGCAGCCTGCGTGTAATGGTTTGCTGAAGGGTTTAGCCCGAGCTCTTTTTTTCCCTGCGGGGTATTGGTATCAATTTTATCAAAATCTGCAAACCCAAGTTTTTCGTTTAAAACCGTAACTATATTTTCTGACATAATGATAATTTAAAAATTAGTTTGTTTCATACGCACTATATGTAAAGGAATTCTATGCCAGAATATTTTTTTCATTTTTAATCACGTTATGGCACATTTCATTGTTTCGGCCCTTTATTTACCCCATTAAAGATTTTGGGTGTGAAAAAAAATCCACAGAAAATTTAAACCTTTACCTGAAAATTTCTGGTAAGATTTTTTCTTAATCATAAGTATGAAAAAAGTCTTAATAATTGATGATGAAAAAGATTTAGGGCTAATACTCAAAGATTTTTTTACCGGAAAAAAATATGAAGTATTTGTTAGTTATACTATTGAAGACGGGATGAAGATGCTGGAGGAAGTGGTGCCTGATTATATTTTTCTGGACAATAACCTGCCGGACGGATCCGGATGGGGGAAAACTGAATATATACTTTCACATTATCCTGCAATACAATTAAACCTTATCAGCGCATATCATGTTCCTAAAACTTCTGCCACCACTTTCCGCATCCTGGAAAAACCGATTACCCTTGAGGAACTGAATAAATTATTTTGCTGAATTGTTTTATTCCGTTTTCTTTTACACATTGAGATAAAAAATAAACAACCGGTGGAAAATTTCCCCCCCGGTTGCTTATTATTCAATCAACAATTAAAATTAACCCGTTTTCAGAAATCCATTTCCGGGATTTTTTTCTTTGCTTCATCTGAATTTGGTGTTTTCCATAAGTTATTTTTTAAGTTTTAAAAAAGTAATTACAGTTATTCATTATTCTTTTGCAGCCATTTCCTTTTTGTGAAAAAGGATTTTTTTTAAAAAGATAAACCCGGTTTTAATTTTATCTGAATTTTTTACCACAGTGTTCGCTATCCCGTATTCCAGTGCAGTGCCCGCAATTTTTTTAAGGATGCCGGCTGATTTTCCTACCATGATTTTTTTGGAAAGTATTCCAGCACCCATTCCAATAACAGCACTAAGCATTTTGCCCGGCAACTCTGAAGATGAAGCCACTTCCTCAAACGTGCTTTTTAAAATATTTGCCGGTTTTAAACTTTCAAACAGGTTACGGGTGCCGCAGACCAGATCATTCTCCTGCATTCTTCTTTTAATCTCCAGCGCAGCAATAGTTTGCTTTAGGTCAGCCGAATTTTTTATTTTCATTGAAATTAATTAAAAATTTTGCGGATAAGAAGGTTAGTAACAGGTTCTTTAAGCCATACCCGCCTGAAAATAAAAAACACAAGCCCGGTAACCGAATAGAAACCCGCAATAATAAAAAAACCATAATAAGTTTTGCCAAGCACCTCGCCGATTAACAGAGCCATTCCTATGCTGAATATTAACAAAGCCAGTACAATTATAAAAATTAAAATCAAGGACTCTATAAGGGATGATACCACCTCTGATGTTTTATCCGTAGTTTTTAATTTGAATAAATCCATTCTTGTTTCCATGTACCCTGTTGTTTTTTCAAACAACGATTCAAGGGAAGTTTTTGTTTCCATATTATACAAAATGTGTTACCGGAACTTGTGAGGAATAATTAATTTAAGAGATGGCATTTTCTATATCGTTTTTCATGGCATTTGCTTTCTCTTTGCCTTTGCCCTTAATATTCTGCCAGCCATCCTTTACATTATCTTTTGCATCTTCATAATTTTCTGATACACTATCAACAAAATCATTAAACTTTTCTTTTAAAGAACCGGTGAGGTCAGATCCTTTTTTTGAAATTTTCTTTCTTGTTTCAACGCCTTTATCAGGGGCAAATAAAACACCCAGCATAGCGCCTGCTGCAGCGCCAAGCAAAATACCTGCAACTAATTTTACTGAATTCATAATTTTAATTTTAATGGTTTGATAATTTTTTCCGATAATGGTTATACTTCTAAAATACTGCCAGTATTTTCGGCAGGCTATATTTTTTATAAAAATTTAATATACAGCGGCATAGAGGACTGCTTCTTACTTAACTATTTACGAAAGCCCCTTTTTTCACGGGAACAATTTTCTACACATGAGGAAGTATATCTGCATATTTTTTTATCATGTAAAAAAAGTTTCCCATATAAAATAAAAATCATACTGGAATTCAAATGGCATAATTATTCTTTAGAAAGTAGAATTAAATTAAAAAAAATTATTTTATGAAAGAAGCGATTGCAACAAAAAAAAGCACTTCTTCCGCAGAAAATGGAAGAAGCAAGGGGAAAAGTAAAAAGGCAGCTGCAGTAAATGATTCACTTCTTGAAGAATTTTTTCACGGAGAATTAAAAGACATCTACTGGGCTGAAAAACATCTTGTAAAAACACTCCCAAAAATGCAGAGAGCATCTTCTTCGGAAGAACTGCGCAACGCATTTGCCGGCCATCTGGAAGTTACGAAAGAGCATGTAGCAAGGCTGGAAGAAGCTTTTGAAATGATCGGGCAAAAACCGCAGGCAAAAAAATGCGATGCCATGGAAGGGATTACAAAAGAAGGGGAAAGCATTATTGAAGAAACCAGGGAAGGAACTGCCACAAGAGATGTAGGCTTGATTATGGCTGCACAAAAGGTAGAGCATTATGAAATTGCAACTTATGGTGCACTGGCTCAATTAGCCCGCACATTGGGAAAAAATGACGTGGCGGATTTGCTGAATACTACTTTAAACGAAGAAAAAGAAACAGATGAACATTTAACGGAGATTGCTGAAAACAGTATTAATTACGAAGCTGCAGGCGAAAACGAAGTGTAATGAACAAAGCAAGATTATAATAGTGCTTGTTGCAGAAAAAAAGCCCGGGCTTTTTAATAGCCGGGCTTTTTTAAAAAACTGTACAAATAATTACTGATTATAATCAATAGAACAATATTACCATGCAAAAGAAAAAAACAAAAAAAGGGCTCTCTGTTTATTTTAACCACTTTTCAAACTGGGTAACAAAGGCCACCGGCACACCTGCCGCTTTTTTGATAGCGCTGGTTATTATTATAATATGGGGTGTTACAGGGCCATTGTTTGGGTATTCTGATTTGTGGCAATTAGTAATAAATACCGGAACCACCATAGTAACTTTTCTTATGATGTTTGTAATTCAGCAATCGCAGAATAAAGATACAATGGCATTGCACCTTAAGCTGAATGAATTAATAGCGGCAAATGAAAATACCAGCAACCGCCTTATTTCAAGTGAAGAGCTTACCCCAGAGGAACTGCAGACGATAAAAAAATTCTACGAAAGACTTTCTTCTCTTTCTAAATCAGGAACAGAATTATTTACTACCCATTCGCTGGATGAAGCTAAACAGAATGACGACCAGAAAAAAAATAAAAAACCTGATAACACATAAAACTCTTTTATGAAAAATTATAAAACATATCAAATTGCTGTATTGTTTCTTTTTACTTATTTTTTAACCGGTTGTGCAGCGGTGGAAGGGATTTTTAAAGCCGGGATGTGGACAGGGTTTCTGATCGTTTTTGTAATTATTGCATTGATAATTTTTATTATCGCAAAAATTTCAAAAAAATAACCCCGTGATTTAATAGTTATTAACGGAGCAGTTTATTCCTGAGATTCTTCGTACAGCCTTATTTTATTATATAAGGTTTTGCGGTCTATCTTCAGCATCGCTGCTGCTTTGGTTTTATTATTGTTTACCTGTTTCAAAACTTTCATTATAGTTTCGTATTCGGCTTTTGAAGCTGCATCTTTTAAGTCGGGTTCCTTATCTGCTGAAACTGTCAAAGGTGTATAAACGGGTTCAGGCGCGGCAGAGGCCATAGCTGTACAGGTAATTTCCCAGGGAAGGGTTTCAGGTTTAATTTTGCCGCTCTGTGTAAGCAATACCACGCGCCTAATCACATTGCGGAACTCCCTTAAATTTCCCGGCCATGAATAATTGATAAACATCTGCATTACTTCATCTTCAAACCCTTCAATATTTTTATTCAGTTCATCATTTGTTTTGTCAAGAAAAAATTCTGCAAACAGCCGGATGTCTTCTTTTCTCTGCCTGAGCGGAGGAAGGTTTATAGCAAACTCATTAAACCGGTGATACAGGTCTTCACGAAACCTTCCTTTTTTATAAGCTTCCTGCAGGTTTTCGTTTGAGGCTACAATAACCCTCACATCAGCAACCATTTCTTTGGTGCCCCCCACTCTTTTAAATTTTTTTTCCTGTATTACCCTTAGCAGTGAGGCTTGTACTTCAGAAGACAGGTTAGCAACCTCATCCAGGAATAAAGTACCCCCGTTCGCTAATTCAAAATGTCCTTCTTTATCATTTAATGCACCTGTAAATGCGCCTTTTACATGCCCAAAAAGCTCGCTGCCGGATAATTCTTTTGACAGTGTCCCGCAATCCATCGCAATAAACGGTTTATTTTTCCGGTTGCTTAATCCATGTATTGTTTTGGCTATTACTTCTTTTCCTGTACCGCTTTCGCCATAAAGTATTATACTGTAATCAGTGGGCGCCACTATTTCTATTTGTTTATAAAGCTCCTTTGTTGAACCTGCGCTGCCTGTAAGGAATTCGGTTGATGCAATTGCCTTTTCTTTTTTAACAGCAGTATCAGTTGGTTTTTTGCTTGCAATGAAACCCGGCATATCCGTTTCCTGCAATGCCGATTTTAATACATTTAAAACTTCATCGGGTATTAGCGGCTTGGTAATGTAATCGTATGCGCCCAGTTTAATAACATCAACCGCCGTTTTAATATCAGAATAACCGGTGATGATTAAAACAATGATACCGGGGTTATAATTTTTTATCTGCACCAAAACATCTTTACCCTCCCTGTCACCCAGCCTGTAATCACACAAAACAATATCAAATTTTTCTTCTCTAATCTTCTCAAGGCCTTTATTGCCAGAATGTGCCGCATCCACATCATAACCATTTTTTACAAGAAAACGGCTGAGCAGCATACACATGTCAAGGTCATCATCAATGATCAGTATCCGTTTTTTTAAAGAATCCATTTTATTTTAATTGTCAGGTTTAAATTAAGATAACACTTTTTCTTTTAATACAGTATTGTTTACAACTTGTTCTTCCGTTTTTACCCACACAGAATATGTGTTGGGCATTATTTTTCTGCCGTTGAATATTATATATACCTTGGTAAATTCAGCGCCCAGATAGAGTATTACAGAGCTGTAATAAGTCCATACCATAATAATAATAATTGAACCGGCTGCCCCGTAAAGTGTTGTGAAATTACTTTGACCCAGATAATATCCAATCAGAAATTTTCCTACCATGAAAAGAAAAGATGTAATCAGTGCACCAACACCCACATCTTTCCATTTTATCCGTGCATCGGGCAGTACTTTAAAAATAACAGCAAAAAGCAGGGCGGTAATACCCAGAGAAAGGATATTATTAATGACAATCATTAGTGTGGCTGTTCCAGTGCCTGAAAAAATATTATCTATGCGGGTACTAAGTGCAGACACAAGCGCATTAATGACAAGTGAAACCATCAGTATAAACCCTAAAGTGATGATAATGGAAAATGAAATGATGCGGTTTAAAATGATTTTCCACCATACTTTTTTTGTTTTTATTTTCAGCCCCCATATTTTATTCAGTGAATCCTGTATTTCCCCAAAAATACCGGTGGCACCCAGCAACAGCACCACCACACTCACCACCCCTGCAAAAATATTATCTTTCTGAAGGTGAATATTTTTTATGGTAGCCTGTATTTGTAAAGCCGCTTCGCTTCCCGTCAGGTTTTTTATCTGATCATAAATCTGCCCTTCCATTGCTTCCCTGCCAAAAATGGTGCTGCACACCGCAATGATTATTACCAGCATGGGTGCAAGCGAAAAAATGGTATAATAAGCAAGTGAAGCAGCATATTTAGGAACATTGTCATTTGAAAATTCAGACATTACCTGCTTAAGAAACGAATAATAACTGCGGAGTTTTGTTTTCATCAAATCATTTTTGCAATTATGACGGTTTTAAACAGATAAAACCTTGCCAAAAAAATTTGCAGCATCTGGCAGAATAATTGTTGATTTTGAATATATTACTACCCGCTAAAAACCAATAAATGGATATATCCATAAAAACAAAAATCCTTATTGTTGATGACGAAACGGATGCCTGTTATCTGCTGGAAAACATGCTCAACAATAAAGAAATTCAATCCTCCTGCGTAAACTCTCTTGCTGATGCTGAAAGGGCGCTTAAAAAAGAAACGCCTGCAATTATTTTTCTCGATAACCATTTGCCAGACGGCACCGGGGTAGATTTTATTGATAATATAAAAAAACATTCCCCTAACACCAAAATAGTAATTATTACGGCCCACGATACAGTTGCAGACCGGAACAGGGCGTTTATGAAAGGAGCTGATTTTTTTATTGGGAAACCTTTTACAAAAGATTTAATTTATAAGACCATTCAGGAGCTTATTCATACAAACTAAATATAGGGAACCTGTTTTTTGACTGTGATTATTTAATATTTTTCCCATATGTAGAATTATTTCCCCAAAAGTTCCCTACTGTTTTTTATTACAGGTAAATATTTTCTGCTAAGAAATATTTTTTAAATTTTTTATTTGGAGCATTTTATATGCAGAAAATAAAACAAAGATATTTTTTACACTTAAACAAAAAATATGGAAAGCCTGGAAATTAAAATTCATGCGGCACTGAAATGAAATAAAAAATAACTTGCCGGTTTAACCTATGAAGACCTGTTACCCCGCAAAGTTTTATATTTTTTGACTATTATGCCTTCTGAACTTAAATTAGTTTCATGCTTTCAGATGAAGAAAAGCGCTATTTGAAGTGAATGGCTGATGTTATTGAAATTAAATGCCTGAGTAAGAAAAGTTTCATAACCAAAGAGGCATAACATCATTAGCCAAACAATTTTATTGCTTTTTTGCTTCTGTTGCATTGCACTCTTCAACGGTTGGCTCTTTACTGAAATGAATCAGAATACATTTCAGGAGATGAAATTATCAGTGTATCTTTATACAAGCAGCTTATTTTTTAAAGCCCCTGATGCAAGAAGGCGGGAAATGGAATAACCAGAGTCTTTAAACAGTTGCTGAAAAGCTTCCGTGCTGATGTTGCATTTTTTTGCCCAATAGGTTATTTCTTTTGACTCATTGAAGTTTACTTGTATGTTCTCGCTTTTTTTCGCCTTTGTAATGAAAGTTGCCATTGTTATTTATTTTGAATAAAACAGCCAATTTACATGCCCGTTTTTCTAAAGTATTTTTTAAAAAAAGCAGGGTAAAATCTGCAACAAAGGAATAAAAAATAAAAAACCGGGAAAAAAAGAAACAGATAAATATAGAATAAAGTAAAACTCAGAACTTAGTCAAAGCGCAATATGGGGCAAATCAATGCAATTGATAACGGAATAAATCTGTTGAGAAATTGACAAAAGGAAAAGAAACAAAACCGGTGTGGAATACTCAACTAAACTGCTCACTGAAAATCAGTGAGCAGTTTAGTTGAGCGTGTGCGCATTATTGAGCAATGGATTTTTGAAATTCGTGCCACTGCTCAGCTTTGTGCAATTCAGGTTTTGTAATGCGGACCGGACGGGACTCGAACCCGCGACCTCCGCCGTGACAGGGCGGCATTCTAACCAACTGAACTACCGATCCAGTTCCCTTTTTTCGGGACGGCAAAGATAAGGGGAAACATATTTTTTAAACAAAACTTTTCTTCCTGAATTTTGAAACTGTAATTTTACCGTCCAGCATTTATATTCGCATTATGCCCACTTACCCCAACAGACAATTTTTGGATTTTGAACAGCCTATAAAAGAACTGTATGAACATATTGACGAAAACAGCAAACTGGCTGAAAAAAACCCGAAAGCTGACTATAAAGCAATCATCCGGCAACTGGAAGATTCTATTATTGACAAACGTAAAGAAATCACCTTTAATCTTACGCCCTGGCAAAGAGTGCAGCTCAGCCGTCACCCTGACAGACCTTACACCTTAAAATACATCAGCAATATAGCAACCAATTTTATTGAGTTGCATGGAGACAGGAATGTAAAAGATGACAAAGCAATGGTGGGCGGCTTTGCCGATCTTGATGGACAAACAGTAATGTTTATCGGCCAGCAAAAAGGCATCAATACAAAATCAAGACAGTTGCGCAATTTCGGGATGGCCAATCCCGAAGGCTACCGCAAAGCGCTGCGCCTAATGAAGCTTGCAGAAAAATTTAATAAACCCGTAGTTACCTTAATTGATACACCCGGCGCATTTCCCGGAGCCGAAGCAGAAGAGCGTGGCCAGGGGGAAGCTATCGCAAGAAATATCTATGAAATGATACGTTTGCGGGTTCCGGTTATCTGCGTAATCATTGGTGAAGGCGCAAGCGGCGGCGCATTGGGCATTGGTGTGGGGGATAAAGTGCTGATGATGGAAAACACATGGTACACTGTAATTTCACCCGAAAACTGCAGCTCCATTTTATGGCGAAGCTGGGATAAAAAGGAAATAGCAGCCGATCAGTTGAAGCTTACCTCAAAAGATATGAAAGGATTTGGCCTGGTGGATGAAATTGTTCCCGAACCCGCAGGCGGCGCCCACTGGGATTATAATGAAGCGGCATCCATTCTTAAAACTTATATCATAAATACATTAAACCAGATAAAAAATATACCCGCCGATGAGCGGATACAACAGCGCATCATTAAATTTGGCAAAATGGGTTTCTGGGACGAAGTGGAAGAGGAGAGGAGGTGAATAATTTTTTTGGGCCCGGCAGCAAAATATAATTCATTCCCGATAGATATCGGGATTGCGCCACACTCTTGTGCCACATAAATTTATTCAGCAAATAAACCCGTGGCATCCCGCAGAATTGCCGGGTACTTAAAGTTCAGCATTCAGCAGTAAAGAATAGTAGTGATAGAATACCAAAGCTGAAATGCTTCAAAACCCAATCCTGATCCCGCAAAAAAATCATATTTATATAAATAACTTTTATGCGGATAAAAATTTTATTCCTCATCACCTTTTCATTCCTTATTTTATGCACGCAGGCACAGGACAAAGCAACTGCGCAATCATTGATTGCAGAAGGAATAAAATTTCATGATGCAGGGTTGTTTGACAGTGCGCTGGCAAAATACCGTGGTGCACTCTCCGCTGATTCAAACAATCTGAACACCCTATACGAAATGTCTTATACATTTTATATTGCAAAACGGTACGATTCCAGCATTTATTTAAGCGAAAATCTTATTGATGCAAAACCACCGGATGCTATATTAAAAAATGTATATGTAAACCTCGGCTCTGCATTTGATGATATGAATGAAACCGCCAAATCACTCAGCATTTATGATGAAGGGATAAAAAAATTCCCTGATTTTTATCTTCTTTATTTTAATAAAGGCATTACACTGCTGTTTAATAACCAAACAGAAAATGCAAAAGAAGCATTCGAAAAAACCATCACCCTCAATCCTTTGCATACCGGTTCCCATTACTGGCTTTCTATGATATTAACTACTGAAAATAAGATTCCTGCAATCATGGCTGCATCCATGGTTTGCATTACAGAAAATAACTCAGGGCGAGCTGCAAAATCTGCTGCGCTTATTGATTCACTGCTTATGCGCAACAGTTCTCCGCAGGACAGTTCATCAAAGAATATAACCCTGTATCTCCCTGCTTCAAAGCTTAATATTAAAAATAAAGAAAACGATTTTGCATTCGCGGAAATCGGTTTATCCATCATGCAGCAAGCCTCTTTTAATAATGATTCATTGAAATTAAATACACACGAAAAGCAGTTTGCCTATACTTACCAGGTATTTTGCGACCTGCTGCAGAACAAAAAAAAACAGAAAGGGTTTTACTGGCGTTTTTATGCTCCTTTTTTTTATGCAGCGAAGCAAAATGGATATACTGATATTATAACCCGTTTAATTTTGCAGCATATTGATTCCGGCGAAAGCGCAGCATGGCTTGCCGCACATCAGCCGGATGTTGATAAATTTAACGGATGGCTGAACAATTTTTTATGGGCAAAAAACTAAAACAGGTTTACATTTACTAATCTTGCAAAATGTTACGTAACCAGCTCACAGGCACAGGCGTTGCTTTAATTACGCCATTTAAAAAAGATTTTTCGGTTGACTTTAATGCACTCGAAAAAATTATTGATTTTGTTATCAACGGGGGTGTTGAATATCTTGTTACACTTGGCACTACAGGCGAAACCTCTACGCTGGATAAAGAAGAAAAAATGGAAGTCATCCATTTAACATACGAAAAAGTAAATAACCGCGTGCCTGTAATTGTGGGTATTGGGGGAAACAATACAAATGAACTGGTGAAGGATATTGAAATCTATCCTCTGGACAAAGCTACAGCGGTTTTAAGCGCTTCGCCTTATTACAGCAAGCCATCGCAGGAAGGTTTATTTCAGCATTACAAAGCAATAGCAAAGGCATCACCCAGACCAATCATTCTTTACAATGTTCCCGGACGCACCGGCAGAAATATAAATGCGGACACCATTATCCGTTTGGCAAATGAAGTGGAAAATATAGCCGGTATAAAAGAAGCCGGTGGAGATATGCAGCAGTGCATGGAAATACTGCGCGGCAGACCCAAAGATTTTTTGGTTACCAGCGGTGATGATGCTTTGGCTTTGCCGCAAATTGCATGCGGCATGGATGGCGTAATAAGTGTGGCTGCAAACGCTTTTCCTGAAGAGGTTTCAAATATGATACGCCTTTGTTTAAAAAATAACTTTGCAGAGGCAAAAACAATAAATGATATGCTTATTGATGCTTACAATTTAATGTTTGCAGAAAATAACCCTGCAGGTGTAAAGGCTTTTATGGCAGAAATGGGATTAATAGAAAATATCGTCCGTCTCCCACTTGTGTCATTGAGTGAAGGCCTGCATGAAAAAGTAAAAAGGCATTTATTAAAATAAATTTCAGGCGGGTTTAAATAAAAAATTAAATAATATAAGTTACCCCTTCCAGTGCAAGCTCAGTGTTTGGAAATATCTCCGAAGTTTCATCTAAAAAATCACCCAGATTTTCATAGCTGCTGCTGAAATGCCCGATAAGCAGTTTTTTTGCTTTGGCAAGTGCGGCAATATTTGCAGCCTGTATGGTAGTGGAATGATAACGGTTTGCAGCACGCTGCTCCAGGTTTTTTAAATAGGTGGTTTCATGGTAAAGCATGGAAACATTGTTTAATTTGCCCGCAATAGTTTCATCATAAATGGTATCAGCGCAATAGGCATAACTTTTTGCGGGTGTATTAGGAACAGTTACCCGTTCATTCATTATCATTTCGCCTTCCGGTGTTTCATAATCTTCCCCTTTTTTCAGCTTTTCGTAAAATGAAATGGGCACATTATATTGAGTAATAGTTTCTTTATTGATTTTACGGGGTTTTCTTTTTTCCCTGATGATAAAGCCCATGCATTCTATCCTGTGGCGCACGTTAAAGCATTCCACAGAAAATTTCTCATCATTTACAATCAGACCTTCTTTTTCCAATGCGTGAAAATGCATGGTAAAAGGCAATTGTGTATCCGCTGCTTTAAACTGCATGCATAATATTTCTTTAAGCGGTGCGGGAGCATATACATGCAAATCATTTTCGCGGTTAAGCAATCCCATGCTTGTTATCAACCCTATCAAACCAAAATAGTGGTCACCATGCAGGTGCGAAATGAAAATATGATTGATTTTACTCCGGCGTACCCTGTATTTGCTCAACTGCATTTGCGTGCCTTCACCGCAGTCAATTAAAAATAATTGATCGTTAAGTGTAACAACCTGCGCAGTAGGGTGCCTGTCATAAGCAGGTATAGCAGAGTTGTTGCCTAAAATAGTTACACCAAACATATCTGAAATTGTTTCATTACCTGACAATAAAAATATTCAATCCGTTGCAAGTTATTGTGTAGCAATTTCTGGGTTGCTAAAAAAATATTGAAAAATTTTAACCTCTGTACCGCATTGTTTTAAAAAAACTAACATATATCTGCTTACTAAGGGCATTGTCTATTGATATTTGGTTTGATAAAAAAATTTCAAATATTGCCGCAAACGTTTGCTGCATTACTTTTGAACAAAAGAACAAGATTTGAGCCATCCTTCTGTAGCTATTGTGATACTTAATTTCAATGGAAAAAATTATCTCCAGCAATTTCTTCCTTCAGTATTTGCATCTGCCTGGTTCAATAAAAAAATAATTATTGCAGATAATGGCTCGGATGATGGTTCTGTTGAATTTTTACAAAAAGAATTCCCTTCTGCAGAATTGATTTTATTAGATAAAAATTACGGCTTCGCCGGAGGATACAACAAAGCGCTGCAGCAGGCGGAAGCGGATTATTATGTGCTGCTCAATTCTGATGTGGAAGTAACGCCGGGCTGGATAGAACCTATAATTGAACTGATGGAAGGAGATAACAGAGTGGCGGCCTGCCAGCCAAAAATTTTATCATACCATAAAAAAGAAATGTTTGAATATGCCGGTGCTTCCGGCGGATGGATAGATACGTTTGGATACCCGTTTTCAAGAGGGCGCGTATTTGATGATTGTGAAAAAGATGAAAACCAGTATGATGATGTACAGCCGGTATTCTGGGCATCGGGGGCGGCAATGTTTATAAAGGCAAAAGTTTTTCATGAGGTGGGTGGGTTTGATGACTTTTTCTTTGCACACATGGAGGAAATTGATTTATGCTGGCGGCTGCAGCTGGCAGGTTATACAATAATGTGTTGCCCTGCATCTGTGGTGTACCATGTAGGAGGTGGCACTTTGCCTAAAGGCAACAGCAGAAAGGTTTTCCTCAATTTCAGGAACAATCTTATTATGCTTTCAAAAAACCTGCCTGTACGGGAAAAAATATGGAA
The DNA here is from genome assembly GCA_038207175.1 of Chitinophagales bacterium. GTDB lineage: Bacteria > Bacteroidota > Bacteroidia > Chitinophagales > Chitinophagaceae > JBBRAD01. Next base: position 50,912 of record JBBRAD010000020.1, read on the forward strand.
ACTTCCATTACGGATAATGCTGGACGCCCTGTTTGCCTGGAAAAGTTTATCAGCAGGTTACAGCAACGCATTTGGAGCTGTTCTAAAAGCCCACATTTCGGTGTTTGCCTGGTGGGTTACAAAAAAAAATGAAAAAGCAATACGCAGGAAACCTCTGTCAATATTGAACGGCGTAATAAACAAACCCATTGTATGGGCGTATTTCATTAAAAAGAAAAAACGATTTTCAGAAATTGTGGGTAACAAGCAGCAATAATTTGCGCTTACCCCTTATTTTTGCAAAGCAATTCCTGAAATATGTCAAACGAAATTGAAAACATTAAGGAAAAGGACTTTAAGTATAACTGGGTGAGTTCTTCCCGTTTCCTTTTTTACGTACAGGTATTCTGTATAATTGCTTTTCTGTTAGGCGGCTGTTACCAGTTGTACCAAAAGCGGTATATGGGTAAACCGGATGTTGAAGTTCCGGGCAATACTTTATATACCCCGCAATACAAGTAAAAATTCACCTTTAAAAAATTTTGTGGTAAAATGCAGAATGTTATTTTTGCACCCCATTAAGTTCTTATAAACAAGCGAAAGTAGCTCATTTGGTAGAGCACGACCTTGCCAAGGTCGGGGTGGCCGGTTCGAGCCCGGTCTTTCGCTCTAAGGCCTCCTGTTTAAAGCGGGGGGATTTTTTTTCCTGACCGCCCTGGTGGTGGAACTGGTAGACACGCAGGACTTAAAATCCTGTTCGCCGCAAACGCGAGTGCGGGTTCAAGTCCCGCCCGGGGCACATTTAAAACCGCTTTTAGTAAGCGGTTTTTTTATGTGTACAACCTTTTTTATTTAAAAAAATATTTTAAACCCCGTATAGAGCTTTCAAACCAATCTTTCCAATTTACCCGGCCCTTTTCTTATAAAGTAGTTCAACAGAAATAAAAGAAGCACGCTTGCCATCTCTGCCAACCATTAGTCATTGTATCCGCTCATTTTATTCTTACCGGTTTGGCGCAGTACATACATCATCTGTTTTGCACTGTTCATTTTCATGTTCTGTTTCCAGCGTAATATGATGTATATTTTTATGCTTCAGTAAATGCTTCAGTTCATGTTTAATTTCATGCTCTTGCTGGGCCGTTACGTTAGGTCCAATTACGAGGTGTGCAGTTAAAGCATTTTCTGTTGTGCTCATGGCCCATACATGAATATGATGTATATCTTTTATTCCTTTAATTGATGATGCTTCTTTTTTTATCTTCTCCAGGTCAATATCTTTTGGCACAGCATCTAAAGACAGGCGCAGGCTTTCTTTCAGCAAACCCCATGTACCTGTCAGGATGATTACAGCAACTGCAATACTTAAAACAGGATCGAGCCAAAACCAATGTGTATAAGAAATAATGATGCCGCCAATAACAAGACCCACGCTTACCAGGGCATCAGACATAAGGTGCAGGTATGCGCTTTTTATATTTATATCTTTTTCCTTATTTTTTATAAACAGGATGGCCGTTGAAAAATTTATTACAATGCCAATGGCCGCTACAACCGCAATGGTATTGCCTGGCAGCGGTTCGGGTCTTATTAAGCGGCGTACGGCTTCAAAGGCAATGGCGCCAATGGACACTAATAAAACCATAGCATTGAAAAGCGCAGCGAGTATGGAAGTTTTACGGTAGCCGTAAGTATACCTTTCATTTGATTTTACTTTTAAGAGGCGAAAAGCCAGCAGGGACAAAGCAAGGCTGCCCACGTCTGCAAGGTTATGTCCCGCATCGGATAATAAAGAAAGCGAACGGATAAAAAAACCTGTAATGGCTTCAATCAGTACAAATAAAAAATTCAGTATTATCCCGGTTACAAACGCGGTGTTTACGTTTGCAAGTACTTTGCTGTGATTGTGTGAATGGTCGTGGTGGTGAGCCATGAATAAGTCTTTTTCCAAACAAATAAACATTCATTTTTAAAGAAAGGCGGTTTTAATTTTGATATAAGGTTGCAACTGCCGGCAGGATGACGGAAAGGTGTCCTTTTGGGAAATATTTTTTCCCTTTTCCGCAATTTTATTGCCTCACGCAAAAAACGATTTAAGAAACATTGTGGGGAAGGAAATGTTTTTACGTACCCGCATAATTATCATCTTTACCCGGAGATTATAAATGAATTTGCGGTTTTAAATTGAATATCGTTGATGGAAACCGCACAATCCCTTGCTCTGTACATATTGCTCTTAAAAGGAGGCTGTGCGGAAAAGGGAAACTTATTAATAGACAATTAGCGGCTAAGTGTTGTGTTGAAAAATACCGGCGGTATCACTTATAAAAAAAGCTGCCTTATAACACACAGGCAGCATCTTTAAATTTTTATTCCTTTAATTTAGTTTGGTCTGTTAACAGTGCTCTTTTGCAGAGTTACTGCAGTTTGTGCCAGAAGTCTTCCGTTTATTGATGCGCCTGTACGTAAATTAATCCCTGTTTTGCACAAAATGGTCCCTTCAAAATGACTGGTCGTTCCCAGAATAACTTTGCCTGATGTTTGCCAGAAAATATTCCTGGCTTGTGCGCCTCCGCTTAAGATAATTTTTACTCCGGAACTCATAGTGAGAGTTCCCGCAACCTGGAATATCCAGACATGGTTGTTATTGCCCGAAATTGTAATATCCGTCGGGATGACAAGCGCACTTGTCCATTTATACAGACCTGGTTTGAGTGTTTTGCCTCCAATATTTCCGGCGCCCAAATTCAGGTATTTCGGGTTAGGACGTCCGGCGGCGTCAGTGTATGCGGTTTGCATATCACCTACGGCTGTCGCTAACCTGCTGGAATTAGTCACCTTGCATGGCGGACCGGCAGCGTCAACTGAGTATATTGTTCCGGTCACTTCCGGGCATGTTAAGTGAATAGCTGCACCGGTGATTGGACTTGATCCAACATCCCCGGTAATAGCTGATGGAAAGACATCGGTAATTCCTGATTTTGACAGAATCGTAAATTGCCCCGCACGTCCGAGATCTACGGGTGCCAATAAACCCGGATCAGATATTTGAAGTCCTGATGTTGATGAATCAGATGACAAAATTGGTGATTGACCAACCGATTCCTTTTTGCAGCCGGTCATTAATCCTGCCAGGAGCAATGCAGTAATAGGTAATACTTTATTTATATTCATTTAGTTTTTTATTTATTGATGGTAAGAGTATTGTTATAGCGGAAAGCAAAGGTAAATCGTTAATTCAGCTAAATGTTACATAATTGTTGAAAAAAGATACATGATTCACACCTTTTCGGCATGATGTGTTTTTTCTGTTTGCACAATTTAAAGTGAAAAACTTTTATCTGCGTGTGGGGTAAGGGACTGTGCGGCTTACGGAGCTGCAAAGTTAAATCTATATCCTGCAGTTTCATAAAACCAGTTACAGGATAAACAAGGAGAATGTGCGGAAAAGGAGTTACCATATTTATACCGGAAGTTATAAATAGATTTGCGGTTTTAAATTGAATATCGTTGAGGGAATCGCACAGCCGTTTGCTCTACACATATTGCTCTTAAACGGAGACTGTGCGGAAAAGGAAAGTTGAGTATATAGAGAACTGATAGTGTAATGATTCTTCTCATTGTACTTTTCATAATTATTTTAAAACTATTTGAACAGAAAATAAATTAATGCAATGGCTGCCATTGTCATTATTAGCAAAGTAATAAAACCAAGTATATTTGAAAGTACTGAGTTTGTATTTTCTTTCATTATCTTTTTATTATTGCTAATATGCAGGATAATAGCAATCAATACAGGGGCGGTGAGCCCATAGGATATTGCTGTATAAAGCAAAGCTTTTATAGGGCTAATTCCTAAAAAATCAAGTGATAAACCAACTAAAAGGGAGATAATTATAGAAATGTAAAATGCTTTGGCCTCCGGGAATTTTTTATCTAATCCTTCTTCCCATCCAAATGTTTCTGCAAGCATGTAAGATTGGGAACCTGCTAATACGGGTATTGCTAAAAGCCCCGTACCTAATACGTCAATAGCAAATATTAAATAGGTAAGTTTGCCGGTTAAAGGCTCTAATGCCTTTGCAGCCTGGTCAACAGTATCTATCTGGCGGATTCCTGCTTTGTATAAAACGCTTCCGGTTGTCAGTATGATAAAAAACATAACTAAGTTGGATAATAACATTCCAATATTTACATCCGTTTTCATCCCATCCAGCACTCTTTTGTTTACAATTACTTTTTTCTTGCTGTGTGCAATATTTTCTGCCTCTATTGTTGCCTGCCAAAAAAATAAATAGTGTGAAATAGTTGTGCCAAGGAGTGCAACAATAATTGAAAAAAATTCTTTATTAAATTGAAAGGTTGGGATAAAAGTATTTTTTTGCTACAGAAGCCCAATCCTGTTTAACCATAAATGGAACAATAATGTATAACAATAAAGAAAGGCAAAGCCACTTTAAAATCATTGCTATTTTTTGATAAGGGTACTTTATGATTACATACATTAATACAGCTGTAATGCATACGCAAAAAAGCCAAACAGGTACCAGCGGAAAAATCATATTTGCAACAGCCCCCATTCCCTGAATGTCTGCCCCAATATTTAAAGTAATGGCAGGAAAGCTGAACAACAGCATAATGTACAATAAGGGCTTTGAATAATACTGCTTTAAGGTAACTGTCAGGCCTTGTGATGTAACTATACCAATTCTTGCACACATTCCCTGAACAGCAGCCATTAAAGGAAAAGAAAATAAGGCTGTCCACAAAGTAGCTAAACCGAATTGGGCCCCTGCCTGCGAATAAGTAGCAATGCCTGATGGGTCGTCATCACTTGAACCTGTTACCAGCCCTGGTCCAAGCTTTTCGAAAAAGCGAAGTAATGGGTTAGTGTGTGTTTTTTCTTCCATTATTTTTTCATAATTCGTTGCAAGGTAGGCAGATAAACCACTAAGATAAATAAATGTGCTGTTGAGGAATTTGTTTTAATAAAAAAGTTGAGTTTGCAAAATGTGTGAATGATGTAATTCATTTCTATAACTGTGTAATGTTTGTAATGATGAATGTCCTCACCTTTGTACTGTGAAAATTAATTCACAACTAAAAATAAAATAAAATGAACACTACAGAAGTAAAAGGAAAATGGGATGAGCAAAAAGGAAAGTTGAAACAAAAGTATGCTACTTTAACCGACAATGACCTGATGTTTGAAGAAGGAAAGAAAGATGAGATGATGGGAAAACTTCAAATTAAACTTGGGAAAACGAAAGATGAATTACATAAAATTATTTCGTCGCTTTAGTTTTTTTTGCGTTACAAAAACATCGTTTGTCAAATGATTGATGAACAATGTTTTTTCTTATGCAAGTGAAGTTAGTTTTCATCTAACAATTCCTTCGTCAATATCCGTGTTCCGAATAATTTTATTTTGTTTGTCATGATTAAAGTCCGAATAAGAAAGTTCAATTAGTTGAATGTTTTGCTGTGGTAAAATTTGTCTGCTTTCTATGTGTTGTATTGCAGAATACTGAACTGCAACTTTGAGTTCTTCATAATAACCGTCAAATGGAAGTTTTACTACCTTTCTGTTTTTATTTATATCGCCAACAAAAAAGCCAAACTTCTTTTGTCTTGATGAAACTATTCCCAAAACTCTCTTTCCCGCAATGGTGTGCCACTATCTGGCTTTCTGTAAATTTCCTTTTCATGGTTTATAAAATTTAAAGTTAACAATACATCATCTTGTTAACTCTAATTGCACTGGCTGAATTTTGGGGAAGCTTACATCACGAATGAAAAGGATTGATAGTTCTTTTCAATGCTGTATAAAAGATGGTAGCAGGTCTGCCGTATACGCCATGCAGTTGGAGTATGCAAACCACCTGAAGGTACTGTGTTCAAAAGGCATGGTGCTGAACGTTCAGGGAAAAGATAGTGTAAAGACATTATCAGGTAAGTGTAGAGAAGCTGAATGCAAATGAACCGTTGATGAAGTGTCGAAAGGAAAAACTTGTTGGTAAAACTGTCGGCTACATTGCGTTGACAGGACAGACTGTAACGGGCAACTGTTTACTGGTTACAGACCAACCGGCATTAAGACGGCAGGAGCTTTACACAGGCTTTTATACGGAACGTGAGAAGCTACCACTACGATGTGCGAAAAGCCTTACAGTAGTTTGGAAAAATCCTAACCAACAGAAATCTGTAATTCAAAGTATTCTCAAGGAAGCTGATGCGTAGTGAAGCGGCGGACTAAATCGTAATAGTGTTGAAGTTTCTGTAATGGAAATGGAGGGAAGGGTTTAGCTCATTCATTTGTACTAAGAACAACAACTATTGAAAGATGGAATGATTAAGTTTAGTTCAATAGAGTAGTTGATTTTTCAATTACTGAATGAGAAGAGCCGTGTGAGTCTCAAGCACGGTTCTGTGAGAGGCTTGGGCTGCAATGCCCTTGCCTACTCGACTCTCCTTTTAAGAGCAATATGTGTTTGGCAAGGGGCTGTGCGGTCTGAACAACTATAAGATTAAAATACGCAATTGTCTTGCGGTTCAGTTTTTTTTGCTAACTTTAAAAAGAAGGTAGTTCTGTAGTGCCTGTTAAAACTCTTACACAAAATACCCCTTCTTTTTCCCCGCTTTCACAGAGACCTTATGAGGCATTACAGGGGCAATATAGAGACTTTATAGAGACGATACTTCATAGTAAACCTGCTCATATCCCGTATCATCGTGCAGGCAGCCTTATTGCTCCAACAGTACAAGTGTGCAGCGCTCACAACAATTCAATAGTAATAATACAACCGGTACACAGGATGTGCTGCAATCTTTTATTATTCCCTATCTCAATATCATCACCCACCCGGTTAATTTGGGCAATGCATTATTGTTCAAATCAATCACGAAATAATAAGTGCCTGCGGGCAACGGCTTATCGTTGTATGTACCGTTCCATTTTTTATTGTAGCCCCTGCTGTGATAGACCGCCTGGCCATAACGGTTAAATACGGAAAGATCAGACCCGGGATAAGCATCAAGCGCTTCAATATTCCATACATCATTTATCCCGTCACCGTTTGGTGAAAAGGCATTGGGTACAATTACTTTTTTATACACTTTTATAAAAACATCATCAGTAGCAACGCCGCAACCAAAGCCCGATGTAACATGCAGTGTGTAAGTGGTATCACGCGGCGGGCTTACCAGCGGCATAAGTACATTAGGGTCATTTATATAAATATTGGGCGCCCAGTTGTAAAAAATATTTGTTCCCTGAGCACTGGCGTTTATCTGTATGGTTTGCCTTTCTATCATTGCACGGTCGGGCCCTGCATTTGCGGTTGGTTTTTTATAAACGTTTACCGCCACAGTATCATCATCTTTACATCCGTTGTTACCGGTAACAGTTAAAATATATTGCGTGGAATCCGCAGGCGATGCAAGGGGTGATGCAATATTATCTGCGGATAACCCTGCAGATGGCGACCATGCAAAAGCATTACCGCCACTGCCGTTCAGCATGGTGCTGCCGCCTTCACAAATACCTGCATCATTTCCTGCATTGGCTGTGGGTTTGGGAAGTATGCTTACTGTGGCTGAATCAGTATTTGAGCAACCGATAGCAGTTGTTACCGTTACAAAATATTTTCCTGCTGCATTTTGGTTTATGCTGTTAATATTTACCGGTGAACCGGATGCATTAAAACTGTTTGGCCCCCGCCATTTATACTGCACACCACCCGTTGCTGTTAATGTAAGCGTAGTGCCGTCACATACGGGGCTATTGCTTTGTGCGGAAGTAACAGGCAAATCATGCACCACTACATTCAGGGTATTTGATACAACACGGCAGTTTGGTGAATTAATATTCCCTGCTTCTGCCACGGCAAGCCTGTAATAATAACTTCCTGTTCCTGTAGCTGTGCGTATAAATGTAGTTGTTGTTGCACCGGGAATATCTGTCCAGTTTATACCATCCGTACTTTTCTGCCATTGAAAAGCAGGATTGGAATAGCCGGGTGAAACAACACTTTTAAAAGTAAGTGATGAATTATCACCAATGCAAAGGTCTTTTGTATTATTTGAACCATCACCGTTGATGGTTGCATTTACCACGGGGCCGCATGGCCGGAAAGTAATATCATCCAGCGCAAGGTCATTACCGCAGCCGCCCGGTGCATTGTTGGTAATGCGCACTACCACGTCATTAATGCCGGCAGGTGTTTTAAACTGAAAGCCATACTGTTTCCATGTTGGCAAAGCATCAGCCGGAAGGTTGCCTGTATTAAAACTTTGCAGCAACGCCCCTGCGGTTGTTTCAATCTTAAAAGTTATGTTTGGCTGTATGCCATTGCTACCGCAGGCGCTTGGTTTTAAAATATTCATTATCCATCCGGCAAATTCAAAAGTTGTATTCGGGCAAAGCCCGTAAACGGTATCTACATAAAAATCGCCGGGCTGGAACGATGCATTTACGAGCATGAAGTATCCGCCTGCATTGCCCGTATGATCCTGTACTAAACTGTACCAGCTATCGCCAAAACAGCTTGTGGTATTGTTTCTTACAGTATAGGCCCCGTCCTGCGGGCAGTCAAAACTTATATAGCTGTAAGAAGTGGCTGCGGCAGGCAAAGGGGAACCGGGATTTGCTCCGGCGCCAAAATTTATATTCACCACCGCATCACCCAGATTCCCCTGGCAAAGCTGCGCTTTTGATGATACAAACGCAGAAATAAAAATAAAAATGAAAAATAATTTCAGTTGCAATGCTTCCTGTTTTTGCTATAAAAATAATGCTTGCGCTCAACATAATGCTTTTCAGTTAATAATATCCTATTTCCCCGTTGCTGTATATTTGTCATGCTTAAAAAACAGCGGCATAAAATTTTGCAGCGGAACAGCATTGCGGTAATTGAACTGCTGCTGACCACCCGGCCTTACCGGTGAAACGGGTGTTGTGCCCTGAACAGTTTATATTTTATTCAGCATGAAAAAACATTTTCAAAATATTATTCTCATTTTATCTTTTTGCTTTGCTTCAAACACAATGCTTGCGCAGGACACAGTGCTTATCCATTTACTTGTGCAGCGCATTGCTGCACAGCAGGTAAAGGAAGACGGGTTTTTTATGAAGGGGATTTTTCGTTCCTATATTTCAAATGACGCAACATTTAATGCGCATAAAAAAGACAATAATATTTTTTACAACGGACTGGTATCATTAACGCTGAAACATATTTATGCATATTTGCCTGTACAGGATAAATTAAGCTGTGACTCCATTTTTACAGGCCAAAAAAGTTTATTCGCGCAATTTAAAAATAAAAAAGGGCGCGATACTTATAATTTCTGGCGCACTGACTCTGCATTTGTTTTTCCTTACACTGCATGGATACATTTGCTCAAAAAAAACTCTGACCTGCCGGATGATATGGACGATACAGTACTTTCTCTGCTTGCGTTAGCGGCTGACAGCACTACCGCATCTGAGGTTCATTCCCTTATGCAGTGGTATGTAAACAGCGATACAAACAGGGTGAGGATTTTATTAAAACAATACGGTAATATCCCCGCTTATTCCACCTGGTTTGGCAAAAATTTCCCCGTAGTATTTGATATATGCGTAATGAGTAATGTTTTAAGTTTTGTACAGTCTTACAATTTGGAATGGACAAAAGCCGACTCTGCAAGCCTGCAGTTTATCATCCGTATTTTAAATAATAATGATCATATTTTGCATCCGGGGGAAGTGGCTCCGTATTATGGAAAAACTTCTATCATACTTTATCATCTTGCCCGTTTAATGAGCATAAAACCAATACCTGAACTTGAAGCATTGAAAACAAAATTGGTTGCGGATGCTGTAAATGAATTTGCAAATACAGATAATATGCTGGAAAAAATAATTTTGTGCAGCGCTGTTTACAAATGGGGCTATATACCGCCGCCAGTTCCGTCACTTTCTTACGTGGATTTGGAAAATAAAATTGAAAAGAATGATTTGCCTTTTTTTATTGGCAACATCCCTTCCTATCTGCAGGATGTACAAAAAGATTTTTTATTAAAAAATAAACTGGGCCTGTTTTATCATTACTGCCCGGCTTATAATGATGCATTGCTGCTTGAATACCTGGTGCTGAAAAATGCATGATAATTGCAAAAGTATTGCCCGCAATGTTCCTGGCGCTGAAGAGTGCGACGCAACAGGCGTTGCTATTTATTATGCAGCCGGGTACAGAACTCTGCCTTAAAATCACCGGTAAATAAACAGCGTGTACAGCGTAAGCAATACCCATACATACAGGTAAATATTGAGCCAGTTATTTATACTCATATAGCGCAGCCGGAAACTGTTACTCGTGTTTATCCGGTCGCGGAAACTGTAAAACCTTATCATGCTGTAAAAGAAATAGGGCAACTGGAACCGCCTGTACTTAGAGATCAATATTATTTTTGTGGTAATTGCAATCGCTGCAACAGTATGCAGCACCGGCATAAAGCCATGAATAAAATCTATAATCGTTGCCATAGTAAAGGGTTTTAAGTGGTAAATTATTTTACTGCAGGCACGAATTAAAGTCTCTTATCAATCTTTGGAAGAATAAAGATACTGCTAATAAGTGAACGGAAAATTATGCAATGATTATATTTGCGGCTTATGAACCATATAAGGAATTTTTGCATCATCGCGCATATAGATCACGGGAAAAGTACATTGGCAGACCGTTTACTGGAATTGACACATACCATTGGCGAACGCGATATGATGAACCAGGTGCTGGACGACATGGATCTTGAACGTGAAAAAGGCATTACCATCAAAAGCCACGCTATCCAGATGCATTACGATTATAAAGGCGAACCCTATATACTTAATTTAATTGACACGCCCGGCCATGTTGATTTCAGTTATGAAGTAAGCCGGGCGCTTGCTGCATGCGAAGGGGCATTGTTACTTGTAGATGCAACGCAGGGCATACAGGCGCAAACCATCAGCAACTTATATCTTGCCATTGGCAACGACCTTGAAATTATTCCCGTTATCAATAAAATTGATATGGACGGCGCCATGATACCTGAAGTAACCGACCAGATTGTTGACCTGATAGGGTGCAAACCGGAAGAAATTTTATTAGCAAGTGGTAAAGCAGGGCTGGGGATTGAAGAAATCCTGGATGCTGTTATCAACCGTATCTCCGCGCCAAAAGGCAGTGTGGATGCACCTTTGCAGGCATTGATTTTCGACAGCGTGTTCAACAGTTTCCGCGGCATTATCGCTTATTTCCGCATTTTCAACGGCACATTAAAGAAAGGCGACAAAATAAAATTTGTTGCAACTGATGAAGAATATTTTGCCGATGAAGTGGGCATTCTAAAACTTGGGCTTGAACCGCAGAGCGAAATTTCTGCCGGTAATGTGGGCTACATCATCACCGGAATAAAAAATGCAAAAGAAGTTTTGGTGGGAGATACAATCACTCTCGCATCTAACCCCGGCCTCATGATACAGGGTTTTGAAGAAGTAAAACCAATGGTATTCGCGGGGATTTTTCCTGTTGTTACTGAAGATTTTGAAGAGCTGCGAGATTGTATGGACAAACTTCAGTTGAATGACGCTTCGCTTACATTTGAACTGGAAACATCGCAGGCGCTTGGGTTTGGTTTCCGCTGCGGCTTTCTCGGTTTGCTGCACATGGAAATTATACAGGAACGTTTGGAAAGGGAATTTAACCAAACAGTAATTACCACTGTTCCAAACGTAAGCTTTAACGCATACACTACAAAGGGCGATAAAATAATTGTAAACAACCCAGTGCAGATGCCTGATGTTACAAAGATTGACAGGATTGAAGAACCATTTATCAAAGCGCAGATCATTACACTTCCTGAATATATCGGCAATATTATGACGCTGTGTTTAGGCAAGCGCGGCATACTTATTAACCAAAGTTATCTTACACCCACAAGGGTGGAGCTTGTATTTGAAATGCCGCTTACCGAAATTGTTTTTGATTTTTACGATAAGCTAAAAAGCTCCACACGGGGTTACGCATCTTTTGATTATACACCTATTGATTACCGTGAAAGTGATATTGTAAAAATGGATATTTTACTGAACGCAGAAAAAGTGGATGCTTTAAGCGCACTTATACACCGCAGCCGTGCGCAGGATTTTGGAAGAAGGCTTTGCGAAAAATTAAAAGAACTTTTGCCGCGACAGCAGTTCCAGATTGCCATACAGGCTGCAATAGGTGCAAAAGTAATTGCGCGTGAAACCATCAGCGCTATGCGCAAAGATGTTACGGCAAAATGTTATGGTGGTGATATAAGCCGTAAAAGAAAACTGCTCGAAAAACAAAAAGAAGGAAAGAAAAGAATGAGGCAAATTGGGAATGTGGAAGTGCCACAGGAAGCCTTTCTTGCCGTGCTGAAATTGGATAGCTGATTTTTTTATTGGCCGGGCAGAAGAATTACTATTTAGCTTTTCTTGCGTCGCACACCTGTACGGTTAGTTCTTTCTTAAACAGGTTCAGGTGTTCACAAATTCAAATATTCAAATCGAATAACATGTGAACCATTGGAACTTGTGAACTTCCGGAACTCTTAAACTATTACAACTCAAGCGGCGGTTTTTCTTTACCCTTATTTTTATCCGATTGCTCCTGCAGTTTTTTCTCATCTGCATTTCCGTTATCGTCTAAAAGCGGCTCCGGCATTGGAAACTGGCCGTTCTGCAGTTTTTGGTTAAACACTTTTTCTATATGCACCCATTTGCCATTTGTCCATTTAAAACCTTCATAATCGCCATCCGGGATTAAAGTAAATTTTTTGCTCACTTCATTTGATTCACTGATAAGGTGGTCAAAAATAATCATGTCCATTTCAGGGTCGTACATCATTCTTGCCTTTGCATCTTTTTTATATTCTAAACAAAAACGGTAAGCAGGCTGCGCAGGTTTTATGCTGTCTTCCACGTAATCAAAAAATCTTCCGCCAAACTGCGGCCTGCCTTTGTTGTCAAATGTCAAAACATCAATCCATTTTTTTGTACTTACAAAATCATTATCATCAAAGCCCAGCAGCGTATAATATTTTTTTCCTTTATATTCTTTCATCACCATTCCGTAATACAGTGCGCCGATCCAGCTTAAGTTGTCACGTACAGTATCGGTAGGGTTTTCAGCAACATCAGATTTATCAATCAGCGGGAATAATTTCAGCGAGCCATCCGCAGTATTCATTTGTATGGCGCCGTGCTGGCGAAAATATGCTTCGTCCCTTTCCAGTTCCCATGTAAAAACCCTGAAACTGCTGTCAGGCGCATATTGTATGGAAACAGTGATCGCCGAATCAAAAGGATAATAAAAAGAGTAAGGTGTTTTTAAAGCGCGTACCAGTGTTCTTGTAAATACACTGTCGGCCCAAAAACGGTTTTCAGCGAATGAATCAAAGATCATTTGGTTTGCATAAGGCGCCAATGTGTCTTCAATAGTATGCAGGTGTGCAAGATCAATTTTATTTATCCGCTGTGCATTTACTGTTACGGCTGCAAAAAGAAATATGGTAAAGATGTATTTGTGCATGGGTTACTGTATAACGAATTTACAAACCGTTTACGTTTAAACACAATGAATATTTTATGTGCAGGCAAATTTGTGAATTTTTTATTGGGTAAGCGCTTCTGCAAAGGAAGGAAGATCATTAAACCTTGCATCAATCAGCGGGTGAGGAAACGGCGTTTCAGGGTTTGTGGTAGCTAAAAAAACAGTTGACATACCCGCATTGCGCCCAAACTGCATATCGGTAATTTTGTTGCCCACCATTATGCTTTTGTTGAAATCAATTTGCGGAAAATCTTTTTTTGCCCGGAAAGCCATACCGGGATTTGGTTTGCGGTTAACAGCATCATTTTCAAGATCTGCCGAAAAATAAACCTTATCAATTCTTCCGCCATGTTTTACAATTTCAGTAAGCATAAAATTGGTGATGCTGTTAAAATCATCTATGGTCATTACACCTTTGCCAATCCCTTTCTGGTTGGTAGCCATCACAATTACACCAAAAATATCATTAAGCGTTTTTACTGAACCCAGTACGTTATCATAAAAATGAAATTCACCGGGGTTTAAAATGTAATCATCTTCTTTTTCAGGATTAAAAACACCATCACGGTCTAAAAATAATGTCCAGCTTTTGTCAATCTTCTTAAAATCAAACATTTTATAATTGTGAATAATGAATAAAAGTTCCTAATTCCTAATTTCTAATTCCTTCTGCGCTTTTTCATAATCTTCCGGGATGCCGATATCAATAAAATATTTATCCTGCGGTATGCCATACATTTTTCTTTGTGCATATAATTTTTCAAGATAATCTTTTTCAAAGGAAAATTTTTCCGGTAAATTTTCTTTCATAAAATGATCTGCATTCAGCGCATACAAACCGCCGTTTATAAAACCTGCTGCATAAAATTGTTTTTCTTTAAAACTTTCAATTGAAGAATCTTTATTTAATTCAACTGCGCCGTAACGTTCAAAATTTTTCATGGGTTTTAAGGCAAGTGTGCAGTCCGCATGATGCGTTATATGAAACGCTGAAAGATTTTTTATATCAGTTTCAAAAAGTGTATCGCCGTTTGTAACAATTACATTTTTTTCAAAAGCTATGCTGCATGCAAGTTTGATGGCACCACCCGTACCAAGGGGCCCGGTTTCAGTTGATAGTTGATACTTGGCAGTTGACAATGCTGACTGCAGGAAATTTTCAAAAACTTCACTTTTATATCCAAGGGCGAAAATAAATTTTTCAACTCCCTGCTGCTGTAAATATTTTATCACATATCCAATAAATGGTTTGCCGTTTACCGGCGCCATGCATTTTGGTAAATCGGGAACCGCAGACCGCAGCCTTGTTCCTAAACCACCAGCTAATATTATTGCCTGTTGAATTTGCATCGTATAAAACTCCCCTCAGGTTTTTTGGGGAAATATTTTTTCTTCCACAAGCTGGCAGATAATATGGCCAATCATTATATGGCTTTCCTGTATGCGCGGCGTGTCTGAAGAGGGTATATTAAAAAGATAATCACTCAACCCTTTCATCCTGCCGCCACTTTCACCGGTAAAACCAATGGTGATGATTTTTTTCTCCCCCGCTGTTTCAAATGCTTTTACAATGTTGGTTGAGTTGCCGGAAGTGCTTAAACCTACCAGCACATCACCTTCATTGCCAATTCCATCCACTATCCTCGAGTAAACAACATCATAACTGTAATCGTTTGCCACTGCTGTTAAATAAGAAGTATTGCAGTGCAAAGCCTCTGCGGGCAAGGCTTTCCGGTTAGTGTAAAAGCGGCCGGAGAATTCTGCTGCCAGGTGCTGCGCATCTGCCGCACTGCCGCCGTTGCCGCAGAACAAAACTTTTTTACCCGATTGAAATGCGCCGGCCACTGCATTTACCGCATCTTCGATTTTCTGCTGCATAGCTCCGTCATTCAGTAACTTTTCTTTTACCGAAATGGACGCAGCAATTATATTTTTAATTTTTTCTTTCATATTTTATTGCCTATTTGCGCCAGGTGATGGTTAAGATGTACAATATAGTCTTCAGCAAGCCATTGCAACGTATGTTTTTCTTCAGTAATACATGTATTCAGCAGCTTTTCTGCAGGCATGGTTTCTAATATACGAATAAGCTGTTCATTTAATAATTTCCATAATGCAGCAACATCTTTATAACAAGCATGCCGGTAACCCTGGCTTGTCACCCATGCATTCTGCGCATAAACGATTTTATTATCAGTCTCATACTGGCTTACTACAAAACGCCGGATATTATTCATGGCGCTGTCGCATAAATGGCCAAGTATTTCTTTTTTGCTCCATTTTATTGCAGAAGGTTTTGCGTTCCATTCTTCTTCTGTAATATTATGAAAATGCATTTCGCTTTCATCAATAATTGATTTAAGTATTTCTGCTTCTTTCATATTGTCCAGGTTCTTAAACCCGATTTTGTAAACTGGTAAGGTTTTATTTCGCCGCCAAATTTATTCAATGTTTCAATTACTTTATACCTTGCATTGCCCGGGCAGTAAAAAATCATAAACCCGCCGCCGCCCGCCCCACTTATCTTTCCGCCTGTTGCGCCTGATTTTTTTGCAGCTTCATAAATTTCCTCCATGGCATTGTTGGAGATATTATGCGCCATATTTCTTTTGTGCTGAAAGCCGTAATCCAATATTTCACCAAACTCATGCAGCCTTCCTTTCAGCAATGCTTCTTTCATCATGCGGGCCTGTTCTTTCAACTGGTGCATGGCTTCTATTGATTTTTCATTTTTCTGCAAAACATTTTTCTGCTGCTCTTTGATAATGTTTGCAGACTCACGGCTTGTGGAAGTGAAATACAGCACCAAATTATTTTCAAGTTCGTTCAAATATTCCTGGCGTATGCGCAGCGGGTTTACAATCACTTTATCACCCGAATAAAATTCCATAAAATTTACGCCGCCAAATGTAGCGGCATACTGGTCCTGTTTGCCACCTGCAAGCTGCAGGTCTTTTCTTTCAATTTCATAAGCGTAATGAGCAACATCATATTCACCTAAAGGAAGTTTAAGCATTTCGGCAAATGCGCCGATAATTGCCACAACCAATGTAGATGAAGTGCCCAGCCCGCTTCCTGCAGGCGCATCCACATAAGTGCACAGGCGAAAATTTGTCAATGGCAAACCATAATCTTTCTGGATGCGGTTGTAAACGCCTTTTAATAAATCAAGTGTGCCATTCACGGGCAGTTCACTGCTCCATTCAAAACGCTGCTCTTCTTTGCGGTCAAGCGCCTGCAATACAATGCCCGCTTCATTTACAGTCTCAATACTTGCATGCGCATACTGCGAAATAGTGGTGTTTAAAATTGCACCTCCGTATTCATCGCTGTATGGGCTTACATCTGTACCGCCCCCGGCCAGGCCAATCCGTAAAGGCGCCCTGCTTCTGTAAATCATGATTGTGGTTACTTTTTTTTGTTACCTGCATTTGTCATTCTTGTTGACCCCCTGTTGTGTCACTCACTTCTGCGTTCTGAAAATGAATAAGCGAATTAGAATTACTTGACACTTAATTTCTTTTGAATAGCTACAACAAATTCATTTGCTATTTTATTTTCGTATTGTTTTATTTTAAGTTTTATTTCTTGTTTATTGGGTTTCAAAATTTTTATATAAAGATTGCCTAACAGATATGATAAAAAGGCCAGGAACATTATTATTGAAAGAATATATACACTCACAGAAATTAAATGCGACCCTTTTTTCCAATCGCCGACAGCACCGTTTAAAAAAATGAGGGCTAACAGAAAATAAATAAAAGCCAAAATATAATTTCTTTTCCTCTGAATAGTTATTGATGTAATTTCTTTGAAGGATAATTCTTCTTTTTTATTTTCCAAACACATAATACAAAATGAATCGTAAACAATTCCAAGCTTATTTTCAAAAATCTTTATTTCATCAGCGTCTCCCATGTTTTACTCTTAAGAATTCACAAATTAATTACTTCGATAATTCTTTTACTGTATTCACCACCACATCCCAACTGTATTTTTTTTTCTCTTCACGAAGATGCGGCAAAAAATAATCTTCGCCTAATCTGTATAAATTTTCAATACCCGCTGCAATGGAAGCGGCATTTGGTTCAGCCACCAAACCCACTTTATGATCTGGGACCAGGTCCGGCAGCCCGCCTACATCCGTTACCAGCATTGGCTTTTCAAAATGATAGGCGAGGGGCGTAACGCCGCTTTGCGTAGCATTACGGTATGGCTGAATGACAAAATCGGCAGCGCTTAAATAATATTTCACTTCACTGCCGGCGATAAAATCTGTACGCAAAATTAATTCCGGCAAAATATTCAGCTGTGTTATCAGTTCATCATAAAATTTCTTGTTATCGTAAAATTCACCTGCAATAAGCAACTTAATTGTTTCAGGTTTATCGCCTGACGTTTCACGTTTTACGTTTTGCGTTTTCAAAATATGCATTGCTTCAAGCAACAAATCAAGTCCTTTATATTTTCTTATGAAACCAAAAAATAAAATGATGCTGTCATTTTCATTTAACCCCAAATGCTTTCTCGCTTCTTTTTTATCAACTTTCTCACCAAAATTATCGTACAGGGGGTGCACGATTTGTTTGGCGGGTTTTTGAGTGAAACGTCTCAGGTCGCCCATTACTTTTGCGCTCATAGTGATGAATGCATCAATGGGTTTAATAAAATATTTAGTAAACTGTTTATCACCCATTCTTTTTTCATGCGGCAATATATTGTCCGCAATGCAAATGATTTTTGTATGATGATTTTTTTTCACACGCCGCAAAACTGTGCCCAGTGCGGGGCCCATGAAAGGCAGCCAGTAGCGCACAACAATAATATCCGGCTTTATTTTTTTTAATTCATTGCCCACGCTTACCCAGTTGAACGGGTTAACGGAATTGATACGCACTTTTATTTTTAAATCGTTGGGTGCGGGTTCCGAAGAATACTGCGTGGTGCCGGGAAATAAAAAACCGGGATACTGTAATGAGAAAGTATAAACAGTTACCTCATCGCCCTGCTGCTGAAATGCCCGCGCCAGCCTTTCATTAAATGAAGCAAGTCCGCCGCGGAGCGGATGTGCCGGACCTATGATGATGACGGACTGGTTCATAAATTTTCAGGCGTAACGAGTTTTAATCCATCAAAGTGTTCAAAATGTTTTTTATTAAGTGTGGCAAGGCTACGCCCCAAAGTTTTTGCAGTAGCTGCAATTATCAAATCCTGGAAAGAAATGCTCTTGCTGATTTTTTTTAATTGTTTTTGAATCTCAACCGCAGAAGTATTCAGGTGAAAATTATAATCAAAAATAGAAATATTTTCAAGAATCACTTCCCAAAAGCTGTTTTGTTCAATTGTATTGCCAATCATGATTTCGAAATGGGTTACAACAGAAATTTCAAATTTTTCTTTTGAGGACAATAGTTTATGAAGAAGTGTTTTATCTTTTTTTGATTTCCTGAAATAGTCAATGAAGACAGATGTATCTAATAAAATCATTTTATTTTCGTTCTGAATAATTGTTTCGGTGTTTTCTTCCACTCACTGTACTATTCTTCCGTCCAGAGAATTTTTTGCAGGGATTTCTTTATCTGCTGATTTTTTTTAACAACTTCATTATCAGCATTTCTTTTTTAAAATATTTTTTGATTAGCGCCCATAAAATATTTTTTCAAAGTTACTCAATTCCCAGCTTCTTTTCAATAAGGTAAGTATTGCGTTCGGCTGAATTCCTGGCAATAAGCTCACCTGTAAAGCCCGCAAGAAAAAGCTGCATACCAATAACCATAATAGTGAGGGCAATATAAAACGCAGGCTTATTGGTGATGGCAAAATTTTCAGAAACAAATTTTAAAACAATCAGGTAGATGCTTATTCCAAAACCCGCTAAGAAACACAGCGTACCATATAAACCAAAAAAATGCATAGGCCTTTTACTGAAACGGCCCATAAAAGTAATGGTTGACAGATCGAGGAAACCATTGATAAACCTTTCCCAGCCGAATTTTGTAACGCCGTATTTGCGCGGCCTGTGCTCTACAACTTTTTCGCCTATTTTTCTAAAGCCCGCCCATTTTGCAAGAACGGGAATATTGCGGTGCATTTCCCCATATACTTCAATGCTCTTCACCACTTTTTTTCTGTAAGCTTTCAGCCCGCAGTTAAAATCGTGCAGTTTTATCCCCGAAATACTCCTTGCAGCAGCATTGAAAATTTTGGAAGGAAGGTTTTTTGTAAGCTTGTTATCGTAGCGCTTTTTTTTCCACCCGCTCACCATATCGTATTTGTCTTCAGCAATCATCCGGCGCAGTTCGGGTATTTCATCGGGTGAGTCCTGCATATCGGCATCCATAGTAATTACCACTTCGCCCTGCGCGGCCTTAAAGCCTTCGTTAAGCGCCGCGGACTTTCCGTAATTGCGTTGAAATTTTATGCCCTTGAAATTTTTATTTTGCGTACTTATTTCTTCAATCACTTCCCAACTGTTATCGGTGCTGCCGTCATCAATCATAATCACTTCATAACTTAAATTATTTTCAGTTACAACTTTTATAATCCACTCCGCCAGTTCAGGCAGTGATTCGTCTTCATTATATAAAGGGATGATAATTGAAAGGTCCATTCACGTAAATTACATTTGTTGCTGAAAAGGGCTTTGCGGATTTTTCTTTGCTACTGCTGCGCCAATGAGGGAGGCTATTGCACCAACAATTGCGAAAATTATTATGATTCCTCCGATTGCAAAGGGCAAAAAGAATCTCCGGGTTATATCAAGCCCTGTTTGAATTTGGTCAGATGTAAGTGTTTTCTGGGCTTCCATATTTTTCCTTGCTTCATCCAATACTTTATCTACCATATCCGGAAAAAGAAATTCAACTGAGATGAAAGTATAAACAGCAAGCAAACAAATGATAACCGCGGTTGTTTTAAAACCGTGTGCGAAAACGTTTCCAAAAGTTGTATTGCCATTTAACTGTTTTGCATAATAAATACAGCTCCAGATAATTCCGCCTATAAGAATTAAATACTGTACATATTGTAAGGATTGGTTTCCAAATTGCCCGCTAAAATAAATCACCAATCCAAATACAATCAGGATGAGGGTAATAATAATTCCTTTTACAATGGGTGTAGTAGTTTTTGGTTCCATAGTAATTTTTTTATTTATTCAAAATTAGATTTCCTTTATGTAAAATCCCAATCACTTTTCCATTGAGTGTTTTTTCTGCGAATGGTGTGTTGGATGATTTGCTTTTGATAGTTTCTTTTGTAAGAATGGTATTTTCTTCTTTACTGAATAAGGTAAGCTCTGCTTTCTTTCCTTCCGCAATTTTTGCATCGGGCAGGTTAAATATTTTTCTTGCATTCAGCGAAAACAGTTCTGCAATTTTATTTGCAGATAATTCAGGCAGCACAGTTTGCACTGAAGCATAACTTGTTTGCAAACCAATCATCCCGTTTTTTGCATATTCAAATTCAATGGTTTTGTTGTCCCAGTCCTGCGGTATATGGTGCGAAGCGATGCAATCAACCCACCCGCTGCTTACTGCCTCCCTCAATGCCAGCATATCTTCCCTGGAACGCAATGGCGGGTTCACTTTCAGGTTGGTATCATAATCCTGCAGGTCTTCATCGCAGAAAAATAAATGATAGGGCGTAACACTGCAGGTTACTTTTAATCCCGCATCTTTTGCACGCCTGATATATTCAATGGATTTGGGTGAACTTACACCTGTAAAGTGCAATTTCGAATCTGCATATCTTGCCAGCTTAATGTCCCTTGCCACAATCAGTTCTTCCGCCATTGCAGGAATGCCCGGCAGCCCAAGCCTTGTAGAAATGATCCCTTCATTCATCAAACCATATTTACCAATAGCGCTGTCCATAGGCAGCTGTATAATTACGCCGTTAAATGCCTTTACATACTGCAATGCTTTCAGCATTAATCCGGAAGACTGCACCGGCAAAACCCCGTCGCTGAATGCAATAGCGCCGCTGTTTTGCATATCGTACATTTCGGCAAGTTCGTGGCCTTCGCATCCTTTCGTAACAGCGCCTAATGGACAAATTGTAACAGGAAGCAAATCAGATTCCTGAACAATATATTGAACCTGCGTTTTATTTTGGATAACCGGATTGGTATTTGGGATTACGAATACATGTGTAAAACCACCTGCTGCAGCAGCATTTGCGCCGGATTGTAAAGTTTCTTTATATTCAAAACCGGGGTCGCAGAAGTTTGAAAAAATATCTACCCAGCCGGGTGAAACTGTGTATTTTTTGGCATCAATTATTTGGTGAGCCTCATTAATGTTATCATCAATTTTTTCAATAAGGTCATCGGTAATTAAAATATCTTTTACTAAGCCGTTGTAAGGGGAATCCGGGTCTGCAATATTTACCTGCTTTAGTAAAATCTTCATGAGAAGGCAGCAAAATTTCGTGCAATATAAGTTGAATTTTATAAAAAGCCCTTTACATTTGCAGCCCGCAGTAATTATGTTGTAAAATTTCGGGACGTAGCGCAGCCCGGTAGCGCACTAGCATGGGGTGCTAGGGGTCGCAAGTTCGAATCTTGTCGTCCCGACTTAAATCAGTCCTGCCAAAAGGCGGGATTTTTTTATGATGTATTACACATACCCATTAAAAAGTACAACTGCTGAAAATAATTATTGCAGTCAAACGGATAATCTTTCTGGCGAAGCGGAGAATTATTATGAGCCGGGCATTGGTATTTCATGGCATTCGTTATAGCTATCGGGATTGCGCTGCACGGTTGTGCAGTTGGAAGATTATTGATTTTGATTACTTAATTTTACTGTCGCATAATATTCAAAAATGAAAACTCTTTTTTGTTTTAAAACCGCTTAGGTAAAACCTTTGCTTTAGCCAGCATAATATTATTGCTTGCTTCTGTGGGTTTTGCGCAGCCACTCAAAGTGGGTATTGCGGGGCTTAGCCATGATCATGTAAACGGCATTTTACAACGTTGCAAAAATGGAGATGTGATCATTCTTGGTATAGCAGAAGCTGATGAGCAATTGGTAAAGCGGTATAAAAAAACTTATCAATTACCGGATTCACTTTTTTATAAAAGTATTTCTGACATGCTTGATCATATAAAGCCGGATGCTGTACTGGCGTATAACCCCATTGCAGATCATCTGTCAGTGGTAGAAATATGCGCACCAAAACATATTTCTGTAATGGTGGAAAAACCACTCGCTACAACAGTGGCCCAGGCACAGAGGATGGATACATTGGTAAAACAATATCATATTCAATTATTGACCAATTATGAAACTACCTGGTATCCCAGCAACCAGCAGGTATATGAGATGGTAAATGTGCAGGGTGCTATCGGCGGCATACGCAAAATGGTAGCGCATGATGGCCACGAGGGACCAAAAGAAATTGGATGCAGTAAAGATTTTTTACAATGGCTTACAGATCCTGAAAAAAATGGCGGTGGCGCATTAACAGATTTTGGTTGCTATGGCGCCAATCTTATGACCTGGATGATGAATGGAAAAGCGCCCATTGCAGTAACAGCAGTTACACGGCATATAAAACCAAACATTTATCCTAAGGTGGATGATGATGCTACTGTATTGCTTGAATATCCAACTGCAACAGGTATTATAGAAGCCTCATGGAACTGGCCCTTTGGCATTAAGGATATGGAAGTGTTTGGTGAAAAAGGTTACCTGCATGCACTTAACAGTAATACAATAGAGGCAAGGGATACAGGTACATATTATAATGTAATGGTAAAGCCTGCTGTTTACAGGGATAATTTATCTTACCTGTCAGCGGTCCTGAGAAATGAGATACATTCTGTGAATGATCTCTCTTCATTAGAAAATAATATCATTGTTGTAAGGATACTGGAAGCCGCCCGTAAATCAGCCAAAGAAGGAAAAAGAATTGTGTTATAAAGAAGAATTGTAAAAGGAAGCCATCCTGGCAAAAAAAATCCTTCCGGTTTTAAGGAAGGATTTTTTTAACCAAAACCAAAATAAAAAATTCACTGCTAATATTACAAACGAAAATTCATTTTGTTTAGATTGATAAAATTTAAACCAGCGCAATCTCCAGCACCTGCTGCATTGTTTTTACATAATGAAACTGCATACCTTTTATAAAACTGCTGTCAATTTCTTTTACATCTTTTTCATTTTGCCAGCACATCACTATTTCCTTAAGCCCGGCGCGTTTTGCGGCAAGTACTTTTTCTTTAATACCGCCAACAGGCAAAACCTGTCCGCGCAGCGTAATTTCACCCGTCATGGCGAGATAAGGTTTTACTTTTCTGCCGGTAAAAGCTGAGGTTAAAGAAGTGAGCATGGTAACGCCGGCACTTGGCCCATCCTTTGGTACCGCTCCTTCCGGGACATGCACATGTATATTTTTTTTGTTGAACCATTCAGGCTCGATATTGTATTTTTTTGCATTGGCCTGCAGGTAAGTTAATGCAGTGGTGGCGCTTTCTTTCATCACGTTCCCCAGGTTGCCGGTAAGTTTCAGTTCGCCTTTACCGCCATCGCTAAGCAGTGTTTCAATAAATAAAATATCACCGCCAACATAAGTCCACGCAAGGCCTACAGCCACGCCGGGCATATTGGCTGTTTTATAAATTTCATTGCTGTAACGGGAACTGCCGAGGATTTTTTCAACATCATTCTGCGTAAGTGTGGCTTTTATTTTA
This sequence comes from Chitinophagales bacterium, assembly GCA_038207175.1. Lineage (GTDB taxonomy): Bacteria > Bacteroidota > Bacteroidia > Chitinophagales > Chitinophagaceae > JBBRAD01. The sequence goes on from JBBRAD010000020.1 coordinate 75,191, forward strand.
TTCTTCATGGCAAACTCTTTAGCTTCATACCGCATAATGCTTGCAAGCTGCCTGTCAAGTTCCCTTACACCGCTTTCGCGTGTATAGCTTTCTATTATTTTTTCCAGCACTTTGTCATTTATCCTGAAATTTATTTTTTCCAACCCATGCGCTTCTTTTTGTTTGGGGATAAGATGGCGTTTTGCAATTTCCATTTTTTCTTCCACCGCATAGCCGCTTAAATCAATTATCTCCAGGCGGTCGCGCAGTGCAGGTTGTATGTTCTGGATATTATTCGCCGTGGCAATAAACAACACTTTGCTTAAATCATATTCAAGTTCTAAATAATTATCATAAAAAGTATGGTTCTGCTCGGGGTCCAAAACTTCAAGCAACGCAGAAGAAGGGTCGCCGCGGAAATCATTTCCAATTTTATCAATTTCGTCTAATATCATCACGGGGTTGGATGATTTTACTTTTCTGATATTCTGCAAAATGCGGCCGGGCATGGCGCCGATATAGGTTTTTCGGTGGCCGCGTATTTCGCTTTCGTCATGCAGGCCGCCCAGGCTTACACGTACATATTTTCTGCCGATGGCGTGCGCAATACTACGCCCCAGTGATGTTTTGCCAATCCCCGGCGCGCCTACAAAACAAAGTATCGGGCTTTTCATGTCGCCCTTTAATTTGAGTACAGCGAGATATTCTATGATGCGCTCTTTTATTTTCATCATACCATAATGGTCATCATTCAGCACTTTTTTTGAACGCTTTAAATCATAATTATCCTTTGTATAATCCAACCAGGGAAGGTCGAGCATCAGGTCAAGATGGTTATACACTACGGAATAATCCGGCGTGCTTGGGTGCATCCTTTCCAGTTTTTCAATACCGGTTTTGAATAAATTTTTTGCGGCATCAGGCCATTTTTTCAATTCAGCTTTTTTCTTCATTTCAGCCTGCTCGCGTTCATTACTGTCGCCCAGTTCATCTTTTATGCTTTTCATCTGCTGCTGCAGAAAGTATTCACGCTGCTGTTTATCAATCTCTGTGCGGGTTTTGTTGGTTACTTTATTTTTCAGCTCGGCGAATTGAAGTTCACGCTGCAGCAGTTCTATTAATTTTTCTGCACGCAGTTTTACTTCATCAATTTCAAGCAATTTTTGCTTATCCGAAAGATCGCTGTTAAGGTTACTGCTTACAAAATTTATAAGGAAAGAAGCGTTTTCAATATTTTTTAAAATGATGGAGGCTTCAGTGGGCATGTTGGGCGATAGCTGTATGATCTGCGAGGCAAGATCTTTAATGGAACCTGTATATGCATTAAAATCTTCATCACTCAGAGGCATATCTTCGGGCAATAAACTGATGCTTGCTTTAAAATAGGGTTCTTCTCCCACGAGACCAATCATCCTGAAACGTTTTTTGCCCTGTATAATAATGGTGGTGCCGCCATCAGGCATCTTAATCAGCTTTACAATTTTTGCAACGGTTCCAATTTCGCACAGGTCTTTTAGTTCAGGTTCTTCAATATTTGAATCTTTCTGCGCAAGTACGCCAATTAATTTATCGCCTTTATATGCATCATTTACTGCTTTAATGCTTTTGTCCCTGCCAACTGTAATGGGTATCACCACGCCGGGAAACAAAACAGTATTTCTTAAGGGAAGTAAAGGAAGCACATCGGGTACCACCAAATCTTTGTCCTGTTCAATGTCGTTTTCATTAATGGGTATGATGGGCAGAAAATCTGTGTCTTCATCGGTTCCAAAAAATAATTTTTCTTTTCTCATAATTCTTTTGCTTAACGTCAAAATGTCACCGGGCTGTTTAATAACAATTTTAAAAGGTGAAAGGTAAGAAGGTCAATTAGGATGCCAAAGCAAAATAATAAAGTAAATCCTATCAAATTGGCGCAAATAAAAAGCATCCGCCCCGGGCGGATGCTTTTTTAAAATCTGAAAACCTGAATATTTTTTAGAGGATTTTCAGGCCAATGCCTAACTGGATCTGCTGGTTTTTCCATTTATCCTGGTTGCCTATATCACCAATATTTGAAAGGCCTACATTATATCTTCCATAAACCCTTAATGACCCTAAATTAACCTGTGCACCTGCTGCAAATGAAAGATCGCCGCTTTTAAAAGCATCTTTGCCATTTTGTAAAAGGGTTTCGTGTTTATTCATTAAAATGCTGTATTGAGGGCCAAGGTTAAAAGTTAGCAGTTTGGATGCATTTATGCGGAGCAAAACGGGGATGCTTAAATAATCTAAGGTAACATCCTGTCCATTTGATAATTTAAGTACCTGCCCGAAAGATGTATCGTACTTTGTTTTTGTCTGGCTGAAAAGCACTTCGGGCTGTATGCCGATACTTTTATTAAAATCAATTTCAGCAAAACCGCCTGCCTGGAATCCAAGATTGAAACCCTGGCTGAAAGATTGCCCGTCAACTTTGCCAAGATTAGCGCCCAGTTTGGCTCCCAAATGAAAACCGCCACCTCCGCTCTTTTGTGCATTTGCAAATGTTGCAAATAAAATTAATGTGCATACTGATAAAAAGATTTTTTTCATGGTGTAGATTTTTGTTTTAAATGATGGCCAATTCCTGTGCCGGTATCCGGCAAATAACGCATGAAATGCAAATACTATTGTTAAAAGAAATGTTAGAAAAGAAACTCTAATAAAATATTAACAAGTGCGAACAATGTTCCCGGTTTCTGGTTTTTGAACTCATTGATTTTTGAGTAATACTTTTTTCCTGCCTCCGCTCACACTAATTCAATTACAGTTATTTCGGGCATAATTCCTACTCTCCCTGGGTAACCAAGGAAACCGTAACCGCAGTTTACATATAATTTTTGTTTGCCTTTTTCATAAAGACCCGCCCATTCTTTATAAAACCACTGTACAGGGCTCCATTTAAAGCCAGGTAATTGCAGCCCAAACTGCATGCCGTGTGTATGGCCGGATAACATTAAATCAATATCGGGATATTTGATTCTCACTTCTGCATCCCAGTGGCTGGGGTCGTGGCTCATTAAAATTTTGAATGAGTATTTTTCGGTTCCGGGATATGCCAAATCCATGCGGCCATGTTTTGGGAACCGCGCAAATGCGCTCCAGTTCTCAATTCCAAGAAGTGCAACCTGTTCGTTGTTTCTTTTTAATATTATATGTTCATTCATCAATAAACGCCAGCCAAGTTCTGCATGAACTTTTTTCAACGATTCTAAATTTTTATTTTTTGCTTCATCATCCGGCCAGGATACATAATCACCGTAATCGTGGTTGCCTAAAATACTGTACACACCCATGGGCGCTTTCAGGCGGTTAAAAACATCCATATAATCTTTCATCTCATCCGACTTGTTATTTACCAAATCGCCGGTAAATAAAATAATATCTGCTTCTTGGGCCAAAGCCATATCCACCCCGCGTTTTACGGCTTCCTTATCCCGGAAACTGCCGCTGTGTATATCGCTCACCTGCAAAATTTTTAAACCTTTAAATGCAGCGGGTAAATTTTCAAAAGCAAGCTGTACACGTTTTACCCGGTAATTGTATTTGTTTGAGAAACCAAATAAGAGGGTGACAAATAAACTACTGCCGAATGCAACACCCAGCCAACTGAGGAGAACAGAACGGTTTATTCTCCCTTCTTCCTGCATAAGGTCAACGCCTGTTTTCGGGAATAATTTTCCTGTGAGCAAAACAATGCCGCGGCGCAGATCATCGGTTAAAAAAAATGCTGAAGCAATCAGTTTTGAAAAAAGCAGCGCCACTATTACGGCAAATACATAATTGCGGAAAATAATATGTGTTTGAAAAAATTCAACTAAGGGAAACAGCACTATAACTATAATACTTATTGCAGAAACCGCCCAGTACGCCGAATAGACGATTATTTTTATGCTGCCGGTATTATTATGCGACAGGGAGCGCACTGCACTGAATACATAAAAATCCATTAAAAGCATAAGCGCGGCAATAATCCACCATCGGCCCCTGTTGTGCATATTTTTTTTGCAAAGTAGCGAAGGAATTATCAAATAAAATTTAAAAGCTTTTGCAGTGTTGATAAAATTACACATCCCAATAACTGCAAAACGGTAATATTGTTTGTGTAAAATGAAGTTGAAAAATTATTTTTGCCGTCCCGTAAATTTTTCTTTGTATGAAATTGACTTATTATGGACAATCCTGTTTTGCAGTAACTGTAAACGGCAGTAAAATTTTATTTGATCCTTTTATAACCGGCAATGAACTGGCAAAGCATATTGATGTAAACAGCATTGAAGCAGATTATATATTTCTTTCTCACGGCCACAGCGATCATGTTGCCGATTGCATAAGCATTGCTTTACATAATGGTGCCAAGGTGGTGGCTGTTTATGAAATTTGCACATGGCTTAATAAAAACGGCGTAAGCAATACGCATCCCATGAATACCGGGGGCAAATGGAAATTTGATTTTGGCACGGTAAAATGTGTAAGCGCACAACACAGCAGTTGCATGCCGGATGGGAGTTATGGCGGCAACCCCGCAGGGTTTGTTGTAATAAGTGATGAGGGAAACTTTTATTACGCCGGTGATACCGCTTTAACGCTGGATATGCAGTTAATTCCACGATGGGCAAAACTAAATTTCGCAGTGCTGCCAATTGGCGACAACTTTACAATGGATGTACCTGATGCCATTGATGCGGCAGGTTTTATAGAATGCGGTACCATTGTTGGCGTGCATTACAATACATTTGGGTTTATAAAAATTGATACAGAAAAAGCAAAAAAAGATTTTGAAGCATCGGGAAAAAAATTGCTTCTTCCGGCAATTGGCGAAACAGTGGAAGTATAAAAAAACCCCGGAGTTCACGTGTTCACAGCTTTAAAAAGTTATAAACGGAAACAGCTTTTGAAAAATAGAAAATGTAAAAATTGAACTTAGTTCTAAAGAAAGGCTGATAAAAGTGTTAAAGCTGATTTTATAAATAAAAAATAAGGATTGCGGTTTATGGGAAGAATTATTGGGGTGGCAAATCAAAAAGGAGGAGTGGGTAAAACCACTACGGCTATTAACCTGGCCGCAAGCCTTGCTGTGCTTGAGTTTAAAACACTGCTGGTAGATGCCGACCCGCAGGCAAACAGCACAACCGGTGTGGGTTTTGATTTGCATAATATTACCAGCAGCCTGTATGATTGCATGGTAAACAATGTGCAGGTAAAGGATGTAATTTTAAAAACAGAAATACCTAACCTGGATTTAGTTCCCTCGCATATTGACCTGGTGGGCGCCGAAATTGAAATGATCAATTACCCCAACCGTGAAAATGTAATGAAAGGGATTTTGGATCCTGTAAAAAACAATTACGATTTTATTGTGGTGGATTGTTCGCCATCACTGGGTCTGATAACTGTAAATGCATTAACAGCGGCGGACAGTGTAATTGTACCGGTACAGTGCGAATTTTTTGCGCTCGAAGGTTTGGGAAAATTACTCAACACCATAAAAATTGTTCAAAACCGCCTGAACCCCGCACTGCAGATTGAAGGTATTTTAATGACCATGTATGACGGGCGGCTCAGATTGTGCAACCAGGTGGTAAGTGAGGTGCGCAGGCATTTTGACGAGATGGTTTTCTCCACCATCATTCACCGCAATACAAGGTTGAGCGAAGCCCCAAGTTTTGGAAAACCTGTGATACTGTACGATTCTGACAGCAAGGGAGCTATCAATTATCTGAACCTTGCCAAAGAAGTACTGCAGAAAAATGATATGACAAAAATGAAGCAGGATGAAAGGATTATTGAATAAGTTGTAAGTATTAAGTTATATATAAAAAGTAAAGCAACTGAAACATAACTTAAAACCTGCAACCTGTAACTTACAATCTACATGACTACCCTCAAACAAAATAAAGACGCATTAGGAAAAGGCATCCGCTCCCTGCTGCAGAATATTGATGCAGACCTGAAAACCACAACGGGCAATTTAAAAAATACAGTGGTTGAGCAGGTAACAAATACTGTACGGGTTTCTACAGATCAAATACAAACAAACCCAAGGAACCCGCGCCGCGATTTTGATGAACAAAGCCTGAACGAGCTCGCGGCTTCCATTAAAACCTTTGATATTATACAACCGCTTACGGTTTCTGTTATATCAAATGGAAAATACCAGTTGATTGCGGGTGAACGCCGCTACCGCGCAGCAAAAATTGCCGGATTGAAAGATGTGCCTGTTTACATACGCCATGCCAATGACAATGAATTATTAGAGCTTGCATTGCTGGAAAACCTCCAGCGCGAAGATTTAAACGCCATTGAAATTTCACTGAGCTATAAACGCATGATGGACGAACTGCACTACACGCAGGAGCAGGTGGCAGAACGTATGGGTAAAGAAAGGAGCACTATTGCAAACTTTATACGCCTGCTTAAACTTCCGCCGGATATACAAATGGCAGTACGCAGCAACACACTCAGCATGGGCCATGCGAGGGCGCTGATAAATATTGATACGGTTGATAAACAGCTATATGTTTTTAACGAAATAAAAAATAAAGAACTCAGTGTAAGGCAAACAGAAGAACTTGTGCGCAGGTTATATAAAACCGGTGCTGCTGTTAAATCTTCTGCAAAAGATGGCTTACCGCCTGCATATAAAAGAATTGAAGATAATTTAGCATCCCACTTTGCCACTAAAGTAAAGCTTGCGCATAACAAAAAAGGATATGGAAGCATTACACTTGAATATTATTCGCTTGATGAACTGAATAAAATTTTAGAACAAATGAATATACAGGTGGGTTAATCATTACATGCGTTTTACAAAAATCATCATACTGTTTTTATTTTGCTCCCCTGTAAAAAATTCTTTTGCACAGGATACATCTAAACCTGTTGCCCGGTCAATGGCAGTAATGGATTCAACTGTTGTAAAAATAAATTCAGATACCGCAATCGTAAAAAAAGACAGTACAGTAAAACCCAGGCACGATCCAAACAAAGCAACCATCCGCTCTGCCATACTGCCCGGCTGGGGACAGGCATACAACCGTGAATACTGGAAAATACCCATTGTGTATGCGGCAATAGGCATACCTGCCGGCCTGTATATTTATAATAACACATGGTACAAAAGATTCAGGGATGCTTATACCATAACCATAAATAATGATACTGCTCATTTCACGGCCATATATCCAAAAATCCAGAATTTCTCAGCAGAATCGCTGCAATATTACCGCAACCAGTTCCGCCGCGACCGCGATTATTCGGTACTGTATTTTTTAATCATGTGGGGTTTAAATGTGGTAGATGCAACCGTTTTCGGGCATCTTAAAGATTTTGATGTAAGTGATAATTTGAGCATGAACATTAGCCCGCAGTATAACCCTTCTGCAAAATCAGCAGGCATAGGCATTGTATTAAACTTAAAAACCCCGCAGCATAAACAGCTTTCATTAAAATAACATAACATTTCAAAATATTTTTTTCCCTGCATTTGTATTTCACTGCATCACCTGTTGCGTCGCACACTTCTGCTGCATATCTTTACGCAGCAACAAAAACACAACATGAAAATCGCTTTAATAGGATATGGAAAAATGGGCCGGGCCATTGAAGAAACTGCTCTGCAAAAAGGTCATGAAATAGTTTTAAAAATAGATATTGGCAACAGTATTGATTTTACACCGCAGAATTTAAAAACTGCTGATGCTGCGATAGAATTTACAGGTGCGCAAAGCGCTTTTGACAATATTAAAAAATGCCTGGATGCAGGCCTGCCGGCGGTTTGCGGCTCTACCGGGTGGCTGCATCAGCTGAATGAAATTGAGCAGTACTGCACCGCGAAGGATGGCTCGTTTTTATACGCCAGTAATTTCAGTGTGGGTGTAAATTTATTTTTTGAGCTGAATACCTATCTTTCAAAACTCATGCGCCTTCAGAAAGATTATAATGTAACACTTGAAGAAATACACCATACCCAAAAAAAAGATGCCCCCAGCGGAACTGCGATTTCCCTGGCGGAACAGATACTTGAAAACAGCTATTTAAAAAAACAATGGGTAAATCATTTAAGCGATAATACGGAAGACCTTGAAATCATCAGCGAAAGAACTGACCCTGCACCAGGCACCCACAAAATAAAATATTCTTCCGCTGCAGATGATATTGAAATCATCCATACGGCGCATAACCGCAAAGGCTTTGCGTCAGGTGCAGTGCTTGCCGCAGAATTTATCTGCAATAAAAAAGGTATATTTAAAATGAAAGATGTACTCAGCTTTTGATATGAAAAGAATTTTTATACCCTTTATCCTGGTTTTTTCTGTTTTACAGCTTTATGCACAAAACCGGCAGGTGGATAGTTTGATTGATGTTCTCAAAAAATCAAAAAGCAATAAAGAAATTATCCGGGCCTGCCTCTCACTTTCAGCACAACGCAGCCTTAGGAACTTTGATGAAAATGTAAATTATGCCAGAACAGGCATTGCCGCTGCATTAAAACAAAATGATTCAATAGGTTTAGGTGTGCTGTATCACAACCTGGGGTTAGCTTATTACTTTAAAGGGAATTTTGATTCGGCTGTGGCTTATTATTACAGTTCAGTAAATATCCTGGAAAAGAAACAGGCATTGCCTGAACTGGCATCTGTATATAATGACCTTGGGAAATTTTACCGTAAAAACGGTTCCTTTAAAAGGGCGCACGATTTTTATTTCAGGGCAATGGAAATATACAGGTCGCTCAAAGATGAAGCAGGTATTGCTACCATTTACAATGAGGATGGCGTGGTATATGAGATGGAAGATAAATTAGACGAAGCCGCTAAAAATTATTCGGCTTCTCTGGCATTACGAAAAAAGATGCATGACCAGGAGGGCATCGCTTATTCTTTAAATTTTCTTGCAGGTGTTTTTACACAGCAAAAAAAATTTGCTGATGCTGAGCAGTACAATATGGATGCGCTGAAGATAAGAGAGGCGATGAAAGATTCATTCAGTATCTCGCTCAGTTATTCAGATATGGGGGACATGTATATGGCCGAAAGCAAATATGATAAGGCTGCCGAAAGTTATACGGCCAGCAATAATTACGCAATTGCCATTCATTACGCTGACCTGATAAGCAACAATTATAAACAGTTGTCGCAGGCTGCATCTTTAAAAGGCAATTACCGGCAGGCCTATGACTACTTTCAGCAGCACGAAACATTAAAGGATTCCATTTACCGGCTGGAAACTTCCAGGCAGGTGGAAGAACTTTCCAGCAAATATGAAACAGCAAAAAAAGAAGAGCAGATACAAAATCAGCAGTTCGAGATTACAAAGCGTAATTACTGGATTGCAGGCATTTCTGCAATTGCTTTGCTGGCAGTGCTTTTGGGGCTTTCCTTTTACCGCAGGATAAGGATGAAACAGCAGGCAAAACTGCAGTTGGAAATTATGAAACAGCAGGAGATTGCCGCCAAAGCTGTGATTGAAGCAGAAGAAAATGAACGCAAACGGATAGCGGGTGATTTGCACGATGGGGTAGGGCAGATGATGAGCGCCGCAAAAATGAACCTTTCCGCAATTGAAAGCAGGCTTTTATTTTCATCAGAAGAACAAAAAAAGAACTTTAATAAAGTAGTGGCGCTGATTGATGAAAGTTGCGCTGAAGTGCGCAGCGTATCGCACAATATGATGCCCAATGCATTGCTTAAATCTGGTCTTGGCTCTGCCCTGCGCGAATTTATTGATAAGATTGATGCAAACATTTTAAAAATAAACCTTGATACCCTGGGCTTAAACGGGAGAATTGATTCAAATATTGAAACCGTTTTGTACCGCATCATACAGGAATGTGTAAACAATGTAATAAAACATTCCGGCGGAAGCCAGCTTGATATTTCAATCATGAAAGACACGGATGGTATCAGCGCCACTATTGAAGACAATGGGAAAGGCTTTGATATTTCAGACAAATCAGCATTCAGCGGTATGGGTTTGAAGAATATACAAAGCCGTATTGATTACCTGAAAGGCACGGTAGAGTGGGATTCCAGCGCTGCAAATGGTACGGTAGTGGCTATTCATGTTCCTGTAAAATAAAATTGTACTTTCACGCGCAATATCCTGAACCGAACCTTTTATGAAGCCAAACAAAATAAGAATTGCAATAGTTGATGACCACCAGATTGTAATTGACGGGATAAGGTCGCTGCTTGAAGGGCAGAGTGATTTTTCTATTGTAGCATGCTCTACTTCAGCAAAACAAATGCTTGACACACTGCATCAAACAGCCGTTGATATTTTACTCACAGATATCATGATGCCGGAAATGACCGGCCAGCAGCTTGCAAAAAAAGTGAAGGAGCAGTTTCCGCAAATAAAAATACTTGCACTAAGCATGAGCGGGCAGGGCAGTGTAGTAAATGAAATGATCAACGATGCGGATATTGCCGGGTATGTGCTAAAAAACATTGGTCAGCAGGAACTTTCAAAAGCGATTACTAAAATTGCCTCCGGGGGGATTTATTTCAGCGAAGAAGTGCTGGATGAACTTACCAGATACAGCAATGTAAAAAAAGAAAATATAGAAACACATCTTACACAGCGCGAAATCGAGATTGTTGGTTTAATTGAAAAAGAATTATCCAATAAAGAAATTGCAAACAAACTTTTTATAAGCGAACGTACAGTGGAAACCCACCGTAAGAATATCTTCCGCAAAACAAAAACAAACAGCGTAATAGGATTGGTAAAATATGCTTATGAACATAAACTTATCTAAGAAGCTGCCCAAAAATGATTTTATAAATTGCTTATTGCATGCTAAAGTTGCGGGTGAGACAATACCACCTGCATAGCAGCTTCAATAGCTCCGACAGTTAGTGCAAAACCACCAGGCTGATTTTTGTTTTGAATGCGTTG
>JBBRAD010000021.1:0-84216 GCA_038207175.1 Chitinophagales bacterium
GCCTCCCCCCCGCGCAGCGCAGCCACCGGTAATTGCAGCGCAGCCTGCCCCACGCGCAGCATAGCATACAGGCTGCGCTGCACAGCAGGCTCCCCGCTTTACGCAGCCTGCCCGCTGCGCAGCATTTTACAGGGTTTAAAATAATCAGTCCCCCATATTATACTGAAGTTATATTAAATCAAACCACAGGTTAAGCCAGAGCATACTCATGCTACATTCCGTTTATATGCCGGTTTAAGGTATGTTAAATGAATATACATGCATGTATGCCTGCTGTATAATTAAGAAAATGTATGTGATCATAGAGTTATAGCATTCCCGAACCAGTGTAAAGCAAAATGCAGATGTAAAGGGAAATCTAAAGCCTCCAAAATAAAAAAATTAATCTTCCCACACACTCAACCCCTCGCTGCAGTTGGCGCAGATATCAATGTTTTTGCGGCTTGTCATCAGTTCGCTGCGGAACTGTTTGTAATTATCGTTGTTCCAGATTTGTTTGAAGGATTGCGATTTTAAATTGCCCAACTGGTGTGTGGCATCTTTATCAAAACAGCAGGGCACCACCAGGCCATCCCATGTAATTACATTGGCGTGCCACAGTTTCCAGCAGTGATTGCTGAGCCCGTTTTTTATTTTTATTTTTCCTTCCTTATCTTTTTTATAGCGGCTGTATTTTTCGTTTACAGGAATTAAATGATTGGGGTCATTTTCATAGTCATATACCTGTGCTGTTTTAAAACGCACCTGGTCCACACCCACTTCCATGGCGAGTTTTTTTATGTCTTCAATCTGGTGCTCATTTGGTTTTACCACCAAAAACTGGAAGAATACAAATGGTGTTTTACTCTTTAATTCTTTTTTCCATTTTACAATGTTGCGGGCACCTTCTAAAACCTTTTCAAGTGTTCCGCCCACGCGGTATTGCTCATATACATCCTGCGTGGTGCCGTCAATGGAAATGATCAAACGGTCCAAACCGCTTTCAATTGTTTGTTTTGCTTTTGCATCTGTAAGATAATGCGCGTTGGTAGAGGTTGCCGTGTAAATACCTTTATCATGCGCATACTTTACCATTTCTAAAAAGTCGGAGTTCAGGTAAGGCTCGCCCTGGAAATAGAAAATAAGATAAAGCATGTGTTTATAAATATCATCAATTGTTTCCCTGAAAAAATCTTTTTTCAGCATGCCTGTTGGCCTTGTAAATTCACGCAGCCCGCTGGGACATTCGGGGCAGCGCAGGTTACACGATGTAGTGGGCTCAAAAGAAATGGAAACAGGATAACCCCATTGCACAGGACTTTTACGCAATTTACTGTACTGATAACTCGTCCACACTTTTGCCGCATTCAGGCTGCGGCGAAAAGTTAGCTTAGATAATAAATTTATGGTATCGTTCCAGTTGAAGTAAGGCATTTCAAAAGCAAATTTAGTTTTTTATAATGCACATCATAAAATCATCCATAACGAAATAGGGAATTTTATCGTGGATTTAATATCTCCATACCGTGTTTATAGACTTCTATGAAGTACTTTTATCAACCTGCATTTTTTAATTAAAAACCAAACCACATGAAATATTACCGGCTGCTTGCTTTTTTTATTTTCACAGTCATTTATACAAAAGTTTGCGCACAGGATTTTACCTGCAAAGATGCGCATGCCATTGCTTCCATGGAGCTGCAGGCAAATACAGCAAAGTTTAATAACGGCCTGTTTTCAAAAGCATCAAAAAACTTTACAGTTCATTATTACCGCTGCGAGTGGGGTATTGACCCCGCTGTTTATTATATTGCCGGAAAGGTAACACCGTATTTTACCATCACCGCCACAACAAACAAAATTGTTTTTGATCTTGCACACCAGCTTACCGTTGACAGCATTTACCTGCATGGGTTAAAAATTAATTTTTCGCAGGATGTTTCAGATATACTTACTGTAAAATTTGCCGCACAGTTTGCCGCAGGCCACAAAGATTCTGTTTCCATATTTTATCATGGCAAGCCCGCCGGTGGCGGATTTGGCTCTTTTACACAAACCACGCACGGCAATAATGTTCCCGTAATATGGACTTTGAGCGAACCTTATGGCGCCAAAGACTGGTGGCCCTGCCGCAATGGACTGGATGATAAGGCCGACAGCATTGATGTATATGTTACTTATCCATCTGTTTACAGGGCATCCTCCAATGGCTTATTAGTAAGCAGGAAAGTAACAAACAGCACTGCGGTTTCACATTACCGGCACAGCTACCCGATTGCAAGTTACCTGGTGGCGATTGCCGTTACCAATTTCAGTGTGTTTACGGATCATGTGCAGCTTGGCACGGTTTCACTGCCCGTTATTTCATATATCTATCCTGAAGACCTGAACGGTTTTAAAAATGCAAACTACATTGTGCTGCGTGCACTAAAACTGTACAACAATACTTTTGCTGATTACCCTTTTATTAATGAAAGATATGGTCAAACAGAATTTTCCTGGGGCGGCGGGATGGAGCACCAGACCAATTCATTTGTTGTGGGTACCGGCGAAAACCTGATGACACATGAACTGGCGCACCAGTGGTTTGGCGATAAAATTACCTGCGCAAGCTGGCGCGATATATGGCTGAATGAAGGCTTTGCCACTTATATATCGGGAATTGTTTATAATGAAAAATTTAATCCTTCATCTGTTCAATCAAATGTGGAAAATGAACTCAATTATATCGTTTCATCACCCAACGGCTCAGTATGGGTGGATGATACCACAAATGTGAACAGGATATTTGACGGCAGGCTGTCTTACGATAAAGGCTCCTTTCTTTTACGTATGCTGCGGTGGACAATGGGCGACAGCCTTTTCTTTAAAGGGTTGCAGCAATACCAGCAGGACCCCAAATTAAAATATGGTTTTGCTTATACTGCTGACCTGCAGAGAAACCTGGAAGCGGTGAGCGGGCTTAAATTAAACTACTTTTTTAACCAGTGGTTTTACGGTCAGGGCTATCCTTCATTTACCGTAAAGTGGAGCCAGGATGCAAATAAAAAGGTTACGTTCAGCATCAGCCAGGTTACTTCCGATGCTTCAGTAAGTTTTTTTAAAGCGCCCTTGCAACTGGTAATAAAAAATGGAGTGAAGGAGAAAAAAGTTGTTGTGTTTACACAAATAAACAACCAGCAGGCGGATGTACAACTGGGTTTTGTTGCTGATACGGTATTGATTGACCCCGACCATCAGCTCATCAGCGGAAAGAATAAATCTATTCATCAAACACTTGCGCTTGATATTATGATGAGCAGCAGTGATGTACAAACTTATCCCAACCCTGTTACCGATAAACTGAGTGTAAATATCAAAAGCCTTGGTGTACAAGAGTTCCGGGCCGTACTATATAACAGCGCCGGTGAGAAGGTTTGGTCGCAAACATTTTCAGGGGCTAAAAGCATGCAGTCTTTCACCGTGCCTTTTACAGCAATGCCGCGTGGTATTTACCTGCTGCATATTACCACTGATGATGGCAAAACCATTGAAAGAAAAATTATAAAATAAAAATCCGTTATTATTTTTTAAAGACCGCTGTGATTAAACAGCGGTCTTTATTTTTGGAGTAAAATTCAACTGCTTCAATATTTTCAACTTCATGGCTAAGGCAAAAAAAAGTAATAACAGGAAATGGTGGATACTGCTGGTTGCTGTTGTTACGGTAACTGTAGGTTATGCTGCATATATGTACTGGAAGCAGGTGCATGAGGAGGAACAGGCCCGGTTTGCATTATATCCCGAGTTTGGCATTGAACTGCCGCTTGGGTATAAAATCCATGGCATTGATGTAAGCAGTTACCAGAATTTTATTTACTGGCCGCTGGTAAAAGAAATACAGGGTGAAGATGTAACCATTGATTTTGTTTTTATAAAAGCAACGGAAGGGCTGAACGATGCCGATAAACAGTTTAAACGCAACTGGCAGCAGGCAAAGCAGGCGGGTATTACAAGGGGGGCCTATCATTATTTTCTTGCCACAAAAAACGGCAAACTGCAGGCGCTTAATTTTATAAAAAATGTAAAGCTGGAAGCTGGTGACCTGCCACCCGTTGTTGACGTTGAAGATTTATACGGCGTTAGCCCTGCAGCATTGCAGCAGGGACTCAAAGAATGGCTGCAAACGGTTGACTCTGCTTACAAAGTAAAGCCCATCATTTATTCTTTTGCAGATTTTTATCAGCAAAATTTGGGGAAAGCGTTTAATGATTATCCTTTATGGGTGGCCCATTATTTTAATGAAGGTAACCCGCGCATTAACCGGGACTGGGTTTTCTGGCAGCATAGTGACAGCGGAAAAGTAAACGGCATTACTACGAAAGTTGACTTTAATGTTTTTAAAGGCGATTCGCTGGCGTTTGCAAATTTGCTGATGAAATAAAATAAGGCTTTATCGTTTAAACCTTATTTTTTTATTGGTTATAATTTATAAATGTCTTTTCTGTGGCCGATCCGCTGAATTTCTACAATTTTTATGGTATCCTGAATCGTATAAACTATTCTGTAATCAGCCACTCTTATTCTGTATGCTTCTTCACCTTTTAATTTCTTTACACCCGCAGGTCTTGGGTCTGTGGCCAGCGTATCTATTGCCTCAATAATCCGTTTATTATAAGGAGGCGAAATTTGAGCCAATTCTTTTTGTGCAGATCTCTTTACTTCAATCCGGTACATGCATTAAATTTTACCTTCTTCCAATTGTTTCTTTACTTCTTCCCAGGGTATAGTTTCTTCATTTTTGCGTAATTCTACGGCAAGTATGTCATACAAATCTTCCAGCTGCTCTGCATCCTCAGCAAGTATATCAAGGTCAATTTGCATCAGCCTGTGATTATTAGTTTCATTTTTTAAAATTGTAACTGCATCCATAAAAGAGATTTGTTCAAAATTATGAATTATTACAGCTTTCGCCTCCGAAAAAGCAGTTATCATTTTATTTTCAGAACCAAACATTGTTTCTTTGCAGCAGAGAGAATTGAAAGTATCCCGATTGCTATGGGAATGCGACGCAACGATGTGTAATGGTGTACCGGCGCCCGGTTAAAAAAACTTTAAACTAAAAACCTAAAATTACAAACTATTATTATGAGCTACATAGCAAGCATTCATGCAAGACAAATTTTAGACAGCCGCGGAAATCCTACCGTAGAGGCAGATGTAATTACAGAAAATGAAATACTTGGCCGCGCAGCCGTTCCCAGCGGCGCTTCTACGGGAATACATGAAGCGGTGGAGTTGCGTGATGGCGACAAAAGCGTTTATGGCGGTAAAGGTGTGCTGACTGCGGTTGCCAATGTAAACGATATTATTGCCGACCAGCTTATTGGCTGGCCGGTAAATGACCAGGCAGGGATTGATAAAAAATTGATTGAGCTTGACGGCACTGATAACAAAGGAAACCTTGGCGCCAATGCACTGCTGGCTGTATCAATGGCCGTGGCAAAAGCCGCTGCAGCAGAAAGCAACCTTCCTTTGTTCCGCTACCTGGGCGGCGTAAATGCCACAGTGTTGCCCATGCCCTTAATGAATATTTTAAATGGCGGTGTGCATGCCGATAATAAAATTGACTACCAGGAATACATGATTGTTCCGGTAGGTGCATCTTCCTTTAGCGAAGGCCTGCGCTGGGGCGTAGAAGTTTTTCACCAGTTAAAAACAGTGTTGAAGAAAAAAGGATACAGCACCAATGTGGGCGATGAGGGCGGCTTTGCGCCGGATATTCAAAGCAATGAAGAAGCTATTGAAACAGTATTGCAGGCCATAGAAGCATCGGGCTATAAAGTGGGTGATGAAATTGCCATTGCACTGGATGCTGCCAGCAGCGAAATGTTTAAAGACGGCGCTTATAAATTTTATAAAAGCAGCGGAAAAATTTTAAGCAGCGATGAAATGGTGGCTTACTGGACGGATTGGGTAAATAAATATCCTATCATCTCCATTGAGGATGGCATGGCGGAAGAAGATTGGGATGGCTGGAAAAAATTAACGGATGCTATTGGCCACAAAGTGCAGTTAGTGGGCGATGACCTTTTTGTAACCAATACAAAAATTTTAAAGCGCGGCATTGACAACGGTGTTGCCAACAGTATTTTAATTAAAGTAAATCAGATCGGCACCATTACTGAAACCATTAATGCCGTGCAGCTTGCGCAAACAAACGGCTATACCACTATTATGAGCCACCGCAGCGGCGAAACAGAAGATACCACTATTGCAGACCTTGCAGTGGCATTGAATTGCGGGCAGATTAAAACAGGTTCGGCTTCGCGCACTGACAGGCTGGCTAAATACAATCAATTGATAAGGATTGAAGAAATGCTGGGTGAAAACGGTATATATCCAAAAGGTAAAATCCGTTTTAGCAAATAATTCCTGAAAATCTTTTTTAAATCGTTGGCTGATTTTGTAGTTTTACACCAGCCAACGATTTTTTTTATGCAATCTGCCAGCCGCATATTCTCTTTCCTTAAAAACAAATATGTTATCGCGATCGTTTTTTTCGCAGCTATTATGCTCTTCTTCGACCACAATAATATTTTTGAACAGCTTGACAGGAAAAAACAACTGGATAATTTAACAGCCGGCAAAAAATTCTACCAGCAACAGATTGACTCCACCAAAAAAGAACTCTCCGATCTGCAAAACAACCCGGCTGCGCTGGAAAAATATGCCCGCGAAAAATATTATATGAAAAAAGACAATGAAGACCTGTTTATTGTAGAAAATGCAGCCCCGGCTCAAAAAAAATAAATATACACTGTACAATATCGCTTAAATACTGTCGTTTGTGTAAATACTGCTGCGGCAGTTTTCCAAATCCCTCTATTCTATGAAACTTAATTTAATTTTTTCATTAAATACAGGGATGTTATGCCAACTTATACTACAGAAGATTTACTGCTTTATTTGTACAACGATATGAACGAACTGCAAAAAGCAGCCATTGAAAATGAGCTGCAGAATGACTGGGCACTCCACGAAAAATTCCAGGTAATTAAAGAAGCCAAAAACAGGCTTGAAAAACTAAAAATGCATGCACCGCGCAGGCAAACCATTGAAGCCATCATGCAATATGCAGGCCGCCGTATTTCTGAAATCCATTCTTGATAAAATTTCACCGGGTTATCTTTTGAACCGGTAAATTCGTTGCCTGTTATTTTTTTAAATTATGACACGCAAAGAACGTTACCATTTTGTGCTGGATTATTTTCAGCGGCATATTCCTGTTGCAGAAACAGAATTGATATATGATGACCCTTTCCAGTTGCTTGTTTCAGTAATTTTATCAGCACAGTGCACCGATAAAAGGGTGAACATGACCACGCCCGCCATCTTTGAAAAATATCCTGCAGCAAATGATCTTGCTGCAGCAACTTTTGACCAACTGTTTCCTTTTATTAAAAGCATTTCCTATCCCAACAATAAAACAAAGCATTTAATTGCCATGGCGGGTATGCTGGTAAAAGATTTTAACGGCAAAGTGCCGATGACAGTTGATGAATTAGTAATGCTTCCGGGTGTGGGAAGAAAGACAGCCAATGTAATTACATCTGTGATAGACAGGCAGCCCAATATGGCCGTAGATACCCATGTGTTCAGAGTTTCAGCAAGATTGGGTTTAACAGAAAATGCCACTACGCCGCTTGCCGCAGAAAAACAATTGGTGCAAAATATCCCGCGGGAATTAATTCATAAAGCACATCACTGGCTTATACTGCATGGGCGTTATACCTGTACAGCGCGCAACCCCAAATGCAATGAATGCGGGCTAACGGAAATTTGCAAATATTATAAAGCGATGCAAAAGAAAAATTTGAGCCGCAGCAAGTAAATATTTTTTCAACTCCACTGTTGCTGATATAGAACCCATAATTTTCTTTTTGCTTAATTTAGTTTGATGATTGAGTTTGCTGATGAATATTTTATGCAGCAGGCGCTTAAAGAAGCGCAGTATGCATTTGATGAGGAGGAAGTGCCCGTGGGTGCTGTTATTGTAATGAACAATAAGATAATAGCACGCGGGCATAACCAGGTGGAAAAGTTAAACGACCCCACAGCCCATGCTGAAGTGCTGGCCATTACATCGGCCTGCAATTTTTTAGGCGCGAAATATTTGCCCGGCGCCAGTTTGTATGTAACCATTGAGCCCTGCTTAATGTGCTGCGGCGCATTATACTGGAGTAAAGTGGACAGGGTTGTTTATGGCGCAGCTGATGAAAAAAATGGTTACCGGCATATTACAAAAGACAACTGGCCCTTTCATCCAAAAACAGAATTGGTAAAAGGGGTGCTGGAGAATAAATGTGCACAGTTGATGAAAGATTTTTTCAAACTGAGAAGATGAAAACAAATGAAACGGGATAGACACTGTAAATGCACGGCTGTATTGAAATACACAAGACCTATGTACAGCATGCGCTCCACAAAGCAATCGTGCCGGAAACATAAAATTACTTTCGAGTTAAGAAACAATTCATTTGCAGCCAAAGCCGGTATAACAGGCAATGAGTAAATTTGTATCTTCAAAAAAATTATCTTACATCTAAAAATTAAATTTTATGGCTTTTACTTTAGCGCCGCTTCCTTATGCTTATGAAGCACTGGAGCCGCATATTGACACACTGACGATGCATATTCACCATGACAAACACCACCAGGCTTACGTTGATAACCTGAATAAAGCAATTGCGGGAACAGAACATGAAAACAAAAGTTTGGAAGAACTGGTGAAGCATGCAGGTTCTATTTCTCCTGCTGTCCGCAACAATGGCGGCGGCCACTGGAACCATACATTTTTTTGGGAAAGCCTTGCCGCAAATACAGGCGGGACCCCTCCGGGTGAATTGAGCGATGCCATTAATGCGGCATTTGGTTCTTTTGATGCATTCAAAGAAAAATTTAATAATGCAGGTATCACGCGTTTTGGCAGCGGATGGGCGTGGCTGGGCGTAAGCGACGGCAAACTTTGCATCTGCTCCACACCCAACCAGGATAACCCTTTGATGGATGTGGCTGAGACAAAATGCACACCGCTGCTTGGCTGCGATGTGTGGGAACATGCTTATTATCTTAAGTACCAGAACAAACGGGCAGATTATTTAGCCGCCTTCTGGAATGTAGTAAACTGGGGCAAAGCAGCTGAGCGCTATGCTGCCGCTAAATAATATTAGTGCAACATTCAAATAGTTTTTATTTTCATACCCTGCAAATATTTGCGGGGTTTTTAATTTGAATTTTTTATGAGAAAAATACTTTTCATTTTGGGGGCAGTTATAGTGTTTACCGCATGTACAAAAAATACAAAGAAGCTGATTATATTTATACATGATCATCCGGTAATAAATGAAGATGCAAAAACATTCGCATCAAAAGATACCATGGGGCATGTGGAGCAGCAGGTTGAATACAATATTTCAGGGCCGGTTGTTTTAAACGCAACCACTTCTGCAGGTACGGCGCAGATCACCATCCCGGATAACGGATATTATATTGTAAATTTAAAACCCAACGATACCATTGTAGGCAGTTATCAAAGCTACAGCGCTTATTCCGGGCAAAGGGTAATTACGCAGGATGATTTGAAAAGAAAAATTGATTCTCTGCAGTTGCTGGTACAGGGTAAAAATGTAAGCGCCGCCAACCGCAATTTTTTTATACTGCCAAATACCGCGGCAAAAATTACAGATAACACAGATGCAATTATCGTTTCGCCCTATAAACAAATGCCCGCGCTGGAAATGACGGATAACAAAATGCCCGAGGTATATGAGTTTTATACCATTCATGAAGTAAGGGAAACCATCGCCCATCTGCAAACACTTGCCACAGAAGACAAAACGCCGCCACAGCCCGTGAAAAAAAAGCGATGATGCCTGTGATTACTTCTTTTATTATATCCAGTAAACTGCAGCTTGCACGTACTTCACTTATCTTTACCGTTTAAACCTGCTTAATGACTGTTCACCGTGAAGGATATCAAATAATTGGCATAGCCGCATTGCTTTTTGGTACCCTCAATATTATATCATTTACTTTTTTAAGCGGGGCGTTGCCATGGATTGCAGCCGCAATTTTTATTATTACATTACTGCTGCTGCTTTTTCTTATTTCTTTTTTCAGGATACCCAACCGCATACTTACCCTAGATGCAGGCAAAATTATTTGTCCCGCCGATGGTAAAGTGGTAGTGATTGAAGAAATAACCGATGAAGAATATTTTCATGATAAACGCATACAGGTAAGCATTTTTATGAGCCCCGCCAATGTGCATGTAAACCGTAACCCTGTTAGTGGCAGGGTTATTTACAACCAATATCACCGGGGTAAATACTTAGTAGCATGGCACCCCAAATCTTCCACTGAAAATGAAAGATGGAGCGTGGCAATAGAAAATGAAAAAGGTATTATCCTGGTAAAACAAATTGCTGGTGCATTAGCCAAACGCATTTGTAATTATCTTAAGCCAGGGCAGCGGGTAAAGCAGGGAGAAGAATTAGGGTTTATAAAGTTCGGCAGCAGGGTAGATGTGCTGCTTCCATTAAATGCAAAAATTGAAGTACAACTGAACCAGGCTGTAAAAGGCGGCGTAACGGTACTGGCATCGTTTTGAGTATATGTCTTTTGACTGATACAGGCCTTTCTCCATACATATATATTTCTGCAGATGCCGGAATTAAATGATGACTGCTGTTCCTGCCAGAATAAAAATCCTGTGGGTTTATATTCGCAGGAGCAACAACCTGTTAAGTTTTACTGCATCATTTGCAATCATTCAATAAATCGTATTTTTATAGCCTAATTTTGTTGTATGCGCATAATCATTGTAATGGCCATACTGTTTTCTGTTACTGCATTAAAGGCACAAACAGTTTTACCATTAAGTTTTCCTGATTACACAGAGAGGGCAAACTTTACAAATAATATACATCCCGGTAACAGCTTCTCTCAAAACAAATGGTCTTTCAGCAGGTACAGTGGTATCTCCACCAGCTTTGCTTTTTTTAAAGGCGGCAATGCCACCATTGTTGCTGCGCCCATTGGTTTGCAGTTAAACCGAAGGTTAAACAATAATTTGTACGCCTTTGCCAACGTATCTATAGCCCCGACTTATATAAACTTCAACCGGTCTTTTATTGCTGCTGATTTTACAAAAGCCAATCAAAACAATACCTGGCCTAAATCAAACAGCTTTGGTATCTATTCAAGCGCGTCTCTGGGTCTTATGTATATCAATAACGCTAAAACGTTTTCTATCTCCGGAAGCCTCAGCGTGGAAAGGAGCAGCTATCCCGTGCTTCCTTTTTATCCAATCAATAATATAAATCCAGTTACCGTTATTCCTGCAAAAAGGTAAGAATAGATTTAAGCAATAATTTGATCTATTTACCTTTCTCCGCAATGCACCTGCTTTGCGCACAAAGCCATTAAGGAAACATGCAGAGGGTAAAGATAGAATTGCTGAATGCTACTACGTATGTACTATGGAGTTACCACCGGGTGAGGAGGGGGTTACTACGGGGTTGCTATGAAGTAAGGTCTCTGTAAGATCTCTGTATCATCCCTGTAAGGTCTCTATAATGTCTCTATTAATATGGTGAAATATGCAGTTGTTTTGCAGAAAGTGTAAGGCTATAATTTTATACCGTTAAGATAAGAAGAAAATCCTGTAATGGCGAAAATGGCCGCAGTTAAAATTCTTATATTTATTTTATAATTACGTTTAGGTTTTGTTGGACCGGGCGGCCACAGGTGTCCGGAAGAAAGTTCAAGCTTGCCCCGGAGGGACAAAATATTGGTAGCGGTAATGAAGAAACCCTTTTTTGCGTGCCATAGGTACGCGATGTTATCTTGTCAATAGCCAAAATATTTCATACCGGCGGCACGAATAAATCATTTTTAATCTTTTTCTACCAATATTTTGTGCCCACGGCATATTATCACTTTGCTTTTCAAATCTTCCGAACAGGTATGGTCAGGCGACCAACAACGGCGGGAGTGTAAATGCTTTTGTGCATTGGTTTCACCAACATGGCGGCGGTGCGATGAAAAGCTCCAATAACTAATCGGGGCCGGTAACAAAAATAATTCCCCTTCCACGAAATAACCTTTAAAGCTTCAGCAGGGTACAGGACAGTTAAGTTAAATACAGAACCTATTTTTGATTTTCCTTTGTTTAATTTTATTTACTCAATGATCTGCCATGAAAAAAAACTTTATCTTTTTTATTATTGTTTTGCTTGCCGCTGTAACCGCAGTTGCACAGGTAAATGTTCAAAACCTGCTTACAGAAAATTTATCAAACCCCGTTGGCATTGGTGCAGTACAGCCACGTTTTAGCTGGCAGTTGGTTTCCGGCCAAAGAAATATTTTACAAACGGGGTATGAAATAAAAGTTACCGCAGGCAAATCAATTGTATGGGGCAGTGGAGAAATTTTATCTGATCAGTCTGTGCAGGTGGCTTATGCGGGCGCAGCATTGCAATCAGGGAAAAAATATAACTGGCAGGTGCGTGTTTGGGATAATGCAGGTAAAGTTTCTGCCTGGAGTGGGGCTGCATCTTTTCAAACTGCATTACTAAATGCCGCAGACTGGAAAGCAAAATGGATAATACCCGGTTATGCGGAAGATTCTGTAATGCGCCCCAGCCCTATGTTCCGCAGGGAGTTTAATACGGATAAAAAAATTGTATCCGCTACTGCATACATCACTGCGCATGGAATGTATGAAGCGCAGATAAACGGCCAGCGTGTGGGTGATGCGTATTTAACACCCGGATGGACCAGCTATAACAAACGGCTGCAGTATCAAACTTATGATGTAACAAATCTTTTGAAAAATGGTAACAATGCCATCGGCGTTACTTTAGGAAATGGATGGTACAGGGGATATTTAGCATGGGGCGGGAATAAAAATATTTATGGAAAAGATATTGCATTGCTTTTTCAGCTTGACATAATATACAGTGATGGTTCAGAAGAAACAGTTGTTTCTGATGATAGCTGGAAATCATCCACAGGCGCTATCCGCTATGCAGAAATTTATAATGGTGAAACCATTGATGCAAGAATGGATAAACCCGGGTGGGCAATACCCGGCTACAATGATGCTGACTGGAATGGCGTGAAAGTGGCGGATTATTCAAAAGATATTTTGCTTGCAGCAGAAAATGAGCCCGTGAGAAAACATGAAACATTTAAAGCGGTGAGAATATTCACCACGCCAAAAGGAGAGAGGGTAATTGACTTTGGACAGAACCTTGTAGGATGGGTGATGATGAAAGTAAAGGGTAATGCGGGAGATAAAATTATTTTATCACACGCAGAGGTATTGGATAAGGAAGGAAATTTTTACACAGAAAACCTGCGTGAAGCAAAAGCGCAGGACACTTATATTTTAAAAGGCGGGGGGGAAGAATTTTTTGAACCCCATTTTACCTGGCAGGGTTTCCGGTTTGTAAAAATTGAAGGTTACCCCGGTGAAATAAACCCTGATAATTTTACTGCCGTTGCTTTATATTCTGATATGAAACCAACAGGAACTTTTTCTTCATCAAATGCATTGGTAAACCAACTGCAGCATAATATACAGTGGGGACAGCACGGCAACTTTTTAGATGTTCCAACTGATTGCCCGCAACGCGATGAACGGCTCGGCTGGACCGGTGATGCGCAGGTGTTTTCACGTACCGCAACATTCAATATGAACGTAAATAATTTCTTCTCCAAATGGTTAAAAGATGTGGCCGCTGACCAGCAGAATGGCGTGGTGCCGTTTGTTATCCCGAATGTTTTGGGTGCTGCAATAAACAGTGCGGGCTGGGCAGATTGTGCAACTATTATTCCCTGGAACATGTACCTCGCTTATGGCGATAAAAAAATATTAGAGGATCAGTACAGCAGCATGAAAGCTTATGTAGAAAGCATCCGCAAAAATGCTAAGAATGATTTATGGAATACCGGTTTTCATTTTGGTGACTGGCTTTTCTACCGCCCTGATGATGACAATGATGGCCGTGCCGCGGTAACAGATAAATATTTAATTGCACAATGTTTTTATGCAAACTCAACACAATTAGTAATTAATGCTGCAAAAGTTTTAGGCAAAACAGAAGATGCTGCAGGTTATTCAGTGCTGCTGCAAAAAATAAAAGATGCTTTTATAAAAGAATATATGACAGCCAATGGCCGTCTTGTATCAGGTACACAAACGGCTTATGTGCTTGCATTGAATTTTGATATGCTGCCGGAATCGCTGAGAGCGCAGGCTGCACAGCGTTTGGTGGATAATATAAAAAATTATGACAACCATTTAACAACAGGTTTTCTCGGCACGCCCAATCTCTGCCATGTGCTTACACGTTTTGGATATACGGATGTTGCATATAAATTATTGCTGCAGGATACTTACCCGTCATGGCTCTATCCTGTAAAGATGGGCGCTACAACTATCTGGGAAAGATGGGATGGTGAAAAACCTGACAGCACTTTTGAAACACCGGGCATGAATTCTTTCAACCATTATTCTTATGGCGCTATCGGTGACTGGATGTACCGGAAAATGGTTGGCCTTGATACGTATGAAGATGGCCCCGGTTATAAACATATAAGAGTACAGCCGCATATTGGTGGCGGTTTTAGCAATGCATCTGCAAGTTTGCAAACTTATTACGGCACGCTCAGCGGCGGATGGAAAGTGGAGAGCGATAAAATAGAAATGGATGTGGAAATACCTGCCAACACAACAGCAACGGTGTATATACCTGCTGCAAATGCTGATGCTGTAACCGAGAGTGGCAAAGCATTACAGGCAATAAGTGAAATAAAAATTACGGGGCTGGAAGATGGTTATGTAGTGTTGCAATTGGGTTCGGGTGTTTATCATTTCAGTGCGGCAAAATAAGGTGATGCAAATAATAAAGCTGTACAAATAAAAATGAATGCGACCGGAATGACCTTTGAAGGAACAAAACAATAATATTTCTGTCCCGGCAATATATCTTTTATCAACTGCCGTTGCGTCGCACACTTGTGCGTTCACAACATTATTCAACTTTTTTGAAGATGTGAGAAATGAAACGTGAGACTTCACGTTTGACGACAAAATTTATGCAGTAGAAGTGTGCGACGCAACCATGATGCCCAAAGACTCACAGCCGGGTTCAAAAAAAACTAAGCGAATTATTTGAAGAGGAAAAAATTTCAAGTTTTATTATTACACCAATTGCGCAAACAATTTCACCAATGTTTCATGCGCATCTGCACACAATCCCGGGTGAACGGCGGATGTTTGTACAATAGTGCTTCGCGTGGCTGTAAGCCATCGGAAACGTGAGGCGATGGGTAATGCAGCAATTGCACCGCCTTCAGTTGTGCCTGCTGCAATTTGCGTAAATGCTTCAAGGCGTTTTTTTAATTCTGCTGTATCCAGCTCACAGGAAAATATACGGAGGCGGTCTTCGTTCAACTCAAACATAGCCTGTATAAAATTTTGTGCAGCGCAATACACAATTACGCCAACGTTGAGGAATTCTTCCCGCTCAACGCATGGGACCACGCGGATTACAGCATACTCAAATAATTGCTTCTCTTGCATTTTTTGCTTCTTTTACAAAATTTTCTGATATGGAGAGCCTTGCTGTTAAGAACTTTACATATACTTCCCGTTTTTCGCCGGCAGTTGTTCCTGCCGGTTCTTCACCTGTTAACCATTCAGCGGGTATTAAATCAACAATTGCACTGATCAGATCTTCATTAAGTATTGAACGAAAATGTACATCAACATTTTCAAGTTCAGCAGCCATGGGCAGCAGTACATGATCTTTCACCTGCGGAAATGGCCGCCTGGCCTGTTCTTCAGGGTTTTTCAAATCATGATGAAAGTACAGTGATGCGCCATGGTCTATCAGCCATAATTCATTATGCCAGCTAAGCATATTTGTATTGCGTGCAGTACGGTCAACATTTGTTATAAAACAATCCAGCCATACAATTGCTGAAGCAAGTGCCGCATCAATGCGCGTAACTACAGGATCAAATGTAAAGGCGCCTGACAAATAATGCAGTGCAAGGTTTTTGCCCACACTGGCTTTCAAGAGATCCTGTATTTCTTCATCAGGCTCGGTGCGGCCAAAAGCTTCATCAAGGTTGGCAAATACAATTTCCGGAACTTTTAATCCAAGTGTTCTTGCTATTTCACCGGAGATCAGTTCAGCGATCAGCGCTTTTGCACCCTGGCCCGCACCCGTGAATTTAAGCACATACATAAACCCGTCGTCAGCTTCTGCAATTGCAGGCAATGAGCCGCCTTCACGCAGCGGCGCCACATAACGCGTAACATTTATAGTTCTTATTTCCGGTGGTTTATTATTCATTGAATAACGGATGAAATGAACTTGCCTGGTTTAATGTACAATACTACAATAATGGATGTTATTTTACAATTACCTCTTTTAATGATCAAACTTTCCAGACTTATTAATGAGGGATGTAAAAATATTTACAAAGAATTTCTGAGTGTGAGGTTAAATGGTACTTCAAGGTGATGCCTTTTATTCTCCATGATTAATTGTGCAGCCATCCTGCCCATTTCTGCAAAGTCTGTTGAGATGGTTGTAATACCATCCAGGATAATTTTTTTTATGGGTGTTTCATTATAAGAAATAATGCCAACATCTTTTCCTGCTTTAAGATTTAGTTCCATCATGCGCTCAATTAATTTTACAAGATCGTCTTCCATTACTGATATGAATGTTTCACCACTTTTTATTTCTTCATCTTTTATATCGCCCACCACTTTATAATTAAATGCATGATCCTGGCAGAAGCGCCGGAAGCCATCAATTATTTCAAGCGGGTAATAGCTGTTTTCGGGAAAGATAATTTTCCATGTATGGTACCTGCTTAACCGTTCGCCTGCCTGTTGTAAAGCGGTATAAATATCTTTTTCAAAATTTTCATAAACGGCGGCATATTCACCGGTTACACCCGCAACCTGTTTGTCAAGAAGAATAAGTTTTTCTTTTGGAATTGTATTAATAACCTCACAGGCTTTTTCTTCGTTTTCTATAAAATGCGGGATAATGACGTAATGTGTATAGTCTTCATTTTTATTGGTGAGCAACTTTCTGAATAAAGAGAAGTCGTTGTTATAGATATAGAAATCTATTGCTGCATTATTGCCCAGTGATGCAACAAAAGAATCGTAAATAATTTTTTTGTGTGCACTCAGTTTATTAAAGAGCAGGCAAATATTATACACCTGCTCAAACTCGGTACTCTTTATAAAATATCCTTTACCTGGCACAGAACCCAACACACCTATTTTTTTTAAATACCGGTAACCCTTTTCGGCTGTATCCCTTGATACGTCTAACTCGTAGCTAAGGTCATTTATCGAAGGAAGTATATCATGCTGCTTCAATCTTCCGTGCTCAATACCTTTCAATACAGCATTAATTACCTGCTGATATTTTGGAGTGGCAGAAAATTCATCAATACGGATAATGTCATAAATACCAACAGGCTTCATGAAGCGAAATATTTATTTCAGGGCAATGGCTTAGAAGCTGTCCGGAAACATTTTCAGCAATTTAGTATAGCTTAAAAAGTTGACGGTCAGGCGCCCGTCAAGGGCATCTGCGTCGCCGTTGGCCGCCTGACCAACGGCGACAGGTAACCGAATTTTATTTCTAAACAGCTTCTTAGAGAGCAAATTAAATAAATTTCATGAACCAGGCTTTTGAATATAAATGTAACTCAGGCAAAGCGCAACGTTGGCTGAAATATAAACTGTTAACAGCAGCCTTAGATTTCTGTTGCTGTTGGTATTGTGTAAATGCATTTGTGCGCTGGCATCACCAACAGCAAGGTGCACGATGGAATTTTATTTGTTGGTGAAACTGGCACACATTGCCATGGCACAACACCAACAAAGGCATAAAAATGTTGAACAAATTATAGTTATAAACATTTATTCAAAGCTGTTGTATTCTTCGTCTGTAACGGGCTGTAACCATTCCACTATTCCTTTTTGTGTATTGCTGTTGACAGCAATATGTGTCATTTCGCTGTTGTGTGAAGCACCGTGCCAATGAACCACACCGGGAAGAATTTTTATCACATCGCCTTTGCGAATGATCTGTACCGGCCTGTCTTTTTCCTGGTAATACCCAATACCATCTGTAACAATAAGTATTTGTCCTCCCGGATGTCTATGCCAATTGTTTCTTGCACCCGGTTCAAATATTACATTGCCTATCTGACAATTGAAAGCGGGGTCATTTGGCACTATCATATTTAGCCAAACATTGCCTGTGAAATAATCAGCGGGAGCCCTTTCACCTTTTGGAAAGATTGCGTTTTCTGACGAACTCATGTATATTGATTTAGGTAAAAAATTAAAGCCCCGTTGATTTCTCCATTTGTTCGGTGTACCTCGTTCCTATAACTTTAATCTCAGCGGAGGCTGTTTCCATTTCCTGTAATTCTTCTATAGTCAAATCAATAGCAGCGGCACCAATATTTTCTGTTAAGCGGTGCAGCTTTGTTGTACCCGGAATCGGAACGATCCATGGCTTTTGTGCAAGTACCCATGCCAAAGCGATCTGTGCAGGAGTTACATTTTTTCTTTCTGCAAATTTGTTGATCACATCCAACAGCGCTTTATTGGTAACACGTGCTTCTTCTGTGTATCTTGGCAGAACGCTGCGGATATCGCCTTCGGCAAATTTTGTATTCTCATCTATTTTGCCTGCAAGGAAACCTTTGCCAAGGGGACTAAATGCTACTAATCCAATACCGAGTTCTTCAATGGCAGGAATAATCTCCTGCTCATGTTGCCTTGTCCACAAAGAGTATTCGCTTTGTAATGCAGCAACAGGTTGAACTGCATTGGCACGACGAATGGTATTTGCACCTGCTTCTGACAAACCGAAGTGGTTTACTTTACCTTCCTGTATCAGTTCTTTCACTGTTCCTGCTACGTCTTCAATGGGAACGTTTGGGTCAACACGATGTTGATAGTACAAATCAATAACATCGGTTTTTAATCTTTTGAGCGAACCCTCTACCGCTTTTTTTATTTGTTCAGGACTGCTGTTTACGCCCACCATTTTTCCATCCTGGATGTTGAACCCGAATTTTGTGGCTATTACTACTTCATTACGAAAAGGAGCCAATGCTTCACCCAACAGTTCTTCGTTGGTGTAGGGGCCATATACTTCTGCAGTATCGAAGAAAGTAACGCCCTGTTCTACTGCTTTGTGAATAAGGTTTATGGCATCCTGTTTCTCGGGAAATGGATAATAAGAAAAGCTCATACCCATACAGCCAAGACCAAGGGCTGATACTTCAAGCCCGCCCTTTCCTAATTTGCGTTTTTGCATTTGTGTATTCATGATTTTTTGTTTTTAATTTTTAAACCAGCTAAAGTTTTTTAGGGCATCACCTGTTGTGTCACTCACTTGTACGTTCGGATTATGCTTCGTCATTGCTGAGGAACCAAGCAATCTCCTGATTAAATTTTAAATCTTTTAAATCCAATAGAGCAGATTGCTTCGGCGGTCCCGCAATGACGTACAGTACTAAAGTACGACGCAACGATGATGCTATTAAACTCTACTGCTGGCATCATAAAAAAAATTATTGAACAAAATTATATCAGCAACTGGACGCAGCATAACTAAAACCAAACAATGAATTACAAAATTCAAACATTCCTGAATTTCAGCGGGCTTAGCTGTGTATGCTTTTTGAAGAAGTTGTTGAAGTGCGTAACTTCAGTAAATCCTAATGCATAAGCAATTTCAGATACGCTCCATGCGCTATGCTTCAAAAGAATTTTTGCCTCTTGCAAAATGCGTTCAGCAATGATCTGTGAGGTTGTTTTTTCGGTTATTTCTTTTACAGCCCTGTTCAAATGGTTTACATGAACATTTAACTGGGTCGCAAAATCAGATGCGGAACGCATCTTTAGTGTTTGGTGGGTATCGTCAATAGGGAACTGCCGCTCTAATAATTCTAAAAACAGTGTGGAGATTCTTTGTGATGCATTGATTGGTGGCTTATCAAATTTTGCAGATGGCTGCATCTTCACAGCGAAATGGATCAGTTCAAAAACAAGTGTGCGAAGCACATCATATTTATGTATGTAATCAGAATTGATCTCTTCAAACATGCGTTCATAAATACTATTTACTTTTTCTGCCTGTTCATCAGTCAATTCAAATACATGTGTACTATCGGGCTGATAGACCGAATATTGATTTAAGTTTCCGTATTGATGAAAAAAATGCTGGTTAAATATGCAGAAAAAACCATTGCAGGTTTTATTGTGTTCCACCGTATAAGGTATCTGCGGATTTGAAAATGACAATGCCTGTTTTTGTACTTCAGTCACTTTATCGGCATAGTGCCTCCTGCTGCTGCCAATGCCAAGCATGATCTTATAAAAGTCCCGCCGTTTATACGGTACAGGCTGGGCATTGCTTCCTACAAAAGGCTCTAACTTAAACACATTGAAATGCCCTATCTCATTGCGGATATTGTCCGGCATCCAATCAAATTTACGTTTGTAGAATTCTTCTATGGTTTCGAGCTTACTCATCTCCCACAAACTTACTAATTCCGGGCGTTTATTATTGCCTGGCATAAGCTTTATTGAAAGTATAAACCAGGCTTGCATTCCACACAAAGCTTTTACCCGGAATATCTGTGTGAATAGCTTTGTTGATAATAGCAGACACTGAAAGCGGAAAATTTCTTTTTGCTAAAGTAAATGCTGAAGTAAAATAGTAGCCATCCTGTTTATCTAATTTCAGGTAATAGAATTGAGGAGTAAATCTCATGAAAAACCGGTTGGTAATTTTGATATTTGAAAAATTACTGTTGATGGTTAGAAAGTTGGTATTCTTTATTGTGCCTTCATCAATACCATGTGAATACAGGTAATACATACCTATGCTGATATTTTTTGACAATAAATAATTAGGAGATAGTTCTGCGGCTACATAGCGCCTGGTAACTATCACCTCTTTTGCAACTCCGTTTACCGAATCAGTTTCAGTTCTGAAATTAAGTGAAGGATGTGCGCCGATATTAATTGCAAATTTGTTCGTTTGCAGTAATTTATACCGCCACCAAAAAATGAAACCCCAGGGTTTGGTGTCCAGTGCAAACCGGAATTGCGGTTCAAAACTAAATTTCCCTTTTCCCATTGACATATCAAACATCACTGCAGGTTTACCCAATGAAAAAGTAGGTATTAATGAAATGCAATTATTGGTAGCGGTTATTACACCACCAAAATGATAGATATTTTTTGTGCTATCCGTCTTTTGTGAGAAAGAAAAATGAGTAAGATTTAAAGCAATAAAAAACAGGAATGCTTTTTTGTACAGAACATTTGATTTCAGAAAATTCATGAGCTTAAGTTTTATATTTTCAAGGTGCAAAACAATTGTATTTGCTAATCTTTATCTAACGATTTTCAAAGCGATAGTTACGATTTTCAAACAACTGATATTTTTATTTTTTGTATAAAGATATTTTGGCAAGAGAAAAGATGATGAACCCAGTTTTAGTTTTTTATGGCATCCCGGTTGCGTCGCACTCTTGTACTGTACGTCATTGCGGGGCCGCCGAAGCAATCTGCTCTATTGGATTTAAAAGGTTTAAAATTTAATCAGAGATTGCTTCGTTCCCCGCAATGACGAAGCATAGCCCGACCGTACAAGTGAGTGACACAACTGGCGTTGCCATATATCCTGCCGCTTGTTACAAAAAAACACAAAGCATGACGGCTCATGACAGTTGTATAATCTACATCTCATACTTTTACTTTCAAACTTGTCATATATGAAAAAACTACTCGTCTTTTCCGCTGCAACACTCCTTTCCGTTGCGGGGTTTTCACAAACAACCAGCACTTCAAAAGATACTTTGTATAAAAATTTTGTAACACCACCCAACATTGCTAAACCGCGTGTGTGGTGGCATTGGATGAATGGTAACATTACAAAAGATGGAATACAAAAAGACCTCGAATGGATGAAACGTGCAGGCATTGGCGGCTTTCAGAATTTTGATGCAGCACTGGCAACACCGCAAATTGTGGAGAAGCGTTTAACCTACATGACTCCGGATTGGAAAGATGCATTTCATTTCACTGCAAAACTTGCTGATTCATTGCATTTGGAAATGGCTATTGCTGGTTCGCCTGGCTGGAGCGAAAGTGGCGGTCCGTGGGTAAAGCCGGAAGATGGCATGAAGAAAATTGTATGGACAGAAATGCGTGTAACAGGTGGAACATCCAACATAAAAATTGCAGCACAAACAGGCGTTACCGGCCCGATTCAAAATATTCCACTACAACCTGGTTTTGGTGAAACATTGGATGTATCAAAAAATCCTTTATTCTATAAAGATGTTGCTGTTGTAGCATTCAAATTACCGGCAGCAGATAAATCATTAAGTGAGTTAGGCGCTGTTGTTACATCGAGTGATGGCAACTTTACTTTATCGCAGTTAACCGATGGAGATGTTGGTACAACGAATCTTTTACCAAGAGATTCTGCAACTGGTTTTGGATGGATACAATTTGCTTTTCCTCAACCACAAACCATGAAAGCTATAACAATGGTAGGTGGTGGCAACCCCGGTGTTTTTGGTCAGGGCGCTGATGCAAAAGACAGCCGCAAACTTGAAGCCAGTGATGATGGAATTAATTTTAAAGTTGTTTGTATTATACTGCCGGGTGCTGTGTTGCAGCAAACAATAACTATACCCGCAACTACTGCAAAATATTTTCGCGTTACTGTAAAAAATCCGCCGCAGGCATCTAATCCCGGCGCTGCTTTTGGCTTTGGCGGACCTGTAAAAGATATTGGCGGCACTTTAATAGCAGAGATTGTTTTACATACTGCTGACCGGCTTAATATGTTTGAAGAGAAAGATGCTTTTGCGCCGGTTGGCGATCTGAATAGCAAAACAACTTCATATGCTAATGATGTTATCGCCACAACTGATATTATTGATGTTAGTGATAAATTGAAAGCAGATGGAACCTTGAACTGGACGGCACCATCCGGCGAATGGGATGTTGTGCGTTTCGGTTATTCACTGATGGGTATCACCAACCATCCTGCATCACCTGAAGCAACAGGTCTTGAAGTAGATAAACTTGATCCTGTTGCTGTGAAAAATTATTTCACCAATTATCTTGATCAATATAAAAATGCAACCGGTGGTTTAATGGGCAGTAAAGGTGGTTTGCAATTTATGGTTACTGATAGCTGGGAGGGTGGTGCACAAAACTGGACTGCAAATTTGCCTGCAGAATTTCAGAAACGCCGCGGTTATAGTATGATTATGTGGATGCCTGTATTAACCGGTCATGTTATAAAAAGTGCTGAAGCAAGCGAACAATTTTTATTTGATTTCAGGAAAACATTGAGCGAAATGCTTGCTGAATATCATTATGATGCATTAACAAATATTCTTGCACAATATGGAATGAAACGTTATTCGGAATCGCATGAAAGCGGACGTGCATTAATTGCTGATGGAATGGATGTAAAGCGGAAAGCCTTCGTTCCTATGTCTGCCATGTGGACGAAGAGCCCTTTTATAAATGCCGGTGATCAAACAGGATATGAAGCTGATATTCGTGAATCTGGTTCAGTTGCGCATATTTATGGTCAGAATTTAGTAGCGGCTGAATCGCTTACTGCGCTTGGCATTGGAGGTTTTGCATGGTCTTATTCGCCCGAAAATTTAAAGCCAACTGCAGACCTTGAACTGGCAAGTGGATTGAATCGTTTTGTGATTCATTGTTCAACGCATGAACCATTGGATAATAAAATTCCCGGCCTTGGTCTAGGACCATTTGGTCAGTGGTTTACCCGTCATGAAACATGGGCAGAAGAAGCAAAAGCATGGACAGCTTATCTTTCAAGAAGCAGCTACCTGTTGCAGCAGGGAAAGTTTGTAGCCGATGTTGTTTACTATTATGGCGAAGACAATAACATCACATCATTGTTTGGGGAAAAATTACCTGCTGTTCCTGAAGGATACAATTATGATTTTATAAATGAAGATGCGCTCATCAATTTATTATCTGTAAAAAATGGAATACTTGTTACGCCAAGCGGTATGAGTTATCGTGTATTGGTGCTTGACAGCAATGCAATAAAAATGACTTTGCCTGTTTTGAAAAAAATAAGAGACCTTGTAAAAGCAGGCGCAACTATTACAGGCATAAAACCGGAAAGCACTCCAAGCTTAAGTGATGCTAAAACAGAATTTAAAAGCATTGTGAATGAAATTTGGAATACAGGAAATACAAAAGTGTTTACCGGAAAAACAATAAATGATGTTCTTATTGAAATAAATATTGCTCCTGATTTTACTTACAGTAAACCAACAGCAGATACAAAGCTTTTGTATGTGCACAGAAAATTAGTTGACAGTGATTTGTATTGGGTTGATAGCCGCAATGATAAAGTTCAGGATGTAGAAGCAACATTTCGTATAGCAGGAAAGTTGCCCGAGATATGGCATGCAGAAACAGGAAAAACAGAAGCTGCCTCTTACAGCATTGAAAATGGTGTAACAAAAGTCCAGCTTCATTTACAACCAAACGATGCAGTCTTTGTAGTATTTAAAGACAAGGCTGTGAAAACATCTGTAACATTACCTGTAACAGAAGAAAAAAATTTAATGACTGTTGATGGAAGCTGGGATATAAGTTTTCAAAAAGATCGTGGTGCACCTGCGGCAGCAACATTTGATAAATTAATTTCATACGCAGAGAATGCCGATGCAGGTATCAAATATTTTTCAGGAACCGCAAGCTATACAAAAACAATTACTGCTTCTGCTGCTTGGTTTAAAAAAGGAACACAATTGTGGATTGACTTAGGAGAAGTAAAGAACCTTGCAGAAGTAATTGTAAATGGTAAATCGCTTGGTATTGTTTGGAAAAAACCTTTCCGTGTTGATGTAACCAATGCATTAAAACCCGGCGAGAATAAACTTGAAATAAGAGTAACCAATCTTTGGGTTAACAGGTTGATTGGTGATGCACAACCTGATGCTAAGAACAAGATCACTTACACAACAATGGCTTTTTACCAGGCAAATTCAAAGTTGTTGCCATCTGGATTGTTGGGACCAGTGCAGGTAATGAGTGTTGATAGAAAGTAAATTTTTATGAACCAGACTTTTGAATAAATATTTAGCTTTTGTTGCGTCGCGCACTTCTACGTCCAGTGCATTATTTTGCAATCCAAAGACTTGGGCTTTGAAGGATAAAATGCTTAGAGATTTTCACTTAGATACCTATGACCTTTCGTTTATTTATTATTTTTTTTATTTATTTTCTTTTTTCTTCCTAATATTGCTCTATCAAAGAAAAAAGAAACATGCTTGCCACCCAC
Organism: Chitinophagales bacterium; assembly: GCA_038207175.1. Lineage (GTDB taxonomy): Bacteria > Bacteroidota > Bacteroidia > Chitinophagales > Chitinophagaceae > JBBRAD01. The sequence continues at coordinate 25,455 of JBBRAD010000021.1, forward strand.
CGACGAGATAAAATTCTGGAGCTTTTACAGGAAGATGGTTCAGCAAAAGTGCTCGACCTGGCAAAACTTTTTAAAGTAACGGAAGTAACCATCCGGCAGGATCTTGAAAAGCTCGATAAAGATGGTTTGATTATCCGCGAACATGGCGGCGCTTATTTAAAGAATATCAAAGACCAGGTACAAACTTTCTCTTTAACGCACCAGGAGAACTTAGATAAAAAAGAATTGATAGCTTCCAAATGCCTTGAGTTTATCGAAAGTGGGGATACGATCATTTTAGATTCAGGCTCTACCACTACCGAAGTTGCCAAGAAGCTAAAAGGCATGAAAAGCCTTACTGTTATTACCAATGCACTTAACATTGCATTAATGCTTGGTGCAGAACCGGGCATAGAAGTAATTGTTACCGGTGGTGAATTTAAACCTCCAACATTATCCTTAACAGGACAAAAAGCTGCGGACTTTTTTAAAGGCTTGCATGTACAAAAATTATTTCTTGCAACAGCGGGCATCTCATTGAAAGCAGGACTTACTTATCCAAGTATCAGCGACCTTGTTGTAAAAAAAGCAATGATTGAAGCCGCGGAAACAACTTATCTCGTTGCTGATTCTACTAAGATTGGTAAAGCTGCATTTGCAAGTCTGGGCGCTTTATCATTGATTGATTATATCATCACTGATTCGGGAATCGAAGAAAAACACAAAGCAGTGTTTCATGATAATGAAATTGAATTGATCATCGCAAGTAACAAAAATGAAAAATAAATCAAACGCCACTGTTGGTGTCATTATTGGTAACCGTGATTTCTTTCCCGATAAATTGGTGGCAACAGCAAGAACAGAGGTCATTGACCTGTTTGCAAAATTGGATATTACTCCAATAATGTTAGGCAATACTGATTCAAAGTTGGGTGGTGTAGAAACATTCGCTGAAGCACAAAAATGTGCAGCGTTATTCAAACAACATGCTGATGAAATTGACGGAATTCTTGTAGTGCTGCCAAACTTCGGTGATGAAAAAGGCGTCGCTGAAACGATAAAATTATCAGGATTGAATGTACCTGTTTTAATACAAGCTTATCCTGATGACCTCAGTAAAATGGATGTGGTAAACAGGCGTGATGCATGGTGCGGTAAAATTTCTGTTTGCAATAATCTGTATCAATTCGGAATAAAATACTCGCTTACTACAAAGCATGTAACTACGCCAGCAAATGAAACTTTCATCACTGACTTTAAAAACTTTCTTGCTGTTTGCCGTGTGGTGAAAGGTATGCGCAAAGTACGTATTGGCGCGGTGGGTGCAAGGCCAGGTGGATTTAACACAGTGCGTTACAGTGAAAAGATTTTACAACGAAATGGTATTTCTGTTATCACTGTTGACCTTTCTGAAATTCTTGGTAACGCCAATAAATTAACTGCTGATGATAAATCAGTAAAAGAAAAATTAGAAAAGATTCATGCTTATACTCCAACAGGTAAGACACCCAATGAAAAATTAATACAAATAGCAAAGCTTGACGTAGTGCTTGCAGATTTCATTGAAGAAAATGTGCTGGACGCAACAGCTATTCAGTGCTGGACTTCATTGCAGAAAAATTATGGTTGCAATGTCTGCACCAGCATGAGCATGATGAGTGAGAACATGATGCCAAGCGCATGCGAAGTAGATGTTACGGGAACACTTAGTATGTATGCAATGCAATTGGCAAGCGGTTCTCCAAGTGCATTGGTAGATTGGAACAACAACTATGCAGATGATGATACAAAGTGCGTGCTTTTTCATTGCGGCAACTGGGCTAAATCATTTTTGCCTGATATACAAATGAGTACTGCACCCATTATCGGCACTTCTGTCGGTACAGAAAATACGTATGGCGCACTCGATGGCCGCACACCCGCAATGCCATTGACTTACGGCCGCATCAGTACCGATGATTGTAAAGGAATTATCAAGGCTTATCTTGGTGAAGGCGAACTTACAAATGATGCATTGAACACTTTTGGTAACAGGGCTGTTGCGCAGATAAACAACTTGCAAGGCTTAATGAATTATGTGTGCCGCAATGGCTTCGAACATCATGTTGTAATGAATGCAAGTAAAACTGCAACAATATTAAAAGAAGCATTAGAAAATTATTTGGGTTGGGAAGTGTATCAGCATGAATAGAAAATATAATGAACCCGGCAATAGTAAAACTATGAGGCTTCTGTTGCGTCGCACACTTGTACTATAAAAAATAAATGAGCAGAGATGATGTAAGCTCATAAATGGGACAATAAGCTTGCAGAATAAAGTTCAGTATGTACAAGTGTGCGACGCAAGAGAAGATGATAAAAGAACTTCAGCCCGGCGCAAAAAAAAATAGTTACAAAATATATTACAAGCAATGACAGCAAAGGAATTAGAGAAAAAATCAATAGAGCACCGGAAAAAAATTCTGAAGTATATAGTCGGTGCAAATGCAGGCCATACCGGCGGAAGCCTTTCCTGTGTTGATATTCTGAATGTTTTATACAATCATGTGTTGAATGTAAGTCCCGAAAATTTTACATCACCGGATCGGGATCGTTATATACAAAGCAAAGGCCATACAGTGGAAGCACTATATGTAGTGCTTGCTGATAAAGGATTTTTTCCTGAAACCAACCTTGAAACACTTTGCAAATACAAATCGCATTATATAGGTCACCCAACAAAAAAAGTAAAGGGCATTGAACAAAACACGGGTGCGCTTGGTCATGGATTGCCAATAGCTGTTGGTAATGCAATAGCAGCAAAGATGGATGATAAAAATTTTCGTGTATTTACGTTGTTAGGTGATGGTGAATTGCCTGAAGGCTCGAATTGGGAAGCAGCGTTGACTGCAGCGCATTACAAGCTGGATAACCTTTGTGCCATTCTTGATTACAACAAATTGCAGATCTCAGGAACAACAGAGGAAGTATGCAACACAGAGCCAATTGATGCAAAATTTGAAAGTTTCGGATGGAGTGTAAAGCATGTAGATGGTCATGATATTAATGCGCTCATCGAAACCTTTGATGCGATTCCATTTGAGAAGGGTAAGCCAAGTTTTATTATCGCTCACACAGTAAAAGGCAAAGGTGTAAGCTATATGGAAAACAATGTAAAATGGCATCACGGTGTGCCCAGCGAACAACAGTTTGAAGTTGCCATGAATGAATTAGATGAAGCATTATCAGCGTACTAAAAATATTATATCGTGGGAGCAGTTATAGAAAATAAAACAATAAACGGCAAAACAAACCTTGAAGTGTTTTCTTCAATACTGCAGGAGCTTGCTGTAAATGATAGAAATATAATTGTTGTCACAAGCGATTCACGTGGCTCCGGGAAGCTTGTTCCGTTCGGACAAAAATTTCCAAAGCAAATTGTAGAAATAGGAATCGCTGAACAAAATCTTGTTGGTGTTGCAGCAGGACTTGCATCTGCAGGTAAGAAAGCATTTGCTGTTTCTCCGGCATGTTTCTTAACAGCAAGAGCATTGGAGCAAATTAAAAATGATGTGGCTTATTCTGATAATCCTGTAAAATTAATTGGTATCAGTGCAGGTGTAAGTTATGGTGCATTGGGTTCTACACATCACAGCCTGCATGATTTTGCAGTGCTGCGTGCTATTAATAATATTACTGTTGTTGCGCCTGCAGATAATTATGAAACAGCAGAAGCCATTAAGCTTGCAGCAGAATTGAACAAACCAGTTTATTTACGTTTTGGCAAAAAGAATATGCCTGATCTCCCTTATGCGGGTGAGCAACATTTTGAGTTTGGAAAAGGAAGAATGATCCGTGAAGGAAATGATATAGCTTTTATTGCAACAGGTGAAACGGTTTATCCATCATTGCAGGCTGCAGAAAAATTAGAACAGGAATATAATATACATGCAAGTGTTATCAGCATGCATACGATTAAACCATTAGATTATGAATTGATTAAGGCAACTGCAAATAATTGTGGTGCAATTATAACTGTTGAAGAGCACAGTGTATATGGTGGTTTGGGTGAAGCATGCGCGTCTTTTTTACTCCAGCATAAAAGCCCCTCCTTTGGAGGAGCTTGGGGAGGTGCCTTTAAAATAGTGGGCATTCCTGATGAGTACACGGTTACAGGTTCACAGAATGAAATATTTAATCATTATGGTATTTCAGCAAACGGGCTTTCAGCAACAGCTTTGGAATTATTAGAGAAGTAAAATGAAATCAATTTGAAAACACATAATAGTACAATATAAAAACGGCTCTTATATATGTTACGATTGTTTGCCATAAAAAATATTTTCACCATAACGCTGTTCAGTCTTGTGTTGTTTGCGGGTTGCAAAACCGATACAACACAAGACCAGAAAAAGAAAGTTGCCGTAATTGTTTCCACGCTCAACAATCCCTGGTTTGTAGTGCTTGCACAAACAGCGGCAGCAAAAGCAGAAGCTTTAGGATATGAAGCAAAAATTTTCGATTCGCAAAACAACACTTCTTTGGAAGCAGACAATTTTGATAACGCCATTGCTTCAGGTTACAATGCCATTTTATTTAATCCTACTGATGCAGATGGATCTGTTGTAAATGTTTTAAAGGCAAAGGCGGCAGGCGTTCCTGTTTTCTGCATGGATAGAGAAGTGAATTCAACGGATGCCGCTACTTCACAAATACTTTCGGATAATTATTCGGGTTGTGTTGCAATTGGAAAATATTTTGTTGAGCAAATGCATAAACAGGGAAAGTATGTGGAGATACTTGGTCTTGTTGGCGATAACAATACCTGGAATCGCTCAAAAGGATTTCATAGTGTAGTGGATGTTTACCCAGGTTTAAAAATGGTGGCACAACAAAGCGCCGACTTCGACCGCAACAAAGCAATGGAAACAATGGAAACAATGTTGCAGGCACATCCTGAAATTAATGCAGTGTTTTGTGGCAATGATGCGATGGCTTCAGGTGCTTACCAGGCGCTGGTTGCAGCAGGTAAAGCAAATGATATAAAAGTTTTTGGATTTGATGGCGCAGAGGATGTAGTTAATTCTATAAAAGATAAAAAGATTGTTGCAACGGGTATGCAGTTTCCAAAAGTGATAGCGCAGACTGCAGCGAATGATGCAGATGAATATTTTAAAGGGAAAAGAGATTTTCCAAAGAAGATGCCGGTTGCAGTTGAACTGGTTACACAGGAAAATGTAAATGAATATATGGGTTATGGTAAAGCCCCCAACCCCTAAAGGGGAGTAAAATTTTTTAGAATGAAATCTAAAACTATCAAGTATATTATTGCTATTGCAGTGATCGTTGTCATTGCTTACAATTCAGTTTACTTTAAAAAACTGGATGAAGTAAAAGCGGTAGAAACTGCCAAAGAATTTAACGCAGCAACTTATGCGCAAAATTTCTGGAATAATAAACTGTTGCCAAGTCTCAACAAGGCAATTGAATTAACGCAGCTCACAGCAATGCTTTCAGTCGATACTGCAAAAATTTTTGAGACTTATTCTCATGCGTTAGGCATCGGTAACCTACGCTATTTTTTGGTGAAAGGAAAAGGGCAAATTACTGCTGTTAATGAAGATGACATTTCTGTTTTGCTTCAAACTGATATCACTAAACAAACTATAACAATTGCTACCGAATATGTTTTTGGAAATGCAGTAAGAGATGCTACGGGATTGATTGACATCAACGAATTCAGCAATACAATGGATTTTAATAATGTGTCAGCGGAGTTAAATAAAATAATCCGTGAAAAAGTTTTGCCATCTTTTAAGTCAGTTGTTAAAAACGGCAATGCTATAGAATTTGTTGGTGCTATAGAATTAAATAAAGAGCATTTGAATTTATCAAAGATAGAAGTAGTGCCTGTTGAAATAAAAGTGGTTCAATAATAATATTTATCATCCTCATGCTTGTTGCAGAAAACATAACAAAGAAATTTTCAGGCGTTACTGCGCTTGATAATGTTTGCCTTGAACTGCATACAGGAAAAGTGAATGCAATCATTGGCGAGAACGGCGCAGGCAAATCAACACTGATGAAAATTCTTTCCGGGGTGTATGCTGAATATGATGGACGCATTGTTTTTAAAAATCAACCTGTACGTTTTCAAAACACAAGACAGGCACAGGCTGCAGGTATTGCTATCATTCACCAGGAGCTCAATCTTATTCCTTATTTAAGTGTTACCGAAAATATTTTTTTGGGACGTGAGATAACAACTCCGTGGGGCATGCTCAATAAAAAGCAAATGGGTAATAAAACGCAGGAATTACTGAACAGGTTGAAATTATCTGTTTCTCCTGATACGAAAATTGCTGCGCTAAAAGTTGGTCAGCAACAGGTGGTGGAAATAGCAAAAGCATTGCTGTTGGATGCAGAAGTAATTATTATGGATGAACCAACTTCTGCTATCAGTGAAAGTGAGGTAGAAGTTTTGTTCAGTATTATTGAACAACTAAAAAAAGAAAACAAAGCCATCGCATACATTTCACATAAGCTTGATGAACTTTTTAAGATTGCTGACAGGTATATCGTTTTAAGAGATGGCAAAGCGATTGAAAGCGGCGACATGAAAGGCATGACCGACGACAGCATTATTCAAAAAATGGTTGGGCGCGAAATAAAGATCGTAAGAAAAGCTGTTGTTACCGGTAAAGACAAAACGCTTCTGTCTGTTGATAATATTTCTTTGAAGCATCCTGTTAGAAAAAATGATCAGCTGTTAAAAAATATTTCCTTCAAACTGAAAAAAGGTGAGATACTTGGCATCTTTGGTTTGATGGGCGCGAGCAGAACAGAATTACTCGAAACAATATTTGGAATGCATTCAAAACGTTCTGCGGGAACTGTAGAGATAGAAGGCAAACAAACAAATATCAAATCGCCTGTTGGTGCTATAAGCGCTGGACTGGCGCTTGTTCCGGAGGATAGAAAAAAAGACGGACTTGTATTAGGGCTTGATGTAAAAGCAAATATCTGCCTTACTACTTTGCAGGATATGCAAAGCATAGGATTGCTTAACAGCAGGAAAGAAACTTCGCTTGCAAAGAAATATATTGGTGATCTTAAAATAAAGACATTTTCTGAAAAACAACTTGTAAAAAACCTCAGCGGCGGTAACCAGCAAAAAATTGTATTGGCAAAATGGCTTGCCACGAAACCAAAAGTATTGATGCTTGATGAACCAACACGTGGCATTGATATCAATGCAAAGAATGAAATATATAAACTCATTTTGCAACTGGCAGATGAAGGGCTTGGTATCATCGTTGTTTCTTCGGAACTGCCGGAGATATTAGCAGTATCAGACAGGATACTAGTAATGGCTGAAGGCACCATCACCGCTGAGTTTGCAGCCAATGACGCAACTGAAGATAATATTCTTAAGGCAGCAATTCCTAAAACAATTTAATCGATGGAAGCAGTAATCCCCGCAAAAAAATATAAACTACAACTTGCAAAATTCCAATCATTGATTGCGCTGTTTGTGTTATGTCTTGTTATTAGTTTATTGTCTGATAAATTTCTTACAGCGACCAATGCATGGAATGTAATGCGTCAAATATCTGTGAATATCTGCATTTCAGTTGGGATGACATTGGTGGTTCTCACCGCAGGTATTGATCTCTCAGTTGGCTCTGTGCTTGCATTGTGCGGTGCAATCACTGCAGGCTTATTAAAAAATGGAATTGAAATTCCTTCATCAAACTTATATATCGGCTTTACAATATTAGGTGCTGTAGTTGCAGGATTATTAGCAGGCTCACTGCTTGGTTGGTTCAATGGATGGGCAATTACAAAATTCAAGGTGCCGCCATTTGTTGCAACACTTGCCATGCTAACTATTGCAAGAGGACTTACAATGCTTTGGACAAAAGGTTTTCCTATCACAGGTCTCAATGAAAGCTTTGCTTATATCGGTACTGGCTGGTTTATCGGTATCCCTTTGCCTGTATGGATTTCAGGCATCATTGTTTTTATTGCGGTTATCATTACGAACAAAACGAAACTAGGTCGCTATATTTATGCAATTGGTGGAAATGAAAATGCTGCAATACTTTCCGGCATCAATATCAAAAAGATAAAGATCATTGTGTATAGCATGGCGGGCACGCTTGCTGCTGTCGGTGGGCTGCTTGTTACTTCACGTCTCGATGCCGCACAACCCAATGCAGGAACGGGTTACGAGCTTGATTCCATTGCGGCGGTTGTTATTGGCGGCACTTCATTGTCCGGCGGAAGAGGTAGTGTGTTGGGTACTGTGCTTGGTGCAATTATTATTGGTGTGCTCAACAATGGTTTGGTGTTGTTGAATGTATCGCCATTCTGGCAACAGGTTGTAAAAGGCTTTGTGATATTGATTGCAGTGATCATTGATAAAGCGAATGCAAAGAATGAATAAGAAGATGATGTACTTAACTAAAGTACTACTATGATGCTTCGTTGTGTCACTCACTTGTACGTTCAGTTCTTTATTGAGCAATTGTCTGAACCAGGATTTGGGAAGATTTGAAAGATTAACAGGATTGTTATACGAATACTTTTACAGGCAAATGAATCAGGAATACATATTAGCAATTGACCAGGGCACCAGTGGTACTAAAACACTCATCATCGATGAGCAGGGAAAAGTATGTGCTAAAACAACGGAAGTTTTAAAAACTCATTACCTGAATAATGGTTTTGTTGAGCAAGACCCGAAAGAAATTTTACAAAATGTGCTGTTGTCTGTTCAAAAATGTATTCAATCATTTGTAGATACTGGCAATGATGCAAATAATATTGTTACCTGCGGCATTTCCAATCAAAGAGAAACTTTCATTATCTGGAATAAAGAAGGAAAGCCTTTATACAATGCAGTGGTGTGGCAATGCAAACGTTCGATTGATGTATGTGAAAGATTGAAACAACAAAACCTTCAGCAAACGATTAAAACAAAAACAGGCTTGTTGGTAGATCCTTATTTCTCAGGCACTAAGCTGATCTGGCTGTATGAAAATAATGAACAGGTGAGAACAGCTATTGATAATGGCAATGCATACTTCGGAACAATTGACACATGGTTATTATATAAATTAACCAACGGCAAAAATTATGCAACCGATTATACCAATGCATCAAGAACATTGTTCTTTAATCTTACCACACTTTCATGGGATAAAGAATTATTGAACGAATTTCATTTATCAAAACTCAACTTGCCAGAATGTAAATCTTCGTCAAATCATTTCGGTGAAACAGACTTCAATGGATTAGTGAATAAGCCTATTTCAATTTCTGCGATGATTGGTGATTCACATGCTGCTGCATTTGGTGAAGGTTGTTTTAATCCAGGTACAGCAAAAGCAACAATGGGCACAGGTTGTTCAATTCTTATGAATATTGGAGATGAAATAAAATATTCTGATAATGGTATGGTCACCACTATTTGCTGGAGCACAGAAGATAAAGTGCAGTATGCACTCGAAGGCGTAATTGTTACATGCGGCGCAGCCATCGAATGGATGAAGAATGAATTAGGTTTATTTGCAGACAGTAAACAAACGGAAGCAATGGCAACAAGTGTTGCTGATAATAATGGTGTTTATCTCGTGCCTGCATTTAGTGGGCTTGGTGCTCCGCATTGGGATATGAACCGGAAAGCATCTATTACCGGGCTTACATTCAGCGCTAATAAAAATCATATTGTAAGAGCAGCGCTTGAATCAATTCCTTACCAAATAAAAGATGTGATTGAAGCGATGGAAGCGGATACAAATATTTCATTTAACCAGTTAATGATTGACGGTGGTATAAGCTCAAATAGTTTTATCGTCCAATTTTTGGCAGACCTGTTAGAGAAACCTGTTATAAACATCGGCATTGCAGATGTTTCAGCATTAGGTGCGGCATATCTCGCAGGATTGCAGCAAAAGATCTATAAAGATTTAGATCATCTCTCGCAACTAAATTCAGAAAAGAAAATATTTAAACCATCTGCTGATGATAAAGTGAAAGCATGGTATAAAGGATGGAAAAAAGCGATAGGGAATGAATAATGCGTCTTAAGAATTCCGAACGTTGAAGTGAGTGACACAACAGGCGATGCCATGTAAAACTATTGCTGGTAAAATAATAATACTCATAAACATAAAATCTATGCAATCGAATAGAAAAGGTTTAAATGGAAATGTTAGTGTTTTTGCTTTTTCATTAATCGTTATGTGCCTTGCTACAATTACTGTAAAAGCACAGTCTTCGAATATGGAAACAAAACCAAGAATTGTTATTACTGCCGACCCGGAGCTCGACGATAATAATTCGCTTATCCGTTTTTTATTGTTTAGCTGCGATGTAAATGTGGAAGGACTAATTTATGCAAGCAGTGGTTACCATTGGAAAGGCGATGGTAAAGGAACAAAGTGGTTTGTGCCCGGCAGAGAATATTCACGTTTCGGATTAGATACCTGTCCATGCGAATCCTGGCGCTGGGGTAAAAATGAACGGTTTATTGATGATGCTGTTGAAGCTTATGAGAAAGTATATCCGAACCTGAAAGTGCATAATCCAAACTATCCGTCACCGGATATATTGAAGTCAAAAATTCGTTTTGGAAATATTGAATTCGATGGAGATATTTCTAAAAATTCGCCGGGTTCAGATCTGATCAAATCACTTATGCTCGACGATAAACCAGGTAAATTATTTATTACTGCATGGGGCGGGCAGAGTACCATAGCACGTGCACTCAAATCAATCCAGGAGCAATACGAGTACACAACCGAATGGGAAGCGATTAAAAAGAAGATATCAAATAAAGTGGTGCTGCTTCCATCAGGCGACCAGGATGATACTTATGCAAAATATATAAAGCCTAACTGGGCGGATATAGAATACCGGCAATTCACCGGCGGACCAAACTATAGCTATGGCGCGCAACTGCGTGCAAAACCCGAAGACTCCATTTATTTAACCTCATCATGGATGAAAGAAAATGTATCAGACCGCGGACCATTAGGAGCGTTATATCGTGTATGGGGTGATGGAAAGCAAATGGTAAAAGGTGACATCATGGATTATTTTGGTTTTTCAGGCTACACCAATGAACAATTAAGAAGCATGGGTTATGCAGTATGGATGCCTGTGCAACAGAAAGGTTCGTGGCTTGGAGAGGGCGACGACTTTACATTTATGAATATGCCCGGAAATGGCTTACGAGCTTACGAAGATGGTTCGTATGGGGGCTGGGGCGGTCGCCAAATGAGCAAGCAAGTAGTAAATCCATTTTCTTTACCTGCAAGCGATACATCGCAGCAAGCAATGGTTTCTGCGCTCAGTTCAATGAACAAAACTACAAGCATGTATCCTGATTTTTTTCCTGAAGCACAGAATGATTTTTCAGCTCGTCTTAAATGGTCTGTAACACCAAAATATTCGGATGCAAATCATGCGCCTGTAGTTACAATTGAAGGACCACTTAATGTATTAGCATCGCCGGGAGAAACAATAAGATTAAACGGAAAAGTTTTGGATCCGGATGGAAATAATGTGTCAATCAAATGGTGGCAGCTCCAGGTTGGAACATATCCAAATCAAATCGATATTTCAAATGCAAATACTGCAAGGGCTAAAGCAATTATTCCTAAGGATGCAGTTGCAGGACAAACGATTCATATTATTCTTGAGGCAACGGACAATGGCTCGCCATCACTTACAAGATACCAGAGAGTAATCATCACTGTAAAATAAATAACAACTATCATGACCAAACAAATATTAATTATTTCATTGCTGATAATAATTTCTTGCACAAATGCATTTTCGCAAAAAAATAACACGCCGATTTTTCCTGATAGTCTTGTAAAGCCGCGTATGCGTATCATTATAGACAATGATTTTGGCGGAGACCCGGATGGCTTGTTTCAACTGGTACATCACTTGTTATCTCCATCTGTTGAGATCCGCGCTATCATTGGTTCTCATTTAAAAGCAGGAGATGGCTTTGATCCTTCGAAAGAAACTGCAGCGAACGCAAAAAAGAAAATAGAAGAAGTATTGTCGATCATGAATCTTGGCAAAACTTTTCCTGTTTACCAGGGATCAAATATTGCATTGGAAAATGACAGCACCGCGCAAAAATCCGATGCGGCAAATGTTATTGTTAAAGAAGCCATGCGTGACGATACCAAATTGCCTTTGTATGTTGTGTGTGGTGCAGGTCTTACAGATATTGCAAGCGCATATCTTATGGAACCAAAGATTGCAAGCCGTTTAACATTGATATGGATCGGCGGACCGGAATATACAGAACTTGCTACTCCTCCGCCCGGCTATACAAGTCTTGAATATAATTTAGCAATCGATCTAAAAGCCGGCCAGGTTGTATTTAATAAATCTGCAATTCCAATATGGCAAGTACCAAGAAATGCTTATCGCCAGGTCATCATGCCTTATTCATCTTTGCTGTTGAATGTTAAAACACAAGGAAAGATTGGCGAATATCTTACCAGCAATATTGAGCGTATGATGAAGCTATCTGTAAAATATAATTTCAATGTTGGGGAAGTATATATAACCGGCGATAGTCCGTTGGTGCTTTTAACTGCTTTGCAATCTTCGTTTGAGCCCGATCCTGCATCAAGTCAATATGTGCTGCGGCCGTCACCCATAATTAATAACCAGGGTTTGTATGAAGTAAATTATTTGGGGCGAAACATAAGGGTGTACACACAGTTGGATGTACACCTCATCTTCGAAGACTTCTTTGCAAAGCTTGCTTTGTTTAATCAAAGTAAACAATAAGCCAATAGGTGCGGGAAATACATTGTGAGCCCTGCTGTATTGCATGCATGAAGCTTTCGTTGCGTCGCACACTTGTACGCTTTGTTCACTACCCTGCATTGCGAAATTTATCAGTAATCAATTCAAGTCAATGCTTATCATGCTCATCAATAAAAGATTGATGAGCATGATAGTTCATGACGGTTGCACAATTAACCTGTTTTATTTTTACTTTTAAATTGCCATAATGGATATCGTATTTTTATTTTCCAATACAAATATGCTTTCTCAAAAAATATTTATTATCTCATTATGTATTGCATTTAAAATAAAATCATGGAAATAAAATACAATACATCTTATCCTTCAATTGATGACCTTAGAAAAAAAGCGCAGAAAAAAATCCCGCGCTTTGCATTTGAATATCTTGATGGTGGTTGCAATGAAGATGTAAACCTCTACAAGAACACTGCAGAGTTGCGAGAGGTTGAACTGAAACCTTATTATCTGAACAATTACAGCAATGCAGATTTGCGCATCGAACTTTTTGGTCATGTATATGATGCGCCGTTTGGCATTGCACCTGTTGGCCTGCAGGGTTTAATATGGCCCAATGCCCCCGAAATACTTGCCCGTGCTGCGTTTGAGCACAATATACCTTTTGTGTTAAGCACCGTATCAACTTCATCTATTGAAAGAATAAGTGAATTAACTGAAGGCAAAGCATGGTTCCAGTTGTATCATCCTGCAGAGAATGAAATAAGAGATAGTATCATTAAAAGAGCGGCTGCGGCACAATGTCCTGTATTGGTTATTCTTTCTGATGTGCCGTCGTTTGGCTACAGGCCAAGAGACATAAGAAATGGATTAGCAATGCCACCAAGAATGACGATGAAAAATATTTTACAGATAATGGGCAAACCGGAGTGGGCAATGAAAACATTGATACATGGGCAGCCTTCATTTGAAACACTGAAGCCATATATGCCCAAAGGGCTTAATATGAAACTGCTTGGGCAGTTTATGAACAAAACTTTTTCCGGGCGATTGAATGAAGAAAAAATAAAACCGATAAGGGATATGCGGAAAGGTAAACTTGTGCTGAAAGGTGTGGCGAGTAAAGAAGATGCAGAGATGGCAATAAAATTAGGATTAGATGGCATTATTGTTTCCAATCATGGCGGCAGACAATTGGATGCAGGACAATCTTCTGTAAAAGCATTACTGCCCATTGCAGAAAAATATAAAGACAAACTAACCATTATAATGGATAGCGGCATACGCTCAGGCCCTGATGTAGCAAGGGCTTTAGCAAGTGGTGCCGATTTTACTTTTATGGGCAGGTCGTTTATGTATGGTGTTGCAGCTTTGGGTAAAGAGGGCGGCAACCACACCATTTCAATTTTAAAAACGCAGTTAAAACAGGTGATGGAACAGGTTTGCTGCACAACAGTAAAAGATTTTCCAAAGCACCTTATTTAGTGATACGGGGTAAATGTCGTGGTTATAAAAAGCGTTACTAAAATTCATGACAGTACATGACAGTTACAGCAAATTCTTCTCTTACATTTACCAAAGATTGTTCATTCAGCCATACAGAAAATCAACATTATATGCAGGCTATACTCGGAGTTATTTTTCATTTCATAGGGGGTTTTGCTTCAGGCAGCTTTTACATGCCCTACAAAAAAGTAAGAGGCTGGCATTGGGAAAGCTTCTGGATCGTTGGAGGTATCTTTTCATGGTTTATTGTGCCACCCCTTGCAGCTTATCTTACCATTCCCGGTTTTGCAGAAATTATTAAGGGAACAACCGGCACAGCCTTCGGTATTACTTATCTGTTTGGTGTACTTTGGGGCATTGGTGGTTTGACCTATGGCCTTGGTGTCCGTTACCTCGGCGTTTCATTGGGCAGCAGCATTATACTTGGCTTGTGCATGGTGTTTGGCGCCATTATCCCTTCCATTTATTATGATGTATTTCCCAAAGAAGGTAAAGATACTTTTAGTATGCTGATCGGTTCTCATTGGGGCCTCACCGTTTTGGCCGGTCTTGCGGTATGTGTGGTGGGTATCATCATTTGCGGCAAAGCAGGTATGATGAAAGAGAAGCAATTGTCTGCTGATACTGATCCGCATGGTATGGAAACAAAGACCGAATACAAATTTGCACTCGGTATGTTCGTAGCAATTGTATCAGGTGTGTTAAGTGCCTGTTTCAATTTTGGTTTGGAAGCGGGTAAACCAATGGCCGATCTTGCAAACGAAATATGGAAAACAGCCAATCCAAATCAGGGTAATTTTTTATACCAGAATAATGTAACTTATGTGGTTGTTTTATGGGGTGGATTAACCACCAACTTTATCTGGTGTATGATACTAAATGCACGCAACAAAACCTTTGGTGATTATACCAACAAAAAAACACCGTTGTTAAAGAATTATATTTTTTCAGCGTTGGCTGGTACAACATGGTTCTTGCAATTTTTCTTTTACGGCATGGGCGAAAGCAAGCTGGGTAACGGTCCCAGCTCGTGGATACTGCACATGGCATTCATCATACTCACAGCAAACATGTGGGGGCTGGTATTAAAAGAATGGAAAGGCGTAAACAAAAAAACAACTTCAACTATTGTAATAGGAATTATAACCATTATACTTTCTGTACTGTTGGTGGGGTATGGTAATTCGCTAAAGTAAGAAAGAAAACTATTAGCTTTTTCCGGAAGTATTTTTGAGCCAGGCAATGGAATAAGTATGAAGCTTTTCTTGCGTCGCACTCTTGTACGTTTAGTTCTTTGTTCAATATAAATCGTTTGTTGTATTCATTCCTCCGTAGGAGCGCTATATGAACAGCAAACATTGATGAACAATATTCCGAAGGTACAAGTGAGTGACACAACAGGTGATGACCAAAGAATAAAAAGATCGTCAACAAAAAATAATTATTAATCTTTTATGAGTACAGCAACAACAAATTTCAAACACGTAAGCTACCTGTGGGATGAAGCCAAAGCAGCAGAATTTGCAGGTGATGAAGTAGCCTTACTCGTGTACCGCTCCAACTTATTGGGCGCAGATCTAAGACTGACAAACTATGGCGGCGGCAATACATCCTGTAAAGCAATGGCCAAAGATCCATTGACGGGAAATGAAACAGAAGTAATGTGGGTAAAAGGCAGTGGCGGCGATCTTGGTACCATGAAAAGCAGCGGTCTTGCAGCTTTGTATGTTGACCGTTTACGCAGCTTAAAAAATATTTACCGTGGATTGGAATATGAAGATGAAATGGTAGAGTTGTTCAAACATTGCATCTATGATCTTTCATCAAAAGCGCCATCTATTGATACACCGCTCCATGGTTTTCTTCCTTTCAAACATATTGATCATTTGCATCCGGATGCAGCCATTGCAATTGCTGCTGCAAAAGATGGAGAGAAGATAACCAAAGAATTATTCAATGGAACAATCGGTTGGGTGAAATGGCAAAAGCCTGGCTTTGAATTAGGTCTTATGCTCAAACAATGCCTTGATGAAAACCCAGGCATACGTGGTATCATGCTTGGCTCTCATGGTTTGTTTACATGGGGAAATACTGCTTATGAAAGCTATATTAACACACTCGAAGTAATTGAACATTATGCACAATACCTGGAGAGCCCCCCCGCCCCTAAAGAGGGGCTAAAAAGAGAGACTTTTGGTGGTCAGAAAATTCAATCTTTACCGAAAGAAGAACGTTTACAAAAAGCCGCCGCATTAATGCCCATACTTAGGGGCTTTTGTTCCAATAGTGATCTTTCTTTGCCCCCCCCTTCGGGGGGCAGGGGGGCTGGTATGATTGGTCATTTTACTGATGATGACAGGGTATTACAATATATCAATTCAAATGATTTAGAAAGATTAGCTCCTTTAGGAACTAGTTGCCCTGATCATTTCTTAAGAACAAAAATTTCTCCGCTTGTTCTCAATCTTTCACCAGATGAAGATGTAACAAACACAGCAGCAATAAAAGAAAAAATTGCGCCGTTGTTTGAAGCGTATAGAAAAATGTATGCAGAATATTATGACTCTTGCAAGCATCCCAACAGTCCTGCTATTCGTGATGCAAACCCTGTAATTATTTTATATCCCGGTGTTGGTATGTTTTCTTTTGCAAAAGATAAACAGACAACAAGAGTAGCTTCTGAATTTTATATCAACGCCATTAATGTAATGCGTGGTGCAGAGGCCGTGAGTGAATACACTTCATTGCCACGTCAGGAAGCATTCAACATAGAATACTGGTTGCTTGAAGAGGCGAAGTTGCAACGCATGCCCAAACCAAAATCATTGAGCGGCAGAATTGCATTGATAACAGGAAGTGCCGGTGGTATTGGAAAAGCAATTGCAAAGAAATTTGCTGAAGAAGGCGCTTGTGTTATCATCAACGACATTAATGAAGAACGCATGCAGGGCGCCATGCAGGAATTTCAAAAACAATTTGGAAGAGATACTGCAGCATCAACTTTATTAAATGTTACAGATAATGCTTCCATTGAAAAAGCGTTTGCAAATGCAGCGCTTGCTTTTGGTGGTGTTGATATTGTCGTAAACAATGCAGGTATCAGTATTTCAAAATCTATTACCGATCACACAATTGAAGATTGGGATAAGCTGTATGATATTTTAGTAAAAGGACAATTCCTTGTTTCAAAGCTTGGTGTTGAAGTGATGCGCAAGCAAGGTTTTGGTGGAGACATTGTAAATATTGTTTCAAAGAACAGTGTGGTTTCTGGTCCAAATAATGCGGGTTATGGTTCAGCAAAAGCAGCGCAGGCGCATCTTACAAGATTACTTGCTGCAGAACTCGGTGGCGATAAGATTCGTGTAAACACAGTTAATCCCGATGCAGTTATTGCAAACAGTAATATTTGGGGTGGTGGTTGGGCAGAAGGTCGCGCAAAAGCCTATGGCATCACAGTTGAAGAGTTGCCTGCATATTATGCAAAACGCACATTGCTCAACGAAATGATATTGCCCGAAGATATTGCCAATGCGTGTTACGCTTTTGTTGGTGGCTTACTTAATAAGTCAACGGGTAATACATTGAATGTTGATGGCGGTGTGGCGATGGCTTTCTTGAGATAAGATGTCTGAACCATGATTTGGGAAGATTAAAAAGATTATGAAGATATTTTTTATGTAGCTAACTTTTAGTTCTTTGTGGATCGTTCCTTGCGTCGCACTCTTATACAGAAGAAAAATAAGCAGCAGTGAAAAGCAAAAATTTTAAGAATGTTTGATATTTGGAACGATGTTGAATAAAGTTATAAAGCATTTCACTACAATAGCACGAAAGCTGATTAGCGAACAAAGAAAGAAAAGAGCTGTATATCTTTTTTTTCTTGACTTTTTTTGTTACTTTTTTATGTCAAGACAAAAAAGTAAATAACAATTATGCAACGTGTAGCATTTAAAATGAAACTTTTTAAAGGTTGCGAAGAAGAATACAAAAAGCAGCACGATGCAATATGGGATGAACTGAAAAATTTATTGAAGCAAACAGGTATAAAAGATTATTCGATTTTTTTGGATGAAACAACAAATGAGTTATTTGGTTATCTAACAATTGATGATGCTAAGAAGTTAGATGAATTGCCAAACGAACCGGTGATGAAAAAATGGTGGGCTTATATGAAAGATATCATGGAAACGAATGACGATAATTCACCAATAAATATTCCATTGAAAGAAGTATTTTATTTGAAATAAAGTTGAACCACGAAGCCACTAAGACACAAAGGAACACGAAGATTATGCACGCCAAATTATCTGACCAGGAAGAACTGCTGGCAAAACAAATTGTTGATATTGCTTTTAAAGTTCATAAAGAACTTGGCCCTGGATTATTGGAAAGTGTCTATGCAAAATGCTTCTATTATGAATTATTCAATAGAGGTATTCATTATGAAAAGCAAAAAGAAGTTCCAATTATATATCAATCCTTGGTTATTGATGAAGGATTGAGGCTGGATATATTGGTTGAAGATTTAATAATAATTGAATTGAAGGCACAGGAAAATTATCATCCTGTTTGGGAAGCGCAATTACTTAGTTATCTTAAACTGACTGGTAAGCGCTTAGGTTTCCTGATTAATTTCCGTGTGCCTTTAATGAAAGATGGAATTTAAAAAATAACACTTTAAAACTTAGTGCCACTTAGTGCCTTTGTGTCTTAGTGGTTCAAACAAACAACTATGTTAGAGAAACATACAATCGAAGAACATAATCATTCTTTGCAGAAAGAGCATCAAAGAAAATTTGATTTTATTGCTGATGATGTAAAAAATGTTGAAGCGATACTTCAGAAATTAATAGACCTTCAGGTCGCAATTCCAAGCTGGGCGATGGGTACAGGCGGTACACGCTTTGGAAGATTTGGTGGTGGTGGAGAACCGCGTAATCTTGAAGAGAAGATTGAAGACATAGGATTATTACATGCGTTGAATAAAAGCAGCGGTGCTATTTCATTACACATTCCCTGGGATATTCCCGAGAATGCATCGCATATAAAAGCACTCGCCGCACAAAACGGTTTGAAGTTCGATGCTATGAATTCAAACACTTTCCAGAATCAACCCGGTCAAAAGCTGAGCTACAAATTTGGTTCCATGCAACATGTAGATAAAGCAGTGCGTAAGCAGGCTATTGATCATAATATTAAAGTAATAAAATATGGTGTTGAGTTAGGCTCAGAATCTCTCACCGTTTGGTTGAGCGATGGTTCTTGTTTTCCCGGTCAGTTGAATTTTAGAAAAGCATTTCAAAATACGTTGGAAAGTTTGCAGGAAGTATATTCGGCATTACCGGATGACTGGAAAATGTTTGTTGAGTACAAAGCATTTGAACCAAACTTTTATTCAACAACTGTTGGTGATTGGGGGCAATCATTATTGTACACAAGTAAGCTTGGTAATAAGGCATATACATTAGTTGATCTTGGTCATCATCTTCCAAATGCAAACATTGAACAGATAGTCTCCTTGTTATTAATGGAAGGCAAACTGGGTGGATTTCATTTCAATGACAGCAAGTATGGCGATGATGATCTGACTGTTGGCAGTATAAAACCATATCAACTGTTTCTGATCTTCAATGAGCTCGTAGAAGGTATGGATGCAAAAGGTATGAACCATGCAACCGGTCTCGGCTGGATGATTGATGCGAGTCATAATGTAAAAGATCCTTTGGAAGATCTGCTACAATCTGTTGAAGCAATCATGATCACGTATGCGCAGGCATTGCTTGTTGACAAAAAGAAATTGGTTGAAGCGCAAAATAATAATGATACGGTTGCTGCACAGGAAATACTGCAGCATGCATTCCGCACAGATACAAGACCATTGGTAGCAGAAGCAAGATTAAGAAGCGGCGCTGCATTAAATCCGGTTGAATTTTACAGGGCTGAAAAAGTGAGAGAACAGTTGATTAAAGACAGGGGGATAAAAACAACCGCCACAGGCCTGTAATGAAAAAAAATCCGGTTATATTAATCTTTGACGTTGGTAAAACAAATAAAAAACTATTGCTCTTTGATGAACAGTACACCGTGCTGCATGAACAAAGTGTGCAGCTTGCAGAAACAACGGATGAAGACGGGTTTCCCTGCGAAGACCTGCACGCATTAACAACCTGGATAAAAAATTCTTTTGCTTATTTGCTGCATGATAAAAGATTTGAAATTAAAGCAGTAAATTTTTCCGCTTATGGCGCAAGCTTTGTTTACATTAATAAAAAAGGAAAAGTAATTGCGTCTTTGCACAATTATCTGAAACCGTACCCTGAAAAACTAAAGCAACAGTTTTATAACACATACGGGGGAGAAAGTTTAATAGCCAAACAAACAGCGTCGCCGGTATTGGGCAGCCTTAATTCGGGTATGCAGTTGTACCGTTTGAAATATGAAAAACCCGAAGCGTTTAAATGGATAAAATATGCTTTGCATCTGCCACAGTATTTGAGCTATATACTTTCATCAAAATTATATTCAGATATTACAAGTATCGGGTGCCATACCAATCTATGGGATTTTCAAAACAATAAATACCACCGATGGGTAAAACAAGAAGGCATTCAGCCGAAACTATTGCCAGTATTGGCTTATGAGGCAGTTGCAGGTTATGCAAACGAAACTGTTTATGTTGGTGCAGGTTTGCATGACAGCTCCGCTGCGCTGATACCTTATCTGTCTGCATATACTGAACCATTTATTTTATTGTCAACGGGAACATGGTGCATCAGTTTGAATCCTTTCAATCATACATTGCTCAGCGATCTTGAATTGCACCAGGATTGTTTGTGTTATCTTTCTTATCAGGGCATACCTGTAAAAGCATCGCGTTTATTTGCAGGCTATGAACATGAACAGCAAATAAAAAGATTGGCCACACATTTTAATAAGCCGGAAAATTATTATACAACAGTTCATTGCGATACAACAATTTTAAAGCAGTTGCGGCCGGTTAAGAATAAAAAAGCAAATGATGGCTGTGCAATGGTACAGCAATCAAGCTTTGCAGAAAGGGCACTTGATACATTTTCAAATTATGAGGAAGCCTATCATCAGTTGATCGCAGATATTATTTGCCAACAAGTAAGGTCAACAAAACTGGTATTAACCGGAACACTTGTAAAAAAAATTTTCGTAGATGGCGGCTTTAGTAAAAACCCAATTTATATGCACCTCCTGGCAAACGCTTTTCCGGGTATTGAAGTGTATACAGCTACATTGGCGCAGGCTTCCGCATTGGGCGCTGCGCTTGCCATTCATAAACACTGGAACAGCAAACCACTCCCTTCTGATATTATTAAACTGAAATTATTTTCGGTTAAATAAGGCCGTACTTTAAACGGCTTATGGATTTAAAATCACAATTTCTTACATTTGCAAAAATCTAAGCGATAAATACCCCTGCGTTCAAAAAAAGGTCTTTACAAATTGCCCGATAGTATAATGGTAGTACCGCAGATTCTGGTTCTGCTTGTCTTGGTTCGAATCCAGGTCGGGTAACTTTTACT
Source organism: Chitinophagales bacterium (assembly GCA_038207175.1). Classification (GTDB taxonomy): domain Bacteria; phylum Bacteroidota; class Bacteroidia; order Chitinophagales; family Chitinophagaceae; genus JBBRAD01. Next base: position 47,276 of record JBBRAD010000021.1, read on the forward strand.
GCAAAAAAGGAGCAAATATATGTTTGCCCCTTTTTTATAAAAAAGGCTTGCCTGAAGTAATTCTTTTAAATTTATTTCCCGTTTTTCCTGACAATTATCATATCTATTTTATGATCCCGGTCAGTTTCACCTGAACATTTAGCTTTTATCTTTCGTAAAAAGTAAATGGCAGTTGAAAAGAAAAGCGGGCAGGCAGCAGGTTTTGCTGGATTGCAACAAAATTTTAAAAAACAATTCACTGATGTTTTTCCCGACAGGCTTGCAGAAAAAACGGTTGTCATAATCCCCTCTCTTACGCTTGACCAGGAAATGCTAGCTGCAATAAAAGGGCATGTTTATTATGAAGAGCGTATGCTTTGCATGTTGATGCTTTTGCGCATGCCAAACACAAATGTTGTGTATGTAAGCAGTATGCCGGTGGACCCAGTGATCGTAGATTACTATCTGCACCTGTTACCTGGAATTACCGGTTATCATGCAAAAAGCAGGCTCACTATGCTTAGCTGTTATGATATCTCCGCGAAATCACTTATTGAGAAAATTTTGGAAAGGCCAAGAATTATACAACGGATAAAACAGCATATCAAATCACCCGGCGCTGCACATCTTGCCTGTTTCAATGTTTCTCAACTTGAAAAAAAACTCGCTTTGCAATTAGGTATCCCCATTTATGGGTGCGATCCTGATTTGCTTCACCTTGGCAGTAAAAGTGGCAGCCGTAAAATTTTTAGACAATGTAAAATTCCCGTGCCGCATGGTTATGAATTTTTGAAGGACACTAATGACATTGTGCATTCGCTTATCAAATTAAAAAAAGAAAAACCTTCACTCAAAAAAGCTGTAATAAAATTTAATGAGGGCTTCAGTGGCGATGGAAATGCAGTATTCTCTTATGGCAACTTAAACCCCGGCCATAGCCCTGAAAGTATTATCCGCAGTTCGTTGCAGCATAATTTAAAACCTGTTGCCGCTAATTTAACCGCAGTAACTTTTCTTGAAAAATTTTCACTTTGTGGAGGAATAGTGGAAGAATTCCTGGAGGGAGATATTAAAACTTCACCTTCTGTTCAGTACAGAGTAAACCCTTTGGGTGAAACAGAAATCATCAGCACGCATGACCAGGTTTTGGGCGGTGAGGGCGGGCAAGTTTTTATTGGCGCTTATTTCCCTGCAAACAATGACTACCAAAAAGAAATAGTGATGCTTGGAAAAAAAGTTGCTGCAAAGCTTGCAGTCAAAGGGGTGCTTGGCCGTTTTGCAATTGATTTTATTTCAGTAAAAGAAAAAAATAAGTGGAAGAACTATGCAATTGAAATAAACCTGCGCAAAGGCGGAACAACGCATCCTTACCTGATGATGCAATTTTTAACAGATGGCCATTATGATGCTGATAAAGGTTTATACATAACTGCATGCGGCAACACGAGGTTTTATTTTGCAAGCGACAATGTATACAATGAAAAATACAAGGGATTAACGCCGTATGATTTGATTGATATTGCCATGCAGCATAGCCTGATGTATGATGGTGCCACACAAAAGGGTGTAATGTTTCACCTGATGGGTGCGTTATCGGAGCACGGAAAACTCGGATTGGTTTGCATCGGAAGTTCGCATGAGGATGCATTTGCTTATTACAAAAAAGTAATTGAAGTACTCGATGCGGAATGTACTTAAACAATTCGTGTGATATCTGCCCCTAAATTTCTAAGCCTTTCATCAATGTTCTGGTAACCACGGTCTATCTGTTCAATATTTTGAATGGTACTTTTTCCTTTTGCACTTAATGCTGCTATCAGCAAAGCAACACCAGCCCTTATATCGGGGCTGCTCATGGTTATACCGCGCAGTGACTGTTTTCTTGCAAGCCCTATAACTGTTGCACGGTGCGGATCGCAGAGGATTATCTGTGCACCCATATCAATCAGTTTGTCAACAAAAAACAATCGGCTTTCAAACATTTTCTGGTGAATCAGTACACTGCCAACGGCCTGGGTAGCAACTACTAAAACTATACTTAATAAATCAGGGGTAAAGCCGGGCCATGGATGGTCACTTACAGTTAAAATACCGCCATCAAGATAAGTGCTTATTTCATAAGATTCCTGTGCAGGAATATAAATATCATCACCACGAAATTCCATTTGTATGCCAAGCTGAGAAAATTTTTCAGGAATAATCCCTAAGTGCTCAATGCCTGCATTTTTTATCGTGATTTCACTTTGTGTCATTGCTGCAAGCCCAATAAAACTGCCCACTTCAATCATATCCGGCAGCATAGTGTGCTCCGTTCCGTGTAAATATTCAACTCCTTCAATGGTTAATAAATTACTGCCTACGCCACTTATTTTTGCGCCCATGCTGTTGAGCATTTTACAGAGTTGCTGCAGGTATGGTTCACAAGCAGCATTGTAAATCGTAGTAATCCCATGCGCCATTACAGCCGCCAACACAATATTTGCAGTGCCAGTAACAGAAGGTTCATCCAGCAGCATCTGGGTTCCTTTTAAATCAGGCGCAACAAGTTCAAAGAGATGTTCTTCATTGTATTCAAAACGGGCACCTAATTTTTCAAATCCGATGATATGTGTGTCCAATCTCCTGCGGCCTATCTTATCACCGCCGGGTTTGGGTATGTATGCTTTTTTAAAGCGTGAAAGCATAGGCCCGGCAAGCATTACAGAGCCGCGCAGTCTGCTACTTTTTTTGCGAAAAACCTCTGATCCCAAATAATCAAGATCTACATTGTCTGCCTGAAAAATACAGGTATCATGTGAAGGCCTTTCTGCCTTAACTCCAAGTTCGGTAAGTAATTCTATCAATAAATTCACATCAAGAATATCGGGGATATTTCTCACTGTTACCTTTTCAGGTGTAAGCAAAACAGCGGAAATTATCTGCAGCGCTTCGTTCTTGGCACCCTGCGGAAAAATTTCACCCTGCAGTTTTTTGCCCCCTGTTACTTCAAATGATTCCATATTTTTTAATTGAAAAGTTGTCCCGATAGCTATCGGGATGATTTATTCACTAAACGAAAATAAACAAGCTGTATTGATTTTACATAACAGGTTACATGTTTTAAGGATTATTATTTTGAACCGGGCTTAGGGAATGCTATTAAGCATGGTTGCGTCGCACTCTTGTACTGTGGAAATTTTATTGAACAAAAAAAAAATCTGAAACCTCACAGAATTGCAGCAATTAATTACTGTTTATAAAATTTTTCAGTTGAACATGATTGCAATCATGTTTTTGTAAAATAAAAGATTCTACCTTTTATCAAAATATTTTGTTATGAAACATTATCATATCGTATCACGGATTGCGATCTACCTGCTGGCAATTGTCATGATTATTTATGGCATATTTCATTTCCTTAATCCGCATGACCTCTTGGTATATGTACCAGAATGGGTTCCCGGCGGTATTTTATGGGCATATTTTGTAGGTACTGCATTTATCCTGGTGGGTATTGCATTTATTACAAATAAAATGGTAAAAGTAGCGGGGTATCTCCTTGCCGCATTATTGTTTGTTTTTATCCTTACTATTCATTTACCAAACTATCTTAATGCAGGGAGTAAAGAAATGCAATCAATGGCATTGATAAACCTGCTGAAAGACACTGCCATTGCTGGTTTTGCATTACACATTGCTGCGGGAGCGCATCACCAGCACCTGCATTTGGAAGATAGTGATTAGTAAAAACAATCACAGTTTTTTGCATTGCATTGGTGCCTCATGTTAAAAACTCCATTTGAGCTATGGAGGTGAAGAGTATCTTCTACTTCGAAGAAGCAAATGCATGTTCATATAAAAATGAAATAGATAATATTTTGCAGAGGATGTTTAAGTGCTGCCATATATTCTAATTGTCAAGAGTGCGACGCAACAACCGATGCCATAACTACTTCAGCCCGGGCAATAAAAAAATCACATCTTAAATCAGGCTTCACTTTATTACTTTTGTGCCTCAAAAATTTTTCCATGAACAGAGGACCCGTTTCGCAATTTATAGAATACCACTACCGACACTTTAATGCAGCTGCTTTGATGGATGCCGCCAAAGGTTACGAAACGCATTTGCTTGAAGGGGGCAAAATGATGGTAACGCTTGCAGGCGCCATGAGCACCGCCGAGCTTGGAATTTCTTTTGCTGAAATGATTCGCCAGGATAAAGTGCAAATAATCAGTTGCACCGGCGCAAACCTTGAAGAAGATATTATGAATTTGGTGGCGCACTCGCATTACAAACGTGTGCCCAATTACCGCGACCTGAGCCCGCAGGAAGAATGGGATTTATTAGACAACCATTACAACCGTGTTACCGATACATGCATCCCTGAAGAAGAAGCATTCAGAAGGTTGCAGGAGCATATTTATAAAATCTGGAAAGATACTGAGGCTGCGGGAGAAAGATTTTTTCCGCATGAGTTTATGTACAAAATGCTGCTGAGCGGTGTGCTTGAACAGTATTATGAAATTGATGCAAAGAACAGTTGGATGCTTGCTGCTGCTGAAAAAAATATTCCCATTGTTGTGCCCGGTTGGGAAGACAGCACCATGGGAAATATTTTTGCATCCTACTGTATCAAAGGTGAATTGAAAGCAAGTACTATGAAAAGCGGTATTGAATACATGGTGGAACTGAGCGACTGGTACAGAAAAAATTCTTCAGGAAAAGGTGTTGGGTTCTTTCAAATTGGTGGCGGTATTGCGGGAGATTTTCCGATATGCGTAGTACCAATGATGTATCAGGACCTGGAATGGCATGATGTTCCGTTCTGGAGTTACTTCTGTCAAATCAGCGACAGCACTACATCTTACGGCAGTTACAGCGGCGCTGTGCCCAACGAAAAAATCACCTGGGGCAAACTTGATATACATACACCAAAATTTATTGTAGAAAGTGATGCAACCATTGTTGCGCCCCTGATATTTGCGTGGTTGCTCGGGTGGTAAAAAAATTATTGTATCATTTCTTTATTTCTTCTCAACAGGATATATGTCCAGATAACATGGCTTAACAAAGCCACGCAAAACACCAGGAGGAAAACTGCAATATCCACAACCATATTTGGCGGGGTTTGTGCGGGCATTTGTTTCAGCATTTCATCCATTATATGCGGGTTATAAAAAATGTAAATGGAGTTTGAAATGCCCAGCAAAGCAAATATGGATGCAAGTATTGCATTTACCTGCAGCCAGTCTTTTTGTTTTTTTGAGAAAGGTTGTTTGTTTACAATAACAGTTAAAAAAAATTTATTGGCAAACCACCCGTACAAAACCACACCGAGTATGATAAAACATTCAAACAAAACAGAGGGGTTGGCAAGCGCGGTTAATATCCCGAACACCAGTACAAAAGCAATGAGTATGCAAAAAACATTTACAAAAATATTCAGCAGACGGTAACCTGTTAATCCTTTCATCAATAATTTTTTAGGCTGCAATATGCATCAAAATATTTTATTGCTGCTGCTGGCCTGCAAAATCTTCACTTAATATTTCTTCATGCGCCGCAGGCTGTGTTTCCATCCGCACATTATTCATTTCTTCAAACACCTGTCCGTCTTCATACCCTACTGAAACATATACGGAAAGTTTTTGTTTGGCCGGGCCTTTAAATGTCCCTTTTGCCGGGCTGCAATCGCTGAAATGCCTGCCCACAGCCAGTTTTACATGATTGTTGGTAACCCATGTGTTATTGGTGGGGTCAATGCCCGCCCAGCCATACTGCGGTATCCATGCTTCCACCCATGCATGTGTGGCGCCTTCGCCGCGCATACCATTTTTGTTTGGGCATATATAACCGCTTACATAACGCGATGGGATTTTTAACGTGCGGAGCACCTGCAGCATCAGGTGTGCAAAGTCCTGGCATACACCGGCATGATGTTCTAAAATTTCATCCACCGTTGTTTCAATATTGGTAATGCCTTTTATGTATTTGAAATATTTGAAAATATATTCGCTGCACTGTTCAGCTGCCGATGCAATGGTTTTTGATTCAGCAAAAACAGATGCGGAAATTTTATCTATTTCTTTTTGTGATTCAACTTTTTCTGGGGCAGCCAGCTCTATCAACTGCAGGTTTTCATCCATTTCATTTTGCAGTTCATCCCATCCTGTATGAAAATTTATTTTCAATTGTGCGGAAGCCGTTGTGCGCAGCGTAAGTTTACTTTCAATAATTAATTCTTTATGCGGCTGCAAAAGGCTGAATACGCCTGTTTTATTTCCCCAGTAATCCGTAAACACCAGCACATCGGGGTTAGTTGTAATAATCAGTTCATGCTGCAGCAGTTCCTGCTCCGGGCATTGATAAGGAAATATTTTTATTTCATTCATGCTTTCCTTTACCGGCCTGTCGTATTCGTATTTTGTTAGATGGTGTATTTTAAAAACTGACATAATATATACTTAAGAATAAGAGAAAAAATTTTGGGCAAACTGTTTGCTGAAATCAAGCAGGTCATGTTTCAGCGTAGATAAAAACTGCGGCAAAGTAAGCTGGTTTAAATTATCCAGGTCCATATATTTTGCTTTGCTGTATAAACTTCCAAAACACCTTGCCAGTGCAGGGTTTTGTGGCAGGTTATTTTCTTTTAGTACATCCTGCAGGTATTTGTCAATGCGGGTGAGCGCATACACCACAGACCTGGTGAAATCCTCATTAAACAAAACCTGGTGCAGTACATTCCAGTTATAATTAACGGTTCGGTATGTTTTTAAATGCAGTTCGTAGCCTGATAAACCCAGTAGCAGGTAACGCCATTCCATAATATCCCTCGCAGCAGCCACATCATAATTTATCTGCCGGTATTGTTTATCAGTAAGAACAATTGTTTCCAGGCAGCGCTCTAAAAATTTACCAAGGTTCATAAAACTCCAGCCCGGGCCGCGGGGCATGGTTATATCTGTAATGCCTGCATAGAGCACGGTTTGCTGTGAAAACAATTCCAGCACTTCCAGCGCATCATCGCCTGAAAGCCTTTGCTGCAAAGCATCCTGGTTTACCGAATGATAAGCCTGGTTTACCTGTTCCCACACTTCCTTGGTTATATGGTCCTGCACACCGCGTGCATTTTCTCTTGCACGCGTAAGCAGCACACGCAGCGAATTATTATTTTCTGTGTTTGTTACCAGGTGCCGCAGTGAACCCGCCGTATCATTTTCCAGGGCGGCAATTTTTTCTTCATCAGATGTGGTGAACATTTCCAGAACAGGCCGCCACGTAATGCTGCCGTTTACACCTTTGTCGAGCGACAAAATATAATGCGTTTTCATTACGCGCAGCATACCATCGGCGCGCTCCATGTAGCGGTTAAGCCAAAATAAAGAATCTGCAATTCTGCTAAGCATGTATGGAAGGTTGTAAGTTTTAAGTTATAGGTTATAAGTATGCATATTTTTTATGTACCAAGCATTTGTATTTCAATTTTGCATCTGTTGCGTCGCACTTTTGTACTATGAGTTCATTGTGAAACTTTTCCGCCTCACCCTAAATCCCTCTCCGCGAGGAGAGGGATTTTGATTACGTGTAACAAAAAAATTATGCACTAAACATTTTATTTTGTTATGCAACACTCTTGCGTTTTTTGCTCTTTCTACATTTGCAAGTGCTATTTTAAATCAGTGCCACTGTAATATTTTTTCCTTATTCTTTGTTTTGATAAGGGTCTATATATTTGTTATAACATTCCACACACAACCAATCATCACAACTTACATATCTCTCATGCTGATGATTTTCATGCTCAGAAATTGTTTCCCAACATAATTGACAATGTTCATGATCCCATAATGTAATATCTACTTCAGCATTTTCTGGTAATTCTTCATGTTGTGAAGTTTTACCGATAATTACATTTCCATCTTTGTGTATCCTGAAACCTGATGTTTTTTTAAATATCTTTTTTTCCCAAATCTTTGAAGAAACATTTACTAATTCTTTCTGAGAATCTGTCCAACAGTCTTCAAAAAAAACTCTTTTTTCATTGCCTAAAGTTTAAACAATAATTATGCTTTGTTGCTTATCGTTCAAATGTACAAGAGTGCGACGCAACGATCGATGCTCCAAGCACTGCAGCCGGTAACAAAAAAATCTTATTCAATCACCCATGTGTCTTTGCTGCCGCCGCCCTGTGATGAATTTACCACCAGCGAACCCTCGCGCAAAGCCACACGGGTAAGGCCGCCGGGCACAATATGTATTTCACCGGGGCCGCACAATGCATAAGGCCGCAGGTCAACATGACGCGGCTGAAATTTGCCATCAATAAAACAGGGAACCGTTGACAGTTTGATAATTGGCTGCGCAATAAAACTGCGCGGGTCATTTTCAATTTCAGCTTTTGCTTTCAGCCACTCTTCTTCCTCAATTTTATTGCCCATTACCATGCCGTATCCGCCGGATTGGTTGGTGCGCTTTACTACCATGTTCTGTATATTTTCAAATACATATTCCCTTGCATCCTTATCGTGCATCTGGTAGGTGGGCACATTTGATAAAACAGGTTCTTCATCCAAATAATATTTTATCATATCCGGTACATAGGCATATACAGCCTTATCGTCTGCAACGCCGTTGCCCACTGCATTTACAAGCGCCACGTTTCCCTTTCGGTAGGCACTCATAATACCGGGAACGCCCAGTATGCTGTTGGGCTTAAACACAAGCGGATCTAAAAATTCATCATCAATCCTCCTGTAAATAACATGCACCTGCTCCAGCCCCGATGTTGTTTTCATATACACTTTATGATCGTTGATCACAAGATCGCGGCCCTCTACAAGCGGCACGCCCATTTGCCTTGCAAGAAAAGTATGCTCATAATAAGCAGAGTTAAAAACGCCCGGTGTAAGCAGCACTGCAACGGGATTAGAGATTTGCTGCGGTGCAAGTGAAAGCAGTATCTGGTGCAGCAGCAATGGATAATTATTTACCATGCGCACTTTGTTTGCCGAAAGCATATCGGGAAAAATACGTTTGGTAACTTCCCTGTTTTCAAGCATATAACTCACACCGGATGGTGTACGCAGGTTATCTTCCAGGATATAAAATTTACCGTCATCGCCGCGGATGAGATCAATGCCGCTGATATGTACATACAAATCATAAGGGACTTTTATGCCATGCACTTCGCGTGTGTAATGTGGGCAGGATGCGATGAGTGATGCGGGAATAATTTTGTCTTTGATAATCTGCTGCTCATTGTAAATATCTTTTAAAAAAAGGTTGAGCGCTTTCAGGCGCTGTTTGATGCCGATCTCAATATGGTTCCATTCCGCAGAAGTAATAATACGCGGAATAATATCAAAAGGGAATATCCTTTCAATACCTGCATTATCGCTGTACACGGTAAAAGTAATGCCCTGGTTCATGAACAGTTCACCGGCGAGTTTATCTTTCTGGTGCAGGTCATTTACATGTAACTGCCTGAGTGTTTCAAAAACTTTCTGATATTGTTCACGCACTTCATTCTGCACGCACATTTCATCCCATATACCATCGGGGCAGTTATACCGGCGCAGTAATTCTTCACTGTTCATAAGCATTGGTTTATGCTAATAAAAAAAGTTGCATTCCATAAAAGGCAGGCAACTCGTCGGGGACAAGATAAGAAGAAATGGGGAGAAGTTTTTATTCTCCATCAAAATAATCTGAATCAATTCTTTTTATTTCATAGGTGTTTTGAACTGATACACCAAGATTATAATCAATCATGTATTGCGCAAGTTGTTCACCATTAATCAAAACAATTTTTGTATCCATTTGCGAAGCATAAGAAATAGCCTCATTTGTAAAATTAGATGTAGTAATAAAGACCCCTTTTTTTGCTCTTTGTCCTGCTAACGCTCCAACAAATTTTTGTATTTCCGGTCTCGAAACATTTCCTTCCCAACGTTTGGCCTGAATGTAAATAACATCCAATCCTAATTTATCTTCTTTAATGATGCCATCAATCCCTTCATCATTTGTATATTTTGTGGCATTGCCTGCCTCTGCAATTGAGCCACCATAGCCCATTTCCACTAATAATTCAATTACAATTTTTTCAAAGAAAGCAGGGTGAACTGATTTTAGTTTAGACAGAATCTCCTGCTCTAATGAAATACGAATTCTTTGATAGCTATATTCTAATAGTTCTTCAGGTGTTCTTAATTCAACATCTTCAGCTTTTGAATTTTCTTCAATTGAACTTTTGTTTTTCCAACTATTCATTGCCTCAATATATGTAGGTAGCTGCTTTAAGAATTTTAGATTAATGGTAGCTGGATTTTCTTTTAAAATATTAGTTCCTAATTGAGTAATTTTTATATATCCTCTTTTTGTATTCTCAATTATTTTAGCCGCTTTAAAATGCGCAAAAGTCCAAGTTACCCTATTATAAAATACAGTTTGATTTCTGCTTGGTAGCATTTCACGTTTTTGTTCTTCTGTCAATTTCATGATATTGGCTAAAGTTTCAACAATTTCTTTCTTAGAATGTTCTTCATTATCTCCAATACATTTTAGTAATGGCAACATTAAGCTTTGAAAATCGGGTATCATAAAAATAATTTTAATAAAAAACCTGTTAGAGATTTTCTAACAGGCCCAAATATAATCATTGCTTTCAAGTCCCCCCTTTAGTGAGGATTTAGGAGGGCTTCAAATCCAGCTTTATCTGCAATTCCTCAAACTGTTTATCATCAATGGTGCTTGGTGCATCAAGCATTACATCTTTTCCTGAATTATTTTTTGGAAATGCAATAAAATCACGGATGCTTTCACTGCCGCCGAGAATGGCACAAAGCCTGTCAAAACCAAATGCAAGTCCTCCATGCGGTGGTGCACCATATTCAAATGCGCCCAATAAGAAACCAAATTTATGTTGCGATTCTTCTATGCTCATACCTAAAGCTGCAAACATTTTTTCCTGCAGCTCACGTTGATAAATCCTTATAGAACCTCCGCCAACTTCATTACCGTTTAAAACCATGTCATACGCATTGGCTTTTATGTTTGCATAAGGATGTTCTAAATACTTCTCTGCATTTTCAATAACAGGATTATTGCTGATCATTACTTCAATATCAGATGGCTTTGGTGAAGTAAAAGGGTGATGGCGCGCAACCCAGCGGTTGTTTTCCCCATCATATTCAAACAACGGAAAATCCAGCACCCACAACAGTTTGAACTCACTCTCCTTTCTAAAGCCAAGTTTTTTACCCATTTCCAAACGCAGTTCACTGATGGCTTTTCTTGTTCTTTCTTCCGCACCGGCTAATATCAAAATCAAACCGCCTGCTTCTGCATTTGCAGCATTTGCAATGGCTTTTAATTTTTCTTCGCTGTAAAATTTATCTACGCTGCTTTTGAACGTGCCGTCAGTATTTACTTTTATAAATACCAAACCTTTCATGCCAATCTGCGGACGCTTTACCCATTCCGTTAATTCATCTGTTTGTTTTCGTGAATATTCACTGCAGCCCGGAACGGCAATAGCCACAACAGTTTCAGCAGAATCGAATACCTGGAAATTCGCGTCATTGATTAATGAAGAAATATTTTCTTTTGATGGAAATGCATGTGATGGAAATTTCAAATTACAAATCTTTATTCCAAACCTTATATCCGGTTTATCATTTCCATACTGCCACATTGCATCTTCCCATGTCATGCGTTCTACCTTTTCAGTGTAATCAATTCCGTTTACATCTTTAAAAATCCTTTTTACTAAACCTTCAAACATATTTAAAATATCTTCCTGCTCCACAAAACACATTTCGCAGTCTATCTGTGTAAATTCGGGCTGCCTGTCTGCGCGCAAATCTTCATCGCGGAAACATTTTACAATTTGATAATACCGGTCGTAGCCGCTTACCATCAGCAACTGTTTAAATGTTTGCGGGCTCTGGGGCAACGCATAAAACTGCCCGGGGTTCATTCTTGAAGGCACTACAAAATCCCTTGCGCCTTCCGGTGTAGATTTTATTAAGAAAGGCGTCTCAATATCCATGAAATTATTTTCATGCAGGTAATTTCTTGTGCTGCGGCTAACTGCATAGCGCAGTTCCAGATTTTTCTTTACAGCATTCCGGCGCAAATCAAGATAGCGGTATTTCATGCGCAGGTCATCGCCGCCATCGGTATCATCTTCAATTTTAAAAGGCGGAACTGCGGATTTATTCAATATCCTGAATGATGAAACATTTATTTCAATATCACCCGTAACAATGTTTTTATTTTTATTGCTCCGTTCAGAAACCTTGCCTGTTGCCTGCAGCACAAACTCACGCCCCAAAGGTGTTTCAGCGAGTTGCAAATTTAATTCCTCGCCAAATAATAATTGGGTGATGCCATACCGGTCGCGCAAATCCACAAAAGTAATGGCGCCGAATTTCCTTACGGTCTGCACCCAGCCCGCAAGCGTTGTTTCTTTGTTAAGGTCGGTAATGCTTAATTCACCACAGGTATGTGTTCGGTACATAATGCCCCTCCGCCCCTAAAAGGGAACTTTTGGTTAATAATTTTTATTCCTGCTTTTGATGTTTATTTTTTTATGTTACCGGCTTTTGTTTTTCATGGCATCGCCTGTTGTGTCACTCACTTGTGTGTTCAGCTCAATACTGAACAGAAAGTATCCCGAAAGCTTTCGGGATGCGACGCAACTGAAGCCTCATCCATATTCATCAGCCGGCTACAAAAAATAATCCCAAAACTTGGGGCTGCAAATATAGACAAATGAATAATGTAAGCTAAACATTCATCATCAGCCGACATGATTAATGTCATAGGTTTGGGGATTATAATCATTAATTTTACTCTTCAATTTTTTATGTATGCAAACCATTCTTGTGCCGGTAGATTTTTCTACTACAGCAAAAAATGCAGCCGTTTATGCCGCCGGGCTTGCCGGTGAAATGAACTGTAAAAAAATTATCCTGTACCATGCTTACCAGGTACCGGTATCAACAGATGCCAGCATGGGCGCTGTTGACCTGGTGGGTATGAATGAAATAAGCAAGGGGAGTAAAGAAGGCCTGGAGCTTGCCGCAAACAACCTGCGGGGGATATGCAGCGCGGATATTGCCATTGATACAGTAAGCGAGTGCTCGCTGCTTATTTCGGGCATTATTGATATAAGTAAAAAAAATAAAGTTGACCTTATTGTAATGGGCATAACGGGCGGCGACAAGCTGGAAGAAGTTATAATTGGCAGCAACGCGGTGCATGTGGCAAAACATGCAGAAGTGCCTGTAATTATTGTTCCCGCTGATGCAAAATTTACTGAAATAAAAAATATATTGCTTGCCTGCGATTTTAAAAAAGTGGCGGAAACAACCCCGGTTGAGCCCATCAAAAAAATGCTTGATGCAACCGATGCAAAACTTTTTGTGCTGAATGTGGATTCTGAGAATAAAGGTTTTTCCGCAGAAACACCTTTTGAAAGCCTGATGCTGGACACATTGCTGCATGGATACAATCCTGAATATCATTTTATGGACGGCACAGATTTTACCCAAGCGATAAACCGGTTTGCAGTGGATAATAATATTGATCTTATCATTACTATTCCAAAAAAACACGGGTTATTTGAAGGGCTGTTCAAACGCAGCCATACAAAGGCTTTGGCGTTTCATACACATGTGCCGATGATGGTTGTACATGAATAGCTTCAACTTAAATACTTCCCTACAATCGGCACCCTCCTTCCGATACCAAATGCCTTTGGTGAAATGCGTATAATAGGACAAAACTGGTTGCGTTTGTATTCATTAGTGTTTATTAATTTCAATACACGGTCAACCAATGCGGCATCGAACCCCTGCGCTTTTATTTCTGCAGGACCCTGTGTTTTTTCAATGTACTGGTATAAAATTTTATCGAGGATATTATAATCGGGCAAACTGTCAATGTCCTTTTGATTTGGCCGCAGCTCCGCGCTTGGGGCTTTGTGAATAATATTATTTGGAATCAATTCTTTTTCGCGGTTTATAAATTTTGCAAGTGCATACACCTGTAATTTATAACAATCCCCCAACACACCAAGGCCGCCCGCCATATCGCCGTACAAAGTTCCATAACCTGTTGCGAGTTCACTTTTGTTGGATGTATTTAATAAAATATATCCAAACTTATTTGCAAGCGCCATCAGCAAATTTCCCCTTGTACGGCTCTGCATATTTTCTTCCGCAATGGAAAAAGGCAATCCACCAAAATAAGGTTGCAACGTTTCAATAAAAGATTCATAAATATTGTTGATGCGGATGATATCATACGGGTTGCCCAAATTTTTACTCAACTGTACTGCATCATCTACAGAATGTTCTGTTGAATACGGCGAAGGCATCAGCACAGCTCTTACATTTTCTTTGCCCAATGCCGCACATGCAATCGCTAAAGTAACAGCAGAATCAATGCCACCCGAAGAACCAATGATGGCTTTTGTAAACCCCATCTTTGTAAAATAATCACTGATGCCCATCACCAGTGCATCATAAATTTGTGCAGTGTTTAAATCGGGCTCTAAAGTTGCCGGAGTTAATTCTTTATCAGGCACACGGCTTGCCGGTTCAAGAATAGGCGCATCAATCGTTCCGTCATCATTCAGTAAAACCGTTTCCATCGTTTCTTTAAACCGTGGCAGTTCCCTGCACAAATTTCCATGCTTGTCAAAAACAAGTGAAGCGCCGTCAAACACAATCTCTGTCTGACTTCCCACGCAGTTGCAATAGAGCATCGGCAATTTATATTTCAGCACATTTGATTTTATCACGGCTTTGCGGTCTTCATCATGCGTGTAGTCATAAGGCGATGCGCTTATGTTTATCATTATGTCCGGTTGCTGCACCATCAGTTTATCCATCGGGCAAATGCGGTACAAAGGATTATCGCCCAGGTTCCAGATATCTTCACAAATAGTGAGTGCAATTTTTTTATTTTTAAATGGCACAATATTCCAGTCGTAAGCCGGTTCAAAATATCGGTATTCATCAAACACATCATAAGTGGGCAAACATGTTTTATGAACTTCCGCAATTATTTTTTTGTCGTATAAAAAAAATGCAGCGTTAAACAGGTCTTTTCCTTCGCGAATGGGGTTACGTGCAGGCGAGCCAACGATCACTGCAATGGTATCTGCATGTTCTTTAATTTTTTCAATCGCCTCATAACATTTATTGATAAAATCACTGAACTCCACAAAATCCCTTGGCGGGTAGCCGCACACACTCAGTTCGCTGAATACGATAATATCGGCCTCTTGTTTTTTCGCCTGCTCAACTGCATCAATAATTTTTTTTGTGTTGCTTTCAAAATTGCCAATATGATAATTCTGCTGGGCTAAAACTATTTTCATGATGCAAATTTCACGAATAAATGTGAAATGCCGTTTACAGTAGTTTGTTTTTATTATGAGCCGGGCTAAAGTATTTTATGGTGGCTGCTGTTGCGTCGCACACTTCAACCTACGAAGCAATGTGGAGCAAAGCGTAGCAGAGTGTAGTTGGTCTTGTCGATTGGAGGTCTGGGTAGCAATTGATGAAAACTTTTTAAACCTTTAGCATCGGATAAGGTGTGTATATTTATACATGATTGTCATTTTATTTAAACTTCGCAATACCTGCATCTGCTTCAAAAAAACTGTGAAACAATTTTTATTTTTCTTATTTCTCTTTATTGGACAAATTTCCTTTGGACAGAAAATAAATGACAGCGCTTTTGGGAAACCAATTTTATGGTATACTGTTTACGACCCTTGGGCAATGTTCATTGGTGCAGATGGTCCCATAATGACACTTTACGAAAGCGGTAAAGTGATTTATTGGAAAGACAATGCGTATCATTTATCTGTACTACAAAAATCGGAAGTAGAAGAAATTATTTCAAAGCTTAATCTAAATGATACATTCTTTGTAAAATCAAAATCAATTCAGGCAACTTATTCGACTGACCAACCTTCTTATGTTTTACAAATAAATTTCGACACAGTAAAATCTTTCTCAGTTTATGGCTCTATGAATAGCAAAGATGATAGAAAAAATATACCTATACAGCTTAGTGATGTTTATGATTTTGTGACAAACTTTGAAGACGACAAAGCAACCACTTGGTTGCCGGACAAGATTGAATTAATGCTTTCAGATTATTCATATTCGCCAGATGTGCCAATTCAATGGCCAAAGGATTGGCCTGACCTAAATAACCCCGAAACAGTAACAAGACAAGGTGGTGTAACAAGTATTTATCTTGACAAAAAATATTTTAGTAAGCTTGCCTCACTTCTGAAAAAAAGAAAAGAAAAACAGGCAATAGAAATAAATGGTAAAAAATTTTATGTTGGATATAGATTCCCGATTCCGAATCTCCATTAAAAACATTAATCACCAAGTTTTTTGCGGTTATTGTAAAAAATTATATCAACATTTAAATCCACCACAAAAAAATGCGAAAAATAATCTTAGACCTCGCCGTAACACTTGATGGTTTTATTGAAGGTGCAAACGGGGAAATTGACTGGTGCATCATGGATGATGATATGGGGTTTGAAAATTTTCTTGATGATATTGATACCATATTTTACGGCCGTATCAGTTACGAACTCTGGGGACAATTTCAACCTGCTGATGATGCATCAATGGCACAAAAAAAATTAATGAAAAAAATTCACAGCAAAGACAAATATGTATTTTCAAAAACGCAAAAGGAAGATGATAAAGCAACTTATATAAGCTCAGTCATTGCTGAAAAAGTAAATGAAATAAAAAACAAACCGGGAAAAAATATCTGGTTGTATGGCGGCTCAAAACTCATCACAACTTTTATTGATGAAGAGCTAATTGATGAGTACAGGCTTTTTGTTCACCCAATAATTTTAGGAAAAGGCAAACCGGTTTTCGGAAATATCAAAACCAGGGTTGGCTTAACTTTAAACTATATGAAAACATTTAAATCGGGTGTTGTGTTGCTCTGCTATGATGCGTAGAAAAAACTATGGCCGCATAAACGCAGCGCTTTCTGCGATCTCTTTTATTTTAGCGAGCAACAATATCCCAACCTGTTTCTAAACCTCGATACCATTCTTTATTCTTAAAATTTGTTTGGGTAAGAGTGAGTTTGGTGGTATCATTATTTTCTGTGAGGTTGTAAGTTATTGTAGTATAATTTTCCGGTTTGTCTTCACATATTGAAAAAACTGTCCAATAGGTGTATCTTAATAATTGGTTTGTATCACAATTAAGAATAACGCCTTTATTTTTAAATTCCTGTCCTTCATATTTGTGTATGAAGACTATTTCACTCCCGGTTTGCCAGTCTGTTAATGTTTCGGCACCTGTAAAATATTGTTTAATCTTTTCGGGATTTATTAATACATCCCAAACTTGCGAGGGCTTTGAATAAATGTCAATTGATTTTGATATTATCAGGTCAGGTGTCATAATTTAAAGATTTATTTGTTTTCAGTTCTGCAGAAGTTTTACAAATTTCTTTGTGCAAGCCGTGATTAAAAAATCTACACCCACATAAATGGATCTGTTGATGGAATATGAGTGATTGTTATGTTTGGTATCTGTGGCTGCAACCATTGCACAAGCCATTCCAATCCCGGTTCTTCGCTTACAATATGGCCCAGTACAAGCAAAGAGGTTTTGCCGCCCGTGTATTGCATATCGCGGATATATTCGCTGGTTTCCCATTCATTGATTTCTCCGACAATCAGCAGGTCTGGTTTTTCTTTTTGCAATGCGCTTATTTGCAGGCGCCCGCCAGCGGCACCCGGGATCAATATAATCTTGCTGCAGATTTGAGAAGGGTTGCCAATTACTTTTACATGCGGGATACCCAATCTTTTTTTGGAAAGTTCAATGATCTTTGCAAATGAAGCAGGCTGGATGTTTATGATATAAGGGTTTGATGCATCATAATATTTTTCCCATCCCACTGCATTTAGCACACCCATCAGTATGCCATCGGGTTTATGCGCATGTATGTAATCGTGGAAGCGCCACACGACTATTTTATTATTTTCAAGCAGCTCTTTTTTGTGTTTATAAACAGCATCATTCTGCAGCCAGCCTGTTTCATCAGTATGGTTATAAAAAGTGGGTTCATGGGCAATGATAAAATTTGCGCCAAGCTTTGCTGTTTTTCCAATCACTTCATCTGTGGCAAACATAGTGGTTACGATGCCTGTTACCTGTTGGGCCGGATCACCTGATTTTATTGTGTCCACCGTTTCTTTAAAAGGCGCACCGGAAACGGAGTTTAGGATAAGCTCAATGATTTGCTGAACAGTTAATGGATAGTCTGTATTTTTTGCAAAAGCAACGTTTGGAATTATCAATGATGCGCCTATTGCCGTCATCACAGTGGTTACAAACTCTCTTCTTTCCCATTCATTGGTTGAGGTATTTTCCTCAATAGGCAACCTGTGCATTGAATATTTTTTTTAAAATTAGCCATTCTTATTCCAACAGCAGATGAATTTTCTAAAGCAGAATTTCTTCAGATTTCGCTTGCTACTTTTGTATAATGAAACTGCTTATCATAGAAGATGAAGCTTTATTGCTTGAATCAATGATTGGGTATTTAGGCAAAGAAGGGGTTTTTGCTTTTTTTTATAAGATTCCGGTTAATTAAGGACTTTTACATGCATGACTTGCTGAGAAAGCACTAATCTGCTTCTTCTAATTTCAGGAACTTTCCATTTACATCAAAAGTGGCATCCCAGGATTTCCCCTGCTTTCCAATTCGCGCAATATAGGCCTGATCAAAATTTTTTGTAATAATTTTCGATGCACCTGTTAACGTAAAGCTTCCGTAATTTTTTGCAAGATAATCCCATACGGATTTTGGCAACTCAAGTGTATTTATTTCAGTTTCTATTTCTTCCCAGTTGCCAGATACATCATAATCTACGGTGATATCCACACTGTCTTTTTTAAAAACCACTTCGTAAAACCCATCTCCATAATCCCAATCTGCATGAGTAATACCGGAGTAAGCTTTGTGAAATGAATCCAGCACAATCTGTGTTACAACAACAGGGCCTTTTGGTTGTGCATCTTTGTCATCCTTATCGTCTTTGTCAGTTTGTGCAACAGCAAACTTTATAAGCATTAACATGGCCGTAAACATTATCAATGGTTTCACTTTGCGTAATATTTTCCTGAAAAAAATTTTTATTATTAGTTCTAAGTAAAAAATTGATTCTAAAGAATTTCTGTAGTGCCTGTTTATTCAGGATTGCCATTAAAAATTCGGGGAAGACTTTTTTTGACGGGCTTTTGTGCCATGGATTATCTTTTCTTGCGTCGCACATGTTAGCTGTAACGCCCAGGGAAACTGAAGGCAGCTGCACTTCATGCCCCGGTCAAAGCGTGGTTTGCACTTTCTTTTTTGGGATCTTACCTGCCAGATGGAAGTTAAAAAATTTAATGAAATAGAAATTTACTGCAACGGTGTTAATTAAAATATCTGAAGTACAGTTTAAAAAAAATATTTCAAATACAGGAATTCTTTAGAATCTGTAATGAGTTTTGAATTATAATTAAAAAATAAAATGAAAAAGATTATCACAGCAGGTATGTTTTTAATATCGGCCTCATTAACTGCTGAAGCCCAAAAACCTGACGGGAGCAACCCCAAACCTTTTACTGAATCACTTATGCAGGAAAGCTGCACATTTCTTACATCAGGGCGCAACACTTACTGCATTCTTGAACCCGGTTACCAGATGGAGTATGAAGGCATGGACGGTAAAGACAAAGTGCGCCTTGTAGTTACTGTAACAAAGGAAACAAGAAAAATCGGGAATATAGAAACACGTTTGGTTACAGAAGATGAATCACTCAACGGAAAAAGGATTGAGATATCAAGAAATTATTTTGCTTTTTGCAAAGAAACAAGCAGTATATATTATTTCGGTGAAGAAGTTGACATTTACAAGGATGATAAGATTTCAGGGCATGAAGGGGCATGGCTTGCAGAAGGGGAAAACAAGCCCGGTGTTGATATACCCGGACTTGTATTGATTGGCGCAAGGTTTTATCAGGAAATTGCGCCGGGTATTGCAATGGACAGGGTTGAAATCATTAGGACAGGCGAAACTCTGGAAACCCCGGCAGGTAATTTTATAAGCTGCATGAAAACAGAAGAAACCAGCCCGCTTGAACCAGGAGAAAGGGAGTACAAAATCTATGCACCCGGAGTTGGATTAATTCAGGATGAAACTGCTTTGCTTGTGAAATATGGATTTGTAAACTTGTGAAATATGAATTTGTAAGCTTGCAGGCAGGGGGAGAAAAGATTCACAGGTAAATAATTGTGTCATCTGAATTAAAAAAATTATTCCCATTGTACAAAATCTTCAGCGCTATGTGCAAAATAGTGAGCTTAAAGATTTTTACTTGAAAATTTCTTTAGCATTATTTCTGGAGACCGGTTAGATGATGAGTTTATTACTTAACTGCATTTAGGAGGACATGCATACTTGCCACCCCGAAAATAGAAAATGAGTTTGCAAAAATCTAAATAGAATTTGTAAAATAAAAGTTCAGGTACTTCTAATTTCATTAATTTTTTAAGGCATTTCTTTTCCTAATTAAAAAAACAAAATAAAATGAAAACACAGCAGTCAGTTCTTCTGCTGGTATTATTACTGGCATTTGCATCATGTAAAAAACAATCTGCCGAGCCACAAATGCAGGCAGCACAGAATGCTGCATTAATGTTTGCAAAAACACAGCCACCTATCATTCCGCTGCCAGACAGCATAAACCCTGCTGATTTTATATCCGGCATTGATAACCCATAGCAGCCTGAAAAACCTGGCACAATATTTCATTATATAAATACTTACTTGTTAAAGGGTCAACTTGTTCATGAGAATATCCAGGTTACTGTAACATATGACACTAAATTAATTCTTGGTGTTACTTGTGAAGTAGTGCATGACCAGGTAAAAATAAAAGGCAAACTTTCTGAAGACACATACGACTGGTTTGCGCAGGATAAATTTGGCAATATTTGGTATTTAGGTGAAGACACCAAAAAGTATGATAATCACGGAGGATATAGCACAGCCGGTTCATTCGAAGCGGGAGTTGACGGAGCCATGGCAGGTATCGTTATGTATGGTGATATACTTGCTCATTTAGGTTTAAAATATTACCAGGAATATTACGTAAATGTTGCGGAAGATGTCGCAAAAATTATTAATGTCAACAGTACTGCAAAAGTTGCTTATGGCGTGTTCGATAATTGTGTTGAAACAATGGAAACCGAAAGGTTAGATCCCGGTGTGGTTGAACATAAGTTTTACACACGAGGTGTGGGCCAGGTGCTCACAACATCAAATACGGGGGAACGGGAAGAACTCATCAGCATCAGCCATTTTTGATAGCTTTTATAAAAACGGGGCGGTAAGCAATAATCAAATAATTGTTTAAAATTGGCGATATAATTTTTATCGCCAATTTTTTTTGTATCCTCGCAGTATGAAAAGGATTTTTTTTGCATCCATTGTTTTTATTTTCCTGTATTCCTGCGGTAATAAAAAAAATATACCCGATGTTTCAAACATCAATGTGCAATTGGATGTGCAGCGCTTTGATAAAGATTTTTTCAGCATGGATACAAATAATATCCCCGCATCGCTGGATGAACTCCAGAAAAAATATGGCGGTTTCATGAACGATTATCTGTACAATATACTTGCAAGCCCGCCGCAACCGGACTCTGTGATAAAAACAGTTAAAAGATTTATTGGCGACCCCAACTATCAAATGGTTTTTGATTCCGCGGAAAAAGCGTTTTCTTCCGTGCAGAAAATGCGCGATGGAATTGCCCGTGGCCTGCAGTTTGTAAAATATTATTTCCCTGATTACAAAATACCGCAGCATATTGTAACATTTATCGGGCCGATGGAAGGATATGCTAATGTGCTTACCGGCAGCGGGTTTGCGGTGGGTTTGCAACTCTACCTTGGTAAAGATTTTTCTGCGTACCACTCTGCATATATCAATGAAGTGTACCCGGATTATATTTCCCGCAGGTTTGAACAGCCATATATTCCTGTGGACTGCATAAAAAATATTATCAATGATTTGTATCCTGATAAATCAGCAAACCTTTCATTAATTTATCAAATGGTGGAAGCGGGCAAACGCCTGTACCTGCTGGATCATTTCCTGCCTGAAACTGCAGACAGTTTAAAAACGGGCTATACACAAAAACAATTAGAGGGGTGTTTTGAACATGAAGACCTGATCTGGAATTATTTTCTGCAGAATAATTTATTATATATAAATGACCCGGAGCAGATAAAAGATTATATGAATAACGGGCCAAAAACAGAAGCGCTTGGCGAAGCATCACCGGGTTTTATCGGCCAGTTTGTAGGCTGGCAGATTGTAAAAAAATGGATGGGCCTTGATGCTAAAAGAACTTTACCCCAACTGCTGCAAACATCTGCGAGACAAATTTTTGAAGAAGCGAAGTATAAACCTTAGAAAGTTGAAAATGATAAAAATATTCAGACATTTTCAAATCAGTTAATTATTCTTAAACGGGACTACCATTTCAAAAGGAGGGATATTTACATCAAATGTAGTTTTACTGTTTTGGTTTTCCATTGAATAAGTGCCGTGCATGCGCCCCATTTCACTGCGCAAATTACAGCCGCTTACATACTGAAACTGTTGCCCCGCCTGAATTACAGGCTGCACACCCACCACGCCCTCGCCTTCCACTTCGCGGTTCTGGCCGTTACTGTCGAAGATAAACCACTGGCGGCGCAAAAGTTTTACTGTAAAATTATTATGGTTCTCAATGGTAATGCGGTAAGCAAACATAAATTCATAGTTGGCCGGGTTGCTGTAATCGGCCTGGTAATAGGTTTCAACGCTTATTTCAACGCCTTCAGAAATTTTTGATACCATTTACTTCATGTTTTGCGCGCAGTAAAGTTAGTGATAAGAAAGCTGGAAAATTATTGCCCTTTATTATTTTTTATCAGTTCCCTAACTTTCTGCAGTTTTAAATCTATGCCGCGTTTTATCGCAACCGAAGAAGGTTCTACCAGCACATCAGGCTGTATGCCACGTCCGTCTTTGATTGCGCCGCGCTCAAGCACCACGCGGTACACAGGCAGCACCACACGCACTTTACTGTTTGGCAAAACAATGGTGGGCAGGTACACGGCGCTCATACCATAATTGCCCCCACCTGTTTCTTCACCCACTATAGTAACGTTTGGTTGCCCCTTTACGTGCGAAATAAACATGGTTGCTGCAGAAAAAGTAAACCCGCCCTGTATGATGTAAACATTACCGTTGAAATGCAAATCAGTGTAAGGCCTGTATAAATGTTTTTCAAGCGTGGTAAAATGAAATTTATTGTCGCTGCATTTCCGCGTTGTAAAACGCATGGCCAACTGGTACAGCAAAGAAGGATGTATATACCTGCCGTAAGGAAAACTGCGTGTGACGGCAGCAACGGTATCTGCAACGTGAAAAGGTTGCGCCGCAATATACCTCGTAAGTGCGGTGCTTACTGCTAAGCTGCCACCGCCGTTTTCACGCAGGTCAATTACCAGGTTTTGTGTATGGCTGTTTTGCAAAGCCTGGAAACTCTGTGCAAAAAAAGGGCGTAACCCTGCACCTCCAAAAGTTGGCAGCCTCATGTATGCAAGATTATTGACTGAGTCGAAAATAAGGTTGCGCCTGTTTCGCAGCCGGGACTGTCTTATTTGCCCGGGTGTAATTTTTGGTTGTTGAATTATGGGCGGGGCAGCATTTTTTTTATTCTTCAAAGTATCTTTTACCGGTATGTATAATTTTGCAAAAGTTATTTGTTCCATTCCTGTTGTATCTATAAAGCCGACCGCGAAACTGTCTTTTAAAGGAAAAGCTCCTGCATAATAAGAGGGAAAACTGAAACTGGACAACTGGTCTTTAAAATTATTTGAATAAGCATCGGTGCTGATGAACTGGAATATGGAATCGAGCAGTTCACGGCTGTTTATACCGTTTATGGAAGTGATGCTGGTTCCTCTTTTTAAAACACTGCCGTTACTGTTTGCATTTGCCAAAACCACAAGGCTGTCCCCCCATGCTTTTATGGCCAGCGGAAACTGTGCAGACGGGTGTAAAAAAAAATATTTGCCTGCGGTATTTGATAAACGCACCGATGTGTGGCCGCAATGTATTTTACTGATAAACCATGCCACTTTATTTTTGAACTGCATTTCAGTAAGTGAGTCATTAACAGAATTAAACACTTCGTTGAAATACCCGTCAATACTGTCTTTTGGCGTGTACCAGTAAAGGCTTGGGTGATTGGCTTCAAGTATTTTTTTTAGAAGGGTAAAATCTTCTTTTAATTTATCAGGAGGGATTTTTTTTGCCGGATTATAAGAAGCAACCCGTGAGGAAGCGCAACTGGAAAAGGCAGTTATTACAAATAAAAAGCAAAATGTTTTTATACCTGGTGCAGTAATAATATTCTTCCTCATAGCCTTTCCAAAAAATCAAATTTAATTATTGGTTTTCCCCGAATGCATTCCATCCCTGTGCGGTAATATTAAATTCATTGCCACCTTTACTCAGAAATTTTGTTCCTTCTTCCGCATCAGTCATGTAGCCAATCACGCTTATATTTTCGTTCAAAGTAATTTTGCCGTAATCTTCCTGTTTTAAAGTAAAGATCAGTTCATAATCTTCACCACCGTTAAGTGCGCATACTGTTGGATCCAGCCCAAATTTAAATGCCGCCGCCCTGCTTTCTGTGTGTATGGGCAGTTTGTCTTCTATAATCCTGCAACCCAAATTGCTTTGTTTGCAGATATGCAGTATTTCGCTGCTCACGCCATCGCTCACATCCATCATGGCAGTAGGTATAATTTCATTTTCCGCAAAAAAATCAATAATATCTTTTCTTGCTTCGGGTTTTAATAAACGGCCAACTATATAATCCTCGTTTTCAAGATCGGGCTGCACTTTTGGGTTTTCCAGAAAAATTTTCTTCTCCCTTTCCAATAAAGTCAGACCCAGAAATGCGGCACCAAGATCGCCTGAAACGCAGACCAGGTCATCTTTTTGTGCGGTGCTTCTTTTTACAAACTTATCAGGCGCCACTTCACCGATGGCAGTAACAGAGATGAGGAACCCCTTTTGTGAAGAAGAAGTATCGCCTCCAACCAGGTCAACATTATATTTTTCACAGGCAATATAAACACCTTCATAAAATTCATCCAGCGCTTCCAGGCTGAAACGGTTGCTGATGCCGATGCTCATGGTAATATGCGTGGGCGCTGCATTCATTGCATATACATCGCTAAGGTTAACCACCACAGTTTTGTAACCCAGATGTTTCAATGGTGTGTACATTAAATCAAAATGAACGCCTTCAATTAATAAGTCTGTTGTAATTACTGTTTGCTTGCCAAAATGATCTATCACTGCGGCATCATCACCAATACTTACAATAGTGGATGCATTCTGAATTTCAAAATTGCGGGTAAGATGATCTATCAAACCAAATTCTCCAAGTGCGCTGATGTCTGTTCTGTTATCCATGTTTAAGATTTACGAAATACGATTTGGGATTTACGGTTTATTTAAACTATTACGCCTTAGTGTATTTAAACTTGCAACTATAATGGCAAGAAGTTCATTTCCTTCTTTGGAAAGAGGTTTGATTTCTTCTGCAAATAATGCATTCATTTCAGCTATCATTTCTAAAAGGAACAGGGATTTATCCAGTTCTTCTTCCACAATTTTAAGCTTATTTATGAAATCAGCATTTGACTTTGCCCTTAAGGCAGTGCGGTAATTAGCGGCAGATGAAGATGCAGAGCGGTTGCATTCGTCTGAAAAATTTCTATTCACAATATTATAGGGAAGTTTGAGAACCAACCTTGCCACACTTAAAGCGTATTGCTTTAATCTTTCTTTTAATTCTTCTTTAGTCATGCGCCTGGTTTTAAATCTTAAACAGTAAATCCTACAAATATTTCCCATTCACCCATCCCATCAACTCCTCATGTATTTTGCCATTGGTAGCTACAATCCCCGGCTGGTAAGGGTTGTACACGTTTCCTTTCAGGTCGGTTACTTTGCCTCCCGCTTCCTCTACAATTAAAAAACCTGCTGCACTATCCCATGCACTCAGCTTATGTTCAAAAAAACCATCAAACCTTCCGCAGGCGACCCAGCATAAATCTATGGCTGCGCTGCCTAAGCGGCGTACAGGTATCCCTTTCCGTATAAGCCTTGCAAAAACATCGAGAGGGCCATTCGGCATATCAAGATAGGTGTAAGGGAAGCCGGTAGCAAGGCAACCGGTAAGCACATCAGCCTTATTGCTTACATGAATGAGATTATCATTCAGTGTAGCGCCAAACCCGCGCTGTGCAAAGAAAAATTCATTTATAAATGGATTATATACCGCACCCATTTCCATTCTTCCATCAACTTCAATACCAATGCTTACGCAACAAATAGGGATGCCGTTTGCATAATTTACAGTACCGTCAATCGGGTCAATGATCCATTTGTAATTTGAATCCTGTACTATTTCCCCTGCTTCTTCGCTCAGTATATTATGGTCAGGAAAATTTTCTTTGATGATCCGGATAATGGCTGCATCACTTTTATGATCCACTTCCGTAACAAGGTTATTGATGCCTTCTTTATTGCTGATGGTATAGGGCTGGTTAAAATATTCTTTTAAAATGGCGGCAGCGGTTTCGGTTGCCTTTATTAAAGTTTGTTTAAGCATCGGGCAAAGATACAGGGAGTTTGCAGTTTGATTTAAAATTCAAATTTGCATTTCATAAATCTTAAGTACATTTAAACCGGGCTTTTCAAAGTGTCTGAATGACACCTGCCAGGGGACGCCCTTATAATCATTCATCACAAAATATCAATACATGAAACGAAGGAATTTTTTGCAAACATCTTCCTCTTACTTAGCGGGCGCAGGGCTTGCATCCATGCTGCCATCAGAAATATTTGCACTCAAAAAAAATATTGCCGCCAATGATAAGATACATGTGGCTGCTATTGGTATCAATGGTATGGGCTGGGCAGATATTACAAACATTTTAAAAAACCCGCAAACAAAATTGGTGGCACTTTGTGATGTGGATAAAAATGTGCTTGACAAACGCGTGGCAGAACTTGCAAAAACCGGCATTACTGTTGAAAATACTTACAGCGACTACAGGCAGTTGCTTGATAATAAACACGTGGATGCTGTTGTAATCGGCACACCCGATCACTGGCACTGCAAAATTATGGTGGATGCATGCGAAGCAGGAAAAGATGTGTATTGCGAAAAGCCCTGCGGCAGCTCAATTGCAGAGGTGGAAGTGATGAAGGCTGCGCAAAAAAAATATAATCGCGTAGTGCAGGTGGGGCAGTGGCAGCGCAGTGAAAAACATTATGCGGATGCAATGGATTTTGTGCATTCAGAAAAGTTGGGTAATGTGCGGCTGATAAAAGCATGGGCTTACCAGGGCTGGATGAAATCAATTCCTGTAATGCCGGACAGTGCACCGCCTGAAGGTGTTGATTACGATATGTGGCTGGGGCCTGCAAGAAAACGGCCCTTTAACCCAAACCGTTTTCATTTTAATTTCCGCTGGTACTGGGATTATGCAGGCGGCCTCATGACTGACTGGGGTGTACACATGATGGACTATGCAATCCTTGGTTCAAAAGGTTTGTTTCCAAAAAGCATTATGGCAAGCGGTGGAAAATTTGCTTATCCCGATGATGCGGAAGAAACCCCTGATACACTTACTACTGTTTTTGAATTTGATGGTTTTAATATTCAGTGGGAACATGCAACAGGAATAAACGATGGCCCATACAGCCGCGACCATGGCGTGGCATTTATAGGCAACAACGGAACGCTGGTGGTTGACCGCGGCGGATGGGAAGTGATTCCTGAAAAACAGGATGGTAAAGACAGGATGGAAGCCGTGCCCCGCCAATTAAGGGTTGATGATGGCCTTGCCCTGCACACAAAGAATTTTATTGATGTGGTGCAGTCGCGCAATATGGATGACCTTAAATGCGCCATACACCCGGCTGCGCATGTGGCCACCGTTTGTGATATGGGCAATATCGCCTTCCGCACGGGTAAAAAAATTTACTGGGACGCCGCAGCGAAAAAATTTACTGATGAAGAAGCGAATAAATATTTAGCAGCGCAGTATCATAATGGATATAGCATGCCCAAAGTGTAAATGATTTTTTTGTAACGGGCTGCAGTGCAGATGGCATCGGCTGTTGCGTCGCACACTTTTACTTTAATGCATTGATGAACAATAAAACAACTAAACAATAAAACAACTAAACAATAAAACAATTATCATGAACAAAAAACTTTTCTTCCTGCTTGCTGCATCTTCTGTATCACTTTATCCGGTAGCGCAAAATTCAAGACAG
The DNA here is from genome assembly GCA_038207175.1 of Chitinophagales bacterium. Taxonomy (GTDB): domain Bacteria; phylum Bacteroidota; class Bacteroidia; order Chitinophagales; family Chitinophagaceae; genus JBBRAD01. The sequence goes on from JBBRAD010000021.1 coordinate 75,725, forward strand.
GACAGCCTTGTACGCGAAGCGGCAAAAACAGAATTATATGCACCCGTGCCGCCAATCGTTACGCCCGGCGCCACACCACAGGATGCGCCATCCGATGCCATTATTTTATTTGATGGCAGCAACCTTGATGCCTGGCATGCAGAAGACAGCACCAAACCCGCAGGATGGAAAATTGCGCATGGTATAATGACGGTTGATAAAAAAACAGGTGGTATCATCACCAAACAAAGATTCATGGATTATCAATTGCATCTTGAGTGGCGCATACCAACAAATGTTACAGGCAGTGGGCAGTTGCGCGGCAACAGTGGTGTGTTTCTTGCAAATACCGGAATGGGCGATGTGGGATATGAAATACAGATACTCGACTGTTACAACAACACTACTTATGTAAACGGCCAGACAGGAAGTGTTTACAAACAATCCATACCTTTAGCAAATGCATGCAAAAAACCCGGTGAATGGCAGACCTATGATATTATCTGGAAAGCGCCACGGTTCAATGCTGACGGCAGTTTGCAAACACCGGCTTACGTTACGGTAATACATAATGGCATATTGCTGCAAAACAATACGGAAGTAAAAGGCACCACTCCATGGATAGGGCAGGGCGTTTATAAAATGCATGGCGCATCGCCCATAAAACTGCAGGCGCATGGCGACCCGAGCCCGCCCATCAGCTTCAGAAATATATGGCTAAGGCCTCTGTGATTTTATCGCCTGAATTTTTAGCCTGTTATGTTTTAAAAATATAACAGGTTATTTTATGCAAAAAAATTATGCGTTACTGCTTTTTATCAAAACCATACAGCTCCACAACATTAAATTAAAACTAACGTGTTGTGCTTTGAAAAGTATTATTAACCTATATGGCTCTTATGTTTCTACTGTGCCCATGTGGTAAAAATTAACCACATAGAATCATAGGCATATAGATAACACATAGTACAGCACATTTTTTTAATAGCATAACACGTTTAAAACTATAAAAAAATAGAAAGAAAGTTTATGCTTTTGCTGATTCTTTAATATCGCTTATCTCCAAAACATTTTTAGAATAACCAACTGTTGCAGCATTGATCATTGCCCTGCCTACTTCCTGCATGGTAAGTACACTCTTAGGCGAAATGACTTTAACCATCTTAACGAGAAACTTAACTATCGCCTTCCAGTTTTTCTGATCCGGAAAAGGTTGCATAATTCCCGGGCGAAAATTATATTCCGCTTTAAACGGCAGCTTCGCCAGGTCGTTTTCTGTTTTGCCTTTTAAACGCGCCCACATCATCCTGCCTTTTTCGCTGCTGTCTGTTTGTGCGCCTGATACATAAGTAAAAACCATATTGCTGTTTACTTCAAGAAGCGCTTTAGCAAAAGCCAGCGTGGTATCATAAGTAAGCTGTGTGTACTTATCTTCCTTCATACCCACCGAGCTTACACCGGCGCAAAAAAAACACGCATCATAACCTTTTATGTTTTCTGCAAATTTGTTTAGCTGAAAAAAATCGGGAACGATCAGCTCCTTTAGTTTGGGATGCTGCATTTCATAATGCCTGCGGTTAACGATCAGCACTTCGCTAACTGTTGGGTTTTGCAAACATTCAAACAATACGCCTTCGCCAACCATGCCTGTAGCGCCTGTAATAATTACTTTTATATTGCTCATTATTGTTTTTTGTGACGCGAAGTTCGGTAGAAAATTGAGATGGGGACCTTGTTGAAAAGTGCAAACCCGGAGATGAAGATAGTTTTGCAATTGCAGGCTTTAGCTTCTATTCCGCGGTCTTTGGGCAGAGAAAATATATACCTAATAACGCATCGTCCGCTCAGATGGGGCGATGCCGGACATAAAAGAATCTGGAAACGGTTAGTATAAACCCATTCTTATTTTTGGTTGATGGGTGTTTCAATAATAAGAAAATGACAGCCCGCTTCACAGTGCAAAGGAACATTTTCTGTTTCCCAAATACCAATCGCATCCCTGGCATCCAGATCAGTTCCATCCACCCTTATCTTTCCTTCTATAACAAAAATAAACAGGCATTTGTTTACAGAATGGAACGTGTAATTCACTTCCTGTGCGGTGTCATAATAACCAAGCGATAATTTTGCATTTTGATTGATCCAGCAGTGTTCCAATCCTTCTTCGCCCGACACAATTGTTTTTAGTTGATTTATTCTTTTCTCTTTCGGGAAACTGCGTTGCTGATATCTTGGGCTGATATCCTGCAGCTTTGGCTGAATCCATATCTGTAAAAAGTTTACCTCGTCTTCCCCAATATTATATTCTTCATGTTTCAATCCACTGCCGGCGCTCATGATTTGTACACCGCTTTCTTCAATAATTGTTTTGTAACCTAATGTATCAATATGATTCATCTTTCCCCGCAGCAATACAGAAATGATCTCCATATTTACATGGGGATGAATACCAAAACCTTTGCCAGCCTCTACAAAGTCATCATTAAAAGTGACCAGTGTTCCAAATGCGCTTTTAGCCGGATTATAATAATCGCTGAAGCTGAAATTGAAGTTGCTTTTCAGCCAGCCAATATCTTTTATACCTCTTTCTGATCTCCGGAAAATTTGTGATTTCATAAAACGAAATTAGAGATTAATTTTTTGAAAGAAATTGCCAATTTTATCAATAATATTCTTTTATTAATTAAGTAATTTAGCATAACCACTAAAGCAGGTTAACATGAACAACATAAAAAAGGAAGACATCAAACAGGGAGTCTTTGATCTCTATGATGATTATACCCACAACCGCGTAAACAGGCGCGACTTTATGCAAAAGTTATCTGTCTATGCGGTAGGCGGTCTTACTGTAACATCTCTTATGAGTTTTCTCATGCCCGATTACAAAGGCGCAGTTCAGATCAGAGCAGATGATCCCGGCATAAAATCGGAATACGTCAATTACGATTCTCCAAAAGGTGGCGGAAACATCAAAGCCTTGCTGGCCATGCCCGCAGATGCGCAGCAGAAAAGGGGAGGTGTTGTGGTGGTGCATGAAAACCGTGGGCTCAATCCATACATCGAAGATGTTTGCAGAAGGACTGCCCTTGCAAGTTTTATTGCCATTGCCCCCGATGCTTTAACGCCATTGGGCGGCTACCCGGGTGACGATGACAAGGGCCGCGAAATGCAAAGCAAACGCGATAAAAATGAAATGCTGGAAGATTTTATAGCTGCTTATGACTATCTCAAAAACCACAAGGACTGTAATGGCAAAGCAGGTGTGGTGGGTTTTTGTTTTGGCGGATGGATCGCTAATATGATGGCAGTACGCATCCCTGGTCTTGCAGCATCTGTACCATTCTATGGAGCGCAACCCGCCAGCGAAGATGTGCCTGAAATAAATGCGCCGCTGCTCCTGCATTATGCAGGGCTTGATACTAATGTTAACCAGGGCTGGCCCGCTTATGAAGCGGCGTTAAAAGCCAACAACAAAACATACACTGCTTACATTTATCCAAATGTAAACCATGGCTTTCATAATGATACCACACCGCGTTACGACAAAGCTGCCGCAGAACTTGCCTGGCAACGCACCATTGATTTTTTTAGAGAGAAGCTGCAGTAATAAAGAGAAGGATTTTTTAAATAAAATGATAAAGAAATAAAACATCGCCAGCAAAGGCATGTTTTTGCTGATCCTTTATTTCCAATTGAATGAACAGGGTTGCTTTGGTAATACCTCTTAAATTAATAATGGATTTCAGCGAAACCCTGCACCGCACTTCACTGTCAACAACAACTGCCTGTCCGAATTTCAGTTGCTCAAGTCCATAATTAACCTCCATCTTAAGGTTTTGAACATCTACCACCTGTTTCCAGAAATAAGGAACAAGCGAAAGTGTAAGATACCCATGTGCAATCGTTGCTTTAAAAGGGCTTTCTCTTTTAGCCCTTTCAGGATCAATATGTATCCATTGATGATCCAATGTGGCATCGGCAAAGTTATTGATCTGTTCCTGCGTTATCTTATGCCAGGAAGAAACACCCAGTTCTTTACCCAGGTGTGTTTCAAATTCTTCATGCGTTCTTATAATAAGCATATCAGCTAAGATATACAATTATTAAGAGGTAACAGCATACATAACGGCTTTGGGCATATTTGCAAAAATTATTCTTGCAGGCCGAAGTGCCGCTATCACCGTTCCTTGTTTCCAATTTGCTGGTTCAACACGTAAATTGCTCACTTGTACGGTTGTACCGCTGCGCAGCAAATACAGGATTCTTTTTGTATGCAGCAGAAAATAAATATTGCGGGCTTAACTTTATAAAAAATACAACAATCATGAAAGCATTTTTAGGCATGGGCCTGCTCGGCTCAAACTTCGTTAAGGCAATGCTGCAAAAAGGCGAAACTGTTCAGGTTTGGAACCGCACAGCATCCAAAGCAACAGCATTGGAAGCATTTGGTGCCAAAGCATTTGAGCATGCAAGCGAAGCGGTACAGGGTGCAGACATTATTCATGTTACCCTTAAAGATGATGCAACCGTAGATGAAGTATTGCAAAATGCAAGTAAAGGATTTAAAGCCGGCGCTATCATCATAGATCATACTACCACTTCCGCTAAAGGAGCCATCGAAAGAACCACCGACTGGAAAAGTAAAGGATTTGCTTACCTGCATGCGCCTGTTTTTATGGGTCCGCAAAATGCTCTGGAAAGCACCGGTTTTATGCTGGCTTCAGGCGATCAATCTTTAATTGAGCAACTGCAACCTCAGCTCGCGAAAATGACCGGAAAGTTCCTCAACTTTGGCCCCGAAGCAGGTAAAGCGGCAGGCATTAAACTTACTGGCAATTTGTTTTTGCTTAGTCTCACTGCCGGGCTTGCAGATGCGCTTGCGCTTGCCAAAGTTCATGGAATTGACTGGCACGAAGTACTTGATCTTTTTAGTAACTGGAACCCCGGTGCAATAGTTCCTGGGCGGATAAAGAAGATCGGGGAAGGTAAATTTACAGAGCCTTCCTGGGAATTAAATATGGCGCGCAAAGATGCGGGATTGATGATCAGTGCAGCAAACGAAGCGCAGGCAAACTTAATCACTACACCTGCTATCGCAGCCGCAATGGATCAATGGATAGCCAAAGGATATGGCAATAACGACTGGAGTGTTATAGCAAAGGATAGTATTTAGATTAGAGTATATTTTGTAGTCAGCTTCTGTGCTACTATTAAACTTTTATTGTGTCACTCACTTGTGCTTTACATCTTTATTCAACAACAAATACAGCATCCCGCTGCGAAGCAATGCAGGGTACGTTTTGTTGTTTATGCAACAGATAAAATGCAAAAAAGACTGGTCAGATAAAATTATCGCACCGCCTTTTTTATTCAATAGTATTGTTGCAGTACAAGAGTGCGACGCAAGAAAAGTTTAATGCTTATTCTATCGCCTGGTACATAATCATTTTTCTTCTACACTAATAATTACATTCTTAAACAAGAACTTTTTTGAACAGTGCTGCTTATCGGCAGCCGATGATTATCTTTAACTACTTATTCATTTCTTCAGAAAAAGTTCATGTATGAAAAAATTGTCCTTTCTTTTTGCAGCGGTTCTGTTCTTTGGAGCATGCAGTAACAACGCAACAGAACAAAAATTCACCGACATACAAGGAATAGATTCATCACAAAAACCCGGTGATAATTTCTTTATCTATGTTAATGGCAAGTGGTATGACAGTGCGCAAATACCATCTTCGCAATCAGGTGTAGGCACCTATATGTTTATGAATTACCCGCAGCGGATGCGTTTACAAAATATATTAGACAGCGTTTCAAAAGCGGGCAACACGGCAGGAAGCATTGAACAAAAAGTTGGTGATTTTTATGCTTCGGGTATGGATACTACCACCATCAACAAGCGTGGTTATGATCCGCTTAAACCAACCCTTGCAAATATTGATGCTATCAGCGATGTTCCTTCCTTAATGAAGTTTGTAGCAGATGAAGCAAAAGTTAACAATACTTCTATTATAGCTTTTGGTGTAGGTCCTGATAATAAAAACAGCAGCATGAATATTGCGCATGTTTCCCAAACAGGTATTGGTTTGCCTGAAAGAGATTATTATTTCAGTACAGATCCGCAAAGCATTGCCATACAGGAAGCATATAAAAAATATCTTGCTACATTGTTTCAACTCACAGGCAGCGATGCTGCATCTGCAATGAAAGATGCTGATCTCGTTTACAACATAGATAAACAACTGGCTGCTTCACACAGAACAAATATTGAACTGCGCGATGTAAATGCTAACTACAATAAAATGCCAGTTGCAGACCTTGCAAAAAAGCAACCCAATATTGGTTGGACAACTTTCTTAGATAACCTTGGCGCTAAAACAGATTCTATTGATGTATCGCAACCTGCTTACTACGACAAACTCAATACATTGTTGAAATCTGTTGCCATCAGCGACTGGAAAGTTTATTTGAAAGCTTATTCTTTAAATAACTATACCGATGTGCTCAGCAAACTTTTTGTTGATGCTTCATTTGAATTCAACAAAGTAGTGTCGGGGCAGGTGGTACAAAAATCACGGGGCGAGATAATGGCAAGTGCAGTTGACCAATCACTCGGTGAAGCACTTGGTCAGTTGTATGTAAAACAATATTTTACAGAAGATGCGAAGAAGCGCATGCTTGAACTCGTAAATAATTTACAGAAAGCATTTGAAGCAAGAATAAATAAGCTCGACTGGATGAGCGACAGCACCAAACAAAAAGCCAAAGAAAAACTCTACGCCATTGCAAAGAAAATTGGTTATCCTGATAAATGGAAAGACTACAGCAAAGTAACTGTTGCACGCGCTACATATTTTGAGAACACCGTATCAGCTAATGCCAACAGGTATCAATATCAACTGGCAAAATTGAATAAGCCTGTTGATAAAGCAGAATGGTTTACTACGCCACCAACAGTTACCGCTTATTATAATCCTTTCGCAAACGAGGTCGTTTTCCCGGCGGGTATTTTACAAACACCTTATTTCGATGAGGCTGCAGACGATGCGCTTAATTATGGTGGTATTGGTATGGTGATAGGGCATGAAATGACACATGCATTCGATGACCAGGGTGCACAGTTTGATAAGAACGGTAACGTAGCAAACTGGTGGACGAAAGATGACTACACAAAGTTCAAAGCAAAAACACAACAGGTAATTGATCTCTACAGTTCATTCACCGTGCTCAATACGCTGCATATAAAAGGCGCCATGACTGTTGGCGAAAACACCGCAGATGTTGGCGGGGTTGCCATTGCCTACGATGCTTTTAAAATGACCAAAGAAGGGCAGGATACTGCCACCATCGGCGGCTTTACCCCCGACCAGCGGTTCTTTCTATCCGTTGCACGCATCTGGCGTGTAAAAATGAAAGATGAGTTCCTCCGTTTATGGATCAACAATAACCCGCACTCACCACCCATGTGGCGCGTAAATGGACCGCTTATGAACTCCACACACTTTTACGATGCATTCCATGTACAACCCGGAGATAAAATGTATTTACCCGATTCGTCGCGGATAAAGATTTGGTAGGAGGATTTTTTTGTACTGAGCTGTAGTATTTCATGGCATCGCCTGCTGTGTCACTCACTTGTACGGTTGGATTGTATATTGAGCAGGAACAGCCAATACATATTTGCACTAAACAGTAAAAACTCGTTTGTTGAATTTAGTCGCAGACTGGCATTTATCTTTATTTCGAAGTGCGCTGTGGTTGCCAACGTTCGTGTTTTCACGAACCTCTAATATGTTATGTTCCGGGACGTGGAGACACGCACCGGGGCATCTATTTTTATTTTACGGACACGAACCAAGGCAAGGGAGACCTGCAACAGAAAAATTGATTGCAAGGTTAAACAGGTTGCCCCTCCGGGGCAAATTTTATTTTTATTTTGTTTTCTACAAAGAGGTTACGCCGCTGGCGTAATTATACTATGCTCATTAAAAAATTATCATGTCTCTTGCATTAGATTTATCGCAAGATTGATTTTTGTTTTTTACAAAGAGGTTACGCCGCTGGCGTAATTATACTATGCTCATTAAAAAATTATCATGTCTCTTGCATTAGATTTATCGCAAGATTGATTTTTGTTTTTTACAAAGAGGTAACGCCGCTGGCGTAATTGTACTATGCGCATTAAAAAATTATCATGTCTCTTGCATTAGATTTATCGCAAGATTGATTTTTGTTTTTTACAAAGAGGTTACGCCGCCGGCGTAATTGTACTATGCGCATTAAAAAATTATCATGTCTCTTGCATTGGATTTGTCGCAAGATTGATTTTTGTTTTTTACAAAGAGGTTACGCCGCCGGCGTAATTGTACTATGCGCATTAAAAAATTATCATGTCTCTTGCATTAGATTTATCGCAAGATTGATTTTTGTTTTTTACAAAGAGGTAACGCCGCTGGGGTAATTGTATTATGCTCATTAAAAAATTATCATGTCTCCCGCATTGGATTTAT
>JBBRAD010000022.1:0-79985 GCA_038207175.1 Chitinophagales bacterium
TGTGCCATTTGAAAATTTCAGGTTATACAGATTTACATCTTTCCACCTGAGCGTATTGCTTCCAAGGCTGATGCTATTAGTGGTAGCAGGATACAGGCTTGAATCAATGGCTGTTGTTTTTAAATTCGATAAAGAAGTATTGGCACCTTTTGAAGAAACAGCAGTCCAGGCGGTGCCGCTATAATAATAAAAACCCGGTGTGTTGTCTGTTTGATAAATAAGCAACCCTTTTGCAGCGGTAGAAACCAATACAGCATCGCGTTGCACTTTTGTCATTCGCGGTATTAATAAACCTTCAGATGTTGATTTCATTTCCAGTGCAGCAGATGCAAGTGGTGTGGTTGTACCTATGCCTGCATTGCCTGTTGTTGGGAAAGTATTTGTTTGTGCATTTGTTTTTAGCAACAATAAAATAATCATTGATGAAAATAAAAACAGCGTCTGTAATATGTATTTTGTTTTCATGGTAAAAAGTTTTGATGAATAATGCAGGTATGAATTTAATGTTTTAAGAGTAAAACGCAAGCATTTTTTTTCTCTTCGCAATGGTGTGTCACGAATGAAAAGACAAGATAGTTCTTTTCAATGTTGTATAAGAGATGGCAGCATGTATGCCACTAATGCTGGAGTAAGTTTGGTAGCATGGCTTTGTGTATTGGCTATACTTGTGCCTTACCATACAAAGCTAAATCATGAAATCAAGAATTAAGCAAAGAAGATTTGGAAAGAAGGTTGTTCACTTTTTCCAACTTTTTAGGAAACAATGATTTTGAAACCGGCTCCCCAATGCTGGCGCAAGTTTGCATTGCTTTGTGTGTTAGCTATACTTGTGCCTTAGTAAACCAAAATTAAAATCTTGAATTAAGAATTAAGCAAAGAAGATTTGGAAAGCAGGTTGTTTACTTTTTCCAGCTTTTTTGGAAACAGTGATTTTAAGGCTGGTTCTTTCGTTTTAGTAACAACAACGGTTTTGGTTGCTTTTACTTTTTTTGCGGTTGTATGTTTTTTAGTAAGAGGCATAATCAAAATTATTTTTTAGAATAATAAACAGTAGCCGCATGGTTAATATATGTGCACCTTGCTCATGAATGCACAATTGCTGAATTCACAGCAGTACAAAAGCTTAATCAAGGCGAAAGAAAGAAACGGGCTGTATATCGTTTCTTTCTTGACTTTTTTTGTTACTTTTTTATGTCAAGACAAAAAAGTAGACAACAGGATTGCCCAATGCTGGCGCAAGTTTGGTAGCATGCTCCTCCGATAGCGCAAGTATATAAAACCCAATGCTGGCGCAAGTTTGGTAGCATGGCTCGTGTGTTAGCTATACTTGTGCCTCGCTTACCAAGACTATTATTTGCTGCCACACATTCCAACCGTACAAGTGTGCGACGCAACAAAAGCCCAATTGATATACCTCCGCCCGGAACACAAAAGAGTGGATTCTAAAAATTCATGAAACAATCAGGTATCGGTTTTTCCCAATCAACAAAGGATAGTACCTGCTCAGTGAATTTAACAGCGCTTAATATTTTGTATTTGAGAAACTTTATGTCGCCAAATAAATAAAACTGTATAATTCTTTTTTGTAAAATCTTTTTAAACCAATATCAAAACAATGAAAACTACAACTATTTCAGCACTGGCTGCACTGATACTCATAGCCATTGCCTGCAACAAAGAATCTTTAATAAAACCACAGGCTGCAACTACGCAAACACAGGACAATGCTGCAATGCAAACATCTGCACATTTTATAGGAGAACGTTTTGGCGGTGGAGTAATATTCTACTTAACCAAATCAGGGCTTCATGGTTTAATCGCCGATACCGTTGACTTACCGGCGGCGCAATGGTACAATGGTACATACACAATTACGGGAGTAACAGCAACAAATATTGGTTCAGGAAACTCTAACACAAAGCAGATTGTATCGCTGCAGGGTACACCCGGAAAATATGCTGCACTCGAATGCTGGAAATCTAAAAGAAGCGGTTTTACCGACTGGTATTTGCCATCAAGAGATGAGTTGTTTCAATTATTTCTTCAGCAAAATTTGGTAGGTACTTTTTCTTTTGGTTTCTATTACACATCAAGTGAAATACACGACAGCAGCCTGTTTGCATGGGGCATCTACTTCTATAGTGGCGCTCAGTTTGGCAGTCAAAAAAACGTAATTGGATTTGTGCGTGCAATAAGATCATTTTAATTTTTTGAGAAACCCAATAATTAAAAAATGCTGACTGCAAAAAAAGCAATCAGCATTTTATTGTTCATTATTTTTTTATGCGGATCAGGATTTGATATTGTACTAAACTTATTGCTACTATCATCACCTGTTGTGTCACTCCCTTACTTCTCCGGAATGTCTCTTTGTTAAGCTTTGTGTGTGGAAAAGACATTGCGGCATTCATAGCGATTGATAAAATTCTCAAACTACTCCTACCTTCGATTTTCTTCCACGAACATTTTAGTCGTATTATCTCCCCCTGATAGCACAAGTATATAAAACGTAATGCTGGTGCAAGTTTGGTTGCATGGCTTTGTGTTAGCTATACTTGTGCGGCGTTAACCAAGATCATTATTTGCCGCCATATATTCCAACAGTACAAGTGTGCGACGCAACCAAAGCCTGGTTGTAATACAAAAACCGGGTGCAAAAATGTACCCGGCTTTTATTTTTTTATGAATAAAATTACTTGCTTACAAAAAGATGATCCATTAATTCATGGTTGAACTGCTGAGATTCTTCTCCGTTTATATGAAAGTAAACTGCGGCGGTAAAAACGGTTTGGGCAGCGCTTACGGTTGCAATAATGATAAATGCGGTTAGCACAGCCAGCGCTATACCAAGCATGGGGTTTGCTAATGAACCAAGAAAAAATAAGGGGACTGAAATAATAATAATGCCGATGAATTGTACAAGCCCAAAACTGAAATTCCCTGCAAGGCTTTCTCCCCATTTTTGTTTCATGATATTTGTGGAGCGCGTGAATGCATCAATGGGGCCAAGGTTTTCATAAGCGATCACCGGCACCACAAAGAAGGTGGCAACGTTCCATACAATGCCGATGATGCCTGTAATTATTTTGCCAAGCCATCCGGAATTTTCCTGTATCGCTTTTAAAATAGTGCCGACGGTCGCAGCAAAAATTGCCCATAGAAATATTACGCCAATGCGGCTGAAACTGAATTCAAGACCCTGGCGGAGGTTCACCTCTTCCCCCCTGAAATAGGCACGGGTGCAATGTATAAGCGCCATATTGAAAAATACGATGATAAAATAATTCACCAGATAAAAGAAGAACAGCATGGTATAATAAGCAACTTTATTGCCGTGGCCAAAGTTTGCAAAAAATGAATCTTTTGCTATTACTATCCCAAAAACAAAAGATGCCATTACCACCAGCAATGCGCACCCTGATATGACCGGAAAAGTATCAGTTGCTTATTTGCTTTTAATACTTTGAAACTGTCCATGGAAATTTTCCATCCGTTTGACAGGCGTGTGAAGAAGTTCATGAGGGTTTAATTTAATTATGGATAATAAATAAATGTAGTCAATAGGTATTTAACAGCCAAGTGCATTTAATAGTTGATACTTCAGCCTGTGCAACTTTATGGTAACCTTATCCCAATCCCTGCCTGAAGTCCTGTTTCCTTCGATGGCCCTTTGGTTATGTTTCGTTCTTCTGCCATGGAGAATTAAAAATACAATAAGGTAAAAATTGCAGGGCAATAACAGGAATAAATATAATGCTTTCTGACTTTTTTAAATGAAAAAGCCGAAGCTGGTTTTTGCATCAAATAAAATTACGCGCAGCGATCCTAAAAGAACAAATCCCCGCTTCAAAAAAATACTTCTCCTTCCATGCACTATTTTTGCAGGAATGGACTCTACCGGAATCACCTATCTTGTTTTTGGCCTCGTGCTTGCACTGGCGCTTGTTTTTGATCTGGGGCTGCTGAGCAAAAAAAATAAATCCATCACTATAAAGCAGGCATTGATGCAAACATTTTTCTGGGTGGCGCTTGCACTCGGCTTTTTTGTTTTTATGTGGCTGGAAAAAGGGCAGCAGCCCGCCCTGCAATATATAAGCGCTTATTTAATGGAATGGAGCCTGAGCATTGATAATATTTTTGTGTTCATACTTATCTTTAATGCGTTCAGTGTAAAAGAAAAATATTACCCGCGGGTACTGCTGATTGGTATTTTAATGGCTATCGTTTTCCGCGTAATTTTTATTACTGCGGGTGTTGCACTTGTGTACAGGTTCACCTGGATATTATATATTTTCGGAGTTTTTCTTGTTTATACAGGGTACAAAATGTTTACTGCGGATGAGGAGGAAGAATTTAACCCGCAGGAAAGTAAAATATATGCATTCCTGAAAAAAATGCTGCCGCTGGCTTCGCATGACGGTAATGGAAACTATACACTAAAAGAGAACGGCAAAAGGCTTTACACTACTTTATTTGTAGTGATAATATTACTCGCCGGCATTGATTTGGTTTTTGCTCTTGACTCAATCCCTGCTGTGATGGGCATTTCAAGGGACAGACTGGTAATTTACACATCAAATATTTTTGCAGTGCTTGGCTTGCGCTCACTGTTTTTTTTATTGCGCAGCGCCGTTTCAAAATTCGATTACCTGCCGCAGGGCATAGCCATAGTGCTGGTGTTTATTGGTATAAAAATGCTGGGCGAACATTGGTTAAGTGAATGGATTGACACCAATACGCAAACATTTATTTCACTTGGTGTAATACTTGTTTGCATTTCAGGCTCCGTTTTTTATTCCATCTTTATACAGAAAAAAATGGCGGCAGAAAATGGCGGTGAAGATGAACACGCTGAATAACTTAAATATTTTTATTTGCAATACTCTGTTGAAAATATCGCTGCAATTCTAAACGCGGATCCGTTTGTTCAAACAGGTGAAACGGAAATTAAATATTTAATCACCGACAGCAGGCGCATCGCTTTTCCCGCAGCCTCACTGTTCTTCGCTCTGCACATAAAAAGAAAAGACGGTCACCGTTTTATAAAAGAAGTATATGAAAGAGGGGTGAGGAATTTTGTGGTGAATAAAGATTTTAATACTGCAGAATTTGCCGGTGCTAATTTCATTTTTGTGGATGATACATTGATGGCGCTGCAGCATTTAGCAGCTTATCACCGGAGCCTGTTTAATTACCCTGTAATTGGAATCACAGGAAGTAATGGAAAAACAATAGTGAAAGAATGGCTGTATCAATTGCTTTCCCCTGGTTATAATATTGTGCGCAGCCCGAGGAGTTATAATTCGCAGATTGGTGTGCCGCTGAGCATTTGGCAAATGAGTGAAGAAAATAATCTTGCCATTTTTGAAGCAGGAATTTCTGAACCGGGTGAAATGGAAGCGCTTGAAAAAATTATCCGCCCAACACTTGGAATACTTACCAATATTGGTTCTGCGCATGATGAAGGTTTCGAAAACAGCTTACAGAAAACCGGAGAAAAAATAAAATTGTTTGCTCATGCACGGGTTTTGTTTTGCAATGCAGATGATGAAATTATTTCTCATTCCCTTCCTGCAGATCATCCGTATAAAAAAATAAGTTGGGGAAATAAAGAAGATGCCGGTGTAAAAATTGTTTCAGCTAAAAAAGAAAATGAGCAAACGGATATTCATGTCAGGTATAAATCTGCGGAAATATTTTTTTCGATACCATTTACTGATGATGCATCCATTAAAAATGCCATTACCTGTTTTTGTGTTTTAATGTATATGGATATTCCTGTTGAAATAATTCAGCAGCGGATGAAATATCTGCAGCCGGTGGATATGCGTTTGCAGCTTATTCATGCAATCAACAACTGTTCTGTTATCAACGATAGCTACAGCTTTGATATCACTTCCTTTTCCATTGCGCTCGATTTTTTATTGCAGCAGCAGCAGCATATTCAGAAAACCGTAATCATTTCAGATTTGCCCGCAGGCCACCAGCCTGCTGTATATGCAGATGTGAGTGAAATGCTTGCTGCAAAAAATATACAAAGAGTAATTACAATCGGGAATCAGTGGGGCAATTATCAGCCGTTGCTGAAAAATAAAATTGCCGTAACAGAACATTACAGCAGTACAGAATTTTTTATCCGGCATTTTAATACAAACCATTTTAAAAATGAAGCCATACTGCTGAAAGGTGCACGGCTATTCGGTTTTGAGCAGGTTGTTTCTTTGCTTGAAAAAAAAGTGCACCAGACTTTGATGGAAATAAACCTTACATCACTTGTGCATAACCTTAAGCAATACCAGCAAAAATTGCATCCCGGGGTAAAGCTGATGGCGATGGTAAAAGCTTATGGTTATGGTAGCGGCAGCGCTGAAGTGGCCAGCGTTTTGCAATTTCATAAAGTGGATTACCTGGCTGTCGCTTATGCTGATGAAGGAGTGGAGCTGCGCAAAGCCGGCATCACTTTGCCTGTGCTTGTAATGAATGTGGATGATGCGGCATTTGAAACAATTGTGCAGCACAACCTGGAACCTGAATTATTTTCGTTTACTGTTTTTAAATCCTTTGACTCATTTCTTCGAAAGCAGGGCATGCAGCAATATCCTGTGCATATAAAATTGGATACCGGCATGCACCGTCTCGGTTTTGAAGAGCAGGATATGCAGGCCTTAATCCCTTTGCTGCATGGCAATACAAGGCTTGTGATAAAATCCGTATTCAGCCACCTCGCATCCAGTGAAGATGAAAATGAAGATGCTTTTACAAATCAGCAGGCCATCACATTTATAAATTGCTGTAATATTCTGCAGCAGGCACTCGGTTATTATTTTATAAAACATATTGCGAATTCCGCCGCTATTTTCAGGCATAAAAATATACAGTTTGATATGGTACGCCTCGGCATTGGGCTGTATGGCGTGGACAGTGCAAATGAAAACCAGCTCTCTTTGCAAACAGTAGCCAGTTTAAAAACCACCATTGCACAATTGCGCAAAGTAAAAGCCGGTGATACTATTGGCTATAACCGCCATGGCAAAGTAATACGTGATTCAGTGATTGCAACAATCCGTATAGGTTATGCAGATGGTTTCAGCCGCAGGCTTGGAAATGGCGTAGGCAGCGTTTTTATAAAAGGTATGATGGCGCCGGTAATTGGCAATGTGTGCATGGACATGGTGATGGTTGATGTTACGGATATACAAAGTATAAAAGAAGATGATGAAGTGGAGATTTTCGGGAAAAATATAACCGTACAGCAGTTCGCAGCCTGGTGCGGCACTATTGCTTATGAAATACTTACAGGCATCAGCCAGCGCGTAAAAAGGGTGTATGTGGAGGAATAGCTTTTGAAAAAATTATATTATCAGCATTTGGCTTTTATGGCATCGTCCCTTGTGTCACTCACTTGTACTTTAGAAGCATGGCAGCTAGTCATTAAAATTATTAAATTGCCCAACAATTGAAGTTATGAATGAAACTTATAAACCATCTTTTGCCTTATCTTATTGGCGGTGTCTCCGGGTAGTTAATTTTTCGAATGTAACATTTCCTGTAAAATTATTAGCGCTAATTGGTATTACTGTTCAAATTTTATAATTGTCGAAATATATTTCAGTTGCCATTTCTTCGGAATTATAATTATATAAAGTTATAGGAATACCTTATTCTTATTGAAGAAGTATAAGATTATTATCCATAAAGTTCAAATTTTATTACTCTAAACTTAGGGAATTTATAGCTGATGTATGAAATACAAATTCCTCTGTTCCGCATGCAGGGTGGCAAATATTTTACTTCTAAGAAAACTGTCTGAAAATAGATTTCTTCAAAGAAACCCTATCCCGTCAGGTCAAAAAAACAATAAAAATAAAGAATGCAATTCCTTTGCCTTTACAGAAATTATTATTAACTTGATGCAGTACATTTGTAACCAATGGGTATTTCTCAAAATATACCCATGTCAGTTCATTTTCATCCAATCACTTAGAGACCTTATAGAGACCTTATAGGGACATTACAGAGACCTTACAGGGACGTTGCTTCATAATAATCTTATAGTACATCCCAAATAACTTCATAGTAACCCTATAGCAATAACGTGTTAGCCATACTCCATCTGTAATCCGGATACCTTTCTTTTAAAGTTACAGACACTAACTTTCCACTCAGGCGCTTTCAAAACAAAAATCAGCCTTGCACTTGCGGTAGCTGCAGGAGCAATTGCGGCTATTATGCCGGTGGCTGTTACCTTACTGCGAACTTTTTAATGCAATAAGCATTTTGCAGAATCATTTGTAAACAGGCTCTGAGACAAACCCAATTTTTTGCAAAACATTTTATTAACCGCCCATTACCGACCGCCAAACGCAAACATTCTTATATATTTGCGCCAGAAAATTTTTTTAAAGTGAAGGCAAAACATGTTGCATTAATCATTGGACTGATCATCCTTGCCGACCAGGCAATAAAGATTTATATTAAAACACATTATTTTATTGGTGAAGAGCATAATGTAGCGGGCGATTGGTTCCGCCTGCATTTTGTAGAGAATGAAGGCATGGCCTGGGGCTGGCAGTTTGGCGGCGATTTTGGAAAAATCATCCTTACGCTTTTCAGGATGGTTGCAGTTATATTCGGTACATTTTACCTGCGCACCATCATCCGCAAAAAATATCACAAAGGCTTTATTATCTGCGCCGCGCTTATTTATGCGGGTGCTTTGGGTAACCTTATTGACAGCATGTTTTATGGTTTAATTTTTAATGAAAGCGCGCCATACCTGCAAAACGTTGCTGCAATTTTTCCTGCCGGCGGCGGATACACAACTTTTTTGCACGGCAAAGTGGTGGACATGTTTTATTTCCCCATTATTACCAATGCGCATTTTCCTTCCTGGTTTCCATTTTGGGGCGGCGAAGATTTTGAATTTTTCAGGCCGGTATTTAATCTTGCCGATGCATCTATTTCAACCGGCGTAATTGCATTGCTCATCTGGCAGAAAAGATTTTTTCCCAAAAGAGAAACAGCAGCAAGCCCGACAACCGTTGAAACTACCGCCGTTGTTGATGACCAGGGACAGGTATCATAATTTTTTTGGCCCGGCTTCAGCATAAGTGTGATGCTTCTGTTGCGTCGCACACTGCAGCGTTCATATTTTTATTCAGCTATCCCGGCGCAAGCCTGCTTTGTAAATGGCGATGCATTTTTCATAATAACTTTCTTCTGAAAAATATTTTTCAAATACTGCGGCCATCCTGCTTTGCAATACCTGTGTATCTGCATTCAGCAAATGATGAATAGCGCGTATCCATTCATCTATGTTGAATGTTGAAATAACAAATTCAGGCAGGTCATTTTTTATTTGCGCCGCAACCTCTCCCGTTTCATAACTAAGAAACGGCAATGACTGCGCCAGGTATTCAATCAGCACAAGCGGGCCCGATTCTGATTTGGCAGCATGCAATGCGAGGTCATACCCGGCTAATAATGGCTGAATCTCATTGCAGTTGCTGATAATGGAAATATAATTACTGAGCCCTTTTGCATTTATCATTTCAATAATATGCTCATGATATGTTTTATCCGCCGCCTGCCCTATAATATCCAGCCTGAAATTTTCAGTTTGTTCTTTTATCAACTGTTCAAACAACTCAATTGCAAACCCAATATTTTTTGTGGGTCTGAAGTTGGAAACAAGTAAAATATTTTTTTGAACACCTGCTCTTTTTAAGCGTGGCAATGAAAGGCTTTTTATTACTGTATTCGGTAAAATAAAAATTTTACCGGAGGGCATCATCAATTGCTGCTCTGCCCAAAGGGCCAACTGTTTTGATACGCAAATAAAAATAACCCGTGGGTAAATAAATTTCTGGTGCCATGCCACTGAAGGGTTTATGTGAATATCCCCATAGTGCTCATGAAAAAAAACCTGCCTGCGCAAACCGAATAATTTTGCAGCGAGATAAACATACCTGAGGTTATAAGATGAATGAACATGTATTATATCAAACCCTTTTATCGCCTGTATTAAACGGTACATGGTAACGGGGCTCCATTTCCATTTTCTGTGAAGATTAATAACAGAGATATTTTTATTTAATTGCGAAGCCAGCGGGCCGGTTGCCACAGTTGTAATTACAGATACATTATGCCCGTGTTCATACAAAAGATTTGACAGGGTAACCAGTACACGTTCTGTGCCGCCAATGTTCAACTGGTCTATTACCTGGACTACGGAATATTTTGGATACTGCATAAATTATGTAAAGGGCCGTACCTTCAGATGTATTACCGCTTCTTTATCAATTCGTAATATTCACCCAGCATTGCCTGTAAACCACGCTGCTCATTATCTTTTATAAAGGTCATACAAATGCCCTTGGGGTTTATAAAGCTTTCAAATTTAGTTTTGCTTTTAAAACTGTCAAGATACTTCATCCAGAAAAATAATATCCTTGAGATAAATAACCCCGCCTGCCTTAATGCCCCTGCCCTGAACATCAGCACTGTTGCCTGTGAACCGGCGACCGCTGCCGCTGAAAAATTACCTTCAGGCGCACTATAGAAAATTAATTTGCAACTGTTGAACAATGAACGTAACCCGGTAAATGTAAAACGAAAAAAATCATACGGCGGGCTGTGATAAGGAAATGCAAAAGGCACTTCTATATGGATGAATGCACCCGGCCTGCATACGCGCTGCATTTCTTTTGCAGCTTCCCAGGGTTTAATAGTATGCTCCAAAACCTGGCATGCTACCACGCCATCAAAATATTCTTTTTGAAAAGGTATATTGTGGGCATCAAAAACAATATCGGGGCCGTATTGAAGGTGAACATCTGAACAGCAAACTTCATGGTTGCAGAAAAAATTTTTATACTCGGCTGTTCTTTCACCCGCACCCAGTACTAATATTTTTCCGCCTGGTTTCAATGCTGCAAGACTGGCAAACCTTTCCGCATAACCTTTATCAGAAGTTAATTTGGGCAGCATGCGCCTCCTGAAATAATTTTTAAAAGATTTTTCATTTGAATAGCCCCTGTCCTGTGTTTGCGGCGTATATGCAAGTATATCTTTTATTGTAAACAGGCTGTTTGCCTCATTAATAATAACCGGTATGCCATTGACGACGGGGTAAGTATCACCATTTTTAAATGCTATAAAATCATCTGACACATGATTTTGGGGGCTGAATGTAATTGGGTCTGCAATAAAATTTTTCCATGTATTGTCCATCTGAGTAATGCAGGTTCAAAAAAAATTGTATGCGTAAAACTAATTAAAATTTGCAGAACACATGAATGATTGCGGGATGATATGATTTTTATTTTGCTGAATGGTGGAATGCAGCACAGAGGTACCGGTGCAGTGGACGGTGATATAAAAATATATTGCCGGTACAAAAATCAAATAAAAGATAAATACTCATACTGCTTACCAAGAATAGAAGAAGCATCTGCCTGCAACCATTTATTTAAAACGGTTGCATAAACATTTTTAAAATCAACCTGGTATTTTAAATCACCATCCTGCAGGTCATTTAAGTCGGGCATGGAATTAATAAGGCCTTTCTGCCGCAGGCCGCCGCTTATTAAAAACATATTATTCGCCGTGCCGTGATCAGTGCCCCCGCTTGCATTCTGTGCCACCCTTCTTCCAAATTCACTAAAGGTAAAAAGCAGCACATCATCAAAACGGTGGTTGTCTTTAAGGTCTTTTACAAATGCAGCAACCGCATCATTCATTTCTTTAAAAAGCCTCTGCTGCGTGGCCTGCTGGCTTACATGCGTATCAAAACTTCCCAGGCTTACATAATAAATTTTCGTGTTGATATCTGATAAAACGAGTGAAGCAATTGTTTTTAAATTGTTGCCCAATTCAGTTTTAGGATAATTTGCAGAAGAAGGATGAAGCCTGCTTTGCTCAAAAATATACTCTGCACTGCTTAGAGTTTCCGTCATGGTTTTGTAGAGATAATCAACCGGCTCCTCATGATTATTTGCCTGGTGCGATTGCGCGAGGTCATTAAAATATTTTTCATGGCTTGTGTTATAAAGCCTCTGGGGATCTTTTACAGCAATACCTTTTTCATTTGCACCTTTTAAAGCAAGGCTTAAAATATCATCCGCTTCCATTGCCTGTGTGGGTCGGCCGCAGCCGTTGCATTGTGCATCAAGATATCGGCCTATCCATCCTGTTTGTAAAATTTCGGAGCTGTCGGTTGCTGTTTGCCAGATATCCATGCTGCGGAAATGGCTGCGGTCAGGATTTGGATAACCCACGCTGTTTAAAATGCCCAAACTCCCGTCATCATACAATTCTTTAAAACCCTGTAATGCAGGGTGCAGGCCTGTTTCATCAGTCAGCACCAATGATTTTTCTTTTTGTATGCCAAGCTGCGGGCGGGTTTTTAAATATATATCATTGTGCACAGGTATTACAGTATTCAATCCATCATTGCCACCGCTTAATTGCAAAACAACAACAACTTTATTACCGGGCGGAACAAAAGCAAACCCCTTCTTTTCAAATGCCTTTAAAAATTTTGGCACAAGTAAAGAAGTAGTGGCTAACGAACCAAGCTGTAAAAATTTTCTGCGTTGTATCAGCATAAAAATATTTATGAATTATAATTTACGATTTGATTAGATCGTATATCGTATATCTGAAATCTCAAATCAGCAAAGCTGGTATTCCGGTGTACTCATAAAAGCAACGGCTGCTGTTTTTATATAATCTTCCTTTGATGTTGTTTTAATCATTTCGCCAATTACATTTTTATTTACCCTGCCGGGTTTTGTCTGCAAAATCAATTGTTCCAGTTCTCTGTATAAATTTTCGTCAGATACATTTCTAAACTGATCGGTAAATTTTTCCCAATGCACATTTGCTTTTACCTGCAGGCCATTTTTATCAGGCGCTGTTCCCTGTATATTTGAAAGATTTTCCTCCATACCCATTTGCTGGTCATCATCTTCTTTTGGCGTTACGTAAAATGCATCATCATCTTTTATCAGTTGCGGTATGCGCAGGCGGAGCATAAGTGTAGAACTGTCTATCCAGTTTTTGCCGCCGGGCCAGCCTGCCACATTTGGCGGGTAAAATAATATTTGCCCCAGCGCTTTTTGAAATAATAACTGTATCTGTTCTTTCTCAAGGTCCATCGGCAGCATCCTGCGGATGCCTGTAAGAAGTTCAACAGGTGATTTTATTTTAGCCCCAATATTTATTTCATCATAAAACCAATCGCCTGTAAAAATATCATTCATCAGGGCTTTAATATCATAGTTGTTTTGATAAAACCTTTCAGCCAGCCACTGTATTTTTCCTTCCTCTGCATTTTCGTTTACAAAATACCTGTATATTTTTTGGGTGATGAAAACAGCGGTTTGTTTTTGTTCTAATAAAATATCAAGAATATCATCGCCATCAAAATTGCCTGATTTGCCGAGGAAAGTTTTTCCCTGGCTATCATGAAAAAATTGCCGGAAAACAAATTCGCCATCTAGGTTAAAACCCCAGCCTGTAAAGGCTCTTGCGGCTTCCTTTACATCATTCTCTGAGTAATTGCCGCGGCCGAGCGTGAACAGTTCCATTACCTCGCGGGCAAAATTTTCATTGGGGTGCTGTTTGCGATTTTGCTGGTTATTTAAAAACTGGAGCATGGCTGCGCTTTTGCTTACAGCACGGAGAAGTTCGCCAAAATTGCCAAGCGCATTGCTGCGTATTTCCTGTAGCATCAACTGCTGGTAATAAATGTTTAAAATGCGGCATGCAAAATGCCCGTGCCAGAAAAGCGACATTTTTTCGCGGAGCTGCGATGCTGAATTGGTCATTTCATTCAGCCAGCTAAGGTTAAGGTTTTTAAGGTCTTCCACGCTTTGCCGGCGGATATTCTTTTTTTGGTTATCTGACAAAGGGCTTTTCATGCTGCCATTTTCATTCATTTCAAATTCATTCTTAACGCCCATCATCAGCCCTTTTATCATGTTATCTGCAACATCTATATAATCTGGTTTTGAAGAAGATTGTTTTTCCAGCAAGCTGTATAATTCATGTGGTTCAAGGGGTGCTGAATGCAGTGTATCATTTGCCGAAGGGCCAAAGCCTGCGCGCCAAAGAAGATGCTGGTTTTTTATTTGTTTTGAAACTGGCATAAGAACTGTTACTGACTCGATTTTTTAAGTGAAGTTTAAAAAGGTTTTTTTTATAATACAAGCAGTAGTTTTTCATAGCATCGTCTGTTGCGTCGCAAGCACTTCATCAGTTATGCCAATGGCATCTTACCTCAATAACAAAACTTGATTATTAAATGGAAGCCTTTTAATTTTATACCATGAATACAAAAGCATTAAAATATACTTCCCCGCTTTGGGTTTATATATTTGCCATCATATCTTTTACAAATCATGGTGTCTGGTGCTGGCTGGGTTTAATATATGCATGGATCGTAATACCGCTTGTTGAATTATTTTTAAAACCAAGTGCAGCAAATATGGGTGTAGCAGCGGAAGAACTTGCAAAAAAAGATAAACTGTACGATTATATCTTATATGTCATTGTAGCTGCGCAGTATGTCGCGCTTGTTATTTTTCTTTTCAGTATGAAAGATGCAGCTCTTAGTTTTACCGATATCTATGCACGTATTTTTACCATGGGTTTATTATGCGGAACATTTGGCATAAATGTGGGGCATGAACTTGGCCACCGCAACAAGGCATTTGAACAAAGGCTTGCAAAGGCTTTGCTGCTTACAAGTTTGTATATGCATTTTTTTATTGAGCACAACAAAGGCCATCATAAAAATGTAGCAACAAAAGAAGACCCTTCAAGTGCAAGGTTATGGGAGCCTGTTTATATGTTTTATTTCCGCACCGTTATTTTCAGCTATATCAGTGCATGGAAAATTGCAAATGCAGACACAAAGAAAAATGGCAAATCTGTTTTTAGTGTATATAATGAAATGATGCTCGCGCAGGTCATTCAAATAATTTTTGTTGCAGTAATTTTTATTTTGTTCGGGTGGAAAATTACTTTGTTTCATTTAGCTGCCGCAACAATCGGTATATTGTTGCTTGAAACCGTTAACTACATCGAACATTATGGTTTAATAAGAAAAGAAATTGCTTCAGGAAAATATGAACGTGCTATGCCACAGCATAGCTGGAACAGCGACCATATAATAGGAAGGCTTATGCTTTTTGAACTAAGCCGCCACAGCGACCATCATTATCTTGCCTCACGTAAATATCAAATACTCCGCCACCATGATGATGCACCGCAAATGCCAACCGGTTATCCCGGTATGATGATACTTTCTCTTTTGCCGTCTGCCTGGTTTTTTGTGATGCACCGGCAGATGAGGAAATATAATTTGATGGAAGAAAAAAATATGATGCTGCACATTGCTGAATAGAATTGTTTTTGTTCAAGTCCCGCTTTGAGAGCAGGGATGGAGTGCAACCGCCTTTCGTTCCTCAAGGCGTTGAAGTTAACAAGTGCGACGCAACGCAAGCTCAATAGATATTCAAATGCCTGGCCCATAAAAAATATTTCCAACTACTGCTTCCTGATTTTAATTTTTCAGCGCTTTTAAGAAAGCATCGTAGGTTGCTTTTTTTGCATAGTTGTCGTCAAACAATAAAGGCCAGTCATTCTTATTGAAAAAAAATCTTATCCAGCTATCCCCATCACCCACATTCCAGGTGGTAATGCCATATTGCTGCGTTTTTGGAACGATTGATTTGTATTGCTGTACAACAAAATAATATTTATCCGATTGTTCGGTTTTCAATGCATCAGTATAAGTAAGCGAAGAATTATTATCAGTATTTACGCGGATATCCAATTCTGAAATGTGAATTTGCAAACCGGTATTTGCAAGCTGCTGAATGGCATTAATTATACCATCATTGGAAGTATTTATATCAATATGCATTTGAATTCCTAAACCATCAATTGGAATATGCCTGCTCTTAAAATCATTTACCATAGATACGATAGCATTTATTTTTGCAACGCTCCATTCCTGCCCATACTCATTGTAAAAAAGCAAAGCGCCTGGATCAGCTTCATGGGCATATTGAAATGCCCTTGCCATATAATCCCTTCCTAAATGCCTTGCCCATATACAGCCATCATCAAAACTGTCTGATGTATTTGTATCTTCCACACGTAAAGTGCCATCTTCATGAAAAGCTTCGTTCACTACATCCCATGAAGTGATCTTTCCTTTGTAATGTGATACTACTGTTTGAATATGCGTCTTCAGTAAGTTTTCCCATGCAGCAGAATCACCAACAAAATTTTTTACCCAGTCAGGATTGTATGCATACCAAAGAAGGTTGTGGCCATGAACGCGTTTATTATTTTGCATTGCAAAATTCACAATCACATCCCCACCATTGAAATCAAATGTGTTTTGTTGCGGATGAACTGCCTGCCATTTCAATGCATTTTCTGTTGTAATACTGTTCAGTTCATTGATGAGTATATTACGGTAAGAAGAATTATTTTGTAACAATGTTGGGCTTATCGCCGCACCAACACGAAACGGAGCAACACTTTGCAATGTTTCATTTGATTGAGTCTGGGCATTGACAGACTGTTTTTTACAACCTGCATTTATAAATATAAACGCACATAAGATTGCAAAATGTAAATTGATTTTTTTCAATTTGAACTATTTTGTAAGATATACCTAAAATGTTTTATTACAATTTTCCATTTTTTATTTCTTCAACCACACCGGGATCAAGCAGTGTTGTTGTATCTCCTAAATTTTCTGTTTCGCCTTCTGCAATTTTTCTCAATATCCGGCGCATGATTTTTCCGCTTCTTGTTTTGGGAAGCCCGCTAACAAACTGGATTTTATCAGGCTTTGCGATTGCTCCAATCACGCGGCTTACTGTTACCGCAATGTCCCTTCTTGTCATTGCCTCATCGCCATGCATAGGCCCGAAAATTACATACGCATAAATTCCCTGCCCTTTTATATCATGCGGGTAACCCACCACAGCGCTTTCAACTACTCCCGCATGCATGTTAATGGCATTCTCCACTTCTGCAGTGCCAATGCGGTGGCCGCTCACATTCAATACATCATCCACTCTTCCTGTAATCCTGTAATTACCATGTTCATCTTTTAATGCGCCATCACCGGTGAAATATAAATTGGGATATGTAGTAAAATAATTTGTCCTGCACCGATCATGATCACCATAAGTTGTTCGTATAATAGACGGC
Source organism: Chitinophagales bacterium (assembly GCA_038207175.1). GTDB lineage: Bacteria > Bacteroidota > Bacteroidia > Chitinophagales > Chitinophagaceae > JBBRAD01. The sequence goes on from JBBRAD010000022.1 coordinate 17,242, forward strand.
CATGGCGCTTTTATACATAAAGCCCCCTTCTGTTCCCCCAACCGGGGAATGTTCGGGCTGTAATTTTTCTTTTCAGCAAAAGAAAGGGTTTCTAACTCTTGTTCAATTTTCAGCAAAACATTTTCGGTATCCTGAAGTATTTCATTATTAATAAACCTGATCACTTTATAACCCCTTGAAACAAGCCATTCTGTTCTTTCTGCATCACTAATAATATTTTCAGGTAATTGATGAATTAATCCATCCACTTCAATAATTAATTTTTTTGCGGGACATACAAAATCTGCTATGTACTGACCAATGATGTGTTGTCTTCTGAATTTATATCCCTCTAATTTTTTTCCATTCAAGTGAAGCCATAAAACATTTTCAGCTTCGGTGGGATTTTTTCTGTGCTGTGCTGAAAATTCTTTCAACAAACCATAAAGCAGTGGGTCAGCCTCTTCATAAAATTCGGAGTCTGTCTTTTGTTCTCCCCCGTTGGGGGAGTTAGAGGGGGCTTCCTCACTTATTAGTACCGGCTGCACACCTGGCATTGGAAGTGTTGCCCAGCTTGGTTTTGCAGGTGTAATGCCTGCAAGGTTTGAAATAAGTATGCCGCCTGTTTCTGTTTGCCACCAGGTATCTACAATGGGGCATTTTTTCTTTCCTACATTTTCATCGTACCAGTGCCATGCTTCTTCATTGATGGGTTCACCAACAGTTCCTAAAACTTTTAATGATGATAAATTTTTTCCCTGCAAAGGCCCCAAACCAAAGCCCATCAGGCTTCTTATTGCAGTAGGTGCGGTATATAAAATATTTACTTTGTATTTGTCAATGATGTCCCAAAACCTTCCCGCATCAGGCCATGTGGGGATTCCTTCAAACATTAATGAAGTACCGCCTGCACTCAACGGGCCATATACAATATAACTGTGGCCTGTTATCCAGCCAATATCTGCAGTGCAGAAAAATAAATCATTGAGCTGGTATTGAAATACATTTACAAATGTATAGTTCGTCCATATCATGTAACCTGCGGATGAATGTACCACGCCTTTTGGTTTGCCCGTAGAGCCTGATGTATATAAAATAAACAATGGATCTTCCGCATCCATTTCTTCAGCCGGGCAATCTGTTAATCCAAGTGTTTCAATTTTTTTTATTTCATCTTCCCACCACACATCGCGGCCTTTTATCATGGATACGGCTGTCCGTGTGCGTGTGCATACGATCACACGTTTTACAAAAGGGCAGCCGATCAATGCATCATCAATTACACTTTTTAGCGGAATATCTTTTGCACCGCGGAATGCCCCATCGCAAGTAATGATGTATTCAGCATGCGCATCCTGCAAACGGTCTGCAATACTTTGTGCAGAGAAGCCGCCGAATATCACGGAATGAATAGCGCCAATTCTTGCGCATGCAAGCACTGCAATGGCAAGTTCTGGTATCATACCCATGTAGATGCAAACCCGGTCGCCTTTTTGCACGCCATTGTTTTTTAAAACATTTGCAAACTGGCAAACCTTGAAATGCAAATCCTTATAAGTAAGTATGCGATGGTGCTCGGCAGGATCATTCGGTTCCCAGATTATTGCAGGCGTGTTTCCTAATGTTTCTAAGTTTCTATCGAGGCAATTTTCTGTAATGTTCAGCTTTGCACCTTTAAACCATTCTATTTTCGGTTCAGTGAAGTTCCATTCCAAAACCTTATCCCACCTGCGTTTCCAGAGAAAGTGGCTGGCAATATTTCCCCAGAAAGTTTCAGGGTCATCAATACTTTGTTTGTAGGCTTCGTGATACTGCTCTGAAGATTTTATTTGATAGGGGTATGACATGGCAGTCCTTTTTTTAGAGCGATAAATTTACAGCAATGATTTCTCTAAGCTGAAATATTTTTTGTCACAGATATTTTTCCAAAAAAGCAAAGGGAGACAAAGCCTGAAAGGGATTAACTCATTTTTTTCTTTCAGGAAATAGATTAAATTGTTTTCAAAATAAAACCATGTTTAAAAAACTGCGTACTGTAATTTATCATGTAAAGGATTTACAGAAAGCAAAAGAATGGTACATAAATATTACAGGTGTGCAGCCTTATTTTGATGAGGCATTTTATGCGGGCTTTAATATCAATGGCTTCGAACTGGGTCTGGACCCTGATTTTGAAAATGTGCAGGAAGGCAACCAGTCAGTGGCATACTGGGCAGTGGATAATATTGAAATGGCATTAAAAAAATTAGTGCTTCATAATGCTGTAGTTATCCATAAGGTCTTAGAAACAGGCGGAGGAATAAAAGTGGCTGCAGTGCTTGACCCTTTTGGCAATACGGTTGGATTGATAGAAGAACCGTCACATCCTGCTTAGGGTTTGGGGATGGAAAATGAATGACAAAAAAATTATGCAATCACCGGTACAGAATGAACAGCATCGCTCATTTCTTTTATAAGTGATGCATCTTTTTCAATGGCATTGCCTACCACAATAATATCAGCGCCTGCTTTGCAGTTGCGGTAAGCTTTTTCGGGGTCAGTAATACCGCCGCCGGTAATCAGCGGCACTTCAATATGCGAGGCTACTTTTTCTATCATGGTTTCAGTAATGGGGCGTTTGGCGCCGCTTCCCGCATCCATAAAAATTAATTTCATTCCCATCATTTCACCGGCCATTGCAGTGCACATGGCAATTTCATTTTTATCGGCGGGTATAGGTGAGGCGTTTGAAATATATGAAACGGTTGTTGGGGCTCCGCCATCTATTACCATATATCCGGTAGGCATTATCTCCAAACCGCTTTGTTTTACAAATGGTGCGCTGATAACGTGCTGGCCAATGAGCAGTTCCGGGTTGCGGCCGGAAATCAATGAAAGGTATAATAGAGCATCCGCGTATTTGCTTACCTGCGAAGGCGCACCGGGAAATAAAATAACAGGTATATCGCAGGATGCTTTTATCTGCTGTATACAGGCATCAAGGTTATTGGAAATTACCAGGCTGCCGCCCACAAAAAAATAATCCACTTTGGCCTTTATAGCCAATGAAACCAATTGATCCGTTTGTGTTGCATCCACTTTATCGGGATCAACCAGCACCGTGAACGATTTCCGCCCATGATTTTTTCTTTCTGTTATTTGATGGTATAGCTTCTGCTTCATGCAAATGATTATGGTGCTTATTGCAAAAATGCAAAAAAGTTTTTGCTTTAATGAGATTATTTTCAAATATGTTTATCCGTCTTTTTACTGCAAATATAAACAGTAATAAGCCTTTTGTAAGCAGTTTGGGGCTTTCGGTGGTAAAGTGTTTAGTATATAATACGGAATTTTAATTAAAAGGGTCAGCAATATTTTTATTTTTCCCCCTTTTATTGTGGATAATGTATAAAACCCAATGCCTTTGTGAGGTAGGGAAAATAATGACCCTATTTTCCACAACCTGTTAATATTTCAGTTATTGTTTTATCAAAGCATAAGAATAGTTTCGTCAACCGCTTAACGATTGGTTAACTCCGGGATTCAATAAAATTTCCTAACTTAATAAAATAAAAATACTGGATATGGCTAAACAGCAACCCAAAGCCGGCCTGCAGTTTCAGCGCCGTTTCACCAAAGAAGGTGTAAACCCTTTCGATTTATTTGAATATGATTACCGCACAAGTATCATACGCAATCCCAATGGGGAAGTTGTATTTGAAATGAATAATGTGGAAGTGCCCAGGCAATGGAGCCAGATTGCTACGGATATCCTCGCGCAAAAATATTTCCGCAAAGCAGGCATCCCCCAGGCCGATGGTTCACTGGGCAGGGAAACTTCTGTAAAACAGGTGGCGCACCGTATGGCCAACTGCTGGCGGGTTTGGGGTGAACGGTATAATTATTTTGCCTCTGAAAATGACGCATCAATTTTTTATGAAGAACTGGTGTACAGCATACTTAACCAGGCTTGTGTGCCAAACAGCCCGCAATGGTTTAATACCGGTTTGCATGAAAGCTATGGCATTACAGGAAAACCGCAGGGACATTATTATGTGGATGCAAAAGACGGGCAACTGAAAAAATCTTCCAGCGCTTATGAAAGGCCGCAACCACATGCCTGTTTTATTTTAAGTGTAAGCGATGATCTGGTAAATGATGGCGGCATTATGGATTTATGGATGCGTGAAGCAAGGATTTTTAAATATGGCTCAGGTGTGGGAACAAACTTCTCCCAAATACGCGGCGAAGGCGAAAAACTGAGTGGTGGCGGTACTTCCAGCGGGCTGATGAGTTTTTTAAAAATTGGCGACCGCGCTGCAGGCGCTATCAAAAGCGGTGGCACTACACGCCGTGCAGCAAAAATGGTTTGCCTTGACCTTGACCATCCTGAAATTATGAAATTCATCAACTGGAAAGTTGAAGAAGAAAAGAAAGTAGGTGCATTAATAGCTGCCGGTTATGATTCCCATTATGAAGGTGAAGCATACTTAACTGTATCCGGCCAAAATTCAAACAACTCCGTACGCATACCAAATGAGTTTTTTAAAGCACTGGAAGAAAACGGTGATTGGGAACTGAAAGCAAGAACGGATGGAAGGGTAATGAAAAAAATTCCAGCACGCGAAGTATGGAAACAGGTTTCTTATGCCGCATGGCGCTGCGCCGACCCCGGAACGCAATACGATACTACTATAAATGAATGGCATACCTGCCCCAAAGGCGGACGAATCAATGCTTCCAACCCATGCAGTGAATACATGTTCCTTGATAACACCGCATGCAACCTTGCATCGGCCAACCTGATGAAATTCTTTGATACCCGGGATAATATTTTTGATGTAGAAGGATTTGAATATACCTGCCGCTTATGGACCGTGGTGCTTGAAATTTCTGTACTTATGGCGCAGTTCCCTTCAAAAGAAGTGGCACAATTAAGTTATGATTACCGCACACTCGGTTTGGGCTTCGCCAATCTTGGTACTGTATTAATGGTAAGCGGAATTCCTTACGACAGTGAACAGGCACGTGGCATTGCAGGCGCCGTTACCGCAATCATGACGGGTATTGCGTATAAAACCTCTGCTGAGCTGGCTGAAATACTCGGGCCATTTTCCAAATATGAAGAAAACAAAGAAGATATGCTGCGTGTAATGCGCAACCACCGCGCTGCAGCTTATGACGCAGAAGATGCATATACAGGTATTGAAATAAAACCCGTGGGTATTAAAGCGCAGTATTGCCCGGATTATTTATTAAAAGCCGCTACCAGGGCATGGGATGATGCGGTACAGCTTGGCGAACAGTTTGGCTACCGCAATGCACAAACAACAGTAATTGCCCCAACGGGCACCATTGGCCTGGTGATGGATTGCGATACCACCGGTGTAGAACCCGATTTCGCATTGGTTAAATTTAAGAAACTGGCCGGAGGCGGATATTTTAAAATCATCAACCAGTCTGTTCCCGCCGCATTAAAAAATTTGAAGTACAGTGAAAAGGAAATAGACGCCATTGTAAAATATGCGGTAGGCACAGGAAACTTTGAAGGCGCGCCATTCATCAACCCGCAAACATTAAGCGAAAAAGGATTTATAGCTGATGAAATTAAAAAACTGAATACCGCTGCAAAATCAGCATTTGAAATCCAGTTTATATTCAACAAATTTTCATTGGGTGAAGCCTGCTTAGAAAGATTAGGTTTTACAGCTGAGCAATACAATGACTGGAATTTTGATTTATTAGGTGCATTAGGATTTACTGATGAGCAGGTGGATGCTGCAAATGATTATGTATGCGGCACTATGACGATTGAGGGCGCACCATTGCTGAAAGATGAGCACCTGCCTGTATTTGATTGTGCAAATAAATGCGGCAAAAAAGGTGAACGCTTTATTCACGCTTATGGCCATATACGCATGATGGCCGCCTGCCAGCCATTCCTCAGCGGCGCTATTTCCAAAACCATCAACCTTCCGCATGAAGCAAAAGTGGAGGAAATTGAAGCCTGCTATATGCTTAGCTGGAAATTAGGGTTAAAGGCAAATGCCCTGTACCGCGATGGTTCTAAATTATCGCAGCCATTAAGCAACAAATCAGACAAGAAAAAGAAAACCGGCGAAGCCGCTGAAACAAAAACTGAAGAAGCTGAAGTGATCCAGGAGCAGGAATCAAACATGGTTGATTTAAGTAAGCTGAATGTGGATGAACTGCTTGAAGAAGTGCAGCGTCGCATGCAGGAAAGTAATGACACTACTTTCAAACGCCAGTTATCACGCATAGTAGAAAGAAAAACATTACCCGCCAAACGCCGTGGCTTTACACAAAAAGCAAAGATAGGCGGACAGGTATTATTTTTAAGAACGGGTGAATATACTGACGGCACATTGGGTGAAATATTTATTGATCTTGCCAAAGAAGGGTCCACGCTCCGCAGCCTGATAAACTGCTTTGCCATTTCAATTTCAGTGGGGCTGCAATATGGGGTGCCGCTGGAAGAATTTGTAGAAAAATTTGTGTTCACAAAATTCGAGCCTGCCGGAATGGTTGACCATCCAAACATAAAAACCACTACTTCATTAGTTGATTTTGTGTTCCGCGCACTGGCGTATGAATACCTGGGAAGAACAGACCTGGTGCATGTTTTGGATAAACCTGAAATAGCCAATACAGGTGAGGCGGACGATGTTACCTTATTAGGCAAGCCCGAGCTGAGCAGTGTGCGTATTACCGCCACTTCTGCCAATACAAGCCCCTCTTTGCACCCGCAAACAAAAATGCAGCGCACTGCAGGCATTAAAGCAGAGGCTGGTTTAGATGCGATGAATGCGGCTGCCAAAAGCATGCAGAGCGATGCGCCTGCCTGCAATGTATGCGGGCATATTACGCTGCGCAGCGGTACCTGCTATAAATGTTTGAATTGCGGAAACAGTATGGGCTGCAGTTAATGCACGTGTAAAAATTATATTTCAATGCCCCGTTTTTTATGCGGGGCATTTTTTTTATATGCCAGGTTGTAATTGTACACTGATGCTTTGTGAAATAAGGGTTGTTTAACTATAATCCTGCTTTGTTAGCCTGTAAATATGAACTGTTGCCATGTAAATCATCAATGTTAGGCAGTAAATATGAATTGTTGCCATGTAAATAATCAATGTTAGCCTGCAACCATGGATTGTAGTCATGTAAATCCCCCTTGCGTAAGTATGCAGCGTTGGTTTGTGTTTTGTGAAAGTAAAGATATGAGTACGCCACGCTGCAAATGCTAAGCTGCATACTTGCGCCAGATAAGAGCACTTACGCAGCAACGGAAATTAAAAAACGAATGAGAATATCTCTGTCTGAGAAAATTTTGCTATAATTTTATTTTATATTGTGTACGCCGAATGCGCTACTTATTCTTTTATAATTATATAAATACTAAGACTATTTTTTATGAAAATAATATTTACAGCAGCATTTGCAATAATAAGCCTTGCAACGCTTGCACAAACTGCCCCAACTATTCAGTGGCAAAAAAGTCTTGGTGGTAGTAATTATGACTATGCGCAATCCATTCAGCAAACAGTAGACAGTGGGTATATTGTTGCCGGATATTCTTTTTCCAGCGATGGGGATGTAAGCGGTAACCACGGTGGTGCTGATTACTGGATAGTTAAGCTTCAAAAAACCGGCGCCATTCAGTGGCAAAAAAGCCTAGGTGGTAGTAATTATGACCAGGCATATTCCATTCAGCAAACAGCAGACAGCGGGTATATTGTAGCGGGATATTCTTTTTCCATTGATAGCGATGTAAGCGGTAATCACGGTGGTCGTGATTACTGGATAGTTAAGCTTAAAAAAACCGGCGCTATAGAATGGCAAAAAAGCCTGGGTGGTAGTGATTATGATTTTGCAAATTCCATTCAGCAAACAGCAGACAGCGGATATATTGTAGCGGGATCTTCTCGTTCCAATGATGGCGATGTAAGCGGTAATCATGGTAGTTATGATTATTGGATAGTGAAACTTAAAAAAACTGGCGCCATTCAGTGGCAAAAAAGCCTTGGTGGTAGTAATGTTGACGAAGCAACTTCCATTCAGCAAACAACTGATGGCGGGTATATTGTTGCCGGATATTCTTTTTCCAATGATGGCGATGTAACCGGTCATCACAGTAATTATGATTATTGGATAGTTAAGCTTAAAAAAAGCGGCGCCATTCAATGGCAAAAAAGCCTTGGTGGTATTGGTTATGACGAAGCATATTCCATTCAGCAAACAGCAGACGGTGGGTATATTGTAGCCGGAGCTTCTACTTCAAATGATGGCGATGTAAGCGGTAATCACGGCAGTAATGATTACTGGATAGTTAAGCTTAACAAAACAGGGGCCATTCAGTGGCAAAAAAGCCTTGGCGGTAGCAGTAATGACTATGCATATTCCATTCAGCAAACAGCAGACGGCGGGTATATAGCAGCCGGATATTCTGGCTCCAATGATGGCGATGTAAGCAGTAATCACGGTGTGTATGATTACTGGATAGCTAAGCTTAAAAAAACCGGCGCCATTCAGTGGCAAAAAAGCCTCGGTGGTAGTAGTGGAGACCAGGGATATTCCATTCAGCAAACAGAAGACAGCGGATATATTGTAGCCGGGTATTCTAATTCCACTGATAGCGATGTAAGCGGTAATCACGGTGCTGTTGATTACTGGATAGTTAAACTAAGTAAAGACCCTCCATCTTTATTTGCACCAACAGCTTTATATGCAAATAACCAAAATCAAAATGCAATACAGCTAAAAAAGGGCAGTAAAGGTTTTACGGTTTACCCTAATCCCGCAAAAGATGTATTGTATATACAAACAAAAGGCAGCATGATTTTTTCTTTTATAAATTCTTCGGGCAAAATTTTGTTTACCACAACTATCAATAACAGTGGCAGTATAAATATAGCTTCTTTACCGCCTGGCATTTACTATCTTAAAAATAATGCAACAGGTGCGGAGCAAAAAGTGATTGTTTCAAGATGACATTTTTAAAGTGATTTGGTTGTTTCTTGCTTTTCCGTCGCCGTTGGTGTTGAGCTTATGATTTTGTGTGCTGGCTTCACCAACAGCAAGAGGAATTTTATTTGTTGGTGAAGCTGTCCGCATTGCTCTCATGCAACTCCAACAAACGCCTCAATTCAATCACATCAAAATCCTGCAAACAAATCCCCGTTTTATCCTGCAATAAATTTAAACCATTTCTTCTTATTTTTACCGCATCCATGCGCTTAAGTTTCAGTTACGATAAAAAGAAAGTGCTGCAGGCACTGCGCTACCATTTTTTATGGCAGCCGGAGATAAGGGTACTGCTTATCCTTATCATTGTATTTGATATTGTTACGGCTATTTTATTTTATACCGGTAAAATAAGACCCGAACCTTTTTTGCTGGGCTCCAGCATCTGGCTGCTTTTTATTGTTTCATTCTGGTTTATACTGCCGGCCAATGTTTACAAAAAAGCTTCTACATTCAGGGATACGTTTATTATTAATTTTGGAGAAAGCAGCGTACATTTAGAAAACGAAAACGGATTTATGGACTGGCCCTGGGAAAAGTTTACAAAATTTGTGGAAAGCCCCAATTTTTTTCACCTGTATTTTTCGGCAAAATCTTTCTTTCTCGTGCCCAAAGATAATATGAGCGATACTTTCAGGTATGAACTGCGCATATTGCTGAATGATAAAATAAAACCTGCGGTAAAATAAAGGGTTTATAAATCCTTTTCCATTACATAATGCGGAATGGTTACTTCAGTAAATTCTTTACCTACAACGTTGTAACCTAATTTTTCATAAAAGCCGGTAACAGTTTTACGGGCATTCATTATTATTTTCTTATACCCACGGTCCCTTGCAATGTTTTCAGCAAACTGCATCAGCACCCGGCCCACACCTTTTCCCTGCAGCCCCGATATAACGGCCATTTGCCTTAACTGTACAGCCACTTTATCTTTTGGCACAAGCATACAGCATCCTTCTAACCTGTCATCATCAAAACAGCCTATTAAAATGTCATTTTTTTCTTTCTCCAGTTCATCATTTGTAAAGGAAAGCCCTAATGGTTTGCGTAAAAGATTATACCGCAAATCAATCATCTTCTTATATTCTTTTGTTCCGTGATCTATAATTTTCAGCGCCATAATAATAATTGCGTTTCAATATAAGGATCATTTTTCAAAAACCTGCATTTTATATACATTTAATTAAGCTGTTTGCAGCTAAAATTGCAGTTTCTTAAAACAAATAAGCAATAACTTATTTTGTATTGACCAAAAATTATATTTTTGCGGCTGTAACAAAACTTTAATAAAATGTCAGACATCGCAACAAGAGTAAAAAAGATCATTGTTGATAAATTAGGCGTAGATGAAGCCGAAGTAACAAATGAAGCTTCCTTCACCAATGATTTAGGCGCTGATTCTTTGGATACCGTAGAATTAATTATGGAGTTTGAAAAAGAATTTAATATCTCTATTCCTGATGAGCAGGCTGAAACCATTACTACTGTGGGTCAGGCCATTACCTACCTGGAAGAACATGCCAAGTAAAAGGGATAATGGGTTTTCAAGATAACTTATAATCCGTCCGACGGAAGCAGATTTGCCCCTGAAGGCGGATTTATCACTTCAAATACAGGCTTGTTTTATGGAGTTAAACAGAGTAGTTGTAACCGGTATTGGCGCTATAACGCCAGTCGGAAATAATTTACATGATTACTGGAATGGACTTGTAAACGGTGTTTCCGGTGCCGGTTATATTACCCAGTTTGACGCATCAAAATTTAAAACACGTTTTGCCTGTGAAGTAAAGGGTTTTGAGCCTACCCAATTTCTTGAAAGAAAAGAAGCCCGTAAAATAGACCGGTTTACACAGTTTGCCCTCGTGGTAAGTGATGAAGCAATGATGGATGCCGGTTTAAACAAAGACAATACAAACCCCGACCGCATTGGTGTGGTGTTTGGAAGCGGTATTGGCGGTATTATTACCTTTCAAACAGAAGTGGCCGAATTTGCGCGGGGCGATGGCACACCACGGTTTAATCCCTTCTTTATACCAAAAATGATTTTGGATATTGCTTCAGGGCAAATATCCATGCGCCATAATTTGCGCGGACCAAACTTTGCCGTAGTAAGCGCCTGCGCCACCAGTACCAACGCAATTATCGAAGCGTACAATTTATTAAGGCTTGGTAAAGCGGATATTATTTTAACAGGCGGAAGCGAAGCCGTTATCATTGAAGCGGGTGTAGGCGGGTTTAATGCTATGAAGGCGATGAGCGAAAGAAATGATGATCCTAAAACGGCCAGCCGCCCTTATGATAAAGACCGTGATGGTTTTGTAATGGGCGAAGCGGCAGGCATACTGGTATTGGAAACCCTTGAGCATGCTAAAGCACGCGGTGCTAAAATATATTGCGAACTGGCAGGCGGTGGCGCAACCGCTGATGCTTTTCATATTACGGCCCCGCATCCTGAAGGGTTGGGTGCAAAGAATGTAATGTTTGCTGCACTTGATGATGCAGGCATGCAGCCTTCAGAAATTGATTACATCAATACACACGGAACATCTACCCCATTGGGTGATGGTGCTGAAGCCAAGGCTATTCTCAGTGTATTTGGTGAGCATGCTTATGAATTAAATATAAGCGCTACTAAATCCATGACGGGCCATTGTTTGGGGGCTGCAGGTGTAATTGAAGCTATTGCATGTATTATGAGCGTGGTTCATGATATTGTACCGCCTACCATCAACCATTTCACCGATGATCCGGAACTCGACCCTAAACTTAATTTCACATTTAATAAAGCACAGCGCCGCACCGTAAGGGCGGCTTTGAGCAATACTTTTGGTTTTGGCGGGCACAATGCCTGTGTAATTGTAAAAAAATACGTAGATTGATTTTGTGAAATTCATAAAGAAGTTTCTAAAGAAATCCTCCACGCCGTCACTTGGCAAGCAGTTGCAAAATGTACTTGGTATAAAGCCGGGTAAATTTTCTCTTTATCAAACCGCACTCAGCCACCGCTCTATAAAAGAGGGGACGGATGAAAACAATGAACGCCTTGAATACCTGGGCGATGCTATCCTCAGTTCCATAATAGCTGATTATTTATTTAAACGTTACCCATATAAAGGTGAAGGCTTTCTTACCGAGATGCGCAGTAAAATGGTCAACCGCCAGCAACTGAATGATGTGGCGCTGAAAATGGGATTTAAAAAGCTTACTTTCTACAATAAGTTTGATAACGCTTTAAAATCAAGCCAGATATTTGGCAATACACTTGAGGCGGTTGTGGGTGCGATTTATCTGGATAAAGGCTACAAAAAAACACAAAACTGGGTACTGCATAAAATTATTATCCCGCATTTATTTGTAGATGACCTGGAACTGGTAGATATAAACCTGAAAAACAAACTGATTGGCTGGGCCAGCAAAAACAGCAAAATACTTGAATTTGAAACTATTGAAGAAAAAATAGAGAGCGGCCGGCGTGTGTTTACCATTGCTGCTGTGCTGGATGGTGTTATTTTATCGCAGGGTAAAGGATTTAATAAAAAAGATGCAAGCCAGATAGCCGCCCATGCTGCAGTTGAAAAACTCGGGTTATAAATTTTTGCTTTATTGATTTGCTGCAGTACAAGAGCCGCACCAAGGCGGGAAGAATTGCTTAATGGATAATAAACGGGTAAGCTAAAAATAAAATACAATTAATTAAAGACCGGCTATTCAATTTTAGATGCAAAGAAAAAAGCCCGTCTTGATGCCGGGCTATTCTCTTTGCGGGTGTTTCTGCTCTTTTGTTTTTACCTTAACGGTTAACCTAAAATATTATTCTTCTTCATATCCTTTACTACTGATTTTGAATAATCATCTGCCATTGCACCCACACTGGAAGGGCTATAACTTTGTGACTGTGCAGAGTAAATAAGTTTTTTTCCGCTTACATCATACAGGTTTGTTTCAAACACAAAATTTGCATTGGTTTCATAGTGTCCGCGGTAAGGATTATAAAACGGGCTGTATCCCCAACCATAAGGCCTGTAAGGATTGTAAAATGCATAAGGGCGGTAATAACGGGGGCCGGCGACAAATCTTTTTTCTTTGTTTTTATCAACTAAGCTGATGGTAATTACCCCATCAATGCCGTTTTCATTTAATTGGTTAATCACATCTCCTTCTTTCATGTTCTGAAAAGATTTCGGGCCATACACGCTTAAAGATGTTACGGCATTAAATCCTTCAGCTTTTAAATCACCAGCCAGCTGATCCTCCATTTGCTGGCGCAGTTCCCTGCTGCTGTCGTTAAATAACCCTACTACAACTATCTTTTTAAAATTTACGGCGCTTTGCGCATTGTTGTTGTCTTCATTGGGTTTCCAACTGCTGGTTATTTTAGAACTACTGCAACCTGCCAAAACTACCATCATCATTGAAACACCCAGATATATTATCTTTTTCATGGCTTAATATTTTAAATGTTCTTTTATCATTAACGCACAATTGGATGCCCAACTGTGTTAATGGATTAATAATGATAAAAGGCTTAACATTCTTTTTAAACTGTTCATCCGAAATGTTTGCAGAAGGAGTGAAAAGAAAAGAGGTTATTTTATTTCCTGGCAGAGTTCGATTAAAATACCATTGGTTGTTTTAGGGTGCAAAAAGCAAATCAGTTTATTATCAGCGCCGGTTTTAGGTTCATCACTCAGGAGCCGGAAACCTTGTTCTGACAGGCGTTTCATTTCTGCTTTTATATCATCCACTTCAAAAGCTATATGGTGCAAACCTTCACCGCTGCTTTCAATGTATTTCGAAATTACCCCGTCCTTATCCATACTTTCCAGCAGTTCAATTTTTATATCGCCGGTTTTAAAAAAAGCTGTTTTCACTTTTTCACTTTCCACGATTTCCGTTTTATAACAAAGCGTATCCAGCAAATTTTCAAAAACAGGAATAGAGACTGATATATCTTTTACTGCAATGCCAATATGCTCTATTTTCTTCATCCTTATTTATTTTCGATATATGGGAATGGATATTTGCGAATTTTATGCGGAACTAAAATAATACCATTTAGCTTAAATTTGTGCTGTTCTGAAAAAGAAATTTATTCTATGCTGAAGTTGCCGGTTTATTTGGATAATAATGCTACCACTCCGGTAGATCCCCGTGTTCTTGAAGTTATGCTGCCCTATTTTACCGGTCATTTTGGTAATGCTGCAAGCAGCACCCACTCTTTTGGATGGGAAGCTGAAGAAGCTGTGGACTATGCAAGGGAGCAGGTGGCTAAATTGATAGGCGCCGATGCCAAAGAGATTATTTTTACCAGTGGCGCTACAGAAGGAGACAACCTTGCTATAAAAGGCGTATATGAAATGTATGCTTCAAAAGGTAACCATATTATCACCTGCACCACTGAGCATAAGGCGGTTTTAGATACATGCAGGCATATTGAAAAATGGGGGGGTGAAGTAACTTATGCAGAAGTGCAGCCTGATGGTTTGGTTGATGTAAAAGCCCTGGAAGCTGCCATAAAACCCTCGACTATCCTTATTGCCATCATGTATGCAAATAATGAAATTGGTGTGGTTCAGCCTGTGAAAGAAATAAGTGAGATTGCAAAAAAACACGGGATATTATTTTTTACCGATGCCACACAGGCCGCAGGGAAAATTCCTGTTGATGTAATAAGAGATGGTATTGATTTAATGACTTTAAGTGCGCATAAAATGTACGGCCCAAAAGGCGCAGGCGCTTTATATGTGCGGCGTAAAAACCCGCGTGTAAAAATTACCGCGCAAATTGATGGTGGCGGCCATGAAAGAGGTATGCGCAGCGGCACATTAAATGTTCCGGGCATTGCAGGTTTTGGAAAAGCTTGTGAACTTTGCGGCCTGGAAATGGAAGCAGATACGAAGCGTATAAAAGCTTTGCGTGATAAACTTGAAAATGCATTGCTGCAGATAGAAGAAAGCTATCTGAATGGCAATAAAGAACACCGCCTGCCGCATGTAAGCAATATCTCCTTTAAATATGCAGAAAGCGAAGGGTTGCTCATGGGCCTTAATAAAAACATCGCGTTGTCATCCGGCTCCGCATGTACCTCTGCATCACCGGAACCAAGTTATGTATTAAAGGCATTGGGTTTGAGCGATGACCTCGCAGGAAGTTCGCTTCGTTTTGGCTTGGGGCGTTTTACCACAGAAGAGCAGATTGATTACACAATAGAACAGGTAACAAACACGGTGAACAGGTTGCGTGAAATGAGCCCGGAGTGGGAAATGTATTTTTGCGGGAGAAAATAATTTTTAAAGAAGCCCTGCAAATCCGGAGTTTTTTCGCAGCATATTTGCTTTCGGCAGTTGAGTAATATTGCAGCAGGTGCAGTGTGCGACGCAACGAAGCTTGATAGCAGCAATGCAACCGGGCAAATAAAAAATTCTATTAAAGCTGAACTGATTCACCTATTAACTTGCTGAACACATAACCAAAAAACAAACTATTTTTGCCGCTTCTTTCAATAATAAAAACAAGGTGAATGAATGACGCGCTGCGGCAGTTAGCAAATGAACTGGAAGGTGAATTGTATGATGACAGTGTGATGCGCACTTTATATGCAACTGATGCATCAGCTTACCGTGAAATGCCCATGGCTGTTGCCATTCCAAAATCAATCAATGATATTAAAAAACTAATTGCATTTGCACATGCGCAAAAAACTTCGCTTATTCCAAGAACCGCGGGTACTTCACTTGCAGGGCAGGTAGTAGGAAACGGTATTGTGGTGGATGTGTCAAAAAATTTTACACAGATAATTGAATTAAATACAGCTAAAAAATGGGTGCGTGTGCAGCCGGGTGTTATCCGTGATGAACTGAATATGTTTTTAAAACCGTATGGGTTATTTTTTGGTCCCGAAACTTCCACAGCCAACCGCGCAATGATTGGCGGCATGGTGGGTAATAATTCCTGCGGATCCAATTCTGTAATTTACCGCAGCACACGCGAACATTTGCTGGAAGTAAAAGCAATTTTGAGTGATGGCAGCGAAGCTGAATTTAAAAGATTGAATATTGACGCATTTCATGCTAAATGCGAAGGTGAAAATTTAGAATCAAAAATTTATAAAACTGTCCGCAGTTTATTAAGCAATTATGATAACCAGGTTGAAATAAGAAAAGAATTTCCAAAAAAAACAGTTGAAAGAAGAAACACCGGTTATGCAGTAGATATGCTGCTGGAAACCGCGCCATTTACAGCAGGAACAGAAGATTTTAATTTTTGCAAACTTATCGCCGGCTCTGAAGGTACGCTGGCGTTTATCACAGAAATAAAACTGAATATAGTTCCGCTTCCGCCAAAAGAAATTGGTTTGCTCTGTGTGCATTTTAATACCATTGATGAGGCATTGCAGGCCAATTTAATTGCATTGAAATATAAACCTTCGGCGAGTGAGCTGATTGACCATTATATTCTTGAATGCACCAAAGAAAATAAGGAGCAGGTTAAAAACCGTTTTTTTGTACAGGGTGACCCCGGGGCAATTTTAGTGATCGAATTTGCAAAAGAAACAAAAGAGGAAGTGGAAATCCTTGCAAAAAAAGCGGAAGCAGAAATGCGCGCCGCAGGTTTGGGTTATCATTTCCCTTTGCTGTTTGGTGAAGATACAAAAAAAATATGGACAATGCGCAAAGCGGGCCTGGGCTTACTCAGCAATTTGCCCGGTGATGAAAAAGCGGTTCCGGTAATTGAAGACACAGCAGTGGATGTAAATGATTTACCTGCTTATATCCGCGACTTTAATGAAATACTGAAAAAGTATAATTTGTATTCCGTGCATTACGCGCATGCGGGCAGCGGCGAACTGCACCTGCGCCCCATCATTAATTTAAAAACCAAAGAAGGCAACAAATTATTCCGCACCATTGCGGAAGAAATTGCAACGCTTGTAAAAAAATATAAAGGTTCTCTTAGCGGTGAACATGGTGATGGAAGGCTGCGCGGCGAATTTATCCGGCAAATGATTGGCGAAAAGAATTATCAACTGCTGAAAGAAATCAAACACTCATGGGATTCTGAAAATATTTTTAATCCGGGCAAAGTTGTTGACACACCTTCCATGAATTCCATGCTGCGCTACGTTCCGGGAAGGGAGATAAAAAATTTTAAAACTGTTTTTCGTTTTTGCAACCAGGATATTTTACAGCATGCTGAGCAATGCAATGGTTCAGGCGATTGCCGTAAAACACATTTATCGGGAGGTACCATGTGCCCTTCGTTTATGGCGACCCGCAATGAAAAAGATACTACAAGGGCAAGGGCGAATATCCTGCGTGAATTTCTTACCAACTCAACAAAAGCAAACCGGTTTGATCATAAAGAAATTTACGAAGTAATGGATTTGTGTTTAAGCTGCAAGGGTTGTAAATCAGAGTGCCCGAGCAATGTGGATGTTGCAAAATTAAAAGCAGAATTTCTGCAGCATTATCATGATGCAAACGGCATTCCTTTCAGAAGCAGGCTGATTGCTAATTTCAGCAGGTCTGCAAAGCTTGGTGCAATGATGCCGGGCATGTACAATTTTGTAATGAAAAATAAATTCGCATCAGCACTGGTAAAAAAAATTTCAGGTTTTGCGTTTGAGCGCTCCATGCCAACAATGTATAAAACTACTTTGAAAAGCTGGTATAAGAACCGTCAACCGTCAATTGTTAATCGTCAGCCATCAACTGTCAACCGTCAACTTTATCTTTTCTGCGATGAGTTTACCAATTACCATGACACACAAATTGGGATAAAAGCAATACTGCTGCTCGAAAAATTGGGTTATGAAGTAATCATCCCCGAACACGGAGAAAGCGGCAGGGCGTGGCTTTCAAAGGGCTTGATAAGGCAAGCAAAAAAAATTGCCAATAAAAATATCTCTGTATTAAGCAGTTTGATTACACAGGAAACACCGCTGATCGGTATTGAACCTTCAGCTATCCTTACTTTCCGGGATGAATATATTGACCTTGCAGATGATGAAAATTTTGAAGCGGCAAAACAATTATCTTCAAATGTTTTTTTAATTGATGAATTTATAGCGGCTGAAATAGTAAAAGGAAATATTAATAAAGAGCAATTCACCGGAGAAAAAAAGAATATAGTATTGCACGGGCATTGCCAGCAAAAAGCAATATCGTCTGTTGCGCCTTCTGTAAAAATATTATCACTGCCGGAAAATTATTCCGTTGAAATAATTCCTTCGGGTTGCTGCGGTATGGCCGGCTCTTTTGGGTATGAAAAAGAGCACTATGATTTATCCATGAAGATTGGTGAACTGGTTTTATTTCCCGTTGTACGCAAACAGGCAAATGAAACAATTATTGCCGCCCCGGGTACAAGTTGCAGGCACCAGGTAAAGGACGGAACAGGAAAAATTGCAAAACACCCTGTTGAAATTTTGTATGAAGCATTGGTGGTATAATTTTTTTAACCCGGCTTCAAACCCAATACCAACGGCTGTTGCGTCGCACACTGCACCGTTCATATTTTATTCAGCAAGCAGTTTGTTAATTGCTGTATGATAGTTTTCAAATTGAAAACTATCCGCAACTTTTTTCATCATCTCCTTAATTTTACCGTTGCATAAATTTCCAATACTTCCTTCATGCGTATGGTTTACTCCGGTTGAATAATGGAATGTCCCTTCTTCAACCTGCAAACCGATTTGTTTATAAGCATCACGAAACGGAACCCCCTGCAGCACGAGTTTGTTTACTTCTTCCACACTAAAAAGGAATTTATATTTTTCATCTTCAAGGATATTTTTTTTCACGCGGATATTACTCAGCATCAGCGCTGCCATATTAATGCAACTGCGCAGCGTTTCAAATGCAGGGAATAAATGCTCTTTCAGTAACTGCAAATCGCGGTGGTAGCCTGAAGGGAGGTTTGTTGTCATCAGCGTTATTTCATTTGGCAATGCTTTTATGCGGTTGCAGTGCGAACGTATCAGTTCAAATACGTCGGGATTTTTTTTGTGCGGCATAATGCTGCTGCCCGTAGTTAATTCATCAGGGAAACTGATAAAACCAAAATTTTGATTAAGATACAAACAGGCATCCATAGAAAGTTTTGCAAGTGTATCTGCAACATTCGCCAATGCTGAAGCCACAATCTTTTCAACTTTGCCGCGGCCCATTTGCGCATATACAACATTATAATTCAAATCAGCAAAACCAAGCAATTGGGTAGTAAGTTGCCTGTTGATGGGAAATGAAGAGCCGTAACCTGCAGCAGAGCCAAGCGGGTTTTTATTCACTACATCATAAGCTGCTTTTAATGTTATTGTATCATCCACCAAACTTTCTGCATAAGCGCCAAACCACAACCCAAATGAAGAAGGCATGGCAAGCTGCAGGTGTGTATAGCCCGGCAGTAAATCATTGTTATATTTTTCGCTTTGTGCAATAAGCAGGTCAAAAAAAGATTGAATGGCAATCACAGTTTTTTCCAGTTCGGCTCTTAAAAATAACTTTATATCCACCAGCACCTGGTCGTTGCGGCTGCGGGCAGAATGTATTTTTTTACCGGTATCGCCCAGTTTTTCTGTAAGCAAAAATTCTATTTGAGAATGGATGTCTTCAACCTCAGGCTGAATGCTGAATGCTGAATGCCGGATGCCGGCGTAAATATTTTGTAATTCTTTTACCAATAATCCTTTCTCTCCATCCGTCAATAAGCCAACTGCAGCAAGCATTTCAGCGTGTGCAATATTTCCAAGCACATCGAATGGCGCAAGCATTAAATCAAAAGAATGGTCGTTGCCAATGGTAAATTTTTCCACTTCTTTTAATGCGCTAATATTTTTTTGCCAGAGTTTCATGCGGTATTATTTTATAATTGCTGCATTACATACTTCTGTACAAGTGTGCGACGCAACAGGTACTTAATTCTTATTCAATTGCCGGGCTAATAAAAATATTTCTACAATAATTTCTCTAATAATTTTATATACAGGTCAATCCCGTTTTTTATTTCAGCCAGGTAAATAAATTCATCCGCACTGTGGCTCCTGGCACTGTCTCCCGGCCCGATTTTTAAAGCAGGGAAACCCATCAGTGCCTTATCGCTTGTCGTAGGCGAGCCATAGCATATCCTGCCCAGTTCAGCCCCCGCTTTAACTAACGGATGATCAGTTGAAATGGAAGAGGAACGTAACCGGCTGCTGCGTGGCTGTATATCGCAGTGCACATTTTGTTTAATAATGTTCAGTACTTCTTCAAAACTGTACAGCTCGTTTACACGCACATCAACCGTAAACTTACATTCATGCGGCACTACATTGTGCTGGGCGCCTGCATTAATAATTGTCACGCTCATTTTAACGGGGCCAAGCAACCCGGAAATTTTATCAAATTTGTAACTGCTGAACCAGTCAATATCTTTTATTGCTTTGTAAATAGCGTTGTCGCCTTCTTCCCTTGCAGCGTGGCCGGGTTTGCCATAAGCCGTGCAATCCAGTACCAGCAGGCCTTTTTCAGCAACAGCCATATCCAGCAAAGTTGGTTCGCCCACGATGCCAAAATCAATTTTTGGTAAACGCGGCAGCAGTATTTCTATGCCGTCATGGCCTGATATTTCTTCTTCTGCAGTAGCCGCAATAATTAAATTATATTTTAAATCAGCGTGATGATAATAATAAATAAAAGCTGCAATTAAAGAAACCAAACAGCCGCCTGCGTCATTACTTCCAAGGCCAAACAGTTTGCCATCGTTTTCAACCGGCTCAAATGGATTAAGTGTGTATGCTTTGTTTGGCTTTACTGTATCGTGGTGTGAATTAAGCAGGATACCGGGTTTGCTTTCATCAAAATATTTATTTAAAGCCCAGATATTATTTAAATACCGGTTTGCGTTAACATGATTGCCCAGGAAAAAATTTTCGATAGTATCTGCGCTGTTATCTTCTTCTTTTGAAAAAGAAGGAGTGGCGATTAATTGCTTCAGCAGCGCAACAGCTTTTATATATAATTCTTCAACAGTCATTTTTATTTTATCAGGGTTCCTGAGGTTTCATCAGTTATATTTTTCAGTAAATCTTTTGCGTCACTAATCAATACTTCTTTTACCCCGGCATCAATTGCGGCAAACGCATTATCTATTTTTGGTAAAATGCCCGCGGATAATTTCTCTTCCGAAAGCAGCTGCTGATATTTTTCTTTTGTGATTAAACTGATTACAGAATTTTTATCATCCACATTTTCGAGCACTCCTTTTTTTTCAAAGCAGTAAATCAACCGCACATTATAGATATTTGAAAGCGCCACAGCAACAGCTGATGCAATGGTATCTGCATTGGTATTTAATATATGCCCTTTGCCATCGTGCGTAAGCGGCGCAATTACAGGAACAAAATTATTTTCCAGCAGCAACTCCCAGTTGCTTACCGCAAACTGTTTGCTGTCAATATCCCCGGCCCAGCCGTAATCAATTTCTTTTACCTGCCTTTTTGTTGCAGGAATTAAATCTCCATCTGCGCCGGTAAGCCCGATGGCATTGCATTTGAGCGATTGCAGCTGCGCCACAATTTTTTTATTTACCAACCCGCCGTACACCATCGTTACCAAATCTATGGTTGCATCATCTGTTATCCTCCGGCCATTAATATATTTTGATTCAATACCCAGTTGCTCACCAATTTTTGTTGCAATTTTTCCACCGCCGTGAACCAGGATAGATTTTGCCCCCGCCCCCTGAAAAGTGGAAGAAACAAAAGCGAAGTCTTTTAGAAATGATAAAAGATTTTCTTTATCATCAATTACATTACCACCAATTTTTATAATAAAAAGCTTCTTCACTTTAGTTTTAAAGTTTAGTTTTCAGGATTTCCGCAATCACGGCCTGTGCAGCCCATACACGGTTTGCAGCCTGCTGCGTTACAATACTGTTTGCACTGTCAAGCACTTCATCACTTAATTCTACATTTCTCCGCACAGGCAGGCAGTGCATCACTTTTGCATTATTGGTAAGTTTTATTTTTTCTTCTGTAAGCATCCACTGCGGGTCGTTCTCATAAATTTTTCCATAATCATTGTATGTGCTCCAGTTTTTTACATACACAAAATCTGCATCTTTCAATGCTTCATCCTGGTTATGCGTGATGGCTGCTCCTTTTGTAAACTCCTCACTCAATTCATAATCTTCCGGATGCGTAATTACAAACTCTGCTTTGTCCCATGCGCTGATCCATTGCGCAAAACTATTGGCCACACATTGTGGCAATGCTTTTACATGCGGCGCCCAGGTGAGGACAACCCTCACCCCCTTCCCCTCTCTATCCCGATTTCTATCGGGAGAGAGGGGAGCAGTGCGAAGATATTCCTGTATTGTAACAATATCTGTCAATGATTGCAATGGATGCAGCGTGGCGCTTTCCAAACTTATTACAGGTACACCGCAGTATTTTGCAAACTGCGAAATATATAACTCGCTGTAATCATCCTCACGGTTTTTTAATGAGGGGAAAGTACGTATGCAGAGGATATCAAAATAATTTCCAAGTATGGGCGCTGCATCTTTAATATGCTCCACAGTACTGCCGCTCATGATGGCTCCTTCTTCAAATTCAAGCGCCCAGCCCTCTTTGTCCACGTTGAACACAAAGGCTTCCATCCCTAAATTTGAAGCGGCCACCTGCGTGCTGAGTCTGGTGCGCAGGCTGGGGTTCAGAAACAACAGCCCGATACGTTTGCCTGCGCCCAAAGCCTTATCCATAAAGGGATTGGCTTTATACGCCAGGGCTTTTTCAACAAGTGCATTAATATTGCTTACATCATAAACGGAAATAAATTGTTTCATAAGCCCCAACCCCTAAAGGGGAGTATTTATGCCCTAAATCCCTAAAGGGACTTAAGAAGTAAAAAATATTATGAACTAAACTTTATTGCTACTATTAAACTTTTGTTGTGTCACTCACTTGTACGTTCTGATCTTTATTCGGCAATTCCTCATCCTCCATATTTTGTTTATTAACATCTTTCTTCCAATACTTTTGGCTGGCTTAAAAAAATACTAAACTTCAATTACCTTTTTTTCTCCCTCCCCTTTAGAGGCCGGGGGCTTCTTTATTTCATCAACCGCTTCTTTCAGTGCATCTAAAAATTCATCCACCTGTTTTCTTGAAATATTCAGCGCCGGTAAAAGCCTTATCACATTTGGTTTTGCTTCGCCTGTAAAAATATAGTGATTGAACAATAAATTTTCCCGCAGGTTTTTTAATTCATCAGGTACGTCAAAACCAATCATCAACCCGCGGCCACGTACATTTTGAATGCCGTCTATAGTTTTTAATTTATTGATGAGATACATGCCGCGCTGTTTTGCCATTTCAATTAAATTTTCCCGCTCCATTACTTCAAGCACAGCAAGCGCTGCCGCGCAGGCAAGATGGTTGCCGCCAAACGTGGTGCCGAGCATCCCGTGCTTTGCTTTAATATGCGGCGCAATTAAAATGCCCCCAACCGGAAAGCCATTGCCCATGCCTTTTGCCATGGTATAAATATCTGCATCAGTGCCTGCAAAATCGTGGGAGAAAAATTTTCCACTGCGCCCAAACCCGCACTGTACGCTGTCTGCAATGTACACAGCATTGTGTTTATTGCATAGCAAACGTATTTTTTGCAGGAAAGAATCAGTTGCAATATTAATGCCGCCCACGCCCTGTATGCCTTCCACAATTACAGAAGAAATTTCAGCGGAGTTATTTTTAAAACATTCTTCCAGTGCTTCTTCGTTGTTGAAAGGGAGAAAAATTATATTACCTGTTTCATTCACGGGTGCAACGATTGCCGGGTTATCAGTAGCGGCTACTGCAAGTGATGTTCTTCCGTGAAAACCTTTTGTAAATGCAATTACTTTCTTTTTGCCATTATGAAAAGATGCGAGCTTTAGCGCGTTCTCATTGGCCTCCGCGCCGCTGTTGCAAAGAAAAAGCTGGTAACTTTCTTTGCCTGAAACTTCTGCCAATTTATCAGCAAGCTGCTGCTGGATGGGTATATGTATTGAATTTGAATAGAAAGCAATTTGATGTAACTGGTCTTCAATTCTTTTCACCCAATGCGGGTGTGTATGGCCAATACTGATAACTGCGTGGCCGCCATACATGTCAAGATACTGGATGCCCTGGTCATCCCAAACATAGCTGCCCTGTGCTTTTGTAATGGTGATGTTGTTGAGCGGATAAACGTTGAAGAGAACAGCCCCCCTGCCCCCCAACGGGAGGTTCTGAAGACTCTCTGTATGGTTAAGTGATTTATTCATTTTTATATTTTACTCTTTTTGATTTATTGTTTTTTATTTATCATTTATTTTCAGGAAGAGGTTTTTTCTCCCCCGTTGGGGGAGTTAGAGGGGGCTCCCCTTCAATTTCAATCCCGCTGTTTCTTCAACCCCAAACATTAAATTCATATTCTGCAAAGCCTGTCCTGATGCGCCTTTCAGCAGGTTGTCAATGGCTGAATGCACCACTAATTTATTTCCCTGTTTTTCTAAATGGATTAAACATTTATTTGTATTCACCACCTGTTTTAAATCAATCATCGTATCACTTATATAGGTGAATGGCTGATCAGCATAAAAATCTTTATATAAGTTTTTAATTTCTTCTGATGATGATTTGCAATCAATAACAGAGCTTACATAAATGCCGCGTGTAAAATCGCCACGCCAGGGAATAAACCTCACCCCCGGTCCCTCTCCACCGGTGGAGAGGGGAGACTGCTGCTGCAACTGGTTAATGGATTGTGTTATTTCATGCACATGCTGGTGTTGCAAAGTTTTATATGCCTGTATATTATTGGCGCGCCAACTGAAATGCGAAGTTGCACTTAAACCCTGCCCTGCACCTGTGGAACCAGTAATGCCTGTTGTATATACCTCACCCAATAACCCGGCTTTCGCTAATGGCAGTAAACCAAGCTGAATGGCTGTTGCAAAGCAACCGGGGTTTGCAATGTTTTGCGCTGATTGAATTTGTGTTTTGTTCAGTTCGGGAAGACCATAGATAAAGCTGCGTGTTTTGAACTTTGAGCTGTGGGTCAAACGGAAATCCTGCGAAAGATCAATGATTTTTATATGACCGGGAATTTCATTTTCTTCGAGGAATTTTTTTGCTTCGCCATGGCCAACGCATAAAAAAAGTATATCAATAGCCTCACCCAAACCCTCTACAAAGGAGAGGGCTTCATTCCCGCAAAATTGTAAATCAGTTTCACCAATTAAATCTGTATGCACTTTATGTAAAGCATTACCAGCATTGCTTTTGCTGTGTACAAAAATAATTTCTGCAGAAGGATGATTGAGTAATAAGCGTATCAATTCACCACCAGTATAACCTGCGCCACCTGCAATGCCCGTTTTAATTTTTTTCATCTGTTTGCGGGTTTATTAAATGGAACATGGCTGTTTGGTTCCCGAATATTTTTGTAAAACCCCTTACATCTTCACCCGTCCAGCCGTTATTCATTTCGCCATATTTTCCAAACTTACTGTTCATAAGATCATGGCTGCTTTCAATGCCAATAATTTGAAAACGGTATGGCAGCAATTGCACAAACACATCACCGCTAACATTTTGCTGCGAGCTTTGCAGGTATGCTTCCATATCACGCATCACCGGATCAAGTATCTGGCCTTCATGCAGCCAGTTGCCGTAAAAATTTGCAATGGTATCTTTCCAACTGAGTTGCCATTTTGTAAGAACATGTTTTTCCAGTGCATGGTGCGCTTTTAAAATTATCATTGGCGCTGCAGCTTCAAAACCCACACGGCCTTTAATGCCAATGATGGTATCGCCTACATGAATATCCCTGCCAATGCCATAAGACGCAGCAATGTTTTGTAAATATTGTATGGCTTCTGAAGGGTGTTCAAATGTTTGATTGTTCACCAGTTTCAATTCGCCCATTTCAAACCCCAGTTTTATTTCTTCATTGCCAAACTTTGTTATTTGTGTGGGCCATGCATTTTCGGGCAGCATGCCTTTGCTGCTCAGTGTTTCTTTTCCGCCAACACTTGTTCCCCACAAGCCTTTATTTATTGAGTAAGCAGACTTTTCAAAATTCATCTGCACGTTTTTATTTTTTAAGTAAGTGATTTCTTCTTCGCGGCTAAGCTTTAAATCGCGTATGGGTGTAATAATTTCCACGCCGGGGATCATAATATTAAAGATCATATCAAACCTTACCTGGTCATTGCCCGCGCCTGTGCTGCCATGCGCCACTGCATCCGCATTTAAAGTTTTTACATGCTCTGCAATATGCAAAGCCTGTATAAGCCTTTCGGCGCTTACACTAAGCGGGTAAGTATTATTTTTTAAAACATTTCCAAACACCAGGTATTTTATAATGCGGTCGTAGTATGGTTTTACAGCATTAACCGCAGTGTGTGTTTTTACACCGAGGTTATACGCATGTGTTTCAATATGCTTTAATTCATCCTGGGTAAAGCCGCCGGTGTTTACAATAATGCTGTGCACCTCACAGCTTTTTTCTGCGGTTAAATATTTTACACAATATGAGGTGTCAAGCCCACCGCTGAAACCCAATACAACTTTCGTCATGATTGATGTTTGATTTTTGTTACCTGCTTTTGCTCTTTACGCATCTTTGTTGTGTCACTCACTTTTACGTTCTGTTCTTTGTTAAGCAAAGCAATGCAGTTGAAGAGTGCGACGCAACGGAAGCCTGATAGCAGCAATGCAGATTGGTTTATAAAATTCTGTGCTGCATTACAGGTTAAACAAATAATGAAAAAAAGATTTTGGCTTTGATGCGCCCACTGTTTCCTTTTCTTTTTTCCTGAATGATTTTAAAAAACGCAACTGTTTTATATTCATCAAACGGCCATACATTTCACTTTTCTTTTCAAAATTCTCCTTTGTTTCTGCGGGTTCATAATGATCCGCAGGGTCGTACAGCATTGCGGTGCACATACAATTTTTTCTTTCCTTGCTCATGAGTATATCATAATTCACGCAGCTTTTGCAGCCCGCCCAGAATGCTTCGTCCTGTGTTAATTCCGAATAGGTAACAGGTTCATAACCCAGCTCGCTGTTTATTTTCATTACTGCAAGCCCTGTTGTTAACCCGAATATTTTTGCATTGGGATATTTTTCCCGTGACAGATCAAATATCCTTTTCTTTATCTGTTTAGCCACGCCGCTCTTCCTGAATTCAGGCGCAACAATCAACCCGCTGTTGGCTACATATTCGCCTTCCCATGTTTCTATATAGCAAAAACCTACCCATGTATTATCGTTTGTGTGCGCAATTACGGCTTTGCCTTCATTAATTTTTTGTGCAATATATTCAGGGCTGCGCTTTGCGATGCCCGTGCCACGGGCTTTTGCGGAGACTTCCATTTCCTGCGTAATGGCGGTTGCATAATGCACGTCGCCACTACCGGCTATACGTATGATGATATTTTGTTCCACTTTGTTTCGTGTAATTATTAGTGAAAAAAGATGCGCGGATACAACTGCCTGCAGTTGTAAAGTTTGCGTGAGAATGATTCCAATGTTTTGGAAATATTAAATCCTCGGTCGTCGCACCGGGCGGAAGCAGAATGGGTTAGGCAAAGCAACAACACCCACCACAGAAGGGTGGAAGGCTGAAAGATAAGTATGTGTTGTGTTCTGTTTCAACTTCAGTTCAGTATAAAATTGTTATTCAATTTTTTTTGATAGGTGTAAAAGTAAGGATGTTTAAAATACGATGGCATATTTTTTTAAAAACTTTAGTTAACGTTCATTAGTAAAGTACGCATTGCAGATGCATAAGGGTGCTGTAAAAAGGCAGTGTACTATGGGTTAACCTGCGCTTTCATTCAGTATAAGTTCAGTATAACTTCAGTATAAGATCAGTATAACTTCAGGAAATTGGGTATTTTTAAAATTACCCTGTACTTTTTGTCCTGATCCCGACATCCATGGGGACAGGCTCCAAAAAGCACCAAAAAAGTCAGGAAAGAAAGCCTCATCCGGTCCGCCTGAGGCGAGGCACTTTCTCCTAAAGGAAAAAGGACTGGTTATTTTTATTACAGCCCGTTTTTTTCCTGCGCCCTGATTGCGCTTTGGAGCTGCTGTGAATTCAGCTGTTGGGCCCTGATGTTTAGTTCGAAACTAATGCGGGATGGAGAGCTGTGAAATTTTGTTGTATGGTTTAGTGAATTTGAAATGCTTTTGATAAATTGATAAAAAATTGAAACAATGGCTTTGCATAAAAAGGGTAAGAGACCGCCTTCGCCCGACCCGGGAAATTATATTTGGGTGATGACCAAAGAAGGCGGCTTCTGGCGCAAAAAGCGTGGTATTGTAAAAAAGGCAAAACTGAATGCGGCTTATAATGAAAGCAGGAAAAACACAAAAATATGCAGCCCTGCCGCGAGCCGTATTGTGCGCAAACTGCGCCCTTATATGGATGGCCTGCAACCCGGCAGGATTACCGTCAGGATCTGCGGTAAGCTGCGAATGGCTTTGAATGAAAGCGGCAGGCTTGGGCTTGGCTGCTTAGAGGGGTTTGACCTGCAGCCAGACCACCCTATTGGAAATTTACTTCAGGCACAAGTGCATATTGAACAAACACCGGATGAATTAATACTGCAAATACCGATAACCGGCTACACCGTTAAAAAACTGAATACACTTGTTACGCATTATTATTTTGAACTGGTTTTGCTTTATGGTGATGCACGAAAAGAAAATGGCCTGCGCACAGAAAGCGAAGACAGTACTGTATATGAAATTGAAAAGAGTTATAAAAATAACTGCCGCCTCAGCATGGTTTTACCTGACCAGGAGTGGGTTGCACTACTTAAAGTTAACTGTATAGAAGGCAATGAACCTGCGGCCTCCCCGAAACTGTACGGAATGAAGGTGGTGAGTGTAAAGTTGTAAGTAGTAAGTAATAAGTAGTAAGTAATAAGTAATAAGTGGGGCACTGTGTGAAGAATAAACAGATTGGTTATCATGTGGAAAACAAACCCTTTAGCCTTTACACCCATTTTATAATTTTTAAAAACTAATTAATATGAGCAACATAAAATTATTTGAGAGTAAAAAAGTAAGAACGCAGTGGGATGCAGAGAAAGAACAATGGTATTTTTCTGTTATTGATGTAATAGAAATTTTAACAGGCAGCAGCATCCCTAGAAGGTATTGGAGCGATTTAAAGAAGAAGCTGAAAGCAGAAGGAAGTCAGTTGTACGAAAAAATCGTACAACTGAAAATGGAAGCAACGGACGGAAAAAAATATGCAACTGACTGTTTGGATACACAAGATTTACTTAGGATGATTCAATCCATCCCCTCACCCAAAGCAGAGCCATTTAAACAATGGCTTGCAAAAGTTGGTTACGAAAGAATGCAGGAAATAAGCAACCCCGAACAAAGTTTAGAAAGGGCAAGAGAGAACTGGCAGAAGTTAGCTAGAAGCGAAAAGTGGATTCAGCAACGCATGACAGGGCAGGAAACGAGAAATAAGTTAACTGATTACTGGAAAGAAAGCGGTGTTCAAAAATCGGATGAGTTTGCTTTTCTCACCAACATCATTCACCAGGAATGGACAGGGTTAACAGTAAAAAGTCATAAAGATTTAAAAGGTTTGAAACAACAAAACTTGCGCGATCATATGTCAGAAGCCGAATTAATTTTTACAGCATTGGCAGAACTTTCAACAAGGCAAATAGCCGAAGCAGAAAAAGCAAAGGGAGTAACCGAAAATGCGAAAGCAGGTAAGAAAGGCGGTGCAGTGGCCAAAAATGCAAGAAAAGAATTAGAAGGGAAAACAGGTAAAAGCGTAGTAACCGGAGAAAACTTTTTACCACCCAAAAAAGAAAATAAGAAATTGAAATAGATTAAAATTCAATTTGCCCGCTTTACTGCTGGTGAAGCATGTGCACATAACGATGCGCATAACAACAGCAGCTTAAATATATTAATGATACAGATAAGAAGCATTGTTTTATTCATTCTTTTCTCAAACATCTTTGCGTAAAAAAAATGGAACATCCTGTGAACAGAATACGAAGATTTAAAATTACAAAAGAAAGAATATCTTTATACAACTCCTTCATGACTGTTTCTAAGGTTAGATATTGTATTACCCGGATAAAAAAATGATATGGTGAAAGCAAAATTTATTTTCTTCATCCTGTTTACATCTATTTATTTTGGCGCTTTTTCACAAGATACTATTACCTTAAACCCGGCTATAAAGTTTCAAACTATTGAGGGCTGGGGGCATGGCGGCGGAATTCTTGGGCATACAAATGGTGCGTTCACCATGCTGGATTCCAATATTGCAAACCCTGTAAATTATGAAGTGCTGGATTATCTTATTGATGATCTTGGCCTTACAGGCAGCCGCATTACAGAAGTAGGCCCGCGGACAGACGGAACAGGTATGGATAATGGTAATTGCGACAGTATTGACTGGACTAAATTCGACCCCACAAGTTTGCCCGCCGGCGAGGCGAATTACCTTGTATATTTTAAAAACCGCATTATTGCAGAAGGATATCAGCCATCCTTTTACTCAAGTACTGGTTATGCTACAAATGCAACCAGTTCAAAACCATGGGTACTTAATGATCCGGGAGAGGGTGCACAGCAGATATGGGCAAGTGCATATTATATGAAAAATACTTATGGAATTAATATAAATTATGATGTTATTTATAACGAGCCTTCAGGCGCTATTACTTATACCATTCTTGCAGATGACATTAAAGCATTGGGGCCGCGGTTAATTGCTCACGGGCTGAATACCAAATCACAATATGCGGAAGCAGTAGCCCCGCAAACGGACTGGAGTTTTATTACGCCGGTTGAGAACGATTCAGATTTATGGTCCTGGATAGGCAGGCTTTCTTATCACAATTATGGCACGGCAGACCCTTACCGTTCATATATTTATAATTTCGGTCTTACCAAAGGATTAACTACGGCGCAGACAGAAATGGGAAACCCGACATTTGATGAACTGTACACTGATCTTACTGTTGCCAATGTATCTTACTGGGAAGTAGCATACAGCGCGTCCAACACGCTTGTACCTGCAAGTGGCTTAACTTCATTTACACCATCTGCTACTTTTTTTAGAATGCGGCAGGTGCTTCATTATATAAGACCCGGTTTTACCAGGATTGGCACCACGGCAAATGATTCTTTGCTTCATATACTTGCATTTTCAGGGAAAGGAAATAAAACTGTCATCATTGATAATACATCTTCATCTATAAAAACGGTTCATCTTAAGGGATTGCCTGCGGGTACTTATGGGCTATCGCAGTCACCACCCGGTGCAACGGGATATAAGGAACTTGGCATACATACAGTTGGTGCGGCAGGTACAATTGATATTAGTGTAAACTCCGGAGGAACAGTTACTACACTATACCCATATTCCGGTCCTAATAATGCTCCCGATATTATGACCTTGGTATCGAACCCGGGGTATATTGTTTTGCCTGCAACTGCAGCAACCATTTCAGCTACTGCAAGTGATGCTGAACTTAATACATTAACTTATCAATGGTCTGTTTCCAGTCATCCAAAAGGAACAACTCCTGTAATTGCTTCTCCCAATACTTCTTCTACATCTGTAAGCGGGTTAACAAAAGCGGGAACATATATATTTACAATATCAGTGAGTGATGGAATAAAGACTACATCAAAAAAACTGTATCTCGTTTCTTACAGTTCTAATCCACCCCCTGTTTTAGGCAGTGCAGGATTTAGATTTGCCGCTCCTTATGGTCTTGTTTTCGGTAGCCCGGGTTATACAACTCATGCAAATATTGAACTGCCCACCTCATCCGCAACCCTGCAAATTGGAATTGGCGATCTTGCCAATAGTGATTTTACCGGCCGGGGTACCTGGAGCCTGGTGCAGCAACCTAATGGCGCCAATGTATCTATCAGTGCCACTACTTATATTTATGTAAGTATCCGTGCCACTGTAAGCGGTATGACTGTTCCGGGCGATTATATCTTCCAGGTTAATGTAACCAATCCAGGGCATCCCGACCTTACTGCACGCATAAAGTGTACGGTGCACCCGGCAAGTTCAGCCCCTGTTATTAATTCTATAACTTCCTCTCCTAAAATTCTTACTTTACCCGCACACAGTTCGAAATTAAAAGCTAAAACATCTGATCCCGAAGGCGATCTTTTGCGGCACTGGTGGGTGATAACTTTTGCCCCTGATGGCGCCAGGCCTGTTTTTGATCACCAGGGATTACCCGTTACTTCAGTGAGCGGATTAACGGTTGCAGGAACCTATATTTTTACCTTACGCTGTTTTGATGATCTTCATATGAGCACAAAAAATGATACCATAACAGTATATCCGCATAGTGTAAAAAACCCTTCAGACAGTTTTTCAACGGGCATTGCAAAACAACTACTGAATATTTCTGATAAAAATGATTTAAGAGTCTATCCAAATCCGGCACACAATACATGCAGGGTGGAATTTATTGACAGCAGAATAAACAATTTTATTTTACAGGTAGAAGACTTATCAGGGAAAATTTTATTAAGAGAATATGGTAAATCATTACCCGGCAAAAATAGTATTGAAATAGATGTAAGCCGTTTTGCAGCCGGGATGTATTTGGTAAGCATTACCGGTGAGAATGCAAAACAAACAATAAAGCTGATCAGGAAATAATACCAAATGTATTTTTACCAGGCCCTGCAATGTGTATTAACTTACAGGTCTTTTATTTTAAGAAAAACATTCTGAGAAGATAATTGCTCAATATATTTCAAAACCCTGAAGTGAGTGACACAACAGGCGATGCCATATAATATTTAAGACGGGTACAAAAAACCTTAACTGAACAAATACTCAATATCTTCTTTGGTGAGAGATTTTACAAAACCGGTATCATCGGTAATTAAATCGGCGGCGAGCATGCGTTTCTTTTCCTGGAGAGAAAGTATTTTGTCTTCTACAGTGTCTTTGCAAATCATGCGGTAGGCAAAAATATTTTTTGTCTGGCCAATGCGGTGTGTGCGGTCAATGGCCTGCTGCTCTACTGCGGGGTTCCACCAGGGATCAATAATATATACATAATCGGCAGCGGTTAAATTTAAACCCACGCCGCCGGCTTTCAGCGAAATTAAAAACACGCGGCAGTTATCATCGTTCTGAAAACGCTGTATAGCTTTTTCCCTGTCAGGTGCGCTTGTGCTGCCGTCAAAATATTCATAGTCCACGCCAAGTTCTTTCAGCTTTTCTTTAATCAATGCAAGCATCCCTAAAAATTGAGAGAACACCAACGCCTTATGGTTACTGATGTTTTCAGTGATCTCCCTCCCTATCTCATCGAGCTTTACGCTGGCATTGGGGAATTTTTCATCCCCTTTTATAATGGCCGGGCTGTCGCATATCTGGCGCAGTTTCATCAGCCCCTGCAAAATAGTAAGCTGTGATTTATTAACGCCCTGTTCTTCCACTACACCCAGGATTTTATCGCGGTAATCATTCCTGTATGCGTCATAAATTTTGCGCTGCTCATCACCCATTTCACAAAACAAAATCATTTCCTGTTTTTCAGGCAGGTCCTTCGCCACCTGTTCTTTTGTGCGGCGCAGTATAAACGGATACAGCAGTTTGCGCAGATGATCTTTGTGTTCCTTTTCACCAAACTTATCAATGGGTACAGAAAATTCCTGTTTAAAAAATTCAATACTGCCAAGCATCCCGGGATTGAGGAAATTCATCTGCGCATAAATATCGAATGTATTATTCTGCAAAGGCGTACCGCTCATACACAGGCGGCTCCTGGCTTTCAGCAGACCCGCAGCTTTCGCTACTTTGCTTGCCGGGTTTTTGATGGCCTGGCTTTCATCGAGTATCACATAATCAAACGGCACTTCAATAAACTGTTTTATATCGCTGCGCAATGTGCCGTATGTGGTAATGATCACATCAATTTTTGTATCGGATAAAGTTTCCTTTGTTCTTGCGCCGCCATGATGTATATAGTAGGTAAGCGATGGCGTGAATTTTTTTATTTCATTCTCCCAGTTGTACATTAGCGTGGTGGGGCATACTACCAGCGCCTTGAGTATATTGTTTTTTTGGCGCAGATGATGCAGGAAACTCAATGCCTGTATGGTTTTGCCCAGGCCCATATCATCGGCAAGTATGCCGCCCCAATGTACTTCGTTTAAAAAATTGAGCCATTGAAAACCGGATGTTTGGTAAGGGCGAAGGATATGATCGAGATGCGCAGGTGCGGGAACCTGCTCAATGGAATGGTTGCCTTTTATTTTTTCATATTTCTCCTCCAGCTTTATAAATAATTCTTCTTCATCGCGCTGGTGGTATAATTCTTCAATTACATTAAAGTGGTATTTATTCAGCTTCATATTCCCCGCTTTGCCTTCACCCATACGGAAAAGCAGCGAATATTTTTTTATCCATTCTTCGGGTAAAATGCCAAGCGTGCCGTCTTCAAGCTGCACATATTGTTGTTTATTTGCCAGCGCTTTTTTTACATCGGCCACGGTTACTTTCTGTTCGCCAAACTGTATATCCACCTTTGCATCAAACCAGTCTGTATTGCTGCTGATATAAATTTTTGTGGATGGTTTTGCCGTATTGAAACGGAAATTTTTCAGCGCGTCAAAACCATATACGGGGATATTCATTTCATTCACCGCATCCACGAATAAAAAGAACCAGTTATTTTTTAAAACATCCGTCCCTTTTAAAACCAATGTGCCGCTGTTTTCCGGTTTGATGAAATGCGAATGCAGGTTTTCTATCTTGTCCATGAAAACCCTTTCCGCTTCTTTATTGCGGTGAATGACCAGCAGTTTATTTTCAACCGGTAAAATAATTTTTTCCTTATCGTTTTGTTTTACATCATAACCTTTATAAGTAAAAACAGGCTGGAACAAAAGATAGTCGCCTTTTTCCCTTAGTATGATTTTTATTTCAGGTTTTATATTCCTCAGCTCTTCTTTCTGTACATTGTTGAACTGGACCGGGTAGTCTTTTGAAAGCGGCAGTACAAAGTCCTGTAACTGTTTATTCCATTCTTCTGCAGAAATTATTTTTTTTCCTGAAGGCATAAATTTTTCAGCAAGCAATACATCGTCGGGTTTTTGCCACAGGTAAAACTGGTTTTCATTCATAAAAAACAGTGGCGTGGAAAATTCATTATCAGCGACATTTCTCTGCCCCAGCGGTGTATGGATGGTGCAGGTAATTTCATATTCACCATTTGAATAATTTACCGTAAACTCAGGTGAAATAAAATTTACAGAGCAGTTGGCGGGCTGAAGGTTTGCGGTATTAAATGTTTTATGCTTTGGCAGGAAGAAAGTGTACTGGCTTTGGGCAACATCCGTAAATAATTTTTTAAATTTCGGGTGCAGGTATTCAATAATCAAGTGGCGTGTTTCTTCAGGCAGTTCATCATCGTGCTGCTGGATGATATTTTCCCATATCCCGCTGAAAGGTGAATTGCGGTTAAGATAGCGGCTTACTTCACCAGGCAGCAGCTTTCTTATCTGCTGTATCAATGCCTTATCATCCTCATTAAAATATTCCGTGTTTACAAACCTTGAAAGGTCAAGCCGTTCTGTTTTATTTATAAAACCATTGTCTGCATCATTAGGTTCGCCCTGCACTGCATCTACCTGTATATAGGGGTACTGGTGCGCATTGCAGCTGATAACAATGCCTAATTTATATTTTGATTTTGTTTGTTCTTCCTCTTCATCCACCATCACTGTTTCTTCTTCCTGTAGTTTTGGTTTTAGCTGAATGGCGGAAGGCGCCACCCGTTTTACAGAAATGTCCAGCACCCGCAAAAAGGGTTTACCGTCTTTATAAGTAAATTCAAATTTTCCTGCTATATCATCTTTTAAAGAATAGCCGTATAGTGAAAGCAGCTTATCTTTTTCTTTGTCCCAGTTGCGTATACTGTCGAAGTAATTTGGCCCGTAATTATTCAGCAACTGGAGCAGCACAATTGTTTTATGCACGCACAAAGGGTGCCTGGCATCGGTATTGCAGGTGCAGCTTGTATCAAAATTGCGTTCTTCATTTTTCTGGATGACCACTTTGAATTTTTCATCATTCAATTCCAGTTCGGCAAAAACTTTTTCATCTTTTGCATCAATAATATTGGCATGGCTGCCGCGCAAAAAATCTTCTGCCTGCGTTAGCGACTGCGGCGCTGTAAGTAATTTTATCAGCTTCAGTTCAAGCTGTTTCATTTTTACAACGGTATGCCGCTGATCGTAAGCCTGCTCCTTTTCACCCAGTAAATTTTTATCAAGCAATTCCTGCAACTGAAAAAGCGCCGCGGATTCATGCCTGCATATTTCACCAAGATTGTAAGGGCATGAACAGCGGATGGATAAATTTTTGGGGTCTTTAAATTTGCTGATGTAAACCTTATAATAGGTAGAGTAGGAATCATCTTTTACACGAAAAACAACTGCGCCGGAGAGTTCATCAAATTCTACAAGTTCCACGTTGCCGAGCGCATGGATTTTTTTTCCGCGGCGTATTACTTCATCGGTGCCGTTGTTATATATATGTTTGATTAAATGCGGAAGCGCCAAGGGATTTCAGATTTACGATTTCAGATTTACGATTTCTTAACTGCATGACCGCGGTTCAGAAAAGGTCAATTTGCAAAAGTAAAGGAATTATGCACAGCCTTAGCAACAGAATAAGAAGTTTGTGAATGAAATGTTTGTTAAGAATAATTATGGTATGGTATAAAAAGATGAACTTAAAAATTGTTTGTTATTGTAGTAGATAAGGTTTTCCCACAGCGGTTGTGTATTGCTGCCGGTGCTGTTCAGCGCGGCCCTGAATTCGGTGTAAAGCGGCCTTTCATCTTTTTCCTGCAGGGTCATAAAAAAATCTGTGCCAAAAAGTATGCGGTTGCCCGAAGGTTCCTGCAAATCTTTTGCTATGGCATCCACCACGTGATCATTGGGTTTTGTATCGTATAAAGTGTAAGATATATCGGTATAAACATTTTTAAATTTTGCCATAAAATCTTTTATGATAAAATACCAGGAAGTATCATTGTTGTACCCTGTGGAAATATCACCCTGCGAAGCATCACCGCTGCTTTTCAGGTATTTTACAATTTCGGTGTCGCCGCCGTAATGCGCAAAGCATAATTTTAAATTGGGGAATTTATCCAGCACGTCATAATAATTTACGGGGTCAAGAAATGCATCGCAGATATCTTTTGGTTCCATCTTGTCAAATGATTTATAAAAATCCTGCGTGTGCCTTTGGTCAGTAATATTATTTTTATTGAAACTGTTGAACAAAAGTAATTCTGGTGGGACGGTTCTGCCTGCATAAAAAGCGCCAAATCTTGTGCAGTGTGTAAGTACGGGTATTTGTTTTTCCTCTGCATACGCATACATTTTTTCAAGCCTCTCATCAAAAGGAAAGAAGCCTAGCGAAGGATATAATTTTATGCCGTGAAAGCCTTTAAAATCCGGTTCAAAATAACTTTTTACAAAATTTAAAATATCACCGGCATTACCCATCCGCGGGTCAACGCTGATAAAGGGAAAACACTGGTTGGGATATTTTCGTTTTACATCCGCGGTAAGTTCCAACTGCGTTAAATAATTTGCAGGCGCTTTGCCACCACCCATATAATCAAAGTTCATGGGGAGTACTACAAAGCCCACATTTTCCCCGGTGTAAGCCGCGAGCATTTCTTCAAAAACTTTTTGGGGTGTATTGCGTATGCCGATAGCTACAAAGGCTTGGTACTTTTTCACCATATCTACTGGTATTGCCCTCATAATCCTGGAGAAAAACCATGCAATGGGGCCAATGCGCAGCAACGGGCCAATAATACTTACCATTGCCCGTGGCAAATAGTTGCTGAGGAAACCTTCGGGTACACATTTAAAATTAAAAATGTGGGTATGCACGTTATACATTTTTGGAACTGCCATAATAAAATTATTTATGAGTTTGAATTTGTGTCAGATGAAGCGTTGCCGTCTTTTGGTTTTATACCTGTGCGGCGCAGGCGCACAAGACGGCCCAGTAAATCGAACCAGAACGGGGCGCCAAATGAAATACATAAAGCGGAAATAAACCAGCCTAATAAAATTGTCCAAATTGTTCTATGATACATGCCGGGCTGTGTTTTCTGGTTTTGATAATACTCGAAATAGGCAGCCATTTTTGCAAAGGAATTTTTTGCGGCGCTCATTGCAGGTATGGTATCTGTTTTTTTAGTTGCAGTTTCACTGACAGGTAAATTCCAGCCAATTGGCAGGCCGTAACCATTTATCTGTTTTACCAAATCATCATATTGCCCTTTTCTTAATTGCGCCATCGAATCTGCAAGTGCCTGACGCTGCTTGGTCCATTCATTGTTTAATAAAATTTGCTGTGCAGAATCCGCCACTTTAATTTTTGCCTTGTAAGCGGAATCAAGAAAGCCGAGCTGAGTTTTTATGCTTGAACCAAGGATGGAATTGATTTCAGAAGGCTGATCAACAGTTTTTTCCGCAGCGGCAACAAGGGTATTGCGCAGTTCATTGTTGTGAAAAATATTTTGTACCAGGTAAATAGCATCTACATTAAAAAATAAAACAATGCCTATTGCAATTACCCTCAGGGGTACTTTTACATCGCGTTTGTACCAGCCCGTTACGCGGTTCATGTATTCATTAAACCAGTTGACAATACAGGGTTTTAGCTGCGCCAGGTTTTGTGAGCTTTGCAAAAAAGACTGCAGCAAAATTTTCAGTTCACTGTGGTTCATTTTTTCAACACCGGCGGCGAACCTTGAAAAAACATCGGGCGGCAAATCTTTTTCATTTGTAACTTCTTTCAGCAACCCTGTTAATTCATCCGCAACATAGCTTATAACAATACATTCCCTGCTTATCAAATCCACCAGTGCGGATGTGAAATTTTCTGCGGGGATATATGATGGAATTGAGTTCTGTGTTCTTTTCAGCAGGTCTATTTGCGGGTGCTCGTAAAGCAGTACACCAAAACTTTTGTTGAGTGAGTCATTTAAAACCTGGCCGATTGCATACTCCAGCATTTTGGCCCTTGATTCACGGATAGACGCCCACCATTCCTGTATTACATAAGCAAGCACGCTGAACAGCAGGAATACAAAAGCAATGGCGATGGCAGCATCAAGATAAATGGATTGCATAATAAAGAATTTTGATGTTTATGGTTTGCAATGGATGAAGTGGCTTTCCGGCAGCAGCCTTTTTTTGGTCTTTATTTCTTAAACAAAATAGAAATTAGATTTGATATTTGCAAGGTGAATTTTTTACAGAAATGGATGTGATTTTTTATATGAGTGTTAAAATTTATACGAAGGAACAAATAACGCTGCCGGGTTTGTAATTAAAAATCCGGCAATGTTTTAAAGCGAGGTCATTTTTGAACAGATTTGGCCACCTGTGAAGGTGAAAACTGAAGAGAAATGCTAAAAGGTGTTTTCTGAACCGTTTTTGAACTGCTCCACAACGGACCGGATACATGTAAGTTTATTAAGTCGCGAATTACTGCGCCAACCTGCA
Source organism: Chitinophagales bacterium (assembly GCA_038207175.1). GTDB lineage: Bacteria > Bacteroidota > Bacteroidia > Chitinophagales > Chitinophagaceae > JBBRAD01. The sequence continues at coordinate 56,843 of JBBRAD010000022.1, forward strand.
TTTTCAGTAACCCAAAATCACGGATACCTAATTGCTGGTAGGAGTTATTGCTTCCCCAAGAATAATAAAAGGGAAAGTCAAAAGATATCGCTGCTTTTCTGTCGTTACTCCCAAAGTCGGCATGAAAAATAATGCCGGATTGGCTCGTGTACCAAACGTCTTTGGAAATATCTGTTTTACCACTGCTGTCTATTCCCGGGTTAATGCTGTTATTATTCATAAGATATAAACCAGCATGTACCTGGTCGTGCCGGGTACGGGTAAGAAATACGGGCATCAAAAAATTAAGGTTAAGCGAGCCCCCGCTTGTAAGCATTTTTTGAAGGCTTGTTTTAATAGCAGCATCTTTAGTAGTATCTCCTTTGGTTGTAAAAGCTCCACCTACTCCCATTCTTACAGGGCCAAATAAAAAACTTGCCAACTCTGTGCTAATAAAAGTTTTTGTGCTTGCAAAGTTTTGGATAGAGGCATTTTGAAATACATCCACATCGTTTTGGTTGTACAACCATGTATTAAAGGTGTCTATATTGTACTGCCTGAGCCTGAAAACACTGAAAGGTACTGACCGCTTATCTACGGCAAGAAATTCGTAAATGCCATAGATTTTTATATTACCTATTCTATTGTTTAGGTTGATTAATGCTGCTGTATCATAAAAAGGTGTGCTTTTTATGGTATCTCTTAAATTTCGCAAAAGGGTTTTTGTTGAGATGAAAGTGCTTGTGTTATTATAATCGCTTGCAAGCTGGTTGGCTATCTCAATAACTGAATCAAATCTGTAAGTTGGCGCTACAGTTATATTAAGAAAGTTCAACTGTTCAACTAAATAATCCTTCTGTCTTGAAGTCGAGTCTTTATTCTGTGCAGAGTTTTTAATATACTTTAGTGCCTCGCTCATTTTAACTATGTTAACGCGTGAAACAGGTTTGTAACTTGGTATCGGTATGTTTTGCGCAAAAGCTGCATTTGCAGTTAGTAATATTATTGCAAGTACTGCAATTATTTTTTTTTGTTTCATAAAATTGATTTTTTTCGCCTACTCTGTTATCCCCTTTTCGGCTTACGGGTTTGATTTTTTTTAAAAGCACCAAATTACATACACAGGATACCGGTGCAAAGGGTGAAAACACCCATTTTGTTACCGTGTTTTCACGGTACGCTTTTACAGGTACAGATAAAATATTTTAGCGGGGGATAAGCTGACAATAAAAAGAAGAAAAACAATTTCACAGAAACCTCTGTTCGCAGTTTAAAATTTGCAAATATTTTTCATTTACACAAGCGGTATAAATCTTTATCTTTCCGCAAAACATTTTACTTGGCGAATGGTGTAACGATAATATATTTTATTTTATTCTGCTGGCTTATTACACGCATTTCCTTTTTTAAAAACTCCGGTTTAAGCAGGTGGTGGCTGGTCGGTTTATTTGCTCTTAAAGTTTTTGCGGGGATTATGTACGGTTTGTTTTATGCGCAGCCTGCTTATTTTACCAACAGCGATACCTGGCATTTTTTTGAATTAAGCAAAGGTGAAACAGACTGGCTGCTGCGTGACCCCATAGCATTTGTAAAAGATATTTTCAGTTACGGATACCAGCAAAGCGGTAATTTATTTATTGGCCAAAATTCTTACTGGAATGATTTGAAAAGTAATATTGTCATTAAACTGATGGCCGTGTGTAATGTTTTTACTTTTAAAAATTATTATGCCAATGTTGTCTTTTTTAATTTTCTTTTCTTTTTCGGCCCGGTTGCTTTTTACCGTTTAATGAAAGGCCTTATTGCCAATAAATTTATTCTTACCATCAGTATTTTTTGTATCCCTTCTTTTTTATTCTGGTGCAGCGGCGCACATAAGGATGGGTTAATATTTTCCTGTCTTGGAGTACTCATGTATCACATCAATAATTTTATCAGGCAAAAGAATTTTTTTTGGAGGCCTTTTATCATCTGCCTGTTTTGCTTTGCGCTGATGTTTGCGCTGCGCAATTTTATGGCGCTGTTTTTTTTACCCGCGTTGCTTGTGTGGGTTTTGTGCGAAAGGTATCCTTACCGGAAAATCCCGGTTATTTCTCTTGTGTATGGTTTTTGTTTGATGGTATTTTTTTTATCACCTTATATAAATAAACAAACAAACCTTTTGCAGTATATAGTTGAAAAACAGGGAGAATTTAAACAGTTACAGGGGAGTTCGCAGATAGCTGTACCCGATTTACAACCACAGGCTTTAAGCTTTATACAGTTTTTACCTGCAGCTATTGATATTGCTTTTTTCAGGCCGCATATAAACGAAATGAAGAACCTGAGTTACCTGCCGGCTATAGCGGAAACAATTTTACTCTGGGTTTTCGCGCTGTTTTGTTTAATTAAACGAAAAAAACTCCCGGTGGAATATGCATCAATTATCATTTTTTGCTTTTGTTTCTCTGTTTCTGTATTGCTTGTTGCCGGATATACCAATATTTTTTCAGGCGCCATTGTGCGCTACCGCAGCCTGGAACTGCCCTTGTTATTTGTGCCGCTTACCTCATTCTTAATCAGCAAGAAAACAAATTATACTTAATTATATATAATATTATTTTCTATTTACATGACTTTTGGAGTTGTTTTTTACACATTATACTTTAATTTTGCACAGTATTCAAATAAAAATTGGTCATTTTACGAAATTAATTTTGTTTTGCATTTCAAAATTTAAAAATTATGTCATTACGTTTTCAGGCAATCAACAACCTTACCGATGAAGCTATAGAAGTTAAATCAGATGGTTCAACCAAGGTTACTGCAATTTTTGGTGAAAATGTTTTTACCCAAAAAACAGCCCGTGAATTCTTAAGCGATGAAGCATATAAAAGCCTTGTGGCCAGTATAAAAGGAAGCAAAAAAATTGACCGCAGCGTGGCAGGCCAGATTGCAAACGGGATACGTGCGTGGGCTGAAAGCAAGGGAGTAACACATTTTACACACTGGTTTCAGCCATTAACAGGCACCACTGCAGAAAAGCATGATTCTTTTTTTACTTTAAAAAGTGATGGTACGGCCATTGAAGAATTTGACGGCGCTGCGTTAATCCAGCAGGAACCGGATGCCTCTTCCTTCCCAAGCGGTGGCCTGCGTGCCACTTTTGAAGCCCGCGGCTATACAGCATGGGATCCTTCTTCCCCTGCTTTTATTATTGAGATAGGCCAGGGTAAAACTTTATGTATCCCCACTATATTTGTTTCTTATACCGGAGAATCCCTCGATTATAAAGCCCCCCTTTTAAAAGCCCTGGAATCTCTGAATAAAGCATCAGTGGACGTTTGCAATTATTTCGATAAAAATGTAACAAAAGTAACCGCCACTTTAGGGTGGGAGCAGGAATATTTTGTAATTGATGAGGGTCTTGCAAATGCACGGCCTGATCTTGTACAATGCGGCCGCACTGTTTTTGGAGCGGCCCCTGCTAAAGGCCAGCAGTTAGAAGACCATTATTTTGGCTCAATACCTGAAAGGGTTTATGCCTTTATGAAAGATTACGAAACTGAATCGTATAAACTCGGCATCCCTCTGCGTACAAGGCATAATGAGGTAGCCCCTGCACAGTTTGAATGTGCGCCTATATTTGAGGAAGTGAACCTGGGTGTTGACCACAATGCACTTTTGATGGATGTAATGAGCCGCGTGGCAAAACGCCATAAATTACGGGTATTATTACATGAGAAACCATTTGCAGGCATCAATGGCAATGGTAAACATAATAACTGGAGTATGGCTACAGATACCGGCGTTAATCTTCTGGCTCCCGGTAAAACGCCAAAGACCAATCTGATGTTCCTTACTTTTTTTGTAAACACGATTAAGGCTGTGCATGATTATGCAGACGTGCTGAGGGCATCTATTGCTTCTGCGCAGAATGATCACCGGCTTGGGGCAAATGAAGCGCCGCCTGCAATTATTTCTGTATTTGTGGGTGAATATTTAACAAGGGTACTGAATGATATTGAAACCCGTGTAGGCGCTAAATTTGATGAGCAGGACGAAGCTATTTTAAAATTAGATCTTCACCGCAGCATTCCAGAGTTACTCCTGGATAATACAGACCGTAACCGCACTTCCCCATTTGCTTTTACAGGAAATAAATTTGAGTTCCGCGCTGTTGGTTCTTCAGCAAACTGCGCAAGTTCAATGATTGCCCTGAACACTATAGTGGCAGATACGCTTAAAACATTTAAAAAAGATGTAGATGCTTTGATTGATAAAGGCGATAAAAAAGAAATTGCTATCATGCATGTAATACAGAAATATGTGGTGGAAAGCAAAAAGGTTTTGTTTGAAGGTGATGGCTACAGTGAAGAATGGCACCATGAAGCGGAACGCCGCGGTTTGCCAAATATTCCTACTACACCGCTTGCGCTTGACGCAATGGTAACCGAAAAAGCAAAGCATCTTTTTGAAAGCAATAATGTATATAATCATGCTGAGCTCGAAGCCCGTCATGAAATTGAACTGGAAAAATATATTAAGAAAGTGCAGATTGAAGCGCGTATTATGGGCGACCTTGCAATCAATCATATTTTGCCCTCAGCTATTGAATACCAGAATAAGTTAATAACAAACGTAAGAGGATTAAAGGAAGCAGGTTTGCCTGAAAGCGCTTTTGCAAGCCAGTTGCAGATACTTAAAGAAATTTCTGAACATATACAAATTGTTCATTCAAAAGTAAATGAAATGGTGGAAGCCCGTAAAATTGCCAATAATATCAGCAGCACAAGAACCAAGGCTATTGCTTACTGCAGCCAGGTGAAAGAAGATTTCTTTGATGAAATCCGTTATCATGTAGATAAGCTTGAACATCTTGTAAGTGATGAAGAATGGACATTGCCCAAATACAGGGAGATGCTGTTCCTGCGGTAATAATTTTTTGGTTATGAGTGAGCATTTTTTAGCCCCGCAGTTTTTAATTGCGGGGTTTCTTTTATAAAAGCTTTGTGTTTTTATTAATTAAACCCTGTGCTAATTTTGTTATCTCAAAAAAATGCACCAACAACACCTATCATGAAAAAAGTAATTACTTTATCAGCTTTTTATTTTTTGATGTTTTCTGTACACAGCTATGCGCAAAATGCAACTGCGGATTCAACCAGGCACCATCAGAAAACAACAAAAACAAAACCAGGTAAAACGGATGTTTCCAGCCAGCTTGGTTTAAGTAACGAGCAATCGCAAAAACTTAACCAGTACAACAAAGAGGCGAAACAAAAAAAGAATGCTGTAAAAAATGACAGCACACTTACATCAACCCAAAAAAGCCAGCAGTTAAAAGCGCTCAAAAGAGAAAAAGAAAAGAATGTATCATCTGTACTTACAAAAGATCAGCAGACAAAAATGAAGGCATTAAAGAACCAGCAAAAAACAAAAAACAAACTCCCGGCATCCGGAGATTCAACACATACGTAATTTTTTTAAAATTAATTTAAGTAATATGTTTTAACCGGTTTTTATGAACCGGTTTTTTTGTGCATACTAAAAACGCATGCATGATCTTTTAGTATGCCGCAAGAAATGCCGGTGAGGCGCATGCGATGCAATCCCGCCTGACCGGCAGGGATGCTGTCACAAAGTACGGGTGCCGGTATAAAAAATATCCTGATATTCAGCCGGAAATATGTAATTGTTTGCCAATCCTGTAAGCAGAATTTTTTGTGTGGCATAAAAGCATATCTTCAAAAAAATTATTACTGTGAATGTGTTAACTATTAACAGCATTACAAAATACTACGGCAGTGTACGCGCTTTGAATAATGTTTCTTTTTCTGTTCCCGAAGGTAGCGTATTTGGTGTGCTTGGCCCTAATGGCAGCGGCAAAACAACCATGCTGGGAATAGTGATGGATATACTGCGGCAAACCTCCGGTAGTTTTCAGTTTTTTGACCAACCGCCTTCTGCTGCTATGCGTCGTAAAATCGGCACTTTGCTTGAAACACCCAATTTTTATCATTATTTATCCGGTGAAAAAAATCTGCGCATTGCGGCGGAAATAAAAAGAAAAGGTTTTGAACAGATTGATGAAGTGCTGCAGAAAGTAAATCTTTACAGCCGCAAAACAAGCAAATTCAGCACATATTCGCTTGGTATGAAACAGAGACTGGCCATTGCTTCCTGCCTGCTTGGAAACCCGGAAGTGTTAATTTTTGATGAACCCACCAATGGCCTGGACCCGGTGGGGATTGCCGAAATAAGGGAGTTGATAAAGCGCCTGGCTGCAGAAGGAAAAACAATCATCATGGCAAGCCACCTGCTGGATGAAGTGGAGAAAGTGTGTACGCATGTGGCTATTTTAAAAATGGGTGACCTGATTACAGCGGGGAAGGTAAACGAGGTTTTGGTGAATGAAGATATTGTGGAAATTGGGGCAGCGGATATGCAGCAGTTAGAAAATGCTGTAAAAAATATGCATGGTTATTCAACTTTAAAAAAATCAGATCATTTTTTGCAATTGCTCTATCCCAATGGTACCGGGGCCCTTGAAGAAGTAAATAAATATTGTTTTGACAACGGAATTGTATTAAACCACCTGCAACTGAAAAAGAAAAGCCTTGAAACAAAATTTCTTGAACTTACCGGAAACTAATTTAAAACTATGATGCAGTTACTGAAAATAGAATGGCTGAAAATAAAAAATTACAAAGCATTCTGGATTTTCCTGGGGCTTTATGTAATTGGCCTTTTCAGCATAAACTATATCGCTTACCAGTTCCAGGGAGAAATAAAAAAGTCGCAGATACCTATTGAACTGTTCCCGTATAACTTCCCGAGGGTTTATCAAACCATTGCCTGGGTAAGCGGCTGGTTGCTGTATTTTCCGGGCATGCTTATGATACTGATTATTTCCAATGAATATTCTTTTAAAACCCACCGGCAAAATATTATTGACGGGTTTACGCGCCGCGAATTTATTGTTGCAAAAATTTTATCGGCTATCATGCTTGCCCTTCTTACAACAATCATTTGCTTTATTATAGCAGTTAGTTTTGGCCTTGCCTTCAGCAGTTCATTTTCGTTTGATGGGATTGAATATATTGGATACAGTTTTTTACAGGCGCTTTGTTATTTGTTTTTTGCCATGATACTTGCAGTGCTGCTGCGGCGCAGCGGACTTGCGATGGCTATTTTTTTTCTGTATGGTTTAATATTTGAACAATTGATTGGTGGCATAATGGATAATCAAATACTGCACGCACACGATTTTTGGTACTATATGCCCCTGCAGGCAAGCGATGTGCTTGTACCTATTACTTTTGGCAATGATATTCTTTATAAAGATGCCCCCTCCGCTTTGGTGCTGATGATTGTTTGCATTCTGTATATTGTTTTGTACTGTGTACTTTCAGTAAGGAAATTTGAGAGGGAAGATTTATAGATTCAAAAAATCACCTGAAATAAACTGAGATATCTTTACAGGTTATAAACTCATCATTTCCTTGAACTTTACAGTTTGCCTTCTGCTTACTTCAATTTTTTCACCGCCTTTTAATTCAACCAGCAAACCGCCGTTAAAGTAAGGCTCTATTTTTTCTATCCAGCGCAGGTTGATGATATGTTTGCGGTTAGCGCGGAAAAAAATACGCTCATCTAACCTTTCTTCCAGTGCATTCAGCGATTTTAAAATAAGCGGTTTGTTGTTGGCAAAGAAAACTTTTGCATAGTTGCCCACGCTTTCGAAAAGGCGTATTTCACCAAGCTTTACAAACCAGCAGCGTTCGCCGTCTTTTACAAAAACCTGGTCTGCGTCACTTAAAGGCCCCCGGTTAAATATGCCGTTTGCACCTGCATTTTCTTTACTTATTTCATACTGAAGTTTATGGATGGCATCAGCCAAACGCTTTGGTTCTATGGGTTTCAGCAGGTAATCCAGGGCATTTACTTCAAATGCTTTAAGGGCGTGCTCATCATACGCGGTAGTAAAAATTACATGGGGCGCTTTTTCAAGTTCGGCCAGCAGGTCAAAACCCGTTTTCCCCGGCATCTGGATGTCCAGAAAAATAAGCTCCGGGTTCTGCAGTTCTATTTTTTCAATGCCTTCGTCCACATTTGCGGCTTCATCAATTACGAGGATATCTGAAAATTCCTGCAGCAGTTTTTTAAGTTCGTTTCTTGCCAAACGTTCATCATCAATTATAATTGCTTTTACCTGCATAGCTGAAAATTTATTTTGGTTAAAGATTTTACATTTGTAAAACAGGCATAGTAATTTTTGCTTCCACCACGTTATCCCGCAAGTCTTTTATTTCAAATTTTGCCTTGTCTCCAAACATCAGTTTCAGGCGGTTTTGTGTGCTGGTAAGGCCAAAGCCATCGGCATTGGATATGCCATTTATTTTGCCGGTATTGCGTACGATTAATTCGTGATGGTCATCTTTAAAATCAGAAATAATACGTATCAGTCCACCATCCACCTGTTTGCTTACCCCGTGTTTAATGGCATTTTCTACCAGCGTTTGCAGCATCATGGGCGGCACTGGCTGATCAAGTGTATCCTCATCAATATCATATTCTACCCTTAAACGGTCTTCGAACCTTATATGCTCCAGAGCCAGGTAATCTTTTACAATATCCAGTTCTTTTTCAAGCGGTGTGGTTTCTAATTTTTCTGCATACATGCTGCTACGCAGGATATTGCTTAACTCCGTGATGGCAGTTCTTGCCCTTTCGGGGTCTTCATCCACCAATGCCCGGATGCTGTTTAATGCGTTGAAAATAAAATGCGGGTTGATATGCGATTTTATGGTTTTAAGTTCCAGGTCTTTGATCATGCTTTCAAGCCGCATTTTGTCTATCTGTTCCTTACGGGTTTTTTCCACAAAATGATAAGCAAAATAAATAAGGTTCCATATCATCAAAAACAGGAAATACCAGAATGCAACCCGTATAACTTTGTTTGTAAAACTGAGGCCTTTCATTTCTGCGGCCTCCCACTGCAAAGCATCACCGATTAATGTGATTATAGCACCAAATACAAAAGCAAACAGGATAGTAGTAAGAAACATTGCGATAATCTGTTTCTTTAAGTCAAAATTCAGCTGGCGGGTTTTCCGGATAAAGAAACGCATAGTATGTGTAACTGTCAACCCAACAACAGCATCGGCATATAATTCAGCAAAAAAATCGGGATGGGGTTTTGTTCGTATCGTGAAATAAAAGAGCATATATATTAAAATATAAAAACCCCAGCCCCCAATCTGGCATGCCCAATATGCAGATATTTTATTCTTCATTGTTACAAAATTAATCAATGATTTTCCTTTGCAAGTATGGATTTGATTAAAGGCAAATAGAAAGGCTATCTGGCAAATTAATTATTTTGGCTTTACTGAACTATCTGTACAAAATTCCGTATTATTAAGTATGGGTATTGCACAAAGCGGCAAAATTGTACTTTTACATTTTTAAAACAGTTTGAATGGACATAAAGCCCGGTGTATTATTAAGTAAAATAAACTCGCCCGATGATCTCAAAAAACTGGGCAGGGAACAGCTCCACCAGTTGTGTGATGAATTAAGGCAATATATAATTGATATTGTAAGTGTGTATGGAGGGCACTTTGGCGCAAGCTTAGGTGTGGTGGAACTTACGGTTGCTTTGCATTATGTGTATAATACACCGTATGATCAATTGGTATGGGATGTGGGGCACCAGGCTTATGGCCATAAAATACTTACAGGCCGCAGGGATAATTTCTACACCAACCGCAAATACAAAGGGCTGAGCGGCTTTCCCAAACGCAGTGAAAGTGAGTACGATACTTTTGGCGTGGGCCATTCTTCCACATCTGTTTCAGCAGCTTTAGGCATGGCGCTTGCAGCAAAATACAAGGGAGAAAACAGGAAATCCGTTGCAGTGATTGGTGATGGCGCAATGACTGCCGGGCTTGCATTTGAGGCGCTTAACCATGCAGGTGTTGCGGATACGGACCTGCTGATTATTTTAAATGACAACTGCATGAGCATTGACCCTAATGTGGGGGCTTTAAAAGAATATCTTACTGATATTACCACATCACACACTTACAATAAAGTAAGGGATGATGTTTGGAAAATATTGGGCAAACTTCCTGTAGGAAAAAACTTCAGCCGGGATATGGCCAGCAAATTAGAAGCAGGTATAAAAGGTATGGTAAGCAAGAGCAGTAATTTGTTTGAAGCGCTTAACCTGCGATATTTTGGACCGATTGACGGACATAATATTACAAAACTTGTAGATACCTTAAAAGACCTGAAAAAAATCCCCGGCCCCAAACTGCTGCATATTGTAACAGTAAAAGGAAAAGGTTATTTGCTTGCTGAAAAAGACCAGACCAAATGGCATGCACCCGGCCTTTTTGATAAAGTAACCGGAGAAATATATAAAAAGAAATTCGAACTTCCGCAGCCCCTGAAATATCAGGATGTTTTTGGATACACCATTATTGAACTGGCTGAAAAGAACGAAAAAATATTTGGTGTTACCCCGGCTATGCCAAGCGGCTCATCATTAAAATACATGATGGAAAAAATGCCAAACCGTGCATTAGATGTGGGCATTTGCGAGCAGCATGCGGTTACATTAAGTGCAGGCCTTGCTACCCAGGGCATGCGCGTATTCTGCAATATTTACTCTTCATTTATGCAGCGTGCTTACGACCAGGTAGTGCATGATGTTGCCCTACAGAACTTACCTGTTGTATTCTGTTTAGACCGTGCCGGCCTGGTGGGTGAAGATGGCCCCACACATCATGGCGCTTATGACATCCCGTATTTCCGCTGTATCCCCAATATGATTGTAAGCGCGCCCATGAATGAGCAGGAACTGCGCAACCTGATGTACACTTCACAATTGGAATCAACCCAAAACCCTTTTGTTATCCGTTACCCGAGGGGCGAAGGTGTGATGCCCGAATGGAAAACACCTTTGGAAGAAATTCAAATTGGAAAAGGTCGAAAAATAAAAGATGGTAATGATGTTGCGGTATTAAGCCTTGGCCATCCCGGTAACTTTGCAACTGCGGCCATCCGCGAATTAAGAACAGAAGGTATTAATCCTGCTCACTATGATATGCGTTTTGTAAAGCCGCTTGATGAAGCATTGCTCCACGAAGTGTTTAGCAAATACAGTAAGATAATTACAGTGGAAGACGGTACAGTTGCAGGCGGTTTTGGTACTGCGGTTTTGGAATTTATGAACCGGTATAATTATAAAGCTGAAGTAAAAATACTGGGTATACCGGACAGGATAATAGAACACGGCTCACCAAAAGAACTACACAAAGAGTGTGGATATGATGCACAGGCTATTGCTGATGCAGTAAGGATTTTACTAAAAGATAAGATAACCATGAATACCCTGACTGCAGGATAACCTTTTTGAAAATATATTTTGACAGGCTGCCCTGAAAAGGGCAGTTTTTTTATGGATATTGAATAAAGCAGCATCTTATTTTTATGCCGCGCATCCTTAAATTTTTTTTAAAACTGTTGCTGCTTATTACAGCAGGTTTTATTTTTTATTTTAGTTACCCTTCTCTGTCAGAAAATCTTGCCCCAATATGTTATACATCCGGCGCCGGCAGTATTGAATCAAAAAAATTACAGTCATTTGGGCAGGAAGCAAAATCGTTTTGCAAAAAAAATAGGTTTAATACTTCAACCTGTTTTTTAATAGATATGAACCTGCCCAGCGGGAGGGACAGGTTTTTTGTATATGATATGCAGAAAGATTCTGTATTGAATGCAGGCCTCGTGGCGCATGGCAGTTGTAATTATACTTTTCTGGAAGCTGTAAAATTTTCCAATACACCAGGCTGCGGCTGCAGCGCTTCGGGAAAATATAAAGTGGGTGGCAAATACACGGGAAGGTTCGGCCTGGCTTATAAACTGTATGGGTTGGAAAAAACTAACAGTAATGCTTTTACAAGAAATATTGTGCTGCACAGTTATTACCTGGTGCCTGATAAAGAAACCGATCCAGTGCCCATCTGCAACAGCCTTGGCTGCGCAATGGTCTCGGGCAGTTACCTGAAACTGCTTTCGCAGAAAATTGATATGAGTACAAAGCCAATCCTTTTATGGATATTTAATTGAAGACGGGTAAAAATGCGACGGCTGAATCAGTTATTCGTTGTGTATTTCTCCAATTGGCATATCTTCTTCCTGCCTGTTATCATTCCACTCCAAAATAAAATTATTGCGCCCTTCACCTGTTAATATCATTATATATTTTTGCTGTACCAGTTCAAGCATGGAAAGAAAAAGAAAAATGGCGTGTATCCTGTTTTCGCACAGGTCAAATATTTTTTCAAAAGAAACTGTTTTCTGTTTTTGCACAAGATGCATCATATTTTCCCGGCTGCCTTCCATTGTATAATTATACTGCACAACGGTGTGCACCGGTTTGTTTTGACGTTCATGAAGGCGGGTAATAACACGCTCAAACGCTTTCATCAGTTTAAACAGAGTTACATTTTGTATTTCTGTTCCTTCCGCAGCATCTTCGCCTACCTGCGATAACTCCGTTTGCAGGTTGCCGCGCTTCATCATCAACATGCGTGTGGCTTCCATCTCAGCCATTTTTACAGAAGCTTCTTTAAATCTTTTGTATTCAAGTATTTTATCAATCAGTTCTTTCCGGGGATCAATTTCATTGCCATGTGCATCTATTTCTTTTCTTGGCAGCAGCATTTTTGCTTTAATACGCATGAGGGTGGAAATAAATAAAATGAATTCACTGCTTAGTTCAATATTCAGTTTTTCCTGCTGGTGGATAAACTCAAGAAAATCGTTGATGATCTTTGTAATATTGATATTATAAATATCCAGTTCATCCCTTTCAATAAAAAAAAGCAACAAGTCGAAAGGGCCTTCAAACTGAGGAAGCTTTATCTGGTATGCATTTGTACTCACTGTATAAATTTATAAATGATAAAACAAAATCCCGGGAAGCAGCTGGCTTCACGGGATTTTGCAAATGTAAAGTTTAGAAACTGTTTATACTTAATTTGCAGCTATGAATTTAAAACGGGACGATGCCATCTTATTTACAGATGAAGTGATTGCGACGCAACGATGATGCCATGAAAACTACTGCTGGTATTCAGATTATTTATTTTTAAACAGCTTCTTTACAATGAATTAAGGAAACTCAATTTTATGAGCTTTCCATAAAACAGCCTTACTTTTTCAGTTCATCCCTTATTTCCATTAAAAGCTGGTCTGTTGATGAAGGACCTGCGGGTGGCGGGGCTTCCTGTTTTTTCTTCATCCTGTTAATCGCCTTTATAACAAGGAACATAACGAGCGCCACAACAATGAATTCAATGGCAGTAGAAATGAAAGTTCCATACTTTATTGCCACTTCTGCGGCACTTTCCTTGCCATCTGCACCCATTTCTGCGGGTTTTAAAACATACTTCCAATCTGAAAGGTCTTTACCCTGGATAAGACCAATTAAAGGCATCACCATCCCATCAATAAATGCAGAAGTAACTTTTGTAAATGCGGCGCCCATTACAAAACCTACAGCAATGTCAATAAGGCTGCCCTTCATGGCAAACTCTTTGAATTCTTTTACAAAGCCCATAATAGTTGGTTTTTAATGATGAAAAATTGTAATGTTTGTAAGGTAAATAAATAAGCAATTGCGGGTTAAGATTTTTTTAAACCCGGGAATTGCATTTTAAATGATTTTAAAGTTTTGCACAATGCATCTGCAATAATAAATTCTTTATACCAGTTCTGGTCTGAGGGCACAATGGCCCATGGAATTTTGCTGCACTGTTTAAAACAATCTTCATACACAGTCATATAATCTTTCCACAGTTTGGCTTCGGCAAAATCATTGGTATTATATTTCCATTGTTTTGTTTTATCATTAATTCTTTCTTCCAGGCGTTTGTGCTGTTCTTCAGGTGAAACATGCAGGTAAAATTTTAATATCTGTGTATCATTATGTGCTGCAAGCATTTCTTCAAAATCATTAATTGCTTTCATTCTTTTATGTGCAAGTGTGTCGTCAATAAGCTTGTGTACGCGTGCTACCAGTATATCTTCATAGTGGCTGCGGTTAAAAACCTGTATCATGCCTTTTGGAGGTACGTGCTGATGGATGCGCCATAAAAAATCATGTGATAATTCAAATGGTGTGGGCACTTTGAACGATTGAACCGTAACACCCTGTGGGTTAAGGTTGCCAAAAACATTGCGCACGGCGCCGTCTTTTCCACTGGCATCCATGCCCTGTATTACTACCAGGACGGAATGTTTTGATTCAGCATATAAAAGGTTCTGCAATTCATTAAGTTCGGAAATAAGCTTTGCTGTTACGGCTTTTGTTTTGTCTTTATCCATGTTTTTTGGAGCCCTTGTGCTGATACCTGTAAGTTTAATTTGTGCCATTTGTGAATAATTTATTTTAAAGATATTGTTTAATAATTGCAAATAAAAAGACCTTTGCCAAAATTTTATGGGTTGGAAAAAAGATTGACCGGGTGGGTATTGTTTATTTTGCTGTGCTTTATCTGGGGAAGTTCTTTTATTTTGATGAAGGCAGGGCTTAAAGCTCTGAACCCTTACCAGGTTGCTTCTTTGCGTATTTTAAGTGCAGGTTTGGTGCTGCTTCCATTTGCACGCAAAGCATGGAAGGCTGTTAAAAAGAAAGATGTTTTTTATATTATTACAGCAGGGTTGCTGGGGAGCTTTTTTCCGGCTTATTTATTTTGTATAGCTGAAACAAGGATTGACAGTTCGCTTACCGGAATCATTAATTCCCTTACACCGCTTTTTACAATTATCATCGGTGCACTATTCTTTCATTATAAAACAAGCGCAAAAAAAATTACTGGTGTAGCTGTTGGTTTTGCGGGGCTTTTGCTTCTGCCCTTTGCTGCAAAAAAAGGAGTTGATTTAAAAGATATTTCTTATTCTCTGCTGGTGCTGCTGGCAACTGTTTCTTATGCAGACAATATAAACATAGTTGCAAGGTTCCTGCACCATGTGGGTTCGTTTAATATGGCTGCACTGTCCCTGGCATTTCTTATCATCCCCGGCTTTGCTGTTTTATTTGCAACCGGTTATTTTAATTTAAGCTTTTCCGACCCGCAAATAATTTACTCTACCCTTGCCTCGGCAGTACTGGGTATTTTTGGTACTGCTATTGCCACTGTGTTATTTTATATGCTTGTAAAAAAGAGAGGAGCTGTTTTTGCATCGCTGGTTACTTATGGCATACCTTTTATTGCCGTACTTTGGGGGCTTGCTTCCGGTGAAATTGTTACGCTTGCAGAACTTGGGTGCATGGGGATCATACTTGCGGGTGTATATATTGCAAACAGGCAGCAACAGGAATTAAAATAAAAAAACCGGGCAGAATTATTTCGCATGCGCAAAAAATTATTTTCTCTTTACTTCCCGGCCTAAAAAAATATCAAGTGCAGCCACCATGCTGGGCGCCTGCGGCACCGGTGCTTTTATTACAATTTGCATATCTGCATCTTCAATAGCCCTGGCAGTGTTGTTTCCAAAAGCGCCGATGGTTGTTCCGTTTTGCAAAAAAGAAGGATAATTATCAAATAAACTTTTTACGCCGCTGGGTGTAAAAAAGCAAATAACATCAAAATCTTTTTTGTCCATTACCTCCTTTACGTCATTGCTTACCGAGCGGTACATAAAGGCAAGCTGAAATTCACAGTAATTATTTTTAAGCCAGTTTACAATTTCATTATCCTGCTGGTTTTCGCTGCATACATAAAGAAATTTTTCGTTTACTTTATGTTTATTGATAACATCAAACAGGCTTTTATTGGTTCCGTCCGCGCCATAGAAAACCTTGCGCTTGCGGTAAAGTATAAATTTTTGAAGATAAAGCGCAACGGCTTCTGTAATGCAGAAATATTTTGTATCCTGGCCAATGGTTACTTTCATTTCTTCACAGGTACGGAAAAAATGATCAATGGCATTGCGGCTGGTGAATATAACGCCTGAAAAAGCGGCAATATCAATTTTTTGCCTGCGAAATTCACGGGCAGCAATTGGCTCCAGCCGGATAAAGGGATAAAATATCAATTCAATATTATACCTGCGTGCCAAATCAAAATAAGGGGATTTTTCGCTTTCAGGTTTGGGTTGAGTAATAAGTATCCTCTTTAACTCATTTACACTTCCAGGAGATTTTGTGGCTCCGCTTTTAACCATGCTGTTTTTCTAAATGGATTAAAAATTAAATATTTTTCCTGAATAACTGATCAGTATCCTGCAGATAACAAGCACAGGCATTATTTCAACGGCACAAAGATAGATAAAAAAGTGTAACCTGCTTACTTTTAACTGCCGGCGTATGACAGTTAGTGAAACTGCATACCTGTACAGAAGTAAAACACCTGCAATACACCCTGCAGCTGTTATAATAATTTTCTTTGTTTCCTGGTTTGAAAATGCAAGCAGTATAAGCAGGGGCAATAAAATGAGGCCAATGATTTTATTGGTAAGGAATACAATAAAAACATAAACGGAGGCTGCTTCGCGGCTGTTGAACACCCATCCTGCAAAACTGATTACTATATATTTCAGCAGGTAAATCACTGCCAGAATAACTGTACAATTTAAAGCCAGCCACCAAAAAGAAAGAGGCACCCATTTATATTCCAATGCGGCAAGCGCTATGAACAGCCCCCCGGTAACAAAAAAAAACAGGTTTAGCAAAAGTGACGGCAACGCACCCTGCAACAATTGGTCTCCACTATGTTTTTGCCTGAATGATGGCTGAAAGAATAAATGAAATAAATTCTGGAAATATTTTGGGAAAGCCTGTTTTATAAAAGCAATAAAAAAAACAATGGCTGCCAGTGTATAAAATAAAGCATCGTTATTATTTAATGTTCTCGGCTCACCATCTTTAAGTACTGCTGTAAAAGAAGTTTTTGCACCGGAAAGTTTTAACAGCCTGCTGAAAGCAGTATCACCGCCCCACTTCAAAATTTTTTTGGGTAAAGGGAATGGTACAGAAACGCTGTACACGCTGTCAGTGCTTACTGAATTTGTTTCAGTAATGTTTGAGTCAGTGATATTTTCAAAAGAATCTTTTCGGGAAGGCCGGGTAATTGTATTTTGATATCCTGCTGAATCTTTTTTCTTTAAAGAATCTTCAGGATAATTTAATTTTTGTGTACTGCTGCCTGTTGCAGTATTTTTTGCATGCTGCAGCGTGGAATCGGCCTGCGCAATACTGAACAGGGATACACAAAGCAGCGATATGAAAAAAAATGGTTTCAAAATTGGGACAGTGCTGCAAAAATATTCAAGTAAGTGTATAACAGCAAAGATGGTTAAGATTGTTTTCAGGAAAATTATAAGTGAATGGGAATTAAATTACCGACTGAAGTAAAAAAATTGCCGGTCTTTTATGCATATCAGGGATGTTTTGTTTCCACTCTTTAATAGTTTTGGTGCGGATGTTTTCTGCGGGAGAAGTCATATCAACTGCTATGCAAAGCCTTGTTTCGCTTTTACAAACAGATAAAATATCATGTATTAACCGGTTATTCCGGTAAGGTGTTTCAATAAATATTTGTGTGCAATTTTTTTTGAATGAATATTCTTCCAGTTCCTTCAGCATTTTTTTTCTGGCGGGTGAATCGATGGGTAAATATCCAGCAAACTGGAAACATTGCCCGTTCATGCCGCTTGCCATCAGCGCAAGCAAAACGGAGCTTGGCCCTACCAACGGTTTTACAGTTGCACCCATTTGCTGCGCCGCTTCAATTAATATTTGCCCCGGGTCTGCAATACCCGGGCAACCGGCTTCACTGATGATGCCAATAGTTTTTCCTTCTTTTAAATGGAGAATGAATTTTGCTTTTACTTCTTCTTCTGCTTTATGGATGGTGTACCAGGTATAATTATCTATTACTATTTCCTGCCCCGGCATGCAGGCTTTCCATAATTTTTTAAAAAACCGCCTCGCAGTTTTTTCATTCTCGGCAAAAAAAACAGTGCATTCTTGTATAGCATCTGTAATATACAATGGCAGAGCGTTCAAAGCACTTTCCTCATCGTGCAGAACAGTTGGGATAAGATAAATTTTGCCAGGCATTTTTGTACTGAAAATTATAATGTTGCAGGATTTTTTTGCTGCTCAAAGTTACAGAGTACAGGAGTGCGACGCAACAGGAGATGCACAATGTATTTTAGCCGGGAGCATAATAAATAGATGCTGTGTGTGTAAGCAGTTTTTAATCACCCCCCGCGCCTTTTACTTCATGCATGCTCATTGTGGCGGCTACCACTGCGTAAGCGGGTGCAAGCACCCAACCCACCAGGGGCACTATATGCATAAGATAAAACACCAGGCCGTTGCCCACAGCCAGGCCCTTGTGGTTGCCAATAAAATAAATGCTTTGCGGTGCACTCATTTTTTTTCTTTCGCAACTGTAGTCGAGCATGGAAAAGCCATAGTAATAACATTCCACTATTATTGCAATTACAGGTGTAAACCACCCTGCAACGGGAATGATTGAAATGAGTAAAATGGAAACCATATAAACGGTTTGCCACAAAGCATTGCGCAGGGCAATTTTTACTCCCCTTGCCATATCTTTAAGCATTTGTGCAAAGCTGAAAGGATATTCTTTATTTTGAAGGATGGCGTCTGTTTTTTCACTGAGATAAGAATATACCGGAGAACCTACAATGAGCCAGACATATTTGAAAAGTGAGAAATACAGCAGCATTTGTATAAGCAGGAATATTAAACCGGCAAGTGTAAAAAAGAAACCAAGCAGGCCGCTCTGCATTTTATCCAGCCATGTTTTTAAACCTGTTTCCAGGCTTAACCATTGCATAAAACCAGCCGCTGTTTTTGAAAAAAAATACATGGATACTATAAACAGGATGGCATAAATAATGCCGGGGATAATTATCCATTTCCACAGTTTATGTTTGCGTATAAACCGGTGAGCTTTAAAATAGCTTTGTATGGCAATAACAATTTCCTTAAGCAAGCGGGGTTAATTTAGCTGATAAATTTAATTGAATTTAAAACTTAAACAAGTGAATAAAAATATTGAACGTGGGTTTCTATCAAAAATAACGCCATTAAACGCTGTTTTTTATGAACGGAAAAATGTAGTACGCGTTGCAAAAGATTTACTTGGGAAAATACTTATTACAAATTTTGAAAACATAATCACTGCCGCAAGAATTGCAGAAACAGAAGCGTATAATGGCATTTATGATAAAGCTTCCCATGCATATAATGGAAAAAGAACTGCCCGCACAGAAATCATGTACCGCAATGGCGGCGTGGCTTACGTGTATCTATGCTATGGTATACATCATTTGTTTAATGTGGTTACAAATGCAGGAGATATACCCCACGCAGTTTTAATAAGAGCTGCTGAACCCCTGGAAGGCGTTGAAGAAATGCTGCGCAGAACAGGAAAAGAAAAATTAGATAATACCCTTGCAAGCGGGCCGGGAAATGTTTGCCGGGCAATGGGCATACATACAAAACATTCCGGATTTTCTTTATTGGGCGATAAAATTTTTATTGGCGATGACGGGTTTAAACTGCATAAAAAAAATATTGCTGTTTCACAAAGAATTGGAGTTGATTATGCTGCTGAAGATGCATTGCTTCCTTACCGTTTTTTTCTAAGGGACAGCCCGTTTGTAAGCGGAAGAAAAAATAAATGAATAAAACAGGCATGAAAATTTTTAAAGAAACACTCTGCCTGCTTTTTCTTTTTATCTTTATCAGGATTCGCTTAGTACACCAAACAATATTAACCAGCTATGCAAAAACACCTCATATATATTTCTTTGTTTTTTTTGGTAAACTGCAAAAAAGTTGATGTTAACATAAATTCTTCAGTAACTGATCAAGTACAACCTGTAAAAAGTTACAGCCCAAAGCCGAACATTATACTGATACTTGGGGATGATATTGGATATGAAGTGCCGGCTTATACCGGCGGGCAATCGTATTCAACTCCAAACATAGATCAGCTTTCTCAAAACAGTGTTGTTTTTACACAATGCCATGGATCGCCTTTATGTTCACCTTCAAGGTTTATGCTTTTAACCGGCAAATACAATTTCAGGAATTATACACAATGGGGAATAATGGATTCAAGCCAGCGCACAATTGCCAATATGCTGCATGATGCGGGATATAAAACAGCCTTGTATGGCAAATGGCAGTTTGGCGGTGGTGACGCGTCCATACGTAATTTTGGGTTTGATAATTACACCATATATAACCCTTTTACAGGCTCGGGTAATGAAGAGCGTTCAGGCTCAAGGTACAAAAACCCGCATGTATTTGAAAACGGGAATTTCTTAGCTGACAGTCTTGTTCAAAATAAATATGCCGATGATATTTTTACAGATTCTGTAATAAATTTTATTGACAGCAATGCTGCCGGAAACCAGCCTTTCTTTATTTATTATCCATTGGTATTATGTCATCCTCCTTTTTCGCCTACGCCGGATGACCCGGAATTTGCTTCCTGGAACCCATATCCAAAAGTCAGCGATTCTGTTTTTTATCCATCAATGATTAAATATATGGATAAAAAAATAGGAGAGATAGTAAATGAAGTAAATACACATCTGCAGAATACAGTGATAATTTATATTGTGGGCGATAATGGTACTCCTGCCAATATAACTTCACTGTATAATGGCCAGTTGGTGCCCGGCGGAAAATCACTTACAAATGAACGCGGCACTCACGTACCCATGATGGTTTACTGGCAGGGCAAAACCAGCCATGCTGTAAATAATGACCTGATTGATTTTACAGATTTCCTCCCCACCATTGCAAGGATTGCAAATTTGCCATTGCCCCAGTATGGTAAGCTGGATGGCGTTAGTTTTTCCAGGCAAATAGACGGGTTGCCCGGAAACCCCAGGCAACAATTGTATTACTGGTATAATTCATACCTGCAGCCTGATAACAGAACAAGGATATGGGTGCAGGATAAAATATACAAACTGTATGATGGTGGCGGGTTTTTCAATATTGCATCAGATCCGGAGGAAACTATAAAACTTCCAACGGTAAATTTATCTGAGTATGAAAAAGATTTGCGGGCAAGTTTTCAAAAAATAATGGATACAGAACAATAATTAGCCTGTGCAGTGAAAAGTTTTTGTTTTTAATGAGGTAAATGAAAACAGAAAGAAATCATGCTGTTTCTAATTCTTCAATAGTAAATTTTTCCAGAATGCCGGACGCAAGTTTCATGGCGCGGCCAATTGCCTGGTCCATATCATAATACCTGTATTCACCAAGCCTTCCGCAGATTAATACATTTTCAAGCGCATCTGCTTTTTCCCTGTCCTGTCTTCCGAACTTTTTAAAAAACATGAAAAAAATCCTTTGTAATGCCAATTGGCATTGAGTTGTTGTTTTCATTTAGGGTGTCCCAGTGTTGTTTTAGCTTTACAAAATGTTTGTACGTCAAAAGAAAAACAAGAGTGGAGTTATTAGTATTCAGATAGTCTCAAAAGCAAGAGGGGCTTACAAAGTAGCCAAAACCATAGGTTCGTCTAATGATATTTTAAAAGTAAATCAATTGGTTGCTGCTGGTCAATTATGGATACAACAAAATAGCGGTATTCAATCTTTGGATTTTGAAAATAAGGATTTGCTGCTTGAAGAGCTTTTAGGAAGTATCACCCAAATTAAGATAGGTGGAACTGAACTGATACTGGGAAGAATATTTGCTGAGATAGGCTTTAATGCCATAAAAGACGAGTTGTTTAAAAAACTGGTATTAGCAAGAATTTGTTACCCTGTAAGCAAACTAAAGACAGTAGATTACCTAAGAAGATATGAGGACTACTCAACCACCGAGGATTTAATCTATTTGTATTTAGACAAGCTTCATGCTGCCCATAAACGTACGGTTCAGAATATTAGTTACAAGCATACGCTACAAGTTTTAGGCAATAGTAT
Organism: Chitinophagales bacterium; assembly: GCA_038207175.1. Taxonomy (GTDB): domain Bacteria; phylum Bacteroidota; class Bacteroidia; order Chitinophagales; family Chitinophagaceae; genus JBBRAD01. The sequence continues at coordinate 78,813 of JBBRAD010000022.1, forward strand.
CCAGGCTGTTTTCTATGATGTAACTACGTTGTATTTTGAGATAGAGGCAGAAGATGAGCTACGCAAAACAGGCTTTAGTAAAGATGGCAAGCACCAGCAACCACAAATAGTTTTAGGTTTATTGGTAAGTAAAGGAGGCTACCCTTTAGCGTATGAAATCTTTAAAGGCAATAAGTTTGAAGGCGATACGATGATGCCTGTTTTAAACCTGTTTAAACGCAGGTATCAATTTAAAACATTAACCGTAGTTGCCGATGCCGGATTGTTGTCTAATAAAAACATCCAGGCACTGCAAAACAATCATTACGAATATATTTTAGGAGCAAGAATAAAAAACGAAACAACCAGTATCAAACAACAGATACTATCCCTGAAATTAGCTAATGGAAGCAGCAGTATGATTATAAAAAATGATGCTGCAAAACTCATTATCAGCTATTCTGACGCAAGGGCTAAAAAAGATAATTACAACCGGGAAAGGGGTATTAAAAAGCTGCAAAAGCAAATAGATACAGGCAAGCTAACCAAGGCACAAATCAACAATAAAGGGTACAATAAATTTTTGAAATTAAGTGGGTCAATAGAAGTAAAGCTGGATAAAGCAAAGGTAAATGAAGATAAAAAATGGGATGGATTAAAAGGCTATATCACCAATACCAGCCTTGCAAAAGAAGAAGTAATAGAAAATTACAAACACTTATGGAATATAGAAAAGGCATTTAGAATCAGTAAAAATGAAATTAAAATACGCCCCATTTATCATTACAAAAATGAAAGAATACAGGCCCACATTTGTTTGTCCTTTGTTGCCTATAAAGTGTATAAAGAACTTGAAAGACAGTTAAAAGAAAAAGAAGCTGAGTACAGTGTAGATAAAGCTATTGAAATTGCTAAAACTATCTACACCATCAAAGCTATTAAACCTGGTTCTAAAGAGTTGTTTGAAAAGGTTTTGCTGATTAATGAAGAACAACGGAATCTGCACCAGTTATTTTACATCTGAAAAATGGGTGTCCCAGTTCGGAAGACAGGAAGGCAGTTTGTTTATAACCGGCAGCTCTGCAAATTGATTTTTACATTTTGCAGATTGCCATTATATTTGCAGCCCAATTGAAATTTAAGATCTGCAATTGCAAACTTTAAATTGGAAGGTGCGGTAGCTCAGTCGGTAGA
>JBBRAD010000023.1:0-75724 GCA_038207175.1 Chitinophagales bacterium
AGGGTATATCCCGTCTTCACCCGGGTTTCCTCCCTTCCCGGAGGCTACCCTTCCCATCCCGCACGTTTTTCGCAATCTACTAAAAATCAGCTCTTTATTGTATCCGTAGCGCCCTCCCTGCCATTGGTAGGCAACGCAAAACCATTGGTAGGCAACGCAGAATCGTTGGTAGGCAACGCAGAATCATTCGTAGGCAACGCAGAATCGTTCGTAGGCAACGCAGAATCATTCGTAGGCAACGCAGAATCATTCGTAGGCAACGCAGAATCATTCGTAGGCATCGCAGAATCATTGGGAGGCAACGCAGAATTAACGGGAGACGCCCTCCGGGATACAATAAAGGATACAGTAAATTTTGCTGTACAAAGTCTCTGACTTCGCACACATTATGTTCTTCAAGTCTTGCGACCGTCACTATTTCAATACATTTCTTAACGTGGCTTCCAGATCTGCGCCGCGTATATTTTTTGCAATAATGGTTCCATCCGGCGCAATAAGAATATTGGCGGGAATAGACTGGATATGATAAATTTTTGCGGCTGAATTTGCCCAAAACTGCAGATCGCTTATCTGCGTCCATGCAAGGCTGTCTTTTTGAATGGCATTTAACCAATTGTCTTTATCCTGGTCAAGTGATACGCCGAGGATAGTAAAATTTTTATCTCTAAATTCGTTGAAAGCTGCTACTATATTGGGGTTTTCGCGTCTGCAGGGCCCGCACCAGCTTGCCCAGAAATCTACCAGTACATATTTTCCTTTAAACTGCGACAGCGATACAGGCTTTCCCGCAGTGTCAGATTGTGTAAAATCAATTGCTTTTGAACCTACTGAAGCAACCTTATCATTTGTAATTACCTGCTGTAGGTTTTTTGCAAACTGGCTTTTCAGCGCATCGCCGGATAAACTGTTCAAACGTCTTTCGGCAAGTACCGGGTCCTTGTTTGGCTCCATATCATAATTGTAAGCCAGCACAAGCGCTGCAACCGGTGAATTTTTTTTGCGCGCAATAAACTGTTCAATACTTTGCTGGTAAATATTATAAGCAGTGTTCAGCATAATCACCAAGGAATCATGCCCAGACTGTGTTTGCGGCATCTGCAACTGGTTGCGGAAATAACTTACATAATCATTCAGCGGTTTTATCTGATATAAAAATTCTTCATACTCATAATTTGTGGGTGAGCCGGTAACTTCAATATCAGAAAAATCCGCAGCGCTCCCGGAAATCATTACATGATCATTTCCCATAAACAAAACAATCCTTTTTTGTGCTGCCGGAAAATTTACAATACAGGCATCGGCGCTTTTCATTTTCCCTTTTAAAGTAAAAACACCTTTCAGCACTTTTGCTTTTGCAAGCGTATCTGTGCCGCTGAAACCGCTGAGATAAACAAAACTGTTTTCAGTAATAGAGGATATTTTTCCCTGTATAACAAAACCTTGAACAGCAGCGGTGTTTTGCGAAAATGAGCGTAAAGAAACAATGGAAAATAAAATAACAAATAATGATTTCATGTTTACCTGTTTGAATGACGTTTCTGCAATATGTCAATAACGTTTTGCAATTTAAACCCTTTTGCGTTAAGCAATATTAAATAATGAAAAAGCAGGTCGGCGGCCTCATTCAAAAACAAATCATCATTATCATCTTTCGATTCAATAACAAGTTCAACTGCTTCTTCACCCACTTTCTGCGCCACTTTATTAATGCCTTTGCTTAAAAGATTTGATACATACGATTCTTCAGGGGGCACATTTTTGCGCAGGTTGATAATTTCTTCCAGGTATATTAAAAATTCATCGCTGTGGTTTTTTTCGCTCCAGCAGGTATCGGCGCCGGTATGGCATACAGGCCCAAGCGGGTGCGCTTTTATCAGCAATGTATCATTGTCGCAGTCGGCGGCAATTGATTTCAGTTCAAGAAAATTACCGCTTTCCTCCCCTTTGGTCCATAATCTTTTTTTGCGGCGGCTGAAAAATGTTACACAGCCTGTTTGTTCTGTTTTTTGCAAAGCCTCTTCGTTCATAAAACCAAGCATCAAAACTTTATGCGTGTTATAATCCTGCACAATCGCAGGAACCAACCCATCTCTATATTTTTTAAAATCTATTATCATTTTTACAAATATATTTTTTGTTTACAAGCTGTATCGCTTTACTCACCTTCTGTTGTGTCACTCACTTGTACGTTCTCATCATGTTTCAACTTTTTATTTACCTTTCTTTCTTCCTCTCGCAAGCATAAAAATTATTACAACAGAAATTGCAGCTATGAAGATCATAACCTCACATTAATATTCTGTGTATGAAGATACTCCTTCAATTCAGGGATACCTATCTCTTTAAAATGAAAGATACTTGCCGCCAAAGCCGCATCAGCGCTGGCATTTACAAACACATCCACAAAATGATCCATCGTTCCGCCACCGCCGCTTGCAATTATAGGCACAGGCAATTGTATTGACAAAGTTCGTGTAATATCCAATGCAAAACCCTGTTTAGTGCCATCATGGTTCATGGATGTAAGAAGAATTTCGCCAGCACCCAAATCAACAGCCAGTTTGGCCCAAGCAATACACCTGGTTTCAGTTTTTGTTCTGCCGCCATTAAGATACACATACCATTCACCATCATCTTCTTTCTTAGCGTCAATGGCAAGCACTACACACTGGCTTCCAAATTCTTTTGCCAGATCATTAACTAATTGCGGGTTTTTAAAAGCTGCAGTATTCACAGAGATTTTATCAGCGCCATTTTGCAATAACACACTTACATCTTCCACAGAAGAAATACCTCCACCAACAGTAAAAGGGATATTGATATGGTGCGCAATTTTATTTACAAGTTCACAAAGTGTTTTTCTTTTTTCAACAGTTGCAGTTATATCGAGGAATACCAATTCATCTGCGCCCTGTTGTGCATACAACTCACCAAGTTCTACAGGATCGCCGGCATCACGAAGGTCAATAAAGTTGGTACCCTTAACAGTGCGACCATCTTTTATATCAAGACATGCTATAATTCTTTTTGTAAGCATATTATTTTTTTGAACTCAACGCGACTCTTATTCCTAAGGCGATTAAAATTGTTCCTGTAATTCTCTCCTGCCATTGAATAAATGCGGGTGAGTTGTTTAACAGCTTTCCAACCTTTCCAAAAAGCAGGGATACAATGATGTTTACTAAAGTGCCGCCCGCATTAAACCATGTGCCAAGAAATAATATTTGGAACGCCGTATTGTTTTGTTGAAGATTGATGAATTGCGGCAGGAATGCCAAAAAGAATAAAGCTACTTTTGGGTTAAGTACATTTGTAAGCACGCCCTGCCAAAAAATATTTTTAAGTGACCGCTTCTTAATGGTCGAGTCAATGTACATTGTTTTTCTTTTGCTCAATAAAGATCGAATGCCAAGGTAAATAAGGTATGCTGCCCCAATATATTTAATGATATCAAAAGTCAATGCAGACTTTGCAATAATCGCAGACAACCCAAACATGGCTGCAACAATATGCACCATACAGCCGGCCATAATTCCTAAAGAAGATATAATGCCCGCCTTACTCCCCTGTGATGTGCTTCGTGCGGCAACATATAACATATCATTACCCGGTGTAAGATTCAACAACAGAGCAGTTAATGCAAATACCCAAAAATTTTCTACACCCATTATGGTCAATTTTTATCAAGCAACATAAGATCTTTCAAATTAATTCTTCCTTCATAAATCGCTTTACCTACAATTACACCTTTGCAACCAATGGTTTTTAATTCTTCCAAATCTTTTATAGAGCTTACACCACCGCTTGCAATAAAATGCAGTTTTGGAAATTTGATGATTATTTTTTTGTACAACTCAATTGATGGACCTTCTAACTTTCCGTCTTTACTTACATCTGTACAGAAGATTTGCTGCACGCCATGTTCAATATATTTTTGAATGAAATCGTATATCCAGATATCTGTTGTTTCAAGCCAACCACTTACAGCAATCTTTTCTTCTTTTACATCGGCGCCGAGTAAAAATTTACCGGCACCAAAAATTAATAACCATTTTACAAATTCAAATTCATTCTTTACCGCAAGGCTGCCGATTGTTGCAAATGCAGCACCGGAATTGAACACAATTTTTATATCTTCTTCTTTTTTTATACCGCCTCCAAAATCTATAATGAGTTTTGTTTTGGACGCAAGAGTTTCCAGTACCTTCCAGTTCTTTACTGCTCCCGCTTTTGCACCATCCAAATCAACAAGGTGCAAACGTTGCAAACCTGCACCTTCAAACTCTTTTGCTACTTCTAATGGATGTTCATTGTAAAATTTTTTTTGCTCATAATCGCCTTGCGTAAGTCTAACACATTTACCTTCTATAATGTCTATTGCAGGTATGATTTGCATGCTTATAATTCGAGAAAGTTTTTTAAAATTTGTTCCCCAACTGTTGCAGATTTCTCAGGATGAAACTGCACGCCATAAAAATTGTTCTTGTGTAATGCGGAGCTATACGGTTGAACATAATCTGTTGTTGCGATTGTATGTTCGCCATACGCTGCATAGTAACCGTGCACAAAATAGCAATAACTGCTATCTGCAAGATTATTGAATAGATCAGTCTTTAAATCGTAAATATTATTCCACCCAATTTGAGGAACCTTTATTAATGTATCAGTTGGAATAAAATGTTTTACCTGTTCGTCAAAAATGCTTAAACATTCAGTATCATTTTCTTCTGAATGTTTACACATCAACTGCATTCCCAAACAAATTCCAAGTACAGGCTGTGTAAGACTCTTCAGTACTTCATTCAATCCTCTTTCTTTTAAATAGCGCATAGCGCTACTTGCTTCACCTACGCCAGGGAAGATTACTTTGTCTGCAGCTTTTATTTGTTCGTGATCATCCGTAACAGCAGCTTCTACGCCTATGCGTTCGAGTGCATATAGTACACTTTGAATATTGCCTGCGTTATATTTTACTATAGTTAGATTCATTATTTCAAAATAGAATCAAGAAATGTTTTTGTTGTTTCTTCAATATCATTTGTATTTTCTAATGCTTTTATATAAGCACTTCCAATGATTGCACCGTTTGCATGTTTGGAAGCCATTTCAAAAGTGCTTTTATCTTTTATACCAAATCCAACAAGTATTGGGTTTTTTAAATTCATGCTTTGTAAACGTTGCAAATAAGCTTCTACCGGTGAAAAATCTTTATCACTGCCGGTAATAGAAGAGGATGAAACTGCATATAAAAAGCCTCTGCTTAATGAATCTAATTTTCTTATTCTTTCTTCTGATGTTTCGGGTGTGATTAGAAAAATAAAACCCAGTCCATAGCGTTGAATAATGGCACCATATTCTGTTTCATATTCGTATTCAGGTAAGTCTGGTAAGATTAATCCATCAATTGATGCATCTGCACAGTATTGACAGAATTTTTCAAAACCAAATTGTAAAACAGGATTCATATAGCCCATTAATATAACAGGCACATAAATTTCTTTTCTGAAATCTTTTAACTGCTGAAACAAAACTTCAATGCTCATGCCATTCTCCAAAGCCTTACTACCACTGGCTTGTATCACTGGTCCATCTGCAAGAGGATCACTATAAGGCATACCAAGTTCAATTAAGTCAGCACCATTATCCTGTAATGCTTTCATTACTTTCAATGTGCTGTCTAATTCAGGGTAACCAGCTGTACAGTAAACATTCAGAATGTTATCTGACTTTCTTTGAAAAAGACTACTTATTCGGTTCATTATTTATTCTATGAATTAATTTGCTAACTAATTTTGCGTAAATCGAAATTATAATTCCGTAAAGTCCAAGACCAATAAAAATACCTGGGAAAAGTAGAATATACCATTTGGTACTAAGTTGATAAACAAGTATAAACAAAATACTTCCGTAAGCAATTTGTTTAAAACTCTTTCCAAGCAGATAATCGGAATTGTTACCTAAATCAACTTCACTTATTTTAAATTTATACCATTGTTCACATACAAAATCCACAATGTCTGCATCGCCAAAATTCCCAATTAAACTTTTCTTTATATCTACTAAAGGAACTCCATCATCTAACATTTGTTTTGATTGAGTTTCAATTTTATCCCATTCATCAGTCATGGCTTTTTCTGTAACATATTGTACAAGTTGATTGTCATTTTCAGTCTTGTTTAATATTTCTGCAACCTGTGGAAATGATTTACCTTTTTTAAATAAATCTGCTGCGACAGAATATAAATCCATTTTTTTACGGACAATATCACTCGCATATTTTAAATTGAATTTCTTCATAATAATGTTACTGCAATTTGCTCATAATAGTTACTAAAGTACAAGAGTGCGACGCAACAAAAGTTAATAGTAGCAATACTGCCTGGCTCAAAAAATTTACTACTATACATAATCTTCGCTCTGTTCAAAGTCTCCCCTTAAGGGAGATTTAGAGAGGCTCCATCGCTTTCATATACGTCGCCAAATCTTTATCGCCCCTGCCACTTAAACAAACCACAACATGATCTGTTGTTTTAAATTTCATTTGATGCAATGCTGCTAATGCATGTGCACTTTCCAACGCAGGAATAATGCCTTCAAGCTTTGCCAATTCAAATGCAGCTTTCAACGATTCATCATCGGTTGCACTTAAGAATTTTGCCCGACCACTTTCAAACAAATGCGCATGCAACGGACCAACACCCGGATAATCCAAACCCGCTGAAATGCTGTGTGGCTCTACAACCTGACCATCTGCAGTTTGCATAACCAAACTTTTACTTCCATGCAAAATGCCGGGCTTGCCAAGCTGCGTTGTTGCCGCACTATGACCACTATGCACACCAAGACCCGCCGCTTCAACAGCGATGAGTTGCACACTCAACTCATCAAGATAATGATAGAACATACCCGCCGCATTGCTGCCGCCACCAACACAAGCCATTACATGCGTGGCCAATTCGCTGCCTGTTTTTTCTTTCAACTGCCAACGCGTTTCTTCACTGATGATGCTTTGAAAACGCGCCACCATATCAGGATACGGATGCGGACCAACAACGCTGCCGATGATATAATGCGTATCAACCGGATCATTGATCCATGCCCTGATAGCTTCATTGGTAGCGTCTTTCAGCGTTTTGCTCCCGCTTGTAGCCGGCACTACTTTTGCGCCAAGCATCTTCATGCGTGCAACATTCGGTGCTTGTCTCTCTATATCTTTTGAACCCATGTACACAACGCAATCAATGCCTTTCAACGCACACACAGTTGCCGTTGCCACACCATGCTGACCGGCACCTGTTTCTGCAATAATCTTTTTCTTGCCCAATCTTTGCGCCAATAAAATTTGCCCGATGGTGTTATTGATCTTATGCGCACCGGTATGATTTAAATCTTCACGCTTTAAATAAATATTTGTGTTGTGCAAATTGCTCAAACGCTTTGCCAGGTAAAGCGGCGTTGGTCTGCCCACATAATCATGCAACAAATCTTTGAACTCTTTTTGAAACGCATCATCATGCATGATGTTGATGTAATTGTTGCGCAACTCTTCCACATTTCTATGCAGCATCTCCGGAATATAAGCCCCGCCGAAGTTTCCGTAGTAGCCATGAGAAGATACCCCAAATCCGCCTGAGGCGGACTTTTTTATTTTCTCTTGTATGTTGTTTTCGTTATTCATTTTTATTTTTTTAAAGTCCCTTTAGGGATTTAGGGCTTATGAGCCCAACTTTTGAATTACTATGATGCTTTTGTTGCGTCGCACTCTTGTGCGGTTGGATTGATTATTCGACAGATTAAATAGATACTTCACTTTTTCCATTTATTCCGAGTGAATTTAATTTGTCTAGTAAGTCTTTCCATGCTTTGTTCCTTAAAGAGCCCGCAGGATATTTTTTTGATTTAAAATCTTTAGTATTTATTCTAAGAGCATTCGATTGTTTCGGGGCATCTTCTATAACTACATCATCAATATCACTTAAATCATAAACAATATTTCTCCACCACCAAACCTGGTTCTTTACAACTAATTGAGTTGTTGATAAAAGAAAATAATTGCATTGCGCACCAAAAGCAAAAAAGAACACAAGAAATAAATAGAATAAGAGTACCCAAATTAATAGCGCAGAACTGCTTTTAAAAAAAAGAAATGAAAATATAATACTAATAATAACTATCATTATTCCATGTAGACTTGTCCAAAAGTTGCCAGAGAATTTTTCAAACTCTTTATTAATAAAATTTGTTGCAGATAAAGTTTGAATATCTCTAGCAATATTTTTTGGTTGGGTAGCTAAAGCTTGAAAATTAATCTCTATTGAAGATTTAATTTCAGCCGAGTTCCTATAAAAAATATCCGGAATAAAATAATCTGAATTATTTGTGATAATCTTTATACAATTTACATTTCTGCTTGAGCTTAAAAGACCTAAACTCTTTCTGCTAAATAAATCGATAGATTTTATTTCATATTTTGATAGCCTTTCTGTTTTTAGAATTGTTATAAGACATATTTCATCATTTGTAATAATAATTCTTTTGAAATTTTTTAAGGCATAATAGAAATAAAATCCACTAAGCACACACAATAATAAGCCTAAGTAGGCAGCACTCATTTCATTTCCAAATTTTGTATGTAGAATAATTTCAGAATGAGAAAGAAAATAAATTCCTCCTACAAGCACACTTCCCATAAATAATGAAAGAAAGTATACATTACCTAAACTAAATTTGCTTTTGACCTCCATCTTTTTGCTGCTTAATCTCTAATTAATATATCTGGAAACATAAATTCATAAGATCAATTGCATAAATACCAAATCCAGCCATCTTTCAAACTTCCAACCAACTTCTTTTATATAACCCGCTTCTTCAAATCCAAACTGTTTGTGAAACTCAATGCTGATCTTATTATCAGCATCAATACCTGCAATGATTGTATGCATGTTCATTTGCTTTGCAGCATCAATTAATGGTGGCATTAATAATTTACCAATGCCTTTACCGCGTTGATTTTTTTCAACATAAATAGAGTGTTCCACTGAATATTTATATCCCTCCCAGTTTCTAAATGGTCCAAATGTGCTGAACCCAACAACTGCATTATCTTTCTCTGCAACAAAAACAGGAAAACCATCTTTTTGTTTTTGTGCTAACCATTCTTTACGCATTTCAATTGTATGCACATCATATTGAAATACGGCAGTTGTATTTATAATGGCATCGTTGTAGATGTCAAGTATCTGTGGAAGATCTGCTAATGCAGCGTGCCTGATATTTATCATCGTTGCTCATTAATGTTATAAAGTACAAGTGTGCGACGCAAGGAACGATAACCATGAAAAACTTTTGTCGTACAAAAAATTTCATTTATTTTTTTGACCGCAGTGCCTGTTTAAACAGCAAAACTTTTGTCATATCTTTTATGCCGGGCTCATGTTCAAACCTGCTGTTGATATCAACACCAAAAAAATCAGGGTGCATAAATTTTTTTATTTTTTCCGCATCTTCCAAACTAATGCCGCCACTTAAAAAAAATGGTTTTTCAATTTTACTGTCTTCAATTAATGTCCAGTCAAACTGTTTTCCTGTGCCGCCAAATTCATTTTTTTTTCCCGCAGTATCAAATAAGTAATAATCGCAAACTTCATCGTAAGGCTGCACAAGTTTATCAATATCTGTTTCGTTGCCTGCGCCAATTCGAAACACTTTTATCAATTCAGTTTCAGCAGCAATACGTTTGCAGAATCCCGGGCTTTCATCGCCGTGCAACTGCACCACATCTAAGTTATAATCTTCCACCACCTGCATGATTTCAGTATAATCCTGGTTTACAAACACACCCGTTTTTTTTATATCAAAATCTGCCGTTTGTATTTCCTTTTTCGAAATTTTATCACCCGCATATCTTGGCGAGCCTTTGTAAAAAATCATTCCTGCGAAATCAATCTCCAGTGCATCTAACTGCTGTAATTGCTTTAACTGTGTAATGCCGCATACTTTTATATTCATATTTTCTTCTTTAATTGTTCAGCAAATTTCTGAAATGCCATTGCCGGGTTATCTTCTTTCATAAAATTTTCACCAATCAAAAACCCTTTAAAGCCTGCCTGCTTCAAAGTTACAATCGTATCAACATTGCTGATGCCGCTTTCGGTAATTGCAATTTTCTCTTTTGGAATTTTATTGATGAGGTTTAATGAAGTGTTTATGTCCACTTCAAATGTTTTGAGGTTACGGTTGTTCACGCCAATAAAATCCACCTCATCACAGATATGTTCCAGTTCTTCATCGCTATGAATTTCCAGCAGCACTTCAAGACCAAGATTTTTTGCAACTGCAGCAAGTTGTTGCACTTCTTTTTTTGACAAACAGACAGCAATCAACAAAACAATATCTGCGCCAATTGCCTTTGCTTCGTACAACTGGTATGCATCAATGATAAAATCCTTTCTCAGCAAGGGCACAGAAACTATTTCCCTTGCCCGTATCAAATCATCATTGGTGCCGCCAAAATATTTTTCATCTGTAAGCACTGAAATACCCGCTGCGCTTAAATCGTAGGCGGAAACAATATCAGCTAAATCAGCATTTGCATTAATAATTCCTTTTGAAGGCGATTTTCTTTTAAACTCAGCAATAATACCCGATGAATTTTCTTTCAACAATGATGCTTTTAATGAAACCCTGTTTTCCTGGTAATGCACCAATGATTGCAATACATTCAAAGGAAGTTTTTCTTTTTTAAAAAACACCTCTGCTTTCTTATCTGCAATTATTTTTTCAAGTATATTCATGATTGCAATTCAATTAATTTTTGCAATGATTGATATGCTTTGCGGCTTTCCAAACTTTCAACTGCGCCATGATAGGCTTCATCATAATTTTTATATACACCTGTACAATGCAGCGCCATAGCGGCATTGGCAAGAACCACTGCATTCTGCGCCCAGCTTCCATCGCCCTTAATTATTTTCAGAAATATTTTTGCAGCTTCTTCTGCGGAGTTGCCGCCGTAAATATCCTGCGGATCCACCTGCCGTTTTCCAAGCTGTTCGGGTGTCATAATCCTTTCACCTTCTTTGGTAATTACTTTTGTGTCGTTGGTTAATGAAATTTCATCATAACCATCAAGGCTGTGAATAATTGTGAATGCTTTTCCGGTTTGCTGAAGAAGGTAATTATAAATTCTTGCCATCTCCAGATTATAAACACCTACAAGCTGAAACTCAGGTGCAGCGGGGTTTACCATGGGGCCGAGCATATTAAAAAAAGTCCTTACGCCTAAATTTTTTCTTATTGGCCCTACAGTTTTTAATGCAGGATGAAATATTGGAGCATGGAGGAAACAAATATTTGCAAGTTCAATTTCTTTTTTCAATGCATCAGTATCAGCTTTGAATTTGTAACCAAGCTGCTCCATTACATTACTTGCACCACTGATAGAAGATGCGCCATAATTACCATGCTTGGCTACCTTTTGTCCGGCACCTGCAACGATGAAACAGGAGAGGGTTGAAATGTTGAATGTATTCTTTCCATCACCTCCCGTACCAACGATGTCCATTGTTTTGTGGCCATTGAGATCAACCTTTACACAGAGCTCAAGTAATGCATCTCTAAAGCCTTGCAATTCTTCAATAGTAATGCTGCGCATGAGGAACACTGTAATGAATGCTGTTACTTCATGGTCGTTGTACATGCCTTTGCTAATGTTCAGCAAAACATCTTTCGCTGTTTCTTTTGAAAGTGTTTTGTGTTCGAATAAGTATTGAAGAATTTTTTTCATCTTGTTATTTTTTCATTTGCATTCCGCAACCAGCGGGGCATATTTTCAAATTCGCACATTATTGCTTCAACCAATTCTTCATTATAGTCTCACCACTCGGCGTCAGCACACTTTCCGGGTGAAACTGCACACCTTGTATATCGTAAGTCTTGTGTTGCAATGCCATAATAAAACCTGTTTCATCTTCTGCAGTAATTTCTAATTCATCAGGAAAATTTTTTCTGTCAACTACCCATGAATGATAACGACCTACTTCAAATGTTTCGGGTAAACCATCGAACAAATCGCCTTTAACTTTTAACCTTTCGCCTTTCACCTTAATTGGTGTTGCTACTCCATGAAACACACTTGTTAAATTCGTAAGCGTTCCGCCAAATGCTTCACCAATCGCCTGGTGGCCCAAACATACGCCCAGTATGGGTTTGGTGGATGCATATTCTTTTATCAGTGGCAGCAGCAATCCCGCTTCTTCAGGAATACCCGGACCGGGCGATAATATTATTTTATCATACTCTTTTACTTTTTCCAGAGGAATTTCATCGTTGCGGAATACTTCTACTTTCTGATGCAGGATTTTTTCCACAAGATGCACAAGATTGTAAGTAAACGAATCATAATTATCAAATACTAATATTTTCATTATCATGTTTTTAACCACAGTGTACACAGCGTTTATTTCAAAGGGTGTACAGCGTTTTGTTCAATTTTATTATACAGTACAAGTGTGCGACGCAACCGGACATCATAGAAATACTTCAGCTGGGTTTATAAAAAAACTAACTTAAATTTTCCGCAAGTGAAATTGCATTTTTCAACGCTCCTAATTTATTGTTTACTTCCTGCAACTCACTCTCCGGCTGACTTCCCGCTACTATGCCGGCACCCGCCTGGTAAATCAATGTATTGTTCTTACTTAAAAATGTACGAATCATAATCGCATGGTTGCAACTGCCGTCAAACCCAATGGCGCCAACACATCCGCCGTAATAGCTGCGGGCCGTGGGCTCATAAGCATCAATCAATTCCATGGCTTTGAATTTTGGCGCGCCGCTTAATGTACCTGCCGGGAAAGTTTTTGCTATCAGATCAAAAGGGTTGCTTTGCGGCGGCAGAGTACCCCATACTTCACTCACCAAATGGATTACATGCGAGTAGTAATGCACCTGCCTGTAATGCACCACTTCTACATTTGTACAAAGCCTGCTTAAATCATTTCTCGCAAGGTCAACCAGCATGGTGTGCTCCGCATTTTCTTTTGGGTCTTTCAGCAGTTCTTCTGTCAGTTGTTTGTCTTTTTCATCATCGCCTGTTCTTTTAAATGTTCCTGCAATCGGGTGTACAATGGCTTTTCCATCTTTTATAATCAACTGAGCTTCAGGGCTGCTGCCCATTAATTTATAATCGCCGTAATCAAAATAAAATAAATAGGGCGAAGGGTTGATGCTGCGCAAAGCCCTGTAAACATTGAATTCATCGCCTGTAAAACTTCTCTGGAAACGGCGGCTTAATACTATTTGGAAAACATCGCCGCGCAAACAGCTTTTAATTCCTTTCTCCACCATCTCTTTGTAATCATCATCGCTCATATTTGATGTTTCGCCGCCGTTTATTTTAAAAGGGTATTCAGGAACATCCTTGCTTTTTATCAATGATTCAACTAAACTTATTTCGCTCTCCAATCCCGCAACTGCATTTTCGCATAAATACATTTCATCTTTAAAATGGTTGATTACAATTACATACTGGTACAACCGGTACCTCATGAGAGGAATGGCCTCACCCCGATCCTCTCTCCACAGGTGGAGAGGCGTGCGCAGCGTGAAGTGTATCTTTTCAAAAAACTGCACCGCATCAAACGTAGTATAGCCAAACAAACCCTGCGCAATATCCACTGCTTTATCCAGAGGCTTTTCTGCTTCAAATGACTGCATAAAATCCCAGATCATCACGGGCACATCCAGCACTTTTTCAATATTTTTTTTCTCTGGTTTTTGCCCTGGAAATTTATATTCAAGCTGTTTGTAATTCATTATCTCAATACCCGCAATAGCATTGATGCCAATAAATGAAAAACCATTTTCCGCGGCCCGGTTATCAGCGTTTTCCAATAAAATGGTATCGCGGAAACGGTCGCGCAACCGCAGGTAAATGCCCACAGGCGTATATACATCGCTGAGCATCTTTTTGAACCGTGTTTCTATTTTTATTTTTTTCATCGTGTTGTTCTGAATATTTTTTAGGTACCCGGCTTTATTAATCCTTTTAAGCATCGTTGCGTCGCATCCCGATAGCTATCGGGATACAGTTTATTCGCTTATCAACAGGTGTGCAACAAAAAAGCCCCGACAAATTTGTCAGGGCTCAATTATATCTGAATAGTACTGGCAATGCCACTACAAGCCCCGACCGGAGTTTGTATGCCACCACCAATAAATATTTATAATTTGTTTTTGCATTGCACTGCGAATATGAAACAGAATTTTGGAATGGCAAAAAAAACTTTTGTACCCGCACTTATTTTTTTGCGGGATAAAGTATAAAACTGCAGGTTTAATTTTCTTAATGCTGCTGGTTTTTATTTTCTTCTTACCTTCTCAAAAAATTTCATCTATGCCCCGGCCAGCAACTGCTCTGCAAAGTCAACGACTGCTTTCCCTTGATTTTATGCGCGGATTTATCATGGTGCTTCTTGCGCTTGAAAGTACAGGCTTATATGAACATTTATTCAATGCAACGGACGGGAATTTTCTGCACCCTTTTTTTCAGCAGTTCTTTCATCATCCCTGGAATGGATTACGCTTCTGGGATTTGATACAGCCCGGCTTTATGTTTATGGCAGGCGTTTCCATGGCTTATTCATTACACAAGCAGAAAGAATTGGGTGTTTCATGGGGTGCTTCTTTCAAAAAAATATTGAAAAGATGCGGCTGGCTTTTCTTCTGGGGTGTGCTGGATTATGCAGTAGGGCAGGATGGTTTGTCATTCAAACTCTGGGATGTGCTTACACAATTATCTTTTACCACATTAATTGCATTTTTAATTTTTGAATGGAAACCATCATCACAGATAATTTTCTGTATTGCCTTGCTGCTGCTCACAGAAGTGCTGTACAGGTTTACAAATATTCCCGGATTTAACCAGCCATTTACTGATCAGCACAACTTTGGCAATTACATGGATACAATCTTAATGAACAAGATCAATCCCGACGGATGGGTGGCCATTAACTGCATGCCCACTGCTGTGCATACAATCGCAGGTGCGCTTACAGGAAAATTTTTGCTCAGTGATAAGAAAAATAAGATCCATGTAATGTTTTTCTGGGCTGCTATTGTACTTGTAATTGGCTTTGGGCTTGATTATGCGGGCATCACACCCATAATTAAACGCATTGCCACATCTTCCTTTACACTGGCTTCACTTAGCTGGTGTTTGTTTGGGCTTGCCTTTTGCTACTGGTGGATTGATATAAAAAAACATAAAAAACATTTGAAGTTTTTTACCATCGTTGGCATGAACTCCATTTTTATTTATTTGTTTTTTGAAATTGTGGGTTCGCGCTGGTTCAATGATTATGTAATTGCCGTAAGCGGTGGTTTGCTGCAAATCATTCATACATCTGATATGTTGAGTAATATCATTTCATCGCTGTGCATTTTTGTGCTTGAATGGGGTATATGTTATTTCCTTTACAAAAAGAAAATATTTTTTAAAGTATAATTTTTAAGATGGATAATGTACAACCAAAAACTATTCTTAATAACGGTATTTCAATGCCGCTGTTTGGCCTGGGTGTATATGCTATGTCTGGCCATGAGTGTGAGGCTGCAATCTTGAAAGCATTAGAAACAGGTTACCGTCTGCTTGATACTGCAGCCATGTACCGCAATGAAGCAGAAGCCGGAAACGCAATACGGGCAAGCAATATACCGCGTGAAGAAATTTTTGTAACTACAAAAGTTGCGAATACTGACCAGGGTTATGATGCAGCATTAAAAGCCTTTGATGAAAGTTTTAAAAAACTGAATATTGAATATATTGATTTATACTTAGTGCATTGGCCCATAAAAGGCAAACGCAAAGACACCTGGAAAGCACTGGAAAAATTGTATAATGAAAAAAGGGTGAGGGCAATTGGTGTGGCAAATTATCTTATCCCTTTCCTGGAAGAGTTGAAAGAGTATTCAACTACTGTGCCCATGGTGAACCAGGTGGAGTTTACACCCTATTTATTTTTAAAAGATTTAATGGATTATTGTAACAGCCATACAATACAATTACAGGCCTACTCTCCTATTGTACGCGGCAGAAAAAATGATGACCCGAAATTAGTGGCGCTTGCAGAAAAATATGGCAAAACTCCCGTGCAAATGCTGTTGCGATGGGCCATACAGCACAATGTATCTGTAATTCCAAAATCATCCAACTCAAAAAGAATAGAAGAAAATTTCAACATTTTTGCTTTTGAAATTTCAAAAGAAGACATGCAAAAGATGGATGCTTTCAATGAAAACCTAAGGATTGTGGAAGACCCGATGGATATGTTTTAATTTTCTTTAAGCCCGGCTTAAGTAATGCAATGAAGCTTTTCCTGCGCTGTGCCCCGCCAAAGGCGGTGGTCGCACTCTTCTGCAATTTGCTCTCCATTGTGCAAAAGAGAGTTTCATTTTTAAACTTTACAGTAACCCCTTTGTACTCGGCAGATAATTATTCATTGGATCCCTCTTCACCGCCATCCTTACAGCTTTTGCAAAGGCTTTAAAAATGGCTTCAATTTTATGGTGTTCATTCTCTCCTTTACATTCAATATTCAAATTGCATTTTGCACCATCGCTGAATGATTTAAAGAAATGAAAAAACATTTCAGTAGGCACCTCCCCTATTTTTTCACGTTTAAATGCTGCGTTCCATACCAGCCAGTTGCGGCCACCAAAATCAATCAGCACTTTTGCTTCGGCTTCATCCATGGGCAACGCAAAACCATAGCGCTCCATCCCGCGCTTATCTGCAAGGGCTTTTGCAAATGCTTCGCCCAGTGCAATGCCCGTGTCTTCAATCGTATGGTGCTCATCAATATGCAGGTCTCCTTTTGTTTCAATATTCAAATCCATTTTTCCATGCCGCGCAATTTGTTCCAGCATATGGTTGAAAAAGCCCAAACCCGTATGGATACTAGCTTTGCCGCTGCCATCCATATTTAATTCAATTTTTATTTTTGTTTCATTGGTGTTGCGTTCATGAACTGCAGTACGCAAACCCAGTTTTAAGAATGAATATATTTTACTCCATTCTGTTGTTTCCAATGCTACAGTTGTAAGTCTTAATTCATCAGTATTGTCTTTTATTTCCGCGCTTCCCAATTCAGGATCATTGTTCAGCCAGATTGCTTTGCAGCCGAGGTTTTTTGCAAGCTGTACATCTGTTATCCTGTCGCCGATTACATAAGAGTTTGCAATATCATAAGCCGGGTTATTAAGATAAGCAGTAAGCATCCCGATATTTGGCTTGCGGGTTGGTGCCTTGTCTTTTGCAAAAGTCCTGTCGAAATAAAATGCTGAAAAATGAATGTCTTCATTTTCTAAGCTCTTTACCACAAAATTTTGTACCGGCCAGAATGTTTTTTCAGGAAAACTTTTTGTTCCCAATCCATCCTGGTTACTTACCATTATTATTTCATAATCAAACTCCGTTGCAATCTTTGACAGGTATTGAAACATTACGGGATAGAATTCTAATTTATCCCAGCTGTCAATTTGGTAAGTTGGCGGCGCTTCTTTAATAAGTGTCCCGTCACGGTCTATAAAGAGAATTCTTTTCGCCATTTTTTTATTTTAATGGTTCAATCTTTTTGAGTTTCAAAAAAAACTTGTTTTACCAGTTACCCGGTAAAATTACAAAACATAAAATTCACATCCTTCCGGTCTTATGTTCAATAAAGAACAGAATGTGCAAGAGTGCGACGCAACCGAAGTTAAATGCATATTCAAAAGTAGGGTACAAAAAATTTTACATTAATATTCCGGCAATGGTTGCGGAAAGATATGATGCCAGCGTACCGCAGAACAATGCTTTCAGGCCAAGCCTGGCAAGGTCGCCCCTGCGTTCTGGCGCCAATGCACCAATGCCGCCAATCTGCATGCCCACACTTGCAAAATTTGCAAACCCGCATATTGCAATACTAATAATAAGTAAGCCTTTATCAGTAACTATTGGCACGGATTTATTCGTAAGGTTTGTAAAAGCCACAAATTCATTGACGCTTAATTTTTGCCCGAGCAGCGTGGCGGCATTCGCTACATCCTGCTGCGGTACGCCCATTGCATAAGCGAAAGGGTAAAATATTTTTCCAAAAATCCAGTTGAGGTTGAGGTTAAAAGCGGGGTTAAATAAGTGGCCAACCCATAAGAGCAACGAATCAAGCATAGCTATTACAGCAATAAAGCCAATAAGCATGGCGATGACATTCATGGCAATTTTAAAACCATCTGCCGCACCCTGCGAAATGGCATCAATTACATTTGCATAAGTGCTTTTTACTTCAAGGTTTACCCGGCCCATGGTTTGGCTTTCTTCCATTTCAGGAAAAACAATTTTTGAAATTACCAGTGCACCGGGGGCCGCCATTAAACTTGCAGTAATAAGTTTTGGGGCAAGATCCAGGCCTGCCTGCGCGCCCATATTTGCGTACACTATTAATATTCCGCCTGCAATACAGGCAAGGCTGCCGCTCATGCTTGCAAGCAGTTCGCTTTTTGTCATGCCTTTTAAATAAGGGCGGATCATTACCTGCGCTTCTATTTGCCCCACAAAAGTACTGGCTACATTGCTTAATGCTTCGGCGCCGCTTACACGCATTACCACATTCATTGCGCGTGCAATAAATGAAACCACTTTCTGCATAATACCAAAATGATAAAACACAGCCACCAATGCGCAAACTAAAATAATCGTGGCTGTTACATTAAACGCAAAAACAAAACCTCCTTTTGCATAGTTGACGATAGTGCCGTCATTTTGCTGTATGGCAACGCCTGAATAAACAAAAGAGGCTCCCTGGAAAGCAAAGCCTTCCAGCTTCTTCATACCATCACCCAATACCTGGAAAAATTTTGCAACAGGCGGCACTTTAAAAATAAGCAGGGCAATAAGCACCTGCAGCCCAATACCGCTAAGCACCAGGCGGTAATTAATTTTTCTTTTGTTGTTTGAAGCAAGCCAGGCTAAACCAAGAATAAGTGCAATGCCAATAAGGCCCTGGAACCTTTCCATAGTCAGTTGGTTGGGTTAAGTAATAAAATGAAGATAACAATTTCATTTTCATTTTTGATAATAAAAAAAGCCACGGAGGTATGCGTGGCTTTATATTTTAAATAAATTATTATTTACAGGTGCGCCTGTATTTTTTTATCAAGCATTGATTTTGGAACGGCACCAATTTGCTTATCAACCACTTTGCCCCCTTTTATAAAAAGAATGGCGGGAATAGAAGTAATGCCATAATTAACGCTGAGGTTTGGATTAAGATCCACATTTACTTTACCAACGTTTATTTTGCCGTTGTACTCTTTTGAAAGTTCTTCAATTACCGGCCCTATTGCACGGCAGGGACCGCACCATTCTGCCCAAAAATCCACCAGGGTTAATTTATCACTTTCTAAAACCTGGTTTTGAAAGTTTGAATCTGTTAATTCTAAAGCCATGATTGTAATATTTAAGTTTTAAAATAATTTTTATTGATAAGTAGCCTGCAAAAATACATCCAATTAAGGATACCTGTTTATTTGACTTATCCACGTTTGTGATCCTGACGCTGCAACCTGATGTTCCTGACAGCAGGGCAGAAAAAATATGAGTGGTAGATTAAGAACTCAGTCTGAGGTATTAAGATAATAAACTTTGCCTTGCCAGAAACTCGAGTTTTTTATTGGCGTCAATAAGTTTATTTGTAAGCTCAATATTTTCTTTTCGCAGCCGGAATACCTCAAAAGCCTTTTCCACAAAATTCTTTACATCATTTTCATTCCACGGCTTTGTAAGGTATTTATATACCTGGCCGCGGTTTATGGCATCCATTACGGCACTAATATCAGAATAGCCGGTAATAAGGATGCGGATGGGGTCGGGGTATTCCCGGAGGATAGATTCAAAGAATTCAATACCCGTCATTTTTGGCATCCGTTGATCGCTGATCAATACATGTACGGTATTTGTTTCAAGGATTTTTCTTCCCTCTTCCGCAGATTGAGCTACAAATACATTAAAATCCCTGCGGAAAGATGCCTTGAAGGCATTAAGATTGTGCGGTTCATCATCAATATATAAAACATTGACCATGGGATATTCTGGATATATGATTCTCCAAATTTAACAAATTAAATGAGTGTATGCTTATATTTGTAGGATCAGCCATAAAATTTTCATGTCCTTTTGAAATAAAACCACTGTTATGCGTTCGCAATTTTGTGATAAAATTTCACCCTTCCTGATTACACTAAGTAAAGATAAGAGCGTTTCTTTCTTCCCTCTTGTTTATAAAAAAACCGGATAATATTGTTAAACCTCAAAATTTTACTGCAATCCTTATAATAAAATATTAAGCGCATGAATAATCAAATAAGAATAAGAGCATTCAGAGCGCCGGAGGATATAGAAACCTGTCATAAATTCATAGCTGGTCATAAAAAAGTACTTAGTATTTACGGAATAGAGAATATTACAACAAATACTATTGACTGGATATATAACCCCTCAATATTTGTAATTGTAGTGGAAACGCTTGACAAAGAAAAATTATTTGGCGGGGCAAGGGTGCAGGCCGCTGATGGCATTAACCAGTTGCCCATTGAAGAAGCAACCGGCAAAATGGATCATAAAATTTGTGATGTTGTAAAATATTATTCGCAATTTGGTACAGGCGAATTATCAGGATTATGGAACTCCAAAGAAGTAGCCGGCCTGGGTATCGGCAGTCTTTTTCCGTCAAGAGCCGCTGTGGTAATTGCAGAGCAGCTTGGGCTGTCAACGATGTTTTCGTTATGTTCGCCAACCACGGTAAGATTTAATAAGTGGATCGGAAGCAGGGTTTTGAATGATATAGGCAACAACGGCACATTTTATTACCCTAAAATTGATTTACTCGCCACTGCAGTTTTTTTAGAAGATGCCAAGGATCTGAATCACGCACATCCGCGGGAAAGAGAAAAGATGCTTTTTTTAAGAAAAAATCTTCAATGCATTACGCAGGAAAAATCACCCTTTAAAAATATGTATGTAACAGTGCATTATGACTTAAAAATTTCTTCCGCCAATGTTATGGAATTTAAAATAAACCAAGCTGTATGAAAAAATTATTCCTTGCAATAATTTTTATTACAATTACCCAGCTTTTACCACTGCTTGGAAAGCCTTTTTTAATCCTGAATTATAAAAATATAATTGTAATGTTTGCCAATGCTGCAGTATGGCTTACGCAACCGCCGGTTACAATGAAAGAAACACTGAGTAATAAACAAACGGATAAATTTTCAGTTTTGCTTATCATTCTGATGTCAATGTTCAGCATCATTGTATCTGTAACAGACTGGGCTTACTTTAAGGATTCCAATGCATCGAACATTTTTTTTACAGTTTCGGGTATAGTACTTTTAGTCACCGGGATACTTTTTCGTATTTGGGCAATTGAAAAACTTGGCAAACATTTTACGCCAACCGTCCAGTCGAAAAAAGAGCAGAAACTTATTACGTCAGGCCCTTATTCTGTGATAAGGCATCCCAGTTATCTGGGTGCTTTTACAGCAATTACAGGAACAGGCGTTTTATTAAACAGCATTGCCGGAAGTATAATATCATTCTCCTGCATGCTGTATGCCTATTATGTAAGAATATTGCTTGAAGAAAAGGCGCTTACAGAACAATTTGGCAAAGACTATGAAAATTACCGGAGCAAAACAAAAAAACTAATCCCTTTTATTTGGTAGCAGTTATGATGAACCTGATAAATAAATTTTTAATCCGTCATTCCAAAAGCGTGCCTTTAAAAGCCTTGTTTATCTTTATTCTTTTAATTGTTTGCAGTACTGTATTTGCGCAACAACCAATAAGTGTATCAAAAGGCGCTTTTCCGCTTGAAATTGGAAAACAAATTGAAGTGCTTCTTGATACATTCAACATGTACAACAGTTCAAACATAGTTTTTCAAAATTCTTTTAAACAAAACAATAAATCCGTTGCAGTATTTATACGTTCCGGAAATAATGTATGGATAAGGTTCAGTGCAAAAAACCTGGGTGTGGATCCGGATCTGTTTTTATCGGTAAAATACTCTAATATCTCAAATCTGTGGCTTTATGAAAAAGATTCTTTAAATAAACTGCATCTTCTTACACATACCGGCAACTCGCAGAATTTTTACAGCCGGGAGGACAGGAATGTGGATTTTAATTTTCATCTTTTTATACCTAAAGGAGATGAGAAAAATTATTATTTAAATATTAAAAGTGCTCACCCGCTTGAATTGCCTTTAGTGCTTAACAGTTATGACACATTAAACGAAAACAGTTTTGAGCAAAACCTTATCATTGGCATTTATTGCGGTATAATTATTTCCATACTTTTATATAATTTATTTTTATTTTTTGCCACAAAAGACCGCAGCTATCTTATTTATGTGGCGTATCTTTTGTTTTTAGGTATTGCGCAAATAACCTTTTCGGGGTGGGCTTTTAAATTTTTCTGGCCGTCTTATCCCACAATTAATTCATTTATTGTTGTATGCACATCCAGTTTGGCAGGTATTACAGGCATTGCTTTTGCAAAATCATTTTTAAATACCGGGTATTATTCTCCCCGGCTGAATAAATTCTTAACTTTTCTTGTCTTCCTGTATTGCATAGCTATCATACTCAGCTTTACATCTTTTTCTTTTATGGGGTATGCAATCCTAAATTATGGAAGCCTTATTGGGGGTATTACTTTATTGTATTTATCAATCATAATTTTCAGAAAAGGATACCGGCCCGCTTATTTTTATTTCCTTGCATGGTCATTCTTTTTGCTGGCGATAATTATTTTTGTTCTCCGGAATTTAAGTATTCTTCCTACAAACAATTTTACAAGGTCAGTTTTATATTTCGGCTCTGCCATAGAAGCAATTTTGCTTTCCATTGCACTTGCTGACAGGATAAACCAACTGCGCAAAGAAAAAGATTTATCGCAGGCTGAAGCACTTCGTGTATCCGGCGAAAACCAGCAATTGATTACTGAACAAAATATTATGCTGGAGCAAAAAGTTACTGAAAGAACCGAAGAATTACAGCTTACCAATTCACAACTGAATAACGCATTAGACAACTTAAAAGATGCACAAACACAATTAGTAGAAGCAGAAAAAATGGCCTCGCTGGGGCAGTTAACTGCAGGCATTGCGCACGAAATAAACAACCCCATCAATTTTGTAAAATCAAACATTAAGCCTTTGCGGCTGGATATTAACGATCTTTTTGAAGTGATAAATAATTACAGTAAACTTCATTTGGCGGACAGTCAAACTATCCCTAAACAGCTTCAGCAGATGGAAGAAATGAAAACGCAAATGGATCTTGGTTTTATTAAAACAGAAATTAACCATTTAATAAAAGGGATTGAGGATGGCGCCGAGCGCACCGCTGAAATAGTGCGCGGGTTACGCACATTCAGCCGGCTGGATGAGAGTGAACTTAAAACGGTAAATATCCATGAAGGTATTGATTCCACAATTGTATTGCTGCGCAACAGCTCACCGCATTATATTGAAATAATAAGAGATTATAAAGCAAATGGAAATATAGAATGTTACCCGGGTAAAATTAACCAGGTGTTCATGAATATAATAAATAACGGGTTGCAGGCAATAAAAGGAAAAGCTGAACGGGGTGAAAAGGAAACCATCTTTATAAATACCTTTGACACAGATAATAATATCATAAAAATAAGTATCAGGGATTCTGGGATTGGGATGACGGAGGAAGTAAAGCATAAAATTTTTGAACCATTTTTTACCACAAAAGACGTAGGCGAAGGTACCGGCCTGGGTATGGCCATCGTTTTTAAAATAATTGAAGAACACAAAGGAAAAATTGAAGTGATATCAGAACCCGGAAAAGGGGCAGAATTTATTTTAACTTTGCCATATATCCATCCAATTGATTAACTTAACACTTCCAAAAAATCCAAATGAGCCGTGACGAAAAAAAAATAAAGGTTTTATATATTGATGATGAGCAAAACAACCTGACTGCTTTTAAAGCCGGTTTTAGAAGAAAGTACCATATTTTTACGGCATCTTCAGCAGCAGAGGGTATGGGTGTGCTGAACAATGAAGAAGTACATGTAATTATTGCAGACCAGCGCATGCCCCAGTCCACCGGTGTAGAGTTTTTTCACATTGTACGCAAAGCGCACCCCCATCCTATCCGCATTTTATTAACGGGTTATACTGATGCAGAAGCTATTATTGATGCAATCAATAAAGGTGAAATTTACCGTTATATAAAAAAGCCGTGGGATGAGTTTGAACTGCATAATGCCATCCAGAATGCTTATGACATTTATGTTACGCGGCGGCAGCTAAAAAATAAAATCACTGAACTTGAAAAAACAAATGATGAACTTAACCGCTTTGTGTACAGCACATCGCATGACCTGCGTTCACCGCTTGCATCAGTAATGGGCATCCTTAATCTTGCACGGATGGAAAATTCTGTGGAGGACCCCAATAATTATTTGCCCATGATACAAACCTGTGTAAACAGGATGGACGTTTTTATACAGAAAATTATTGAATACTATAAAAGTATAAGGGTGGAAGAAGAACTCTCGTCAATTAATTTCACCGCGTTATTTGAAGACAGTATTTCATTGTGCCGGATGCAAAACCCGAGTATTGAATTCCTGCTCCGGGTAGATCAACCTGTAGAATTTGTAAATGATGCTTTCAGGATTTCAGTAATCGTTGACAATCTGATATCCAATGCAGTGAAATATCAAAAACCTACAGAACCCAACCCAAAAATTTCCGTTCAGGTAAAAGTTGATGAAGATAAATCTGTTATAGATATTGAAGACAATGGCATTGGCATTCTGGAGCAGCACCTCAATAATATTTTCAAAATGTTTTTCCGCAGCAGCAACAATGTTACCGGGCTTGGTATCGGTTTATACATTGTAAAAGAAGCGCTCACAAGAATTGGCGGCGAAATTTTTGTACACTCTGCTTATGGCATAGGCACTTCTTTCAGTTTAAATATTCCCAATAAAAAAGTGATGGAAGAAAACCCAGCTGAAGCAGTTTAATCCACTGGGTAAGGAATACTTATAAGCCCGTTACAATCTATAGCTGTCTTTTTTGTATTGCTTTCAAAAGCAAGTTCAATTAAGCGGATTGTATTGTATCCATGTTCCGGTCTTTCTCTTAATGGCATTTCCTGCCTGATTGTTTTATACAGGTTCTGGTAATAAAACCCAAAATTCCCCGGCAGTGAAGGATATTTTTCTTTTATCACTCTGCCATTTATTTCTGTATGCAGCAACCCGTAATTTTCTTCCTTTTCAATACCCCAGTTTTCTACCTCCGAAGGAAGTTTGTTATCACGCAAAAATGCTTCCTGCGGGTCTTCTCCATATTTTAAAAAAGAGCCTGCTGTTCCGTGTATCATATAGCGGGGCCCGGGCTCCCGTACAAGCATCCCGGATTTTAATATCACTCTTAAAAACCCATAGCCCAGCCTCAAATCAAAACAATCATCCACCCTTGCGTGGGGGCGCTGCTGTTTTATATCAGCCGTAATGGTTTTTGGCAAGCCAAACAAACACAACGCCTGGTCAATTAAGTGCGAACCCAAATCATAGAGTATGCCGCTTCCGGGCTCTGGTTCTTCGCGCCATGCATTCAGTTTTGCCTGGGGCCGGTATCGGTCATAATGTGCTTCAAACTCATGTACATCACCCAATAATTTTTTGGAAAGTATTTCTTTGATGGTAAGAAAATCCGCTACATACCTGCGGTTATGGAAAACACTTAAAATTCTGTTTTCTTTCTTTGAAATTTCAATCAACTGCAATCCATCTTTACTGTGTATGGTAAAAGGTTTTTCAAGCACCACATGTTTACCTTTTTCGAGTGCCATTTTTGCATAAGGCAAATGCGAGGCATTTGGTGTGGTAATAATAAAAAGTTCAATGTCGCGTACCTGCAGCAGTTCTTCAAAACTCCTTACAATTTTTGCATCCGGGAATAATGCTGTAGAGTCGTTCATGTTGCGCTCCAGCACAACCGACACTTCATAATACGGAAGTGTTTTTAAAAAAGGTGCATGCATAAATTTGCCTGCTGCACCAAATCCAACAACCGCTGTTTTAATTTTTCTATCCATCAGCAAAAAATTTATTCTGTAATTTTGAAGGTATTAAAAGTTAAAGTAGTTTCAATAATTCTTTAAATGTAAGTTACAAACACTTATTTCGTTGTTACAAAAAAGCATTTATGAAAAATAAAATTATATTATTCTCCATGTTAGCGGTGCTGGTTGTGTCAATTGTGTCCCTGTCTTCATTCAGCAAAATAAAAGATGTTACAATACCTGCTAAAAATACTGAGGGGGGTATCAACTTTATTGAGCAGGACTGGAGCAAAGCGCTGCAGCAGGCAAAAACTGAAAATAAACTGGTGTTTCTGGATATTTATGCAAGCTGGTGCGGCCCCTGCAAAATGCTGAAGCAAAATACATTTTCAAATGCTAAAGTAGGCGGGTTTTTTAATGCCAATTTTGTAAATGTTTCTGTGGATGGCGAGCAGGGCGTAGGGCCAACACTCGCACAGCAATACGCTATAGAAGGTTACCCCACTTTAATAGTTACTGATAATACGGGTAAACCCTTATTATACTCTGTGGGTTATATGGATGCCGCTGAACTGCTTGATTTTGCCAAAGCTGCGCTGAAGAAAAAACAATAAGCTTTTAAAGAAATAAGTCATCAATATCATTTCTTTCCGTAACTGCCTTTTGCTGTTTCCTTAATTGCAAGTATTTTCGCAGCCTGAAAGAAACGTCAATTCGTAATTCTTAATTATTAAATCGTATTTAATATGGCTTATGATGTAATTGTAATAGGCAGTGGCCCGGGCGGATACCCGGCTGCAATACGTGCTTCTCAGTTAGGTTTTAAAGTAGCAATTATTGAAAGAGAAAGCCTGGGCGGCATTTGTTTAAACTGGGGTTGCATACCTACAAAAGCATTACTGAAAAGTGCACAGGTATATGAATATATGAAACACAGCACTGCTTATGGGATAAATGCAAGCGGCGTGCAGCACGATTTTAGCGCTGTTATTAAACGGAGCCGCGGGGTAGCTGATAAAATGAGCAGGGGCGTTCAGTTCCTGATGAAGAAAAATAAAATTGATGTGGTAATTGGAAATGCAAAGCTGAAAGCAAAAGGACAGGTTGAAGTTACCGGAACTGACGATAAAACACAAACGGTGGAAGGAAAGCATATCATAATTGCAACCGGTGCAAGAAGCAGGCAGTTGCCAAGCATGCCGATTGACGGTAAAAAAATTATTGGTTACCGTGAAGCAATGATATTACCTGAGCAACCAAAATCACTGATTGTGGTTGGCAGTGGTGCAATTGGCGTAGAGTTCGCAGATTTCTACAATACCCTTGGTACAAAAGTTACCATCGTGGAGTTTTTGCCGCGCGTAGTACCTGTGGAAGATGAAGAAATTTCAAAAGAACTGGAAAAACAATTTAAGAAAAAAGGTATTGATATAATGTTGAACAGTGAAGTCACTTCTGTTGATACATCCGGGAACGGCGTAAAAGCAAAAGTAAAAACACAGAATGGCGAAGTAACGCTTGAAGCGGATATTCTGCTAAGCGCTGTGGGAATTGCAGCAAATATTGAAAATATCGGACTCGAACAACTGGGTGTAAAAACTGATAAAGGAAAAGTGTTGGTGGATAAATACCAGCAGACAAATGTTCCGGGCATTTATTCCATTGGTGATTGTTCCCCCGGGCAGGCGCTTGCACATGTAGCAGGAAAAGAAGGGATCAATGCTGCAGAGTATATTGGTTTTTTAGAAAAAAAATATAATCACCAGCCCGACCCGATGGATTATAACAATATCCCCGGCTGTACTTACTGCACGCCTGAAATTGCGTCTATTGGATATACTGAAAAACAGGCGAAAGATGCAGGCTATGAAATAAAGGTTGGGAAATTTCCTTTTATGGCCAGCGGAAAAGCAAGCGCAGCAGGTGCCACAGAAGGTTTTGTAAAAGTGATATTTGATGCGAAATATGGGGAGTTTCTTGGCGCGCACATGATTGGTTTAAATGTAACGGAGATGATCGCCGAAGTTTCTGTTGCGCGCAAATTAGAAACTACTGCTCATGAAATCCTTAATGCAATACATCCGCACCCAACAATGAGTGAAGGCCTGAAAGAAGCCACAGCAGCAGCCTATGGCGAAGCAATAGATATTTAATTTAAGTAGGGTGCAATAAATTATGCGAAGACTGTATTTGTAAAAAAATACAGGTACAGTAAACCTATTTGTTACAAATGCAGCTTTTTTAAAAATTCCTCTTTTTTTCTTTTCGATACCGGAATCTCTGCACCGCTGCTCATAAGCACTGTGCCGCCTTCGCCTTTTAAGTACCGTTTTATTTCATTAAGATTTATAAGATAAGAATGATGTATGCGGAAAAAAGAATGTTCTTGCAGCAATTCCTCAAAATCTTTCAGCGCCCTCGAGGTTACAAGCCTGTCGCTGTTTTTTAAAAATAATGTAGTATAACTTCCTGTGGCTTCGCAGTATAAAATATCCTGTGTGTTTATAAAGATTACACCTTCTGTAGTTGCAACAGAAATTCTGTTATAGGGGTGTGTAATGTTGCGCAGGTTATTAAACAAAGTATCAATTTGCTGCTGCCGCGATTCTGACAGGTGCTTGGCTTTAAACCGCACTATCGCCTGCGTTAATTCATCCGTATCAATTGGTTTTAATAAATAATCCAGCGCACTGAAGCGGATGGCTTTTACGGCATACTGGTTATAGGCGGTTGTAAAAATTACATCGTATAAAATATCACGTGTGGCTTCCAGTACTTCAAACCCGTTTTTCTTTGGCATTTCAATATCAATAAAAACCAGATCAGGCTCAAGCTGGCGTATAAGTTTTATACCTTCTTCCGGCTGAAAAGCAGTGGCAGCTATGTTTATATCAGGAAAAGACTGCTTTATCCTTTTTTCAAGCAATGCAATACATTTTTTTTCATCATCTATAATTATTACCTGTATCATGCATTTGTTTCAATGGGTATCAATAATGTAACTGTTGTTCCTGCGGATGTGCCGTCTGCTTTCAGCTTATCATTTACCGACAGTAAAGATGCATTTTTTTGCTGCATTATCTGCAGCCTGTCTTCCGTAATTTTCATCCCCATGGATTGATGCGAAAAAGTTCTTGCAGCATTTATTTCTGCCGATTGTTTGCGCCCGATGCCGTTATCATCCACTGTAACTTTCAAAAAAATTTCTTCTTCGCCACTAAAAATAATTTTTACAGATTTATCATCCGGTTTATGGCTAAGCCCGTGCTTGACTGCATTTTCTACAAATGGCTGCACCAGCATGGGTGGTATTTTTATAAATTCTTTATCCATGGTTTCATCAACCAAAACAAAAAAATGAAAGTTATCAAACCGGAACGATTCAAGTTCAAGGTACAGACCAATATACTGTTCTTCCTGCTGCAGGGTGATATATTTTTTATCGGAGAATTCAAGCACCATGCGGATAAGTTTTGAAAACTTGCCAAGGTATTTTGCTGCTGCTTCTGTTTTGCCGGTCAGGATACTTTCCTGAATGGAGCTGAGCGCATTAAAAACAAAATGAGGGTTCATTTGTGCTTTCAGTGCTTTCATTTTTAAATCCGCCATTTCATTTGCAACGGCGGTTTTGTTTTCTTCCTGCCTCCGTATTGCTTTTACCCTCCGTGTAAAAATAAACCATACCAGGAACGCTGCTGTAATAAAACATACAATATAAAACCACCATGTTTTCCAAAAAGGCGGATGCACGATAATAGTTAAACTCAGTTCCTTCTCCAGCCACTCACCTGATGAGTTGGTGGCTTTTACTTTTAATATGTACGTGCCGCCGTCCAGGTTTGTATAAGTAATACTGGTGCGGCGGCCTATATCAATCCATGTTTTATTAAAACCTTCCAGCATACACTGGTAGCGTATGTTTGCGGCATTTTGATAATCAAGTGCCTTAAATGTAACGGTAAATAAATTTTGTTTGTAAGATAAATTTAATGGCCCTGATGCTTCTATGGCTTTTGCAAATGGCTGCTCCACGCCCAGTATGCTTACAGAAACAAACTGAAAAGGGGCTTCCATTTTATGCGTAAGTAAAGAAGATGGATCAAATGAAACCAGCGGGCTGTTGCCTTCATCTAATGAAAAAAATATTTTTCCGTCGGAAGAAGTATCGATTATATTACCCAGCTGGTTTGTAGGCAACCCATCGTTTTTTGTATAGCTGCGGATAATAAAATTATTTATGTTTATACTGCACAAGCCTCCATAAGTGTTCACCCATATATTGCCATTGCGGTCTTCCGTCATTGCCTGACAAATTTCTGAAGGCAGGCCATCCCCGGTAGTATAAGTGTGAAAAGATTTATTTTTTTCGTCAATCCATGAGAGGCCGCCGTCTGTAGCAACCCATATTTTGCTATTACTGTCCTGCATTACTGCGTTTACGTGGCCGGGTAATGAAGATGCATCACCCATTTTGGTTGCAAACGCTTCAAAATCATTTGTGCTTTCGCGGTATAAGTTTAAATCATTTGCAGCAATCCATATTCTATTTTTATTGTCTTCAAAAATAAAATCACTTCTGTTATCTGTGATGGAGGAAGGTTTTCCATCCGCATAAAAAACATGCACGCTGCTGTCAGAAAAATCAACAAGGTTAACACCTTGCCCGTAAGTGCCAATCCACATCCTCCCTTTTTCATCCTGCAATAAATAATCAAGCCTGTTTGTGCTTAAATGAATTTTTCCCGGGCCTTCTTTTCTAAAAGCTTTAATCAGCTTACCATGTTTGTCATCATAGCACCAAAGGCCATCCCATGTTGCAAGCCAAAGCCATCCATCCCTTCCTCTTACCGCATCGGAAATTATTTTTGGTACGGTCCCGTTTTTGTCAGAGATAAGCAATTGTTTTTTTACGCGGAACAATGAATCAGTTTGCACCAGGCCTGAGCCGTGCCAGTAGCTTAACCAGTATATAGTATTCCTTTCGGGATCTTTTTCTGAAAATATATTGTACAGGGTGCTTGTATTAAAGGGTTTTTTATTTTTAGTAATTGCATTTACACTGAACTGGAGATACCGCGGGTTGAGTTTATCTATCCCATCCGGAGTACCGAGCCAAACAGAGCTTCCTTTTTGTTGATCGTAATAAATGCAGTTAATAATATCAGTGCTCAATGAGGCCGCATCTGAAGGATCGTGTTTATATTCAACAAAAGATTTGTCATTTAATGAAGATATTTCCTTGTTTAATTCTGCTATATAAAGGCCACTGGTAGTGGCAACCCACAATTGCCTGTGCCCAGCAACCATTACCACTGCTGCGTCGTTTACAATTTTGCCTGCAAGAAACCGAACACTATGCAGCGTGGATGGATTGATGATATATAATCCGTTCAGCCAAGTGCATACCAGCAGGTCGCCATCCTCTGTAGTTAAAATTTTTCCGCAAATGTTGCTGTCAACCAGTTTATCAAAACTTGTGAATTTTTTTGTTTTAATATTAAAAGATTTGATGCCAAAGCGGTGGCTTAACCAAATAGTGTTTTTAAGAATTGCCATTTTGTACACCATGTTATTTTCACCGGGGGCAAAAGGATGAAAATTGGTAAAAGTTTTTTCATCATCATTCAATAGCGAAAGTGCTCCATCATTGCAAACCCACATTCTGTTCCCTGAATCGAAGACAATATAATTATCGCAACTGCTTTCAAGCGATCCCTGGTTTACACTACCGTAAAAATGCCGGCATTTTTTATTAAATGGATTTAACTCTGAAAGCCCTGTACACTGCATACCCAGCCATATATGATTTTGATTATCTTCTGCAATAGAATGCACAAAATTACCCGAAACAGAAAATGTATCTATAATGCTATGCCTGAAAACAGTAAAAGAAGTTCCGTCGAACATATTCACGCCATCATCAGTGCCAAACCACATAAAGCCCCGGCTGTCGCAGAATACAGTGTTTACAACATTGTTGGAGAGGCCGTCTTTTTCATCAATATGTTCAAAATGCAGGGGTAACGGGAGAGCGCCGGTTTGCGGGTTTCCTTCTGTAAAAAGAAGAACAGATATAATAATTAAAAAAGGGCGCATAGCAGCCCTCAATTTAGTAAAGTTTATGCAACATAATTTTGCAGATGTATAAATTATAATCTAGGTTTCCAGGGTACTTCCACAATCTCCAGCATATGCGCAATATACCGTGCAAGTACAAAAATATAATCACTTAACCTGTTAAGGTATTTAATTACAATGGGCAGCACAAACATTTCCTGTTCCTGCATATTCACACATACCCGCTCTGCGCGGCGGCATACACAGCGTGCTATATGCGTTGTGGAAACCGCAACATGACCAACAGGTAAAATAAAATTTTTCATGGGCGGCAATATTTCATTCATGCTGTCAATTTCTTTTTCCAGTAAATCCACATCGCTTTCTTTTAAATCGGGGATTTTCATCAGTGGCTCTTTATCCGGGTCGCAGGCAAGTGATGAACCAATAGTAAATAAACGGTCCTGTATTTCTTTTAAAGTAATTTTTGAATGACCGTCATTTATATGATCGCTTACCAGGCCAATGTAAGAATTAAGTTCATCTATTGTGCCGTAAGATTCAATGCGGATATGGCTTTTAGGTACCTTTGTTCCGCCGATGAGGGATGTTTTTCCTTTATCGCCGGTTTTTGTATAAATTTTTATTGCCATTTAAAATTGCAGAATTAAAGTTGGATTTTTACTGTTGCATGAAAATATACTGTACAAGAGTGCGACGCAACAACCGATGCCATTTGCACCAATGCCGGCTTAAAAGTATCTATAATATTCAATTAATGGGTAAAAGCCATTTTTTCTTTAATGTTATCACTCTCAATATTTCCATCGCGTAACCGAACTACCCTCCTTGCATAGCGGGCAATATCTTCTTCGTGTGTTACAAGGATCACGGTGTTGCCGCCTTCCTGTATTTTTCCAAAAATTTCCATCACTTCAACAGATGTCTTTGAATCAAGGTTCCCGGTGGGCTCATCGGCAAGCAGGATGGACGGGTTATTTACAAGCGCCCTTGCAATAGCTACGCGCTGTATTTGACCGCCGCTCATTTCATTGGGTTTGTGATGGCTCCTGTCGGCCAAACCCACTTTGCGCAAGGCTTCCAGCGCTCTTTCCGTTCTTTCCTTTTTTCCTGTTCCTGCGTAAATAAGCGGCAGCGCAACATTTTCAACGGCTGATAACCTGGGCAATAAATTAAATTGCTGGAATACGAAACCAATTTCTTTGTTGCGTACTTCGGCAAGATCGTCATCGGCCATCTTGCTTACATCTTTTTCATTAAGTATATAAGTGCCGCCTGTAGGTGTATCAAGGCATCCTATAATATTCATCAGCGTGCTTTTACCGCTTCCACTAGGGCCCATCAGCGCTACATATTCATTTTTAAAAATGTCGAGCGTAATCCCCTTTAATACCGGTAAAGCCTGGCTGCCCATGAAATAGCTTTTGCGCAAATCTTCTAAATGGATAATTGATTGCATGAATCTTTTCGTTTTATCGTTTTTGGCTATCCTTACTTTTTATAAACCAAAACTGCCGCTCCGGTTTATTTCTTTATCACTTTTGGAACTTTAAAAAACACGTCGTCTGTTACCGGTGCATTCATCAGCGCCTCTCTGCGTGTGATGGAACCTTTTACATCATCCTCTCTCAGTACATTTATTTCAGCACCCATGTGCAGCAAAGGTTCAATACCATTTGTATCTACCTCATTGAGTTTTTCCACAAAAGCAATCATACGCTGTAAATCCTGTTTTATTTCCGCTTTTTCTTCATTATTAAAATGAAGCCTTGCAAGATGTGCAAGCTGCCCAACCAGTCCATCAGTTACATTCATATAAACAAAAATAAACTTTAAGGATTATTTTATGATTAAAAAAAGTAACAGCGGCAAATTTTTAATACGACTGCTCAATAGCCTGAACAGTCAACTGTAAAATTGCGTGATACAAGTTTGGCATCAAAATACGATATTTACACCAATTCGATTTTTAAAGCCGGCATGAAACCAAAACCCATTAATATCTGTATTGTGGAAGATGACTTAATGTACAGTTCTGTGCTGGTGCATTTTCTTTCACTTAATCCTGATTATGCAGTAAAAAAATTTACTTCAGCAAAAGATTTCCTGAACGATATTCACGAAAAGCCTGACATAGTTACACTTGATTATACGCTGCCCGATTCAACCGGTGACCAGTTGCTGGCGCAAATTAAGGAGCTTAGCCCCGATTCAAAAGTGATTATTATTTCAGGTCAGGAAGATATTAAAGTAGCCATAGATCTTTTTAAAAAAGGCGCACACGACTATATTGTAAAAGATGCCGACACACAGGAAAGGTTATGGATGGCTATTCAAAACCTGCGTGAAAATATTGAGTTAAAACAGGAATTGCAATCGCTTCAGCATGAAGTGGAAAAAAAATATAATTTTCAAAAAGCAGTTATTGGAAACAGCCCGGTAATGAAAGAAGTCTTCAGCCTTATGGAAAAAGCTTCTTCCACCAGTATTACTGTTTCTATTACCGGCGAAACGGGAACAGGCAAGGATCTTGTAGCTAAAACCATTCATTTTAATTCGGAAAGAAAAAAACTTCCTTTTGTTGCTATAAACGTTGCTGCCATTCCCCGCGATCTCCTGGAAAGCGAATTGTTTGGGCATGAAAAAGGGTCATTCACGGGAGCCACTTCCCGAAGGCTTGGTAAATTTGAAGAAGCGCATAAAGGAACCCTCTTCCTGGATGAAATTGGGGAAATGGATGTAAACATGCAGGCAAAGCTGCTGCGCGTATTGCAGGAAAAAGAAATTACAAGAGTGGGCGGCAATGAAATTATAAAAATAAATGTGCGCATTATTGTGGCCACACACCGCAACCTGCCTGAAGAAATAAAAAAAGGAAAATTCAGGGAAGATCTTTATTACAGGCTGTTGGGGTTAACCATACAGTTGCCGCCGCTGCGCAAAAGAGGTAATGATATTATACTTATTGCAAAACATTTTATAGATCTTTTTTGCACTGAAAATAGCCTGGGTAAAAAAAATTTATCGGTTGAGGCAAAGAAAAAACTGATGATCTATCCCTTTCCCGGCAATATACGTGAACTACGTTCCATTGTCGAGCTCGCCTGCGTAATGGCTGATGGCGAAGAAATAGATGAAAATCATTTGCAGATAAATCACATTGGTGAAAATAATTTTTCGACCGGGGGTGCTGCACATACCCTCAGGCAATATAACATTCAGCTTATACAGTATTATTTAGACAACAATGAGTATGACGTAATAGAAGTGGCAAAAAAGTTAGACATAGGCAAATCCACGCTTTACCGGATGATAAATAACAACGAATTAAAATTGTATAAAAACACAGTGAGGCAAATGCACGATGAACGCTAAACGTTTATACAACCTTACAAACCTTGAAGCTGTTGCAAATGGCGACAAAGATTTTATAAAAAAAATGGTCACCCTGTTTTTGCAAAATACACCGGCGCAGTCAGCAGAACTTTTAAAAGCCTGCACTGAAGAAAACTGGCAGCAGGTCTATTTTCTTGCGCATAAAATGAAAGCAAGCATAAACCTTGTAGATATTGATCTTTTAAAAGAAGAAATAAAGAAAGTAGAGGCAAATGCAAAAACCAGGACAGAACTGGAAATGCTGCATCCTGCAGTTGAGCATATTTATAAAATTATTTTTAATGCCGCTGAACAGATGAAAGAAGATTTTGACATATGACAGGTAACCCGTTTTTCCAATACCCTTTGCTGCTAATGCTTTCTCTTCATTTCTTTGCTATTCATACCTCAATGCTACAATAGGGTTAAGCTTTGAAGCCTTCACTGCAGGCCATAAGCCTGCAAGCAGGCCAACAGCCGAGCAAATTAAAATACCAATTATTACCCATCCCCAGGGCACCACAAAACCACTTCCCGCAATCAATGCAAAAATATTTCCAACCAGTATTCCCAGTATAATTCCAAAAACTGCACCCAGTAAACTTATAATGGTTGACTCAAATAAAAACTGCCGGCGTATATCTTTTTTCTTTCCGCCAATTGCTTTTATAAGTCCCACTTCCCTTGTACGCTCATTTACCGCCACCAGCATAATATTCATTAAACCAATAGCAGCGCCCACAAGCGTAATTAAACCAATGGCTCCCGCAGCGCCTTGGATACTTCCCAGCAGGCTGATAAAGGTTTCAGCCAGCTTATCGCTTTTTTCAATTACAAAATTTTCATCCTCTGTTGGATGCAGTTTCCTGATGGCCCTGAACTCTGCGGTGGATTCATTAACAGCGCCATCCAGCAACTGCACATCGGGCGCAAGTACACCAATGGTAAATGATGGCGATGAATTACCAATACGGCGCACATTATTATAAGTGGTAACCACTACATTGTCCATACGCAACATGGCGCTGCTGCCTTTTGGTTTCAGCACACCAATGACACGGTAAGGAAGACCGCCCGCGTTTACTATCTTATCAACAGCATTATCTTTGTTTTCACCAAATAGTTTTGCAGCTACATCACTGCCCAGTATGCACACATTGCGGCCTGTATGTACATCAAGTTCATTAAAATTTCTTCCTGCCTCAATACTAAAGCCGTTTACCTGCAAAAAATTTTCATCACCGCCGCGTATTTGTACCGTGGGGTTTGTTTTTTTATCCCGGTAATGTATTTCATTATTGCCCGGCCCGCTTAGTGCAATACTTACAAGCGCGGGATACTTAAAATTTGATTTAAACATTTCAGCCTGTGCAAGTTCTATGGGTTTATCCAGGTTTGATTTTTTTACTTTCTTTGTTTTATCAACTTTCTCTGTTTGATTGTCATTGCCAAACCTGAACCGTTCTTTGTAGGAAATGGTAAAGCCATTGGCGCCCATGGTGGAAAAACTGTTGCGAAGGCCGCCGTTCATTGCATCAATAGCGGTAATAATGCCAATAAGCGCCATAATGCCAAATGCAATAATAGCTACAGTAATGCCTGTGCGCAATTTATTGCCGCGCACTGTTCTGAATGCAAGTGAAAAGGAATCACCAATTGTCATAACCGCATAATATTTATATTTTTTAACCGGGCACTACCGCTTTGCTCACCACCTGTTGTGTCACTCACTTGTACGCTCTGAACATTAATGAACAGGTTCACGCCTTCACAAGTTGATCTGCTCAAAAAACTTGTAAACTGCTGAACTTTGTTCTAAAAGTATCCCGAAAGTTTTCGGGATGCGACGCAACGATGATCAATATTTGTTCTTCAGCCAGGTTCAAAAAACTTTATAAAGATAAACCAGTTGTGTGTTGCAAAATAAAAAATCAGACAGGCGGAAAATTGTTGTGTTAAATGGTTTAGAAATAAAACCAGTAAAGAAGGTATTGAGGCATAATGCCAATAAGTATAATAATGGCAGAAAGTATGATAAGGCCTGCTTTAAATGAACGTGTAATTTCTTCTGTTTCAGCGTTTCCTTCTTTAAAATACATGGCCTGTATTACCCGCAAATAATAATACACGCTTACTGCTGCAAACAGCACACCTGCAATAACAAGCCAAGTGTATGTTCCCGTTTTTATTACAGATGCAAGCATATAATATTTCGCGAAGAAACCTGCCGTTAAAGGTATCCCGGCGAGTGACAATAAACATACAGTATTGGCTGCTGCCAGTACTGGCTGGGTTTTGGCAAGCCCGTTGTAACCTTCAAAAGTGTAATCTTTCATTTTTACAAGTACGGCAAAAATACCAATGGTTGCAAGGCTGTAAGCAGCGGAGTATAAAAGCAATCCTTCTTTGGCCAGGTCATTTAAACTAAAAAGTGCAAACAGCATAAAACCAGCCTGTGCAATGCTGGAATAAGCAAGCATACGCTTTACGCTTTGCTGAAATGCGGCCGTAATATTTCCCACGAGAAGTGTGGCAACAATCATTAGTGCAAAAAGCATTTTCCAGTCCACACCGGCAAGTTTATCAATATCCACGCTGGTTTCCTGCATTCTTATTTCGCACAATTTTATAAATGCAATAAAACCTGCCGCTTTTACAATGGTTGCCATGAAAGATGTAAATACGCCTGGTGCGCCGTCATACACATCGGGTGTCCAGAAATGAAATGGCGCGGCAGAAACTTTAAAGGCAAGCGAAACCATTAAGAACAGAAGCCCTGTAACTTCAAGAAATGAAATAGAGGGTGTGCCATTTGCGGCATGGTTGCGGTAAACTTCCAGGTCAAAAGTACCTGTGCCACCATACATAAGTGCAATGCCCATAAGCATAATGCCGGTAGAGAATGCACCCATCAAAAAATATTTTAAAGCCGCTTCATTGCCTTTCAGGTTTTTTTTATCACTTCCTGTAAGGATGTATAAAGGAATTGACATGATTTCTATCCCCAAAAACAACATGAGCAGGTTGCCGTATGCACTTAATATGGCAATGCCGCACAATACAAAAAATATAAGCACAAAATATTCAGCAACATATTTGCCTGTTTTTTCAATTTCCTTACCGGTGAGTAAAACATAAATAAGGGTAGAGCCGATTGCTATGGAGTTAAAAAACAAACCAAACTTGCCAAAGTGCAGCATGCCGTGGGTGTTAATATCAAAAAAAATAACCCCGTAAGTATCCATTACATTTGCAATAAGCAGCAGCAATAAGCCAAATGCAGCAATATGCCTAAAGGTTTCTTTTTTGTTTATAAGAAAACTACAAAACATCATAACCGCACCAAGCACCGCTGAAAGTATAATCGCATTCATATATTTAACTCAGATGTCCTTTTTTGTTACGGATTAATTTTGGCAAGCACTGTGTGCACACTCCCGCCGGTTAACTGTATCATTGGCTGCGGATATACACCCAGCACAATTACAATTATCACTAAAATTACAAGCGCCAGTTTTATGTTCATACTGCTGTCATGCGCATTTTCCGTAACAGCAACCGTATTCCCATAAAAAATCTTTTGTATCATATTTAATGTATAAACAGCAGCCAGTATAATGCTTATACCTGCAATTGCAGCCATCCATACATTGTACCGGAACAGGCCATTAAAAATAAGGAACTCA
Organism: Chitinophagales bacterium; assembly: GCA_038207175.1. Lineage (GTDB taxonomy): Bacteria > Bacteroidota > Bacteroidia > Chitinophagales > Chitinophagaceae > JBBRAD01. The sequence continues at coordinate 39,300 of JBBRAD010000023.1, forward strand.
CCCGGAAATGCATTGGTAAGCGGCAACGCAATATTTGCCAGCGCCATCACCACTAAAAGTATAGCCAGCCCCGGAGCTTTTTGAGCAAGACCACCCAGCTCACTGAACTTTCCTGTGCCGAATTGTTTTTCAATTGCATCGGCCACAATCCACAGCCCTATTATATTTATTCCGTGGTTAAACATTTGTATCATTACGCCCTGAATAGCAACCTGCTGGTTTGTAAAAACGGCGGCGCACATTAAGCCAATATGTGCAATCGAAGAATAAGCTACCAGCCTTTTTATATTATTCTGTTTTATTGCAATCAGTGATGCGTACAAAATCCCAATAATGCACAACAAAATAATGAAGTGGTTAAATTTTAATACCGCATCAGGAAATATGGGTAATAACCATCGTATAAGTGCAAATATTCCCATCTTCACCATTACGCCGCTTAATATCATAGTAACTGACGTGGGCGCCTGCTCATATGTATCGGGCTGCCATGTATGAAAGGGAAAGACGGGCATTTTAATGGCGAATGCAATAAAAAATAGCCAGAATGCAAAATATTGTTCATTTACAGATAAACCGGCATGGTAAAATGACTGCAGTGCAAATGAATGATCGGGCGTTTTAAAGTAAACATATAAAATACCGACAAGCATCAGCAGTGAACCAATAAAAGTATAGATGAAAAATTTAAAAGTAACCGCAATCCTTTTTTCACCACCCCATTTTGAACAGAGGAAATATGCAGGTATCAATGCAAGCTCCCAGAAAAAATAAAACAACAGGCAATCCATTGAAAGAAACACACCCATGAGGCCCGCCTGCATCCAAAGCATTAAGCCAAAATAACTTCCCGGTTTTTGATATTCATTTTTATAAGTGGATACAAACACAACCGGTAATGCAATAGCAGTAAGCAGGCAAAGCATTTTACCCATACCGTCAAGCCCAATGGTGAAGCGGCTTCCAAGCTGCGGCAACCATTCTGCGTCAAATGATAAAAGGTTTTTCTGATTGATTGTATAAACACCAATTAAAGCAATGGCCAATGTGAAAAAAGAAGAAATCAAAGCCCAGCTTTTCGCAGTTTTTTCATCCTGCAAAAAGAAAGAAACTATGCCGGTTAAAAAAGGGATCAATATCAGTAAAAGAGAAATCATATTATTTATTTACGTTCTCGTTAAAATATTTTTTGCAGAAACTGAACAATTATTTCCTGGTTCCAGAAAACCCAGAAAAGCATCACAACGGAAAGCACCATGAATAAAATATAGCTGCCTACCTGGCCGCTTTGTATCAGCCGCAACTGGCGTGATGAATATTGAACAAACCTCCCCACTCCATTTACAATCCCGTCAATACCTGATTTTTCAAAAATATTTTTCAAAAATCCTGCAATGCTGTTCAATGGTTTTACGATAACTGCATCATATAATTCATCCACATACCATTTATTTGCCAGTACTTTTTTGAAGCCTGTATATTCACTATCAAACTTATCAACTGCAAAAAATTTCTTAGTTGCTGCAAAAATGATGATCAATCCGATAACAGTTCCACCCAATAAATAATATTCTTTTATAGCAGCGGCCGCATTTTCATTTGTTATTGCGGGAACATTTGCCATTCCTGAGCCTAAGAATTCATTCAGGTAATCGTGCCCGCCGAATGATGCAGGCAACTGAACAAACCCGCCAATCAGTGAAAGGATTCCAAGGATCACCAAAGGAATTGTCATTGCGGGCGGAGACTCGTGCAAATGATGCTCCTGTTCCTGCGTGCCGCGGAAGCCGCCGAAGAAAACAAGCATCAGTAAACGGAACATATAGATGGCGGTAAGCACTGCGGTGAATGCTGCAATCCAGAAATATACTTTATTATATGAATAAACTGCGAGCAGTATTTCATCCTTTGAAATAAAACCCGATGTAAAAGGAAAACCTGAAATAGCCAGCACCCCAAATAAAAAGGTCCAGTAAGTAACAGGCAGTTTTTTTCTCAGGCCGCCCATTTTGGTGATATCCTGTTCACCGCTCATAGCGTGTATTACAGAACCTGCACCAAGGAATAATAACGCTTTGAAAAATGCATGCGTCATTACGTGAAATACCCCGGTTGTATATGCGCCCACGCCCAGTGCCAGAAACATAAAACCCAGTTGACTGACTGTAGAATAGGCAAGTATTTTTTTTATGTCGTTTTGATATAAAGCAATTGATGCGGCAAGCAACGCTGTCGCCAATCCAACTATGGCAACAACATTTTGAGATATGTCACTTAAAGAATACAGCGCATGGCTCCTGGCAATCATATATATGCCTGCCGTAACCATTGTAGCAGCGTGTATAAGCGCTGAAACCGGCGTGGGGCCTGCCATTGCATCGGGCAGCCATGTGTATAAAGGTATTTGTGCGCTTTTGCCCATTGCACCCACAAACAATAATAATGTGATACCTGTAATATCTGTTGCTGATAATTTTGCAGTTTGCGCAAAAACATCAGCATAATTTGCTGTACCCAATTTTGATAATATCCAGAACACGGCGAGCAGGAAACCCAGGTCACCAATACGGTTCATTACGAATGCCTTCTTAGCAGCGTAATTGTAATTATCATTTTTAAACCAGAAACCAATTAATAAATATGAACACAACCCCACACCTTCCCAGCCGATAAACATAATTACATAATTAGCGCCCATTACCAGCAGCAGCATAGAGAATACAAAAAGATTGAGGTAAGAAAAATATCTTCCAAAATGCCCTGCCGGTTCTTCATGCATATAAGATGTGGAATACACATGTATGAGAAACCCAACTCCCGTAATAATTAACAGAAACAGAGAGGACAAAGCATCAATCTGGAAAGCAAACGGGATTTTAAAACTGTCAACATTTATAAAATTGAAATATTGAGTAACGGCGCCGCCATTATTTTTTACATCAAAAAATAAAATAACGCTGATGATAAATGAGGCAAGTACCACACCGCTTCCAATAATGCCAATCATGCTTTTTGACAGGGAGTTCCTGAAAAGCCCGTTTATCAAAAAACCAAGCAGCGGAAATAATGGTACCAAATATGCTAAGCTCATATTGCCATGTTCAACGTGCAAAGTACTAAGTATGAAGTACAATCATCCGTACGTCGTACTTTTTTGTCCGCACTCAGTTTTTCAGCCTGTTTAAAAAATTAATGTCCGCAGAATGTACATTCCTGTACATCATTACAATTATTGCCAACCCTACGCTAACTTCTGCTGCAGCCACTACCATTATAAAGAAAACAAATAATTGTGCATCTGTACCTGCGGTAGTTGCTGCATTTGCTGTTTGCGCAAGTGCAAAATGCATTTTTGAAAAAGCCACCAGCAAAAGGTTTACTGCATTCAGCATCAGTTCTATGCACATGAAAACAATAATGGCATTACTGCGTGTTAATACACCCACCACGCCTATGCAGAACAATGCAGAAGCTAAAGCGATATAATATTGAATTAGCATTGATATAATTTGAAAATTTGAAAAATCATCACGTTATTCTTTCTTCCCTATTACCACTGCACCAACCATAGCGCTTAAAAATAAAACACTGCTTACTTCAAAAGGTACCGCATATTCATTAAACAATACCTTTCCTAAGTTCTGTATTAACCCAATATTACCCGTATTTAAAAGCGCTGTTTTATTTTCAAGATCTACAGCAGAGCGCACCGTAGATATCATCACAATCAGCAGTAAGCCACCTGTAACCACACCGGCAAATTTCATCCACATATTTTTTTGCGGTTCCGCGCCTGCATTCGGGTTCATAAGCATAATTACAAACAGAAACAACACCATAATGGCGCCCGCATATACTATTAAATTTACAATAGCGAGAAACTGAGCATTCAGCAAAATATAATGCCCTGATATAGCAAAAAAAACCACTATCAGCCACAACACACTGTGCACCGGGTTTTTGCTTATGACCACCATAATGGCAGCAAATATTGCAAGCCCGCTTAAGCCCCAGAACAAAATTTCAGTTATTCCCATTTTTTCAGCAATTAGCTTTTAGCTGTGCAGTACAAACTTATCTTTAAATTTTTATTAATTGATTCAACTTATCATATTCAATCCTTTTGCCTCCGCAAATTCCTCCGGTTCTGTTTCAGGATTGGGTATTAATAAATCCTGTTTGCCATAAATAAAATTTTTACGCGCAAAATTTGCTGGCGTAAATGTTTCACTTAAATAAATGGCGTCTTTCGGGCAGGCCTCTTCGCACAAGCCGCAAAAAATACAACGCAGCATATTTATTTCGTAACGGGCTGCATATTTTTCCTCGCGGTATAAATTTTCTTCGCCTTCTTTTCTTTCAGCAGCTTCCATTGTAATTGCTTCGGCAGGGCAGGCTACAGCGCACAACCCGCATGCAGTGCAGCGTTCACGGCCTTCTTCATCGCGGTTAAGTACATGCAACCCGCGGAACACCGGGCTGAAAGGCCGCTTTTGTTCAGGAAAACTTATGGTAGCTTTCTTTTTAAAAATATGGCTGAATGTAATACCCATGCCTTTAAACAGGGCGGGTAAATAAATGCGCTCCCAAAAATTCATGGGTTTGCGGCTTACTTCTTTTACACGGTTTGTGAGTGCTTGCATTTTTTAATAGCTATCAGCTTCAGGTTTGCAAAATTATTTTTATAAACTATTGAACCCAACTTTATCTCATTGGTCACCGCCTGTTGTGTCACTCACTTGTACGCTCGGAACTTTGTTGAGTAAAGTTCCGTGAGTTCAACCGTTCAAATACTCCTGGCTGTTTCAACTTTTGAACTGTTGAACTTCAAACATTTGAACCTGGTGAATAAAGAACTGAACGTGTCCCGATTGCTATCGGGATGCGACGCAACGAAACTTCATTCGTGTTCTGCAGCCAGATACAAAAATCATTTTCACTAATTACTAAATTATCCCCTCCACAATATCCATGCACCTGTTACCAGCATATTTACCAAAGCCAGTGGTATCAAGCCTTTCCAGCCAAGGTTCATCAACTGGTCGTAGCGGAAACGCGGCAATGTCCAGCGTATCCACATAAACACAAATATGAAAAAGAAAATTTTTGCCATCAGTGCCACGATGCCTACCAATGCCGCAATGTTTGGCGATAATGCGCTTTCATTCACAAAAGGGAAATCGTATCCGCCGAAGAAAAGCGTCGCCATTATAGCGCTGCTGATAAACATATTTATGTATTCGGAAAATAAATAAAATCCAAGTTTCATGGATGAATATTCCTGGTGGTAGCCCATGTTTAATTCGCTTTCGGCTTCGGGCAAATCAAATGGTGCACGGTTACATTCAGCCAAAGCGCATACAAAAAATATAAGAAAGCCCAGCGGCTGGTAAACAATATTCCACAAATGACCCGGCTGCATCTGCTGCTCTACAATTGTTTTCATGCTTAATGAACCGGTGAGCATAAGCAGCGCAATTAAAGACAAACCCATTGCCAGTTCGTAACTGATTACCTGCGATGCACCGCGCATAGCGGCCATTAAAGAAAATTTATTGTTGCTGCTCCACCCACCAATCATAATGCCATACACGCCCAAACTTACCACGCCAAATACATATAAGATGCCGATGTTGATATCAGCAATTTGCAAAGAAACAGTACGGCCAAAAATCTCCACTGTATTTCCCCAAGGAATTATGGCGCAGGTCATCATGGCGGTTAACATTGCGAGCGAAGGGCCAAGAATAAAAAGTGCTTTACTGGAACTGCTGGGGATAATCTCTTCTTTAAAAAATAATTTCAGCCCGTCGGCAAGCGGTTGCAGGATTCCAAAGGGCCCGGCGCGGTTGGGGCCGCGCCTGTCCTGCATTACAGCGGCTATTTTGCGCTCTGCATAAGTTTCATACATGGCAATAACTAAGGAACCCATTATTACTACTGCAATAAGAATTAATTTTTCCGCTATAAAAGCCCAGTCGAGGTCGATTAAAATCATAGTGTTCCTTTTTAATCCTTTGAATCAAAATCATCGGAGTGCGCAGGCCCTTCAATCAAACTTAAATCAACATCCGGCCTGTTTACCTCACTCACTGAATGTATATCCATAAACAACCTTGGCTTTCTTCCATGCATAACTTTTTCAATTGTTTCTTCAGGCATTTCCAAGCCGAGATAATGCCCTTGCGAAATTACAGAATGGCGGCTGATAACAGTTGGTTCCTCAATTACCCAATCACAGGTTTTCTTTTTTTCAAAACGGCATTCGTTGCAAATCCATTCATGCACTTCACCCCATTCATCTTTTCTGGCGGTTACACGAAATACTTCATCGCCGCGATTCCACAACGTAACTTTTCCGCAACATTTAGGGCAATCGCGATGCGCGTCAAGAGGCTTTAAAAACCAAACACGGTTTTTAAACCGGAACGTTTTATCTGTAAGAGCACCAACAGGGCAAACATCAATTACATTTCCTATAAAATCATTGTCTAAACTCTTTTCAATATAAGTAGCAATTTCAGAATGATCGCCACGGTCGAGTACACCATGCACCCTTTTATTTGTAACCTGGTCTGCCACGAAAACACAGCGATAGCAAAGGATACAGCGTGTCATGTGTAACTGGATATATGGACCGAGATCATGCTTTTTGAAAATACGTCTTTGAAATTCGTAGCGTGTGCCCGCTGTGCCATGTTCATAACTTAAGTCCTGCAAATGACATTCGCCGGCCTGATCGCAGATAGGACAATCTAAAGGATGATTTAATAATAAAAATTCTACAACACCGCCACGAGCATCCAATACTTTTGGGCTGGTAATATTTTTTACTTCCATGCCATCCATTACATTCGTACGGCAGCTTGCCAAAAGTTTTGGCATTGGCCGCGGATCTTTTTCAGAGCCTTTGCTTACTTCTACTAGACAGGTTCGGCACTTACCACCGCTGCCCTGTAAATTAGTGTAGTAACACATTGCAGGAGGTGCAACTTCGCCACCAATCTTTCGTGCAGCATTTAATATAGTAGTACCAGGTGGAACTTCTATTGTTATGTTATCAATTGTTACTTTAAAAAGTTGTTGTTCAGCCATAGCTGTTTTCTTGAAAATATTTTTAGTTATATGTGCTCAAATATATTCTTCAGTAAAAGAGTGCGACGCAACGAAAACTAAATGCATATTCAATTGCCCGGTTCAAAATAATTCTTTTCTATACAGTCATAGTTAATGCATCCGCATAATGCGCCAACCCATAATTTCTTTTTAAACACTCATCACTGTGGGTTACATGCCATTCAAACTCATCCCTGAAATGCCTGATGGCTGCCGCTACCGGCCACGCCGCTGCATCACCCAAAGGGCAAATAGTATTGCCTTCAATTTTTCTTTGTATATCCCACAACAAATCTATATCGCTTATTTTACCGTGACCATTTTCCAAACGCAATAATAATTTTTCCATCCATCCTGTTCCTTCGCGGCAGGGTGAACATTGCCCGCAACTTTCATGGCGGTAAAACCTTGCTAAAGTATAAGTATGACGCACCACGCACTGGTCTTCATCAAACACAATAAAGCCACCGCTGCCCATCATGCTGCCTGTAGCAAAGCCGCCATCAGAAAGACTTTCATAGTTCATTATTCTTTTTTCACCTTTCGCAGTAGTGAGCAATAAATTAGCAGGAAGAATGGGAACAGATGAACCGCCGGGAATGCACGCTTTCAATTTTTTTCCATTGGGAATGCCGCCGCAATATTCATCACTATAAATAAAATCTTCAACAGAAATTGTCATATCAATTTCATATACGCCGGGTTTATTAATATTTCCGCAAGCAGAAATTAACTTTGTTCCTGTACTGCGGCCAATACCGATCTTCGCGTATTCATCACCGCCCATATTTATAATTGGTACAACTGCTGCAAGTGTTTCAACATTATTTACAACAGTAGGACAATCCCATAAACCTTTTACTGCCGGGAATGGTGGTTTTATTCTCGGGTTGCCACGTTTACCTTCCAAGCTTTCAAGCAATGCAGTTTCCTCACCGCATATATAAGCGCCTGCACCGCGCTGCAAATAAATCTCGCAATCGAAACCGGTGCCCAAAATATTTTTTCCAAGCCATCCATTATTTTTTGCTTCAGTAATTGCCTGCTCTAAGATATCAACAATCCATGCATATTCACCTCGTATATAAATGTATGTTCTGTTACTGCCGAGTGCAAAAGATGAAATTATCAAACCTTCAATCAACAAATGCGGAAGAAATTCCATCAGGTACCTGTCTTTAAAAGTTCCTGGCTCACTTTCATCTGCATTGCAAACAAGGTAACGCGGCACACCTTCAGGCTTTGCCAAAAAACTCCATTTCATTCCTGTAGGAAAACCCGCGCCACCACGGCCTCTCAAGCCGCTTTTCTTTACTTCCTCCGTAATTGCATCGGGCGACATTTTTAATGCTTTTTCCACGCTGCGGTAACCACCTTCACGGCGGTACACATCGTAGAGCCTGATGTTTTCAACATGTCCTTTTTCTAAAAGTAATTTTACTGACATTATTCTTTAGCTAATGTTTTTAAATTTTTTGTACCTAACTTTTGTTTTCAATTAAGCTTCTGTTGCGTCGCGCTCTTGTACGTTCATAACCTTGTGCAGCTTTACTGCTTCACACTTTCCCTTGCTTCTAATTTCCAGTCGCCATTTTCTTTTATCCAAACCAATGTTACAGACATATTCATATCAACAGGGTTGCCTTTAAAAAGTAAATTGACATGCGAATTCATTGTTACAATTGCTGAATTATCATACACCCTTATATTCATATTTGATGGATCAATGGTTTTATAATCCTGCACGCCACTGGTGATATCATGAATAAGTTCCTGCTTTGTTTGAATAATGCCGCTTGTATGGCCATAAGTAACATCATCAGCCAGCAACCCTGATAATGCGGCGCTGTCCTTATTGATCAGCGCATTTTTTAAACTCCACATTTTCATCTTTACATCTGTTTTTTGCTGATCGCCATCAGGCTGCGCCAGTACAGCAACGGAAAAAGCAATAAATGAAAACAATAAAAATATTTTACGCATACCTTATTTTTTCAGTTCACAATTCAACATCCAGCTTACACCAAATTTATCTTTCAGCATTCCAAACCTTGCGCCCCAAAAAGTATCCTGCAAAGGCATCGTAATTTCTCCGCCATGCGACAGGTTATTAAAAAGTTCATTTGTTTTTTCTACATCTTCTAAACCAATTGACAATTGAATATTCCCGTTTGTTGAAACCTGGTGACCTTTCATCGTATCCGAGACCATAATAATATTATCACCGCCAAAAACAATTCTTGCATGCATTATTTTTTGTTTCCAGTCATCGTCGCAGGGCATGGGGCTTTCACCAAAGCGGCCGAGCATAAGCACTTCTCCGCCTAAAGCATCTTTATAAAAATTTACTGCTTCTTCTGCATTGCCTGCAAAATTGAGGTAAGGATTTAATTTCATAAAAAATATTTTGCCCTAAATCCGCCTTAGGCGGATCCAGGAAGTTATGAATATATTTTGTTCAATAAAGCCATGCAGTATAAGAGTGCGACGCAACAGGCGATGCCATAAAAAACTAAAGCCCGGCTCATAATTTTTTTCTTAATTATTTGCCGCTGCATTTTTTGCGCACTCATCAATTATTTCATCTACTTTTTCTTTTGTTAAATGCTCGCGGTAAAATTTACCCATCTGCATCATGGGCGCATAACCGCATGCACCAAGGCATTCCACCGTTTTTAAACTGAATAAACCATCGGCAGTTGTTTCGCCGGGTTTGATGCCAAGCTTGCTGCCGATATATGCAATAATTTCATCGCTGCCATTGAGCATGCACGGGCCTGTTTGGCAAACTTCAAACAAATGTTTGCCTACAGGTTTTAAATTATACATGCTGTAAAATGTGGCAACTTCATACACTTCAACAGGCTCAAGGTTTAACAACCCTGCAACGTAATCCATTGTTTCCGCACTCAGCCATCCAAAATTTTCCTGTGCTAAATGCAGCACGGGGAGCAATGCACTTTTTTGTTTTCCGTCAGGATAACTTGCAATTATTTTTGCTACTTCTTTTAATGTGTTTTCAGAAAAAGGCATGTTTATTTTTTCTTAGTTTTTATATCCAATATTTTTCTTAGTTTTTCACATCATCTAAATCCTGCAACCATGCTACAAACTGCTTGTTTTGTATCAGATGATTTACATGTATTACCTTAACATCAACATTTTCTTCTTTATACTCAATGGCTGAATTATAAACATCATTAAATTCAACACCGGGTAAATCACAAAACAAATCAATACGGACAGGATTATTACCAAGCTTGATATATCCGTCTTTATCTATTAAATCATCAATTGTAATTTTTAAATACCGAAATCCAAATTTATTGATTGCCTGCAATAATTTCTTTGAGCTTTCCTGTGTACCTTCATAAAAAATATCCATGTCTTTGGTTGTTCTGAAATGCCCATGCAGCACTACGCCAACCCTCCAACCAAAACATATCTTACATGATATTTATTCAGCAGAATGATAAAATCAATATAATTCGAATCAAAAATCATCCTCGTCCGTATCTGATTTTATTATTTTTCCGCCATCTTTTTCTATTACTTCAGGGTAGTTACCATTAATTGTAATCCATATTTTTTTGTTCCATTCCGTCATTTCTTTCATTCGTTCCCCAACAGGTTTTTCTGCCCAGAAAATTAAATCCTCATCTTCAGCTTCTACAAAAGAAATTTTCTTTCCCACAAGTTCTATTTTCCTTTTTGTACTCAATGCTTAAGTTTTAAAATAGCAGAAATTTTTCTTTATGCATCCATTTCCCCTGCAATCAAATTTAAACTGCTCATGGTAATTACCGCATCACTCAGCATACAGCCCTTGGTTAACTCAGAATATGCCTGGTAATAAATAAAACAAGGCCTCCTGAAATGCAGGCGGTACGGGCTTCTTCCACCATCGCTTATTAAATAAAACCCCAGCTCACCATTGCCGCCTTCCACACTGTGATACACTTCTCCTGCAGGTATTTCCGTTTCTCCCATGATTATTTTAAAATGCCATATCAATGCTTCCATCTTTGTATATACATCTTCTTTCTCTGGTAAATAATATTCGGGAACATCTGCATGATATACTTCCGCATCAGCGCCTTTAAATTCCTGAATCTTTTTATAAGCCTGTTCAATAATAGAAAGCGATTGCCACATTTCGGCATCGCGTACTAAAAACCTGTCGTAACTGTCACCGGTTTTTCCAACAGGAATGGTAAATTCGAAATCTTCATAACTACAGTAGGGAGATTGTACACGCACATCATAATCAACGCCAGCTGCTCTTAAATTTGGTCCGGTGAAACCATAATTTAAAGCACGCTCTGCACTTATAGGACCCGCGCCAATCGTGCGTTCCATAAAAATACGGTTGCGTGTAAGCAGGCTTCCCAATTCACGGAGAACCGCGGGATATTCCTTTAAAAATTTCTCCAGTTTGGCAAAAGCAGCATTGGTAAAGTTTCTTTCAAAACCACCAATACGGCCGATATTTGTTGTTAAGCGTGAGCCGCAAATTTCTTCATAAATTTCATAGATCAGTTCGCGGTACTGCATCACATAAAGAAATGGTGTAAACGCTCCTGCATCCACGCCCACCACGGAATTGCAGATCAAATGATCTGAAATCCTTGCAAGCTCCATAATAACGATGCGCAGGTAATCAACGCGCTTTGGTGTTTGTATTTTCAATAATTTTTCGCAGGTTGTATGCCATCCCATATTGTTTATCGGGCTGCTGCAATAATTCAACCTGTCTGTCAAAGGTGTTATCTGGTAAAGCGGCCTGCGCTCTGCAATTTTTTCAAAGGCACGGTGTATGTATCCAACTGTTTGTTCAGATGAAACAATCCGCTCACCATCTAATTCAAGAATATTCTGAAACACACCATGCGTGGCAGGATGCGTGGGCCCAAGGTTTAAAGTGGAAGTCTGTTTTTCTATGGAGCCTTCCGGTAATTTTATATGATGTTGATCTGTCATGCCCTAAATCCCTAAAGGGACTTTTAAATTTTTTGGTTTATGTACCCAGCTTTAGTATTTCAATTAAACTTCGTTGCGTCGCACTCTTGTACATTTAATTCTCTATTCAACCCGCCGCCTTTTGAATTCCCCCTTTAGGGGCCTAGGGGCTTGCCTTCTCATCTTCCAAACATATCATCATCTTTATCAATCCTGCTCTGGTCTTCCAGCGGAAACTCTTTACGCAATGGAAAATAATCCATTTCATCCACATTTAAAATTCTTTTCAGGTTTGGATGGCCCACAAAATTTACTCCGTAAAAATCGTAAGTCTCCCGCTCCATCCAGTTTGCTGAAGAATACAATTGTGTGGCAGTAAAAATATCAGGCTGATTAATATTTGTAAAAACTTTAAAACGTATGCGCAGATTATCTCTCAAATTATGCAAATGATACACAACAGCTAATTCACGTTCTTTTTGTTCGGGATAATGTACTGCACACAAATCAGTTAAAAATTGAAATTTTAATTCAGTATCATCAAACAAAAACTGCAGCACTTTTAAATTCATTTCTTTAGGCGCTTCAAACGTAAGCATGCCATAAGGTTCTTCAAAATTGAAAACCTGCCCTGCAAATTTTCCCTCTAACTTTTGTTTTATTTTTTCGTTTGTTAAACTCATATCAAAATCCTGATCCGCACAAAGCGGGTTTGATTATAATAAACGTTAGCTTAATGAAGAACAAATTGTATAAGAGTGCGACGCAACAAAAGCTTCATTCCCTGTATAGCGCCGGGTTCAAAAAAATTCTACACACACATTACTGTATCCCGTAACTGCCCAGCAGGGCTTTATAATGTTCACTGTTTCTTCTTCTCAAACTTTCATTATGCACCAGTTCCTGTATGCGCATCACTCCGTCAATAATTGCTTCCGGTCTTGGCGGGCAGCCCGGCACATAAACGTCCACCGGAATAATCTGGTCTATCCCCTGCAATACAGAATAGGTATCAAATATGCCGCCTGATGAAGCACAGGCGCCAACAGCAATCACCCAGCGTGGCTCAGCCATTTGCAAATACACCTGCCGCAATACGGGGCCCATTTTTTTGGCAATGGTTCCCATTACCATCAGCAGGTCACACTGCCTTGGTGTAAATCCCAAACGTTCAGAACCAAAACGTGCAAGATCGTAATGCGAACCCATGGTTGCCATAAATTCTATCCCGCAGCATGATGTGGCAAAAGGTAAAGGCCAGATAGAATTTTTGCGGGCAAGCCCCACTATTTTTTCAAACTTTGTGGCAAAATATCCTTCACCGCCACTGCCCTCGGGCATATCGGATATAGCGATATTATCGTGAATATCCACTTCCTTTTTATATATATTAAACCTTACGGGGCGCATAAAATTTACAATTTAAAATGAAGAATGTAAAATGTAATACATACGAACAACGCCAATAGTTTCAATTTTTACATTTTATATTTTTCTGTTCTTTATTTTACATTTCAATTAATCCTCCCACTGCAGCGCTTTCTTTTTAATGATATAAATAAACCCCACCAAAAAGAAAGCCACGAACAAAAGCAGTTCGCCAAAACCAGTCCATGATAATTCCCGGAAATTTACTGCATAGGGATAAAAGAAAATTACTTCAACATCAAACAGCACAAACAAAATTGCCACCAAAAAATATTTGATGGCCATTGGCTGGCGGGCATCACCATGGCTTTCAATTCCACTGGCAAAATTCTCTAATTTATCAGTTGTTTTCCTTGCAGGGCCAAGCTTATGGCTTAATATCATCATAGTGGCAATAAAACCAACTGCAAAAAAAAGCTGAAGGCCTATGGGAAGATAATTGGATGCATCGTTTGAAGTATTTACATCCAATAAAATATTAAGTAAATGCATAGGAATTAATTGCTCAGCAAAAATAAGGGCATATAACTGAAATGAAATGAAAAACTCCACTTTGATGTGGAGTTTTTAAAAAATTGTTCTTTTGAATCTGTTTATTATTTCTGGCCGCTGCGCTTTTTTAATGCGGCTGATAAAACATTGGCTATTTCCAGCGCTTTATCATGGTTTTCTTCACCCGCCTGCGGATACAGCATAAGCATTTGATTTGTGGCATCCAGTGCTTTCTGCATATCATTTGCATTATTATAATAAAGTATCAGGTAATAATCATTAATATAAATCGCTTTTTTATTTTTTGCCGTATCCTTCATCAGGAAATCATTATATGTGTTTATCGGTCCAATGGCAAGCCCTTTTGAAGTATCCTTATCTGCTTTTTTTGCCGCCATAACATTGAATGAATATGGCTGTGATTTATCAGGATAAGCAGCTATATATGCTTTTGTAATTGAATCCGCCAGCATATAACTTTTCATCATTGATACACTGTCCATAGAAAGGTTTATTGCATCTGTTGCCGCTTTACTTAATTTATAAAAATCTGCTTCAGTTGTTTTGCCTTTCATTGCAACCATTTGGAGAATTATTTCAATCTGCTTACCGGGTAATGAATCTTTAGCGTAAATACCTGCAATAATATTCATGTAATCCATTTTATTAACCTTTGAAGTGTCTAAATCAATAGCTATTTTAAGATGGCCGATAGCTGCACTATCGCTACCCGGAAATTTGGAAAGTAATTTCCCTGCAAACACATGATCACCTGGTTCTATTTTGGCTGCAGGTGCTGTTGCAAAGAATTTTTCAATATAAGATTTTGCCTGCAGCGAATCGCCCAGCCTGTCGTAATCATAAGCATAAACAACATTCACCCTTACAAAGTCTTTACAGGCGCCGGCTTCCATTTCCTTTGCTTTATTCAAGGATTCCTGGTATTTACCGGCACGGAATAAATAATCAGCCTGCAAATAATCTATCTGGCAGTCATGGTCGGAGTTTGTAATATATTTATCTAAGTTGTCCTTGGCAAGGTTTACATCCCTTTCTTCATAATAATTAAATAAGGCAAGATAAACCGGTGCATATGCGGGGTCTGCAGCAATGGCTTTATCATATTGCTCATCAAAAGAAACCTTATTATTCTGGCTCTGATATACACGCCCCATGCGGTAATAAGCGGCTGCATACTGCGGGTTGCGCATAACAGCATCACGGAAGGCCTCTACAGCCTGCCCGCCCATTTCTGTACTCTGTTTTAAATAACATATACCCAGGTTAATATCAATATCAGGGTTTTTCAGGTCAATGGCTTGCGCCCTTTTTAACACATCAATGCCATAAACAGGGTCGCCGTGTTTGCTGTCTCCATCAGCATTGGCACGGCCGATAGCGTTTAAGATATCAGCATTTTCTACACCTTTTTTTCCTTTGGTAGCAGTAATAGCCTGCTCAAATTTTTGTTTTGCAGAATTGATATCCGGATTGGCATCCAGCAACTGTACATGACCCATTCCCACCCAAATCCACGGATCATTTATTCCGTCACTTAGCGCCTTTTGATACAATGCTTTCGCCGCAGCTAAATTATTAGGGTCATTAATATCAGAAAGATAGGCCTGCCCAAGCCAGTAAATATCATAGGCATTTTTAGGATTGGCGGCAACTACTTTCTCCAGCGTTTCTTTTGCACTTTTAATCCTTCCGGTTCCGTAATAAAGAAATTTTATTCCATCATCTACTGTTTGCGATATGGCAAAAGAAGTAATACATGATGCGGCAAGGAATGTAAAAATTGTTTTCTTCATTGTCTTCATTTTATACAGTTGATTAATCGTTAGATCCGTTATTATTATTATTATTGAATATTACCGGTTCTTACTCCAAAATAAATTTTAGCGGGAACTAAGTAACTTCTTTTAAAAACTAACTGTCCCCTTTCTAAGCTCATATAATTTGTAAACCCTGTTCCCAGGCCATTGTAGTTTTCCTTTACTATATAATACAAAGGCCGTACCAACGGGTACTGCATATATGTTATAGTTGCCTGGCATGGTTTTGCAAATGTTCCCGCATCACATGTTTTACATTCCACCAGCGCAAGTTTTATTTTTTTTGAATAGGCTACCTGGTCAGGGTCTTCATCATTGCCTACCCAGCTTGAGCCTATAAACCCCACAGCATTTTCATTTGCCGAAATATAATCCACCACTGCCCTGCTTCCGTTTGCAGCCTCCACATTGCTTCCGAATGGCGCGCCTTTTAAAACAGAGTCCTGCAAATATCTTACTGTGCTTGTTGCATTTTTTCCGTCAACCGCTACCTGTTTACTCGTATCTTTTCCGCTTAGTAAATCCTGCAGTTTATGAATCGTAAATACACTGTCTTTTGCAGATATATTTATAATTACACTTACAGCATCAAATGCTAAAATATCCCATTGCGGTTTAAATGCCAATTTTGATTGATAAAAGGAGCTTTCAGCATCCGTTAAACCCCTTGCCACAATAATCATCCTTGTACTGTCATTCTGCAAATCACGGAAACAGGCTGCTTCGGATTTGTATGAAGGAATGATCTTTGCACCCGGATAAGACGCCTCATACACTTTTATCTGTTCATCAATCACAGGTTTAAAACTTTCATCCACACTTATATTTATTCTTCCGTTTGTGGGTGAATCGTAGGTTTGATCCTTATTGCCCTTGCACGAAACAAAGAAGCAAACACACAGAGCACTAAAAAATATAACATCTATTCTTTTATTCATTTTAATATTCGCGCTTTATGCCCCTGTATAACCTGAAACCACCGTACAAAATACAAAGCCCCCCAAAGAGATAACGCATGGTTTGATCTAAATTGGCAATAAAATTTTTTAAAGTGTCGCTGCCAAGTTTTTCACCCGCCAGCATTATCAATCCTATGGCAAGGATCAGAAAGGCCATGCTGAAATCATAGATCCGGCGCATCAAAATATAACTTTTCCGCTGCTTGTTTCTGTAATCGTTTTCCATTTAACAAAAAAATTGAAATTCAGGAGTGGCAATATAATAATTTTTAAGGCGATTCAACTTCCATCTTTCCGGTTTTTATATAATTATTCAGATGCACAGAAAGCAATATTCCATAAAATAACATCAATAATCATTTGCAGGCAAATTATAACTGTTATAAAAAACAACAAGCGTTATTTTTTACCTGGAAGTTTTTCCGCAGCACCCCGGGTTATTTTACTGCCATCTGAATACTATCTTTGCCCCAATGAAAATTTTGATGGTATGCATGGGGAATATTTGCCGCAGTCCTTTGGCAGAAGGCATTTTAAGGAGTAAGATTGAAAAGGAGGGATTGAACTGGTTGGTGGACAGCGCAGGCACGGGCAACTATCATACTGGCGAAGCGCCGCACTATTTATCACAAAAAGTTGCACGGATGCACGGTATAGATATAAGCCATCTGCGTGCAAGGCAATTTGTAAAAGAAGACATGATTTTGTTTGATAAAATTTATGTGATGGATGCGGAGAATTATACAGATGTAAAAAAAATAAGCGGTGAAAACTGGGATGCTGCGAAAACTGATTTACTGCTGAATGAATTGCATCCTGGCGAAAACCGCGGCGTTCCCGATCCATGGTATGAAAAAGAAGAAGCTTATTACAAAGTTTTTGAGATGATGGATAAAGCATGTAAGACGATAGTAAGCCAAAATCTTAAAGAAAGCATTTAAATCAGGAAAAAAGAAATACAATTTTAAATGGCAAAAGTTACAGCAAGCATACCACAAGGCACAAGGGATTTTTCTGCTGATGTTGTAAAAAAGCGGCAATATATTTTCAATGCAATTAAAAATATATTTGAGTTGTACGGCTTTCAGCCTTTGGAAACACCTGCAATGGAAAACTTAGACACATTGATGGGGAAGTATGGAGATGAAGGAGATAAGTTGATATATAGAATATTGAATTCGGGTGTTTCTTTCACAAATGAGTTTTTTTCTACTCTTTTTGAAGGGATAAAAAAATATCTTACTGATAATATAATCAACTTACCAGGTGTAGAAACGGATTTGCGAAAACTTAACCCTGAAGTTTTTGCAATGCTTGTAAAAGATCTTTTATCTTATCCAACTCTTAGTAAAATTTATCTTCCAAAATTAAAGAATGATTCGTCAAATAAAGCTCTTCGTTACGACCTCACGATTCCGTTTGCACGCTATGTTGCAATGAACCATGGCAAGCTCACCTTTCCTTTTAAGCGCTATCAAATGCAACCGGTATGGCGCGCAGACAGGCCGCAGCGTGGGCGTTACAGGGAATTTTATCAGTGCGATGCAGATGTTGTAGGCAGTAATTCTTTGCTGAATGAAGTGGAACTTATAAATATTTACGCCACCGTTTTTGAAAAACTTGGAATGGATGTTGAAATAAAAATCAATAACAGGAAAATATTAACTGGAATAGCAGAAGTAATCGGTGAACCTGAAAGAATTATTGACATTACTGTTGCCATTGATAAAGTTGATAAAATTGGAATCAATGGTGTCAAAGAAGACCTTCGTAAACAGGGTTTCAATGAAGAGAAAATAAAAATGCTTAATGATTTTATTTTTTTTGAAGCCGATAGGATTGCTTATTTCCAAAATGCTCAAAAAGAAAATGAAAATTTTACAAAACTTAACTTTATAAAAAGTGGTTCAGAATATAAGGAATCAGAAATATTGCAAAAAGGTGTTGGAGAATTAGAATACATAATTACTCGATGTGAATCTTTCCATAAAAGTACGATCAAAATTGATCTGTCGCTTGCCCGTGGCTTAAACTATTATACAGGAACTATATTTGAAGTAAAAGCAAAGAATATACAAATGGGCAGCATTGGCGGCGGCGGCCGCTACGATGACCTTACAGGTTTATTTGGCGTACCAAATATTCCCGGCGTGGGTATTTCATTTGGTGTTGACAGGATTTATGATGTAATGGAAGAACTGAAATTATTTCCCGCAGAAGTGCAAACCGGTACCCAGGTTTTATTCTTTAACCTGGGTGAAGCGGAAAGCAAAGCAGCATTTATATTGATGCAGCAATTGAGAAATAAAGGAATAAGCTGCGAAATTTTTCATGAAGCTGCAAAGTTTGATAAGCAATTCAAATATGCAGAAAAGAAAGGTATTTCTTATGCTGTAATCATCGGCGCAAAAGAATTGGAAGATGGAAATTGCCAGTTAAAAAACCTGCATACAGGTGTGCAGCAAACGCTTTCGCAAAATGATTTGCCTTTTTTTGCGTTTTAAATTTTCTGGCACGGTATTCGGCATCCACTGTTGAAAAGTAAGTATGAAAAGAACCGGTTTGCTGTTCATCTGCATTTGCAGCCTTATTGCCTGCAGCAGAAAAACAGTTCCTGCTAAAACTGCTGTTCCTGCGCCCATTGCGCCAGCCTCTGTTCATCTTCCATCAGCATTGATAGTTATTGACGGGTATGGCCGCATACTTACACCACCACAAAAATTGCCAAAGGATTCCGGCCTTAAACCGGATTACTCAAAAATAGCGAGGTCTTTTACCCCGCAGCAAATCGCTAACCTGAAAGCACGTTATCACACTGTGCCGCCCAAAGTATTGTATGTGCCTGACCAGTATGCAATAAAATCTTACCGCGGTACTTATTGTATTTATCTGAAAAAATTCTGGTACTGGAAAAAGCCTGACGGGCTGTTTTACCTAGATGAAAATGATTATGAATAAAAATCTATCTGGATACTGCCATTGACTTTTTGTTATCTATAAAATCTTCCTTCCGCAATGCAGTGCCGCCGGGTGCTGCTGGTTGTTTGGTGCCCTCAAGCGTCATACCCATCACATAAATATCAATCATATTTACTTTTTCGTCTCCTCCTCTTTTAAAGGCGATGGTGCCATTGTATTCGCTCATGCTGAAACTGTCAACACCAAGGCTTGACATGGTTGCCGTGCCCTGGTCAGATGTGATGGTAAGTGAAGTATCCTGCCATGCGATTTCCACTTCATCTACAGGGCTGCCATCAGGAAATTTATATGTGCCTATATACTCAGCATAAGCAGTATCCATCATTTTTTTACCCGTTGTATCCTGTGCATTTGAAGCAAAGTGGAGCGCTGAAAACAAGGTTACAAACAATCCGATTTTTTTCATACAAATATTTTTATATTGAAAATACAGATAAACTTTTTTACTGAAAACTATTTTTTTTATTTAATAGCAAAAGACCCGCCGTATCAAAGCCCTTCAAATACAACTGCTGCGCCCTGCCCCACTCCCACGCACATGGTGGCCAATCCATATTTTGATTTTCGTCTCCGCATTTCATGCAGCAATGTGGCTGAAATTCTTGAGCCGCTGCAGCCAAGCGGGTGGCCCAATGCTATGGCCCCGCCATTTACATTTACTTTTGATTCATCAAGCTCCAGTTCTTTTATACAGGCAATTGACTGCGATGCAAAAGCCTCATTCAGTTCAATCAAATCAAGGTCATTTACCTTCAAACCCGCACGCTGCAGGGCTTTCTGCGATGCCGGCACAGGCCCTACACCCATGATGGAAGGGTCAACACCTGCAACGCCCATGCTTACAATTCGTGCTAAAGGCTGCAAATCAAATTGCTTTACTGCTTCTTCGCTTGCCAGCAGCAGGGCGGCAGCGCCATCATTAATACCCGAAGAATTTCCTGCCGTTACCGTTCCGTCTTTTGCAAATGCAGGTTTTAAAGATGATAATTTTTCCATTGTTGTTTCCCGCGGATGTTCATCCTGCGAAAACCAGGTGATCAGCCTGTCATTGATCATTTCTATCGCGGTAATTTCATCATCCCATTTTTTTTCCTTCAGTGCGGCAAAATATTTTTCCTGCGAATGCAATGCAAATGAATCCTGTTCTTCTCTTGTAATATTCCATTCTCCCGCCACATTCTCCGCCGTTTCACCCATGCCAAACGGGTAATACATTTCAGCAAGTTTTTTATTTGTAAACCGCCAGCCGATAGTCGTATCGTAAGTTTCCACTTTCCTGCTGAAAGCGCCATCGCTTTTTGCGGTTACAAACGGCGCCCTTGTCATACTTTCCACGCCGCAGGCAATGTACAGCATACCCTCATCGCACATAATGGCACGGCCTGCATCCATTACGGCCTGCAGCCCGCTTGCGCATAAACGGTTTACCGTATTACCCGCAACAGACACAGGCAAACCCGCCAGCAATGCTGCCATCCGCGCTACATTCCGGTTATCTTCACCGGCCTGGTTTGCAGCGCCGGCAATTACATCTTCAATCATGTTTGCATCAACAGAATTATTGCGCTGCAGCAATGAAATAATTATATGCGCCAGTAAATCATCCGGGCGTATGCTGTTCAGCTTTCCTCCATATCTTCCAATGGGTGTACGCACCGCATCAATAACATAACAGGTTTTCATGCGCGCAAGTTAAATCAAGTCGTTGTTTTGATTAAGAGAAATTTTTATGCACCAAACATTTGTATTTCATTGCATCGCCTGTTGCGTCGCACTCCTGTACTGAATATTTTTATTGGAGCTTAAAGAAGCGCTTCGAAAGTTTTATAAGTACTTTCGTAAAAAGACTTAGTTGCAAAACAGCAGTAAACTTTCCTGCAGATGAAAAAAACTGGTTTTATACTGCTTCAAATTTCAGGGTACCTAATCTTAGCAGGTGGGATTAGTGATATTGCAATGACATTTTTTTTAAACTCATTGCCTGAGGCACACATAAACTATCTTCAAATTAATAAAGAAGCAGTATCTGCTGAATTAATAAACCTTGATTTTGCTTTTTTGCGTGCAATAGGTGGCTGCCTTATCGGTACAGGAATTGGGGCACTCACAATTATTTATACCCTTCTCAACAAAAAAGTAAAATGGTCGCTGGCAGGTCTTGTTGGCATGGTGACAACTGGTGAAGGAATTAATGCATCACAAATGTTTATGGTGCATTCACCATATTTTATTTTCCCGGTTGCATGTGTAATTATTGCCTGGACGGGCGCTTTATTATTTTGGGTTGGAGATAAGAAAAAAATAAAATAAAACTGTTACTATCAAATTTCTTTAATCAGGATGCTTCTGTATCAATAAAAAATTTTGTTCATCATAACAGCATTTTTTTCGCTGACATAATTTGCTCCCTCACCTTCCAATCGTACAAGAGTGCGACGCAACAACCGATGCCATGAAAACCAACAGCTTGTAACACAAACAAAAAAATACGCTAAAAGCCTTAATTGGCGGTATCTTTGCCGCATGGCATTACCACCCAACATACGCAATCTTACACTTGACCAGTTGCTGGATTATTTTGAAAAAAACGGCGAAAAAAAATTCCGTGCAAAACAGGTGCATGAATGGATCTGGCAAAAACATGCATTGAGCTTTGAAGATATGACCAACCTGAGCAAAGGCCTGCGCCAAAAACTTGCCGGCGAATTTTCTTTTCCCTCATTGCAAATTGATGCCACTCAAACCAGTGCGGACGGCACTGTGAAAAGCCGTTTCAAAACTTTTGACGGGCATTTAATTGAAGGCGTTTTAATCCCCACAGAAGAAAGAAAAACAGCCTGTGTTTCTTCACAAATAGGCTGCAGTTTAAGTTGTAAATTTTGTGCAACGGGCTATATGGAGCGCAAAAGAAATTTGAACTACGATGAAATTTACGACCAGGTGGTTTTAATAAATAAACAGAGTGAAAAAATATACGAGAAAAAATTAACCAATATTGTTTTTATGGGCATGGGCGAGCCTTTGCTTAATTATGCAAATGTCTTAAAAGCAATAGAAAGAATTTCGGCGGAAGACGGTTTGTTTATGAGCCCGCGCCGCATAACGGTTTCCACGGCAGGCGTGGCAAAGATGATACAAAAACTGGGCGATGATAAAGTGCGGTTTAAACTTGCATTGTCGCTTCATGCAGGCAATGATAAAAAGCGCAATGAAATAATGCCCATCAATGAAACAAATAATATTAAAGCGCTGATTGATGCGCTGAATTATTTCTATAAACAAACCGGCAATGAAATAACTTTTGAATATATACTGCTGAAAAATTTCAACGACTCACAGAAAGATGCGGAAGAATTAATAAAGATTTACCGGCAGGTGCCTGCAGACCTCGTAAATATTATAGAATACAATCCGATAGATGCTTTCAGGTTTACCAAACCTGATGAAGAAGCCACGCAAAATTTTATGCAGTTTTTAGAAAAGAACCGCGTGAATGTAAGACTGCGCCACAGCCGCGGAAAAGATATTGACGCAGCCTGCGGTCAACTGGCGAATAAAAAGGGATAAGGGTTTTCCTTTTCACATTTCACGATTTACTGACTACTGTTGCAAAACAGCAAATAAAAAAACATGAGCAAAAAACCATTTGAGAAATTCATCAACAAGCCTGTAAGCGGCGCAAAGAAAAAAGAAGCGCTGAGGCAGGAAAAGAAAAAGCTGAAAGCCGAAGCCAGGGCGCAGGGTGAAGAAAGAAGAAAAATTAAATTAGAAAAACAAAGGGGCGGATGGAATAATGAAGTGCGGAGTACAAAGTACGAAGTACAAAAGCGTCAAACGCTAAACGGGAAACGGGAAAACACACACGATAAACGGCAAACAGGAAACGATAAACGTCAAGCGCCAAATGACAGGCGTCAAACCGGCAGCCAGCAACCAGGAACAGGAAATCAGCAACCTGTAACCACTTCCATTCCCTTAAACAAATTTATTGCGCATGCGGGTGTATGCGGCAGGCGTGAAGCAGCGGAGATGGTGAAGAAAGGATTAGTAATTGTAAACGGAAATAAAATCATTGAGCCGGGTTTTAAGGTTTCGGCCAATGATAAAATCACGATTAATGGCAAACAGTTATTTCTTCAAAAAAATTTAGTGTATATACTTGTAAACAAACCCAAAGATTATATTACCACTACCGATGACCCGCAGGGAAGAAAAACAATTCTTGATCTTATCAAAGGTGCATCAAAGGAAAGAGTTTATCCTGTTGGCCGGCTGGATCGCAATACCACAGGGGTTTTGCTGCTTACCAATGACGGCGAGCTTGCACAAAAACTTACACACCCATCGTACGAAATAAAAAAATTGTATGAAGTAAAATTAGATAAGCCGCTTACCAAAAATGATTTTGAAGCAGTAATGAACGGGGTTACCCTTGAAGATGGTTTTGTAAAAGCTGATGCAGTTGCATACGCCGATGCAAAAGATAAAACCATCATCGGCATTGAAATACACAGCGGCCGCAACCGCATTGTGCGTCGCATTTTTGAACACCTTGGTTACGATGTAAAAAACCTTGACCGCGTAATGTTTGCAAACCTTACCAAGAAAAATGTAGAACGCGGCAAGTGGCGTTTTCTCCAGGAAAAAGAAATCCGTTTGCTGAAATTTATGAACCAGTCTTTTTTGAAAAAAAGTAAAGAATAGTTTTTGTACCGGGCTGTAAACCCTTATTCAGCTTAGGTTGCGTCGCACACTTATACCCCATATCTTTTATCAGCACTCCACACAACATGCAGAATATTTCTTCACACATCATTTTTGAAAACGAAAATTTTATCGCGATCAATAAACCTGCCGGCATGTTAAGCATTCCGGACAGGATGCAAAGTGAAACATCCTTAAAAGATATTTTAAAAGAAAAGTACGGTGAAATTTTTACGGTGCACCGTTTGGACAAAGGCACCAGCGGCGTAATTGTTTTTGCAAAGGATGCGGAAACGCATAAAAAACTTTCGCAGCTTTTTGAAAACAGGGAAACAGAAAAATTTTATCTCGGGCTTGTGCATGGAAAAATGACTACCGGAAAAGGAAGCATTGATGCACCTATGCTGGAACATCCCGGAAAGAATGGAAAAATGGTTGCGCATGCAAAAGGCAAACCTGCGCTGACTGATTACGAAGTGCTTGAATATTTCCGGATGTTTTCATGGGTGCAGTTCCGCATACACACCGGGCGCACACACCAGGTACGCGTACATGCGCAGCAAATTGGGCATAGCATCGTTTGTGATGAACTGTATGGAAATGCAGAACCTGTAAGGCTTTCATCGCTTAAACGCCATTATAAATTATCGAAAAAAGAAGAAGAAGAAAAACCAATTTTATCAAGACTTGCACTGCATTCTTCCGTATTAAAATTTAAACTGGATGAAGAACAGTTTATTTTTGAAGCAGAAATCCCCAAAGATTTGAAAGCATTGCTCCAGCAGTTAAGAAAATTGGGGTGAAATATTTTTTAGTAAAGATTACCAGGATCATTTTTTTTTTGCTCAATTTATAACTAACCGATGAACGAAATGCGACGCAACGATGATGCCATGAAATACTGAAGCCTATATTTTACCAGCTTCCGCTTGCACCGCCGCCACCGCTGCTTCCACCGCCAAAACCACCAAATCCGCCGCCACCACCGCTCCAGCCTCCTCCGCCGCCGCCGCCACCCCATCCACTTCCGCCACCACCAAGCAAATTGCCAAGAATAAATGGCGCCAGCCAGCCTGAACCCCTGCGGCTCATCATGCCACCGCCGCCCCTTCCACCACTACTGCCCACAATCATTATAATTATAAAGACTATAATAATTATACCAATAATGGAACCGCCGCCGCCACTGCTATCATTTGCCTGGCGGCGTACATGATATTCTCCGGCAGCAGCCTTCCCCAAAGATTGAATGGCTAATTGAAAACCCTGGAAATAATTATTTTCTTTAAAATTGGGAACAAGGTCGTTATCAATAATATCGTTTGCAGTTACATCAGGTATAGCGCCTTCCAGCCCGTAACCTACTTCAATACGCATATGGTGCTCACCTTCTCCGGCATCAACAAGTATTAATACCCCGTTCCTTGAAGTCTTATTTCCTATACCCCAATCACGGAAAGTGGCTACAGAAACGTCTTCTATTGCTCTGTTATTTAATGTAGGAACTGTTACAATGGCAATTTGATTGGAGGTACTGTCATCAAGCGCTACAAGCTCTTCTTCAAGAATGCCAACCTGCTCAGGAGAAAGCACATGCGCATAATCTGTAACAAGGATCTGCGGGTTGGGTTTTTTTATGATATTACCCTGCAGGAGGTCCTGCGCAGAAACAGTAAAAGAAAAAGCAAACAGAAAAAATATTGAAAGAAGTTGTTTCATTGTTTTTGTTTCATGCAAAGGCGCAAAGATTTGAAGGTAACATGTCATTATAATATTCTTTGCCGCTTTGCGTGAAATCTTATTTACCAAATACAATTTCATCGGGCAATTCATTTTTATCCGTATTTGCATCATAAGGAAAATAATGCGATAATGATTCGCCTGTTTCCTTTATCACTTCAGCAATACCATCCGCATAATTTTCTTTATTAAAATGTGCAAGCATTAACTGCACCTGGTTTTTCCAGAATTCCTTTCCTGCTTTTTGATAGATACCTTCATCCGCAAACACGGCAAGCTGTTTATCTTTCATAGCTGTATAAACAAGCACGGCATTATGTTCAGCGGTGGCGTCCATTTTCAACCCATAAAAAATTTCTGCAGCCCTGTCAACCGCGTCCACAAAACGGCAGCGGCTTTCCACATATACCCGCACTTCACCGCTGGTGCGTTGTTCGGCATGCTTTATAGAATTGAGTATTTTTTCTTTTCCTTCAGGAGAAAAAAATTCAGTTTGTTTTTTTTTGAATAACTGCAGCATCAGTCCTTTTTTATTTTATGTTGAACTGAATGTCAGGCGCTTTTTCACTTCCGGCATCAGCCTTGTAATATGCTTTTTCATGAAAACCAAACATACCGGCAAATATATTATTGGGGAAAGTTTTTACTTTAAGGTTATAATTATTCACTGCCGTATTATAATCCTGCCGCGCCACATTGATGCGGTTTTCCGTGCCTTCAATCTGTGCCTGGAAATCCTGGAATGATTTCGTGGTTTTTAAATCAGGGTATGCTTCAGCCACAGCCATCAACCTGCCAAATGCGCTCTGCAACTGCCCCTGCGCCGCTTGATATTTTGCAAGAGATTCAGGATCGTTAATGTCAACTTTAATCTGAGTGGCACTTGCCCTTGCATCAATCACTGCCTGCAAAGTTGATTTTTCAAAATTAGCAGAGCCTTCAATTGTTTTAATAACGCTGTTGTATAAATCGGTGCGTCGCTGATAATTTGTTTCCACATTGCTCCATACCTGTTTTACCTGCTGGTCACCGGTAACAAGCCCGTTGTAACTGCTGCAGCCGCATCCGCCCAAAACCAATATGACTGCTGCAATAACTATTAAGGCAAGCGTTGAAGTTTTCATGTTTATGTTTATTTAATGGTTAAATATACATATCAAAACAAATACCCCAAATAAAACTATGACGATACGTCATTCTTTTTTGGCAAAAAAAAATTCAGGGGCGGGTTTTTGCAAATTCATCTGACAGTTTATTTATTTCTTCAGTTGCCAGCCTTTTATTTGATGAGCTTATTACAATGCGGTACCTGAAAGTAACTGATTCCCCTTTTTTCAAACCGAAATTCAATTCTTCCTTTCCATTGCTGAAAATTTTTTGTCCCAACGGGTTCGCGGCAAACAATCCATAGCCACGTGCATGCCAGTAAGTGGGATAACCAATATTACCCGGATGATCAATAACAGCAATGCTAACCGTGTCATTATTCATTTTTCCATACAGCATGCACCATACAGCCCTTGTGCCCCAGGCGCTGTCGCCCTCTTTGCCTTTGCTTGTAAGATAATTACCGGTTGAAACCGAATCAGTTTTCACAACAGTTATATTCCCTTTATTATCGGTAAATTTTTTTGTTTCATTTGATGGCAACTGCAACTCATGTGTTACGCGCAAACCCATTAATCCATCCTTTGCGTCGGGCATTGAAACATCCTGCATCGCTGTCAATGTGGTAATACGGTCAATGATCCTTTCATTTTTATCTGCATGGAAAATAAATGAAGTTACTTCTGTTAATAAAATATTCTCATGAGTATCTTTCCACGATGCGCTGTATTTTAAAATCCCTTCTTTACCATTTTTTGTTTCCAGGATACTGTCAGTTTTTATCCATCCGTATTTGCTTTTGTCTTTCTGCGGAATTGCATAAGAATTATTCCAGAAATCAAGCCCGTTCACATTTTCATAGTTCAGCCATAAACCAATATGGTGCGGGTGGTCCTGAGGGTCATTTGCTCGTGTATTGATTGGGAAACCTCTTGTAATAATACTTTCATCCGGGGCATAAATGGGATAAAGTGCAGGTTTCTCCAGGCTGTCAGGATAAATAAACGTGGTGAAAGGTTTACCGCCCGCAGTAATAATTACTTCCTGCCGTTTTGAATTTTTCAGTACCTGTATCTTTTCATTTTGCTGCGCAAATAAACCAAATGAAAAAAAACAGGTTGCAAAAAATAAAATACTTTTAGAAAATGAATTCATTTTTATCATGAAGAAATTTATAGTAATGGGTTCACATAGCATCTCAGTCTAAATATATAACTTTAAAAATAATTTATTAAAGTCAGCTTATCCTGGTTGTTATGAAAAAAAAACCTCTTCTCACGGTGATGACTCTTCTCTGTTTTGTACATCCTTCAAAATCACAAAACAATAACAAAAAAGAAAATATTTTCAACGGAAAAGACTTATCTGGCTGGCATATACAAAACGGAACTGCAAAATATGAAGTCCAGAACGGCGAAATTGTAGGTACATCTGTTGTGGGTTCGCCCAATTCATTTTTGGTTACAGATAAAACCTACGGCGATTTTATTCTTGAGCTGGAATTTAAAGTTGACAGTACGCAAAACTCGGGCATACAGGTAAGAAGCGAAAGCAACGCCGGTTATAACAATTACCGTGTGCACGGTTACCAGGTGGAAATTGATCCATCTGCACGTGCATGGACGGGTGGTATTTATGATGAAGCCAGGCGCGGATGGCTTTACCCGCTTACTTATAACCCGGCTGCACAAAAAGCATTTAAAAAAAATGAATGGAATAAATTTTACATTGAATGTATTGGCAATAATATCCGCACCTGGCTGAATGATGTGCCCGCAGCATTCCTGATTGACACCATGACGCATGAAGGTTTTATTGGCCTGCAGGTGCATGCAACAGGAGATAACACAACCGCAGGCTCGCAGGTGCGCTGGCGAAATATACACTTACAAACAAAAAAATTAGACCCAAGGCCATGGAATAATATTTATGTGGTGAATAATATCCCCAATACATTGAGCGAACAGGAAAAAAATAACAGCGTGCAATTATTATGGGATGGAAAAACTACAACAGGCTGGCGCGGTATTAACAGGCAAAGTTTTCCATCCACAGGCTGGGAAATAAGCGATGGTGTACTTACCATTCATTCATCCAACGGGCAGGAAGAAGGGCTTGGCGGCGATATTATTACAGAGAAAGAATACAGCGCTTTTGAGCTGGATTTTGATTTTAGATTAACACCCGGCGCCAACAGCGGTGTAAAATATTTTGTAAAGGAAAGCTATGATACTAAAGGAAAATCTGGCATTGGTCTGGAATACCAGGTGCTGGACGATTCTCTGCACCCGGATGCAAAGCAGGGACGCAACCACGACAGGACACTCTCATCTTTATACGATTTGATCCCGAGAAAAAATATCACCAGCGCGTTTACAAAGGTTGGTGAATGGAACCATGGAAGGATTATAGTGTATCCCAACAATTATGTGGAGCATTGGTTGAACGGTTATAAGATGCTGGAGTATGAAAAAGGCTCAAAAGAATTTTTAGATTTGGTTGCTATAAGCAAATACAAAGACTGGAAAAATTTCGGGCTCTGGAATGAGGGTCATATTTTATTGCAGAATCATGGAAATGAAGTAAGCTACCGGAATATAAAAATAAAAGTGTTAAAGTAGCAGCAGCATGAAAAGTTTGTGGTTTCTCTAAGTGCCATTGAAACAACGGGCCATGCGGCCTGAGTATTAAGACCTTTGTGCGCGAACACTCCTAAACCAAAATTAACCCGGCACTTGTGCGAAAAATAGCAGGAACCAGGTCAAAAGAAAAATAAAGAATAAAATCTCTTTGCCTTACAGGAATTTTTGATTAACTTAATTCCATAAAAGTATGGACAATTGATACTTTCAAAATATGTAATATCAGTTCATTTTTTATCCAATCGTTTTAGAGACGTTATAGAGACATTATAAGGACATTATAGAGACATTATAGGGATGCTGCTCCATTGTAACCTTATAGTAAATCCATAGTAGCCTCATAATAAACCCATAGTAACCTTATAATAACCCCCAGATAATCTTATAACAATAACACGCTACCCATACTTCATCTGTAATACAAATACCCTGCTTGTTAAGTTACAGAATATAACCTTCCGCTTAAATGCTTTCAAAGCAAAAAATCAGCTGTGTGATAGCTATAGAAATGCTACGCAATAGCAGCAATATAGAAATCCTGCTGCCGGGTACATAAAAATAAAAAGCCCCGCAAAATCTGCAGGGCTTTTATTATTAAACATCCCGCTTCTACTTTTTTACAATTTTGAAAGTGTATGACATACCCTGGCCATTTATGGTAAGCACGTAAGCCCCGGCTGAAAGATTACCAGCATTTAACTGCAGGTTATTTTCTGCGTGTAGTTTTTTATTCATCTTTTTTTTGCCTGAAAAATCATACAGGCAGATAAGATAATCACCCGTTTTTAAACCGGTCACCTGCAAATTATCTTCAACAGGATTTGGATAGATGCTGACTGTTTGATTGCCCGTATTTGTTTTAATCACCAGGCTGCCGCCCTTGCCAGATGCCAGTTCATGTGCGCCAATATCAATGGTTCCCGTTTTACGGTTATTGCCAAAATAATCAGTGGTGCCGGCCGCTCCACGCACATCGCTGATAACAGATGATGGATCACCTGATGCAATAGCGGGTGAACCGCTTTGAATATGCAAATCTGGGTTTACTACATTGCTTCCGCTGATGCCTTCATTTACAAATTTGGGGTCGCCGTATTTTGACTGTTTATCAAAATTCAACACATTGCTGCTTTGATAATTGGACCAGGATGTGTAATTGTGATTTGCACCGTTATTATATTGAAACGTAAGTGCACTACCGGTTGCAGAGCTTTTGTTGTACCAAAGATTGTAATTGATATTTACATTGGTAAGTGTGGAGCTGCCGTCAGAATTCAGCATGGCAGCATTGCTGCCTCCTCCCCGGGAATAAAAAATATTGTTCTCAATGGTTACATCCTGCATATTGTCAATCACCAGTTCGGCCCATGGCGAAAATTTTTTGCTTTGATGATTTACATCACCATCGCGGTAACCGCCGCGGTTGTTGTAAAAACTGGTATTGCCTGTTACCAAACATCCCTGTATGATTCCTTTAAATGCACCTATTTTCAAACCCACAGATCTGCAGTTGTAAATAATATTATTGCGCACAGTAATGTCCTGTGTTTCAAAAGCAAATGAAGACGGGTTGTTTTCAGAGCTTATTTCAATACCATAATCGCCATTGTAAATTAAATTTTTTTCTATGGTAATTGATTTGCCGCCATCTACATAAATGCTTGCACCTTCCGAATAAGGCGACTGGTTATTAAAAAAAACATTGTTCGCAATTACGCCGTTTCTTGCCTGGTCAATATTTACATTGCTGTTTTCACCTTCGTGCCCAATAGCATCAACCGCAATATTTGTATTATCGTGCAGTGAATTATTGGTAATGGTGAAGCCGTCAATATTCGCATTCATGGAGCAAACCTCGCTTTGCCCGGTAATATTATTTGCAAACTCACAATTATGCACATAAATATTATTTATTGCAACGCTCGACCTTCCGTAAGCAATAAGTGGCTGGGAGTTTTGGCTGGTGGTTGGTTTTATATTGGGGTTGGTATTCCAGTTAATACCTGAAAATGTACAATTCCTTACCTCAATATTTTTCGAAGCTGCATTTCCGGACGAAGTGATTTGTATGCCCTGGCAGTCATTTTTTACATTATCTCTTGTAAAATACAGCCCGTCAATAATAATGTTCTGAATATTGGGTATATCCAGGATAGCAGCTGCACTGGCATCAGCAGATTTCAGGTACACTGTGCCACTGCCGTTTTTTTGCAAAATGACTGGCAACGCGTTAGTGCCGGATATTTTCCAGGTGAGGTTTTGCTTGTAGATACCGGGGTTTACAAGAATTATATCGCCGGCAAGCACAAGGTCAAGCGCACGCTGAACAGTTTTAAAAGGATGTGATGCATCGTTTGCGGTGTATGAATAAGAATCATTTCCTGCGGATGCATCTACATAAATATTTTTTGCAAGCACAGGCAACGAAGCCGCAATCATCAGCACAAAAATGAAGGAGTGTTTTTTTGCATGTTTGCTTTTCATAACAGTTTTTTTTGATGGTTAAATGCTTAAAAGAACAGTTGGAAAAAGAATTATTAATATTAAAATTAAATATAATAACTATATATAAGTTATTTTATCTTTCAAAAGGTTTCGTAATATTACTAAACATTTTTATTTAAAAAAAATAATTTTTATTTATTTTAATAAAAAGGCAGGGTTTTACAAAAATAAAAAGCCATATTACTCATGTAACATGGCTTTAATAAATTATAAAAAAAACCTTAAAAATATACTCAGTAAAGTTTTATAATTTCTCCCGTAATAATTCCTTCCACGTTTTTTACATAACCGCTTACTGCTCTTTGCATGGCCACAGGAATATGCCCCGGAAAATACGGGCCATAAGTATCTTTCGAATCTTCCACCACGCCGGGGCTTACACTGTTAATACGTATCCCCCGTTTCAGTTCATACGATACAGCCTTTACAAACGCATTCACTGCACCGTTTACAGTGCTTAAGTTTGATGCCATGGCAACAGGATCATCACTTAATATTCCGGTGGTTAAGGTAAAAGAACCATTATCGTTTATATAATTCCTTCCTTCCAGTACCAGGTTCACCTGCCCCATTAATTTACTGTTGATGCCTGTGCGGAATTGTTCATCATACATGTCATCAAAAGGTCCAAAATAACCACTGCCTGCAGTACAAACAACGGCATCAAAACCTCCCGCTTTATCATACATGGCTTTTATCGAATCCACAGAAGAAATATCCGCCTGTATGTCACCGCTGGTTTTTCCCACGCTTGTAATTTGGTGCCGCCTGCTCAATTCGCTGTAAACATGTTTGCCGATAGTGCCCGAAGCGCCGATAAGGATTATTTTCATTTTTATTTAGTTTTTATACACGCTAAAAGTACAACCCCGGATGGAATATTTTAAAGAAATGATGCAGGATGAAAAACAGCTAAAAACTTTTATATTTCATCTTCACCGGGGTTAAAAATAATTTCACGGCATTTTATCCTGCTGCCATTTAAGAAAACTTTTTGCCGCCATATTTTGCTGCGCGGTTTATAATGCTATTTTTGCTGCCATTAAACTCTTAACATGGGATGGATAATATTTATACTCGCAACTCTTGGCTGGCATATTGGTATGTACGGTATGTTTAAAAAAATGGGGCTTGAGCCATGGAAAGCATTCATTCCATTTTATAATACATGGCTGGTAGTGGAGAAATGCGGCATAAAAAAAATCTGGTTCTGGCTCCAGTTTATACCCATTGCCGGGCAGTTTATTACAATATGGATAACCATTATCCTTTCTATGAATTTTGGAAAATTCACCTTCCTGCAGCACGCGGCCGTGGTGTTTCTCCCATTTGTTTATTTTCCATATCTGGGCTTTTCAAAAGAAGTACGCTGGGGCGGAAAAGATATTATGAAGCGCTACAAAAAATCAGCGGCGCGTGAATGGGTTGATGCGGCCGTGTTTGCCATAGTAGCCGCAACCATCATCCGTACTTTTGTTTTCGAAGCTTATACCATCCCCACAGAAAGCATGGAGAAAACTTTATTGGTAAATGATTTTCTGTTTGTAAATAAAATGAGTTACGGGCCGCGCATACCGCAAACACCTTTAAGCTTTCCTTTTGTGCATAATACTTTGCCCGGCATGCCCACCACGCCTTCTTATTTAAAATGGGTACAATTAGGCTATTACCGCCTGCCGGGATTTACAGAAGTCAAGCGAAACGATGTAGTGGTATTCAATTTCCCCGCAGGTGATACCATTATCAACCAGGAAGGATATGGAAGTAAAAACCCTTATTACGATGTGCTGCGCACAGCACCATACAACGGCAACCGTGCAGCATTAATGGCCGATTTTCCGATTCTTGTGCATCCCATGGATAAAACAGACAATTATATAAAACGCTGTGTGGGTTTGCCCGGTGATGATGTACAGGTAAAGAACGGGCAGTTGTTTGTGAACGGCCTGCCTGCATTTCTTTCGCCCAGTGCGCAATCCGATTATTTTGTGGAAACAAACGGCACAGCCTTCAGTGATGATTTTTTAAAAAATGAACTGGGTATAAAATTAGTAACCGATGATGAACATTCCCAGCCCTATGATCCGGTAAATTTTATACCCACAAAACAAAATGAATTTCTTATAAACATGACGCTGGATGGTTTAAAAAAAGTAAAGGCATTACCCAACGTCGTAAAAATTACCCCGCGGATTATTACTGAAGATATGGAGCCCACTTTTCCTTACGATACCGCAAATTTCAAATGGTCGCCGGATGATTTTGGCCCCCTCCATATTCCAAAAAAAGGCGAAGCAATAAATTTAACGCCGCAGAATATTTCATTATACTGGCGGCTTATTTCCACTTATGAGCATAATACAATAGAAACTGAAGCAAACGGAAAATATATCATCAACGGAAAAGAAACCACCACTTACACGCCCCGGTATAATTATTACTGGATGATGGGCGATAACCGCCATCGCAGTCAGGACTGCCGTTTCTGGGGTTTTGTGCCCGAAACAAATATTGTGGGCAGGGCCTCGCTTATATGGTTTAGCTGGGATAACGGGCCAAGATGGAACCGCCTGTTTAAAGGCATTAATTAAAATATCTTTATGCATTTATAAAAAAATCCTCACGCAAAAAAAAGTGAGGATTTTTTTGTGTAATTCAAATATTTATGGAGCAGCAATATCATTTTAAGTTTGAACAATATAATTCTGCAAATGAACTGAACGAAGCGGATGCATGGCTGCTGAACAATGCAAAACAAACAACGCAGCTTGCCTATGCACCTTATTCCAATTTTTTTGTAGGCGCGGCGGCCAGGTTGGTAAATGGCAAAATTGTTACCGGCACCAACCAGGAAAATGCAAGTTTTCCCGTGGGTATTTGTGCGGAGCGGGTGCTGCTTTCCGCTATTTCATCGCTATACCCAAATATTCCGATAGAAACTATTGCTGTAAGCTATAATAATAAAAACGGCAACAGCAATAAACCCATTTCCCCCTGCGGCATTTGCAGGCAAAGTTTGCTGGAATATGAGTCGAGGATGAACCATCCAATCCGTTTGCTGCTTGGCGGGGCTGAAGGGAAAGTGTACAGCATCCCATCAGTAAAACTATTGCTGCCATTGAGTTTCAGTGATGAGGATATAAGATGATTATTGTCCCGGCTCAAGAATAAAAATTAAGCTTCTGTTGTGTCACTCACTTGTACTGTGGGGAGTTTTATTGAGCTTTTGTTGGCTGCAAGTTTATTCTTCAATCTTTGTCACGATTTGTTTGTTTCGTTTTGCTTCTTTGTAATCATCATTCATAGTTTGTGTCATATTTCGTCCATAGTAAAGACCTGAAGACTGTATAAATCCATCATAAATAATTTTGTCTTTATAAGGAATTAATGTTGTTGAAATATTTACAGGAAAGTTGTCAAAAAACTGGTCAAATGTGTCACTCAATGCTTTTACTGCATAAAACTTATTGTCTTTGGTGTCTATAAATATTGCATGATTTGTCAAACACTTAAAAATTACAAACGAACTCTTAATTTTCTTTTTGAAACCAACCAAAACATTTATTTGTTCGGTTGTAAAATGGTCGAAATTTGAAGCTATATATTCATCAAGAATATTGTCGTCATCTAATAATGCTTCTCTGCATTTAAATTTAATTTTAAAATCAGCATCAAGAAAATTTTTAAACTTAGTCTGCTTGGGCAAAATCTTCTTTTGCTGCCCTACATAAAATAGAAGGTCAAGATGTGTTCTTATAAATTCTTTATATTCTGTTTCTGTCAATGTCATACGAAATGTTTCTAAAACTTACAGCCAACGGCAGTTCGTCTAAATACTAAAGTTGTGCTTCAAATATAAATCAATTAGCAGCCACTTAAAGAAGACTGCAATTTGTTTTGTGAAAATGTTAATAAAAAAAATGGAGGTTTAATTTGAAGAATATTGCCTTTGATGC
>JBBRAD010000024.1:0-70157 GCA_038207175.1 Chitinophagales bacterium
ATTCTATTAGCCTGAATAGGGCTTCCAATAATTATATACTGTAAAAAATTAAAGTCAAATTTTGATGGTAAACAAATGCTTTAACAGCATTAAAAAGCAAACAGCTATTTTTTAAAAAGGTGGTTGTGCATCAGCCACCCCTTGTTGTGCGGTCGTGGCTTTTTGTCACCCAGTTATGTATTAAAAAAACGGGAATCTTTGTCAACATTCTAAACCCAAATTTTTGGCTCATTTAATTATAAAAACAGGTTCATTTATTATCTGCACTTACTACTGTCAATTGCTTCGTAGGGTCAACGGTTAACCATAACAAACTTTTTGCAATAAAACTCCCGGAAAATAGATATAACGGTATGTTGAAACTGTGGGCACTCTCAACAATTTTGCCAAATACCATTGGCAGGAAAAAGCAAGGAAGACCAGCAGCAAAAAAATTCACCTTTTCTTTAGTTTGATCAAAGTCCGGTGCATTTGGTTTTTTCTGAATTCATTTATTTCCATACCATTTAGTTTATCTTCAAAATTTTTATAGAAGTCCTCTAACATATTTGGATTAAGAAACTGACTGATGCCCGGTTGGGTAAACCCCCTTAAGAAGTTGGTAATAGATAACGGAGTGTCTTCTACCAAATCTTCCGTATAGTGTTTGATATTTATATTTTCATCAGCGAATCCGACCTCTTTAAGCGAAGTACAAACATTTTCGATAGTAGGATGATACACAGGAAAATTGACTTTGTCCATATATTCTTTAAATGGATTTTCATTAAATATTTTATAGATGGTATCCCATATTTTTTTTATTTGCTGCGTATGCCCATATTGAAGCACTGCAATTCCTTCTTTTTGCATCGCTTCATAAATATTTCTCAAAGCATTTTTATGATTTTGCAATGCCCATGATTCATATTTTTCTTTTTCTCCAGGGTCAAGATAGTAATAGTGTATTTTGCTCGTCTTAAAAGGTGGCTGCCAATGAAGCCCTTCATTTGAAATGATAATGTTCTGCCCATTTGCTTCGGAGGGAAGTTTGTAAAAAGACCCTAAAATACCTTTAACCTTTCCTGATGAGTTTTCTACAAGACGCTTCACATTCATTTCGCTATAGTCCAGTCCTGCAAGTTCAATCTTTGCGCCAGGGAAACTGTCTTCCAAAGCACGGAGAAATTCAATGGTAAGATTGCCGGGGCCGCAAGCTATATCAAGCGCCTTAATCTTTTGTGTATCCCCAAATTCCGACTTAGCCATTTCAACGGCGCATTGAATAACAAAGCGGCCAATGGATTTTTGTGATGAGGAATTAAATTCATAGTCATCACTCATGTGAAAGTGCTTATCCTGTTGCAGCATCTTAAGTTGGTTTTAAATTATTAT
Source organism: Chitinophagales bacterium (assembly GCA_038207175.1). Lineage (GTDB taxonomy): Bacteria > Bacteroidota > Bacteroidia > Chitinophagales > Chitinophagaceae > JBBRAD01. The sequence continues at coordinate 1,375 of JBBRAD010000024.1, forward strand.
TTGCATACCTGCTTATTGATATTGAAGAGTTGTTTTATCCCCAGTTCCCCCAGCCACTTGTTTTGTTGGGTCAACGGCTAACCATGACAAACTTCCTCCAAGTAATACTACCGAAATTACAAACAAAGGTGTGTTGAAATTATGCGTACTGCTAACAATTTTTCCAAATGTAACGGCTAAAAAAAATGCCCCTGCCTGGCCAAAGAAGTTCATAATACCCGCAACTGTTCCTGTATGGCTGCCACCAATATCAACGCAGGTCGAAAAAGCAACTATTGGAGTGAATGAATAAAAAAGCTGTCCGGTAAAGAGACTGATAATAACAATCGTATTATTTGAAGTTACCGCGTCTATAAAAAATGATAATGCCAACAGGCTCAAAGGCAGCATCCCTAAAAATCTGCGGCTAAACCTTAGCCCTCTTCTTTTAACAAGCCAATCACTCAGGAAGCCTGCTGAGAGAACGCCGGCAATTCCAATAATAAAAAAATAAGATGTAATCATTTTCATATCATTTTCAGAAAAATGCCTTCCCTCCTGTAAATAAACGGGCATCCAGGCAATAAAAAAATACTGCCCCCATTGCGAACAAAACATGGCTGCTGCCAAAGCACGGAGGGTACGGCTTTTTAAAGCTATCTTCCATGAAAAGCCTTTTTTATGTTCTGTAAACCGCCGGTTACTTTCTATAAAATTTCTTTCTTCCTCAGTAACCGTTTTCATTTCTGACGGATTATTCCTGAACCATAAAAAGCATACAAGCACCCAGCTTAATCCAATAAAGCCATTTACAAAAAAGGATGCACGCCAGCCAAATGCCACTACAATGGGAATGACAATTAGCGGTGCTATCGCTGCCCCTGCGTTCTGACCGACAAACAAAGATGACATACTTCTTGCCGTTTCGCCAGCGGGAAACCAGCGGGATATAACCGCAGAACTGGTTGGATAAGCCCCCGATTCTCCCATTCCAAATAGAAAACGCCCGACCAACAAGGACATAAGCCCGGTAGTTGCCCCGGTTAACGCAGTAAACAGTGACCACAACAATACGATGCGAATGAGAACTGCCCGTTGACCAATTCGATCACCCAATACACCAGAAGGAATTTCAAATATTGCATAGGCTAATGCAAATGACCCCAACACCCAACCAAACTGTTCATTAGTAAGGTTAAATTCAGCTTTCATTCTTACTCCCACAAGAGAAATGCAGATTCTGTCGAGGTATGTAATAAGAGTTAAAAAGAAAAGAAAAACAAGTACGCGGTACCGATATGGGAATTTATTTTTCATGCCCCTATTTTTTGCAAACGATAATTAACCAGTCCTCAGTCAACCAACAATTTTAATCGCGGTTACTGTTACTATGTGTCCTCCCATGTCGCACAACGAACACAACTTGGAGATGTGGCGGCATTTGAAAATCGTCAGCCTGTAACCGCAGTTAAATTTATAACTAAAAGTTCATTGTTTATTCTATTGCCAAATTTGTAACGTCAAGCTGGAACTAAACAAAAAGTTGAAGATGACCCGTCAGCCCGTATTTTGCCAAACCCCCTGTTTGAACGTTCGCCCTTTCCTCTGTCCGTTAGTGAGTGTTGCATTTTTAACTCTGTCAACCTAAAGACCGTTACCCAAGCCAAGCAAGAAGGCAAGCTCTTTGGCAGGTTGGCTTCAGTGCTATGGGTTTTGTGTGCCTGCGAATGTACTTGCATTGCGGCGTTGGCTATTAGAGACTTCGCCTATTGTCTTGACAAGTCATGGTGCAATTATTGGCTTTATATGTCATACAATTTGTTCTTCCAATAAATCTTTCCAAATAATAAATCCTTTCTTTTTGTCTGAATAGTCATGTAATATTCTTGAAAAGTTTTCAGGGTTTGTTTCCAAAAACACTTGTCTGCCTTTGTTGCGAATTATGTCTAACTGTTGGTCAATTTTTTTTACTTTACTAATAAGGGCTTGTTTGTTTTTGTCAGTATGCCACAAATAAGTTGCTTCTTCCGTGTCAAGTGTTTCTAAAATGACATGGAACTGTTGTTCTCCTGATAGTAGAAATACGAATGAAAATGGGCTTAACACAAATCTTATTTTTAGATGTGTTCCTTCATGCTTGGTTGCTAGAAAACGTAATTGTTGCGAATGTTTAAATTCCTTATTCTTTAGAATGTCATCCAAAAGGTCTTGTCCATCTGAATAAAGTTCTTGCTTGCCATTTTGCAATGCGGTTACCGTTAAAAGATTTGCTTCAGTTATTTGTTTATGCCCGAAAAATTCCTTTGTAATAAATTTGAATTTCACTCCTTCAATTACTTCCCGATTTATTTTTTCAATATCAGAAGAAGTTGCCAACTGAGAAACCAGTTTGCTGTTTTCAAAATCGGCATGTATGTGAACTTTTATATTCTTCGATTTAAGTGCCTTTACAAAATAAGGTTTCAAGACCTCGAACTCAGGCCTTACTTCAAGGTTTTCTATTTCAAATTCAAGTTCCGTTTTTGTTTCGGCAATCAGATATTTAAAAGCAATGCTGCCATAACGAAATTCAATTTCTTCAATCGGAATTTTAATTTCCTTCTCAATTATGATAATATCTTTTGAATCAACAATTTCTTCCGTTGGTTCATCAAATAGCGTCGCTTGTTTATCAATTTTTCTGTAATAAGTGTTTCGTTTTAGAAACAATTTATTCAAGTAGTCAATTTTAATATCACGATAATCATAAATTGTTGGCGTTACTTCGGAACGTTGAACTCTGCCTATATATTGAATTAGCTTGCCTTCAAATGAAAACGGGTAAACCAGAAATAAACAGTTTACATTTTGTAAATCAGTTCCTTCTCCAAAAAATTGCCCTGTTGTAATTAATGCCTGATAATTTCCAACTTTTAAAATTTTCCATTTAGAATTTCTATTGATTTCAGAATCTTCTCCACTTAGTGTTATTGCCTCATAAGATTGTTTGAGGTATTGATATAGCGAATCAATATGCTCTTTACGCTCAGTAATAATAACTACTTTCTTGCCTTTGTTTATCTCGGTTTTCACATCTTCAAGAATAAGTTTGTTCCTTGCAGAATCATGTATTAAGATTTTAGAAAGTGTTTCAAACTTATCCGTCTTTGAATTGTAAGGAACATCCAGCTCTGTATTTCTGATAATGATTTTTGCCTGCTTACTTGCGCTTATTTCGGTGGTTTTGATTTCAGCAATTATTTCACCCAAATGAGTAAAGATTAGTTTGCCGTCGTTGTATTTCCTGAAAGGTGTTGCTGTTAATCCGTATAAATAAAATGTTTGAAGTTTAGTAATCGTATTTCTGAATGTTTCGGCAGGAATGTGATGGCATTCATCAACGATTATAGTTCCGAATGCTGTTTCAATATTTCCATTCTCAATTTTATTCAATTCTTTGGATAAACTCTGAATGGTTGCAATCGTAACGCTTTTTCCAACTTTACTTTTGCCTTGCCCTATTTTTCCTATTTCCACTTTTGGAATCCCTAAAAAAGTTTCAATTCTTTCTGTCCACTGCTCAACTAATTTCTTGCGATGAACTATGATTAAGGCAGGTTGTAATTTTTCTGAAATTATCTTCAACCCAACAATTGTTTTACCAGAGCCTGGCGGAGCAACAATAACTCCTAAATCTTTCTTTGAAATTGTATCAATTACTGTTTGTTGATGCTCCCTTAATTGATTGTTGAATGTATACGGGGAAGCCTTTCGTTTTTTTCTTTCGTCAATAAAGTCATGTTCAATTTGATGCTCTCTGCAAAACCTGATTAACTTGCCAACAAAACCTCTTGGAATGATTACTTCATTTTCAGTTTCTTCCACAAGTTTGAAATACCGTTCAGTTCCGAAAGTGTTTTTGCCAATTTTCTTTTTGATAATGAATTCTGAGTTAGCAAAATTTAATTCTTCTTTTAAGAAATTTATCAATGGTGTTGTCATTCCTTCACGGCTTATCCTAACTTCATTGTTTAAACAAATCGCTAATTTACCATTTGCTGTTTTTTGTACAAATTGAACCGTTGAGGTTGAAACATCCTGATACAGTTTGTCCATTTCTGAAAACGAAATTCTTTTTATGCTTTGCAGAAATTGCCATTGGTCAGTGATCGGTTGCAATGTGTCAATATCAATAAAGCAACTATTCCCTTGTTCAAAAGTCTTTTTGAAAAGCGGTAAAGCAATCAGGTTTCCCAAACCTTTTCCCGAAAGGAAATCCTGATTGGGAAATAACCTGTCGAAGCTTGAACTTTTGTCAAACATTGAAAATGCTCCTGACTGTTCAAGTATCGAAATGAAAATTTTCCTGCTTCTAATTGCTGGATAAGGTTGCTCAAAGAATAGCCAAACATGACCACCATTACCTGAACGGGAACGTTCCAAATAAGCAGAAAATCCTTTAGCCACGCAAGATTTTATAAATGATTTGGCTTCGGCTATCCAATTTTCTTTGTCAAAATCCGCAACTAAAAACCATGAAGAATTATCTGAAAGCAAAGGATAAATGCCGATAAGCTGTTCACCATTTAAATGCTTTGCAATTTCCTTATCAGTTAGCTTTAAATAAGTTTTGTCTTTGTAATTCTGGAAAGTACCACCCTTTATCTTATGAGTCCGATACATGTACGGGTCATAAAAATAGGCAGGCATATAACCACTTTTATTTTCTTTCTCCCAACGAACTGCAAACACATCTTCTCTGCCTTTGAAAACAGATTGGAACAGTTGAATTTGATTAGGAAAAATTTCATCCATATTTCTTCATTGTTGAAGCGACCAATATATTGAGCCAACTGAGCCAACATCAGATTGATTCAATTGAGTCCATATTGAGTCGTTTATGAGTCGTTTGAGTCGATGCCTTGCCCTTTTCTTGCTCTATTATTGCCCCATTTGCCCTATTATTGCCCTTTTAGCTGGTAAGAGATTCCAGCCCCAAAAGTTCCTGATTTTTCAAACAGATTAAAGTTTGTTACAAGTGAGGTCAAATCATTAGTTGCGGTTCTTTTTGATATCTTATTCATTTCCTGATAATCACTATTTGTGATTTTTCCATTCTCTACAACATATAAAACGGCTTTTACCTGTCTTTCATTGAGTCCCATTTTTTGTAGCTGTTCAGCACTATACTTATTTTTAAACAGGGTTACCAATATGCCGCCGTCCTGCTCAATAATTTCAGGGTCGGGTAATCCTGCCTCTTTGCAGGTACTGATAATTTTTAAAGTGCCGCTTCCCCATGCATCAATGTAGCCAGCTTTGAAACATACATCGGCAATCAATAAATTTCTTGGTCGTGATGGATGTTGCCGCTTGAGTGAATCCAGACTAATACCGGCAGGTAATTCGCCTTCATTCCAGATATTAAAGTGATTGTTAAACATACGCATCTGCACCACCGAAGATCCTAAGTAATTTCTATGGACTAATGCATTGAGCAACATTTCACGAAGTGCTGCGATAGGATATTCTCCTTTCTCAATCCTTTGCATACCTTCAAATGAAATAGCACGGGTAAAAAATTTCCGGTTTAATTGCTCCATCACTTCTTTCAGTAAATAAACAATATTGCCTTCTACTGTCTCCTGGAATTTCAGGTCGCTGCTGTCTTTTCCAAAGCGACCAATTTTTACAACACAATTATTGAAAAATTTTGCCGGGTTCTTTCCAAACAAAACAATTGCTGCTCTTTTAATGTTTCCGTTCTCATCTGTCAGTCGAAGTTTGGCAATCAAATCTGCTTTGCTTAATCCTTCCACATCTGCAATTTTGTTAGCTGCTGCCTTTTGTGTCAGCGGTATGTTTTTGTTATTAGTTTGTCCACCTGTCAATACAATAATTAACTAACTCTTCTAGGTCAGTTAATTGTCTTGAAGATGCCTCGCCACGAACATAAAACTCTTTGCTGTTTTGTCCCTTTAAGAAAATCGGTCTACGTTTATTTGGTGTTACTGTTACTATAAAAATGTCTTTGCCGTCTTTTTTATAAAATTGTCCTTCAACATTGCTCTTAACTGAAAAAGATAAAAAGTGTTCTAACATTTGGTCAAACTCAAGTCTGAAAAAGTCTTTTGGGTTTTTACCATCAGCCAATTTAAAATCAAAATCAAGTCCTTGTATTTCTCCTTTGTCTGTAATGCCAATAAGTAAAAATCCTCCATTTGAGTTTAGGAAAGCACAAATAGTTTTTGCTATAATTGCTTTAATTCCGATGCCTGCCTTCGCTGTAGAAAAATTGTATAAAAGTGTTGGTTTAAACTCAACTTGATTAGTTTCCCCACCTTGTATAATGTCTTCTAATGTTTTTGGAACTTGCTTTATTTCGTCCTCTACATCATTGTCGGGTTCGCCCCACCAATAAGGCTTGTCATAACCAGTCCAGTCAAATGGTGTTTCTAAAATGTTGTATGTTGCTGGCTCGTCTTCTGTATATCCTTCTTCCCATTCGTCTCTGCTGCAATAAACTACTTGTGTTTCCTTATTTTCTGTGTCGTAATTGTAATGTTTGTAATAGTCGAACTCTCTTGCAAGTTCAAAAATTATTCTGTCTGGGTCGTCACTTAAAAAGCTAATGTTGCCAATGCCGTGTATGAAAATTTCTTCGCCAACTTTGTCGTCATAAACAACATCTTCTTTCGGATTATCAATAATCATAAAAATCCCAATGCCATTAGCGAAACTGTCGCTAAAATCAACTTCGCTTTCACCAATTGTGATTTTCGTTGTTGTGCCTGGGTCAATGAAAGAATTTAATTCCTCCCTTGCCTGTCTGTCAGATATGTAGGTTTTACCTTTCCCTTGAAGTAAAACGTCAATATAATTTTGATAATGCTTGAAGGCATTTTCTCTTGCTAAAATTGGGGTTTCATTTTCAAATTTATCTTCAAACTCTAAAAAGTTAATTTCGTTGCCTTTTATAAAGCGTATAAGTTTTGCTTTAACGATATAGTGAAATGATGCTTGCATATTTTATTTTTTTCCTGCCTCTTTTTTACAAATGTTTCTCAATGTTACAAGCTTGTCGGCAAGAATATTAAATCTACGTGTTCTAATATCAAGGTCAAGAGTAGGCTTTAAATTAAGCGTTATATTTTTTTCAATTTCTCTCAATTCCGAATAAGTCAAAACATTATTAGGCACCCAATATCCAATTTGAAGATTTGCTGTCATCCAATCCGTTAACGGCTGGTCATCTTTGAATTTATAATTCTCAAATCTTTTTGTGTCATTTGAAGCACCACGAGGTATTGCAATTAAATTTAGGTGAGTTTTTAAAATTGCTCCAATTGAACGGCTTAAAGTTGAACTTCCTGTCTTACCTGTTTTGAAATGTTGATTAAAGTCTCTGTCGTGAAGACTATCCTTTGCGATACCAACATAAATTAATTGTCCGCCTTTGCCAAAGTCAAAAAGGTTAGAATTGTCAGAAAGATAAAAAGCATAAATACCAGATTGGGTCGGATAATTTTTGTGTCCGTTTATAAACTGCTTTGTCTGAATGAATGATTTTTTTATTTGTTCTGTCATTGTGATAAGCGTCTGCACGTATGTATCAGCTAATGTGTGTGCATTGCCGCAGGTGGGGAATTGATGCTGGTCAAGCCCGGAACGTCAAGCCGCACATTGATTTGATGTTGAAGTTACATAAAATGTTGAACAATGCTGGTCATGCCTGGACTGAAGATGATGAGTGATATACTGGTCAAGCCCCACCTTGTGGCAATGTTAGGGGCAGGGCTTGGGAAACTTTACTTTTGCTTTCGCTTATCATAATATTTGTCAGTATAGGAATGATGGATATTATGCTCCGAAAGCCCTTCATTTAATTCTCTTATTTTCATTTTAATGTTTTCCTCTGATTTTGTCTCAAAATCAAAATCTTTTAAAATTATCAGTTTATTATATTGATCTTTAAGCCATACGTATTTTTCATAAATGTCAGGATTTTGAAAGCTCTTATCAAGTCCAGTAATTATTACTTTTCTAACTTTCTCTAAACTATTAATTAATTTCTCCTTTGTCATTTCAATCCAACTTTCGACTACTTGGTAGTAGATCATTTGATGAAAGCCTGCACATCCATCTTCAAACCTGTCAATATATTGGTGATAAGGATATCTGTCCCTTTTTGCTTGAAGAGGATAATTTAATTCTTTGATTAACTTATCCGATAATATTATTCGAGGATATTTTGCGCTTTTGCTTTCTAATAAATAGGCATCAATTAGTGCTTGTCCAAATACTGTTCCATTTTCACGATGAATTATATTTCCGATTGTTATTCCTCCTCTAAATAATATTCCTTTTTCCAAAAGTACCGCACCAATAAAGGCCAAATTGACAATTAATGTTGAACACATTTCATTTGTATTATCGTCTACCTTTACTGAAATAACTATACTATCTGAAAATGAAGTACTATTAGTTTTACCTCTAATATCAAAGTTGTCTACTCCCTTTTTTTGAGCATCTTCTTCAATTTCTACAAGTTTAAGATCCCATCTGTCAGATGTTTCCCATACTTTAAGGAAGTGAAGTGCCGAGTATAACAAATCAATTTTAGATGGATCACTCTCAGATTCTTTTACAATTTCTTTGAATCCAAGTATGTCAATAAATGCGACAATTCTTTTTTCGTATGAGACTTTTTTTAGTTTTGGCACAATGGAATTTTTATTAAAGTACTCGATTGCCTAATAGCCTTGCCCCTAGCGTGTGTGCATTGCCGCAGGTGGGGCATTGATGTTGGTCAAGCCCGGAACGTCAAGCTCACGCATTGATTTGATGTTGAAGTTACATAAAATGTTGAACAAAGATTGTTCAGCCCGGAACGAAGATGAGACAATAAAATGCTGGAGAAATACTGGTCAAGCCCCACCTTGTGGTAATGTTGGCTGAAGCCACGGCCTTATGATCGGTCAATTGAAGTAGTCAAGCAATATTTTTTTTGTATTCTCATTCTTTATTTCCCTTGTAGAATTTTTTGTTATTGATTTAATATCATTCTGCTTTAACTTCTTTTCAAGTACTTTCCAGCCTTTTGTGTTAGGATTTATGCGCTCTTCTACTATTAAAACTTTGTGTGTTCGAACTTTATTCCAAGCAGTCCCAAGAGCACGTTTAGGTTCATAAACGATGGAATTTAATTTACGATTGAAAACCTGAATTAACATATCTCCTTTGCGAATATTCTTTATAAATGAATCAGATGGAGAGTAGGTTATTTTCTCAGTAGTAAAAGCCTGCTTATCTGAAATCTCCTTTTCAAATAATTTTTCCTCTTTTACTGAAATCTCATCATTTACTGTTGAAGATTTTGTACTTATTACCCAAAGCCTTGAAAGCTGTCCTTTAATTTTTTTTGAAGTAACCTTTTTTTTACGGCCGCCGAAAAAATTTGGAGGATTATAATTTTTTTTACAGATTTTAATATAATCTTGTTCTACCTTTTCAATGCAGTATTCTTTAATAAAGTTTTCGGTTAGTGAAATTGTTTTGCTATCATCAGTAAGAATACCTGTTTCAATTAAAGTATTTGCAGAATTGGAAGATACATTCGGTGAACCAATAATCACTTTTTTATCAAATAAGTAAATCTTAGAATGCAGATTTGCAAGAGTAAAGATAAAAACTCCCTTTTTGTAAAGTTTTTCAATCTCAAAAGGATTAATCTGACCAATTTTCACATTGTTTAAAGTCATTGCAACCAAAAGAATATCTCCTTTTTTGAATGAAAATTGTGTTGAAGCTCCAGTCCCAAAATAAGCAACTGCAATTTTGGTCTTTCGTGAACTGTTTGAAAGAGATTTTATTACCGGCCAAATATCGTTAGATAAAAATTTTATCATGAGTTGTCACTTTTATAAATTGTTGTATGGATATGAGAACTACGAGTTAGTGGTTGCAGCTAACGCGTAAATTGGCGCTATTACATGATATATCCAAATATTTTTCGCCATTGAAAATCAATCTTTTAGTGTTGCGCTTTTTGTATTGTCGTTAGAACAATCCAATCCGTTACACCTTTTGTATTGTCGCTATTTACCAGTCTATTTTACCCTTGGTGAACAGATCGTCAAGTGGGCTGCTGATATGTATAAGTGCTTTTGTACTCACATGCAGGAACCTCTCTGTTGTCTTTTGTGCTTTCGTTGGCGTCCCCGCCAACGATTCCTGAAATTTTAGCAGGATTGCTGGGTGCACCTATCGGTGCAACTGCCGGGAAAGGCGCAACTTTTTTTGCCGCCGTTGGTGTTGCTCACCATAACTGTTCGGAAGAAAGTTCAACCCCGTCCCGTTAGGGACAAAATATGAGTAGAAACATAAAGAAAGCCCTTTTTCGCGTGCCATAGGTACGCAATATGATCTTGCCAGTAGCTAAAATATTTCATTCCGGCAGCTATCGTAACGGCACGAATAAATCATTTTTAAGCATGCTGCCCCGTAGCAACTCCATGGTTGCTCCCTACTTGCGCCCATGTAACGCCCTACTTGATTCCCTCCATTCCCATTTATCCACATTCAGTTTTACGTTGTAAAGGCTCATCTTTTGTTCCTTATCAATACTTAATGTTCCCTTCTGCGCCTTAGTGTTCCTTACTGTGCCCTTCCGTTCCTTTTTGTCCCTTTCTGTTCCATTTTATTCCTTTCCGTTCCTTTCAATGCCATACAGGGAAACCAACCTTTAGCGCTGTTTTAATCTTGCACTGTGATTTTGATGTAAGGATACAGCGCTGTAAAATTCATGAAACCCCAAACATCAAAACCACAAAACAGTAAAACAAAATTTATAACATTTAAAAACTTAAAACAATGGCAAAACAAGCAAGTTTTATTAAACTCGAGGGTACCATGGGAGATGTCACCTTCTTCAAAGCAAAAGACGGTTTTATAGCAAAACAAAAAACCGCTCCAAATGCTGATAGCATAGCAACAGGGGCCAATTTCCAGCGCACCCGTGAAAACAATTCAGAATTCGGCAGGGCAGGCAAAGCCGCAAAGCTGATGCGCATCGCGGTACACAGCCTTTTGAAAAACGCAAAAGACAGCAAAGGCTTCGCACGCCTCACAAAAGAAATGATGCGGGTGCTTAAAGCTGATGCCACCAGCATCCGCGGGCAGCGCAATGTGGTGGATGGAGAAGCAGAACTGCTCCAGGGCTTTGAGTTTAATGGCAATGCCTCATTCAACTCCATTTTCTTCCCGGCTTACATTGCAGCGATTGACAGGGTAGCAGGTACCTTAAGTGTAAACATACCTGCCCTTATTCCCAACCAGGATATACTGATACCAGAAGGCACCACGCATTTCGCAGTAGTAAGCGCCGCGGCAGAAATTGATTTTGAAACCGGGCAATTTACTGAAGCAAGCACTATCTCAGCCGTATTACCCTGGAATGGCAATGCCGCAGGCCCAATAGCCATGAGCAATGCAGTAACACCAAACAGCACACATCCATTGTTCCTGTTGCTTGGTGTACAATTTTACCAGCAGGTAAACGGCATCAACTATACTTTAAAGAACGGCGCTTTCAACCCGCTGAATATTGTAAAAGTTAGTGGTATATAAACATAGTAATCATCAAAGCCCCTCTCCGCAGGGGTCCCGATAGCTGTCGGGGATGGTCAGGCGGATACAAAAACAGGGTTATGTGTTTGGTTATTAAAAACAACCGGGCAGGTGGCATCTTACAAGGTGCATAGCAGGAAAAAGCGCAATGGTCAGCAGACAAACATTCAGCAACCCGATCCTGCACTTTCAACCGGTGCAACCCCTGTCGTTGTTGATAAACCAAATGCATAACCCTTATTAACCAGGAACAGCAGGACATCAAAACAATAAAACAATAAAACAACAAAACTGTAAAACAATGAATCTCATACAAAGGATACTTTCCCCCACGCCCGGGTTCTTCAAAAAGATCCGCGCTGCGGGTCTTGCCATCGGAACTGTGGGCGGTTCCATATTAGCCGCCAGTGCGGTACTTCCGGCACTGCTGGTAAAATGCGCAGGTTATATGGTTGTTGCGGGAAGCATAGCAGCAGCCGTAAGCCAGGCTGCCACCCAAAAGGATGATCCCGGTACTGCAAACAAAACGCAGGTATAGGAGCATTTTAAACCCGTTCCCGGAACATTTAAAGTCCCCGGGGGCGGGTTTTTAAAAATAAATCATAGATAAAATATTGAAAATGAAGCCGGGAAAAGTTGCAAAAAAATACTCCCGCATACAAAGCAATTTACTAAATTATTTAGTTATTTTTATTCTCCACCGGGCAACAAAAAAATAACAATGAATAATAATTATACAAAAGATAAATTATGGAAACGGTAAAAGAAACAACAGCAAAACCCTGCACCCTCAAAGAGCTTGCAGGCTGGTATGGGGTAAGCACAAAAACATTGCGCACCTGGCTGCAGCCGCATAAGGAAGCTGTAGGTGAACGCATAAGCCGCTATTTTACATCACTGCAGGTAAGGGTGATTTTTGAACGTATCGGTGAACCCCCGCAATGGGATTAAGCTTTGCTGTTGCCGCTTGCAACATTCGTAAAAAACTACTCCCGGGTTTCAAAAAAATAGTAATGCGCGGGGCATTCGTAAATTTGCCAACCTGTCATGCAAGCCCGCTTTGGTACTGTGTTTGATTGTTGCACATAGTTCAGCACAAAATACTGCTGCCGCTAACAATAAAAATAATTAAAAAACAAAACTCCCGCAGGGTCCGGAATTCAAGATCCTCCCTGCAGGGAGACCCGGTAGATATCGGGAAGGAGGGCTTTATTATGCAAAAAGGACAGATACGCGTACAAACGGAAAACATTTTTCCCATCATTAAAAAATTCCTTTACAGCGACCATGAAATTTTTCTGCGCGAACTGGTAAGCAATGCTGTAGATGCCACGCAGAAATTAAAAACACTTTCTTCCATCGGTGAAGCAAAGGGCGAACTGGGTGAACTGCGCATTGATGTAGTGGTAGATGAGAAAGAAAAAACAATGACTATTATAGACAGGGGCGTGGGCATGACTGCGGCGGAAGTGGACAAATATATAAACCAGGTTGCCTTTAGCGGCGCAGAAGAATTTTTGGATAAATATAAAGACGCAAATATCATCGGGCATTTTGGTTTGGGTTTTTACAGCGCATTTATGGTGAGTGAGAAAGTGGACATTTATACAAAAAGTTTCCGCGATGAAAGTGCCGTGTACTGGAGCTGCGACGGCAGCCCGGAATTTGAATTATACGAAATTGAAAAACAGGAACGCGGAACAAAAATTGTTTTACATATAAATGAAGAAAGCAAAGAGTTTTTAGAAGCGCACAGGATAAAAAGCATACTGGAAAAGTTCTGTAAGTTCTTACCTGTTCCCATTTACTTTTCTGATGCAAACGAAGAAAAGAAAAAAGACGGAGAGGAAAAATCAATCAACAATACTTCACCCATATGGATAAAAAAGCCGGGCGAATTAACAAAAGAAGATTACGAGAAATTTTACCGCGAATTATATCCTTTTGGCGAAACACCTTTGTTCTGGATCCATCTGAATGTGGATTATCCCTTCAACCTTACCGGCGTTTTGTATTTCCCCAAAATAAAACAGAGCTACGAAATACAGAAAGATAAAATACAATTGTACTGCAACCAGGTTTTTGTAACCGATGAAGTAAAAGATATTGTCCCCGAATTTTTAATGCTGATGCACGGCGTGATTGACAGCCCCGACATCCCGCTGAATGTTAGCCGCAGTTACCTGCAGGGCGACCCGAATGTGAAAAAAATAAATGCGCACATTACAAAAAAGGTGGCTGATAAATTAGAAGAACTTTTTAAAAACAGCAGAACGGAGTTTGAAGAAAAATGGGAAAGCCTTGACCTTTTTGTAAAATACGGTATGATGACGGATGATAAATTCCTGGAAAAGGCAAACAGGTTTTTAATAATGGAAGACGCAACGGAAAAGAAATTCTATACGCTGGATGAATATAAAATTGAAACGGAAACACTTCAGAAAAATAAAGAAGGCAAACAGGTAATATTATATACCACAAACCCTGTGCAGCAGCACTCATACCTGAAAGCCTGTGTGGATAAGGGTTATAAAGTGGTGAAGATGGAATCCCTGATTGATGCATCTTTCATCAATGCCATGGAAATGAAATGGGAGAACGTACACTTTGTGCGTGTGGATGCGGATGTCGCAGACAATTTAATTGACAAACAGGAAAGCACGGAAAGCATTTTATCAAAAGAGGAAGAAACAAAACTGAAAGAACTATTTGGTTTTCAAATACCCGAACTGCATGTAACGGTAGAGGTAAAAGGGTTAAGCCCCGATGCGGCGCCGGTGATTGCTACAAGACCTGAGTTTATGCGCAGGATGAAAGATATGAGTGCAATGGGCGGCGGCATGACTGCATTTTACGCGCAGATGCCTGATGAAGTAACGCTCACCGTAAACGGCAACCATCCCTTTTATCAATTTTTATTAAAGGAAGATGATAAAATAAAACAGGAAAAACAGGTAAAGAACCTGGCCGACCTTGCACTGCTGTCACAGGGATTATTAAAAGGAAACGGGTTAACTGATTTCATAAGCCGCAGTGTGGAACTGATGCAGGGTGAAAAGAAAAGCAATATTATATTGGAAGCATAATAATGCAATGTAATTAATCAGAAGCCCTGCCGCATGGCGGGGTTTTTAATTTGTTTTATTTCCGGCAAACTGTAGTTAATTTTGGAAGGCTGAATTTAAACCAACGGGATAATATATGAATGCAAACGAACAATTAGTAAACAATTTTTACGCTGCCTTTAATCAGTTGGATTATAAAAAGATGAATGATTGTTACAGTGATGATATTGTTTTTTCCGACCCTGTTTTTGGCTTGCTGCAGGCGGATGAAGTAAAAGCAATGTGGGAAATGCTTTGTAAAAATGCAAGGAATTTTTCTATTGTATATGAAAATATACAGGCGCTTGATGAAGAATATTATACCTGCGGCTGGACCGCCACTTATACTTTTTCAAAAACAGGAAGAAAAGTGGTGAATAATGTAAAAGCATACATGAAGATAGCAGATGGAAAAATTATTGAGCATAGCGATGCGTTCAGTGTACATAAATGGAGCGTACAGGCGCTGGGTTTCAGCGGGTGGCTGCTGGGATGGAACAGTTTTTTTCAAAAGAAAATTAAAAATAACGCCCGGAAAACTTTATTGAAATTTATGCACCAGAAAATGCAAAAAGGATAAATTTAAACTTCCAGGTTTTTAATCATATCTTCTGTCATTCTTTGTAAATTATATTCCGGTTTCCATCCCCAGTCATTCATGGCCACGCTGTCATCAATGCTCTGCGGCCAGCTATTGGCAATGGCCTGGCGGTAATCAGGTTTATACGAAACAGTAAAACCGTGGATATGTTTTTTTATTTCCCCAGCAATTTCTTCCGGTGAAAAACTGAGTGCGGAAATATTATAAGATGTTCGCACAGAAATTTTTTCCGCAGGCGCTTCCATCAGTTCAAGCGTGGCACGTATGGCGTCGGGCATATACATCATCGGCAGGTAAGTATCTGCATTTAAAAAACATTCATATTTTTTTTCCGTCAGTGCTTCATGAAAAATTTCTATTGCATAATCCGTGGTGCCGCCACCCGGCGCGGATTTATAACTGATCAACCCCGGATAGCGCAGGCTCCTTATATCCACCCCAAACCGGTGATTGAAATAATTGCACCAGAATTCACCCGCATACTTGCTTATACCATACACGGTAATGGGTTCAATAACGGTTTGCTGCGGGCAGTTTTGCCTGGGTGATGTGGGGCCAAAAACTGCAATACTGCTGGGCCAATATACTTTATGCAGTTTTTCTTCACGCGCAATATCCAGCACATTTAAAAGCCCCTGCATATTCAGGTTCCAGGCAAGGCCGGGGTTTTTTTCGCCGGTGGCGGATAAGATAGCGGCGAGCAGGTATATCTGAGTAATATTTTGTCTTATCACTTGCACATGCAGCATTTCTTTGTTCATCACATCCAGCGAAACATAGGGCCCGCTGCCTTTCAGCAATTCATTTTCTTCACGCAAATCCGAAGCAACCACATTGGCATTACCGTACATTTTTCGCAGCGCAAGAGTAAGCTCTACACCTATCTGTCCGCTGGCGCCAATTACAAGTATTCTTTCTTTTATCATAGCAATCGTTTTATGCTGCAACAAAGAAAAGAAAACTTTGGTGTAAGTTCGCTGCGCAAATGTTTTATAAAATATGATACCACAATATTTATCTGATCTTTTTAAAAATCAGCAATACAATCCGGATAATTTTTTTCTCATCGCGGGCCCTTGTGTAGTAGAAAATGAGGAGCTTGTAATGGAAGTAGCGGTAAAAGTTTCTTCCATTTGTAAAAGACTTGAAATACCTTATGTGCTTAAAGCAAGCTACCGCAAGGCAAACCGCACAAGCGCCGGTTCATTTACCGGGATTGGCGATGAAGCTGCGCTGCAGCTTGTAAAAAAAGCGGGAGAAACATTTCATGTGCCCACTACTTCCGATATTCATGCGCATGAAGAAGCTGCAGTTGCGGCGAAATTTATTGATATACTGCAGATACCTGCTTTTTTATGCAGGCAAACAGATTTATTAGTTGCAGCCGCAGAAACAGGAAAAATAGTAAATGTAAAAAAGGGGCAGTTTGTAAGTGGCGATGCCATGAAGTTTGCAGTAGATAAAATAAAAAAAGCAGGCAACGAAAAAATTATGCTTACTGAACGCGGCAATACATTTGGTTACCAGGACCTGGTAGTTGATTACCGGAATATCCCCATCATGCAAAGCCATCATGTACCAGTAATAATGGATTGCACACACAGCCTGCAGCAACCCAATCAAACAAGTGGTATAACCGGCGGAAACCCACAACTGATAAGCACTATAGCGAAAGCAGCCATTGCAGCAGGTACAGATGGTTTGTTTATTGAAACACATCCCAGCCCCTCAAAGGCTTTGAGCGACGGGGCAAACATGCTGCAACTGGATTTGCTGGAAAATTTACTGGTACAATTAGTGAAGTTGAGAAAAGCAGTTATTTAATTTGCCAATTTATCTTCAGCGGTTTCATGCCTGCTGTACTGGGATAAGTTATTTGCTGTGTTCATTTCACTCGGCAGTGTGCCGAATTCTTTTTTAAAGCTTGCGGCAAAATGCCCCAGGTTTGTATATCCAACCATCATCCCTATTTCTTTTATGGCGTATTTACCTTCCAGCAAAAGCTGCTTTGCACGCATCATCCTGTTCTTTTGAAAATATTCATATACAGGCAACCCATAAAGGGCTTTAAAATCTTTTTTAAGTTTTGTAGGGCTCATGGCTGCTGTACGCGAAAGGCTGGAAATGGTAGGTGGAGCACCGCTGTAATCTTTTACAAGAAGCGATTCAACTTTTATCAGGCGGCTTATTTCGTCATCTTTAAGTTTAAAAGCATGAGTATTGGTTTGCAGCTTTGCCATAAATTTTAAAATGAATTTCTCAATAAGCATCAGTGCCCTGTTTTGTATAAAACTGGTGGATAGCGGGTGATCTGTTTTCAGCCTTGCCAGTTCAGTCATCAATTGCCGGTAATCAGCATCAACCGGCTCAACCTTGCCATTTTTTAAAAGCAGCGAAAAATAGCTGCTTAAAAATTCATCCAATACATCCCCCTCCATAAAATTGAGCAGGTAATTTTTTTCAAAAATTATTTTCACGCATAATGTTCTCACTTTTGCCGGAACAAAAAATCCGGAATGCATTAATGAATTGGTAAGCAACACCACGTTTTGCTGCATATTAAACCCATGTTCGCCGGTTTGTTTTTGTTTTGCCGGCTCATTGTCATCTAGTGATTCATTGAATTGTAAAATAAAATATTGCCGGCCATTTGAAGGTATATGGTTCAGCAGCATATCTTCATTAAAAAGAATATTGCAAACCATTACTGAAAGGCCGTCCGGCAGGTTACGTGCCCATAAATATCCTGTACCGTAATTTTCCGGAACAGCCACAGTATTATCCCTGACAACAGTGCCAAAAATACGCGCCACTGTATGTATTAAATCCACGTAATTATCGTCAGTGTTGGATATTTCTGTCACATTTTTTTTTTAGCTGGCTACACTCATGGGTTCAGGCGTCTGACCAAAAGATTTATGAAAAGCTTTTATAAAATTACTCCGGTTTGCAAACCCCAGTTCTTCAGCCACCTCATGCTCAGAATAATTTTTTGACAAAAGCATTGCTTTGGCTTTATTCATCCTGTGTTTTTGATAATACTGGTAAACCGGGAGGCCGTAAATTTCTTTAAAAGTTTGTTTTAGTTTTGAGGGGCTCATGGCTGCAAGCCTTGCCAATATGGGTATCGTGGGCGGCTCTGCGGTAAAATCTTTTATCAGTTCATGTTCAACCAGCCTCAACCTGGCAATTTCATCCGATGAGATTTTTATACTTAGCGGGGTAGCTGTTATTTTTTTAAAGAATCTTGTAAAAAAACGTTCCATCAGCAGCATTGCCCTGTTCATTACTATCAGGCCTTCATATTTTTTTTCGTCGCCGGCATTTAGCAGTTCGTGCAGCAACCTGCTGTATTCTGCATCCATCATTTCAAAGTTATAAGGACCTGTCATTTTCAAATCCATATACTTTTGAATATTGGCGCCGGCTTCATCGTTTGCGAAAAAAGCATTAAGGCACTCTTTATCAAACAAAAAATTCACGCCGCATATATGTATGCCGGGTGTGGCCATATAAAAAGAAGACTGTCTTGTATGCGTAAAAAAAACCGATGACTTTGATTCATGGTTTTCCTGCACAGCAGCTACATCATCAAACCTCAAAACATAATAATCTTTGTTGCTTTTTTTTCTTTGTAAAACCAAGCTTTCTTTTGGTGTGAAATCATACAGGAGCAGTTGTATCTGGTTATGAAGCGTTATTTGCCAAACTGTTCCTTCACCTACATCTGCCGGCAATTGTATAAGGTTACCAGTTACCCTGCCTTTTATCTGCCGGGCAAAGTTTTTTAACAGGTCTTCAAAGCTCGTTTCGTTGTATTCTATATTAAGCACAGTATTTAAAGATATTTCAAAGGGTTACGGCGGGCAAACAAGATATACTTTTTTATATTAAGCCAAAAGGCCATTATCATATATATAATCAACGGCGAGCCCATGGTAAGAAATGAAATATAAATAAACCACATTCTTATACGCGATGTGGCAATGCCGAGCCTGGCGCCAATAGCAGTGCAAACACCAAATGCCTGCATTTCTATAAAGTACCTTAACCTGTTCATGCTGCAATTTAAAATTTAGTTTCAATATTTTGCAAAGACATTTTTTAATAAATTTTGTTTTAGCGTAAATTCGCAGCACCTGTGCATAATGTGTGGATGATTTTATACCAGGCAGTCAAAAAATCGTAAATTTTAAATCTAAAATAATAAATCATGGCTTTTGACATTGAAATGATTAAGAAAGTGTATGCAAAAATGCCCGCAAAGCTTGATGCAGCGCGCAATACACTGGGCAGGCAGTTAACGCTTTCAGAAAAAATATTATTTTCGCACCTGCATACTGACCAGCCACTGCAAAATTTTGAACGGGGGAAAAACTATGTTGACTTTGCTCCCGACCGCGTGGCCATGCAGGATGCAACCGCGCAAATGGCGCTGCTGCAGTTTATGCAGGCAGGCAGGCCAAAAGTGGCAGTGCCATCCACTGTGCATTGTGACCATTTGATACAGGCAAAAGCAGGTGCCGCCGAGGATTTGAATACTGCAAAATCAGTAAATAAAGAAGTCTATGATTTCCTTGCTTCTGTTTCCGGGAAATATGGTATTGGTTTCTGGAAACCAGGCGCGGGAATCATTCACCAGGTTGTTTTGGAAAATTATGCATTTCCCGGTGGTTTGATGATTGGTACCGATTCGCATACCCCAAATGCAGGTGGGCTGGGCATGATAGCGATTGGCGTAGGTGGTGCAGATGCCTGCGATGTAATGGCGGGTTTACCTTGGGAATTAAAATGGCCGAAACTCATTGGCATAAAACTTACCGGAAGAATGAGCGGCTGGACAAGTGCAAAAGATGTGATACTGAAAGTGGCCGGAATACTTACTGTAAAAGGAGGTACAGGTGCCATTGTAGAATATTTTGGTGATGGGGCAGACAGTTTAAGCGCAACCGGAAAAGGAACTATCTGTAATATGGGCGCAGAAATTGGCGCCACCTGTTCTTTGTTTGCTTATGATGAAAAAATGGCTGCATATTTAAAATCAACGGAACGCACAGATATTGCTTCTTTAGCCGATGCGGTAAAAGAACATTTGCGGCCCGATGCAGATGTGTATGCAAATCCAAAAAATTATTATGATGAGTTAATTGAAATAAATTTAAATGAACTGGAACCGCATGTAAATGGCCCCTTCACACCGGATCTTGCATGGCCCATCAGCAAATTTGCGGATGCTGTAAAAACAAATAACTGGCCTGAAAAGCTGGAAGTTGCTCTGATAGGCTCCTGCACAAATTCTTCTTACGAAGATATCAGCCGTTCCGCTTCCATTGCCAAACAGGCTACTGACAGGGGTTTGAAAGCAAGATCAGAATTCACTATTACACCGGGAAGCGAACAGGTTCGTTACACCATTGAAAGGGATGGTTTACTGGATACATTTGAAAAAATTGGTGGTGTAGTTCTGGCAAATGCCTGCGGCCCGTGCATAGGGCAATGGGCAAGGCATATAGATGATCCCTCCAGGAAAAACTCCATCATCACTTCATTTAACCGCAATTTTGCAAAACGCAATGACGGCAATGCAAGCACACACGCGTTTGTTGCATCGCCTGAAATTGTTACTGCATTTGCTATTGCGGGGCACCTTTCTTTCAATCCATTAACTGACACTTTAAAAAATGAAAGCGGGGAAGAAGTGCTGCTGGATGAACCAACCGGTTTTGAACTTCCGCCAAAAGGTTTTGCGGTAGATGATGCAGGTTTTCAGCTACCCGCTGAAGACGGCAGTACAATAAATGTAGCTGTTTCCCCTGACAGTCAGCGCCTGCAGATTCTGGAACCATTTGC
The DNA here is from genome assembly GCA_038207175.1 of Chitinophagales bacterium. GTDB lineage: Bacteria > Bacteroidota > Bacteroidia > Chitinophagales > Chitinophagaceae > JBBRAD01. Next base: position 22,516 of record JBBRAD010000024.1, read on the forward strand.
TGCATGGGAAGGCACTGATATTAAAGGTTTAAAGCTGCTTATAAAAGCAAAAGGTAAATGCACTACGGATCATATTTCCATGGCAGGTCCCTGGCTGAAATTCCGCGGGCATTTAGATAATATCTCAAATAATATGCTGATAGGTGCTATAAATTATTTTAATGAGAAATCTGATTCTGTAAAAAACCAGTTAACAGCTGAATATGGCCCGGTGCCTGCTACACAGCGTGCTTACAAAGCAGCGGGTATTGGAACAATTGTAGTAGGTGATGAAAATTATGGTGAAGGAAGTTCACGCGAACATGCAGCAATGGAACCACGCCATTTGGGAGTGCGTGCCATTCTCGTGAAATCATTTGCCCGCATACATGAGACCAATTTAAAAAAACAGGGCATGCTTGCACTTACTTTTGCAAACAAAGAAGATTATGATAAAGTACAAGAAGATGATACTATAGATATACTTGGCCTTTCTGAATTTGTACCAGGCAAAGCGCTGGCAGTGGTATTTCATCATACAGACGGAACCTCAGATATCATCAGTGCAAACCATACTTATAATGACCAGCAGATTGAATGGTTTAAAGCCGGTGGTGCACTCAATATCATCAGGAAAAAGTTTGGAGCATGATTCCTGTTGAGTTGATATTTAGAATATTTGAAAGCAGTACCATCAGTACTGCTTTTTTATTCATGCACATTACTTAAGCGATATTATATAAGCCGTTGTAAATTTGCAGGATGAAAATTGATATCATTACTGTTCTGCCTGAATTGCTGGAAAGCCCTTTAAACCACAGTATCATGAAACGTGCGCAGGACAAGGGTTTGCTCCGGGTACAAATGCATAACCTGCGGCAATGGGCTGTAAATGAATACGGGCAGGTGGATGATTATCAATATGGTGGCGGGGCAGGTATGGTAATGATGTGTCAGCCATTGGCAACTGCAATAGAATCATTACAAAAAGAAACCGTTTATGATGAAATTATTTACCTCACACCCGATGGGGAAACATTTGAACAGAAAACAGCAAATCAACTTTCACTTAAACAAAACCTGCTGATTATTTGCGGGCATTATAAAGGAATTGATGAACGCATACGTGAACATTATATAACAAAAGAAATTTCAATTGGCGATTATGTACTCAGTGGCGGCGAATTAGCCGCAGCAGTTCTGGTAGATGCCATTGGAAGACTGATACCGGGAGTGCTGAACGATGAAACCTCTGCTCTTTTCGATTCCTTCCAGGATAACTTACTGGCCCCTCCTGTTTACACCCGCCCCGCAGATTTCCGCGGATGGAAAGTGCCTGATGAATTATTGAGCGGCAACCCTGCCATTATTGACGCATGGCGCTACCGGCATTCTCTTGATCGTACAGAAAAAAGAAGACCGGATATAGCTAGCCGAACAGAAGATAAATGATATAACGAGCGTATAATACCCAAAAAGGCCTTTTTGTGTCTTATCCGGATATCCCAATGTCTGATTTTCTGTTGAGGGAAAGGAGTTAGTGTTAGATTTACACTTTATAAAACAGAAGGTAACATTCCGTTTTAAAATCCAACATCCTTTTAACCATCCGTACCAACCCTGAAGGAGTTTTAGTTGTAAAAGTAGTCTTTCACGAAACAAAATATCCCTGCACACGCAGGGTTTTTTGTTGGCAAAATAATCAGCCTTAATGTTTAGCTATTCTTAAAATACCTGCTGCCATTATTTTATCTTCGTATAAATTTATAAGGATGAAACATGCTGCTTTTATCATAACGGGTAATTTAGTAGATGTGTGGGAAAAAGAAATTTACTATGCTGCTGTTGAAGTTGACGGTGCTAAGATTATTTCAATAAAGCGCTTGCAAAACAAAACAGCTGCAGGTTCAAATTTTATTCTCCCCGGCTTTATTGACAGCCATGTGCATATAGAAAGCAGTATGCTTGCTCCCTCAGAATTTGCCCACCTTGCTGTGGTACACGGAACGGTTGCCACTGTAAGCGACCCGCATGAAATTGCAAATGTGTGCGGTTTACCGGGAGTGGAGTTTATGATTGAAAACGGAAAAACAGTACCATTCAAATTTTATTTTGGCGCGCCGGCCTGTATACCTGCTACAAATTTTGAAACAGCGGGCGCAACGCTTAACAGCGGGGATGTAAAACAACTGCTCCGGAAAAATGAAATAAAATACCTGAGCGAGATGATGAACTTTCCGGGTGTGCTTTTTAAAGATAAAGAAGTGATGAAAAAGATTGCGTCAGCATATTCTTTAAATAAACCTGTTGATGGCCATGCGCCGGGGTTAAGGGGCGAAAAAGCAAAACAATATATTGAAGCGGGAATAAGTACCGACCATGAATGTTTTACAAAAGAGGAAGCGCTGGATAAACTGAAGTATGGAATGAAAATCATTATACGCGAAGGTAGTGCGGCAAAAAATTTTGAAGCGCTGGTGGATCTTTTAAATGATTATCCGGGCATGATAATGTTTTGCAGTGATGATAAGCATCCAGACAGTTTGGTAAAAGGGCATATTAACCAGCTTTGCAAAAGAGCGGTTGAAAAAGGAATTGATTTGTTTAATGTGCTGAAAGCTGCCTGTATAAACCCTGTATTGCACTACGGGCTTGAAGTTGGATTGTTAAGGGAAGGAGATGCTGCAGATTTTATTGTGGTCGGAGACTTAAAAGAATTCAAAATTTTGCAAACATACATTGATGGAAAGCTGGTAGCTGAAAACGGAAAAACATTGATCAGTTCCGTTGCCGTTAATGCAATAAATAAATTTAACTGCAGTGAAATTACTGCAAAAGATTTAAAAATAATTGCTGACGGTTCGGAAAATATTTTAATGATAGAAGCTTTAGACGGCCAGCTTATCACTAATAAAAAAACAGAAATTGCAAAAATTTTAAATGGTGAACAGGTAAGTGATACAGACCGGGATATTTTAAAACTTGTGATTGTAAACCGTTATAATGATGCGCCTGTTGCAAAAACATTTATAAAAAATTTTGAGCTGAAGGAAAGTGCCATTGCATCGAGTGTGGCGCATGACAGCCATAATATTATTGCAGTGGGGGTTAATGATGAAAAAATTGCAGAAGCAATCAATCTCATTATAAAAGAAAAGGGTGGAGTGAGTTGTGTAAGCAATTCGGATAAAAAAATATTACCGCTTCCTGTTGCCGGGTTAATGAGTGCTGATGATGGTTACAAAGTTGCCGAATCTTATACAGCAATTGATAAGATGGCAAAAGAATCTGGCTGCACTTTATCCGCGCCATTTATGACGCTCAGCTTTATGGCACTGTTGGTAATTCCACACCTCAAATTAAGCGATAAGGGGTTATTTGATGGTGATAGTTTTACATTCTGCTGATCACTTTCTTTTACCGGCGGCCTCAGCAACAACTGCGGCACTCATTATGGAAAGCGCTATACTGTCAGTTCCTTTTGTTAAACGGTAGCGTGTTTTAAAAGCCTCAGTGGATGCGGGTTTTATTACATCACTGATTACATCTTCATGTTCTTCCACCATTTTACCGTTATCATAGCAAAGCATTTTTACACGCACATCTTTATAAGAACAAATAGTGGCGCTGTTTGAAATAGTTCCCTGCACCACCGTTTCTTTTCCTAAGCCAAACAAACTTTTCCTGTCCTGCCCCGCAACTTTTAAAAAATCAAGAGGGCTCGTTTTTTCTTTATCTGATAAACTTTCTTTATTCTGGTCATAGGTTTGTTTATCAAACTGGGGGTTACTGCCACATGCTGAAAAAATAATTACAGATAAAAGGATTAAAAAAAACTGTTTCATATAGAATAATATTACTCCGTTTAACGATATATCAAACTATTTTATTTTATCAGATGATCCGCTGTATTCATTCCTGTTTAGGCTTCCTGCCCAATCCATACAGCCCCCCCAATGCTGCTTCTTACGGCACCTGAAACATTCTTGATTACTGTATATTCTTCCCTCCATCTCAGCACACCAAGCAACGCCATTATCAATGCCTCCTTATATTGAATAAGCTGTTCATCAGGTATTACAACTTCAATATTAAAAGGGTTTAACTTTTCTTTTAGCTTTTCGGTTAAAAAAATATTTAGCGCCCCGCCGCCTGTTACTAAAAGCTGGTACCCGGTACCTGATACCAGATAGCTTACCGCTTGACATACCTGTATTGCAATATGCTCCACATAAGTCCTTAATGCATCTGCTGCTGAAAGATGATAAGACTGAATAAGCGGGAAAATTATATCAGTGCCAAAACTGTTTGCAAGTGATTTTGGATAAGCCTGTTTATAATAATCCAGTTCATTTAACTGCTCAAGCAGTAAAGTATTTACCCGTCCTGACTTTGCCATCTCACCATTCCTGTCAAATTTTTTTCCTTCCGGTTGGGCAAGCATGTTCAGCACACGGTTTGCAGGGCAAATATCAAAAGCAATATTCCCGCCGGCATTATTAAAAGAAATATTTGCAATTCCGCCAATGTTCAGGAAACAATTATATTCATTCCACAATAATTTTTCACCCAAAGGCACAATGGGTGCGCCTTCGCCGCCAAATGCCACATCCATTGCACGCAGGTCGCTCACCACATTTATTCCTGTTGCGGCTGCAAGAGCAGCGCCGTCGCCCAACTGAGCTGTCATGCTGAACTGCGGTGCATGAAATACAGTGTGTCCGTGCGATGTAATCAACTGTACTTTATGGTGAAGCCCGTTCCCTTCAATAAATTGATTCACTTTTTCACCCGTATATTTTCCATAAGCGCTGTGCAGAAGCAAATAATTATATGCATTCAAATGAATTGCATTGTTTAGTTTTTGCAACCATTCGTCATTGTATGCAAAACAACCCGCAGCTTTAATTTCATAACTCCATCTTCCACCGCTTTCTTCCAGTTCTGTAAAAACAATATCAAGGCCGTCTAATGAGGATCCGCTCATTAAACCAATTACCCGGTAAACCATTTTCGTGTTTTAAGCTGCAAAAATGCGGAATTTTAGAAAAGGGTGATTCAATTTTTTTGAACCGTGCAACTGAATATAAATTAAATCCCGGTAGATACCGGGATTGTCCCGCACACTTGTACACCGGGTATATTGCCCGGAATAGAAAAATTACTAAATTTTTTTAGAAAACAATTTTAAAAACAATATCCAAAGCTTACATAAGGAAACGGCCCAAAGTATCCGGAACCGGCAATAATATTAAGACCTGCCCTGAAACAAAATCCACCTTTAATTGGCTGGCTCCTGTAACCTGCCGTAAGTGTGCCAAACCAGGTTGAACCATGTGATGGTTCATCAAAAATATTTTTGATGCTTCCGTTTATATATGTTGCACCAATGCCTGTTTCAAAATATTTCCCTTTTTTTCCTAATAAATAATTAAATGAAACCGGAATGGTTACTATCGTAAACCCGCTTCCTCCAAAAACACCTGCGCCTGCACTAAAACCTGCGCCAGTTGTGTGTTTATTAAACCTCCTGTCATAGTTTATACTGTATATCAAACCTCTTCCATATAACTCCGCATATAAAACCTGGGGCGGCCTGTCTGTATAAGTAGATTCCTGCTTTGCTTCTTTTTTAAGATAAACTGTATCCTGCGCTTTTACAAAAGTGTGGATTATGGCAAACGTAAAAACAAGCAGGATAACTTTTTTCATTCAATTTGTTGTTTGGGTATAAGACATACAATTAATTGAAAATGCTGCTTTTTTAAATGACATTCACTTCCCTTTCGAGTTCAATTCCAAATTTTTCTTTTACACTTTTAATAATTTTTTCTGAGAGTTGAAAAATCTGTTCACCTTTGGCATTGCCATAATTCACTAAAACCAGCGCCTGCATTGCATGGCAGCCTGCATCGCCTTCACGGTAGCCTTTCCATCCGCATTGCTCAATCAGCCACCCGGCCGCAACTTTTGTTTTATATTCATTTATATTATATCCAATAATACCCGGAAAATTGTTTTGCAGGATTTTAAATTTTGTGTTTTCAATTTCAGGGTTTTTAAAAAAACTGCCTGCATTACCAATTGTTTCAGGATCGGGTAATTTGCTTTTTCTGATATTTATGACTACCTGCGAAATTGCTTTGATAGACAATTCTTTCACATTCATTTTTTCAAGTTCTTTTTCCAATGCGCCATACGAAGTGTTGAACACAGGTTGTTTGCGCAAACGGTAAGTAACATTCAGAATCACAAATTGCCCTTTATATTTCCCTTTAAAAATACTTTCGCGGTATCCAAATGCGCAGTCATTTGCACTGAATGAAATAAGTTTTTTATCATTAATATGATAGGCTTCCAAATTTTCAAACACATCTTTTATCTCCACACCATAAGCACCTATATTCTGCATCGGCGAAGCGCCGGTATTTCCCGGGATCAAACTTAAATTTTCAATGCCTGCATAATTGTGCTCAATACAATGCATCACAAATCTGTGCCAGTTTTCTCCCGCACCTGCTTTTACATAGCAGTAAATATCATCTTCCTTCACTAATTTAATTCCTCTCAAATCATTCTTCAGCACTATGCCGTCAAAATTTTTTGTAAATAAAATATTACTACCACCGCCAAGGATAAGGTTTGAAGTTTGAGGTTTGAGGTTTGAGGTTGAAAGAAGCTCTGCCAATTCATCAACAGAGGAAAAGATGGAAAAATATTTTGCCTTCACATCAATACCAAAACTGTTGTATGGTTTAAGGGAAATATTTTGATGGATGTTCATTTTTAAACCAGGGTTTTATTTTACACCGGGTCAACATCCGGTATAATGCTTACACTTCTGTAATTTTTATTACTTTGAATAATAACGGTCTGCTGCCGTATTTCTTTTTTACATTGATTAATAAGGGCTGTGTCTTTTGGTAATTTAATCATTATCTCCCACAAATACTGGTTACGTATCCTGTCCACTACCGGTTGGGCAGGCCCGCTGAGATACCTGCTGTACCTGGTTTTCAGGGCAAGCATCATAATGCTGGCGGCTTCTTCCGCAAGATGGTTTATTTTATGTTTAAAGATGAGCGTAATGATACGCGAATATGGCGGATAAAAAAATTGCTTCCTGTTTGCAATTTCAAAATCATATAAATGCAGATAGTTGTGCTGCTGTACAAACTGCAAAACAGGGTGCTGCATATTGCTTACCTGTATCAGCACTTTGCCGTTGCCGTCCCTTCTTCCTGCACGGCCGCTTACCTGCTCCATCAGTTGAAAAGCCCTTTCATTCACGCGAAAATCTGTGAAATTTAAAATACCGTCCGCATCTAAAATTCCTACAAGGTTTACATATTCAAAATCCAAACCTTTCACAACCATTTGCGTGCCCACTAAAATATCCAGCCTTTGCTGCTCAAATAATTTTATCAGGTTATCATGGTCATATTTTCCTTTTATGCTGTCATAATCCATGCGTGCAATACGTGCGGAAGGGAATTCCGCCGCCACTATTTCTTCAATTTTTTCTGTGCCGAAATTTTTTTGAATAAAATTATGGCTGCCGCAGGCTGCACAGGTTTGCACTGCAGAATAAGCTGTACCGCAGTAATGACAGGTTAATTTATTTTTTGCTTTATGATAAGTAAGTGTTACATCGCAGTTTTGGCACTGCGGTATCCAGCCGCAAACATTGCAGATGATGTAAGGTGAATATCCGCGCCGGTTTTGAAAAAGTATTACCTGCTTGTGCGCATTCAGTGAAGATTCAATTGCGGCTTTTAACTGCGGCGAAATGATTGCCCTGCTTTTATCTTTTGTTACCACCTGCTTTATATCTATCAACTCAATTGCGGGCATGGCAGTGTTCCCGAATTTTTCTGTTAATGTTACCAGGCCGTATTTATCTGTTTTGCAGTTATAATAACTTTCTATGGAAGGAGTGGCGCTGCCAAGCAATACTTTTGCGCTAAATAATGCGGCGTAATAAATGGCTCCATCCCTTGCATGATAATGTGGTGAAGGTTCCTGTTGTTTATAGGATGCATCATGTTCTTCATCGGCAATAATCAACCCCAAATCTTTAAAAGGAAGGAATAGAGAAGACCTTGCGCCCAGCACAACTTTTGTTTCACCTGTTTTTACACTGTTCCATATTTCCACCCGCTCATTTGCATTGAATTTGTGGTGATACACGGCAATATACCCGCCAAAATATTTTTGCAGCCGCCGTATCATTTGCGCGGTAAGCGCCACTTCGGGCAGCATGTATAAAACCTGTTTTCCCTGTTTGATGGATTGCTCAATAAGTTTTATATAAATTTCTGTTTTGCCGCTTGCGGTAACACCATGAAGGAGACAAACCTGCTTTTCTGTAAACACTTTTATTATTCCGTCTGCAGCCTGCTGCTGTGCAAAGGATAATTCAAAATCAATTTTTATTTCTCGCGGTAAAGTACGGATGCGGCCTGTATTTCTTTTTTCCGCGGCAAGTATTTTTTTATCAATCAACCCTTTTAACTGCGCTGCTGTTGCATTAGATTTTTTTAATAATGCAACCTGTGTTACTTCGCCTTCTGTTTTTATAAGGTGCAGGTAGGAGAGCAGCAATTCCATCTGCTTTTGCGCTTTACCCCAGTTGTTCAGCAGTTCAGACAATTTATTTTCGTTGTGATAATCTGCATGAAGCGTTATATATGTTTCTGTTTTTTCTTTGTATTTTTCTTTCAGTTCTTCCCATACATGGCAAACTCTTTTTTCTATCAGTTTTTTTATTACAGGATATACATGCGAAGCATCCAGTATTTGCTGCACTTCGCCTAAACGCAGTTCCTTCTTCATTTCCAGCGCTTCAGCCACCATATATTCTTCATCATTCAAACCGGAGAAATCAATTCCATATTCATCATTCCAGATTAAAATGCTTTCGCCGGATAATTTAAAATTAGCAGGAACAGCCGCCTGCATCACTTCACCTTCGCTGCACATATAATAATCTGCAATCCATTGCCACAAACGCAATTGCTGTGCATGCACCAATGGTTCATTGTCCAGCACATTCAAAATATTTTTAGGCTCAAATGAAGCGGGTTTGTTAGTATGGATTTGTTTTACAATGCCTGAATATTTTTTATTGCGCAACTGTACTTCCACCCTTGTTCCCGGCTCTATGGTATTCTGAAAATCAGCGGGTACAGCCCATGTATAATTTTGCGGCAACGCAAGCGGGATAATTACTTCAGCGTAAAGACCACCCACCTCTAAAGGCGGGTTTGCGTAATCATTCTGAAATAATGTAGAATCCATAAATATTAATCAGCTAAAATACACCGTTTAATTTTCGGGCAGAAACTACTTTTTGTAAACGTATTTTGCCCCATTAGAGGATAGATGCATATCTTTTCAAACCTTCTTCCATTATTTCATGCACATACTGTTTTAATTTTGTAACTTCCTTTATGGTGAAACCGGCAACCTGTATTTCTTTTAAAAAAACGGTTCTTGTTTTTCCCGGTGTGAGTTCAAAAAAACCGCGGTAATGCATGCGTGCATGCGTATCTAAAAAGAGTAAAGGTTTAATAGGTGTTTGTGTTTCAATGGCAATGCGGAATGCGCCGTCATAAAAATCTTTAAGTGGTTTCCCGGTTTCGTTGAAAGTGCCTTCGGGGAAAATAAAAATTGAAATACCCTTTTGCAGCGAGGCTTTCAGGGCCCTTACACTCTTTGCCCTTGTTTCGGCATTGCTCCTGTCAACCAGCACAACAGCCATTCGATAAATAATACCAAACACGGGGTATCTTACCATTTCATATTTGCCTAATGCCCGTACAAGCTGGTGCAGGCTGCGCACAAATGCGGGTATATCCATATACGAAATATGATTGGCCACAAAAATATACTGCAGGTTTTTATTATGCGGCTCTTCAAAAATTTCTTTATGATGCACACCGATCAACCCATACCAAATCCTTGCCCAGATATTGCAGGCAGCGTAAACTAAATTGCCTCCTTTTATTTTTCCAAAAAGCGAAAAAACCAGTGCAAAAACCAGTACTATAAACATGAGGATGATAAACCAGAACAAAGCATAAATACAATAAACATATTGCAGGAAGCGAAAAAATATTTTCATGAAATCTAAGGTAAGGATATGTGACGATACATACGTTTGCTATGTTATCCACCCGATAATTATTTCGTGAGAGGTGAAAAGTGAAATGCCGGATTTTCACGTTTGCCGGTTTACATTTCACGGTTAACATCACACCATAATCTCATTCCATTAATACTGCTGAAAAAAATACCGCTCAATAAGGCTGCCGTTGAAGTAAGTAGCCACAAAACGGTTGCCGTAAAAACTCACATAGTCAAATGAAAGGTCAATGGAGCTGTGTGTGGAATTATCATCCAGGTGCAGTTCCATTTGCTGGTGCGGCCCGTTAAAAAAACTTCCGTATTCATCGTAATAACCACCGCTTACATTTGCTATATCCCAATGCCCCTGCATGTTTAACTGTGTATCGCTGTATTGTGCGGCGCCATTGCTGTATAAATCAAACACACCGTTTTCAACACCTGTGTTAAAAGAACTCCATCCTGATGGATCGCCTTCAGAAGCGCCGGTTAATATCCAGGAACCAACAACAGGGTTTTGCGGAACGGGGATGATTACTGCTTTTACACATCCTGATAAAAAATACATTACTGCGATGAGTAAAGAAAAACGTACAATTGGTTTCATGGCTTTTGATTTTAATTTTTAAAATTATGTGCAACTTTTATGCACATTACTGTTACAGCAATTGCAATTCATCAGCCAGAATATTTCTATCGCTTATTTTATGAATGTTATTTGAAAAAGATTAACGCGCAGTAAAAAAAAGTATAAAATGGAGAAAAGGATGTAACCTTTTTAAGAATCGGGTTTTTACGCAAAAATGAAGCGGCAAAGAAATTTCATTGTTTAAATTCTTTTGCTGAACTGAATTGCTGCAGTTGAAAAGTGCGACGCAACAGTTGATGCCATGAAAAGTAAAAGCCGGGTTCAAAAAATATAATATAAAAAAGTTCCGCAATTTTTTGAATAGCGTTTTCTCAAAATCATTTTTAAATCCAAATAGTCACGGTTCTACATATTTTCAATAATGCCTGCAATGCCCTGCCCGCCGCCAACACAGGCTGTAACCATTCCGTATTTTTTATTCAGGCGCTTCATGTCATTTAAAATCTGCACGGTTAATTTGCAGCCGGTGCAGCCAAGCGGATGGCCCAATGCAATAGCGCCGCCATTGATATTTACAATATCATTATTCAAATCCAATGCGCGTATTACAGCAAGTGATTGTGATGCGAATGCTTCATTCAGTTCAATCAGGTCAATATCATTCAAACTCATATTTGCCTGTTTCAAAACCTTTGGTACAGCAGCAACAGGGCCAATACCCATAATGCGCGGATGCACTCCTGCACTTGCGCAGTTTACCAAACGGCCAATGGGTTTTAATCCCAGTTCATTCACCATTCTTTCACTCATCACAATCACGAAAGCCGCACCGTCACTGGTTTGTGAAGAATTGCCCGCAGTAACACTGCCACCCATTGCAAATGCCGGCTTTAATTTTGCAAGCGCTTCCACCGTTGTATCTGCACGCACACCTTCATCCGTATCCACAACGTAATTGCGCGTTGCTTTTTTTCCTTTTTCATTCAAATAAGTTTCTTCAACGTTAACCGGTAAAATGCCATCTTTAAAAAATCCATTTGTAATTGCGTTTAACGCTTTTTTATGCGAGTTGTATGCAAACGCGTCCTGGTCTTCACGGTTTACATTAAATTCTTTGGCTACTGCTTCCGCAGTAAGCCCCATGCTTAAATAATAATCAGGTTCATCTTTTGCAATCGCGTAAGAAGGAACTGTTTTCCAACCCGCTGTGGGCACAAGGCTCATACTTTCCGTACCACCCGCAATAATACATTCCGCCATACCTGTACGGATTTTTGCTGTTGCCATCGCAATACTTTCCAGCCCGCTTGCACAATACCGGTTAATGGTAATGCCCGGCACTTCAATACCCAGCGCTTTTGCCGCAATGATCCTCCCAAACTGAAGCCCCTGCTCCGCTTCCGGCACGGCATTGCCCACAATCACATCATCAATACGCTTATAATCAAGTTGCGGTATTGTTGCCGCAAGGTGTTTAATTACTTCCACCGCCAGGTCATCGGGCCGGTAAAAACGGAAACCACCTTTTTTACTTTTTGCTACAGCGGTCCGGTAGCCCGCAACAATATATGCTTCCTGCATAAAATAAACTTTAAGGATGTAAAATTAATACAAAGTTGTTTATGCAACTAAATTGAAATTATCTTTTATATGCCCGGCATTTATATTTCAAGTAAGCTGCAGTTGCGTCGCACTCTTTTACATTCAGAACTTTGTTCAGCATTAAAATATTTCCACATCATCTTTTTAAATCACGAAAATCATGGTTCTTTGCATGAATGTATCCGCTCATCCGTAAAATCCTTTTTGCTTTTGATCCCGAAGATGTGCATTACTTCAGCATGAACATGATGCGGGCCGGGTGCAGCATTGGCTTTATAAAAAATATCATTTCAAAAATTTTTGGTTCCAGCCATCCTTCTTTGGAAAAAGAATTATTCGGGTTGAAATTTAAAAACCCTGTTGGCCTGGGTGCAGGCTTTGATAAAAATGCTTTGTACCTCCGCGAACTGGAAGCATTGGGTTTTGGTTTTGTGGAAATTGGAACAGTAACGCCGTTGCCCCAGCCGGGAAATGATAAGCCACGATTGTTCCGTTTACCAAAAGACAAAGCGCTTATCAACCGTATGGGATTTAATAATGACGGCGTAAAGGAAATAAGAAAAAGGCTCGAGGAGTGGAACAACCGTCAGCAGTCAACTGTCAACCGTCAACTGATCATCGGCGGCAATATTGGCAAAAACAAAATCACGCCAAACGAAGATGCATGGGAAGATTATGAAATTTGTTTTAATGAGTTGTTTGACTGTGTGGATTATTTTGTTGTGAATGTAAGTTCGCCCAACACTCCGGGACTGCGTGAACTGCAGGAAAAAGATTCACTGCGCAAAATACTTGCGCATCTGCAAAACATCAACTATGGCAAACCAAAAGCAAAACCTTTGCTGCTCAAAATTGCTCCCGACTTAACAAAAGAACAGTTAGATGATATTATTGATCTGTCTTTTGAAGTAAAACTTGACGGGCTCGTTGCAACCAATACAACCATCAGCCGTGAACAGATAAGTGAAAAGTCAAAAGTGAAAAGTAAAAAAATTGGTGCAGGCGGATTAAGCGGAAAACCTTTACAGGAAAGGAGTACAGCCATTGTGCAATATTTAACGAACCATGCTGAAGGTAAAACCCCCATTATTGCAAGTGGCGGAATTTTTACCGGCGCTGATGCCGCTGAAAAATTAAACGCCGGTGCTTCATTAGTGCAGGTATGGACGGGTTTTATTTATGAAGGGCCTTCTGTTGTGAAAAATATCTGCAGGCAGCTTGTGATTGAATAATTTATTTGCACCCTGCTATCTTTACAAAAAATCATATTACAATGCAATATCTTTTTACAATTGATGCACTCATCAGCCTGGTTACATTAACCATGCTTGAAATAGTGCTGGGCATTGATAATGTAATTTTTGTTTCCATATTGATTGGCCGCCTTGATGATGCAAAACAAAAATTAAATGCCCGGCGTGTGGATGTTTGCAGGTATTGCAGTGCGGACTGGTTTGCTGATTGTGCTTACCTGGCTGGTGCAAAACGGGAGCAATACACTGTTTACCATTGCAGGTTACGGCTTTAGCCTGCGCAACTGCATTATGTTTGCGGGCGGTGTGTTTTTATTGTATAAAACAGTAAAAGAAATCCATGAAAAATTAGAAGGCGACGAAGGAAGCACGGATGCAAAAAAAAGCGCAGGCGCATTTGGTGTAATAGTGGCGCAGATAGTTTTGGTGGATATGGTGTTTTCATTCGACAGCATCATCACCGCTATTGGTTTGGCCAGCCACGTAGAAGTAATGATTGCTGCCGTTGCTATCGCCATGTTTATCATGTTTCTTTTCTCGCAGAATATTTCAAACTTTATTGAGAAGCACCCCACTTTAAAAATGCTGGCGCTTTCATTTTTGCTGATGGTAGGTTTCAGTTTGTTTTTTGAAGGGCTGGAACCCATACACCACAGCCATATTGACAAAACATATATTTATGTGGCTATGGCTTTTTCATTTGGCGTGGAACTGCTGAATATACGGATACGCCGCAAAAACGCCACTGCCGTACATTTGAAGGGTCCAAAAGGAGGGACGGAGGAAAATAAAATGCAGGAACACAGATAACACGGATTTAAAAAGATTACATGGATATTATCTGTGCTTATCCGTTTAATCAGTGTAATCCATGTTCCGGTTCTAAACCTCACAAAAAAAAGTGCCGCTTTTTTAAGGCGGCACTTTTAAAATCATTAAAACAAATTTATTTATTAATCCACTATCAGCTTCTGGCTTTGGTTCCATTTACCATCCTCACTCTGCATCTGGATAATATAAGTGCCGGATCTTAATATGTAAGAAACATTCAGTGAATTATCCACATGTTTTGTTTCACCTTTCAGTATTTTCCCGGCCAGGTCAGTTATTTTGATATTGATATTTACTGAACTCCCTGTATTATTTTTTAGTGCCAGGTTTACAAGGCCATGTGATGGGTTTGGATACACCACCGCTGCCATTCCGCTAAGATGCTCATTTTTAACCGCACGTATTTCTGAGTACGCAACCTGCGATTTTTTATATGTCATTTTTATACGGTAGAATGTAAACCCTTCTCCCGGCTGCATATCTGTTTTATCATACGATACGGTTTTTACGGTTTTGCCGGCCGGTACTTCAGCCATATCAGTAAAATGTACGGCATCGGTTGATCTTTGAACCGTATAAGAAACAACAGAACCATTTTCTGCAGCTTTCCAGTTCAGCATTGTTTTGCCATTGCTTAAGTTTGCCGCAAAATGAATGAATTTGCCGGAACCTATTGTGCTGGTTGGCCCTAATTTCAGCCATTCATTTATCCTGGAGGGACCTGCTGCACCATATCCTCCCACACTTGCTATATACACGGTATCATCATACACAAACGGTGCAAAATCAACAATATTGGAAACACCGGTTGGTTTATCCGGCCCTATTTTCCATTCATTATTGTCCACATCATAAGCCCATGTACCTGTTAAAAAATCAGTACCGGCTCCGGTTGGGTCACCTCCTGTAAAATAAACAAGGTTTTCAATGGAATTTGATACCCCTGTTCCTACAAGCCGGGCATCTGTGCCGCCCGGGTAATTGGCAATTTTTGTCCAGGTAATATTCGCAGGATTGGAAGCATCAATTGTGCCCATATAAGCCTGGTCAAGCGTAGTGCCCAATGCCTGGCTGTATCCGCCTACTACTACAATTTTATTTCCGGCAACACCTGCCCTTGAAGCCCCGCAGGGGATGCCTGTAACCCTTGTTCCGATGCTCCAGGTATTTGATGCTGCATTATATATCTGCACCTCATTCTTATCACCATTATGGAAGCCGCTGTATCCCCCGATTACGTATATCAGTGAATCCTGGTACTGGCATGCGGCAAAATCACCCGCCTTCTCAGGCATAGGTACCCCGCTGGACCATTTATCAGTGGCTACATCATAGATTGAAACCTCCCGAACCGCTGCGAAATTAGGATGGTATCCTCCTATATAAAATATTTTGCCGTTGTAATAAAAAGCATGCCCATGTAACCTTGGCTGCGGTACAGGTGCAAGCTTGCTCCAGGTATTTGTTTTGGTATTAAACTGTGAAACAGCATTGCTGAATATAAAATTTTCAGTTGATCCGCTTACAGTGGTTATATAAGCTGTATCATCAGGTGAAGTACCTTTTGACCAGGCTGCGGTTCCCATCGCCCATTCTGCACCGGTAGTAAGCTGCGGTGCTGAAACCCAGCCCATGTTGGCGAAAGTGCCATAAACTTTTATAGAAGACTGAAGTGTATCATTGGTATGATCAGCATCATCGTGAAGCGAAGAATATGCACGTATACCATAGTTACCAGCAGTAGCGGGGATTGTTAAGTCATCAAATGTAACTATTTTGCTGAAGCCGGGCTGCAAAGCTGTAACAGTTTTTACAGAAGAATATGTACCTCCTGAAAGGAGTTTAACATCAAAAGTATGTGTTTTGGATCCTTCATTTCTGAAAGTAGCAGTGGGCGTTATAGTTCTTCCTGCCCCCTGCACCTTATTTACATTAATGCTTAGTGTGCTAATATCATTTGCAGGAGGCGTACCTATGGTAACATCATCCACAAATACTCCGTCCCCATTAGCATCGCTATGCTTGAATGCGAGATAAATATTCTGCCCGGCATACCTGGAAAGGCTGACGGAATATTTTTGCCAGGCGAAGGGGCTTGTAGGATAATTTACACCCTCTTCAAGTTTTAATATCACTTTTGTAAAGCTTGATATAGAAGCATCAGTAGTGGAAACTTCTATATAAAGTTTATCGGGCGGAAAACCTACATACCGTGGCGCCATCCAGAATTCGAGTTGGTCTGTTGCTGCTACTGTAAACTGTGGGCTTATAAGCCAATCCTCACCCAGAATAGGGTCATATGTTATGAATGCGCTGGACAAGCCCGAATGAAAAATAGTATCGGCTTTGCGCCAAAAGCCATCTCCCGTTACATTAACAGTCTGCCAGCCTGTAGGTGGAAAAGTGGAACCTTCAAAGCCTTCTTTGACATAACCCGAAAGCTGTGCATGTGCGGCTCCTGAAATAAAAAGGATAAAAAGAATAAGTAATAAATTCTTTCTCATAGATAGTCGTTTTAGTTATGATAAAAGTAGAATTGCTTAACAAAATACTTAGAAATAATTAAATGAAAAAATTTTGTTTTGATTTTTAATTATTATTGTGCTTGTTGGAGTTGTATAAAAGCACTCTGCGGCAACTTCACCGGCAAAATGAAAGCCAGCGCACAAAATCATTTACTCAACACCAACGGCATAAATTGTAAAAATGAATGGAAATGAATTTTTTATAATGAAACCCTGAACCCGAAAAATATCCCGAATTTCTGCTGAATATCTTTTGGCAGCGGCGTAGGCAGCACGCGCCATACAAAATCAACACGGAAAAGTTTGAAGATATTGTCCACCCCGGTTCCCAGCTCTAAGTATAGTTTTTTGTCAAGCGACTGAAAGGGATAGCTGCCTACAAAATTCAGTTGCTTATTTGCATCGCTTAAATTGCCGATAACTCCTTTTGCCGTCCAAACCTGGCGCAGTTTTAATTTTCTTGTAAGCGGAATGTAACGGAAAAGGCCGCTGCCAATATTGTGCTCAATATTAAAACCTGCATAACTGTCCGCAAGGTACTGGTACCTGTACATAAGGTTAAAAGAGTAACGGCTGTAGTAATGCCAGTCATTGCCCGGAAGTATATCTAAAAGCTGGTAAGGCAGTGTGCCAAAAATTTTCCCGGCATATACATTATAATAGATGCTTCCATAAGGGGCAATGTTCAGGTAATCACTTACTGTAAAATCAATCTTGTTGTATGTGTAACTGCTGTTCAGCACACCCTGGAAACCATGGGTGAATTTTAATTCCGCAATGGGATAATCACTGCCAAGGCTTGTTCTTAAGAAATTATCTTCAATAAAACGTTCGGAGTAGGCATAACGCAGCCTTACAGATGCTTCAAAATTATTAAAGGGTGTACCTGATGTAGGTGGAAACAATTCTTTACCGGGTAAATTCTGCAGCGGCGTAAATTGTTTGTCGCTTAATGCGGCGCCAAACGCAAAACCTTTGTTGCTTTCGGTATAATATTCCAGCCGTTTTTCTTCAATGTTCTGGAACTTATGCGTAACATTTGCTTTGCGGAAAAATAATGCAAACACGTTATCGCTCCCTAACTGGTCATAATAAGTTTGGCCGTTATCCAGGTCGTTTTTATAAGAAGCGGAAATGTACGACCAGGGCTGCCTGCTGAATAAATATTTTACTTCGGCTTTTCCTTTTAATTTTTGATCAGTAAAACCATACGCTGCATATCCATGCAGGTACAAATGCTTGCTGAAACCCTGGTTGGATGCCAAATCAAAACGCAGCCTTGTGCCTTCCCACTGGTCGCCGGAAGACCAGTAATACCAGGGCCCAATGCGCACATTGCCAATATCTTTTGTTCCGGTAACCAAAAAATTTATTGTATTGCGCCAGTGGATATATGTTTTATTTTTTTCCAGGGTGTCTAATACTTTATAGACTGTTTGTTCATTATTGTTCAGTGGTTCATGCCGGTGCGCCTGCCAGAAGGAATCGGGCATATTATCTGTTTTCGGAATAAGTACAATATCTTCAGGCGCTTTACTTTTGGCCAGTTCATTGGTGACTGAAGTATCATTCACCACCACGTTTTTATAGGTAGCGGTTTTTCGCCCTTTAAAGCTGAGTTTTTTATCGCCGATAGGCGCAATATCTGCTACAAATTTATCTTTATACAAAAACCAGGTGCTGTCATTTATCAGTTTAAATTCCTGTATGATGCTGAGCCCGGTAACAAAGTTGATATTGGCTTCTAATTGCGGGCGCATGGTAATTTTCTGTATGGCAAAACTGGTATCATTTACCCAGCAGTCGCCCTCAAAAGTATTCTCGCCTTTGCGTTTTGCGGAAAAAGCAAAATGCACTAATCTTTTTTTGTTGAGATATTGTGTATCCTGTAATTTGAAATTGTAAAAATTATCGCCGTTATCCCCAAAGGGGCTGATGAACTCCTTGTCAAAAACAGGAATGGTGTTGCTGTACACATCCACATTTTGATAAGTGCCCCCCAATTGCTTCATGATGCTTTCATTATCTATACCGTTTGTAATGCTTGCTTTTATTACTTCACGTGAACGTGGCGGGGTGGTTTGATAATAATAATCAGAAAGTGTTTCAATTAAGTAAACTGGCAGGTAAGGTTTTTTTTCACTCGTTGTATCCACGTAACTGAGCACGAAGCTCAGTGGCTTGAGTAATTTATTTTTCTCAAGCTTGTCTTTATTGATGTTGTCAATATCCAGTTCCAGTTTATTGTAAATCTCATACGAATAATTCTGCCACTTGTGGCGGTCGTTTTTTGGTTTATGCGCAATTATTTTTCGCCAGAACCAGAGCGCCCTGTTATATTTTACTTTTACAATCGCTTCATGCTGCGGAGGCAGCACTTCGATATGCACGGTAACGAAAGAAGAATCCTTTATGGATGAAAAGGGGATGAGCAAAGGTTTATATCCCACGCTGTTTATCTGAAGCGTATCGCCATTGGCCCAGTCGCGTAAAGTAAATTCAAATTGCCCCAGCGAATCGGTAAGTACGCCCCGCCCGTTTATTTTAAAAACAACAGACGCAAAGGGAATAGGTTCATCACTTTGCTTATCAAGGATTTCACCCCTTAATATTTTTACCTGCGCCTGCAATGCCGGGGCTGCAAAAAGAAACAAAACTATTATTAACAAAACTGCCTTGTATGTACGCATAACTTTTTCAAAAATACTTCTTGCAAAAAAATAAAAAGAAAATTACCTGTATTTACGGCTAAAAATTGTCAGCAGTTTAACAGTAACAGTTATTTTCAATTGCTAACCTGAACGGCCGGATGCAAAAACAATAATGAAGCCCTCACCCGATAAATTTATATAATAAATCTTTTCCGTGAAAATCTGTGTAATCCGTAGCAAAAAACATATTGGGGGAAAGCCTTATATAAAATCATTGCACATTTATGCAGCGGGGAGTACCGCGGCTGAATAATGCTGCTTAATAACCTGAGGCTTGTTTCATAAACATCTTTTTCAGCAAAAGAGAATTGTTTTGTATTACATGTCTTTGAATGTTATTTTTGCGCAATTCTTTCTAAATGAGCACTACTATTTCTCTCAACGAATCTATTCCATCGCAGAAAAAAAAGATTATTGTTTTGGGCAGCGGGCCAAACAGGATTGGTCAGGGTATTGAATTTGATTACTGCTGCGTACATGGTTTACTTGCCATAAAAGAATGTGGCTATGAATCCATTATGGTAAACTGCAACCCCGAAACCGTTTCCACTGATTTTGATATGGCTGATAAACTTTATTTTGAACCCGTGTACTGGGAACATTTGTGGGAAATTATTGAACTGGAAAAACCCGATGGTGTAATTGTCCAGCTTGGAGGCCAAACGGCTTTAAAACTTGCCAAACGGCTGCATGAAAAAGGGATAAAAATTATAGGCACATCATTCGACAGCATGGATATTGCCGAAGACCGCGGCCGTTTCAGCGACCGTTTAAAAGAACTTGATATTCCATATCCCGAATACGGTACTGCTTATACTGCCGATGAAGCAATTGAAGTGGCAAAGCATGTGGGCTTCCCTGTATTGGTGCGCCCCAGCTATGTTTTGGGAGGACAAAGAATGCGCATTGTAATCAATGATGATGAACTCGAGAAAGCTGTAATCAGTTTGCTGAAACATATACCCGACAATAAAATCCTTATTGATCATTTTCTTGACCGCTGCCAGGAAGCTGAAATTGATGCCATATTTGATGGCGAAGATTTTCATGTAATGGGTGTAATGGAACATATTGAGCCTGCCGGCATACACAGCGGCGACAGTAATGCGGTACTGCCTGCATTTAACCTTACACCGTTGGTAATAACTACTATGGAATATTATGCTGAGAAAATTGCAAGGGCGCTGGAAATAAAGGGCCTCATCAACATCCAGTTTGCTATAAAAGACGGCAAAGTATATGTGATAGAAGCCAACCCCCGTGCAAGCCGCACCACGCCGTTTATTGCAAAAGCATATCAAATCCCTTATCTTAATATCGCCACCAAAATAATGCTCGGCGCAGCAAAGCTGAAAGATTTTACATTTGAAAAAAAACTGAAAGGTTTTGCCATTAAAGAACCTGTATTCAGTTTTAATAAGTTCCCCAACGTAAACAAAGAACTCGGTCCTGAAATGAAAAGTACAGGTGAAGCCATCCGTTTTATCAAAGACCTGCGCGACCCGTATTTCCGCATGCTGTACAAAGAAAAAAGTATGTACCTGAGTAAGTAATTTCAGCACGCGGCTTAAAACCTTTATCTTCTTCTGAAATCAGTTATATGGAATTTACAGCGGAAATTATTCTGAAGTTATACTGAACTTATACTGAAGTTATACTGAAGTTATACTGAAGTTATACTGATCTTTTTCTATTGTAACTCCATAGCACATCCATACCACAATAACCGTAAACTTGTGAAAACCTTATAGTAATACACTGTCAGGCCTTTACATCATTCATCTGCAGGTGCTCCGCTCCCGCATATTATCTTTTTGGATAACCGCACCGGATCCTGTTTGCTATTATCAAAAAAATTCGTTTAATTTTAATACACAAAACTATTTGTTATGAAACACCTTTGCCAGTTCATTCGTGGTGCCGGTAAACAAACTGCTCTTTTTGTAATCACAATTTCATTAAGCCCTGTTATTTTTTGCCAGGTAACCACCACCAGGGTTACCAGCCATGGCGCTATGTCAGCAATGCGTGTTATTGCTGATACAAGCCCGGTCAGGAGAGCTATTATAAACAGGGAACTCCTTATAAACCCCAATATTGTAAAGGCGTTTAATTATGCATCAATCACCGACACCGTTGCAGATTTGCGCCCCTTCCTTCAGTCGAAAGCAAACTGTGATTTTGAAAAAGCAGTGGACAGCAATGGCTGTATTATTATACGATATACAGACGGGCTTACTAAAAAAATATGCAATGGTATCTTAAAAGAAGTAATAACACCCGATGGCATAAGACACATCACCATTATTTATACTACTTATTCTTTTACCATGACGCTTCCGCCACCGCCAAACCCCGAACAGGCAGATATTTCCTACCAATGGATAAGCACGTATAATGATAATTTAATGAAGGACATAACCGGTGCACTGGGTGATGATAGTGCAATGATAAACCAGTATAATATGAATGAAGCCGCTTATTGCAAAGGAAGTATTTACAAACAAATTGAATACCGCACTATGTTCCTGGAAGAATTTCTTAAAGCAAAATAAACTTTAGTTCACTATGCAAAAAAATATTGCAGTTATTATTTTTTGTTGCTGTATCTGCGGCAATGCTTTTGCCGGGTTTGGCCCCGACAGTGCAAAACAAAGTCACAGTATGGACAGCATTTTAAACATTGTAAATAACAGGCTAAGCCACAAAGCAGAAGGCGATTCTGCAATTAATAATATTATTGCAATGTCAAAAACCGATACTGTTTTGCAGAAGGCTTACCGTGAATACCAGCTTTTTGGTTTGATGCACCGCCGCGAAACATTGCAGTGGAATTTAACCTCAACTATGATTATTTTCTGGATAGTTATTTTTCTGGTGCTTACAGGAATTGTATTTGCAGGCCTGCAATTTTACAAAGCAATGAAGATAAAGAAAACCGGCGCCGCTGACCCAAATATGAACCTGGCTACAGAAATGGAAGCAAGTATAAAAGGCATAAAAATAAGTTCACCCGTATTGGGAGTTATTATACTGGTTATCTCCCTGCTGTTTTTTTACCTGTACCTTGTTTATGTTTATCCCATTGACGAGATTTTTTGAAAAAACTTTTAGTTATGCTTTAAAGTTTGGGAATGTTTTTTTAAATTTATTCCATGCCTTTTCTGCAAAACACCTCACTTAAGAAATATCCCTTTATCCGTTTACTTGCGCCGCTGATTGCGGGCATCATACTGCAATGGTATCTTCAGTTTTCTTTTACGGCTGTGATTGTTTGCGCAGCTATTGCATTGGCTCTTTTTATTCTTTTTCAATTTCTTTCATCGGCAAAAAAATATGTATGGCGGTGGGTGCAGGGTTTTTTGATCATGTTTTTCTTCATTGCAACAGGCTGTATTATCACATATACAAAAGATATACGGCATCAGCCGCAATGGTTTGGAAAATATTATCAACCCGGTAATACAATGCTTGTAACGCTTGAAGAACCGTTGGTTGAAAAGGATAAATCTTATAAAGCGCTTGCTTCTGTAAATGCAGTTAAAATAAATAATGAATGGAAAAATACCACTGGTGAAATCCTTGTTTATTTTAAAAAAGACAGTGCAGGGCCTTCACTGGGCTATGGCTCACAATTATTGCTGGATAAGGGTTTGCAGCCAATAACAAACAGCGGTAACCCCGGTGCTTTTGATTACATGCGTTATTGTTTGTTCCACAATATTACTTCGCAGGTTTTTTTAAAACAGGATGAATATACTGTAGCTGCGGGTAAAAATATTAACTGGCTGCAGCAGCAATTATTCAGTATAAGAACTGCTGCAATTAATACCCTGCAAAAAAATATCCCCGGCCGTAAGGAGCTGGGGCTTGCAGAAGCATTGCTTATCGGTTACCAGAATGACCTGGACAGAGAATTAGTACAGGCTTACAGCAACACAGGTGTGGTGCATATCATCGCAATAAGTGGTTTGCATTTGGGGATGATATACGGTTTAATGCTGGGTATTTTTTCATTTTTTAAAAGGCAGCGGTGGAGCAAATGGGTTAAACCCATAGTAATATTATTTGTACTGTGGGCATTTACGCTGGTTGCAGGCGCAGTGCCGTCCATACTGCGCTCCGCGGTTATGTTTACTTTTATTATTATTGGTGAATCACTCGGGCGGAAAACCAATATGTACAATACGCTTGCGGCATCGGCATTCTGTATGCTGGTGTACAATCCATTCTTTTTGTGGGATGTTGGTTTTTTGCTTTCTTATGCAGCGGTGATAAGTATTGTAACGTTTATGCGCCCCATATACAACCGTATATATTTTCAAAATAAAATCCTTGAAGCAATATGGGGCCTTACCGCTGTAACGCTTGCAGCGCAGGTGCTTACAATTCCAGTTATATTATTTTATTTTCACCAGTTACCCACATTGTTTCTTGTTACAAATTTTGTTGCTGTGCCGCTTTCAGGGATAATTTTATACGGGGAACTGATATTGCTTTGCGTTTCATTTTTAGGCGGCATTGCAAAATGGGCAGGCATTGCTGTTGCATTTCTCATAAGAATGATGAATGGGTTTGTGGAAAATATGAATGCCCTTCCCTTTTCTCTGTGGGATAATTTAAAAGTTAGCGTAACACAAACAGTATTGCTTTATGGTTTTACTATTGCCGTTTGCGTATGGCTGATGAAAAAGTCAACAAAGGCATTTGTTGGTTCACTTATTTGTTTGGCTGCATTTTTTATTTCTTTGTCCGTTGATATAATTCAGCACAGCACTCAGCAAAAACTGGTTGTATATAATATGCCCAAACAAAGTGCAGTTGATATTATACAGGGAAATAAATATGCATTTACCGGCGACAGCATTGTGCAGCAGGATAATTTTCTGCGCAATTTTCATTTAAAACCATGCAGGACTTTGTACCGCGCTGCGCAGGAAGAAAATTTTTCAACTGTTTCCGCAGCAAATAAATGCATAGAAATAAACAATAAAAAAATCCTTTTTCTTAATACTCCGCTTCAGTATTATCCTGCAAATGATAAAATAAATGTTGATATTATCATCCTTTCAAAAAATCCATCAATCAGTATAAACCAGTTGCAGCATGCCTTTCAGTTTAAGGAACTTGTTTTTGACAGCAGCAACCCGTTGTGGAAAATAGAGCAATGGAAAAAAGGCTGCGACAGCCTACATTTGCGCTTCCATTCAGTAACGCAGCAGGGCGCTTTTGTAATGGATTTGTAAGCCTCGTGCGCAACTTTTGGAAAGTTACGGACTTTCAAAAAGTTCAATTCAACATATAACTATGCAAAAAAAAATTCAATCGGCCCTTATTTCAGTTTTTTATAAAGATGGGTTAGAGCCAATAGTAAACGAATTACAACGTTTGGGAATAACCATTTATTCCACTGGTGGCACACAAAAATTTATTGAAGATTTGGGCATTGCCTGTGTGCCCGTGGAAAGTTTAACCACTTATCCGTCTATTTTGGGCGGAAGGGTTAAAACCCTTCATCCTGCTGTGTTTGGGGGTATTTTAGGAAGGAGGGAAGTGGAGCAGGATATAAAAGAAATGAAGGAATTTAATATTCCTGAAATTGATTTGGTGATTGTTGATTTATATCCTTTTGAAGAAACACTGCGCAATACAAGTGAAGAGAAGGCTATCATTGAAAAAATTGATATCGGCGGCCCTTCCATGATCCGTGCTGCCGCAAAAAATTTTAAAGACCTTGTGGTAATCGCTGCAAAAGAAGATTACGCTTCTTTTGTTAATTTATTACAATCCCAAAATGGTGAAACATCTGTTGAGCAGCGGAAAACCTTTGCTGCAAAGGCTTTTGCAGTAGTAATGAATTATGATATTGCCATCAATAATTATTTCAACGGTACAATCATTCATCCATTAAACAGCAAACAATTTTTGCGTTACGGTGAAAACCCGCACCAGCAGGCGGTTTTTTACGGCGACCTGAAACAAATATTTACACAACTGCACGGCAAAGAAATTTCGTACAACAACCTCGTGGATATTGATGCAGCCATTCAACTCGCTAACGAGTTTAAAGTCCCCTCCGTTGGAGGGGATTTAGGGGAGGCTGTCTTTTTTGGAATCATCAAGCACACAAATGTTTGCGGCGCGGCTGTGAGGAATACGGTAAAAGACAGTTGGGATGCGGCTTTGGCAGGAGACCCAGAAAGTGCATTCGGCGGTGTGCTGGTTTGCAATGGCACTATTGATACGGCAACAGCAAATGCCATCAATGAAATATTTTTTGAAGTATTGATTGCACCTGCTTATGATGAAGATGCAATGGCTGTTCTAAAAACTAAAAAGAACAGGATTTTGCTTCAACTCTGTCAACAGTCAACGGTCAACCGTCAACTTTTCAAATCTGTTCTCAATGGTATGTTGGTACAGGATGCTGACGAAGGCAATTATGCAGAATGGAAAGAAGCAGGCGGAAGAGAAACATCCGCTGTTGAAAAAGAAGATTTATCTTTTGCAAATATTATCTGCAAACATTTAAAGAGTAATGCAATCGCATTTGTAAAAAATAAACAGTTGGTTGGTAAGGGCTGCGGGCAAACAAGCCGTATTGATTCGCTGCGCCAGGCTATTGAAAAAGCAAAGCAGTTTAATTTTTATTTGGATGGTGCCGTGCTGGCAAGCGATGCATTCTTTCCTTTTAATGATTGTGTGCAGATGGCGCATGCAGAAGGTATAGCAGCATTTATACAGCCGGGCGGCTCCATCCGCGATAAGGACAGTATTGATTATTGTGTAGAACATAAACTGGCAATGGTTATTACAGGAATGAGGCATTTTAGACATTAGAAAGCCTAAACTTTTTTAAAATTACAGAACCCGTAAAAAATAGCGGCCATAAACAAAAAGCCTACCTCGCTCTTTGCGCCACAAGTATTATTTGGGGTACCACATGGGTGGCCAGTAAAATTGGTGTACAGCATGCGCCTGCGCTGGAGCTTTCTTATATCAGGCAATTTTTAGCAGGCTCCATTTTTCTTATTTATTTTTTTATAAAAGGTGAAAAATTACCATCACCTGTGCAGTTCCGCTGGCTGTTTGTGCTGTCTATTTTTATGTTTGTATTTGCAAACGGTTTCAGCACATGGAGCGTAAAATATATTTCCAGCGGATTAGCTTCGCTTATCAGTGCCATGTACCCGCTGTGCGTTGTAATTATTGAAATGATTTTCCTCAAAAAAAATAACAACACCCCGCTTACATTCATCGGGCTTATCCTCGGCATCTGCGGCGTAGCGATTGTATTTTATGAAAATGCTTTTCATACTCAGCCGGCAGGTTTTTCATTTGGCGTAATGCTTGGTTTCATCGCCATGCTTGGCTGGAGCATCGGCACCATACTAGTTACCCGCAATAAATACCAGATGAACCCTTACTATGCAGTTGGCTGGCAAATGTTTATCGCGTCATTTCTCATTTGCGGTTTATCAAAAGCCACGGGCAATGATGTGCCTTTCAGCCAAATCCCGCTTCAAACATGGGGCGCTATCAGTTACCTCATCATCATGGGTTCGCTTATTGCATTCATTGCATTTATTTACAGCATTAAATATTTAGCGCCTGCCATTGCATCGTTGTATGCATACATCAATCCAATAATAGCCATACTGCTGGGCTCATTATTGCTGCATGAACCTTTAAGCGTAAACATATTGATTGGGGCGGTAATCACTTTAATCGGCGTGTATCTTGTAAATTACAGTATAAAGAAAAAAAGGCTGATGGGCCCGGAAGAAGAATAAATTATTATGCATCGTTGCATCGCATCCTGATAGCTATCGGGATACGTTCAATATTTTATTGAACAAAATTCCTGATTAAAAACTCCTCATACATTTCTCTCCACTCAATCCATTGCGGCTGTTCTGTAAGAAAATGATTGTGAAAAATAGTAATGAGTGTACCATTTACTTTTTTCACTATATCAAAATATTGCTGAAGTTCATCTGCAGCCTGTGCTGAAGTATAACCCTGTTCAAAAAAAGAATTCGCTTCCATATAACAGAAAGGATGAAGCGTTAAAGAAGTTTGTTCTTCCTTTTCCAAATCATACCAGGAAAATGGCAAACAGTATGAAGCCCTGAAACCATTGATGCTGCCGTATCCCGGCGAGTAATCGTCTGTGATTCTGTTTCCCGCCAGCAGCCGGTATGTTTCGGGGAGCTTCATTCTTATATAATGCTGCCGCGAACCTGTAATTGCTTTTCCTGATATATTTCTGAGCAGTAAAATTTCTTTTCGTAAAATATTTTCATCATCACCGCTTTGCCAGGAAGGATGGATGCCAATACTGTATTTTTCTGCATGATGCTTTATTAACTTTTGCATGGATTTGCTGTGCGGGGAAATATTTTTATCATAAGCTTTTCTCTTTTCAGCCAGCAGAAAAAAATAAAATGGTTTCAGGTTATATTTTTCGTGAAGTGCGTCAAGCCATTCATAAGTATCAAAAGGATCTTTTTGTTTTCGCAGCAAAACATTTATTCTCTCTTTCACCATTGACCATTGACCCTGCCTGTCCGGCAGGCAGGCATTGACCATTGACAAAAGAATGCCGCCGGTATTTTTCAGAAATGATTGATGCAGGTAGCTGTATGCAATATCAATATCGCAGGTGGGGAGAAAACGGAATTGGGAATCGGGAATCAGGAGTTGAGGGAATTTTTGCTGAAATAGTTTTATAAATTCAATCATCCATAAATTCACTAATGGCAGGTGCAAAAAATTTTCTTTGTAAGCAAGGCTGTTGGTGTGCGCATATCTTCCGTACATATCCTTTTCATGCGGAAGATATTCTTCATACCGTGAAAGGAGGTAAAACGATGCAGCGAAAATATCAAAAGCAATATCACCTTCCGTTTTAAAAAAAACTTTTAACCTTCTCCAGTCAAAACAAGCTGTGTTTTGAGGATGGATATTATTTTCAAACAGCAGGCTATGCGGCTGTATCCATAATTCATTACCTGAAACTTTTGCGGGGGAGTAATTTATTTTTGCAGCGGATGATAAAGAAAATTTTTCCTTATCGTCAGTCAATTCCATTTCAGCATGAAAAATGCTGTCGGCAATATATTGCAGCCGCGGGGTAATATGTGTTGAATAAATAATCAGCACATTCAAACATACAAACAATAATTATTTGTTTGCCCGCTTATTCTTCCACATTTCATTAAATGTTTTTGGGCTGAAATCAAGTTTGTCATGGTGTGCGGTCCAGGCTTTGAAGATTTTATTCACCACAAGGTTTTTTAATTTTCCATTTCCCGTATTCATCATTGCCCTGTGCAGGCTTGCCTGTTTCCATACTTTCCATGCAATGCGTTCACTTAAATTGCTTTCACCTTTTGCAACCGCTTCATGCCTGTTTTCCAGCAGCAGTTCATGCAGATTTATTTTTACTGCGCACACTTCAGTGCAGTTGCCGCAAAGCGATGACGCGTAACTTAGATGCTTATATTCACCCATGTCTTTTAAATGCGGGGTAATTACGCTTCCAATCGGGCCGCCATAAGCAGTAGCATAAGTATGCCCGCCAATATTTTTATAAACCGGGCATGCATTTAAACAGGCGCCGCACCTGATGCAGTACAATGCTTCGCGTGTGGTCGGGTTTTTAAGTAGGTTGGTTCTTCCATTATCGAGCAATATCACATACATTTCTTCCGGGCCATCCGTTTCACCGGGCTGCTTTGGGCCGGTAATAATTGTATTATAGACTGTTATTTTTTGCCCTGTACCATAAGTGGCGAGCAGGGGCCAGAATAATGCAAGGTCATTTATAGACGGAACAACTTTTTCAATACCCACTACTGCAATATGTGTTTTGGGCCATGCACAACTGAGCCTTGCATTGCCTTCATTTTCAGTAACTGCAATAGCCCCGGTATCTGCAACAATAAAGTTTGCACCGGTAATTCCCACTTCTGCCTGTATATATTTTTCACGCAGTTTTTGCCGTGCCACCAGCGTTATCTGCTCAGGTGTAAGCGCCGGAGATGTTCCAAATTTTTCTGCAAATAATTTCGCAACGTCTTCTTTACTCTTATGCATGGCAGGTGTTACAATATGATAAGGCGGTTCGCCATCAAGCTGCTGGATATATTCGCCCAAATCTGTTTCTATGCTTTCTATCCCATTCTTTTCTAGGTAATCATTCAGGTGAATTTCCTCGGTAACCATGCTCTTGCTTTTTACAAGCGTTTTGCAATTTTTTTCTTTGCATATTCTTCCAATTTCTTCAAGGGCCTGCTCTGCATTTTCAGCCCATATTACTTTTGCGCCGCGTGAAGAAATTTCTTTTTCAAACTGTTCAAGATAATCAGTAAGATTTTCCATGGCCCGCCATTTTACATTCTTCGCCTTTTCACGTGCCAGCATAAGGTTGCTGAACTGTGATTTTCCCTGAGGCACTACTGCATCGTATTTCCCGATATTAAAATTGATTTTCCTGCGGTGTTCCAGGTCAGCAGACTTTATGGTGCTTTTTGCGATAAATGATATGGCTGTTTTGTTCATATAATAAGTAATAAAAAATAAAAATTTTATGAACCCGGCTTTTGCAATTCAGTTGATCTTTAGTTGCAGCCTGCCCCGCCAACGGCGGTGGTCGCATCCCGATAACTATCGGGATACTGTAAGAAATTACTAGCTTTTTTTACTGTGTATATGTTCGGCAGTTGCCGCTAAAGTTTCGTAAAAATCCGTTCCATATTTTCGTATAATGGCATCTTTTAAAAAAATATATACAGGCACCTTCAGCTTCTTTCCCAATACGCATGCGGCTTTACAGAGATCTGCCCTTGGTTCGTAATTCAAATATTCCAAATCAGCATCCTCTTTGCTTTTCTTTGTGCGTATAGGATACAAATGGCAACTTAGGGGTTTTTTCCATGAAATTTTTCCATCGTTGTATGCCTGCTCAACCCCGCATTTTATAATTCCGTTTTCATCTTTGTGGCCGTAAGCGCAGATTTTTGAATTGACGGTGGGTGTAACCCAGCCAAATTCCATATCATAAATATATTTCCCCTGCCGCTCTATTTCTTTTATACCTTCTGGTGTTAAATATTGTTTTATAGTTTCGAAATTATTAATGAGTTCATCAAGTTCCTGAACTTCCAGCGGCGCACCTGCATCACCATCTTCGCAGCAGCCGCCTTTGCATTTGTTGAGGTCGCAAACAAATTGCGCTTCTGTAATTTCATCGCTGATAAGTTTATTGTCAATAGCTATCATAATGCTCCCATCCCCGCCTCAGTTGGGGTGTTTAATAAGTTACGAAGATAACAGTTGTATTGAAAGGAATAATTGTGTTTGTAAAATTGCTGAATATTGAACAGAAAGTACAGGTCCCGCAATCCTGCAGGATGAAGTTCAACTGCACTTCGCCCCTCAGGGCGTTACAGCTAACATGTGCGACGCAAAGGACGGTTAATAGAATTACTTCTGCCGGGTATAAAAAAAGTATCTTATCATATAATTCTTCATCATGATTAGCAAAAACATCCATCAGTGCTTGTGTAAACTGCAAATACTCTTTTACAATTTTTCTATAACATCCCTGTATCCTCTCCCAACAGGAACAGATATTCCGTTCACCTCAACTTCTTCGGCTGTATAAGATTCAATTTTGCTGATAGAAACAATAAATGAACGATGAACCCTTTTAAAGAGATGAGCAGGTAAAAGTTCTTCAATTTCATGCGTACCCATTTTTGAAATGTATTCTCTTTTTGTTGTAACGATTTTTATATACTCACGCTGACTTTCGATATAAACAATCTCTGAGAATAAAATCTTTACTTTCTTTTTTTGTACATTTAAAAAAATAAAATTTTTTGTTTCTGTTTTTTTAATTGGTTGAGTTTTTTCTGCCTGAGATGTTTTTACTTTATTTATTGCAATTAAGAAACGTTCAAACTCAAATGACTTCAGGAGGTAATCTGTAACACTCAGGTTAAAACCTTCCACTGCATACTGATGATAGGCTGTTGTAATAATTACTGCAGGCGCATTTGTTACTGTTTTTTAAAACGCCATACCTTTTAATTTCGGTAGGTGGATGTCTAAAAAAATAAGGTCAGTATGATCATGTCGCAAGAAGTCAGTTGCAAGAATAGCGTCTTTAAATGTTCCCTGTAATTGCAGGAATGGCACCTGCGAAATATAATCCGCTAAAACCTTTACTGCTAAAGGTTCATCTTCTACTATGATGCATTTTATTTCAGACATGGCTTGCTAAATTGATTTCTAGAACAGCAGTGAATTTTGATTCCTCTTGCAGAACAGACAGATTGAAATCTTTATACAACAATTCTAATTGCCGTCTCAAATTAGAAAGACCAATATTTTCTTTTACACTCCTTTCTTCAGCAAATGCTTCAGCAGAATTTTTTATTACAAATGATAGCACCCGGTTATTTACTGAAAGATGAATATCAACAAAGGGATTATTTCTTGTTTCAGAAACGCCATGCTTGAAAGCATTCTCCACCAATGGTATCAGCAGCAGCGGAGGCAAAGCCTGTTTCATATCTTCAATGTCGTGATTAAAATTTATACGCAAGGAATCATCATAACGCAATTTTTCAAGAGCAATATAATCATTCATGATTTTCAATTCCTGTTCTATCGCAATATACTCACCGCCAGTTTCATACAACATAAAACGCAAAATTTTCGACAGCCGCAAAATTGATTCCGGGGCGGGGTCGCTCTTATCTTTTGCCAATGAATAAATATTGTTTAACGTGTTGAATAAAAAATGCGGATTTGTTTGCGACTTCAGGTAATTCAGTTCTGCTGCCTGGTTTTCAATGCGCAGTTGTTGTGCCTGATGTTTTAATTTTATACAATTATGAATATGCCTTATAATCCCAAAAAGGAAAACAGTGCCAACGCTATATCCCATTTGATTTACAAGAGCTTTATCTAATGCTGGGTACGTCTTTAATTCAGTATAAAAATGCAACTGTATTCCCAATGATCTCCAGGAATATGAGCCATAGGAATATAAAATCATATAACAAATAAGAGCAGAATTCCGAGCAATATATTGTAAATAATTGCATTTCTTTTCTTCAGTACAAATGGAATGGTATATTCAAAAAGTATAAAATTGAGCGCAGTAATAAAAACAACTGCCCAAAGAATATTTAACACGACAGTGAAAAATTTATCGGAATAACTTCCCACCATTGTCAGCACGCCAATCACAAACCAACCAAGGGCAAGCCATAAATAAAATTTAACCCGTTTTATATCAATAGATTTTTTCACGTTTCAGTTCAGACAATACATATCGGTAAAACTTTCCCTATTAATTTTTCAATCTATAGAATTGAGTTCGTGGTAAACGAACCACAGGAGAAAGTCAATGAAAAAAAATGAAAAGCGTTACATAGTAATAAATTGTTTGCATTGACAGCAGCAACATTTTATTATTGCAGAATAACGAACAGAACGTACAAGAGTGAGACGCAACCGCCAATACCATAAAAAACTAAAACCCGGCTCACAAAAAAACACATCCACACAATATCACTTCTCACTTTTTATTATTATGCCGTTTCTTTCATTGACATAATTGTATTGTTTATTTACCATAACCTGCTGTTTATTGACGGCGGCTTTCCTGCTTTCAATAATTAATTATTCTTGTGTCAGTAAATTATTTTAAATAAAAATACAATTATGAAACAGATCTTTCTTTCAATTTCAATTGCTCTGACTGTACTTCTTTTTTGCGGTTGTTGAAACTTGCTAAGTTGATAAAAAAATTAACACAACTGAAAGCAATAACTCTCATGGGTAAAACGAAGGATGTTCAGGCATCCATTTTATAAAAAACAAAATGAAAAAGAGAAATAAAACGATAAAATTTGGAGAACACGTGGAGAGCTATACTATTCCAATTTTAAATGAACGGGAAATAAGAGCATCAGCAGGAATACTGTTTGTATTTATGTTCATCTCTTTAATGCTGATCCTGTTTAAAGGGAATTTTTTATTGATCAAGTATGTGATTATTATTTTTCTTACTGACCTGGTAATTCGTGTGTTTATTAACCCAAAGTTTTCACCAACATTAATAATCGGTCGCCTGATCGTTAGCAGGCAGGTTCCCGAATACGTTGGTGCGCCGCAAAAAAAATTTGCATGGAAAATAGGTATCGTTTTAGCGGGCATGATGTTTATTCTTTTAGTAGTATTAAATTCATACAGCATTATCACAGGTGTTACCTGCCTGGTTTGCCTGGTCTTTTTATTTTTTGAATCAGCATTTGGTATTTGTTTGGGCTGCTTGGTGTATGGTTTATTTTACAAAAAGAAAGCCCAATACTGTGCAGGTGAAATTTGTGATGCAACAAAAAAAAAGGCAAGTCAAAAAACATCATGGGTGCAAATTCTTATCCTTCTGGGTTTAATTGTGTTTGTAATATTGATGATCTTTTTTTTAATGATTATTTCACTACATCCCCCAAAAATTTGCAGACAATTTTAAATCCCGGGGCATTTAAATAAAATTGCAGAAAGCGAAGAACCTGTTTGCTTGCCTGCAACAGGTAAACAAACAGGCAGATAAATAATAAACCCAACTAACATGGAAGAAAAAACTACATCCCTGAAAAAAACTGCAAGGGTTACAGGCTTATTGTATTTCCTTTTGGCAGTTGGAGGCATCTATAGCGTTATGATTGTGTCGCCCAAAATTATTGTGGCAAATGATATATTAGCTACAGCCAAAAACATGTTGACCAATGAATTTTTATTTCGTACAAGCATAGCCAGTGATCTTATTATCAATACACTTTTTGTTACTATTGTTTTACTGCTTTACCGGTTGTTTAAACAAGTAAATGAATTCTAGGCAAAGTTGATGGCGGGATTGGTAATTGTTGCCATACCTGTTTCTTTTATCGCAGACTCATTGGGAATAGTAGCCCTGCAAATTTTTAAAGGTAATTTGTTGAAATCATTTTCAATTGAGCAAGTACAGGATATTGCAGCAACGCTTTTAAAAATCAGTGATTATATCGGCCAATTAATAACATTTCACTGGGGCCTTTGGCTGATACCATTGGGACTGCTGGTTTACAGGTCAGGATTTATTCCACGGATATTTGGGATATTGCTGTTGATTAACGGCCTTGGCTATATGATAAGCAGTGCCACATTTATATTATTTCCGAATTCTCTGTCATCTGTTTCAAAATTTATTTTTCCAACTTATTTTATAGGAGAACTTCCTTTGATTTTTGGTTGATGATTAAGGGAACAAAAAAAACAGCTCTTTTAAACTCAAACAACATCAAACCAGTAATAAATTTTATTTTCATATAAATTTTCCCAATGACCAGCTCCATCAATAAAATTGCAAGAGCAGGCGGCTTGCTGTACTTGCTTATCATCATTACCGGTATGTTCGGTGAAATTTTTGTAAGAGGCAAACTAATTGTATCAGGAGATGCAGCAGCTACAGCCAATAATATTATCGCTAATCAATTGCTGTGGCGCAGTGGTATTGCAAGCGATTTAATAATGCATGTTTGTGATATACCAGTAATGCTTGTGATTTTTATTTTGCTGAGACCCGTGAATAAAAATCTTGCCTTGCTTGTCTTGCTGTTTAATTTGATACAGACCGCAGTTCTGGTAACATATAAATTGAATCTTCTTACGCCATTATTTCTCTCAGGAAATGCAGATTACCTGAAAGCATTTAACCCGCAACAATTGCAGGCACTCTCTTACGTTGCTATTCGTATGGATAGCTACGGCTTTGGAGTTGGTCTTATTTTTTTCGGCTTCGTATGCCTTCTCGAAGGATATTTAATTTTCAAATCGGGCTATTTACCTAAGGCTATCGGAGTGCTGATGCAAATTGCCGGTATATGTTATTTGATAAATAGTTTTTCACAGATTCTTGACCCTGTATTAGCAGATAAATTATTCCCTGCGATTTTGTTTCCCTCCTTTATAGCAGAACTATCGTTTTGTTTATGGCTGATTGTGAAGGGTGTAAACCTAACAAAGTGGGAAGAAAAAACAAATGCTTTGCGGGTTTGAAAATTACATCTGTAAACAAAAAGTATTTGTACTTGTTAGGTTAATGCACTTTGCTCAAAATTGTTTAGAACGTACAAGAGTGCGATGCAACAGGCGATGCTATTTGTTCAACAGCCGGGTACATCATTCTTAAATTTTATTTCCACCTGAAAGTATTGATGAGGTGTTTCATATCCTGCAGCAAAAAATCATTTACGGGCTGCAGCGAATCCTGGTTGGGTGTGGCGTTAAAATACAGGGCGCCGCGAAGGAAATTTTTTGTGGAGTCAGTTAAAAAAAACTGGCTGGCAGTGGCAACTTCGCCACCTACTTTAAAAAACATGCCGTGAATATTATTCGCAGTTGCAATCAATGAATCATCAATTGAGTTTGCTTTTTCGGAATGTTTGTTGGTGAGGTTGAAAGCGTCGTTAAGTAATTTTTCCAGCTTGTACTGGCCGATGATTTTGTAACTTATATAAATGGTCCCGTTAAACTGAGGAAAATTTATATTTATCCACCAGGGGTTTTCGGTGGCATCGCCAAAGAAGCTGCTGTCCTTTACCACATTGGCATACACGGGATATTCAAAAGTGTAAGGATAGCCGGGCTGATCAAATACTTTGTACTGTTTTTCGGGGAAATCAATATTGAAATAGCCGGTTGGTTTTTGCACATAGGTGCTGTTGCAGCAGGTAAATATTAAACAGCAAAGAACAAGCAACGAACAGTAAAAATATTTTTTGTAGAATTTAGTGCGCATTAAAAGCCTGCTTAAGGCTGAAATTTTATTAAACATATTTTTATTTTTGCCCGCTTTTGGGCTGAATGGAAATTTTTATTTTCTGTACACGATTTTTTTCCACTTCAAGCGCTGTAAAGTTAAAGTTACCGGAATGCAGCACCTGGTTTTGTTTTGGTATTTCGCCGGAAATTTCAAGCACAAGGCCGGCGAGTGAATCACTTTCCCCTTTTATGTTATCAAAAGTATCGGCGGGTAATTCCATCAGTTTGCACACATCGTTTATCATGGTGCGGCCCTCAAAAATATAGTTGTTCTCATCAATTTTTTTAAAGCCTGTTTCTTCTTCATCAAATTCATCCCTGATATCGCCAATAATTTCTTCCATAATGTCTTCAAGTGTAATAATGCCGCTGGTGCCGCCAAACTCATCCACCACCACTGCAAAATGTATATGCCTGTTTTGAAACTCTTTTAAAAGGTCTTCAATCATTTTATTTTCATGTACAAAAAAAGGCTGCCGTATAAGTGAATGCCAGTCAAATTCCTGCGCCGCGTCAATATAAGGAAGTATGTCTTTTGTGTGAATGATGCCGGCTATTTCATCCAGGTCGTCTTTATAAACGGGAAGCCTGCTGTAATGTAAATCTTCTACTTTTTTAATTAAATCGCTGAATGATGTTTTATAGTCAACGCCGCTTACATCAAGCCTGGAACGCATTACCTGCTTTACCGTAATGTTACCAAATTTTACAATGCCCTTAAGTATGTTTTTTTCTTTTTCAGATGCGGCGCTGCTTGTGGTAAGGTCTATTGCATTATCCAGTTCGTCAAGATTGTAGAGGCTTTTATTGCTGCGCGCCATTTTCTTTTCAATGATATCGGTATATTTTATCAACCAGCTGCCGGCACGGCTGCAGAGATAATATACTGCCTCTACCATAATACCCGTATCTGTTGCAAACCTTATGTTGTTTTGCCTTGCATATATTTTTGGTATCATTTCACAAAACAAGAGCAGCAATGAAGTAACGAGTATTACCTTAATCACAAAATCGAGCCAGGGCAGGTTCATTTTTTCAAACTCAAGCGCATTGTCCAGTATAATATTTGAAATAATAATGATGGCAATATTTGCAAAAGTATTGGCAATTAAAAGGGAAGCAAGCAGCAGTTTTGGGTTTTCAAGCAAATCAATAACACGTTTGTAAGAGTGCTGCTGTTTTGTTTTTATAAGATTAATATCCTTGTAGGTGAGGGAAAAAAAAGCTACTTCTGCGCCCGAAACAATACAGGAAACCAGAATCATTGCAAGCAGTAAAACAACGAGTACGGTTGTGCTTTCTGGATTTAATGCTGCAATAAATACAGTATGTATAAATGATGCATCCTGTAATATGGGGTTTTCCAACTTGAGGTTTTTTGATTAACAATCTTTAATTACAGCGGCACGTTTTAAGGCGTGCCGCTTAACGATGGTGCAAAAATAATTTATATGGTGTTTTAATAAGGTAGCCCCTCAGGAGGTTCTGCAATTGGGGGCAAATCACCGTTAAAGCCTTCTGCAGAATCAGCCGGGGAAGATGGGGCAGGGGGATACGGCGCCCCATGGCCATCAGTTCTTTTATCCAGCATAATTAAATTATCTCCCACAATTTCGGTAGCAAATTTTTTATTTCCTTCTTTATCTTCCCAACTGCGTGTGCGCAGCCTTCCTTCCACATAAATAAGGCTGCCTTTGTGCAGGTATTTCTGTGCAAGTTCAGCAAGACCCCGCCAGAGTACCACGGTATGCCACTCAGTTTGTGAAATAAGTTTGCCTGACCTGTCTTTATAGGTTTCGGTGGTTGCAAGCGGAAATTTTGCAACACCAATATTTCCTTCAAGATATTGAACATCGGGATCTTTTCCAAGGTTGCCTATAAGCATTACTCTGTTTACACCTCTCATACAATTAATTTTATACCGTCTTTAAAAATATTTTCCTTTAAATAGCCGTAATAAAATTAAATAAAAAAAAGAAGAAACAGCATTATACGTTTTTGTACTAAGAAAAAAATGTTGATAATTAACTTTTAAAACCGGGATACTGATTGATGAATTTTGGAAATGGCAGCTTTTTAAGAGCAGTTTTATTTACCCATTCTGCCCCGGCTTTATCAAGTATTTTGGGCAGTTTGCGCAAATGAATGCTGATAAAACAGCCTTTGATAAGCTGATGTGTTAATTGCTGCGGCGTAACTGCTGTTATACCTGAAATGCTTTCAGGTTTAATGTTTAACCGGCTGCACCAGTTAGTAACCGAAGCTATATCCCATCGTGGGTTAGCCCCTGTTTCCAGCAGATAAAATTCATACAGGTTTTGCCAGATGTCTTTTGCGGTTCTTTTATAAACGAGGGTTTTTTCGCCTTTTTCAAAAATGAAATAAGTAAACCACCTGGTTTTTTTTTGCAATATTTTTTCTTTAACCGGCAATTGATTTACCCTACCGGAATTATAGGCCGAACAGATTTTTTTTAATACACAATGACTGCACAGCGGTACGGCGGGTTTGCAAACAACGGCCCCAAAATCCATAATAGCCTGGTTAAAACCACCGGGATTTTTTTTGTCAAGTATTTTATCTGCAAACTCCCCAAGTATATTTTTCCCTTTACTGCCGTCAACAGGTGTATCAATTCCTGCTACCCTTGACAAAACCCTTAAAACATTTCCATCCACAACGGCAAAAGGCAGATTAAAACAGAAGGAAGAAATGGCCGCAGCGGTATAAGGCCCTACGCCTTTAAGGGACAGTATGGTTTTGTAGTCTTGTGGAAATACCCCGTTATATTTTTGAGCGATGAGCCTTGCCGTGAACAGCAGGTTTTTACAACGGTTGTAATAGCCGAGGCCTTCCCATAGTTTAAATACTTCAATGTCTTTTGCTTTTGCGAGCGAAGTGATAGTTGGATAATGAAGGATGAAGTTCTGATAATACCCCAGGCCCTGCTCTACGCGGGTTTGCTGCAGAATAATTTCACTCAGCCAAACCCTGTAGGGATCTTTTTCTCCCTTCCAGGGCATTTGCCTTTTGTTATCGTGCAAATGCCAGTGCATTAATTTTTTTGTTATGGCGCTATATTTCATTGCATACAAATTTGTGGATTATAATAAGGACCGGCAGAAATCTTTTTTTTGCGGTAAAAAATAAATTCACGGAGATACTTTGCAGGCATAATTTAGCATACCTGTTTGCGTTTTACCGGGTAAACCTGCAGGACACTGAAAAAGCACGCAGCGGTAAAGGCGTACAAGTGTGCGACGCAAGGATGTTTAATGCTTATACTGCGGCCGGGTTCATAAAATAAATGATTATTGCAACATTTTAGGAGATACTTATAAAAAAGTTTTGTTTTTCTTTTAAAAACTGCGGTTTTGTTTTACTTTAGACAGATGAACGCCCAACGGCATAAAAAAGCTATATGAGAAAGTCAGACCTTATTAATAATATTTCAGAGAAAACCGGCATACCAAAAGTGGATGTACTGGTAGCAGTTGAAACGCTGCTGAAAGAAATAAAAGAGAATATTTCAAAAGGTGAGAATATTTATATACGGGGTTTTGGAAGTTTTATTACAAAAAAAAGGGCTGCCAAAATAGGGCGCAACATCAAAAAAAATATTGCTGTAAAAATACCGGAGCATTATATTCCTGCCTTTAAGCCATCAAAAGAATTTGTAAATGAAGTAAAGCAAATGCATAAACCGCAATAACTTTGTATCTTAATTTGCATTTGTGAAAAAACAACAGGTTATTCTTATTTCAGGTGCTTTGGCGCTGTTTGTACTCCTTTATTTTTTTGGAAATACAATCCCCCCTAAAACAGTTGCGCCATTAAATGCAGGCATGGACAGTAATAAAACCATCCCAATTGTTACTACTTCGGATTTAATTTTAAAAGCAAAAGCCGGCCTTTCTGCCGGGCAGTCTGCACGCATTGCCATGCTGGAAAACAGTGTGGTAAGAGGAGATGTAAAAGATCAGCAAATCAACGTTTACAACCAGCTTTCAAAATTCTGGGGCGATACCATGCGCCACACC
Source organism: Chitinophagales bacterium (assembly GCA_038207175.1). Lineage (GTDB taxonomy): Bacteria > Bacteroidota > Bacteroidia > Chitinophagales > Chitinophagaceae > JBBRAD01. Next base: position 63,058 of record JBBRAD010000024.1, read on the forward strand.
GAATTAGGCGCTTATTATGCAGGGGAAGCTGCGAAATTGGAAAATTCAGAAAAAAACCTCACTTTTGCAGCCCAATTTCTGTTAGACAGCCTGATGGCTACTAATGATGCAGCTATGGGAAATTGGCTGGCTTCGCAGGCTAAAGCTCTTTTTGAAAAAATGCTGGAACTAAACCCTGCAAATGATTCGGCTAAAATAGGCATTGGGGCATGTTATATTTTCGGGGGTATTTCTGATAACCCCATACAGGGTATAATGGCGATAAAGCAGGTTGCGGACAAGGACTCAAACAATATGTACGCTCAAAAAGTTCTTGGATTGGGTGATATAAAAAGCGGGCAGTATGATAAAGCAATTGAGCATTTTTCTGCTGTTATAAAAAAAGAACCGGATAATGTGGAAGTAGCTTTTTACCTGGCTGAAAGCTTTGAAGCAAAGGGAGATAAAGAAGATGCGGTTAAATGGTACAGAAATGCAGAAAACCTTTTAAGCATACCTGAAGCCAAAAAAGAGATTGAAGATAAAATTAAAACATTGCAATAAAATAATTCATCACTACAAAAAATTAAGAGATTATGCCTTGTGGAAAAAAAAGAAAACGACATAAGATTGCTACGCATAAGCGTAAAAAAAGATTAAGAAAAAACCGTCATAAGAAGAAAAATAAATAGTTTCTCATTGCATTCTTGCCAATACCGGTAACAGTAATTTGCCGGTATTGGCGAATAAACTTAACTCCCATTCCTTTTTCTGCCGCAACTTTTACCTTTCCTTCACCTTTAATGGCAGAACAGTGTTGAATGACGTTGCAGGTCGTGTATTTATTATTTTTTGTTTTGTTTAAACTAAACAGGACAGAACATTTATTTAAAAGTTGCATTTTGTGAATAAAGAACTTATTATTAACGCAGCACCAGCCGGGGTTGAAATTGCATTGCTGGAAGATAAAAAGCTGGTAGAACTCCATCATGAAAAAACAGATGCAGGTTTTGCCGTGGGTGATCTTTTTCTTGGAAAAGTAAAAAAACTAATTCCGGGACTCAATGCGGCGTTTATTGATGTGGGTTTTGAAAAAGATGCATTTCTTCATTATACGGACTTAAGCCCTTATGCACGGTCTATCCTTAAATTTACCCAGTTGTCCATTGCCGATAGATCGGATACCATCCCTGATTTTTCAAAGTTTGATACAGAACCAGAAATTATTAAAACAGGTAAGATAAATGAAGTATTAAGCGGCAAACCCAATATTCTTGTACAGATACTAAAAGAACCCATTGCCGCAAAAGGCCCGCGTTTAAGCTGCGAAATTTCTTTACCGGGAAGGTTCGTAGTAATTACACCCTTTAATGACATTGTTGCCGTATCAAAAAAAATCCACTCTTCAGAAGAAAGAAAAAGGCTCCAGAAAATTGTAGATGCTATTAAACCAAAAAATTTTGGTGTAATTGTGCGCACTGCTGCAGAAGGAAAAAATACACTGGAACTGCACGAAGACTTATTGCTGCTGGTTGAAAGCTGGAAAAATATACAAAGGAACCTGAAAGGGGCAGAAGCCCCGTTTAAGGTAATGAGCGAGCAGGATAAAACGACAAGTATGCTGCGTGATTTATTAAATGAAGAGTTTAACCGTATTATCATCAATGATAAAAATATTTATAACGATACCCGCACATATATACAAAAGATAGCACCGGATAAAACGGATATTGTTTCTCATTACCACAATGGAATCCCCATATTTGATCAGTTTGGTATTACAAAACAGGTAAAATCATCATTTGGAAAAACGGTGAACCTGCCCAGCGGGGCATACCTTATTATTGAACATACCGAAGCGCTGCATGTAATTGATGTAAACAGCGGTTATAAAAGCGTAAGCAATAATCAGGAGGAAAACGCTCTGCAGACAAATCTTGAGGCAGCAGAAGAAATAGCCAGGCAACTCCGGCTGAGGGATATCGGCGGTATTATAGTTGTTGATTTCATTGATATGAAGCTTCCTGATAATAAGCGGAAATTGCAGGAAGCAATGGATCATTTCATGCTGCCGGACCGGGCAAAGCACGCTGTTTTGCCTGTTTCAAAGTTTGGGTTAATGCAGATTACCAGGCAGCGTATGCGGCCCGAAGTAAATATAAATACATCAGAAATTTGCCCAAGTTGCGGCGGCTCCGGAAAAATCACTTCCACTCTTTTGCTGGAAGATGAAATAGAAAAAAGGATCCATTATCTTATTACCCATCAGCATAGAAATTTGACCATCTTTGTTCACCCTATCCTGCATTCACATCTGACCAAAGGCTTATTTTCAATACGGTGGAAATGGAAAAGAAAATTTAAAACAAAAATTACTGTTAAACCAAACAGCGATTATTATATTACTGAAATACATTATTTTGATGCTAATGAAGAAGAAATTAAATTGTAATCTTCATTTTAAATCTGAAATCTGCTAAATTTCAATATAAGCAAAAAATTCTGTTGCATTACAAAATTATAATATGCGTTTGTGGTTAAGTTTTCTTCACGCATAAGCAGCCGGCTTTTTAAAATAATACATTTTTCTGTTTAAATATTTGCGGCTAAAATTATAATTATAAATAAAAATTTATATATAATAAATTGATTTTAAATTATATTATTAAAAATATTTAATTTAAAAACACTATAACAACCTTTTCCCTGATTTGTTTTTCAGAAGCAGTTTTGCTTTCGGGAAATAAATGACATGCTTCTAAATCAGCTAAAAGTTTTCAACAAGCTTAAAAAATAATTTTGAAATGTAACCCATTATTGTAATTTAGTGCCTGAATTTAATGGGTTAGTAAGTAAAGGCCGGCAGTGATGCCGGTCTTTTTTTATAGGGTATTTAAGCTTCATTTTTATTTGATATACTTAGCTATATACGGCAGGTTCCGGAATTCTTTCTTTTCAATTTTGAGTAAAAACATAATGTATAAAAACATAAAAAACGTTGCAGTAAAAAGGCTTATCCAGGTATTGTTCCACAGTGATGTAATTGCCTTATGTATAAAAAATAAAAACACAACTATTACAATATAGGCAAGTAATTTTTTCCAGGCATACGGGATATAATATTTTTTTTGCCCCCATGTAAAGCTTATTACCATCATGCCTGTATAGCAGAAAAATGTAGCCCACGCACTGGCAGTATAGCCAAACCGGGGAATAAAAAACCAGTTGATAATAATGGTTATCGCTGTACCCATTAATGTAATATATGTTCCAGTGATAGTATTATTGGTTAACTTAAACCATATACTTAAATTATAATAGATGCCAAGAGACATATTGGCCAGTAAAAGTATTGGCACTACAGAAAGCCCTACCCTGTATTTGGGCCCGATCATCAGTTCCCATACGGGTATATATAAACTTACAGCAAGAAACATTACCGAAATCACTATTACAAAAAATTTCATAACACGTGCATAAGTCCGCTGGGGATCCTGGCCTTCCGCCTGTTTAAAAAAGAAAGGTTCTGCACCCATCCTGAAAGCCTGGACAAATAATGTAATAAGAAGGGATAATTTATAGCAGGCGCTGTAGATACCTACCTGCTCATCTTTAAATATCGCTGTTCCCGGCAACCATGCTTTCAGCATTAACCGGTCCCCAACTTCATTTAAAAACCCGCCCAACCCAACGATTACCAATGGCAACGCATATACCATCATTTCTTTCCAAAGCGTGATGTTGAACCTGAAATGCACCATTGAAATTTCTTTTCCCAACAATAATAAAGTGAGGATATTCTGACAAAGATTTGCCAATACAATATAAATGACCGGGCTTTTATTGATATCAAAGACGAGGGTTACCCAACTGCCGGGGTTTTTACTTATTTGATTGGGACAGAAGTTTACAAAAAACCATACCAGGCAAAGGTTTAGCATTATGCCGCTTACTTTTACAAAGGCATATTTTCTTGGTCTTTCTTCCTGCCTTAACCTTGCAAAAGGAATTGCGCTTAATGCATCCGTAGCAACTATAAAAATAGTTATTTGTATTACCTGCGGAATATCTGATAAACCTACTAACCCGGCTAACGCAGTTTGATTATACCATAATATAACAGAGAAAATAACAGTAGAAAAAAACAAGCAGAGGAATGCAGTGCTGAAAATACTTTTTTTATACTCTTCCCTGGATGAAAACCTGAAAAATGCAGTTTCTATGCCATACCCGAATGTAAACAATACACTCAATACCGGTATTGCTGAATAGAGCAAACTTTGCCTTCCGAAGTCAGATACTTTTACGTAAGAAGAATAAGTTAGTAAAGGCGTAATTAAATATCCGATAAACCGTGCAGCAATGCTGCTTACTCCATACCAGAGTGTTTGCCCAGCTAATTTTTTAATACTGCTCAATACATCAGATGTTTCAGCAAAAATAATGTGTTGCAGCCAGTGCAGTGCATTGTTTGGTTATTTAGTTGTTAATCCATATTGGCATGATGTTTGAAAAGTACTATCAATTTTAAATTATAAAAACTAAAAACAAACTTGATGAGAAAACTACTCTTTTTCGCCCTACTTTTTTTATTCGCCGGAAAATTTTCAAATGCACAGGTAACAGAAAGTAAAATAATGGTGGACAGCCTTAACCGCCCTGCATTATATATGGAAACAGATATACCTGAAGGTGATGTAAAAGATGCCATTAAAGATTATTTCGACAGCCTGCATGTGGACATAGAGAAAGGAACAGGTTTTATCATTAAAAAGCAATTACCGTTTATGGAATTCAAAAGGGTAGTAGCAGATTCAATGGAAGGCCAGGCGCTCGATTATTATTTTAAAGTGGACACAAAAAAACAAAAAGGCCCTGATGCAACTACCATCTGCGTTGCAGCAAGTAAAGGGTATAATAATTTTATTTCGCTTCAGTCTGATACCCGCACATGGAATGATTTTAAAAACTTTGCAGTTTATTTGCAAAGCAATTATTTTGAGCAATACAAAACAAGACAGAATATATTATCGCTTACAAAAGATTTGAATAAACAGAACAGCAGGCTGAAAGACGTGGAAGATGAAAAACAAAAACTTGAAAAAGATATTGCAGACAAAAATCTTCAAATGGCCGCTTTGCTAACAAGCTTAAACAAGCTGAAGGGAAAAGCACTATAAATTGAGTTGGTTAAAGCAATATAAAACCGGTTGATGCTACAAATCACCCGGTTTTATTTTTTTGCGGTGTTCTTTTACAAACGTTTTTTGCTTTTTGTCTTCAATCCTTTTTTCCTTTGCCGCTTTTGAAGGCTTGGTTGCAATACGCGATTTCTTTTTTACCAGTGCTTCGGATACAAGCAGGTTCATCTTTTTTATTACAACTTCCTTATTGCCCAACTGCGACCTTTCCGTTTGCGATTTCACAAGTAAATAACCTTCCGCCGTAATTTTATTCTGTAGTTTTTGCGTGATGGTTATTTTTTGACTTTCATTCACTAATGATGAAGCACCCACCAGCCAGCGGCCTTCCACCATCGTTTCCACCTTGTTTACATTCTGCCCGCCTTTACCTCCGCTGCGTGCAGTTTGAAAAATAATTTCAGGTGTAATATCTATCTTCATTATTCAAAATTAATAAACATACATGAGAGCGGTTATACAAAGAGTTTCAGGTGCTTCAGTTATGGTGGATGAAAAAATTACAGGTTATATTCAAAACGGCCTGCTGGTTTTATTAGGTATTGAGGATGCAGATACCGGTGAAGATATTGAATGGCTGAGTGCTAAGGTAGTGAACCTCCGTATTTTTAACGATGCAGCCGGCGTAATGAATATTTCTGTAAAAGACATCGATGGCGGTATCTTATTAGTAAGCCAGTTTACATTGCACGCCTCCACAAAAAAAGGAAACAGGCCATCTTATATAAAAGCGAGCAAGCCGGAAATTGCGATACCATTATATGAAAAGATGATGCGGCAATTAGAGATAGAACTTGGTAAAAAAATCCACTGTGGCATTTTTGGCGCGGATATGAAAGTAAGTTTACTGAATGACGGGCCGGTTACAATTGTAATGGATACAAAGAACAGGGAATGATATACCGGTATGCAAATGTGACAATGTAATGATATGATAATTGCACTGTATTTTAAAATGTAAATAACAAATCTTCTTTCATGAAACTAACAATAAAAAATGCACAGCAACAAGTAGATGAATGGATAAAAACCACCGGCGTACGCTATTTCAGCGAGCTTACCAATCTTGGCATATTGATGGAAGAAGTAGGCGAACTGTCGCGCATAATGGTACGTACTTATGGAGAACAATCATTTAAGGAAACGGAGAATGAAAAAAATCTTGCTGATGAAATGGCTGATGTGCTTTGGGTGCTGATTTCCCTTGCCAATCAAACAGGCGTGGATTTAACTGATGCGCTTCAAAAAAACTTTGATAAAAAAAATACCCGTGATGCGGAGCGGCACAAAAACAATAAAAAACTGAAATAACCAGGAAATATTTCTTTTCAGTACTTTTTACCAAAACTATTTCTTATCCTGCGGGGGAAGCGGCGGTCTTTGCTGTGGCGGCCTGTTTTGCGGCGGTCTTTGTGGTTGGTTTCCTTGCGGCGGCCTGCGGTTATTTCCCTGGTTCCTGTTTTGCTGCTCATCGCGATCCCTTCTCCTCCTACTGCTTTTCTCAAGGCTGCGCAAACTTATTTGTCCCACTACATCTGCAAATACCGGCTCCTTTTCTGTTTGCTTGCCACCCACAATTTCTACCGGCTGCAGGTCATCTACTTTTTCACCGCGTGCATTTAATTGTCTTATTTCCTTTACACGCAGTATTGTAAGCGGGTATTGTTTATTGCTTTCCGGCAAAATATACCACATCAGGTTTTTAAAAATATCTTTTTTAATTAATGTGGCGGCGCCTTTGGCTGTCTGCAAAATATCTGCGTTTTCAGGAAAATGTTGCAAGGCATCAAGGTAAGTATCCAGTTCATAATTAAGGCAACATTTTAACCTGCCACACTGGCCGCTAAGTTTGGTTTGATTGATAGATAAATTCTGATAGCGTGCTGCCGTTGTAGTAACACTTTTAAAATCAGTGAGCCA
>JBBRAD010000025.1:0-62027 GCA_038207175.1 Chitinophagales bacterium
TAACCGGAAGAGCAGCACATGGGCATGGGAGTGAACAACGCAGCACGCGAAGGCAAAAACCATGGCCCTTGCGCAGCACGCAGAATTACCCGAAGAGCAGCACATGGGCATGGGAGTGAACAACGCAGCACGCGAAGGCAAAAACCAGGGCCTTGCACAGCACGCAGAATCATCGGAAGGCAACGCAAAACCGTTCGTAGACATCGCAGAATTGTTAGAAGGCATCGCAGCATTAAATTTATATCCTGCAGCAACTCCATGAAACATATTACAGGATCTGCTCAGGAGAACGGGGAGTTTTGTAAAAGTATTTTATAAAAAAATTTGTTCGCCATTGAACAGAAAGTCGAAGAGTGCGACGCAACAACCGATGCTATGAAAAACCCCGCCTGACCACAAAAGAAAAAATAAATATCAGTCGGGCAGAAATGCTGGGGTCATAAAAAATTCAATTACTCATTTTACAATATCCACCTTCCGCAGTTCAAGTAAATTCAGCGCATTGGCTGTAAATCCTTTTACATTATTGTTTACCAGGTGAATCACTTCATCATACCAAACAGGAACAACCGGTGCATCATTCATTACCACCTGGTCCATTTGCCTGTACAAAATATACCGCAGCGAATCATTTGTTTCTTCTAAAGATTTTTCATATAAAATATCAAAAGCGGGGTTATTGTAACGCGTATAATTTGGCGGCGACGGGTTTTTGCTGTAAAACATCGCCATATAATTTTCCGCATCAGGATAATCTGCAATCCAGCTTCCGCGAAAAAAAATTGCTTCCTGTTTTGCCGTTTGCTGAAGCAGCAAACTTTTCTGTATCACTTCCACCTGCACTTTAATGCCAATGTCTTCCATTTGTTTTGCGGCAAAGCTTGCAATATCAGCATATACAGGAATGGTGAGCAATTTTATCACAGGAAAATTTGCCACATCAACATTTGCCTGTTTCAGTAAAAACCTTGCTGTATCAGGGTTGTAGCTGTACCCTTTTACATACCTTTCATTTTGTGAAGGCAAACCTGCGGGCACCATTCCCGCTTCTGCAGCAGTACCAATAGAGTTGCGTACATACATCATCAACTGTTTTTTGTTGATGGCATAATTGATAGCCTGCCGCACCGCTTTTAATTTCAGCGGTGAATTTTTTACAAGCGTATTATTCGTGTCAGCAAGAATCCCAAAATATTCTGTGTTTAGATAAGCATGTTTCTGCAAAACCAATTTGCCGTTCCATTCACTGCGCAGTTCGCCGTTTTTTGTAAGCACTTCATCTTTAAACGAAGGATCAATATCATTTATAAAACTCAAATTTCCCTGCCTGAATTCCAAAAACTCTGTTGCTTTATTATCAGCAAAACTTATTTTCACTGCATCTAAGTAAGGCAGGCGTTTTCCCGCATCATCATGCTCCCAGTAATGATCATTTTTTTCGAGTATCAATGCCTGCCCTTCATCCCAGTATTTTAATTGAAAAGGGCCGCTGCCGCAGGGATGGCTGCGGAAATCTTTCCCGTATTTATCAACAGCCTCTTTTGCAATAATGCTACAGTACTGCATGCTTAGTATGCCAAGTATGGGATGAAAAGGACGGATTAATTTTAATTCAAGCGTAGAGTCATTCAGCGCGGCAAATCCATTCACGCTATCAATGCGGTTATTAAATATCCATGCGCCGCTGCTCGCCGTACTTTTATCCATGATGCGTGAAAAACTGTACACCATATCATCCGCAACAAGCCTTCTCCCCTTTCCATGTGCAAACGCATCATTGTCCTGGAAATACACATTGGTGCGCAAATGAAACGTGTATAAAAGCCTGTCTGCGCTTATATCCCAGCTTTTGGCAAGCGATGGCACAACATTCAAATTACTGTCCACTTCCACCAGGGTATTATACAACTGGTGATCCACCCACATCACGCTCTGGCTTTTTGCAAATGCCGGGTCAAGCGTGGCCACACCCGACGTTTCATTGTAGTAAAAAACTTTTTTACCGCTGTCAGTGTTTTCACTGCACGATAAAAAATAAATACTGAAGAGGAAAAGAATTATTTTTTTTATGTACCCGACTTCAGAATATAAATGAGGCTTCCGTTGCGTCGCACACTTGTACTGAAGATTTTTATTCAACCGACCAACCGCTTTTACAAAAGAAAAATCAAACTGCCGGATTTGCGCCTCCCTCTCCGCAAGAAGGGGGAACGAGGGTGAGGCGAAAAAACCTTTTATATATTTCTTCCATTTCATTCTCCCCGAATATCCTATTTTTAAATCATGAAAGGAATAAAAATTTTAGTCGTTGCTTTTCTCTGCTCACATGCATACTCCCATGCGCAGTTAGGTGTAAAAAAAGAAACCTTTACCCATGCAGATACTTTGCGTGGTTCGCTTAACGCAAACAGAACCTGGTGGGATGTGTTGAGATATGACATTGAGGTGAAACCGGATTATGTAACTAAAACAATAAAAGGAAAAAATAAAATAAGTTTTAAAGTTTCCGATAATGAATCAACAGAAATGATGCTGCTGAAAGCTTTCGCAAATTCTAAGCCTTTGCTAATGCAAATTGATTTACAACAACCATTAATTATTGACAGTATCATAAAAAATGAATTTTTAATTATTGGACCAGTTCATTGGCCTAAGTATTCAGATGTTATCCAAATGCGTAAACTATTATTTCACCAAGATATGAATGTCGTGCTAATTGAATTTGATGCATCATATAGTTTGGGAAATAAAATTGATAGCATCACCATCTATTACCACGGCACTCCCCGCGAAGCCATCAATCCGCCCTGGGATGGCGGCTGGATATGGAAAAAAGATGCAATGGGCAGGCCATGGATGAGCGTTGCCTGCCAGGGTTTGGGTGCAAGTGTTTGGTACCCGTGCAAAGACCATCAAAGCGATGAACCCGATAATGGCGCTTCACTTTCAATCATTGTTCCTGATACATTGGTTGCAGTTGCAAATGGAAGGCTTGCATCAAAACAAAAAAACAATGATGGAACAACCACATGGAAATGGGAAGTAAAAAATCCTATCAACAATTACAACATCATTCCATACATCGGTAAGTATGTAAATTTCAGCGATACACTGCATGGAGAAAAAGGCACACTCGATTTGAACTACTGGGTGCTTGATTATAATCTTGATAAAGCAAAAAAAGAATTTGAACAGGTAAAGCCCATGCTGCGTTGTTTTGAACACTGGTTTGGCCCCTACCCTTTTTATGAAGACGGTTATAAACTGGTAGAAGCCCCGCATTTGGGAATGGAACACCAAAGCGCTGTTGCCTATGGAAACGGCTACCAGAACGGTTATCACGGAATGGACTTATCAGCAAGCGGATGGGGATTGAAATGGGATTTTATCATCGTGCATGAGAGTGCGCATGAATGGTTTGGTAACAACATCACTACAAAAGACCTGGCCGATATGTGGGTGCATGAAAGTTTTGCCAACTTTAGTGAAACACTTTATACAGAATGGCTTTTTGGAAAAGAAGCGGGTAATGAATACAACTACGGCATAAGGAAAAGAATAAAAAATGATGAGCCCGTCATTGGCCCCTACGGCGTTAACAAAGAAGGCAGTGGTGATGAATATTACAAAGGCGGAAATATGCTGCAACTGATACGGCACAGTATAAATGATGATGATAAGTTCAGAAATATATTACGCGGATTAACTTCCACCTTTTATCATCAAACAGTTACCACGCAGCAAATAGAAAATTATATAAGTAAAAATGCAGGGATTGATTTCAGCAAAGTGTTTGACCAGTATTTGCGCACTACTCAAATACCCGGATTTCAGTATCATTATTCTGCAGATAAAAAGAAACTCTATTACCGCTGGGATAGCTGCGTAGCGGGTTTTAACCTGCAGCTGGCAATTCAGAATAATAATGTAACTGCAAGATTATATCCGGCTGAAAAATGGAAGAGCATCAGCAGCACCCCGGCATTTAATCCTGCATGGATAGAAAAGAATTATTACATCATACTGAAACAATTACCGGCCAAACCTTAATTTCACAATTCAAAAAATAATCCCCTTCAGGGGATAGGGCATGGCAGGTATCCGCAAGCAGGCAATCACTTCAAGCATATTAGTGTACATCGGCGTACTGATCGGCGTATTCAATATGTATTTTTTTGTAAAAAATGGTTCCTTCACAGCCGACCAGTATGGCTTAACAAGGTTGTTTTTTGATGTGGGGCAAAATATTTTTGTGCTCGCCAGCCTGGGCGCCATTCCCGTGCTGTATAAATTTTATCCTTATTACAAAGACAACCTGGAAGATAAAAACAACGACCTGCTTGCCCGCACTTTAATTATTTCCCTCGCCGGGTTTGTGCTTGTAACTATTGCGGGGATTGTGTTTGAGCCGCTGGTAGTAAGAAAATTTTCTGAGCGCTCTGTATTGTTTGTTGATTATTACCACTGGGTTTTCCCTTTTGCATTTGGGATGCTCTTTTTTTCCATACTCGAAGCTTATGCCTGGGTTTTGCATAAAACGGTGCTGTCAAATTTTTTAAAAGAAACAGCGCTGCGCATCGTCACATCCGTTTTCATCCTGCTTTATTATTTTAAGCTCATTAGTTTTGAACATTTTATGTGGCTGTTCTCATCGCTGTATTTAATTATTGCAGTTATACTTCTTGTATATCTTTCACGCACTGGGCGGCTTCATTTTACATTTACCACCAGCCGCGTTTCAAAAAAATTCAGAAAAAAAATGCGCGGGATGCAGGCGCTCATTTTTGGCGGCATCTGCATTACTACAATCGGCCAGACCATTGACGGCATTCTGATTGCGAGTTTAAAAGGCCTTACGCTTACCGGCGTATATACATTTGCACAATATGTGGCCACGCTTATACAGGTGCCCCAGCGCGGCATACAATCCATTTCTACGGGGATACTGGTGCGCGAATGGAAAGAAAAAAATTTTGCGGAAATAAACCGCATTTATGCCAGGAGCTGTATAAACATGCTGCTGCTGGCCATATTTGTTTTTGGAAATATATGGCTGAATGCTGAAGAGGGAATGAAAGCAATAAATATACAGGGTGCTTATTCAGCGGGTATCCAGGCAATATTTATTATTGGCATTACAAGAATTATTGATGCAGGCACCGGGGTAAACGGAACTATCATCGGCACATCCAATAAATGGAAATTTGAATTTTTCAGCGGTGTAGTTATGCTGGCCATCCGCATACCGCTTGCCTATTATTTTGTAAAAACTTATGGCATCATCGGTTCCGCTTATGCGGAACTCATTTCCCTTACTGTATATAATTTTATTCGTTTTGAATTTATCAGGCGCAAATTCAATATGCAGCCATTTACATTAAAAACCCTGTATTCAATTGTACTGGGTGTGCTTGCTTTTTTCGCGGCATATTTATTATTTAATGCTGTCGCAGGCTGGACGGGGATTTTACTGCGCAGCCTTGTCTTTTCCGTTTTAATGGTAGCTGGTATTTTTGCCTTCAACCTTACACCGGATGCAATACAGTTATGGCAGGTATTGAAAAAAAGATTGAATTTTTAATTATGAAATAATAAAGATCACATTAATATAAAAGCACCCGTAATTTCATCGCCTTCTGCTTCCACATAAATAAAATCCTGCAGCGTGGTGGCAAGTGATGACCCCACATAATCTGTTTTCACCGGGAAAAGTTTATGCATCCTTTCAATAAGCACCATTGTTTGTATCCGTTTGGGATAAAAGCCCAGTAAAGGTTTCAGGGCATACAGCAAAGTTTTGCCGCTGTTGCATACGTCATCAATCAACAAAATATTTTTCCCGTTAAAATCAATTTCCTCACTTAGTATAATTTCCCGCGGATCCTCTTTGTCAAAAGAAACAGAAATAATTTTTATCCCCCCGCTTATATATGGCTTCAGTAAAGCCCCGGTCTTTTCAGCAATCACCATACCATGCGGTTTAATGCCGATCAGCACAAGCGGCGTATTGTCACCGCTCAGGTTTTCAGCCACTTCCAGCGCCATACGTTCTATTTTTTTTGCAGCTACTTCTTTACTCAGTATATTTCTTTTGTCTTTCATCAGTAAAAAGTTTAATCACAAATCCTGTTCAAATGTAAAACATTCACAAACTTAGTTTGCATAGCGGCAAAACTTTATCTTAGCGGTTAAAATATTTTTGTTCACGGCTTTTATGCCCTGGTTGTGCTTCGTTGCGCCGCATCCCGGTAACTATCTGGATACTGCATATCATTATTCAGCTTTTTGTGCAACCGGCATTAAACAATTAAACTGTTTCCCCAATGCAAATCATACCGCAAATATTGTTTATTATCCTTGTGGTTTTTTCTGTTTTCATTTTCACTAAAAAAATAAAAGAGATAAGAAGGAATATTTTCCTGGGCCGTGAGGAGGGTTTTTCTGACAACAAACCACAGCGCTGGCGCAATCTTCTGCTGCTTGCATTCGGGCAAAAGAAAATGTTCCGTAACCCGCTTGTAGCTGTTATGCATTTTGTAATTTATGCAGGCTTCATCATCATCAATATTGAAGTGCTGGAAATTATACTCGACGGCATTTTTGGCATACACCGTTTATTTCAAAAACCATTGGGCCCGTTATACAACTGGTTAATAAACGGCTTTGAATTTTTAGCGGTGGGCGTACTCACCGTTTGCATCATTTTTTTAATAAGAAGGAATATATTAAAGCTGAAACGTTTTATCAGCAAGGATTTGAACGGGTGGCCGCGCAGCGATGCCAACTATATCCTTATCACAGAAATCATATTAATGTGTTTGTTCCTTACCATGAATGCAACCGATACATCCCAAGACTTTTTCTTTTCTTCCATGCTGCACCCCTTGTTTCAAAACACCAATCCACAGACACTGGAAATAATTGAAACAGGTTGCTGGTGGCTGCACATCATTGGTATTTTTGCTTTCCTTAATTATCTCCCTTATTCAAAGCACCTGCATATCATCCTTGCATTCCCCAATGCGTATTATGCAAGGCTGCAGCCTGAAGGAAAAATGAAAAACATGCCTGAGATTCAAAAAGAAGTTTTGTATGCTATGCAGCCGGAGCTTGCGCCAACAGGTGATGCCGTGCAGGAACATGTAAAAAAATTCGGCGCCAAAGACGTGTTTGATTTAAGCTGGAAAAATATAATGGATGCATACAGTTGCACGGAATGTGGCAGATGCTCTGCGGCCTGCCCCGCCACCACTACCGGCAAATTATTAAGCCCGAGAAAAATTATGATGTCCACACGCGACCGTGCGGAAGATATTGGCCGCAACATTAATACAAACAAACAATTTACAGATGATGGTAAAACTTTGCTGCGCGATTATATAACCGAAGAGGAGCTTCGCGCCTGCACCACCTGCAATGCCTGCGTGGAAGAATGTCCGGTAAGCATTTCACCTTTGGATATTATTGTGCAACTGCGCCGCTATCTGATTATGGAAGAAAGCAGCGCCCCGCAGGAATGGAACAGTATGTTCAGCAATACCGAAAATAATTTTGCGCCCTGGAAATTTGCACCTGATGAACGTGATAAATGGGCGGAAGAAATGGAGTAACACAAAATATTTAATAAGGATTTAAACATGAATTTACCTTCATTCCCGTTTTCTATAACAGACTGGAAAAATATCCAGCCGGTTATTTATAAAGGCATTACCGGTTCTGCAGAATGGAAAACTGTGTTCAGGGATGATATACGTATCCGTCTGGTTATTTATTCTGCGGGTTATCTGGCAGATCACTGGTGCTCAAAAGGCCATATTATTTTCTGCGCAGAGGGTGAAATGGAAACGGAATTAAAAGACGGGAGAAAATTTATGCTGCAGAAAGGTATGATGTACACTGTTGGAGACAACAGCGATGCGCATTGCTCGCATTCGAAAAATGGCTGCACACTTTTTATTGTTGACTGATTATGATTGCGGCAGAAATATCATCCTGTATAATTGTGCCACAGCAGCAATAAGAAAAATCACCCCGATAATTGTATTAAGTGTTTTATTGCTTGTGCCCATTTTGGTAATCAGTTTATATCCGCCATAAATATATAAAGCAAGCCCTGCAACAGTTCCCATACCGCAGCCCAGGGTAAACAAATTAAATTCAGTAACATCAGAATGAAGTACCTGTATGCTCAGTAAATAGGAACTCCATACAAACCAGAAAGCAATCTGTGCCGGGTTAAGCGCACTCATGCTGGAACCCAGGAGAAAACGGTCAAGTTTATTATTGAGCAGTAATGCTTTTTTCTCAGGCGCATCTTTTTTTACTGACATAAAGCTTAATACAGCCAGTGCTGCAAAAAATACAACAGTAAGCCAGCCAAGCGTTTTATAAAAAAAAGGGTGCTGTATAATCCAGTCAACTCCTGATAAAGTAATACGCAGGTAAATAACTTCCACAATAGCTACGCCAAAAGTATATCGCCAGGCATTCCTGAAATTTTCTTCCACCGCTATCTGCGTAGATGTAATGCTCATTGTGCCCAGCGGCAACTGCCCCAGAAAGCTTACTAACCAGCCAACAAAAATTATGAAAACAAAATGCATGAACTGCAGGTTAATTTCAGCAATAATATTTAAACTTAACTACAAATAGATAAAACCGGGCCTAAACTTTTTTCCTGTTTTATTTACCTGCAAATTGTTTTTACCAAAAATCTTTCTATTTTCAATCATTCCTGCAAAAATAAAAGGATGAAATCAACCAGGATTATAAGGAAAATAAAAATTGCGCTGCACCCGAAAATGTTAAAGAATAAATTTCTGCGTGCAGCCCTTAAAGGTAATGATGTAGAATGCCCCTGCTGTGGCGGAAAATATATTACTTTTTTACCGGCAGGACTGCAAAAAAGGCCTAACGCAAAATGTATAAAATGCGGATCGCTTGAAAGGCACAGGGCAGTTTGGCTTTTTTTAAAAGAGCGGGGTGAAATATTTACAAAACAAATTAAACTGCTTCACATGGCACCTGAAAAATTATATTATCAAAAATTTTCTGCGCTTTCAAATATTGATTATCATCCCATTGACCTAAACCCCGGCGATTATGATTACGGCGCAAAAACAAAGGAGATGGATGTTACAGCGCTCACTTATGCCGATGAAACCTTTGATGCGCTTATCTGCAGCCATGTGCTCGAGCATATTCCTGATGACGCAAAAGCCATGCGTGAAATGTTCCGTGTATTAAAGCCCGGGGCATGGGCCATCATCAACGTGCCCATGAATAAAAATATGGAAAGCACTTTTGAGTACCCAACAATCAATGACCCAAAAAAACAGGAGGAACTATTTGGCCAGCCCGATCATGTACGCATCTATGGCAGGGATTATATTACGCGCCTTACCGATGCAGGTTTTAAAGTGGATGTAATTGATTATACTTCCGGGTTCAGCCACAATGAACGGTTCAGGTATGGATTAAAAGCAGAGGAACTGATTTTTTATTGCACAAAATAATTGTGGGATTTTTTAGAGGGCAGCAGGGCAGCATTGCATTATGCTGAGGATTCATAAAAAAATATATCACACCGCAGATAATTTATTTTTTTTCACGCGCTGCACCATGCTTAATAAAATGCCTGTAACCATAATGATAACGCCAATCCATACAATGCCAATAAATGGAAATTCATACACTTTGGCAGTAAGAAGATCTGCCATGCTTTTATCTTCTTTTATACCAATTTCAAGTTTATGGTTATCCTGTGCAGAAATTTTATTAAACTGTACTACCAGGCTTTGTGAAATTACTGTGTCGGGAATATTTGTAAAAGTGTTGTCTTTTAAATTAAAAGTTATTTCCGGTTTCACGGAATAAGTTTTCCCGTCCTTCGCAAACACAGTCATATCAAGCACCATAGCAGTATCGCCGGGCAATTTTACGCGTTTATTATCCTCCGGGTTTATCAGTACCCTGTTTAATACAATCAGCCCGCCTGAATAAAAACTGGTGTCCCCAACCTTCATCTCCGCCGGGCGGAAATTAACCGTATCATTTCCTGTGCCTTTCAGCCAGGCGGTTACATACACAAATATATCCCTGTTCCAGTAATGCTCTTTATCGGGGTTTGCAGAAGGTGTTTGCTGACCTTTATTAATTTTCATAACATCAGGGTACAGTGTAAAATTCTCTTTCCCGTCTTTGCTTTCAAAATGCAGTTCAAAATATAATTTACGGTCCTTATCATTGGATGTATCCCTTGTATAGGTAACATTATATTTACCCATATCCGTTTTTACATCCTTAAAAAGCGTAATGTTTTCCGCAGGATCCTGGTCTTTTGTTTTTTCCAATAATGAAATGCCAGTGGTGTTTATACTCAGCACCTGTTTTTTGCTGGATGAAATTAAAATACCAATGAGCAATAATGTAAACCCCACGTGCGCAATGGAAGCGCCGGCTGATTTCATTTTACCTTTTAATCCAAGCCGGATGTACATGGCATTTGCCACCACGCCATACACTGCAGCAAATATGGCAATATGTATGGCTGCTAAAAAAGCGGGGCCTTTACTTGTGTAATCTATGTTCCCAAATAAGCTTATCGCAAGGCTTATAACCAAAGCGATAAGTGTTGGAAGCCATATTTTTTTAAAGAAAAATAATTTAGGTGTGTCTTTATATTTCAGGTATTGTGTTACTGCGGTAAGTATCCCGATAATGATTGCAATAAAAATCTGTATTTGGTTTTGAGAGAAAGCCTGGTCTTCAGGCGGTGCTATATTTGTTCCAAAAATTTTATTTATAACCGGCGTAGATGTTTTTGCAACAATAATAATGCTTGATAAAAATAAAACCAATGCGCCGATGAACATCCAGAATTCGCGGCTGTAAGTACTTTCTTCTTTATGAATAGACGGAATGGATTTAACCCCCGCAAAAAATAAAAACATTGCCGGCAAAAAAAATACAAAAAGAAATAATAATAATTGCGTTGTCATATCTGCGCCGGTAAAGGCATGCACGGAAGTATCGCCCAAAATACCGCTGCGGGTAAGGAATGTTGCGTATAAAACCAATGAAAAAGAAAGAAGGTAAAAAAGGTAAGTGCTTTTTAAAGAATATTTACTGCTGTTATAAATGAGATTGGTATGCACACCTGCAATTAATACAAGCCAGGGTACAAGCGATGCGTTTTCCACGGGATCCCATGCCCAGTAACCGCCAAAACTTAAACTTTCATAAGCCCATGCAGCACCCATCATAATGCCTGTGCCCAGCACAGCGCCGGAAAACAAAGCCCAGGGTAAAGCGGTCTTTGTCCAGCTGTGGTCTTTATTTATCAACCCCGCATAAGCAAAAGCAAATGGAACAACAGTAGATGCAAAACCTAAAAATAAAATCGGGGGATGAATCACCATCCAGTAATTCTGCAGCAGTGCATTTAACCCCGAGCCATCTTTCAGCAATGATAAATAATCTGCCCTGATGCCGCCTGTTACTGCATCTTTAAAGATGGGTGCGTTATCAAGAATGCCATCATTACGCAAAAGAATAAATGGGTTGCTTCCAATCTTTATATTAAAAAAATAAATGCCAATAATCATAGTTGCAAGGCAGAACTGCGCAAAGCTTACCACAGTCATTACGGGAGCTTCCCATTTTTTTGCAGTTGCAATCAAAACCCAGCCCAGTAGGCAATGCCAGATAGTCCACAAAAGAAAACTACCCTCCTGCCCTTCCCATAAACAACTGAATACATACTGCGCCTGCAATGTTTTATCGCTGTGTTCCCAAGCATACTTATATTCAAATAAATGATTGGAAAGAATATAATAAATTGAAATTAAAACAGTGAGTACGCAAACTGTTTCTATAAAAAAAGCAACGCGTGCAAGCCTTATCCAGTTTTGTTTTTCAGGGATAACAGCAATTCTGTTCGCTTTGAAAAAAGAAATGGTGGCAACCAGTGAAGCAACTAAAGAAAGTACAGCAGCAAAATGCCCGATTTGTCCCGGCAATAAGTGTTCACCAATATAATTCATCGGGGATTGTTGGTTTAACTATCAACTGAAGCAATAAAAGTGTTTATTAATAGTTGGATGTTTGTTCATCTAAATTTTTCTTAACTGCATTGGGATCATCTTTGTATTTGGAAGGGCATTTTAATAAAATATCCTTGCAATCAAATTCGTCGCCCTGCACGCTTCCTTTTAAAACCAAACGTTCGCTTTTTTCCATATCAGTGGGTTTTGCATTATGATAAACCACTTTTATTGTATTGCCCAATGTATCCAGTGCGGTAAAAGATAAAAAATTTGGATTTTTTGCCGGATCATATATTATGGGCCGGGTTTTATCCATTTTTGCAATCAGTGTAACATATTTCCCCTGCTTTTGTTTAGCGGAAGCAACGGTATCATAAGTGGTAACATCGCCCATAAAGCTTATCAGCACTGCAATTGAAACAGCAATCAGCACAAGGGCAACAATATGCATCTTCTTCATTGGAGAAACATTTCTTATGCAAAGTTAGGTTAAAACAGGTTTTCAAAAATATTCAGTAAAGCTGTTTTTGTTAAAATCAATTTCTTTTTACAAATTACAGCCATGAATACTAAAAAAAAGGCGGCCGGTGAACCATCTGAAGCCAATCCGTCTGTCCGCGTTTTTACACTCCGCATTATATTTTTCTGGATATTTCTTGCTTTTGCTTACTGGCTTATCATGCAGCAACTGCCCTCACAGGTTTTGCAGCATGCCAGTATAAAAACATCACTGCCCGGGTTTCTGAAAAATATAAACCCCGGTAACCTGCACATTTATTTTGCAGCCGCCGAAGTTTTATTCTCTGCAAGTTTACTGCTCTGCATATTTATCCCCCGTTCAGACGGTTTACTTATACTAAACCTGGCTGCTGCCCTTATATTCGGCTTTTGTATATTCAGTGTAACAGGCAGGATGTTTATCCCATTTGTTTCTTACATTATTTTAGGGTTTGGTTTCCTGTACAAAGATGAAATAAAATTCAACCGCGCTTTTGATTTTATACAAACCCTGATTGTATGCGTGATGCTTTACTATGCGGCTACATATTATATTAAATGGTATCAATATATACAGGCGCCCTACTTAAAAACAATCATCAGTTTAAATGAAACAGATCTTTCAGCAAGAAATACGCTTGTAAAAAATATCATGCCCTGGTATTATACAGTCTATCTTATATTTATTGTAAGAGTTTTTACAACCCGCCGGAATAAATCATTATTAATAATTGCCTGTATTGTTATTTTTCTTGAATATTTCCTGAATGAATTTTTTGACCCAGCACTTTTATTCATGCTTATCCCTTTTATAAACTGGGCCGCATGGCACAGGTCTTTCAGCAAAAAATTTGAACCGCTTGAAAAATAACCGCGGCAATATTTTATTTCCCGAAAGCATTCATTACCGCAGATTCAAATGAATTTGCCCTTGTAATACAATCAAGCCACAAAACAGTTGATACATTGCCCTGCATGCTCCTGTAATAGCCGCAATGCCATTTATGCGGCAATACATTTGAAGGGTTTCCCTGGTAAAATAAGGTTCCTGTATTGGGTATATCCAGTACCTGGTTAAAATTAGTTTCACCTTCATCCCTGCGCCATACAGTAATTTCGCCTGTGCTGGTGGCAGCATATTTGATCTTTATTACAAAATCCGTCCAGTGCCCGGGGTTTATTTTACCATTTGAAAACTCATAGGTATATTTCTGGCTGTCGTGGTTATAAGATATATCATTTACATCACCGCTATGATGCATAATATAAAACCTGTCCGTTATATTCATAGCAAACATTGGCCTTATACCACCGCTTATGTCAGCATTGCCATGCAATTGAAAAAAGGTACCGTGAACCAGCTCACCGCCGCGCTTATCAGCCAATGCCACCCAACTGGCGGGCACCATTATTGAAAGTGCATAATATTGTGTGCCGCTGTTCAGGTCTTCTTCCACAAAATTGCCATTGCTGTTTTTCATCCCCACGAGTTCAGCTCTTTCAGACTTATCATTCTTTGACATATCACCGGGGTTTACTTCAATCCGCAGTGAACCGTTGCCGCATCTTTTTACTGTATGATCTATCTGCCAGTTATTTTTATTTTGGGGTGTTTGAAGTGGAGATAAGCTTCCCCAGTTTGTTAAAAGGCTGGTCTCAAAACCATCATTAAAAGTTACACCGCTTTTATTTGAAAAACCGGCTGTTTCCACCACCGGTTCATTTGTTTGGTCGCCCGCCTGTGGGTTTTGCGGGATGTTTGGCTGCTGAACTGGTTCATTAGTATTTTTGGCTTTTCTTGTTTTTGCACTGCCATCTTGATTAGCATTGTTATGTCCGCCTCCTTTATGGCTATTATCCGCAGGAATAGGGGCGCAGGAAATGATAAATACCAGCAAAAAGATAAAATTTACTTTTTTCATTTTTTTTTGTTTTCTGAGTTTCAGATTTAATTTTTCAAAAATATAGATAATCTTTATATAAGACACCTCAAATAGCCTTTCGTTAAATAAACTTAGCTTTTTATCAGTTTTAATGATACATAAAGCAGTTTGCAGGATTGAAATGCAAAATGCACATCATATCAATACTGATTACAGCTGAATACTTTGATTTAGCTCTTCATTTTTTACAATGCTTCCAAAGTAAAGCAGGATGAGCAACTGATGCTGTTAGCATTAAAGGCAGGAGAAACTTTGCATCATTTTAATTTTAGCATTTAACTTGCACGCGGTTTCAATTCATTTTTTTATGAGCGATATTTCAAAATTTGACCCCAATGTGGCAAGCAACCCCAATAATAATATTTTTGGGTTGCCTTTTACTGAGGAGGAGGCAAAACTGGTATTGGTACCCGTGCCATGGGAAGTAACTGCAAGTTATGGCGTGGGCACGGCACGCAGCCCCGAACATATTTTTAAAGCAAGCATGCAGGTAGATCTTTTTGATGCCTATGTTCCTAACGGATGGCGCAATGGGTATTTTATGCAGCCTATTGATAAAAAGATATTGATGAAAAGCGACTACCTGCGCAAAGAAGCAGAATTGTTTATTGATTATATTTCAAAAGGCGGTGATGTACAGCAGAACAAATTCATGCAAAAAAGCCTGAAAGAAATTAATGAAGGTGCCGCCATGCTTAATAACTGGGTTTATGAGCAAACAAAACAACTGCTGCAGAGAGATAAGCTGGTAGGCATTTTAGGCGGGGACCACAGCACACCATTGGGCTATTATAAAGCACTTGCTGAAAAATACGGCACATTTGGCATCCTGCAGATTGACGCACACTGCGATTTGAGAAGAAGTTATGAAGGTTTTACTTATTCCCACGCATCTATCATGTACAATGCATTAAGTACAATACCCGAGATAGAAAGGCTTGTGCAAATTGGTATCAGGGATTATTCTGAAGAAGAATGGCATTATATCTGCCAGAGCAACTACCGTGTTATCACTTATTTTGATGAGCAACTGAGAGAAAGACAATTTGAAGGCCAAAACTGGCGCCATATTGCCGAAACAATTTTAAACCATCTTCCCCAGCAGGTATATATAAGTTTTGATATTGATGGCCTTGACCCCAAATTGTGCCCGCATACAGGTACGCCGGTTCGCGGCGGCCCACAGGCAGAGCAGGTACTGTATTTATTTAAAAAGATTATTGAAAGCGGCCGAAAATTCATTGGCTTTGACCTTGTGGAAGTAGGTATTGGTGAAAGTGACAACGATTGGGACAGTAATGTGGGAGCAAGGATATTGTGGAAACTATGTAACCTGATGATAAAAAGTAACGGATGAAAGGAAAGCAGTACGATTTTGTAGTTACACTGAAACAGCCGGCTTTTAAAATTTTTGATAATATCAGCCTGCTGCTGTGCATCATTGCAATTGGTATTTTTTCTTATTTATGCATCCACGAAACTGAAAAATGGTGGGTCTGTATCCTTGCCATAGCCATTACACTTGCCCGGATCATTTATAATTTTTATCAAAAGAAAAAAAATAAAAAAGTAACATATACCTGGGCCTTTATTGCAGTTGCACTTGCAATGGTATTTATCTCGCAAACAGGTTTTTTAAATTTACTGACAGGTATGCTTTATTTGTTTGCAGCTTTTATTGAAAAACAATTAAAGTTTCCGCAACAGGCTGGAATAGATGCAAATGGCATCACCTTCAATAATTTATTCCGGAGGTTCTATCCATGGAAGAATATTTCAAATATTGTTTTAAAAGACGGGATGCTTACAGTAGACTATAAAAATAATAAGCTTATACAAAAGGAAATCCAGGAACAGGTGCCTGCTGAAACTGAAAAAGAATTTAACGGGTTTTGCCAATCAAACCTGCAACTCCTGACTGTTGAACATTGACCATTCACAAATTAACTGTACACCATTGCCCACTCACCATTCACCATACTTATTATATTCCGACGGTAAAGGAAATATTTTTGAAGACACCGGTCTTTATGCGGTTGGGCGTGCAGGTTGGGATGCATTTACCGTTCCGCCCGATGAATGGATACAATTACCCAATGGCGGCAACCTTTACGAACTGCCCGGCCGCAAAGCTATTGGTATGGATGTGCAAACAGGTAAAATGCGTTTATGTGATAAAGGCTGGGCTGTTGCAGCATTTATTCCTCCTGCACACACCGGTTTATATTTAGCGGCTTATGAAACAGAGCCTAACGCACCTACACTTCCTTTGTTTTGTTATACTGCAGCCGGCTGGCTCAACAATAAATTTTATGTGCCTGCTGTAAGGATTGAAAATGATATCCGGCAGGAATTTGACGGGTACAATGATGAGAAAATAAAAACCGGCGCTGCACATCTGTTACAGGCTTATCCGCACAACAGGCTGGTACAGCATTTAATGAATAATTGCTGTAATACTTATCATTGCCCTGCCGCAAGAAATTTCTCGCTGGGCAGATGGGAATGCCCGGTTCCTTCTTCTCCGGCCTGTAATGCAAACTGCATTGGTTGCATTTCTTTTCAACCTGCGGAAGAAAGTATTGTATCCACCCAGGACCGTTTAACATTTAAACCCACTGCCGAAGAGATTGTTGAATTCACCGTTCCGCATTTGATGCACTCACCCTTTCCCGTGGTAAGTTTTGGCCAGGGTTGCGAAGGTGAGCCCCTGCTGATGTGGGAAACCATACGCGATGCAATCATTGAAATACGCAAACACACCAATAAAGGAAACATCAATATAAACACAAACGGCTCCAAGCCTGATGCCGTGCGTGCCTTGTGTGAAGCAGGTTTAAACAGCATAAGGGTAAGCACCAATTCTGCCCGCAGCCATATTTATATGCCGTATTACCGCCCTAATAATTATGTGTTTGAAGATATTCTGGAAAGTATAAAAGTAGTGCGCAGTTATGGCGGATGGGCCAGCATCAACTACTTTGTTTTCCCGGGAATGACGGACAGCGTAGAAGAATATGAAGCATTACGCAAATTAATTTCAGGCACAGACCTGAATATGATACAATGGCGTAATTTTAATATTGACCCTGATTGGTATCTGGGGCAGATTGGTGCAACAGAAACAGGTGAAATGCTGGGTGTAAAACAATTAATGGATTTGATACATGAAGAATTTCCACAGGTGAAATTTGGATATTACAATCCACCCGCTGAAAGGATACAGGGAAATTACGAAATAGATTTTGCACATTGAATGCCCGGTGTTTTTTTGCAGCAAACTGAAAAAAAAATTAACTTTCATTGCGTGTGCAATGCTGCAAGCTTAATATTTCTCACGTTATGGACCAATAACTTCACTTGCATATAAAAAATGAATTAATTATATTTGGAATTAAATCTATCTCTTGGCAGACAATGACCCCCAAATACTGCAGGGATTAAAAGGCGGCTCAAAAGAACGTACCGAACAGGAAAAAAACCTGTACCGGCAGTACAATTATTTTATTGATGAAGGCTGCCGCAAATACCATCTTATTTACGATGACAGTTTCAGCGCATACAGTGATGCCCTTTTATCGGCCATACACAATATTGTTTCAGGCCGTTTCGATGGCCGTTCCAGCATTAAAACTTACCTGTTCCAGATTTTTTCCAATAAATGTATTGACCTTGTAAGAAAAAACACGACTAATAAACAGCAGGTGCATCAAACAATGGCAATTCCTGATTTGCTTGGACAATTACCCGACAATGCAGGAAACGCCGTTCAAAAACTGATAGACCGGCAAAAGATGGATGCGCTGAAAAAACAATTAGAAACAATTGGTGAAAAGTGTAAACAGATTTTGCTGCTTTTTGAAGATGGTTTTACAGACAGGGAAATTGCCGAAGAACTGGAATACAACAATGCGGCCGTAGCAAAAACAACCCGGCTGCGCTGCTTAGAGAAACTGAAGGAGAAGATGGTGGGCCTGCTGAAGATTGTATAATTTTTTCAACCATCCCTTTTATCTTTTAAATTTTTATCATGGAAACACTGGAATATATAGATGCCTACTTTCAGCAAACATTGAGTGCAGAAGAAAAGCAAAACTTTGAAACAAAATGTATGGAGGATGAAAGTTTTGCCGGGGAAGTGGCTTTTTATATTTCTGCCCGCCAGGTTTTAAAAGAAAAATTGCTTGAGCAAAAACAGCAGCAATGGAGCCCGCAAATTAAAGCAGACGAAGAAATACCTGAAATCCCGCCGGTGAAAAAAATGTATAAACAAAAATGGTTTATGTATGCTGCAGCCTGTGTGCTGCTGGTACTGGCTATTTTCTTTTTTGAAAAAACGCAATCAACACAGCAGCTTGCAATAAATTATGTGCAGGACAATTATACCCACCTCAGCCAGGAGATGGGTAACCAGGACAGCCTGCAGCAGGGGCTTTCAGCGTACAACAGCAAAGACTACCATACAGCGCTTTTAATATTTGAAACTTACGCAAAAAGCCACCCCGGTAATGAAGATGCAAAAAAATACTCAGGGCTTGGTTACCTTCTCACAGAAAATTACGATAAAGCCCTGCAGCAGTTTGATGAACTGGCAAACATACAAGGCCTGCGCAGCAATCCTGGTGTCTTTTTAAAAGCAGTAACACTTCTGGAGCGCAATAACCCGGGAGACAAAGAACAGGCAAAACTGCTGCTGAAGCAGGTAGTAGATCAAAAACTGGAAGGAAAAGAAAAAGCGGAGGAGTGGTGGAAGAAATTGTAATTGCTACTTTTAATACTTTCTTTTATTAAACCTTTAATTTAAACCCCTTTTTATGAGAAATCTATTTGAAAGAATACTGCTGGTAATCATTTTAATATTATTGATAATAATAGTGTGGTTTTTATTACGATGCTGCCCATGCTCAAAAATAGCTCCTCCCCTGCCGCCAAAATATGGATGGGTGCATGTTCCTTTGGATTCCACACAGCTTGTGGTGTGGGTTGATCCTTCTACATCACCCAACCGCATACATATTTGGATTGACAGTGTACAAAGGCTATATGGAAATTTAAATATAAAAGCGGTTTGTGCAACATGCGACAGCTCATTATTATTGCTGGATGGCCCGGGAGCAGCCAATTTTATTAATACCGAAACCACCTGCTCCCAAAGCAAGCCAAAAGACTGCCATCCGAATGGCGATGACGGAGGTGTGTACTGGAGTGCAAATTTTCCTATGAATTATGTTGATGTTGACTCTAACAACATACCTGCTGTAAACGATACTCCTGCTCATAGTTTTACTGCATCTCAAGGACAGGCAATTATAGCGGTATTTGATACAGGAGTTGATCCCGATGAAAACATTCTCACCAATCATTTTTATACAGCGAGCGGCGATATTGTCTCCTGCAAAGGGTTGGATGGAAATGCAGGCTGGAACTTTTTTGATAACACAAAAAAATGGAGCGATGATTATAGCGGACCACAGTTGAACCATCATGGTACAGTGGTTGCAGCTTTCACCGCAAACCAGGAACGGGAATATGGAAACAATCAAATAAAAATATTGCCTGTAAAAATTCATGATTCTAAGGGAAGAAGTAATTTATTTAATGTGCTTTGCGGCCTTGCGTATGCCCAAAAAATGGGTGCCAACATCGTTAATGCAAGCTTTGGCTTTTATGCTGCAAAAAATATTTATGGTGAAAATGGTGATGTTGTACCTGATCAATCCGCTGATCTTTTTAAGGCTTATGTAAAATATTACCTTACCGACAAAGGAATTATTTTGGTAGCATCCGCCGGTAATGCAGATGATAATGAAAAATATGTTTATTCATCCAATAACCCTGATGATATGCGTAATCTTGACAATGTTTGCTTTTATCCTGCTTCATTTTCTTCTGAATTGTGGAATGTGATAGCTGTAACAACCATCAATCATTCTTCAGTATCACCTCATCAAAATTATTCAAAAGATGTGGTGGATGTAGGCGTAATTGCAGACAGGGATAACGATTATGTTTTTCAAAATCCCATAAAAACAAATTCTTGCGTAGTGGGCACTTCTTTTGCGGCGCCCATTATTACAGGAAAAATTGCAGCCAATTATTCAAAAGTGCAAACCGTATTGCCAAGCAAATCAAAAGATGCAATATGGAGGGCATTGGGAAATAACGTGTCTATCACCAGCACCGGTTTTAATAATTTTATTGTGAATGGAAGAACCGCTACCAAACATGCGCCCTGATGACAAACCAGAAAAATATTATTAAGCATATAAGCCTGGGAATCTTTGCCTGGGCTTTTTGCATGCGGTGCAACGGACAGAACTTATCAGTAAAAAATATCTCGGACAGCCTGCTGGCTGTGGAAAACAGCAGTATGGATGACGCGGTAAAAATAAAAAAAATGTATGTCTTAAAAAAGCAATTTGACCAAAGTAAATTTCCACAGGACTCCGTGTACGCCAGATTGTTGCATAGGATTGGCTTATACGAATACAATGCTTACAAAAATTTCAATGCTGCAATAACATTTACCAAACAGTCGGTTGCTATTAATTTATCGGGGGAAAAAAATGCGTGCGGATGGTTTGCTATTAAAAGTTATATCAACCTAGGCATATATTACAATGACGCAGGCTTTGCGGATAAAGGTCTCGCATACCATGACAGCGCTTTGCAGGTATATAAAAAATACCCTTCGTATAGTGATTTGATAAAAAACCTGCGCATGTCCCGTGCCGATATTTTTTTCACAAAAGGCGATTATCAAAAAAGTGGCGAAGAAGCTGCGATAGGCTTATACGAAGCGAAACAGAGGGGAGCAAAACATAAGGATGACAGTTCAGATATTCTGAATTTTTTTATTCAGCGTTCGCAGGCCGCTGGAATGCAATCGCAATTTTTGACCGCAAAAGCGGATGCCGATTCTGCATATGCTTATGCCAAAGCTTTAAATGATGCATATAATACGGCCAGCGCACTTTTTGCAACTGGTTTCGTATATGAAAAACAACAACAGTTTGTACGGGCAAAAAACATATATGCAAAAGCTATTTCAGAACGTATAAAAACTGCAGACCAGGGCCAGATTGCAAATGATTTTAAACGCATTGGGGATTTCTATCTGACTATTCTGAATAATTATGACCAGGCAAAGCAATATTATCTTAAAGGTGTTAACTATTCAAAATTGGCAAATGATATGGATCAGCTTTCGCAGATTTATACCGATATGGGGGCCATGTATTTTTTTCAGCATGATTATAAAAATGCTGAACAATATTATTTAAAGGTTTTTGAAATTTTGAAATGCAGTACTGGTAACAATATTTTACTAAACCCTGCCTCAGCTACTATTAGTAGAGTAAATAACAAGGATCTGATACTCGTTTTGCTTGACAATAAAGCAGATTTACTGCTCAATGTTTTTAAAAAAACAAAAGACAAAAAATATTTATACGCCTGTTTGCAAACTTGCTTGTTAAGCGACTCTGTAATTACTGAACTGCGCCACGAACAGTCAGGCGAGCAGAGCAAACTTTACTGGCGCAATAAAACACATGAAATTTATTCTTTTGCAGTAGAAGCTTCTTATCTTAACAATGATCCCTCAGGCGCATTTTATTTCATGGAAAAAAGCCGTGCGGTTTTATTGAATGACAAGTTAAATGAATTGGGCGCCGCAGCACAGTTGCCCCCATCGGAAGCAGCGAAACAGGAAAATTTTCAAATAAATATTATTGAACAGCAGCAAAAACTTTCTTCATTGGATGAATCTTCACCCGAATATTCAAAACAGCAATCAAAATTTCTAAATGCTAAAGAAGATTTTCAACATTATATTAAATCACTTGAGCAAAAATATCCCGCTTATTACCAGTATAAATATGCTGACAGTGTTCCCTCTTTAAACGCTTTGCAACATTATCTTTCAGCGAGCAACCAAAGCTTTATTCACTATTTTATACATGATACAGTTGTATATATTTTAGGCATTACCGCAAACAGTACAAAATTTATTAAACTCACACAGAAAGATTTCAACAGTCAACAGATAAATAAATTTCTGCAATTTTGTTCCAGCAAAGATTCGTTAAACTCCCACCACCCTTCTTTTGCATCATTATCAAATTCTATTTACAAAAATTTATTTCAACAGCTTCAGCTTCCAAAAGGCAGGGTAATTATTTGCCCCGATAATTTCTTAATCCCTTTTGAAGCTCTGTGTACCGATGCTGATAGAAAAAATTTTCTTATCAATGATTACAGTTTTACTTATGTGTATGCTGCACGCAACGTGCTGATGAAACAGATAAACAACAATATTGCTACCGGAAATTTTCTTGGCTTTGCGCCTGTTTCATTTTCATCATATCTTAGTGTACCTGATCTTACAAATTCTTCAAAGGCTATAAATGTTTCGGCCGCCAACTACAGCATCAATAAAATATTCACTGAAAAAAATGCAAGCCGCAAAAACTTTTTTCTGCAATTCCCCAATTACAATATCGTGAATATTTTTTCGCATGCTGTTGCAGACAGTACAGACATTGAGCCCCGGCTTTTTATGCAGGATTCGGTAATTCATTTGTCGGAATTACAATTGATCAATCACCCCGCCACTCAATTGGTTGTATTGAGCGCCTGCCAAACCAATGTGGGTAAAAATGCTACCGGTGAAGGTATTTACAGTTTGGCAAGGGGGTTTGCCTCAGTGGGTATTCCTGCTGTTTCTGCCACATTATGGAAAGCTGATGAAGATGCCATTTACAGCATCACTGAAATGTTTAATAAAAACCTCGCAAAGGGCATGCAAAAAGATGAAGCGCTGCAGCAGGCTAAATTATCTTTTATGCAAAATAACAGCGGCGACAAACTGCTTCCTTATTTCTGGGCAAATATGATACTCGTTGGAAATACTGACCCCGTAAAGCTTTCAGTAGGTAATCATTACTGGTGGTGGGTGGCGGGTTCTGCTTTATTGTTGCTTGCAGTTTCGATATTTTTTTGGAGAAAGAGAATCGCCTCGTCTAAGAAGCTGTTTACAAATGATTCTGCAAAATGCTTATTGCATTAAAAAGTTCGCGGTAAGGTAACAGCCACAGGCATAATAGACGCAATTGCTCCTGCAGCTACCGCAAGTGCCAGGCTGATTTTTGTTTTGAAAGCGCCTGAGTGGAAAGTTAGGGACTGTAACTTTAAAAGAAAGGTATCCCGATTATAGATGGAGTATTGCTAATACGTTATTGCTATAGGGTTACTATGAAGTTATTTGGGATGTACTATAAGATTATTATGAAGCAA
The DNA here is from genome assembly GCA_038207175.1 of Chitinophagales bacterium. Classification (GTDB taxonomy): domain Bacteria; phylum Bacteroidota; class Bacteroidia; order Chitinophagales; family Chitinophagaceae; genus JBBRAD01. The sequence continues at coordinate 23,786 of JBBRAD010000025.1, forward strand.
CGTCCCTATAAGGTCTCTGTAATATCCTTATAAGGTCTCTATAAGGTCTCTAAATGATTGGATGAAAATGAACTGACAGGGTATATTTTGAGAAATACCCATTGGTTACAAATGTACAGCATCAAGTTAATAATAATTTCTTTAAGGGCAAAGGAATTGCATTCTTTATTTTTATTGTTTTTTTGACCTGACCGGATAGGGCTTCTTTGAAGAAATTTATTTTTAAACAGCTTCTAAAAATTAAAAGTTCCTTTTACTCATTGCTGTTTGCAAAATGATTGAAAGGAACTTCAAACGGTTAGTTTTTTTTGCAGCCGGTTTCAATGTGAAGAGCCACTATAGCTTCCTCCGCCTCCGCCACATGTATGCCCGCCTTGCGTGCCCTGGGTAACCGTACCACTTGTGGCATTGTTTGCAGTAGTTGTTGCAACCTTTGTTTGGGAAGCAGAAACAGGAGATGCTACAGATTTGGAGCACCCGGTGATAAATGCTAAACAAAACATTGATAAAACTGCAGTAAGTAAATAATTTTTCTTCATAAATAAAATTTAGTGAATAAAAGGTAAGCTTATTTTTTAATTTCCGGGCTTTTTTTAACCACTTTAAATTACAGGCTACTATTGATACCGGAAGGGTGACGCAATGGAAACCAATTGTACAAGTGTGCGACGCAACAGGTGTTCAGGATAGAACCGGAGCCGGGTCCATAAAAAAACCCTGATGTTTGCCAGGGTTTTTTATTTTGATTAATACTAATTTTTATCTTCCGCCGCCGGGGCAATGTTCCCTTAAAAAATTTGTATATAAAGTTGACAGATGTAAAAAAGTCCCCTCCCCTTCGCTTAAACCATGTGTGCGGTTGGGGTAGCTCATCATCTGGAATTGTTTGTTGTATTTTACCAGCTCATTTACCAGCATTTCAGTGTTTTGATAATGCACGTTATCATCACCTGTGCCATGGACCACGAGTAAATTTCCCTGAAGGTTTTTAGCATAGGTAAGGGCGGAAGCTTTTATATAATTATTACGGGTGGCAGTGTCTGAGGGCACGCCCATATATCTCTCTTCATAAATATTATCATAACAAAGCCTGTAAGCGACAGGTGCAATGGCGATGCCGGTTTTATAAATTCCGGGAAACTGGAACATTAAACTTAAAGTGGTGGATCCGCCGCCGCTCCAGCCCCATACTGCAATACGGCTGGTATCTACAAAGGGCCATTCCATAATTTTTTTAGCTGCCATTGCCTGGTCGTGTACGTTAAGAAGGCCTACCTGTTTATAAATACATTTTCTCCATGCAGCGCCTTTGGGGGCTGGTGTGCCGCGGCCATCAACGCTTATTTGTATATAGCCATCAGCGGGCATATTGCCATTATATAAAAAATTACCGGCAGCGCCGTAAGCATCGGTTACCGTTTGCCCGGCAGGCTCGGTATATACATAAAATACAACAGGGTATTTTTTTGACGGATCAAAGTTCACCGGTTTGATCATCCATGCATCCATGGTTATATTATCCTTTGTTGTTATTTTGAAGAATTCAACTTTGGGTGCAGAAGTATTAACAGGCGGCGCCATGGTATTATTTTGTTTAATCACTTCACCTGTTGAAACATTTACCCATTCATTTACGGGTGGTGTGATTGCATTGGAAAAATTGTGCAGCGCGTATAACCCATTTGGTGAAACATCATAATCATGCGTCCCCTTTTCATTGGCGGGGGAAAGGATTTCTTTATTGCTGCTTCCGTCTAATTTTATCCTGTACAAATATTGCTGGGTGGCATTATCAGGTGATGCAGAAAAATATACATACCCGTTTTTTTCATCAATGGCATTTACACTTATCACATCATAATCGCCTTTGGTAACAAGGGTTTCTTTTTTGCCGTCGCGGCTGATGGTATAAATATGCCGCCAGCCGTCTTTTTCACTTACCCATACAAAAGCATTTCCCTGCTGCAGCCAGTCCCAGCCTTTGGGGTTGTCATCATCCCACCGGCTTTTTATATCAACCCAGGCCTTATCTGTTTCTGTATAAACAGTATTAGCCGCGCCGGTTTTTGCATTACAATACATTATTTTACTTTCATTCTGCTGCCGGTTGAGCTGCTGAATAACGAGTTCATTGGAATTGGCAGCCCACTCCATCCGTGGAATGTAATGCTGGCGTGTGTCTCCGGGCACATTCATCCATTTTGTAATACCTGAATTTATATCCACTACACCCAGTTTGCAGGAAGAAGGATCCTCTCCTACTTTCGGATATTCAACGGGTTTGGTAAATGAATAAATAGAATCTGTATTGTTGATAAGTAAAAAGTTTTTTATCTGCGTGGCATCAATTTGCCAGTAAGCAATGCTTTTGCCATCGGGGCTCCAGCGGAAACCATCGCGGCAGCCAAACTCTTCTTCATAAGCCCAGTCGAATGTACCGTTGATTAAACGGTCGGTGCCATCTTTTGTCAACTGTGTAATTTTCCCGCTTCCAATTTCTTCTGCATAAACATTATGCCCGCTTACATACGCTACTTTATTCTCCGTGGGGGAAAATTTTGCAAACATTAAAGAAGATGGCGGAAGTGATACACCAAGCTGTTTCAGTTTATTGTTTTCTGTATTAAGCACCCAATAATCGCCGCGTGTATCATAGCGCCACACACGCTTTGAATTCGTATAAATCAGTACCCGTTTTCCATCACCTGAAAAAAAGAAATTACGTATGGTTAATGGCTGATCTGTTCCGGATGGGGTTAATTTATCTTTTGCAACAAGCGTTATTTTTGTGTTGGAAGCAAGGTTGTACTGCACAATGCCGCCGTCTTCGGCTTTATAAAACGAATTGCCGTCTTCGGCCCAATGCACACCACGTGGTGGCTGGGCATTTGCAAAAAACGACAGGCATACACAAACTGCAAGGACAATTTTTATTTTATACATATTAAAATATTTGAGGGGTGAAAATAAAGTTTTATGGGGAAATGAAGCTGTTAACAGCAATGAAATTGATAAGTGGTTAATACCATTAAAAAAATCAGCAGCAATTCTTTCAGCTTACACTATCCGTTACCGCCTCTTTATAAATTTTATTTACAAGCCCCTGTAACACTTTGCCGGGGCCGCATTCAGTAAAATGAGTGGCACCATCTGCCTCCATTGCCTGCACACTTTGTGTCCACCGCACGGCTGCAGTGAGCTGGACAATTAAATTCTTTTTTATCTCAAACGGGTCTGTCACAGCTTTTGCAACCACATTCTGATATACCGCACATGACGGGTTATTAAATGCTGCTGCTTCAATTGCCGCAGCCAGTTCCTCTTTTGCAGGGGCCATCAATGGTGAATGAAACGCACCGCCTACAGGTAATATCAATGCACGTTTTGCTCCCGCTGCTTTCATTCTTTCGCAGGCAATTTCAATTCCTTTTATGGAACCGCTGATGACTAACTGACCGGGGCAATTATAATTTGCAGCCACCACAATTTCACCTGTTTCAGTTTGAACGGCTGTACAAATTTCTTCCACTTTCTCATCGCTTAAAGCCAGCACCGCCGCCATTGTGGAAGGGTTTAATTCACAGGCTTTCTGCATGGCTTTTGCACGTATGCTTACCAATTGCAAAGCATCTTCAAAACTCAATGTATTATTTGCAACCAGCGCTGAAAATTCGCCGAGTGAATGGCCGGCAACCATACCAGGTTTTGCACCATTCAATGTTTTGTATGCAATAAATGAATGAAGAAAAACAGCAGGCTGTGTTACATTGGTTTGCTTCAGTTCCTCATCCGTTCCGCTGAACATGGTATCGCTGATGCGGAAACCTAAAATTTCATTTGCTTTTTCAAACAAATCCTTTGCAACAGGGTTTGTTTCATATAAGTTTTTCCCCATGCCGCTGAACTGCGAACCCTGTCCCGGAAAAATGTATGCGTGTTTGTTCATGCAAAAACTTTATCCGCCAAAAATAAGATTGTTTTTTTCTATTTAAAATGAAAGAAGAAAAATTTGTAAATTGGAAATGTATATTTTAAATGATTACGCAAATGGTTAATGCAGAAACATTCAGGCAGATGGCGCTTTCATTTCCTGAAGCTGAAGAACAGCCCCATTTTGAAAAGGCTTCATTCAGGGTGAAGAAAAAAATATTTGCCACACTGCATGAAAAAGATAAACGTGCAGTAATTAAATTATCGCTTATTGACCAATCGGTATTTTGCGCTTTTGATAAAAATATTATTTATCCTGTTTTGGGGGAATGGGGGGAACATGGCTGGACAATGATTGAGCTTTCAAAAATAAAAAAACAAATGCTGCATGATGCGCTTACAGTTGCATATTGTACTGTTGCCCCAAAAGCCCTTGCAGCAAAGGTTTGAGGGAAGATGAGTGCAGTTGGTCTTTACAGTCGCTAACTTAAAGCATTTGTGTTTATAAATATACTCAATAAGCCTGGCTTTAAAACCCTTATAAACGTTTAATCATTCTTTACTATCCTGCATTTAAACCGCAGCATGCTTCTGCTGAATAAAGAACCGAACCCTGAAGTGAGTGACACAACAGGCGATGCCATAAAAATATAAAGCCCAGCCAAAATTATTTACTCAGCCTTACAGAAATCAGTTTCATAAATTCACTGCGTGTTGAATTCTTTTGAAACTCGCCGGAGAATGCTGATGTGGTAGTTACGGAATTTTGTTTTTGTACGCCACGCATCATCATGCACAAATGTGATGCTTCAATTACCACTGCAACGCCAAGCGGGTTGAGCGTTTCTTTTATGGCTTCAAGTATTTGCGTGGTCAATCTTTCCTGCACCTGCAGGCGGCGGCTGTACACATCCACCACACGCGCAATTTTACTTAATCCTGTAATCCATCCGTTGGGAATATAGGCAATATGCGCTTTGCCAAAAAATGGCAGCATGTGGTGCTCACACATACTGTACAATTCAATATCTTTTACAATGATCATCTCGCTTACATCTTCATGAAATTTTGCGGAGTCCAGAATAGCATGTGCATCTAAGTTGTAGCCCTGCGTGAGGTATTGCATTGCTTTTGCAACACGCTCAGGGGTTTTTAATAAACCTTCCCTTGCGGCGTCTTCCCCAATTAATGCCAGTGTTTCTTTATAATTCTTTATAAGCCCTGATGTAGTTTCCTCATCGTACTGTTCAATTTTTTTATACGCCATATTGATTGAATTTAGGTAGTGTTTCTTTAATCAGCGGGATACTCCACAAAATTCCTTTCAGTTTCATATAATATAACTTTCATCTCCAAACCCTTATCCACCTTATCTCTCAGCAGGTTGTAAATTACAATGGCAATGTTTTCTGCGGTGGGGTTCAGATTTATAAATTCTTCCGTATCGAGGTTTAAATTTTTGTGGTCAAATTTTACAAGCACTTCTTTTATCACATCACCCAGCATTTTTAAATCAATTACATAACCTGTTTTTGCATCGGGTATGCCAACAACTTTTACTGTGAGCTCATAATTATGCCCGTGATAATTAGGGTTATTGCATTTGCCAAACATTTTGTTATTCTGTTCATCGCTCCATTCGGGCACAAACAAACGGTGTGCAGCATTAAAATGTTCTTTACGGTAAACGGCAACTTTATTATTCATAAGAATGACATTGATTTGTAAAGGCACCTGCCTTTTAACAAAAATGGATGTAAAAAGTTCTATCCGCCATAATATTCTACATAAATCCTCGGCGTTTCATACAATTTAATACAATGTAACTGTACATTTCCCGGAAGATGCCCAATTATCTGGTCCCATACAGCTATAGCAAGGTTTTCGGTGCTGCACATTTTCCCTTGCATAAAATCCACATCAAGGTTCAGGTTTTTGTGATCCAGTTTTTCAATTACATTTTCTTTTATAATAGCGCTTAATTTTTTTACATCCATTATAAAACCGGTATCGGTGTCTGCATCTCCTTTTATGGTAACGTACAAATCATAATTGTGCCCATGCCAGTTCTCATTGGCGCATACCCCAAACATCTCCTCATTTTTTTCCCTGCTCCATTGAGGGTTGTAAAGTTTATGTGCAGCATTAAAATGTTCCTGGCGTGTTAAATAAACCATCTTCAAAAAAATTTCCGCAAAGGTAATGCAAGAAAAACTTTTGGTAAGTTTTGAAACTTTCACCCGAACTTTGGCACCTATGCGTGTAGTAATTACAGCAGCAACAGTTGGGGAATGGATGCCCTGTTTCTTAGACATCAGCACACTTTATACCGGTGAAAGCAGGCGGTTGAAAATCCATTTTCACCAGGGTGGTGTGGGCTTACTGGCAAATGCATTCTCACTTACAAAAATTATTTACGAAGAAAAACCTGACCTGGTGATACAGGGCGGCATCGCCGGAACCTTTGATGCAGCAATGGTTTTAGGGAAAGTGGTTGCAATAAAAGAAGAAGTACTCGGCGATACCGGCGTGGAAGAAGAAGGAAGGTGGAAAGATATTTTTGATTTGAGGTTAGAGAAATCAAATTACCCGCCTTATGAAAAAAGAAGGTTGCCCAATCCATGGATTGAAAAATACAATTTGCTTAAACTGCCGGCTGTAACCGGGATAACAGTAAACGAAATTTCAACCAGGACAGAAAGGATACAGCAGCTTATAAAAAAATATAACCCTGTTACGGAAAGTATGGAAGGCGCTGCATTGCATTATGTGTGCAGGGAAATGAATATCCCTTTTCTGCAGGTAAGGGCAATAAGCAATTATACCGGCGAAAGGGACAAAGAAAAATGGAAGATAAAGGAAGCAATCGAAAATTTGAACCAGGCATTGCTGAAGTATATTGATAAACTGTATAAAACAAAGTAAGTGGTAAGTATAGCATAACTGTATTCACCACTCCCACTCACTATTCACTATCATGAAACTTACACTCGGTTTTTCACCCTGCCCAAATGATACTTTTATTTTTGATGCATTGGTAAACAATAAAATTGATTCGGGTGATTTTGAATTTGATATAATGCCGGAAGATGTGCAAACCCTTAATGAATGGGCATTGCAGGGCAGGCTGGATATTTCAAAAATAAGTTATGGAGTATTACCGCTGGTATTGAATGACTATATAGTTTTAAACAGCGGCGGTGCATTAGGCAAAGGCGTGGGGCCGTTGTTAATAATGCCCCCTAACCGGCTAAAGGGGGAATTGCAGCAAGAAGAAATTCTACGATTTATTAATAATGCAACAATTGCTATTCCGGGAGAGAATACAACTGCGCACATGCTTTTTTCCCTTGCCTTTCCCGGTGCAAAAAATAAAGTATTTAAAGTGTTTAATGAAATTGAAGACTGGTTGCTGAAAAACTCCTCCCCCGTTGGGAGAGGTTGGGAGGGGGCTGCAGGAGTAATCATCCACGAAAACCGTTTTACTTACCGCCAAAAAGGATTAGTGAAACTGATGGATTTGGGTGAATACTGGGAGCAAGCAACAGGAGTTCCCATTCCGCTGGGTGGCATTGTTGCGAAAAGAAGTTTATCAAATGATGTTGTGAAAAAAATTGATACGCTTATTAAAAAAAGTGTTGAGTATGCGTTTGAACATCATTATACCCAACTTACGGATTATGTAAAAATACATTCACAGGAAATGAGTGAAGAAGTAATGCGTCAGCACATAGATTTATACGTAAATAATTTTTCTGTTGATTTGGGAGCTGATGGAAAAAAAGCGGTGATGAAATTACTGGAAGTGTATCAGCAGCTTCATCCCGAAACTGTTTTTGAAAAAGAAAATATTTTTATTACCCCGGAATGAAATATTAGTTCAGGCTGAATTTCCTAAATCATTTCTTCAAAACTTTTCCATAAACTTCCAGCGCTCTCTTTCTTGCTTCTTCATGCACCACCATGGGTTGCGGGTAATCAAAACTGTTTAACTCAGGCACCCATTTGTTTATGTATTGCAAATCCTTATCAAATTTTTGTGTTTGCAAAGTTGGGTTAAACACCCGGAAATACGGTGCCGCATCACAACCGCAGCCTACAGCCCACTGCCAGCCGCCATTGTTGGCTGCATAATCATAATCTAATAATTTTTTTGCAAAATATGCTTCGCCCCGGCGCCAGTCAATCAATAGATGTTTAGTGAGGAATGAAGCCACAATCATGCGTACCCGGTTGTGCATAAAACCTGTAGCATTTAATTCACGCATGCCTGCATCCACAACCGGGTAACCGGTTTTTCCTTCGCACCATTTATTAAATTCTGTTTCATTGTGGCGCCAGGAAATTTGGTCATATTCTTTTCTGAATGACCCCCCTTTGCGCACATGCGGAAAATACCAGAGTATGCTGTGATAAAAATCGCGCCATATCAATTCATTTAAAAAGTTTTCATTTAATTCTTTTGCTTTAGTTGCCGTTTGCCTTATACTGATGGTGCCGAAACGCAGATGTACGCTGAGTTTGCTTGTACCATTGATGGCAGGGTAATCACGCTGCTCCTTATATTTTTTTATTATATCTTCCTGCATTTGTGCAGATGGAAAACCTGCGCCTGTATTTTTAAAACCCATGCTTTGCAATGATGGAATTGGCTGCGCAGGTTGTTCAAAAAAATTGCTGAAATATTTTTCTGCCGGGTAAGGTTTTAAATAAAAGCCGGTAAGTGTTGCTTTCCATTTTTTGCTGTAGGGTGTAAATATGGTGTAAGGTTTTCCATCATCTTTCACTACTTCATCTTTTTCAAAAATTACCTGGTCTTTAAAACTATGAAAAGAAGCACCTTGCTGTTTCAGTAATCCTTTAATCTCAGCATCTCTGTCAATTGCATATTGTTCATAATCATGATTGGTGAAAACTTTTTCGATTGTATATTTTTCCAAAAGAGTTTTATATACATCAGCAGGAAAACCGTAATACACTTCCAGTGAACTGTTTAATTTCACCAATTGCTGCTGCATTTCTTCGATAGCCGTATGGATGAATTCTACACGCCGGTCATTTTTATCTTCAAGGTCATCCAGGATATTTTTATCAAAAATAAAAATGAGTACAACAGGGTGGTTACTTTTAAGCGCATGATATAATCCCGCATTATCATGCAAACGCAAATCCCTTCTGAACCAGAAAATATTTATCAAAGGTTTCAAGTACAAATGATTTTGATTGAGAACAAAAGACAGGCTGAAAAGTTCACACATTAAAAAGCGGCAGTACAAATTTGTTATATATCATTCCTGCAAGTTGTAACCGGAAGTTTGTGTTTCCGCAGGTTTTCACCCGGCGTATGCCATAAGCAGCGTTTGTCAAAAACATTTCTGATGCCTCCCGCAAAGCTTCAACGGTAATTTTTGTTTCTTCAACAGGGATATTTTCAGAGCGCAGGCATTTCAGTAAATATTTACGCATAACACCGCTTACACAGCCTTCAGTAAGCGCAGGTGTTTTTACAACACCATCTTTTACGATAAACAAATTCGCAATGGTTGCATCGGCAATACCATCATAAGGGTTCAGCAGCAACGCATCATTCAGTTTATTTTTTTTTGCCCACAATGCAGCCATTGCATAATGCAGGTAATTATTGCTTTTGATATGCGAAAAATTGTCGCATATTTTTTTTGCATCACTGTAAATATCAATCACCAGTCCGTTTTCATTCAGCAAATTATTTGCTGCATTCATCTCCCACGATTGAATGATATAATTGGGGAAATGGTTTTCGGGGTCATACAAACCTCCATCGCCGCGGAAAATTGTAAGCCTTATCCTCGCAAGTTTTTGGTGGTTGTTTTTTTTTGCAAGCTCAGTGATTTTTTCTTTAAAATAACCGGCGGTAAAATAAACAGGTTTTTCAAACTGCAAAGTTTCCAGTGAAGCAAACAATCTTTCAAAATGATATTCTGCTAAAACTATTTTTTCATTCACCATTTTCATGGTTTCAAAGAATCCATCGCCATATCGGAATGACCGGTTGTTTGGCGAGATGAGCAATTTATCTGCTTTATAAATTTTCCCGTTACAGTTTAAAAAGCCTGCTGTTTGCATATCGCAAAAATAGATGGATTGAGTGGTTGGTGTGCAATAAGCTATGTTACATTTACTAACTTGCATATATGAAAATTGCAGAAATCATCCATGAACTGGAAAAGTTTGCACCGCTTTCGTACCGGGAAGATTATGATAACGCCGGTTTGCTAACCGGAAATGCAGGCTGGCATTGCACGGGAGCTTTATGCACATTAGATGCAACAGAAGCCGTTATTATAGAAGCCAAAGCAAAAGGCTGCAACCTTGTGGTGGCGCACCACCCAATTATTTTCCGGGGGTTTAAAAAAATAAACGGGGGAAATTACGCAGAAAAAGCGGTGATTGCTGCCATTAAAAATGATATTGCCATTTACGCAATTCATACAAACTTAGATAATGTACCGGAAGGTGTAAACAACCGGATAGCTGATAAACTGGGGTTGATAAACAGGGAACCCCTTTCTCCAAAACAAGGCCTTTTAATGAAGCTGTTCACTTTTGCCCCGGTTGAATATGCTGAAATTGTAAGAGCGGCCATTTTTGGAGCGGGTGGCGGCCATACCGGTAATTACAGTGAAGTAAGTTTTAATGCAGGTGGCACCGGAACTTTTAAAGCCGGTGAAGGCGCAAATCCTTTTGTGGGAGAAATTGGGGGAAGACATGAGGAAAATGAAATAAAAATTGAAATTATTTTTCCCGCTTATTTGCAAACCAAAATTGTACAGGCATTGCTTAAAGTACATCCGTATGAGGAAGTGGCTTATGATATTATTGCATTACAAAATGAATACAACAATACGGGCAGCGGAATGACCGGTAAGCTGTCTGCAGCCGTTTCTGAAAAAGATTTTCTTGCACAGGTTAAAAAAGCATTCGGCCTTTCGGTAATACGGCATACAAACCTTCCCGGCAAACCGGTAAAAAGAGTAGCGGTTTGCGGCGGAGCAGGGAGCTTTCTGATTGACAGGGCAGTTGCAGCCGGGGTTGATTTTTTTATCAGTGCTGATATAAAATACCATGAATTTTTTGATGCAAATGAACAACTTGTAATTGCCGATATTGGCCATTGGGAAAGTGAGCAATTTACAATTGACCTTTTGTTTGATATTTTAAAGCTGAAATTCCCTACCTTTGCCGTCCTGAAAACGGAAGTAAAGACAAACCCGGTGAATTATTTTATGTGAAAAGATAAGTGTGAAACGTGAAGATACCGCCCGGCAGGAATCAGTACATCGTTCATCTAAAATCATACATTAAAATATGGCAGCAGTAAAAGATTATTCTGTTGAAGAAAAATTATCTTCTCTTGTAAAGTTGCAGAAAATAGACAGCAAACTCGATGGCATCCAGATTTTGAAAGGCGAGCTTCCAATGGAAGTGAGCGACCTGGAAGACGAAATTACCGGGTTAACCAGCCGCAAAACGCGTATTGAAGAAGAAATAAACGGCATTACTGAATTTACTGAGCAGAAAAAGAATATAATAAAAGAAGCCGAAGCGCTGGTAAAAAAATATGAGAAACAAAGCAACGCCGTAAAGAATAACCGCGAGTTTGAAGCCATTAACAAAGAAATTGAAATGCAGCAGCTTGAAGGGAAACTGGCTGAAAAACATATACGCGATGCAAATGAAGAGCTGACTGAAAAAGCCCGTGCCCTTGAGCAGGCTAAAAAACAGATTACCAGTAAAGAAACAGTGCTGAACCATAAAAAAGGTGAACTGGAAAAAATTATTGCGGAAACAGAGAAAGAAGAAAATCATTTTAAAGAAGTTTCTGACAAAGCACGCAAAGGCATGGAAGAAAGGCTGTTGTTTTCTTATGACCGTATCCGCAAGAGCTACCGCAACGGTTTGGCAGTAGTACCTGTGGAAAGAGATGCATGCGGCGGCTGTTACAACAGCATCCCACCCCAAAAACAAAGTGAAATACGCCAGCGCAAGAAAGTGATTGTATGTGAAAACTGCGGAAGGATACTGGTTGATGACGATTTAAACAACGCTACAGAAATAAAATAATCTGTTAAAGGAGAAGAATATTAAACTAAAGGGTGCTGGTTTCAGCATCCTTTTTTATTTTCGGGCTGCAATGAAAACAAAAATCTGTAAAACAGGCATCTGCATATTAATTCTTATGTGCTGTTTTAAAGGCCATGCGCAAAAAGTTTTTGATTACAATACCACCTGCCAGAAAGCTTACCTGGAAATTACCGGTTTAAGAATAAATGCAGGCCAGCAATTTATTAACCTGGCAAGACAGCAAAACCCCAATAACCTCATCCCTGATTTATTGGAGAACTATATTGATTTTTTTGTCCTTTTTTTTAATGAAGACCCCGCCGAATACAAATTAAGGAAACCCCATTTCGATGATCATCTTGACCGGATTGACGATGGGCCTGAAGATTCCCCTTTTTACAATTATTGCCGCACCGTGGTGTATTTGCAAAAAGCCTGCGTGGAAATAAAATTTGGCGAACGCTGGTCCGCAGGATGGGATTTCAGGAAAGCTTTCAGCCTTGCAAAACAAAACAGGAAAGACTTTCCTGCCTTTTCGCCCAACAATATGATTTACGGGCCCATGCTTGCCGTAGCGGGCACCGTTCCGGACGGATATAAATGGCTTGCCGGTTTGTTTGGTGTAAAGGGCTCTATTAAAAACGGCATGCAGATAATGCAGAATTTTGTAAACGGCAATGATACCTGGGAAACACTTTTCTCCAATGAAGCTGATTTTTATTATTGCTATATTTTATTTTATATAGATAATAAACCCAATGATGTTTTTCAGTATATCGGGCAAAAAAAATTAGACCTGATAAATAACCACCTGCTGGCCTATATGGCTGCCAATCTTGGCATCAACAATAAAATGTCAGAATACGCAAAAAATATTATCCTCAAAAAGAACCCTTCGGCCGCTTATATGTACACACCCGTGTGGGATTTTGAACTGGCATATATAAAACTCCGTCACCTTGAAGTGCAGGATGCTGCAAAATATTTTGAAAGTTTTGCAAGCAATTTCAAAGGCAAGTTTTATGTAAAAGATATGTATGAAAAATTAAGCTGGTGCTATTACCTGCAGGGAAACATGAAAGCAGCGGAGTTTGCAAGGCAGCAGGTATTGCATAAAGGCAGCACTGAAACAGATGCCGATAAACAGGCGGATAAAGATGCGGCATCAGGTGTATGGCCCAATATAACTTTACTTAAAGCAAGGCTGCTGAATGATGGCGGGTACAACAGCGAAGCCTTATCGCTGCTGGTGGGCAAAACAGCCAATGATTTTACAAACCCGGAAGAAAAATTAGAATTCGCTTACCGTGTTGCAAGGATTTATGACGACCTGAACCATGATGATGATGCCATAAAAGCATACCTGCTTGCTATAAACCTTGGGCAAAACAGGCAGGAATATTATGCCTCAAGGGCTGCTTTGCAAATAGGTTATATTTATGAGCAGCAGGGCAAAAAAGACCTGGCAATTGCCTATTATCAAAAATGCCTTGATATGGGCGACCACGATTACAAAGATTCTATTGACCAAAAAGCAAAGGCTGGTATTGCCCGTTGTAAAGGGCAGTAATTTTTTTGTTGCAAACCGCAGCGCTTCATGGTATCGCCTGTTGCTACGCTCAGTTCAGGGTTCAGTTTAGATGGGAGCTTCCCGTACAAATCCATTATTTTTAACCCCATGAAAACAGCAGGTATCAGCGAACTGAAAGAGGAACTGCAGCACAGGCAGGCAAAGGAAATAACGGAACTCTGTTTGCGGCTGGCAAGGTTTAAAAAAGAAAATAAAGAACTCCTCACTTACATGCTTTTTGAATCGCATAACCCGGAAGCTTATACAGAAAGTATAAAAGAAAACATAAGCGAAGCGTTTAAAGAAGTAAATACAACCAACCTTTATTTTACTAAAAAGAACCTGCGCCGCATTTTACGCCAGGCCAATAAACATATTAAATATACAAGCAGTAAACAAACAGAAGCTGTTGTATTAATACATTTCTGCTCGCAGCTAAAAACATCGGGCATCTCTTTACAAAAAAGTACTGCGCTTAATAATATTTATCTGCAGCAAATAAAAAAAATTAAAGCCGCCATTGCCGCATTGCATGAAGACCTGCAATATGACCTTCTGAAAGAAATAAAGGATTTGGAATTTGGTATATGAGCGTTTGTTGCTGCCGCGAAAACAATACACAAAATCTCACAACATTTACAGCGGTAATCAAATGAAATATTGCATGGAAACATATATTATACCGGATGTTTTTTATTTTCGAAACATGAAAACGTTACTCATCCCGCTGTTTTTTTTAGCCGCTTTCTCTTCCACTGCGCAAACAACTGAAAAATATTTCGATTATTTATGGAAAGAATGCGAACCAAATGCAGCAAGGTTTTATACAGTGATTGAGCATACTGATTCCGGCTGGCACCGCAGTGATTATTTTATCCATGAAAAAAAATTGCAAATGGATGGAACTTATGAAGATGCAGACTGCAAAATTGCCAACGGTTTTTTTTATTATTTTCATGCCAATGGTGAATTGGAATCAACAGGTAAATATGTACATGGCAAAAAAGAAGGGTTGTGGCTGAGTTATCATCCCGATGGTTTGATGAGCGACTCAGGTATGTATGCAAATGGCAATAATACCGGAACAAGGCTGGCATGGTATGAAAATGGTTATCCACGTGATTCTGCAGTATGGAACACAGATGGCAGCGGTATAGAGATAACATGGTTTGACAATGGCGTACCTTCATCGGGAGGAAGATATACTGCAGGCGAAAAACCAAACGGCAAATGGCAGTTCTTTCACAGTAATGGAAAACTTAGTGCACAGGAAACCTATAAAGATGGCGTATTAACGGATAAGCAATATTTCGATGAAGAAGGAAATAATATGAAAGATACTTCCAACAGCGACCATCCCGCTGAATTTCCCGGTGGCCTGAAAGCATGGCAAAAATATCTTACTAAACAATTGTATTTTCCTGACCAATATAAAATTGTAAATGCTGATAGTGCCGTTGTAGTCGTAGCTTTTACTATTGATGAAAACGGTAATGTGACAAATGTATTTGTAAGCACACCATTTTATCCGCAATTTGACAGGATAGCTGAAGGAGTAATAAACAAATCGCCTAAATGGATACCCGCTATGCAACATAACAGAAAAGTAAAATATTCTTTACAGCAGGCTGTCGTTTTTGCACAGGAATAATCCGGCACGAAATTCTTATATCTGACAGTATAAAATCACCAATTATGAGGTACAGATATTTATCAGCGGTGATTACATTCTTTTTTTTCGCCTGGGAAAATATTGCAACTGCGCAGGCAAACCCCTCCGGCTGTGGCCATGAACACCTTTATGGCCAAAGATCCCGACGGCAATACAAGTCCGGCAAATATCAGTATGTGGCCTGATCCCTGCCACAGGAACTGTAAAAATTTACCTGAATACCTTACAACCCGACGACAGGGGCAGTGGCAGTGTGTAATATATAACTCAAGCAGGATTCCCTGTGCAGAAGGTAATATACAAAGCGGAACTAACAGTTTGTTAACCGGGTCTTTACCTGCAGGTATATATTTTGTAAAAATCATGCTGCACAGTAATGTTACTGTTACAAAAAAACTTTTTGTGAACCAACAGCTTCATAGCTAAAATATGATGATAAATTAAACTCATGGCATAATGCTGATTGCAGCGCCGCCGCCAGGAGCTAATTTTATATTCAAAGTGGTGGAAGCATCCACTATCACCCGCGTTATCTTGTAAGCCTCAGGATTATTTTTCCAATCGGCATTATCTGCATCGGCATAAATAACAGCTTTATATTTTTTCCCTTTATCAAGAAAATCCAATGGTACGGAAGCATTACGGCTGTTCTCATCCGTAATAGCACCGATGAACCAGTTGTTTGTTCCTTTTGCTTTTCTTGCGACAGTTAGATAATCACCCGGCTCTGCTGATATTATTTTTGTATCATCCCAATCAACCGCTACATCTTTTATAAACTGGAAAGCATCCATATGTGCCTGGTAGTTTTCAGGAAGGTCGGCAGCCATCTGCAAAGGACTGTACATAGTTACATATAAAGCAAGTTGTTTTGCCAGTGTAGTATGCACCTGTCTTTGCGGAGCATAAGAAGCATATCCTTTTAACTTAAATATCCCCGGTGTATAATCCATGGGGCCGCCGATTAACCTTGTAAAGGGCATGATGGTTTCATGTTCGGGAAGGTTGCCGTCACTGAAAGCATTATATTCATTTCCCCGTCCTGCCTCACAGGCAAGCCAGTTAGGATACGTCCTCTGCAAACCTGTTGGCCGCACAGGTTCATGCATATCAATCATAATTTGATAATCGGCCGCTTTCTGTGCAGCACGTACATAATGCTGCACCATCCACTGGCCGTCATGGTGCTCGCCGCGCGGAATGATCTTTCCCACGTATCCTGTTTTTACAGAAGTGTATCCATATTTTTTCATAAAGCGGAAAGCCGTATCCATCTGTCTTTCATAGTTGGTAGCAGAGCCGGATGTTTCGTTATGCATGATCATCATCACCCCTTTTGATGCTGCATAATCCGTAATTTCCTTTACATTAAAATCAGGGTAAGGCGTTACAAAATCAAATACATTTTCTTTCCAGTTTCCAAACCATTCTTCCCATCCTGTGTTCCATCCTTCTACCAGCAAGCCTTTGATGGCATTTGCGGCAGCGAAATCAATATAATGTTTTACATTCTCCGTGTTCGCGCCATGGCACCCGTTGGGAATAAGTGCGCCTGACGGTGAAAGCGAATCAAGGTTATCTGCGTAATTCCAGCCGCTTTTCCCTGTCTGCATCTCCCACCATACACCCACAAATTTCATCGGGTGTATCCATGAGGTATTTTTTATTACGGAAGGGTTATTAAGGTTCAGTATCATTTTTGAAGAAAGAATATCTGCCGCTTTATCACTTACAATAATTGTTCTCCAGGGCGTGTGTGCCGGAGCGCGGAGGTAGGCTTTATTGCCATACGCATCTGGCACGAGCGATGCAGACAGGGTATAACTGCCTCTGTCCACATGCAACTGCATGGCAGGATAATTTGTTAATGCGGCTTCGTGGATATTGATATATAAACCATCATCCGTTTTCATCATCAGCGGCGTTTGCACTGCATAGGGGTCGGGCGCCACACGCACGGCAATAGCAGTGGAAGTATTCACCATATTTGTGTTATCAATCTCACTTATTTTAGAAGTGGTGTAGGGATATTCATTGGTATCATAGTCGCCGGGGATCCAGAATGTTTTATGATCGCCTGCAAGCGCAAACTGTGTAAGCTCTTCCGATACAATAAAATATTTAAGGTTTGGCTGGCCGGGAAATTCATACCGGAAACCCACGCCATCATCAAACACGCGGAACACGATATTGAGCAAACGGTTTGGCGCTTTTTTTTCTTTCAGATAAACAGTAAGCTGTTTGTAATGGTTGCGTATATTTTTTACTTCACCCCATACGGGCTGCCATGTTTCATCAAAACTGCTGCTGTCTGTTTTAATGATCTCAAAATTTGAATCCAGTGCCGGTGCACCGTTTAAAACAAAACCCATTGCGGAGGGTTTTATCACCGCTTCATTATTAAAATACACTGCATAGCGCGGTATGCCGCCTGCATCAAGCATAAAGGACATTTTCACCTTATGCATGGTTATATCAACTGATTTTTCCTGTGCGGTAACGCTGTTTAATATGATAATACAGCAAAAGAAAAAGCTCATTTTTTTAAATAACATAAGGGTAAGTATTTTGTTGATTTTTATAAATATACATGTTTACTTTTTTCCCTTAATGCAAAGAATAACAAAAAGATCAAGGTCGCTGTGCTCAGTATTTACGGTTTGATATTCGTGCTGCCGGCTTTGCAGGACCGGATGATGGGAAAGAGGCGGGCTGAAAGAGTATAAACCCTATATGTACCCGGGATTTACCATGGATAAACCTGCCTTTTGATTCAGTATAAGATCAGTATAACTTCAGTATAAGTTCAGTATAATATGGGGGACTGATTATTTTAAACCCTGTAAAATGCTGCGCAGCGTACAGGCTGCGTAAAGCGGGGGGCCTGCTGTGCTGCGCAGCCTGTATGCTATGCTGCGTGTGGGGCATGCTGCGCTGCAATTACCGGTGGCTGCGCTGCGCGGGAGCGATGCTGCGCTGCGCGGAAGCCATGCTGCGCTGCGCGGGAGGCATGCTGCGTTACGCAGCCCCCATGCTGCGCTACGCGGAGGCCGGGCAATGCTGCGCGGCGGCATAGCTGCGCAGCGCAGGGGTATGGCTGCGTAGCGGAGCAGGGCTTGTTTTTAGCCTTTAAGCCGTATAATTTGCTGTATTTGAAGCTTTTAGCGCAGAATACCCGGTTTACCCCCGGTTAGCGGTGGGCGGGCCATGATTGTGTGGTGTTTTAAGATTTAGCATATACCTCTTTTTTAAAAGAGGGGTTTATGCTGACAGCTTTGCGGGAATAAATGTAAAAAACAGATTTGGGAAATGCAAGCTTTTTAAAAGAAATTTTTTTGGAAAGGGTTTAGAATTTTGCCGGGGGCGGGGAAAAAACTTTGAATATTTTTATGGATATGTAAAAAAATATAACTTTAAACAGCCAGCGTAAAAAACTCCACTATAGAAAAGAGCAGGATGGGGGATGAAAAAGCCCCACAGTATGCAGGGCTTAAGAATAATCTTCGGCTTATAGCCTTATTGTGATAAGCTTTCGGATACAAATATATGATTGAACACTAAATAAAAAACAATATGGAAAAAATTATTGGACTTGATTTAGGAACAAACTCCATTGGATGGGCGATTAGAGAAGTTAATAGTGAATTGGATAATCAAATAATTGATAAAGGGGTATTGACTTTCGAGAAAGGCGTTGCAGAAGACAAAAGCGGAGAACATCCTATGGTTCAAAAGCGTACTGAAAGTAGAGGTAAACGTAGAAACTATCAAGCAAAAAAATATAGAAAATGGGAATTATTAGAATGTTTGATTAATGAAAATATGTGTCCATTAACCATTGGTGAATTAAACGAATGGAAGCATTATAAAAAAGGCTCACGTAGAAAATATCCGCAATCAAAGCAATTTATTGAATGGCTTCGTTTTGATTTTGATGGAGATGGGAAACCAGATTTTCAAGAATATGGATTAAGCAAACATGATAACTGTTATGCTTTTAGATGGTTAGCAATAAGTGAAAAAGAAGAACACAAAAAATTCTTTCAAATTAACAAAGGGTTATTGGGAAGGGTTTTCTATCAATTAGTACAACGAAGAGGATTTAAAAGTTCAAGCCCTGATGACATAGAAACAACTTTAATTGAAAATGGAAGAGCAAGTATAAGCGATGTAAACAAAATTGAGGTAGTAGGTATAAAAGTGATTGATGGACTTATAAATGATAAATACAAAACACTCGGCTCTGCATTATTTTGGGGGCAAAAGAATAACGAATTAGAAACCGTAAACCATAACAGAATTAGAAACCGGTTTACCTATCGACATCATTTTGAAAATGAAATTGACTCGATTTTTACAAATTTGGAATATGACTTGCAAAGTGATTTTTGTAAAACAATCAAAAAGGCTATTACCTGGCAACGACCTTTAAGAAGCCAAAAAGGATTAGTTGGCTTTTGTACTTTAGATAGACCACTTAAAAGCAAAACTGGCAACTACTACAAAGCAGGTAAAAAAAGGATTCATTTAAGCCATCCATTGTATGAAGAATTTAGAACTTGGGTTGATATTAATAATTTGAACATTGAACCACCAGCAGGCACTGATAAACTAAAATTTATAGAAGAATTTGTTTTACCGATTTTTAATAAAGCGACCGATTTTTATTTTTCTAATAGAGAAGACAAAAACAAAAAAATCACAAAAGGGTTAAAGTTTAAAATTGAAGAGGCTGGCGGAAAAGTGTTGTCAAATTATGATGAAGATTTAGAAGAAAATGAAGGCAAAAAATATAGAGCAAATACATTTTTAAATAAAATTGAAAAAATATTTGGTAGCGGCTGGAAAGAAATATTGCATTGGGAAGAAACTCTAAATGGAATAGATAAAACGAGCAATTATTTAAGAATAGAAGATCTTTGGCATTTAGTTTACGATGCTACTATTACTAAAGCACAAACAGATAAATTAGGCGAAAGAATAGTACCTATTTTACAAAAACATTTCTCTACAATTGAGTTTGAAACAAAAGATTTTGATGGCATTAGATTAGATAAAGGCTATGCTTCACTTTCTGCTTCGACTATTAAGACAATTTTACCTTATTTAAAACAAGGAATGTTGTACTCACACGCTGTCTTTGTAGCTAACTTAGAAAAAGTATTCAATAAAAAATTAGAGGCAGGAATACTGGCAGAAATACAACAAGATTATACTAAAATACTTAAAAAACAAAAAGCTGATAGAGAAGTCTATAACATAGTAAACAACTTGATTTCTGATAGGTTTAATGAAAGGGATAGGTTGTCTATGGGAACTGATTATAATTTAGATACTCTTGATTTAAAAGATATAGATGATAAGGTTAAAGACAGTTTTAAAAAGAAGGTTTGGAATAAAAAAACAGAGCTGGAGCAACTTAAATTTATCAAAGATGTAAAAGAATTTTATGTAGCCTTTTTAAGGCAGCCGAGTAGTATAGATAAAGCAAAACAGTTTTATAAAATTTATAGAACTGAAGAAAAAATAATTGAATTGCTTCTAACAAAATATAATGCTGATAAAAAGAGAATTGATAATTATTTATGGCACCCATCAGAACAGGAAGTTTATTCACCAGCATATATTAAAGCTGATAAAGATGGTGAAGTAATAACAGATAAAAGTGGCAATGAAATATATTTTTTAGGAGACCCAAATCCCATTAGCCGTGGATTTAAAAATCCTATGGCTATGAAAACATTGCAGTATTTAAAGAAGCAGTTAAACTATCTTTTAGAAGTTGGGAAAATAGATGCAAGCACAAAAGTAGTTGTAGAAATAGCAAGGGAATTAAATGATACAAACACAAGAAAAGCAATCAAAAGATATCAAGATGACAGAAAGAAAAAAAGGGACAAATACAAAAAAGAAATTGCTGAACATTATGATTTAATTGGAGATACCAACCAGGCAGTAACTGATGAAATGATTGACAGGTATGAATTATGGGAAGAGCAAACAAAAAAATGTATGTATTGCAACAATAATATTGAATGCAACGATGTATTAAACAGTATAGCTCAAATTGAACATACAATACCTGAAAGTATTTCACGGTGCAGTGAATTATTTAATAAAACAATTGCCCATCATCAATGTAATGTTAAAAAAGCTAAAAGGTACCCCATGCAATGGAGTGAGAATTACGATTTAATAAAACACAACATAAAATTTATGTACGCGAAATATATCAATTTTAAAGAAAAACACGAAGCAACTTATGCAGGTGCAAAAAGAGCCACCACAAAAAAGGGGAAAGACGACCAAGTACAAGACAGGCATTACTTTAAAATGCATCTTACTTATTGGAAAAAAAAATATGAAACATTTATTATTGAAGAAGTAAACAATCAATTCAGAAGGCAGCAATTAACAGATACCCAAATAATCACTAAGTACGCCCTGCCTTTTTTAAAAACTGTATTCCATAGAGTAGAAGTACAAAAAGGAATAGATACAAACTTGTTTAGGAAGATATATAAAAT
The DNA here is from genome assembly GCA_038207175.1 of Chitinophagales bacterium. Classification (GTDB taxonomy): domain Bacteria; phylum Bacteroidota; class Bacteroidia; order Chitinophagales; family Chitinophagaceae; genus JBBRAD01. The sequence goes on from JBBRAD010000025.1 coordinate 45,588, forward strand.
AGAACCCCGAAAAGAAAAGAAAGATAGAACCAAACACAGCCATCACGCAGTGGATGCTGCTGTGCTTACCTTGATACCTCCATCAAGTATAAAAGAATTTTTAAGAAAAGAATATCACACAGCACACGAAAACAGAACTTTAAATAGTTTTAAACATCCTAATCCAAGAAACTGGGAAAACTACAACCCCAAATTTATCCATCAGATTGAAGATGATGTAATAATTAACTTTCAACCACAGTTTAGAACCACAATACAATCTATAAAATATGAACGCAAACGGGGGAATAAAGTTCCATTAGTCGTTGATAAAAAAACCGTTTATCAAAAAGGTAAAGACGGCAATATTTTATACAAGAAAAACAATAAAAGCGAAATAGAATATAAAAGAAACTATTTAGGAGAATTAATAAAAGATGAGCAAGGTAATTATTTACCCATTCCGTTAAAAGAGTTTAGAAAAGCGCAAGGGCAAACGATAAGGGGGCAATTACATCAGGAGTCAATATTTGGTGCAATACTTAAACCACAGTATGATGAAAATGACAAAGCAATTAATGTAAAAGGGAAGTTCTTACACGAAGACAAAGTTTCCTATGTAAAAAGGTCACACTTAGAGATAAATACTCTAAGAGGTTTTAAGTATGATAAGAAAGAAAAAGATATTGAAAAATTTCTTAAACAATTTGAGGATATAATTGACCCTTACGTTAAAAAAATAGTTATTACAGATATTAAAAAAAGATTAGCTAATGGAATAGACCCAGAACAAGTACTTGTTGAACCAATATTTATGTTAGACAAAGGGGGTAAACAAATTCATCAAATAAGAAGAGTAAGGGTGTTTCAAGGCAATATTAATCCGCCTGAAATAAAGAAAATAGAAGATGTTTATTTGTCAAAACACACGCACAAACAATATACTTATGCAGCAAATACAGATTATGTATCTATGGTTTGCTACAAGGGATTTGATGAAAATAAAAATGAGAAATATCATTTTAAACCATTTACTACTTTAAACTTATCTAAGGGAAAAACAATTCCTAAGAATGAATATCAAGACGGTATTTACTTTTTGTTTGAATGGCAACTAAAGCCTGGCATGAAAATCATTCTTAAAGAAAGTGCTGATGAGAATGTAAATGAACTTTCTGAAGCAGGGTTAAAAAAACGAATTTATAAAATCAATTCAGTTTTTCCACAAGCTAACAATGTAGGGAAAATCTATTATTACTCGATAATTCACTTTCATCTAAATGTAGTTTCATCGGAAATAAAAAATCCACCAGCAAGTGGTAAAATTAACTTTGAGAACCCAAAAGCTAATCCACTTGTAAGATTGAATTTAGCCAATTCAGCTTTTTTGATTGAAGAAAAAGACTTTGAAATTAAACCAGACGGAGAAATAATTTGGAAATTCTAAATTATAGTGTATAAAAAAATTAAATCCTTTTAAAATTTATTTCTTAGCAATTTTTCATTTAGTAATGTCTAAGAAAATAAAGCATAAATTTTATTTTAAGATAACACCTATCGAAGATCTTGCAATTGCTACAATAATGAATAAAATAAAATACTGGAAATCGTTTATTAGAAAACATAAAATGGATAAAAAGATTTGTAAGTTTCCCCAAAATTCAGTCAGCTCGCCGCTTGCAGTTACAGCGTTTAAAACTTCTAAAATCTATAAATATCTTTTACCATGAAAGTGAATTACGATAAAGAAACAGATGTATTATATATTCAGCTAAACAACAGCGCCATTGCAGAAAGCGCCAGTGATAAGCCGGGCATTATAATTGATTATGGTGTGGCAGGAAATATTGCAGGCATTGAAGTTTTAAAGGCATCAGCTAAAATGGAAAAGCCTTTAAAAATTGAATATGAAGTGATGTAATAAGTAGCATCATGATCAAACGCACCCTCTGCATAGAATCCCCCTGCCATCTTAAATTTACCAATGAACAATTGGTGGTGAGCTACAGCCATGTAAAGGGGCTGGAAGACCGTGAAGAAAAGACTGTACCTATTGAAGATATCGGGATGCTGGTTTTAGAGCATCAGCAAATAACCATTACACATTATGTGCTGGATAAATTGGTGGCAAATAATGTGGCGGTGATTACCTGCAACGAAACGCATCACCCTTCCGGGATGTTTTTAAGTTTGGAAAGCAACGGGCTGCAGAGCGAACGTTTTAAAGCGCAGGTAAACGCCACTGAACCCTTAAAAAAACAACTGTGGCAGCAAACAGTAAAAGCAAAAATCAGCAACCAGGCAGGTGTATTAGAAAAATGGGGTATCAACCATAAATTATTAAACAGCTTAGCTGATAATGTAAAAAGCGGCGATGCAGGCAACTGTGAATCGGTGGCCGCGGCTTATTACTGGCAAAATATTTTTCCACCCGCCTGGCAGTTTTTCCGTAAACGCGACGGGCCGCCACCCAATAATTTACTGAATTATGGTTATGCCATCATCCGCGCATCTATGGCAAGGGCGCTTGCAGGAGCGGGGCTGCTGCCCACGCTGGGTATATTTCACCGCAACCGCTACAATGCCTATTGTTTAGCTGATGATATAATGGAGCCTTACCGGCCCTTTGCGGATGCAGTTGTACGCGGTATTATTGATAACACAAATAATGTGGAAACCCTTGCACCCGAATTTAAAAACCAACTGCTGAAACTGCCTGTTACAGACGTAATAATAAATGGAGAAAGCAGCCCGCTGATGGTGGCCATGCAGCGCACGGCGGTATCACTTGCCAAATGCTATAGCGGCGAGCAAAGAAAAATTTTGTATCCGGCTATGCCATGAAATACGAACGCTTAAATGCATACAGGATTATGTGGGTACTTGTATTTTTTGACCTTCCAACTGAAACAAAAAAAGAGCGCAAGGCCGCCGGTGATTTCAGAAAAAAAATTATGGCCGATGGTTTTGCCATGTTCCAGTTCAGCATATACCTGCGCCATTGCGCTAGCGCTGAAAATGCGGCTGCACACGTAAGCAGGGTGCAGAAAATACTGCCCGAAAGCGGGCATGTGGGCATTATGTGTATTACCGATAAACAATTTGGTATGATGAAGATATTCCAGGGAAAGAAACCCGACATAGCCATGAATGTGCCGCAGCAGTTGGAAATGTTTTAATATTTTATACAAAAAAATTTCTGCTGCGGAAACACGAAAAACACGGATTTTTCTGTGCCAATCCGCGCCTCCGTGGCAATAGAAACAAATGCCGGAGGCATTCATTATTCTCAAACAGGTTTCCTGTATTTGTGCATACACAGAAACATAAAAAACCTTCCATTTATAACTGATGGAAGGCTTTTTAGTTGATTTTTTACGTCCTGATTTCAATGAAAATCCTTGATGGCATTGGTTTACGGCTAAGAATGTTGTTATCAAAGAACGTAAATCCAAAGGATGAAAGCAAATCACAACCTGTTGAAATTATTAGAGACCCTGAATTATGTTGTTATCAAAGAACGTAAATCCAAAGGATGAAAGCAAATCACAACGATGTACCATCAAATGTAAAAGATGCCGCAGTTGTTATCAAAGAACGTAAATCCAAAGGATGAAAGCAAATCACAACGGTGCGGCGCTGCTATCATTCACCGGTTCAGTTGTTATCAAAGAACGTAAATCCAAAGGATGAAAGCAAATCACAACGGTATCTCATACGGGATATTTAATCCAGACGTTGTTATCAAAGAACGTAAATCCAAAGGATGAAAGCAAATCACAACTGAAAGCAAAACAATGAAACAAGCTGAAATGTTGTTATCAAAGAACGTAAATCCAAAGGATGAAAGCAAATCACAACTAATAATACTTGGTATATGTGTAGTCAGGAGTTGTTATCAAAGAACGTAAATCCAAAGGATGAAAGCAAATCACAACTTAAATATCCTGATGGCTTTTCATCCCAAGGTTGTTATCAAAGAACGTAAATCCAAAGGATGAAAGCAAATCACAACCGCATCCGACTGAACTGTTATCATCTGTATAGTTGTTATCAAAGAACGTAAATCCAAAGGATGAAAGCAAATCACAACAGAAGTATCTGTACTGTGGACAGAACTTGTGTTGTTATCAAAGAACGTAAATCCAAAGGATGAAAGCAAATCACAACAATTAATCCCTGATGCAGAAAGTGTATATGGTTGTTATCAAAGAACGTAAATCCAAAGGATGAAAGCAAATCACAACATTGTAAGACGAATTGTTGAATACCCGGATGTTGTTATCAAAGAACGTAAATCCAAAGGATGAAAGCAAATCACAACCGACCCCTACGATATGAGCCGCGTGCTTGTGTTGTTATCAAAGAACGTAAATCCAAAGGATGAAAGCAAATCTAAACTAAAAAACCAACAACAAATAAGAGCAATCAAAGGCAGATAAATAAAGGGTTGTTTAGATTTATTCTTTGTGGTTATTTGTTCTTTATTGTTGTTGTTTATCTTATTTTTGTTGCTAATATGCTGCTAAGGAACTAACAACAACCTTAGCAGCAAACTTCAAAAGTGGCTGCAAAAGCCTTAGCAACAATTTAGCAACAATGAAAGTTTTTTTAAGGCAAAGGAAACAATCTACAAAAGGCAGGACATCATTTTATTTGGAGCTATACAAAGGCACAATTAAAACAAACGATGGTAAGGTAAAGCCGGTAAGGGAATATGAGTATTTAAACCTTTACCTTTTTGATAAGCCTGCTAACCCTATTGACAAACAACAGAACAAAGACAATAAAGCCTTAGCAGAAAACATTAGAGCAAAGAGGGAACTGGAAATAAAGGAAGGCAAGTTTGGTTTTACTGCCAACTTCAAAGCCAAAGCAAACTTCATTGATTATTTTAAACATCTCACTCAAAAGAAAACTACACGTGGCAATCAAATAAACTGGCATAGCACTATACAGCATCTTAAAAACTATGCAGGTAGTGAAGTGCAGTTTAAAGCCATTGATAAAGTGTTTTGTGAAGGCTTTAAAAACTTTTTGGATACTGCCAACGGCAAAACAGGCAAGCCATTAGGCAGCAACACTAAAAGCAATTATTTCAGCAAGTTTAAAGCAGTATTAAACCAGGCGGTTAAAGATGGCATTATTAATACCAGTCCTGCCAATGGCATTGCCAATTACAACCACATAGAAGCTCAAAGAGAATACCTAAGCATTGATGAAGTAAAAGCATTGGCAAAAACTTCATGCCGTTATGAAGTGCTTAAAAATGCTTTCCTGTTTAGCTGCCTTACAGGGTTACGGTTTTCAGATGTACATAAACTCCAGTGGCAGGATTTACAAAAACTAAATGATGGATGGCGGATAACATTCCGGCAAAAGAAAACCAAAGGCTTAGAGTATTTGGATATTAATCTGCAAGCAATGCAGTTAATGGGTAAGCATGGCAAAGCAGATGAAAAGGTTTTTAAAGATTTAAGGTATAACGTTTACTTCAATAAAGAGCTTCAAAAATGGGTGCTGGATGCAGGCATAAAAAAGCAAATAACTTTTCATTGTTCCAGGCACACGTTTGCCGTTATGCAGCTAACATTAGGAACTGAAATTTATACAGTATCAAAATTATTAGGACATGAAAACCTGAAAACTACTCAGGTGTATGCAAAAATAATTGATGACAAAAAACGCGAAGCAGTAAACAGGATACCGGAAATATTCATTTAAAACCTTACAAAACCTTACATGAATAATAAAAGACAGGATGAGTATAACAAATTAATCGCTCAACTCAGGGGTTTAGAAATAAATGATTTGCTATTACTCTACATAGAGGCTAAAACTGGCTCTCAAGAAGATGTAGATAAACTACCATTAAGTTTATTAAAGGCTATAAATGAGTTGGGAGAAACCTTAAATAAGTTATATGCTGACAGGCTAATCACTAATCTATTTAAAGATTAATAAGCTACAAAATGTTACAAAATATACTTACAGAAATTGACAGCCTTAAAAGCCAATTGCAGCGATACAGGCATTTGCAAAGCGATAAGGTAACCAAAGCGTTTGAACTGGAATACACGTATGAAAGCAACCGTATAGAAGGCAATACATTAACCTTACAGGAAACCGCTTTAGTTATAGAGAAAGGTTTAACCATTGGCGGCAAAACCTTACAGGAACATTTAGAAGCCATTAACCATACCCATGCTTTAGACTATGTAAAAGAATTGGTGCAGGACAAAACACCATTTACAGAAACCATTTTACTAAACATACATAAGCTGATACTGCAAGGCATTGACAATGCCAATGCAGGCACTTACAGAAAAATACAGGTACTTATAAGCGGAGCAAAGCACATACCGCCACAGCCCTATTTAGTGCCTAAGCAGATGGAAGATTTTTTTATATGGTATAATGAAAACAAAGAAAGCCTGCACCCTGTTTTGCTTAGTGCAGAACTGCATGAAAGATTAGTAACCATACACCCTTTTATTGATGGCAATGGCAGAACAAGCCGCCTGCTTATGAACCTTGTTTTATTGCAGCATGGTTACCCTATTGCCATTTTAAAAGGCGATACACTAAGCCGCCTGCAATACTATGCAGCCTTAGAAACTGCACAAACCAACAATGATAAACAACCTTTTTTAGAACTGATAGTAGCCAATGTAAAAGATACTTTGGAAAGGGTTTTAAAAGTAGTGGGAGCTATCACTAAGTAAAATGTTTATCACTTTATTTAATCAAAAAAGATTATTTAATTTTAGTAACACGGAATTGGGAATGATTAATGTGCTGAGAGGGGAATTGACTTGAAAAAAAATTTAAATCTAAACAATTAGTAAAAAAGTGCTAAAATATTTATTATATAAAAATGCCTTATGAGAATAATTTTTTTATTAAGTCTATTTGCCTCTTCAATAGTTAATGCTCAACAATCAACCATTTTAGGTACGGTTATACTAACACTTAACTACATTAATTCAAACTCAGATGTCGGCGCATCTGTAACACTTTTTAATCTTAATCAGAAATATTCAAATGACTTCGGATTTCTTGGAAACGATTCAGCATTAAAAACATTTGTAGATAATGACGGTCATTTTTCATTTAACAGCTTGGATACCGGAAAGTATCTTGTTTACATACAATCAAAAGGAGCAATTCAAAATGGATTACAGGTATATTCTTTATTTACAAAAAGAGAAAACGAATATGCAATAGAAAAACTAACCAGTTTTGATTTAAGCAACTTCAATGTTTCATCACAAAAAGAAATAGACAGTTTAGTTAATGATTTTACCGAAAGCTTCGATAAAGAAAAATCTATTAAAAAGAGAACAAAAAAAAGCGATGTGCTAAACGAAAAATGCAATGAATTTATAAAGTCTTGGCCGTCTGATATAAAGTTGTATTTTTATATATTTTCAGCTCCAGCGCTTCGTAGTGGAAATTACGGGCAAAGTAGACCACCGTTACGGTTCAAAGTATACCAGTGATAGAAGGGCATAAAAGCATTGACATTGATAAGAATGGTATAACGAAGTCAATTTCTTTAAATTTTCAGCAACAATATTAATCGAAAAGTAAAATAAAATCAACAATGAAAGCAACAATCTCAATCTTAGCAATTGCATTACTCTTTTATAGCTGTTCAAAAAGCAGCAGCAATCCGGGCAATAACAGTGATGCTACGTTAACATATAAAGTCAATGATAGCATTATTAATATACCAGATCAGGGCAACAACCTTTACATGAACAAGGTAGCTTTCAATGGTGTTACTGTTTACAGTTTTACGGGAGTTACAAAAAACAATAATTCTCAATTAGAAGGATTTAGCTTTCAAGTAACTGCTGATACTTTGCCTCCTCAATCATTCACATTTGATTCTGTTTGGTATGATAATATAAACATGCCTGGCAGCAATGGATTTATAGGAATCGGCATAGCTCATGATGGATTTACGTATATACCTGTCGGGCAAAAAAATAAAGGCAGTTTTATTCTGACTATAACGAGCAATGCAAACGGTTTAATTAATGGCAATTTTTCAGGAACACTCATGCACCTTGATTCACTGAATATTAATACAGGAATTTCTTATTATTCATATAACACATTTACCGAAGGCAAATTTCAGAATGTAAAGGTGTTGTACTAAATGGATAATAAATAAAAATAATACTCGCTTCAAAAAAGAACTGGCTGTGATTAATCCGGCGACTTTGGCGATAAACACTTTAGAATGGGTTTTAGAAGTGGTGAGTGAATAAATAAAATGACAAATGAAAATTCACATCAATGCTTTAAAAGCAACAATAGATGAAATGTTTTCAGAATTAGTACATGAAGAAATGGAAATTGTAAAATTGAAGAATAATAAAACAATTGAGAACCGGCGTTACAATAAAAAAGTAATTGATACAAAGGATAAAACAAAACTTACAGAATTAGCTAATAAAATAATTAATCATAATCCCGATAACAAAGATGAAAGAGTAAGAAACCAAATTTTAGAAGGTGAGATTGACAAAGCAAATGAATATCAAAACTATTTCCCAAATTATAAATCCGATCGGGAAGAAAGAAAGTACTATAACATGCTGCAAGATTGGAAAGAATTTTTAGAAGAAGAAATAAATCAAAAGCAGCAAAATAGCGCAAAAATTCAGCCTAAAGTTAAATGGAATGGTAAAAACAAAAATGATTTAGCCTACCTGTTTTGGAAGCTGCAAAAAGAAAACATCATTTCTGTTAATGATTTTGGATTAACCCTTTCAAAGATTTTTAATGACAATGAAGGAAAGCCAATAAAAAACAATTTGTTCAATAAGTATTCAAGTGAGTTTAATAAAAATCAGTTTCCAGCAAATGCAGCCGATATTGACCAATTGATTCAATTCTTAAAAAAGCAATTATAAAACTGCAAAAAGGTATAATACCTACTATACCTACGTTTTCCTTCTTATCCTTCACATTACTGTTTTTCTTTGCCCCTTGTTATAACAATAGTAAACAAGGTTTAGCTAAACCATTTTTCAAACATTCTTAAAAAATGAAAGATGGAAAAAACAGTAATGAATTTTGAAGATTTGGCAGCCTATACAGGCTTATCCAAAAGTTATTTGTACAAGCTCACATCACAAAACATTTTACCACATAGCAAGCCTTTTGGAAAATGCTTGTTTTTTGAAAAGGAACTTATAGACAAATTTCTATTAAGCAACAGGGCCGCCACAGTAAATGAGATAGATAACCAGGCAGCAAATTTTGTAACCCTTAAAACCGTTGCAAAATGATACTTACCGATTATTACAAAGCTCAAAAACTTACCGGTGCAGAAAGCCGCTTTGATGTTACCGATAGTTCACAGAGCTATGAACTTTTTGAAAGCCTGCTAATCAATAAGCGGAAATACAATATCGGCGGCTTATCATTTAACTATGTGCAACGTCCTGCATCATTTAAAGGTGCAGATGGCAGAAAAGCAGAAATGGCAATTACCAAAGGCAATGCAAATGTTTCAAGTGTTCACATCCCGGATTTGCAAAACAATCAAATAGGTTATGGCGATGTGAACGGTACTAATGATGCTTTAATTGCCTTATTCAGCAACGATTATAAAACCATAGAGCTTTTCATAGCACGTGGCTACAAAAACGATGTATTGGCTTTATATGAAGAAATAAAAGCAGGTTATTTAGATGCTGAAATAGAAGCTATGAAAGCAAAAGCCAATCAAGTTTTCAAAGCTGAAAAGTTACCGATTTAGTAACCCTGTTTTCAAACTTGCAATATGTCATTTTATGACACTTTTTGCCATTTCTCTATAACAAGGTAATTCCAGTAACCGATTCAGTAACCTTTCATTCATTCTTTGGTGGATACAATAAGCATAAGATTAGGAGTTGAGCAAGCCGGAAATAATAATCTATTGTCAACAATTCCACCATATTTAAACGATGTGAGTGAACACATTTTTGAAGGTGGCAGGGTGGCGATAACCGGCAGGCTTAAAAACCTGAAAGTAAGTGTTACCGGTAATGCAGTAAGTGTAAAAGATGGCAGCCTTACCAAATGGTATTTAGGCGATAACCTAAAGATGCTTAGCAGGGGCGATATACAAAGAGCCTTTACACAACTAAGCGACACCCTGCACCTGCCAATGAATAAAGCAGATGTTAAACGCCTGGACTTTGGAAAAAACATCATGCTTAACCACCATGTAACGGCATATTTACCCTACTTAGGCAGCAATGGCAGATACACACGATTAGAGCAAAAGACAGCTTTAAACTACAAGATAACAGGCAGGGAGCTATGTGTATATGATAAGGTTGCAGAAATAAAAGGCAGGGGCGATTTAATACCGCCTTTATATAATGGTAGGCATGTAATTAGGTTTGAAAAAAGGTATCTGCAAAACATTGCAAAATATTTCAATCGTGAAAGTGTAACCGTTCAAACCTTGTATGATGAACCATTTTACATGAACTTAATAACTGATTGGTACAAAGATTATCTAAGCATACAAAAACAAAAAACCTTCAAAATTGATATGAGTATGATAAAAACTAAAAAAGATTTATACAGGTTAGCAGTGTTAGCGTTTATGCAGCAACAAGGTGGCAAGCTGCAAACATTTTCCTACATTAAAGAACAACAGGCTAAAGGTGAACTAACAAAAAAGCAGGCTTATGATTTAAAACAAACTTATGAACAAAGTTTAGAAATGAAATTGCAAACAAAGGAAAGTGAGTTAATAACAGAACTTGACAGTAAAATGAAGGATGCAGTTAGGTATTTCAGATGAATTTTTTTTAAAAGTGAACATAACCGGACACTATAAAAAAGAAAAATAAATGTCCTTAAATGTCAACTTTTCAAACAACAAAAATTTAAAAAAATGAAAATAGAAAAGCAAATTGCCGACTTTATCCAAATGAGAATTGAAGGCAAAAGTTTTGATGAAATAGCCAAAGAATTAAACACTGCCAAAAGCACTTTGATAGACTGGAATAAAAAAGCTGATGTAAGGGATACAATAAATGAAGGCAAAGCATTTGCTATTAATACCGTTGTAAAAGCATTTCAGTATGACAGGCAGGCAAGATTAAAAACCATGCTGGAAATATCAAAGAAAATAAATGATGAGCTGCAAAGCCGGGATTTAGCAGATATAAGCACCGATAAACTTTTGCAAATGAGTATTGCCAATGATGGCAGGATAATGAAACTTATTGATACCAATATAGAAATAGGAAAAAATGAAAGTATTGTATGTTGGGATGCAGGAAACGGTTTTTTCACTTTTCAGTTAGATGAATAAAAACCAAAAGGCTATCAAAAGGCTACCGATTATTTTACAATATTTTACCGTTTTAGAAGCTGCCTGCATGGTGGCTTTTTTAATGCCTGCCTGCCTTCATTTCTTATTTTTTCATCATTATTGTTGCTAATCGTTAATTAATTCAAATATACAAAACAATGAAATCCATAACAGTATTGCATTACAGCGATTTACATTAGATTATGAAAGCAAATCACAACTACACAAAGGGAAACAATGCAGTATTTTATGTTGTTATCAAAGAACGCAAATCCAAAGGATGAAAGCAAATCACAACTAACAATCTATGTATCTTTCAATGGTAACTGTTGTTATCAAAGAACGCAAATCCAAAGGATGAAAGCAAATCACAACTGCTTTTGTGATGTTGCTACCATCACTACAGTTGTTATCAAAGAACGTAAATCCAAAGGATGAAAGCAAATCACAACGTAACGGGTATTATTGCATCAGGCCCATGTGTTGTTATCAAAGAACGTAAATCCAAAGGATGAAAGCAAATCACAACGTTAATTAAATGGTTCGCCGCCTGTACCAGGTTGTTATCAAAGAACGTAAATCCAAAGGATGAAAGCAAATCACAACCATAGTCGGCATAATTATACTGAACTTTATGTTGTTATCAAAGAACGTAAATCCAAAGGATGAAAGCAAATCACAACTCAGCACCACCGGTAATTGGTGAAGCCTACGTTGTTATCAAAGAATTGAAACTTCATAAAATGCGACCTTTAATTTTTTCTTTATTATTGTTTTTTGCATTTAAGCAGACACAGGACAAGATTGTTTTTAAAACTAATTCTGGCGACACAATAACAATCACGAAAGACATAATTTATTTCAACTCAATACCAATAAGCACGACAATTGACGGCATTATTTATAATAGCAAATACAGCAGACTTGTTGAACAAAATTCATCAACGCTTTTATTTTTAGAAATTGACAACAGCCCGAATTTTAATGAACTCGCAGCTTTCAAAGTAACTGATAAAAAAGCGGCAAAACTTGTGGAATGTGTTTACAACGACAAATCACAAGGTATAGGGCCTCCACCTTTTATAGACATGGACAAAGATGGAAAACTTGAGTTTGGCGGTTTTGATATAACAGAGGTATATGACTCAAAAGATTCAATGTATTACAATCCATCACAGTATTATGAAATCAATAATGGAAGCGTGATATTTGATTCTGCATTTACAAAGAAAATGGACATTAAAGTTAACGGTATTTATGTATCAAAGCCATTGGACAAAGACGGAAATTGTTGTGTAGTTATAAAGAAGCTGACGAAAAAAAGCAGCCGCTAACAAGTGCATTTGTAAAAGCATGGCTTGACAAGCAGCACTTGTACAGTAGTAATTCTTATTATCTTTTGTTCAAGCCGACATTACGTTATTCAACATTTGTATTTAACTTCAACTTCAGTTTTTCAATTTAGCATTTGTTCCAGGCTGACAAGCCGCTATTTCCATGCCTTCACAAATGCTTCAACCTTAGCTGCCATACAATGAAATCTCTAATAATTTCAGTCACTTTATTTTTTACGAATTTTGCTAATGCACAAATTTCGCCAGACAGTTTAAGTAAATATCACGTTTATAAGATTATATCATCAGTTATTTCAAATACTCAATCAACTATTTTTATAAATTTTTTTAATACTAAAGGGCGCATAACGAAGTCAGTAGCAAAGGATAAGAAAGCATATTTTGGCAGTGACAGTTTTATTGCTTTCTACTATTATGATGATACTCTCCTTATTAAAGAAATATGGAGAAGCTATTTAAAAGACAAGTTTGTTAATGGCGAAACAATCTGGTATAAATATGAAAAAGATAATTCAGGCAAACAGATTTCTAAGTTGACGACTGAGAAAACAGGAAAAATATTGAAAGAAGGATATCGATGGAACAAACTTAATTTAATTGACACCATTTTCTATTATTCAAACGACACGATGGTGACATCAAAAAGCAGTAATTTGTCTATTCCTTCTTATTGCAAAACGTTGAAATTAGTAAAAGTCTTAATCAACAATTGGGATGCAAATCAACAACTTTATAAGACGACTGAATGTAAGGTTCAATCATCATGGAAAAATGATTCCACTTTATTTCAATTTGTTGAATTCTATAAAAATGCTGATACATCAATTCAAAAAATAACATACTGGACAGCGGACGGAGGAAAAGTGATCAACTACAAAAAGCAATTTTTGATTTCCGAAAATGAACAATACGAGGAAAGTGAACAAGGCGATAAATCTACAATCGTGTACAAGAAAAATAATAAGGGTCTAGTTGTAGAGATACGGAGAAAAGAACAACAAATCGAAGGGCAATTTAATTCTGTTAATCGTTTAGAATATTTTTTCAGGAAATAGATGTACGAGCAGCTAACAAGTGGTTTGGCGCAAAACCGGACGTAATAACAATCGGCTGCAGTTCGCTATCAGCTTTAGTTTTAGCAGACACTACGCTCTTCAGCATTAGTTTGTTATCTTCAACTTCAGTTTTTCAATTGAGCATTTGTTCCGGCTGACAGTTCGCTATTGCCCAGCCTTCACAAATACTCGATCGTTATCAGCAACTCTTTTGGCCAGTATAACTTTTCAAACTTTTGCAATATTTTTAAACAATGGTTGGCATAGAAACATTCAGACAATTAGCTCTTTCGTTTCCCGATACCATAGAAATGCCACACTTTGAAAAAGCATCTTTCAGGATGAATAAAAAAATATTTGCAACACTTGACGTTAAAAATAACAGGGCTTGTGTACTCCTTACCGAAATAGACCAATCTGTTTTTTCCGCCTTTGACAAAGCTGTAATTTATCCTGTTCCGAATAAATGGGGCAAACGAGGTGCGACCTATATAGAATTAAAAACGGTTCGTAAGAATATGTTGAAGGATGCACTGACACAAGCATATAATAGAATCTCTAAAACAAAATCATTATCAGAAAATAAAACAAAATGACACCAGAAAATTACAACACAGTTTGTCCTTACTTAATGGTTGACAGTATTGAGAAAGAAATTGAATTTCTCCAAATCGTTTTCGGAGCAGACATAAAGGAAAATTTAAAAAATGCAGACGGTGTTACCATGCACGGTGAAGTAAAAATTGGTGACACCGTAATAATGATGGGCAGAGGCAGTGCAGGTTTTCCTTCTCAACCATCCATGAACTATGTTTTTGTAAGTGATGCAGACCTGATATACAATAAAGCGATGGAGTTGGGTTCTACCTCTGTAAGTGAACCTACCGACCAGTTTTACGGAATCAGAGATGGCGGGTTTAAGGACTTACATGGTAACACTTGGTTTATAGCACAACATTTAAAAGATGTTTCGGTAGAGGAAATGGAGAAGGGTTTTGCAGACAAAAAGATTAATCACAAACAATAAAAAATGGATAGAGCTACTAACAAACTTTGATGTAAACCTCAAACTGTATTGCTTCGGACGGATACTAGAGCTGCTGATAACACGCAGTTTGGCAATATGGCGGGGCGACGAATATATGCTCAACTTTTTGTTCGCTAATCGGCTTCATTTCCAACCGACGAATAAAGCCGAGCAATAAAATAAACAATGAACTTTTATTTATAAATTTAGCTTCGGTTACGGACGATTTTCAAATGCCGCCACATCGGCTGTACCGTTGTAAGCTGCAACCCGTGATGACAGTTTTTAATTCAAATAAGAAATAAAATTAACTTTACAGCAAAAGACAATCCGCAGTGGAAAATAATCGCTCTTTCCGTTTCTTACGGACAATAGCTTTAACAGCATTGTTGTTTGGAGCAGCAGGTTCACTTTATTTTGTTATTAATGCAGGACGTAACAATAGCTCTATCCTGTTACTGGCGCTTTTTGTTATTTGGGTGCTTTCACCATTTATTGCTTTCGTAATTATTCATATAATTAAGAAACGCTGGTCGTTTCTAACAAGTATTACTTTATACTGGTTGATGCTGGTTGTAGCAATTGGTTCTTTAATTATTTACAGTGCATTTAATACACCCGGCACTAAGCGCACTTTTATATTTCTTATCATTCCTTTAATATCGTGGCTGCTTATAATAACAGCTATATTAGTAACCCGGAGATTATCACGTAAAACTAATGACACTTCACTAAATTCAAACGTCAATTTATAACAAAATGGAAAAAGTAAAACCACTTTTAATAGTGTTACTTCACTCGGCTGCGGCAACCGGGTATGCTGCTGACAGCAGGCCTGGCAACAGGCTGGTTGACGGAAGATCAATCGGCTACAAACCAATATGAACATGAAACTGCAAAAACTAAATCCTATTTTATGGACAAAGAATTTGGAAGAAACTACTTCATTTTATGAAAATGTTTGAGGATTTAGCAGTCGCAGCAACTTCCCGAATTTTGTTTCACTCTTTAATGGCGGTGTTCAAATAATGTTTGTACTGTCTGCAGAAGAACCGGATGATTGCAAAGACACCAATAATAATGAACCCTTTTTTCCTGAACCCAAAATGACGGGGGATTTATACATGTTTACAGACAGGATAGATGAGCTTTGGGAAGCAGTTCAAGGCAAAGCAAAGATTAAATCTGCAATTGCGAACAGGGATCATGCAATGAAGTATTTTTCTATATTAGACAATAATGGATTTGAATTGTGTTTTGGAGAAGATATCAGCAACAGAAAATAAATGCAATATGCAATTGATTAAATCATGTATACCTGTAATTCCCAGCGCTGATCTTGAGAAAAGCCTGCGCTTTTGGGTTGATGGTCTCGGACTTACAATGGACAAAGAAATGAGAAGTGAAGGCAGATTGATCGGCTGTATGGTTCATAACGAACAAACTTATTTTTGGCTTAACCGAAGGGCCGGAACACCAATTAAACCGGAAAATTATCACGGCATCCAGCTTTACTGGGCACCTGCTGACATTCATGCTACCCGGGAACGTCAGACTGTCTAAAAACTATTCACACTGCCTGCATAAGTAAAGCGGTTAAACAATCAAGTGCATCGTAAATTTATTGATGCATTATATACAAGGAAAAAACAGGGAACAATCTACTCTATTTCCTCAAAGCCTTGATGA
>JBBRAD010000026.1:0-61865 GCA_038207175.1 Chitinophagales bacterium
TTAGGATTAGGTAGAATAAGGATGAAGTCTTTTTAATACATTATAAGGATGCGGTATTTGCATCATCATCTTATCTACCACCTTGTGAAAAATCATCTTTCTATTGTTTCTTCTGTTATATCTAAAAACGTATTCATCTGCATAAGCAAATAAGTTTTGCTTAGAACATTTGTGATGAATGCCTCTCAACCAATTTTTGAACTGCATTATTTGCTTATGCAATTCTTCCAGCGATTGACCCATATTGGATAAAACGGTTTGTATGTTCATCTCTTTTTTTAAGTGTTGATAAGAGCGGTGGTTATCGGTTGTAATATTTGCATCTTTATCTATCATATCCTTTAAAGCAAATTTTAGGGTCAAGGCTTCAAAGTTCTCTATCTGCTGCATCCGTATATTACCTGTTCTACCATCTTGTAATTTTTCAGCAGCCAAAACAATGGCTTCTTTGCTTTCTAAGCTTCTGCCTTTATTCTTATTAGTATAACCTCCAACAAGTGTTTCATCTGCATCCACATTACCTTTCAGCTTATCATTATTATCTTGTTTCATTGCTGCCTGAATTTTTCGTTTAAACAACCAGGCTGTCTTTTGCTGAACACCTACCTCATTTCCCAATTCGATTGTTGACATCCCTTTTTTCTTAGCTGTAAGACGGAATATCATATGAAATGCTTTTAACATCGGCATTTTCATTCCATGAAAAACTGTATTGGCCGTAACGCTTTCACCATAGCCACATGCCCGGCATTTACGATGATAATAGGTTTTGCCTTTATAATATTTTTGATGCCCACAACGACTACAGGTAAAACCTTTACCCCATTTTTGCTCAATCAAATAATGATAGCAGCTTTCATTATCATAAAAACGTTTCCCAAATTCAATCGCATTTATCCCTTTAAACATAACTAAATAATTTAGAACAAATATACTAATTTATTTAGTTTACAAGTAACCCATTAGTTAATTTGCTCTCGTTATGCCTAATCCTAAACATTTAATAATAATTTATTTCCTGAAAAAGTTTTTATCCTCATCCCAAAAAATTATCTTCGCTTCTTCAAATCTTACTATCCCTCTTATAAGCTGAAGCAACCACTGTATTTAATGTTTGAGTGTTAATTGCAGCATACTTACTAACCCGCTGAAGTATTTTGACAATTAAAAAGAGGAGGCAATGATGTATTCATATGTTTTGTTAGAACCTGAATGTTATTATTTAATCCAGGAAAAAGAAAATGAAAGGCTTACTTTATTACAGGTAAAAGTGGTGAGCGAAACAAGTATGTATGTAATAAAATACAATGAAACCGCAGAAATGCAGTGGAAAAGAAAAACCGATCCCATTTTTGACATTCTTGAACTGCTTGGTGATGAACCGGTGAAGGAATGGACTAGTATTTATTACAACAGTGAAGATGCTTTTAATTATGAAGGGGATGACGAATAAATACAGAAGCCTGTTGTCACTAAAAAAATTTGGTTGCAAAAATGCTGCCCTTATCTTTGCACTCCCGAATTAAAAAAGGGAGTTTAGCTCAGTTGGTTTAGAGCATCTGCCTTACAAGCAGAGGGTCGGCGGTTCGACCCCGTCAACTCCCACAAAAACCCTGTAAACTGCAGGGTTTTTTATTTTGTCCCCCGTAAAAAAATAAAAGGCCTGTTATATAATTTGAACTAAAGCCCGAGCAAATTTTTAATATACAAAATCCCCAAACATCGGAGGCTTCTAAAAAAAATACAAGTGTTAGTTTAAAGAAGCGCGTATTTATATTTTAAATTGATAATTTTGCTGGATGGCTCCCCCATTTTATGATACAGCAATCAACCCTTTTGAAGCAAATGATATTGAGGTGCTCACTGCTGAACAATTTCCTTACAGTTTAATTGTATGGAATGATGATGTAAACACTTTTGACTGGGTAATTGAAACTTTAATAGATGTTTGCGGCCACAGCTCTGAACAGGCTGAACAATGTTCGCTTATCATTCACTTTAAAGGAAAATGTTCAGTAAAAGAGGATGATTATGAAATATTAAAACCATTATGTGATGCCATTACGGAAAGGGGCATCGGCGCTACCATTGAAATGGTGGTAAACCGTTAACCGGTTAATATTTGATATTCACTATTGTCCATTCCTCACGCTTCATTATTCATCATGCCTCTGCACGTTTTAGATAACCGTAACTGGTTTCCTCCTGTTAGCGAGGCAATGAATGATGGTTTGCTCGCTATTGGTGGAGATTTAAACATACAAAGATTATTACTTGCATACAGCCTTGGAATTTTTCCCTGGTACGAAGGCGATGTGCCGCTTTGGTGGAGCCCTGATCCACGTTTTGTTTTATTCCCTGCAGAATTGAAAGTGAGCAAAAGCATTCAAAAATTACTTCATCAAAACAAGTTTCAGTTTACACTAAACAGCTGCTTTGAAAAAGTTATCCATCACTGCAAAACTGTAAAACGGAGCGAACAGCAAGGCACATGGATTACCAATGAAGTGGAAAAAGCTTATACAGCATTACACAAGCAAGGATTCGCTCATAGCGCCGAAGTTTGGCTGAATAATGAATTGGTGGGCGGGTTATATGGCATACGTTTGGGGAAAATTTTCTTTGGTGAAAGTATGTTCAGCCTCGTGAGCAATGCAAGCAAATATGCATTTATCAGTTATGTTTACCAACTGCAAAAAGAAGGCGTGCAATTAATAGATTGCCAGGTTTATACACAGTATTTGGAAAGCATGGGAGCAAAAATGATCCCGCGTGAAAAATTTAAGCAGTTATTAAAGGAATATACTTTTTACACCCGGGCAGTATAATAAGTATTAAGGGGCTTAGAAACATAAACCCTGCCGGTGTTTCAGCCGCCTATTCTCCTGAAAATATTTCTTTTTTCAGTCAGGAAAAACTATTTCAAAATGAAATACCTTCGCGGCTTCATAAAAATTTTTACATGATAACTATTGAACTTAACCTTGTACAGGAGGATTACGGCTTTGAAGCGATGGATGCTTATGATCACAAAGTGCGTATTGATACAAGCCCTGAAACCGGCGGACAAAATTTTGGCGCCAGGCCCATGCAGCTTTTACTGATGGGACTTGCGGGCTGTAGCGGAATTGATGTAATCAGCATCCTGAAGAAACAGCGGCAGGAAGTAAGGGATTACAAAACAATTGTAAAAGGTGAGCGGGAAAGCGGAAAAGAACCTTCATTATGGAAAGATATTTTTATGGAGTTTCATATTTACGGCAATGTAGATGAAGACAAAGCAAAACGTGCCGTGGAATTATCCATTGATAAATATTGTTCTGTTGCTGCCACATTAAAAGGCGGCGGAACAAATATTAAATGGGATGTCTTTGTACATCCTTAAAAATTATATAAGCACTTAAGCAACTGAATAATGACTGAACAAAAAAAAGAGCTGCACCCTTTATCAAAAGCGATACGCATAAGGACAGAAAGGACAGGTGAGAGGGAACATACTACTCCCCTTTTTCTTACAAGCAGTTTTACCTTTGATGCAGCAGATGAAATGCGCGCCGCATTTGCGGATGAAAATGATGATAATATTTACAGCCGTTTCAGTAATCCCAATGTTGATGAATTTACAGAAAAAATGTGTGCCCTTGAAGGTGCTGAAGCAGGCTTTGCCACTGCCACAGGCATGGCTGCAGTATTCGCTTCAATTTTTGCTTTATTGAAAAGCGGTGATCATTTATTATGCTGCAGTTCTGTATTTGGAAGCACATATACAATTGTAACAAAATATTTACCCAAATATGGCATAGAATGTACCCTGGTTGCCGCTAATGACAAAGAAGCATGGGAAAAAGCTGTGCGGCCTGATACAAAAATGATTTACTTAGAAACGCCTACAAACCCGCAATTGGAAATTATAGATTTGGAATGGGCGGCCGCTTTTGCCGGAAAGCATAACCTGATTTTAAATGTTGATAATTGCTTTGCCACACCACTTTTACAACAGCCCATTGAATATGGCGCACACCTTTCCGTTCATTCCGCAACAAAATGGATTGATGGACAGGGGCGTGTACTAGGTGGCGTAATTGTTGGGAATGCAGCATTGATAAAAGAAATTTATTTATTCTGCAGAAATACCGGCCCGTCGCTTTCTCCTTTCAATGCCTGGGTACTGAGCAAAAGCCTTGAAACGCTTGATGTACGTATGCAGCGCCATTGTGAAAATGCGCTGAAACTTGCGCAGGCACTGGAAAATCACGCAAAAATTTCATGGATAAAATATCCGTTCTTGCAAAGCCATCCGCAATACGCAGTTGCTGTTAAACAAATGAAAGCCGGTGGCGGCATTGTTTGCTTTGAAATAAAAGGCGGGATTGAAAACGGGAAAAAATTTTTAAACAATTTGCAGATGCTTTCCATGACGGCCAACCTTGGCGATACAAGAAGCATCGCCTCTCACCCGGCAAGCACTACACATTCCAAACTGAGTGAGGAAGAAAGATTATCCGTCGGGATAACACCGGGCTTGATCCGCATCTCCGTGGGTTTGGAATATGCGGATGATATTATTAATGATATAATGCAGGCGCTGGAAAAAAACTGACCAGCCTTGCTGCTTATATTTTTTTTGAAAAGAGTTGAGAGAACTGTAATTGAAAACCTTTTCTTACTTTTAATTGTGCCAAAAAAATTAACTGCCATATTCTTAATGCTCATCCTTGTATTTAATGCGGTGGGTATCCTGCTCTGGTACTGCAGTGAGCTGCAGTACTGTAAAATACAGGCACAACAGTATATTCAGCAAAATAAAAACTGGCCAACGCAATCTGTTATGAAATTTTCATCGCTTAAAAATGATTTTGAACTTACGGGCAGCAATGAAATAAGACAAGAGGGTAATATGTATGATATAATTACCACCCGCAGGGAAAACGGCGCAATTATTTATTATACTTACAGAGACGGCAGCGAAGATAAACTGATGCAGGAAATTGCCGCATATGCGCAAAATAATTCAGCCAGCAACAATACATCGGGTAAAAAAAATACTTTTGAAATTATAAAATTTGTAAGTTCTGTTAAAGAAACCAGCATCTTAAATACTTATATTGAAAGCCTGACGATAATTTTTAATGACGCTGTTTTCTTTCATTACAGCTCCCCTATATTGAGTGTTATTTCACCACCTCCCAGGATTATTGCATAAAATATATCAGCTTTTTATCTCTCTGCTTTGCAGTTTTCAGCCAATTGATTAAATACGTTATAAAGAATTATTTATTTAATTGTATGCACCGCGCAGGTGGCAGCGTATAAAAAGTGTTTATCCATTCTTCAAAACCATACAGGCATTAAAGCCGTTTGCTGATCAAAATTTATTTGTATCACTAATAACATTATCATGTTTAGTAATTTTTTTTATCCCATAAAAAAACATAGGAACATAAAAACCGCTGCTAAAATATTTTTTCTTTTATTTATTTTTATTTTCATACAACACATCTCTTTTGCACAAAGTATTTTAAAAGGAAAAGTTACGGACAGTAAAAATAAAACAGGTCTTGATGGCGCTTCTGTATATATACCCGATTTAAAAATTGGTGGAGCAGCAAAGGCTGATGGCAGCTACGAAATAAAGGAAATACCCAGGGGTACTTATCTTATTGAAGTAAGTTATGTGGGCTATGCTGCACAATACAAAGAAATAAATTTTAAAGGAGAAGAAGTTGTAGATTTCAGTTTAACCCAATCCGGTGCCGAATCCCCGGAAGTAGTGGTAACAGGTGTTTCCTCCGCTACGGAACAAAAAACAAACCCTGTTCCTGTAAGTTTTGTATCCCCAAATAGTTTACTTGAAATAAGCTCAAACAATATTATTGATGCATTGTCTTATGCTCCGGGTGTTTCGCAAATTACAGAAGGCCCGGCTATTTCAAAACCGGTAATCCGTGGTTTGGGATATAACCGTGTGGTAACCGTGAATGACGGCATAAGACAGGAAGGCCAGCAGTTTGGTGATGAATTTGGAATTGAAATAGATCCCTATACTGTTAACAAAGTAGAGATCCTGCGAGGACCAGCAAGCCTCAGTTATGGCTCTGATGCAATGGCTGGTGTGATCAATATGCTTGCTCCACCTACTTTACCCGAAGGACAAATAAAAGGCAGCATGCTTGGCGCTTATCAAACAAATAATGGTTATTATGGCGGCTCTGCAGATATTGCGGGTAATATAAATGGCATTACCTGGGATGCACGATATACCTCTACTGATGCGCATGCGTATCAGAATAAATATGATGGTTATGTTTTTAATTCCGGCTATGGCCAAAATAATTTTAAAGGAAGTATTGGTGTAAACCGCAACTGGGGATACTCAAGGCTTACGCTAAGCAGCTTTGATCTGAAACTTGGAATTGTAGAAGGCGGAAGGGATGAAGAAACGGGCCAGTTTAACAGGCACGTAATTGCTTCCGATGGAGCAGACAGCGTAGTGATAGTTACGCCCGGTGAATTAAAATCTTACGACCACAATCTTATCATTCATCAGCATGTAAGACATTACAAAGCTGTGCTGGACAACAGTTTTGCACTGGGCAACGGCAGGCTGAATGTACGTTTTGGTTTTCAGCAAAACCACCGCCAGGAAGCCAATGATGCTACACTCGGCAATGTGTATAATATTTATTTTCATCTCAATACTTTTAATTACGATGTACGCTACACAATAGCGGAAAAAAATCATTTTGAGTTTTCTTTTGGTGCAAACGGGATGCAGCAGGCATCCACAAATCTTGGAAGTGTTTTTTTAGTTCCGGAATATCATTTATTTGATCTGGGTGTTTTCGCGATTGCCAAAAAATCATTTGATAAGTTAACAGTAAGCGGCGGTATTCGCTTTGATAACCGCAACTTAAAAGGTGATGATCTTTATATAGACAGTGAAGGTGCAAAGCTAAACGCCCCTGCACCCGATGCCATTCACAGGTTTACAGCATATAACTCCAGCTTCAGCGGTGTTTCAGGAAGCTTAGGCATTGCTTATAATTTCACAAATTCATTTTATGGAAAACTTAATGTTTCCCGCGGTTTCAGGGCGCCGAATATTGCAGAGAGCGGCAGTGACGGCATACACGACGGTACCCCATTTTACGAAATTGGCAATGCTTCCTTAAAACCGGAAACAAGCATCCAGCTTGATGCAACATTGGGAGTTGATACCAAAGATGTAACTGCTGAAGCCAACCTTTTTGTAAACAGTATAAACAATTATATTTTTCCGGTAAAACTTGCAAGTGTATTTGGCGGCGATTCTTTAAGAACCGATCCTACAGTACCTGATGCACCTGATGCAGTTACTTTCAAATATATTTCCGGCAATGCAGTGTTAAGCGGCGGTGAATTAGTTTTCAATTTACATCCACGGGATGCTGAATGGTTTCATTTCAACAATACTTTTTCTACAGTGCGCGCTATACAAAAAAATCAACCGGCTGATACTAAATATCTGCCTTACACCCCACCCGATAAATTAATTTCAGGCGTGGAATTTATTGCAAAAAATATGGGAGATATTTTTAAGAACGCATATTTCCGTGCTGATGTGGCGCATTATTTTGAACAGAATAAAATTTATTACAAGTTTGGTGATGAAACAGTGACGCCCGCATATACTTTACTAAACCTGGGTGCGGGTGCAGATATTATTTCAAAAAACAAAATAATTTTTTCTTTGTATGTCTATGCGGAAAATATAACAGGTGCAGCCTATCAAAGCAATATGAGCCGCTTAAAATATGGCGATCCCAATGTTGTTACAGGCCGCATTGGCGTGTATGAAATGGGAAGGGATATCGCTGTTAAATTGCTGGTTCCTTTAGATTTTAAGAAATAATGTTTAGCTATTAATAAATATTTTGGTGCAGGTAAATTCGTTGCTGCGCCACAGCCCGCCCTTCCAGGCGGGTTTGTATTTTATATATACTTAAATCCGGTTTCATTTCTGAAGGTGATATTATCGGTCATCCACCATTGGCCGTTAAAAAGCTTTCTGTATTTTACGGCTTCAATGTTTATACAAAAAAAATATTTAATTCTTTTTACAGTCATCTTTATTGCTGCGGCATTTTATTGTTACAATCCTTTTACGCTTTATTTTCAAAACGATGATTTTATACATATCCCTTTAAGCAGGGATGGGGTATTGCTGCAACGCAATTCTTTCCGCCCCATTTGCGATTTGTCAATTATGCTTGACTATTATCTCTGGGGTAAAAATGCTTATGGATACCATCTCACCAACCTGCTGCTGCATATTATTTGTACCATCCTTGTATTTTCATTTACTAAAAGTTTATGCAAAAAATATAAGCTTGCGGCCAATTATCCATTTGCATTTATCACATCGTTCATTTTCTTTTTATATCCCATGCACAGCGAAGCAGTGTTCTGGGTATTGGGCAGGTCGGCCATTCTGGGCTGTGTTTTTTTTCTGCTATGCTGTATTTTTTTTATCAAAAGAGAGCAGAAAATGTTTTTCCTCTTAAGTATTTTATCCGCACTGGCTGCATGGTTGAGCTATGAATCTGCATGGGTTCTACCCATTATTCTTTTAATTTTTTCTTTAGTGGATATAAAAATGAAATATTCCGCTTTCAAAAAAGAACTGCTGTTTATTTCTACCATTATTATTTTCTTTTTGATATACATCATAGTAAGAAATTATTTTATTAATGAAGTGGTGGGGCAGTATGAGGCAGGAGGTTTTTTAAGTTTCAATATCCAAATACTTGCAACTAATCTTTTTAAATTAATGATGCGGAGCTTGCTGCCGCCATTTGCAAATTCAGTGTGGCCTGTTATTTTATTTGTATTGATTGCTGCCGCATTTGCACTATTTTATTTGCGGTTAAAAGAAAAAAATATAAAATTATTTTTTCCCCTGTTTATTATCTTCTGGCTTATCGCTTTAACCCCCTGCGCTTCTTTGGGTGTGGATACGAAAGGAACCGAAGGCGAAAGGTTTCTGTACCTGCCATCCATTTTTGTTTGCATGATTATATCTTTTTTCATTCATCATGCTTTTACAAAAAAGGGTTTGCAAAAAATTATTCTTGCTTTATTAATTATTTTTTACAGCAGTATTTTATATATCAACGCAGGCAATTACAGGCTTGCGGGTAATATTGCAAAAACAACAATTGATGAAATAAATAAACTCAAAGGCAAACAGACACTATATGTACAGAACTTGCCGCAGGCGCAAAAAGGCGCACTCATATTCAGAGCGGGGCTGCCCGAAGCGGTGAAATGGCTTAAGAATCCCGGCTCTATTGACACTGTGGTTATTTGTTCGCAAATGCCTGAAAACACCAGTTTGCAAAACCCATATTTAGTAAAAAATAACGTGGCTCCTTTTTTAACCTGCAAAGACGTTAACCTTATGGGTTTGAAAAATGATGTTGGTTTTATTTTTACAGATTCCTCTTTAATTATTTCCAGGTAATTAATTCCTATGTGTTTTACTTTACTATTATACTGTCAAGTCTGTAATACTTTTTTAAAACATCAAGGGAGTAAACAGTGGATAAATCATCTGTAACAAATAACAGTTTTGGTTTTTGTTGTACCAGCCCAGAAAAAGTTTTTGGGCTTGCGGGGTAATTTTTAAGCTCATCATTCAAAGCATTACCATAATTTTTTATAACTGCGGTTTTTGTGGGTGAAGCTGATGCAAGTGATAAAATATTTTCCCTTTCTGTAAGTATATTATTATAGAGTGGCGCGGCAATCAGGCTTTTGTATGCATCAATTACCTGCGTGTTACAGAGAAGCGCAATTATTATACATGAATACAATAATAGTATTTTTATTTTTCGTGATAAAAAAGAAAAACTTACTGATTCGTTTACAGTTGCACCTGTAATAAAACTGTAAACGATTAAGAGGATTAAAGTAAACAGGGTTATTACATTCAAATACCTGTCGGGCAGTATGCCGCCTTTCAAAGCGAATACAGCAGGCGCAATACAGCAGGCAGGAAATAATAGGATGAGGCACGGCAATAACCATTTTTTTTTATACAGCTTTTGCAAAGAAGGCTGCAATGCTATAATATTTTTATTTTCATTACCGGCAACAAAACAACAGCAAAGAGCCACCCATGTAAAAGGTGTTTTAAAAATAGTCCAGCACACTTCACCCATATGATAAAGGATGGCAGCAATAGCTAAGTAATTGCTTTTGGGCTCAATTTTTTCAGCGCGTACCTGCGAGCCGGGTGAAAGCAAAACAATAAGCACACCGGCTGCAAACAAAAATAGAGCAGCAAACCAAAAAGTTTTTGATATTCTTTTTGAAGCATCGAGAAAAAATACTGCGGCTAAAATAAAAAGCTGCACCGCAATAAACACTTCATTAAAACCGGTGATAATAAAAACCAATACAGGAAGTAATATTGAAAAGATATTTTTGGCTGCTTTCTTTTGTGTTTGAATCAGTATAATTAAAAACGCAATTTCGCACTGGGTAAGGATAACCGGCAACTGGTAAGTAACGGCGCTGCTAAACCAGAAATTAAATGTTGAAAACTCAGGGTAAATGCAAATAGTAAGCGCTGTAAAAATAAATGTAGTTAAAAGCAATTCAGCGGTCAGATATTTTTTTTGCAGTAAATATTTACTGATGGATGTAAACATAAAAAAAACGGAAGTAATATTTAAACATAAAAAAAGCAGGCTATGTAAAAAATAATGGTTATACAAAAAACCGTTTTCAGCAAAAATTTCGCCTGCAAAAGTAGCCGCAAACCTGCCACCACATTGAGTATAAACAAAATACTGATATTGCCAGAAACCATATTTACTTAAATAGTACCCGCAAAAATAATCATCGGTGGACGCGTGGTTAAAAAATGGGAGTATCAGCAATGGCAAAAAGAAAACAATAATTGCTGCAATCAGTATTAATTTCAGAAGCAGTATCTTTTTGATATACTTGTTTTCGTAAAATTATCTGTTTTGAATTACCGGACGGGTAATTTTTTTTAAAAATTCAAAAGAAGATTTATAATTCTGTGCGCCCGGCAATACTTGTAAAATATTTTGCGATTTTTAATACACTTACCTTTGCAGCATGACAGAAATTGGTGTTTACAATACACTTACAGTAAAGCGGAAAACAGAAATTGGTGTTTATCTTGATGATGGCGCCGATGGAATCCTGTTGCCAAAACGTTTTGTTCCACAGGATGCCCGTATTGGTGATGAACTGAAAGTATTTCTTTACCACGATTCTGATAACCGCATTATCGCCACCACCCTTCACCCAAAAGGAGTTGTTGGGGATATGGTACAACTAAAATGTGTGAGCATAACTCCCCATGGTGCTTTTCTTGACTGGGGTTTAATGAAAGACCTGTTTGTGGCAAAATCGCAGCAGCTAACAGGTATGCGGGTTGGCGGGGAATATCTTGTAAAAATTTATATTGATACACAAACAGGCAGGATAGCCGCCACTGAAAAAATTGAGTCGCGGTTCAGCAATGAAAATTTAACAGTAAAAGAACTTGATGCAGTTGATCTCACTATTTTACGCCGCAGTGATATTGGTTATGTGGTTATCATCAATAACCTTCACACAGGCTTACTGCATTTCAGTGATGTATTCACAGATGTAAATGTTGGTGACAAACTTAAAGGGTATATAAAAAACATAAGGCCCGATAATAAAATTGACGTAATGCCCGGAAAGCCCGGTTATCAGCGTGTGGAAGATGAAAAAGAGAAAATAATACGCCTGCTGCAGGAAAATAATAATTATCTGCCCTACCATGATAAAAGTGAACCGGAAGATATTTATGCCTTTTTTGGAATGAGCAAAAAAACATTTAAGATGACTTTGGGAAGCTTATACAAACAACATAAAATAGATTTCGCAAAAGCCGGGATAATCCTTTTGGAAAAATAAATTGCAATTCGGGCAATTTCAGTTCAGGAAATAAAAAAACAGGCTTTCCTTCGGACAGTGAGCAGGTTTTTTCCACATCCAAATTAATTCTTTATCAACACCATTTTCTATCGCTAATATCCGTACCTTTGCCGCTCGAAAAAAATTCAAATAAATAATTTTTATGGCTGACTTGAAATTTCAACGCAACTTCGGAATTGCCGCCCATATTGATGCCGGTAAAACCACTACTACTGAACGTATCCTGCGTTATACAGGCATGATTCATAAAATAGGCGAAGTGCATGATGGCGCTGCCACCACCGACTGGATGGAGCAGGAAAAAGAAAGGGGCATTACAATTACATCAGCAGCAGTAAGTTGTCAATGGAATTTTCCTACTGATAAAGGCACAGTAAATGCTGATACGAAAAAATACTATTTTAATATTATTGATACTCCCGGCCACGTTGATTTTACCGTGGAAGTAGAACGATCCATGCGCGTACTGGATGGTTTGATTGCTTTGTTCTCCGCAGTTGACGGCGTGGAACCGCAATCAGAAACTGTATGGCGCCAGGCCAACCGTTATAAAGTTCCGCGTATTGGTTTTGTAAATAAAATGGATCGTGCCGGGGCTGATTTTATTATGGTTGTAAACCAGGTAAAAGAAATGCTGGGTGCAAAAGCAGTTCCGCTGCAATTGCCTATTGGCGCTGAAGATGATTTTAAAGGGGTGGTGAATTTAATAACCATGAGAGGTGTTATTTGGAATATGGAAACAGAAGGCATGACCTTCGACGAAATACCCGTGCCCGATGATTTAAAAGAAGAAGCAGAATTCTGGAGGGCACAGTTAATAGAAGCAGTTGCAGAATATGATGATAAACTGTTAGAAAAATTCTTTGAAGACCCCGCTTCCATTACCGAAGCTGAAGTGCATGAAGCCATCCGCAAGGCAACAATTGATTTGAGCATTGTGCCCATGATGTGCGGTTCTTCATTTAAAAATAAAGGCGTACAAACCGCGCTGGATGCGGTTTGCCGCTATTTGCCTTCACCGGTAGATGTGGGTGCCATTACAGGAATTGATCCTGATACAGGAGAAGAAATCAGCCGCAAGCCGGATGCAAAAGAGCCTTTTGCAGCGCTTGCATTTAAAATTATGACAGACCCGTTTGTGGGGCGTCTTGCATTTTTCCGTTGTTATTCAGGCCGCCTCAATGCAGGCTCTTATGTACGCAATGTGCGGAGCGGAAAGAATGAACGCATCAGCCGTATCATGAAAATGTTTGCCAATAAACAAAACCCTGTTGACTTTATTGAAGCAGGTGATATTGCTGCTGCAGTAGGGTTTAAAGAAATAAAAACCGGCGATACTTTATGTGATGAAGACCACCTGATCACCTTAGAAAACATGTTCATTCCCGAGCCGGTAATTTCAGTAGCAGTGGAACCAAAAACGCAGGCTGATGTGGACAGGATGGGTATGGCGATTGGTAAATTAGTGGAAGAAGATCCCACACTGCGTGTAAAAACAGATGAAGATACCGGCCAAACCATCCTTTCAGGTATGGGCGAGCTGCACCTTGAAATTATTGTGGACCGTATGCGCCGTGAATTTAAAGTGGAAATAAACCAGGGCAACCCCCAGGTGGCTTATAAAGAGGCATTTGGCAAAACCATTACACACCGTGAAGTGCTGAAAAAGCAAACAGGTGGCCGCGGTAAATTCGCAGATATTCAATTTGAAATAGGGCCGGCAGATGCAGAATGGATGACAGAAAACCCCGGCAAGCATTTCCAGTTTGTGAATGATATTTTTGGCGGATCTATTCCCCGTGAATTTATTCCTGCCATTCAGAAAGGCTTTGAGAGTTCAATGGGTACGGGCGTTCTCGCTGGTTATCCTGTAAACAATATGAAAGTGAGGATATTTGACGGGAGTTTCCACCAGGTTGACTCTGATTCAATGAGCTTTGAACTTTGCGCTAAAGGAGGTTTCCGCGAAGCGGGAAGAAAAGCAAAACCAACTTTACTCGAACCAATTATGAGAGTGGAAGTAGTAACACCCGACCAGTACATGGGTGATGTAACAGGCGACCTTAACCGCCGCCGGGGTATGATGGAAGGCATGGACAGCCGTGGCAATGCACAGGTAATAAAAGCAAAAGTGCCGTTGAGTGAAATGTTTGGTTACGTTACACAGTTGCGTTCCATGTCATCAGGCCGTGCAACTTCTACTATGGAATTCCTGCTCTATTCCCCTGCTCCAAACAATATTGCTGAAGAAGTGGTGGCTAAGAGCAAAGGCAAAGTGAAAGTGGAAGATTAGAAAGCCCCTGTCCCCCCCCCAAATGGTGAGGATAAAATACAGCCCCGTTCAAAAAATGAGCGGGGCTTTTGTTTTACCTGTTCAAAGGTTGTAATCAGGTTTGGGAGATATAATAAATAAAAAAGACCCGGGTTACGGGTCTTTAAAAACAGTTTGTTATTGCTAAACTACCATCT
Source organism: Chitinophagales bacterium (assembly GCA_038207175.1). Lineage (GTDB taxonomy): Bacteria > Bacteroidota > Bacteroidia > Chitinophagales > Chitinophagaceae > JBBRAD01. The sequence goes on from JBBRAD010000026.1 coordinate 14,455, forward strand.
TTTGTTGTTGCTGCGCGAAAAAGAGCCATTGCCGCCGCCTTTTTCTTTTTCCCTGGCGATAGAAACAGAAAGCGCACGGCCTTCAATTTCCTTGTTGTTAAGGCCGGCCATTGCTTCGTTGCCTTCTTTTTCAGAGGTCATTTCTACAAAACCAAAACCACGGCTGCGGTTGGTTTCCCGATCCATAATAATTTTAGCGGAAGTTACTTCGCCAAACTTTCCAAACATGGTGTTTAAGTCTTCTTCAGTTGTGTGAAAACTTAAATTTGAAACATAGATGTTCATAAAACAAAAATTAAATTAAAAAAAATAAAATACCAATGATGTAAGCAGAAAGCGGAGTAAAGAAGAGCAAAATATTACAGAGATGGAAAGTAAAAATTTGTATCGGTCTTGTACTTGTGCCTGCACGGCCTAATCAAGAGGTGAAGATAGGGTAATTATACATAGCGGGGGGATTTATTAATTGGCGGGGATGGATGATTGATACTCACGGGTGTGTTTTTGATACTTCGGGATACGTTTTTGATACTTCGGGATCCGTTCTTGATACTCACGGGTGTGTTTTTGATACTTCGGGATCCGTTCTTGATACTTCGGGATCCGTTCTTGATACTTGGGGGTCCGATTTTGATACTTGGGGGTATGATTTTGATACTTCGGGGTGTGTTTTTGATACTTCGGGGTGTGTTTTTGATAGATCAGAAGTTTTTTTTGCTCATGGCCGCATGGCCCCTTTGCCCTAATGCCACTGCTTTACTCACTAAAATAATTTCTTTTTAAAGGTGTTCGTGAATCGCTTCGCTTATTTTATTTTTGAGGAGCTATATTATTTTTATATCGCTTATCATCCATTCCTTTATTGATCTTTTGCAAAAGGCCCGCAAAGAAAGAGGTGGCTTATGGGACTACTGTTGAAAGTGTGGAGTGGGGGTGACGTTGCTGCGGGGCGCCAGGCAGAGCAGGCGATCACTGTGCAAATAATACACATGAAAGCCGGTAAAGCAGGTAGCCGAGAATACCGCCGGATGTGTTTAGTATAAGATCGTCCACATCAAATACACCGAGGCCTGTTATCAACTGAACAGATTCAAAAGTAAGGCTGATAAAGAAGATAAGCAATATGGTTTTAAATGCCCTGCGCCGCCATGCAAAGAGCAAAGGAAATAAAATGCCCAGCGGTATAAACCCTGCAATATTCCCGGCAACATTTTCAACTTTGTATGTGGTGCTGAGGCTGTTGCTTTGCATAAGTTTAATGGTTTTAAACGGAACGAGGTTGGCTTTTTTAATTCCTTCTTTATATGTGCTGCGTGAAAACTGTGTGTTGAAATAATTTTTGTAATAGGCAGGTGAATTTTTGAAAAGGATAAATTTTGTAAGCAGCAGCATGCAGCCAATAAGCAAAACCCATAAAATAATTTTAGTAAATACAAGGGAAAGCTTCATTGCAGTTCAGGGGTTTGAAAGAGTATAACGCGGAAGTTTGTTTTTCATTTTCTGAAATGCAAATAATATTTACGTTTACCTGCTGGTTCTAATGTTGGTAAAGCTTTCGCAGGTTGCTATATCACTCCAACAAAGGCGTAAGGTAGAAATACGCTGCGCTGCAAAGGTATGGCTGCATACTTGCGCCAGATGGAGATTTAAAAATGAAATTAAAATAAAATGTTGAAGAATACCAATACCGCAATGTCCCTGGCTTGCACTGATGGTTATTGAAGTGACATTGCGGCGAAGTAAAGGCTTAAACGAGCGATGGCGTATATTTCTTAATTTAAAAATACTTGAAACAGCGAGCGGGCTGCGAATACGATTATTTTTTTCGGATAATTGCAAGCGCTATATCCGTTTTATAAACTGGAGAAGGTAAACTTATCTGGTTATTGGTTACACTGATGCTTTCATCAGCGATGGGTTTTCCGGTGATTGTATTTATCCAGGAAATTTTATAACTGCCGACAGGCAAACTTAAATTTAACTGGACTTGTGTGCCACCCAAAATATGAACTGCATATTGTTTGCCCTTTTCGGCCAATACTTTTATAGAAATATTACTATCAGCCACTGCTGTAATAGAACTGCTGTCGGGCCTCATTTGTATAAAATTAAATGACGAAATAAAATACTTCAGATTGCGGAGCTGTTTACGAAAGGCAATACTGCCACCACCGGGCTGGTCATTGTGGTATTTAAAATTCCCATCTTCGTGTCCGGCGGTAAAAGAATAATCGAGGTTGTTAAATAAACCGCCACCGGCTAATATAAATTGCCAGGCCTGTAAGCGGTACACAGAATCGCTGGTACCATTAAATCCTGTTTCATTGCAACCAATCACTTTATTCAGGTGATAGTTTTGTGTAACTGCATTAGGTGGACTTGCATAATGAAAGTTGAATACAGATACCAGACTGTCGGGCTTTTCAATAATCTTATTGCCATTTGCTATGTTTTGCGTAAGCAGATGCTTATTGGGTAAATTAGATTCTGTACTGATGACAAGGGTTGCAATAAAATGCTGCCAATCAAGAGTAACCCCGCCAAAATAAGGTTCATTAATTAATTCATAAACCAAGTTATCATAGCCATTTAATTCAGTTGCAATTTTACGTACAAGATCTGCCTGCACTCTATTCATTGCTTTGGTTTTTTCACTTATTGTATATACATCTGTACGCAGCATGTTGCCAGCAACATGCGTAATATTATTGCTGTCGTTCAGGGGGCTTAGCCGCCATTGGCTATCATCATAAAAAGGACAAAAAAATGTAAGCTCAACAATTATATTCTTCTTTTGTGCTGCCAATACAAAACTCTTAAGCCGTTTAAAATATGTTTTATTCCAAACGTCAAGGTCAAATTTATTTCCTCCGTTTGCATAACCTGGTTCACTGCTTCTTTGCCAGGGGCATATAAATTTTAATGGTAGGGGAGCCAAAGTATTTTTTTCAATTTTGAAGGCGCCTTCTGGTTCAACGTATGCACCCGTAAAAAGGCGGGTAAGATTTAAACCGTCGGCCTTCAATGTATTCAAATAGGTTTCGTAATCAAAATCAAGATTCATTACGGCCCCATAATGTTCCCCCGAAGTGATCAGGATAACAGGCTTGCCATTATACAAAAAGTAATGGGAATTGAGTGGATGCAATGCTATCGGTTTTTTTTGCGCTGCAATATCTTTAGCGATTAACACGATAATTAAAATGGTTAGTAATCTTTTCATTATGCAATAATTTATAGTTAGATATTAAATATGCAATCATTATTAATCGAATTCCAAAATGAATTTTTCCACTTCCATTCGGCCAGAAATAACATTAATTGCAGCTTTGAATCTGTTTGAGTTAATTGTAAAATATTGATTATGCAGCTTACTGCTGCCATGAAAACAGAACGTACAAGTGAGTGACACAAGAGCCGATGCCATAAAAAACTAATGCCCCGTCAATAAAAAAATAAATTGTATTTACAATCTGCAATTCTTTTATTCCACCGTTACACTTTTCGCTAAGTTGCGCGGTTTGTCCACATCATAGCCTTTCGCTACTCCAATATGGTACGCGAACAACTGCAACGGAATAGTGCTGAGCATGGGCGCTACAATTTCATCTGCGGCGGGCAGCACAATGCAATCATCAGCAAGCGTGGGCGAAACGGTATCGCCTTCGGTAATGATGGCAATCACTTTTCCCTTTCTTGCCTTTATCTCCTGCATATTGCTCATCACTTTTTCGTGGTAGGAATCTTTAGTAGCTACAAATACCACGGGCAATGTTTCGGTAACAAGCGCAATGGGGCCGTGTTTCATTTCAGCAGCGGGGTAACCTTCTGCATGTATGTAAGAAATTTCTTTCAGTTTTAATGCACCTTCCAGTGCCACCGGAAAATTGTAACCGCGCCCAAGATACAATGCATCAGTTGCATCTTTGTATTTTTCCGCCAATGCTTTTATGGCGCCATCTTGTTTTAAAACCGCCGCTACTTTTTCGGGTATCTCTGCAAGTTCTTTGCATAAATACAAAAACCGCTCTTCATCAATTGTTCCTTTCCCGTGTCCAATTTTTAAAGCAATCATGGTAAGCACGGCAACCTGCGCGGTAAATGCTTTTGTGCTTGCCACACCAATTTCGGGGCCGGCGTGTGTGTAAGCACCTGCATGAGATTTACGCGCAATGGAGGAGCCAGCCACATTTACAATCCCTAAAATTATTGCGCCCTGCTCCTTTGCTGTTTCAATGGCAACAAGCGTATCAGCTGTTTCACCGCTTTGCGAAATAGCCATGATCACATCGCCTTTGTGGATGATGGGGTTCCGGTAGCGGAACTCAGATGCATACTCCACTTCTACGGGGATGCGGCAAAGCTCTTCAATAATATATTCTGCAATCAGCCCCGCATGCCAGCTTGTGCCGCATGCGATGATGATGATGCGCGGCGCATTCATTATCTGTGCAGCATATTTATCAATGCCGGCGAGAATAATATTTCCGGTGGATGCATCAAGCCTTCCGCGGAGGCAATCAAAAATGGTATGGGGTTGTTCAAAAATTTCTTTCAGCATGAAATGGTCGTAACCGCTTTTTTCAATAGCCGCAAGTTCCATGTCAAGCCTGGTGATGAAAGGTGTTATTTTTTCATTCCCCAGGTTTTTCAAAATCAATTCTTCAGGGCGCACTATCGCTATTTCATAATCGTTTACATATACTACTTCCTTTGTGAACTCGATAATAGGTGATGCATCGCTTGCAAGAAAATGTTCTCCTTTGCCAATACCGATTACTAACGGGCTTCCTTTGCGTGCAGCAATAATTGTTTCAGGATCATCTTTATGCACCAGCAAAATGCAGTAAGCGCCCACCACGCGACGCAATGCAATGCGCAATGCTTCTTCGAGTGAGCAATCATTGTTTAGTAAAATATCATCAATAAAATTCAGCAGCACTTCTGTATCGGTATCACTTGTAAAAGTGTAACCCGCTGCAACAAGTTCCTGTTTTATCTGCGCATAATTTTCAATGATGCCGTTATGTATCATGGCAATGTTTCCGCTCTGCGATGTATGCGGGTGGGCATTGCGGTCGCTGGGTTCGCCATGCGTGGCCCAGCGCGTGTGGCCTATGCCAATATGCGCATGCATGTTTTCGCCAACCACTGATTCTTCCAATTCCGCGACCCTGCCTTTTTTCTTGAATACTTTTAATTTACCATCATCCACCAAAGCAACGCCTGCGCTGTCGTAGCCGCGGTATTCAAGGCGTTTCAGCCCTTTTAAAATTACTGGGTATGCTTCCCTGGGACCTGTATAACCAACTATTCCACACATAGATTATTTTTTATTTATGGCCACTAAGACGCTAAGAAAAAATTTACGTCTTAGTGCCTTTGTGGCAAACAAGTTATTTATTTGCATTTGCAAAACAAAAATAGCATGAACAGTTTTAATTGTGCAGATGATTATTTTTTAGAAGATGAAGCAGTGCTGCTGCGGCCATTGCGGGAAGATGACTTAATACATCTTTTACCATTTTCACTCAATGAAGCTCTGTTGTGGACGTACTCACTTGTAACTGCGGCAGGAGAAGATGAATTAAAAAATTATATGCAGATTGCACTGGATGCAAGAAAAGAAGGAAAGGAATATCCTTTTATTGTGTTTGATAAAAAAACGGATGAGTATGCAGGCAGCACAAGGTTTTATGATATCAATATCCCGTTTCAAACAGTGCAGCTGGGCTATACCTGGTATGGAAAAAAATTCCAGGGCACGGGGTTAAACAAGCATTGCAAATATCTTTTGTTATCATTTGCATTTGAAAAGATTGGAATGGAGCGCGTGGAATTCCGTGCAGATAATAATAATGCGCGCAGCATTGCCGCCATGAATAGTATTGGCTGCAAAGTGGATGGCGTGCTTCGTTCCAGCATGCCCACACGGAATGCGGATGTGCGCCGCGATTCAATTGTACTGAGTATTTTAAAAGATGAATGGTTTGGCGGGGTGAAGGATATGCTGAGGGGAAAGTTATAATAATGCGTTTTAAAATTTATTTCTTTGTTTATTGAATATACAAACCCCTGATGTATTTGTTAATCTTGCCTGCAAAGCACAAGCGGTGGAATTAAAAAATTATCTTCGTTTTGTTATACAAGCTTATGAAACAAACATTACTCTTCACTATTTTTATTTTATTGTTTTTTATACATGCATCTGCAGGCCGTATCAGCGGCACTGTTACTGACGAAAAAGGTAACCCACTGCCCTTTGCATCCATTCTTATAAAAGGATCAACCAGGGGGACTACAGCGAATAATGAAGGAAAATATTTTTTAGACCTTGATGCGGGCAATTACATCATTGTGGCGCAGTATGTGGGTTATGAGCGGCAGGAAAAAAAAGTTTCTGTTACCAAAAATGAAACAGAATTAAATTTCCAGTTATCACCGCAGCAGCTTACACTGAATAACGTGGTGATAAAATCTGGCGGCGAAGACCCGGCTTATGAGATCATCCGCAATGCCATTAAAAAAAGAGAAAGCTACAATCAGCCGCTTGACTCATTCACCTGCGAAGCATATATAAAAACACTTATTAAAACAAGAAAGCTGCCGCATAAAATACTCGGCCAAAAAATAGAGGATAAAGACTGGAAAGAAATGCGTGTTGATTCCGCAGGCAGGGGTATTATTTATTTAAGTGAATCGCTTACAAAAATTGCTTTTAAAAAACCTGACAAAACAAAGTTAGAAGTGCTTTCGGGGCGCGAAAGCGGCACCAATGGTTATGGTTTTAATTTTCCCGTGTTTATAAATTTTTATGAAAACAATGTAACGGTGCTCACCACGCAGTTTGCGCCGCGTGGTTTTGTATCGCCCATTGCGGACGGCGCTTTGAATTTTTACAAATATCATTTTCTCGGTTCTTTTTTTGAAGACGGGAAAATGATCAATAAAATCCAGATAACGCCACGCAGGAAATATGAGCCTCTTTTTTCAGGAACAATAAATATTACAGAAGGTGACTGGCGCATTCACAGCCTTGATTTAATGCTTACCAAATCATCTCAATTAGAATTGCTGGATACTTTACAGATAAAACAAATACAGGTGCCCGTTACAAATGATGTGTGGCGCACCAAAGACCAGGTGGTGTATTTTACTTTCAATTTAGTTGGTGTGGATGCCACGGGGAATTTTTTAAACGTTTATAATAAGTATGATCTTAATCCTGCATTCTCAAAAAAATATTTTAATAACGTAGTAGTGAAATATGACACCACAGTAAATAAAAAATCAAAAAATTACTGGGACTCTATCAGGCCTGTACCATTAGAGCCCGAAGAAATAAAAGACTACACCATAAAAGACAGCGCGTATAAATACCAGCGTGATTCTGCATTCTCAAAAAGAAATATTGATTCATTAAGAAAGGCACAGGGGCATATTACCGTGTCAAAAGTTTTATGGGGCGGTTTTACACGCTCCAATTTCAATCCAAAAAAATGGACAACTTTTACCCTGCAGCCTTTGCTGAAAGATTTACAGTATAATACAGTAGAAGGGGTAGAATTGAATGTGGACGGTACTATACGGCGATCATTTCCCAAACTGAAAGAACGTATAAGTTTTTCTCCGCACCTGCAGTACGGGTTAAGCAACACACATTTTAATGCGTCTGCCACAGTTGAGTTGAGCAAAAGAAATTTTAATCCCAGTGATGATGAGGCAAATACAGGACACAGCATATTTACATTCAGCGGCGGCAAACGTACCAGTCAGTTGAACAGCGATAACCCGATAAAGCCAATTGCCAATAGCTTTAATACATTATTCCTGAACCGTAATTATATAAAGATTGATGAAAACTGGTTTGGTGAAATAAAATACCGCAAACAAATGGACAATGGTTTGCAATACACTGCAAGTATTTTGTATGAGGACAGGCTGCCATTGGAAAACACAACTGATTTTTCCGTCATCAATTACAGTATCCAAAAATTTACGCCCAATTATCCGATAGAAAAAATTACACAGCAGTTTCAGCGGCACCAGGCATTTATTGCGCAGGGTAATTTGCAGTACCAGCCGGGTCAGAAGTATATACAGTTGCCTCATGACAAAATACCGCTTGGGTCTAAATATCCAACCTTTCAGTTACAGTACACAAAAGGCTTTCAGCATATTTTTGGCAGCGATGTAAATTTTGATAAATGGAATTTTTCGGTGTTTGATGATCTTAATTTTAAACTCGGCGGGCTTTTCCGGTACCGTGCAGGAATTGGTGGTTTCATTAATGCCAAATCTGTATATATACAGGATTACCAGCACTTCAACGGCAACAGGCTGGTTGTTTTTACCGGCGATTATATGAACAGCTTTCTTACAGCGCCTTATTATGCAAACAGTACCACCGCGCCTTTTTATGCCACACTTCATGCGGAGCATCATTTCAATGGTTTGCTCACCAATAAAATTCCTTTATTAAAAAAATTAAACTGGCACCTTGTAGCAGGCGCCAATGCATTTTATGTAAACAGCAGTAATAAGTATGTAGAGTTTTACGGCGGCTTTGAAAATATTTTTAAAGTGCTGCGCGTGGATGTTGTGAGGTCCTATCTTAATAACAGCAACGGGCAATTCTCAGTGCGCATAGGTTTGGGCGGCCTGCTGGGAAACACAGTAAGGTTGAATAATTGATTTTAAAAAATAAACTGCCCAACAAAAAAGAAAATCAACAGGAGCAAAATAATTGCAACCACAATAATGATAATTTGTTTTCTTTCGGAAGCCTGATCATTTTTTGGAGAAGAAAAATTTTGTTGCCTCTGCCTGGATTGCTCTTTTAAATTGCGTTTGCGGTATTCCCCAATCGGGTTATGTTGTTTTTTTTGAGCCATATAATTATTGTATTAAAAATAATATTTTAATTTAAAGTGCCGAAAAAAATTCTCAGGCGTTTTTCCCGCCGGGAAATATAAACGGCATTCAGCATGCAAATCTTATTCATTTTCCCCTTCATTTATAATTTATTTTCTTTAAGTGTGTTGCTTACTTTTACAGTTCAACAATGAAAGGGAAAGAAAAATTTTTTATAATACTTATTTTGGGGTTGCTCTCAGCCATCGGCCCTTTTTCTATTGACATGTATTTACCCGGCTTTCCTGATATTGCCGCACACCTGCACACAACTGTTGCAAATGTTTCGCTTTCACTCTCCAGTTTTTTTATTGGTATTTCTTTTGGCCAACTGGTTTATGGGCCTGTACTTGACCGCTTTGGCCGTAAAAAACCCCTATACGCGGGTCTTTCCATTTACCTGCTTGCATCCATTGGCTGTGCATTCGCATCTTCTGTAAATGCATTAATAGTATTGCGCCTGGTACAGGCTTTGGGGGGTTGCGCGGGCATGGTAGCGGCAAGGGCCCTTGTACGTGATATTTTTCCTGCTCAAGAAAATGCAAAAATATTTTCACTGCTTATGCTGGTGATTGGGGTATCGCCGCTTATTGCGCCTACAGTAGGCGGTTATGTAACGGCATTACTGGGCTGGCAGTATATTTTTGTAATACTGGCTCTGATGTCTGCATTTATTTTAGTTGCTGTACATTTTGCATTACCGGGTGGCAGAGAAGCGGATACGGCTTTATCATTAAAGCCAAAACCAATAGCAAAAAATTTTATCAGCATCATTAAAGAGCCGCAATTTTATACTTATGTATTTACAGGTTCGCTTGCTGCAGCAGGTTTATATGCATATATAGCTGGTTCGCCTTTTGTTTTTATGCAATTGTATAGGGTAAGCGCAAAACAATACGGATGGATATTTGCATCCGTAGCTATGTGCCTGGTGGGAGCCAGCCAATTAAACAGTTTGCTGCTGAAAAAATTTACCAGCCGGCAAATTATACAAATGGCTTTGCCCTGCCAGTGTACTGCCTCCGTTATTCTGTTTACCGGAACTTTTTTTGGATGGATACAATTACCCGCAACTATTTTTTTTATTGCGCTTTTTTTGAGTTGCCAGGGTTTTATTTTTCCAAATTCATCAGCGCTTTCTATAGCGCCGTTCCGCAAAAATGCAGGCTCAGCATCAGCTTTAATGGGTTTTATCCAGATGGCTATTGGTACAATTAGTTCTGCTGCAGTAAGTTTTTTAAGCAACGGCACTGCATTGCCCATGACAGGTGTAATGGCCGTATGTGCATTTTTAAGTCTTTGTATTTTACTGGCGGGTAGAAAAACCATTATACTTTATAATACAGATGCTGAAGAAGTGGAAGAAGAAACTGCTGAAATGATCAGTACATCCTGATATGCTCCACTGAAATTTATTTCCTGAATTTTTTGGCAGATAGTTGCATGAGCAGTCTATAAAATACCTTCATCCGCAAAACTGAAATATCCTTCTTCGCTTACAATAATATGATCGAGTACATGTATGTCAAAATACTTTGCGGCTTCTTTTATTTTGTGCGTAAGTTCTTCATCCTGCCTGCTTGGTTTTATACTTCCGCTGGGATGGTTGTGGCACAATACAATACTTACCGCATTGTGCTCCAGTGCCTTTTTTAAAATAATACGCGGGTCGGCTACGGTGCCTGTAATACCACCTTCGCTTATCACTTCATGATGGGTAACTTTATTGGCATTGTTTAAAAAAATAACTGCAAATACTTCATTTGTTTTATACTGCAGTTGTGCTTTCAAAAACCCTGCTATGTCTTTACTGTGCAGTATCACATCTTTTTTTCTGTCCGCCGCTTCACGCCTTATCCCCAGTTCCAGCGCGGCTGTGATGGAAATAGCTTTTGCCCCGCCAATTCCTTTCACTTTCAGTTTCAGCAATTCTTTTACCGAAAGCTTCCCCAATCTCTGCAAATCATTGTTCACTGCAGATAATAATTCTTTGGCAACATCCACAGCGCTTTTATCTTTTGTGCCGTTGTTGATTAAAATAGCCAGCAATTCAGCATTGCTCAATGCTTCGTTTCCTTTAAGCAGCATTTTTTCACGCGGCCTGTCATCTTCCGCCCAGTGTTTAATAGATGTGTTTTGCATGTTAAAAAATTAAGCAGCACCAAAATACAATTTCCTGTTTGAATATCTATCTTCGCCGCACATTTTTAAAATTATGGGTCCATCTGTAAAAATATTTTCGGGCACAGGTTCCCGCGAACTGGCTGAAAAAATTGCACAGCGTTTTGGTGCACCGCTCGGCCGGGTAAACATACAAAAATTCAGTGATGGTGAATTTCAACCGGTTTTTTTAGAAAGTATCCGTGGAGATTATGTGTTTCTTTTGCAAAGCACTTACGCCCCTACCGACAACCTGATGGAACTGCTACTGATGATTGACGCAGCCAAGCGTGCCAGCGCTTATAAAATTATTGCTGTTATACCCTACTATGGCTATGCCAGGCAGGACAGGAAGGACAAACCACGCGTGGCAATCGCTTCAAAATTAATTGCTACTTTGCTTGAAGCAGCCGGAGCCAACAGGGTAATTACCATGGATTTGCATGCACCGCAAATTCAGGGTTTTTTTGATATACCAGTTGACCATCTTGACAGTTCAGCCATTTTTATACCATACATTGAGCAACTGAAACTTGAAAACCTTACCTTTGCCGCCCCCGATGTGGGAAGTACCAACCGCGTAAGGGAAATTGCTAATTATTTCAGTGCAGAAATGGTAATTTGTGATAAACACCGCAAACGGGCAAATGAAATTGCAAGTATGGTGGTGATTGGTGAAGTGGCGAACAGGGATATTGTGCTGATTGATGATATATGCGATACAGGCGGAACCCTTGCGAAAGCAGCGCAACTGCTGCTTGATAAGGGCGCGAGAAGTGTACGGGCGTTTTGCACACACCCGGTTTTAAGCGGCAAGGCTTATGAAAATATTGAGAACAGTGTACTGGATGAACTGGTTGTGTGCGATACTATTCCTCTGCAGCATGAAAGCAAAAAGATAAAAGTGATTTCAGTTGCCGATTTATTTGCCATTGCTATCCGCAATGCTTATGAGAATAAAAGCATAACCAGTTTATTTATTCATTCGCAGTTGAGAGGGAAAAGATGAAAAGGAAGCTGTCTGTCACTAAATGATGAGTAAATAAAAAAAATAATAGGCCACAGCTAAATAAGTGAAGTCCAAAGCTTTTTAAACAAACAATAAACATAAACAAATGAAAACAATTACAATCGAAGGGAACCTGAGGACCGAAACTGGCAAAAAAGCCGCCCGCCAGCTCCGCTCTCAGGAACAAGTGCCTGGTGTAATTTACGGGGGTGCACAGGAAGTAAATTTTTACGCTCCGGCAAAGGCTTTTAAGCCATTGGTGTACACAGGTGAATTTCAGCTCGCCGAAGTAAAAGTAAACGGTAACACATACAGATGCATAATGAAAGACCTGGAATTTGACAGGGTAAGCGATGCGCTCAACCATGTGGATTTACTGGAACTGGTAGAAGACAGGAAAGTAACGGCAGATTTGCCTTTGAAATTTACAGGTGTGGCAGCCGGTGTAAAAGAAGGCGGTAAGCTTATCCTGAAAATGAAATCGCTGAAAGTAAAAACGCTTCCTAAATACCTGAAAGAAACGATTGATGTAGATGTTACCAACCTTGAACTGAACGGCAACATACGCGTGGAAGATGTAAAGGCTGATAATATGGAGATATTAAACTCTCCGCGTATCCCTGTTGCGTCAGTTGTATTAACCCGTGTGTTAAAACAGGAGGAAGCTGTGGCAACACCAGCAGCAACTGCAACTGCGGCAGCACCTGCGGCTGCAACCGCAACACCTGCAGCAGCACCTGCAAAGGAAAAAGAAAAAGGAAAAGGGAAAAAATAATTATTTCTTTTATACAAAGCCCTGTACAAATTGTGCGGGGCTTTTTATTTTCAACATGGAAATAAATGCAATTTTGCATATGTCAAAATTTTTAATTGCCGGACTGGGAAATATTGGAAACGAATATGCGCATACCCGTCATAATATTGGTTTTGACGTGGTGAATGATTTTGCATTAAAAAATGGAGGCATGTTTAAAACAGACAGGCTTGCAGAAGTGGCAGAAGTAAAATGGAAAGGCAAAATATTTATCTGCATAAAACCCACTACTTATATGAATTTAAGCGGAAAGGCATTCAAATACTGGATGGACAAAGAAAAAATCAGTTTGGGAAATACACTTACTGTTGTTGATGAAATTGCATTGCCTTTAAATAAAATACGCTTAAGGCCGGGCGGAAGCGCTGCAGGGCATAATGGATTAAAAGATATTGAACTCACACTGGGCACCGATCAGTACCCGCGCCTCCGCTTTGGTACAGGTGATCATTTTCCAAAAGGAATGCAGGCGGAATTTGTACTGAGCAAATGGTTCCCCGAAGAAGTGCCGCATGTGCAAAGAAAAATTACTGCCTGCATTGAAGTAATTGAAAGCTTTGCTGCTGCTGGCATTGAAAGAACCATGAATTTATTCAACCATAAAGAATTTGTATAAATTGTTTCGGCAATTACTTAAATTAGTGCTGTAAACAGCCGGAACGTAAAAAACTTGAACAAAAAGGGATAACTGTTTTTTTAACATTTCTACCCAATAACCAAAACCTTAATCTATGAAAATTTTTTGCGTAGGGCGCAATTATGCAGAGCATGCAAAAGAACTCAATAACGAAGTTCCTGATGAGCCTGTGATTTTTTTAAAACCCAAAAGCGCTTTACTGCAGCCGCATTCACCTTTTTATTATCCGGAGTTTACCAATGAACTGCATTATGAAGCGGAGCTGGTGATCAGGATTTCAAAAAACGGAAAATATATCCATGAAAGCCATGCTGCACATTATTATAACGCCATCACCGTTGGCATAGATTTTACCGCAAGAGACTTGCAGCAGGAGTTAAAAAAGCGCGGCCTTCCGTGGGAAAAAGCAAAAGCGTGGGACAACTCTGCCGTAACAGGCAGGTGGATGGATACCACGCCTGCCATGCTTAAAAACCCCATTCATTTTTCGCTGCAACTTAATGACCAGGTGGTGCAAAACGGAGACAGCAGTAAAATGATATTTTCATTTGAACAGATCATCTCAAACATCTCTCAATATTTTTCATTAAACATTGGTGATATTATTTTTACGGGTACGCCGGCAGGTGTGGGTGAATGCGTGGTAGGTGATTTTCTCACCGGGTTTTTTGAAGATGAAAAAGTTTTTGAAATGGAAGTGAAGTAAAAAAATTTTATTGACCCGGCTGAAACTCTTTGTGGATCTGCTGTTTCGTCGCACTCTTGTACTAATGAATATTGATGGACAAAAAACATCTAAGAAACATTATTTATCTTTTATGTACTGCCCAAATATTTTGCTAACTTAAACAAATGAAAAAATATAAGTTTTTGATATTATTTATTATTCTGATAATAGGCGGTACAGTTATGATTCTAAAAAATAAAATTGAAGGTGATACGTATTTCAAAAATTTATCTCTGGAATTAACAGGGGCAATTACCTGTATTGATTGTCCTGAAAACAATAATGGGTTTTGCATTATTGATTTAAAAATAATTTCTTCGAATATTACTGATTACGACCTAAGAGGAAAATCAAACGAATATTATTGCATAATAAAAAACGATAGGGCTGAAATTTATCAATGTGCCGGTGCCAATATAAAATACGAAAATGGAGATACAATAAACATTGATACATACAAAGAAAAAATTTCATTGTATAAAAATGGAGATACTATAAAAGATAACATTTGTGGAGTATATACAGATCCAGGGTTTTTTGAGTACATAAAAAAATACCACCCCAAATTTTAATATCAAATGTTATGTGGTTATTTTAATTGCTCCGCATAGGTTCAACCGTACAAGTGTGCGACGCAACAACCGGATGCTATAAAATACAAATGGCGGTTAATAAAAATTCTCTTTTCTTTTTTCTTCAGCAATAATAAGTAACGGATATTTGCTGCATGGTTAATTCTACGATACTTGCCAAAGCCTTTCAGTTAATGGCAACAGCAAGAAGCATGGCGGATATTTATGAAAACAACAGGCAGGTTTGTAAATATGTACACTCCACTTCAAAAGGACACGAAGCCATACAAATTGCAATGGGGCTGCAGTTGCTTCCCTGCGATTTTATAAGCCCTTATTACCGTGATGACAGTATCCTTTTATCAATAGGCTACACACCTTATCAAATGATGCTGCAGTTGCTTGCCAAAGCAGATGATTCTTTTTCGGGGGGCAGGTCATATTATTGCCATCCTTCAAACAATGATGAAACAAAACCGCGCATCATTCATCAAAGCAGCGCCACAGGCATGCAGGCAATCCCCACAACAGGCATTGCACAGGGTCTGCAATATCTTGAATTAATCAACTCCCCTCTCCAACGGAGAGGGGCCGGGGGTGAGGCTCCCCTTGCTGTATGCAGCCTGGGCGACAACAGCATGACCGAAGGCGAGGTAAGTGAAGCGCTGCAGTTTGCTGTTTTAAAACAATTGCCGGTAATTTATTTAGTGCAGGATAATAACTGGGGCATCAGTGTTTCAGGTGAAGAAGCAAGGGCGATGAATGCTTTTGAATATGCAGATGGTTTTAAAGGCCTGCATAAACTGCAGGTGGATGGCAGCGATTTTTATGCAGCTTATACTGCCGTGCATGAAGCAATGAATTATGTACGCACGGAAAGAAAGCCTTTGCTTCTGCATGCAATCGTGCCATTGCTCAACCATCATACCAGCGGTGTGCGCAAAGAATTTTACAGGGATAAAGAAGATCTGGATAAACATGCACTGAGTGATCCGTATCCAAAACTGCGCAACACTTTATTGCAGAATGGCTTTACAGAAACCCATTTATGGACGATGGAGACCAACGCAAAGTTTGAAGCAAACAAAGCTTTTGATGAAGCCGTTGCTGCGGAAGAACCTTCTCCATCCTCTGTTACAAATTTTGTTTTTGCAGAAACACCGGTAAAAGAAGAAAGAGGAACAAGGCAGCCAAAAAATGGCGAAAAAGTGGTAATGGTGGATGCAGCCATGCATGCTATTGAAGAACTGATGCAGGATCACCCGGAATGTTTGTTGTACGGACAGGATGTGGGCAGAAGACTGGGCGGCGTGTTCCGCGAAGCCGCGACGCTTGCAGAAAAATTTGGCGATCACCGTGTATTCAATACCGCCATACAGGAAGCATATATTATCGGTTCTACCACAGGCCTTTCTGCATTGGGTTTGCGGCCGATTGTGGAAGTACAGTTTGCCGATTATATTTATCCGGGTTTAAACCAGCTTGTATGTGAAATTGCAAAATCATCTTATCTCACTAACGGAAAATTTCCGGTGCAGATGATATTGCGAGTGCCCACAGGTGCATATGGCGGTGGCGGGCCTTACCATAGCGGTTGCGTGGAATCAACCCTGCTTTCCATAAAAGGGATTAAAGTTTGTTATCCATCCAACTCCGCAGATATAAAAGGATTGATGAAAGCTGCGTATTACGATCCTAATCCCGTGATAATGCTTGAGCACAAAGGATTATACTGGAGCAAAGTACCGGGAACAGAAGATGCCAAAACAATTGAACCTGCAAAAGATTATATACTCCCTTTAGGAAAAGCGAATATTTACCTGCACGCTGATGCTGATAAAATAAAAAAAGGTGAAACGGTTTGTATAATTACTTATGGCATGGGTGTGTATTGGGCGAAATCCGCTGCCGGAAAATTTCCGGGGAAAGTTGAAATTGTTGACCTGCGCACTTTATTCCCCCTTGATGAAGAATTGGTTTTTGAAACCGTAAAAAAACATAGCAAATGCCTTGTGCTTACAGAAGAGCAGCAGAATAATTCTTTTGCCGAAGCACTCTCCTACCGCATTTTTCATAACTGCTACCAGTATTTAGATGCAAAGCCTGAAGTACTTGGTGCGCTTGACTTACCGGCTGTGCCTATCAACATTCATCTTGAAGCTGCCATGTTGCCAACGGTGGAAAAAGTAGTACGAAAAATTGAAGCGATACTAAAATATTAATACCGCTTTTGGAAAGCTTCCAAACTTTCCAAAAGTCCACCGCCATTTATTTTTCCTCCTCTTTTATGGAAATTTTTCTTCTGTGAATCTCATTTAAAACTAAAACCATGGAAGCAAAAAACATTCTGCAGGCCGACCTGCTCGACATCCTCTTTGAGGGAAGAAATAAACAGTATGGCGCTTATGACCTGCGCAAAACCTACAACAGCCGCATATATAAAGCGCTTGGCGCAATGGCAGCGGTGTGTTTACTTTTTTTTGCAGGGTTATTATTTGCAAATTCAAAAAAAGTAAATGTGCAGCCTCTTGTAGTTTCTGCAATAATAGATTTGAAATCCGTTGCTGAACCGGTAAAAAAAATTATCCCGCTTCAACCATTGAAACCAAAAGTTCCCGAAGTAAAAGTGGTAAAAAGCGTGGTTCCAAAAATTGTACCCGATGATAAAGCCGATAAAGTTATTCCGCCGGTTGATGAAATAAATAACTCAAATATTGGGCTCGAAAATAAAGATGGAATTGACCAACCAGTTTTAAATGTGCCTGTTGAAAAAACAGGAACAGGAAATATTCCTGCATCTGTAAAAGATAATAAAATTGATTTCATTCCTATTCAGATTGAAGCACAATTTCCCGGCGGCGCGGATGCGTGGCTGAATTTTCTTAAACACAATTTGCGCTCAGAAGCCCCTGTTGAAAACGGTGCACCGGAAGGAACCTACAAAGTAATTGTTTCTTTTACCGTAGATGAAAATGGAAATATTTCTGATGTAAAAGCAGAAAATGATCCCGGTTATGGAACTTCTGATGAAGCTGTGCGTGTAATTAAACAAAGTAATAAATGGATACCCGCCGAACAGAATGGAAGAAAAGTTATTTACAGGCAAAAACAGGCAGTAACTTTTGTAGTTGACGAAAATTCATAATGAATGATGAAGCAGTGAATTGGCTAAAAAACCATTAAAGATTGCCCCGCAGCCATGCGGGGCTTTTTTATTTTTAATGCAACCAAACTTTCTATTCATATACATTTGCATATAATTAATTTTCATAATCATCCCTTCAATTTCTTTCAGTTCGTAAACCGTAAATCAAAAATCAAAAATTAATATGGCACTTATTATTCTCGGCATCATTGTTTTCTTTGTGGGTCTCAGTTTTGGCCGCATCAATGAAAACCTCAAACGCTTTGGTGGCCCGGTTCGCCTTGTTGCTTTTGTTATCATCCTTATCGGCGTGCTTACTTCATGCATTATACAAATTGATGCAGGGCAGGTAGGCGTTAAAAAATTATTTGGGCAGGTACAGCCGGATGTATTGCCCAGCGGGCTGCATTTTATAAACCCTTTGCTGGAAATAGAACTTATGGATGTAAAAACACAAAACTATACCATGAGCGGTGTGCATGATGAGGGCACTAAAACAGGTGATGACGCGATACGCGTATTAACCGCCGACGGGCTTGAAGTAACTATTGATCTTTCCGTGCTGTATCATGTGGTGGATGCGCCAAAAATACTCCAGCAAACAGGTACGGATTATGAAGATAAAATTGTGCGCCCCATTACGCGTACACGCATACGCGACAATGCGGTTTATTATGATGCGGTGTCGCTTTATTCTACCAAGCGCGATGAATTTCAGCAGCGCATCTTCACCAGTATTGAAAAAGATTTTGTTACCCGCGGTTTGATACTTGAAAATTTATTGGTGCGCAACATCACTTTACCGGAAAGCGTACGTGCCACAATTGAGCAAAAAATTAATGCAGAACAGGATGCGCAGAAAATGCAGTTTGTACTCCAGAAAGAACAGCAGGAAGCGCAGCGCAAACGTGTGGAAGCGCAGGGCATTGCAGATTACCAGCGCATCATCAGTGAAAGTTTAACTGACAAACAGTTGCAGTATGAAAGCATAAAAGCGCAGTTGGAAATTGCCAAATCACCCAACACCAAAGTAATCATTATGGGCAAGGGAAGCAACCCTGTGATATTAGATACAAAAGATAACAAATAATCTTTGTACCCGGCTGAAACGCTTTGTGTATCTGCTGTTGCGTCGCACACTTGTACGTTCAAAACTTTACTGAGCAATTAAATTTGCATCATCATTAAAGTTTAAATAAAGCTTTCGCAAATCATCTTTTAAAAGGATGTATTTGCGAAAATTTTTTATTTTACATTAGTAAATACATAGTTACGCATACGCTTCTGTCGGCTCGCAGGTGCAAATTAAATTCCTGTCGCCAACTGTATTGTTGATCCTTGAAACAGCAGGCCAGAATTTATTTTGCGTGGTGTAATACAGCGGGAACGCGGCTTCCATGCGAGTATATTTATGGTTCCATTCATTTGCGCAAACTGTATTCTGTGTGTGCGGCGCATTTTTCAAAGCATTGTCTGTTTTATCCGCAGTGCCGTTTTCTATTGCAATTATTTCATCATAAATACTGATGAGCGCATCACAGAAACGATCCATCTCTGCTTTGTCTTCACTCTCTGTTGGCTCTATCATTATAGTTCCCGGCACAGGAAAACTCATAGTAGGTGCATGAAAACCATAATCAATTAAACGCTTGGCTACATCTTCCGCTTCAATGCCCGCAGAGGTTTTGAATGGACGCAGATCAACAATAAATTCATGCGCACAGGTTCCATTGGTTCCGGTATATAATATTTTATAAAACTTTTCAAGTCTTGCTTTCATGTAGTTGGCATTGAGTATGGCATATTCTGTCGCCCTTCTCACGCCTTCTATGCCAAGCATTTTTATATACGCATAACTGATCAGTAAAATACTCGCAGAGCCATAAGGGGCGGAGCTTACTGCATTTAAGTTGACAGTTGACAGTTGACGATTGACAGTATTATGGCCAGGAAGAAATTGCGCTAAATGAGCGGCGCAACAAATAGGCCCCATTCCCGGCCCGCCTCCGCCATGCGGAATAGAAAATGTTTTATGCAAATTCAAATGGCAAACATCTGCGCCAATGGTTGCAGGTGAAGTAAGGCCCACCTGCGCGTTCATGTTGGCGCCATCCATATATACCTGCCCGCCATGCTGATGAATAATTTGCGAAATGTCTTTTACTGTTTCTTCAAACACGCCGTAAGTACTGGGATAAGTTATCATGATTCCCGCAAGGTTTTCAGCATACTGTTCTGCTTTTGATTTTAAATCTTCCACATCAATATAACCATTCTCCAGCGCTTTTATCACCACCACTTTCATGCCCGCCATCACTGCACTTGCAGGGTTGGTGCCATGTGCTGAAATAGGGATGAGCATTACATTGCGGTTATGATCACCACGGCTTTCATGATAAGATTTTATGGTAAGCAATCCCGCATATTCACCCTGCGCGCCGCTGTTGGGTTGCAGGCTGCAAGCACTGAAGCCTGTAATTTCGCAGAGGTAATTACTTAATTCATCAATGATCTGCTGATAGCCTTCGGTTTGATAAGACGGTGCGAACGGATGCATTTTGCTCCAGTGGCTCCGGCTTAGAGGAATCATTTCAGAAGCGGCATTTAATTTCATAGTGCAACTGCCCAGTGAAATCATGGAAGTATTTAAAGAAAGGTCTTTATTTTCCAGTTGCTTTATATAGCGCATCATCTGTGTTTCTGTGTGATGAGTGTTGAAAACAGGATGAGTAAGATATAATGAATTGCGTTGTAAATCAGTTGGCAGTTGATAGTTGACAGTTGCTAAATTTTCTGCTTTTATAATATGCGCATTTTTTTCGGTGGCCGATTCAAATGCTTTTAAAATTTCATTTACATCATTAATAGTAGTGGTTTCATCTAAACTTATTCCGATTGTTCCTTCATCAAAATAGCGGAAATTAAGATGATGTTTTTCAGCGCGGTCTTTTATAAGAGATGCATCCACACCACTAACCTTCAAAGTGTCAAAAAAGAAATCATTTGTTTGCTGCAAACCCAATTGGTGCAAACCGGTTGAAACAGCCTGTGCAAGAATATGTACACGCTGTGCTATTTGTTTTAATCCTTCCGGGCCATGATATACTGCATACATCGCAGCCATGTTTGCAAGCAATGCCTGTGCAGTGCATATATTTGAAGTGGCTTTTTCGCGCTTGATATGCTGCTCCCTTGTTTGCAAAGCCATGCGTAATGCACGGTTATTTTGTGCATCCACACTTACGCCAATAATGCGGCCGGGGATGCCGCGTTTGAATTCATCTTTTGTTGCAAAGAAAGCTGCATGTGGTCCGCCAAACCCAAGCGGCACGCCAAAACGCTGTGAAGAGCCAACAGCCACGTCTGCGCCAAGTTCACCCGGTGGTGTTAATAAAGTAAGCGCCAGTAAATCCGTTGCCATTACTGCATAAGCATTTACTGCATGCACACTTGAAATAAATGTGCGGTAATCTTCCACACTGCCATCATTATCCGGATACTGAACTATTGCACCAAAATATTTTTCATCCGGTGCCGCTGTTTTGTAGTCACCAAATACAAGTTCAATTCCAATTGGTGCAGCACGTGTAATCAAAATATCTTTTGTTTGCGGGAAAATATTTTCATCCACAAAAAATTTTGGTCTTGAAACAGTATCAGTTTTATTTACATGATGAAAAAGCATAGCCATTGCTTCAGCCGCTGCAGTGCCTTCATCAAGCAGTGATGCATTTGCCAATTCTAATTTTGTAAGATCGGCCACCATAGTTTGAAAGTTGAGCAGGCTTTCCAAACGGCCCTGCGAAATCTCGGCCTGGTAAGGTGTGTATTGTGTGTACCATCCGGGGTTTTCAAATACATTACGCAGGATAACTGATGGTATAATGGTATCGTAATATCCCTGCCCGATATAATTTTTCAGCGTTTTATTTTTCAGGCTTATTTCTTTTATCCGCTGCAGGTATTGCTGTTCACTTATGCCGGCAGGAAGATTTAATGGCTTTTGAAAACGTATTGCCTGCGGAATGGTTTTTTCTATCAGTTCATCCAGGGAGTTAATACCAATAACATCAAGCATTTCCTTTGTTGCTGCTGCATCCGGACCGATATGCTTTCCCTGAAATTCTGCGGATTGCTGTTGAAATAAATTCATAATAAATATAAGTTGATCACCTAAAATGATGTGCAAAGTTAAGCGCTAATATTGTACAAAGCCGGGGCGGTTAGTTTTGGGGAAAGCCTGTGCATTCATAAAAAACTGTATGCAGTACATGCAAAAAAGCCATCAAATTGTATTGATGGCTTTTGAGAATACCACAAAATTTAAATCTACTTTGTCAATATCATATTCTTACTGTCCACTATTTTTCCATCTGCAAAAAGCGTGTAGGTGTATTGCCCTGAGGATAATGTGCCTGCACTAATCGTAATTTCATTTGTTCCTTTATTGTTCAGGGTAAACGATTGAACCTGGCGGCCCGCAGTGCTGTACACAACCAATTGTGCCTGGTGTACTGTTGAGGGCACAAAGCAGCGTATCACTGTATTTTGCGAAAATGGATTGGGCGTATTTTGGTCAAGCCTTGCCCCGGTATTATTTGCACCAGCAGCACTTAGAGAAGACAATGAAGTGGTGCCGGCCAGTGTCTGCACTATTTGTTTAAGTTCATCTATCTGCTGCTGCTGCCTTCCAATAGTTTGTTGCTGCTGATCAATAACCTGCTGTTGTTCCTGCATACCTTTTATTATAATAGGAATAAGCTCAGTGTAGTTTAATGCTTTAAAATCAATGGTAGCCTGGTTTTTTACCGCATCCGTATTTTCTGCAGGCACCGCTTTACCGGGAAAGAATTTAGTATCTTTTACAAGATTGGGCAATATTTTCTCCACATCCTGTGCTATAAGTCCATAATGCTGGCCCTCCGGCAGGTTCATAAGTTTATAGTCGCCATCCTGCCGGTAAATATATTGTTTGGGGTGAAGCTGGTTGATGATGTTCATCGCACCATTAAAGTCAAGGATATTTTGTTTTAATTTCTGGTCGGAGCTATTATATGTACCGCTGGTATATACATTCCCGCTGAAATATCCTGCATAAGTGCCCGAATTACCCGTGCCCGCCCATAGTCCGTAGCTTTGTGAAGAATAGCCCTCAACTCCAATTCCATATTGTCCGGTAGCTTCTGCTAATACGCCATACCCGCCTCCATCCGTATGCCCGCGGATAGCAGCATAGGGATTCGTTGTTGAGGAAATATTCATGCGAAAACCTTCACCCGTATTGCCAGATTTTGTACCCAGCGCAAAATATCCAACGCCGGGATCATTAAAATATATATCACCACCGGTTGAAGATGGGTTAACCGTTAATGCGTAACCCGCCTGCAATAAAGTGCTGCCCACTGCAACCGATCCATCTATACCGGTAAATAATGCCGGCACGCTGCCGCCATTGTGGCTGCCTAACCACATGCTGCCACCCCAATAGTTCAGGTATAATGTATTGCCTGCACCATTATATCTTGACTGTATTTCATTCTCATCAAATGCAAGGTTAGCCGAAGTAAGCCCGCCCAGCATAAAACTGTCGGTAGTTGATAAGGTAACAGTGTTACCCACCATCACATTAAACCTTGCACCGGGTGTAATGGTGCCAATACCTATTTTACCATTTGCACCGATACGCATGCGTTCAATATTATTGGTTCTGAAAGACAATCCTTTGCTGTTTGTTGTTCCAAGGAAATTTGAATCCGGGTTGGTACCTGTATTACCGGAGATTTTCCAGTTTTGTGCATTTGCGGAGAAGCTGAAAAAAATTGTAATGGTAATTACACAGAATTGTAAAATTGATTTGTTTTTCATACTTTAAAATTTTGGTTTACTGAGAAAAAAAGTGACAGAACAAAATACTCTTTTAAATTTAATTTAGCAAGAGCTTTCTTTTTTTGCACCATTATGTTTTGAGTAACAGCTCAAACCGCTTTCTGAAATGAATGGCTTTATTTGTTTGTAATTTTTTATAGCATCCTGCCTGTTAAACAGTTAATTCAATATTGTATCTGGAAAATTAATCTCCGCTCATAATACAATGTATACTATAAATTATTTTTGAAGATATTCAGGATGATAAACTTTATTTTCATAAAAATACCCAATAAAATAAAAGCTGCCGCTATATTGCCGGCAGCCTTTATTTTACAAAAAAAAATCCGCTATTTTGTAAGAATCATATTCTTACTGTCCACATTCTTTCCATCAGCAAAAAGCGTATAAGTATATTGCCCTGATGACAGTGTACCTGCATTAATGGTAACCTCATTTGTTCCTTTATTATTTAAAGTAAATGACTGTATCTGGCGGCCTGCGGTGCTGTACACAATCAATTGTGCCTGGTGTACAGTTGAAGGTATATAGCACCGTATCACTGTATTTTGCGAAAATGGATTGGGTGTGTTTTGATCAAGGCGCACACTGCCGGCACTGAGTGAAGAAGAATTTATAGATGACCTGTCAGCGTTACCGGATAATGCCTGAACCGTTTGTTTCAATTCGTCTATCTGTTGCTGCTGTTCCTGCATGCCTTTTATAATGATGGGAATAAGTTCGGTATAGTTCAAAGCCTTAAAGTCAATAACATCGGATTTTTGCTGTGCCTGTTGATTTTTTTGTATTTGCTGCGTTTTTGCATTGGGATCCCCGGGGTTTATTGGCGAAGCTGTTTGTGCCATTTTAGTATCAAATTTGCTGTCCTTTACCAGGTTGGGCAGCACTTTCTCCACATCCTGGGCAATTAAACCGTAATGCTGGCCCTGCGGCAGGTTCATAAGTTTATAATCACCATCCTGGCGAAAAACATATTGTTTCGGGTGAAGCTGATTGATAATGTTCATTGCACTCGAAAAATCCTGGATATTTTGTTTTAGTTTTTGATCGGAGCTTGAATAAGTCCCTGAAGTATATACATCACCACTGAAATATCCTGCATAAGAACTTGAATTGCCTGTTTGTCCAAAAACACCAATATAATTGGCTGAATATCCATAAACACCTGAACCATCTACACAATACCCTTCTGCTCCGTGACCGGTTCCGGCACAATATCCCCACACACCATTACTTCCTGAACCACCCGCTGACCACCCATAAACACCACTTGCATTTCCACTGGAATTATAACCATAAACCCCAACGCTGTTTGATGAATATCCTTCCATACCATAGAAATTAGCCGAATAACCGTAAACACCCCAACCGCCGCCTGAATTAGATCCATAAACAGCCGGTGACCCATTGCTGGAAGAAGAGTTTTCAATTAATAACCCCGTACCGCTCCCTGATTTTATTCCAAATACCATCACCCCATCTACAGGGTCATTTATTTGAATGCCATTCCCTGCATTTACCGGGTTTATTGATAAAGCATAAGCGCTGTTTGTAACACTGCTTCCAATGCCTACTGCTCCATTTGAGTTTACAAATACGCCGGGTATGGCAGTTCCACTATGATTGCCCATCCAGGCAGAGCCGCCCCAGTAGTTCAGGTATAATGTATTGCCTGCCCCATTATAGCGCGCCTGCACTTCATTGCCGTCAAATGCAAGGTTAGTGCTGTTAGTGGAACCTACAAGCATACTGCCCGGTGAAGAAAGAGAAACGCTGGTGGTATAAGCCACATTTAATAATGCTTCAGCAGGTGAAGTAATGCCAATGCCTAAATTGCCATCTTTACTTAAACGCATTCTGTCAAGATTGTTGGTTCTGAATGCCAGAGCTTTGTAGTCTGTTGTGCCCAAAAAGTTTGAAGTTACCAGTGTGCCGGTATTCCCCGTTATTTTCCAGGCTGTACCGGCGGGGGTTTGTCCATTAGCTGTAAAACTTGCTATTGCAAGTATAGCAACTGTAACTGCTGTAAAAGTTTTTTGTTTCATGGTTTTAAATTTTAATTTGAGAAATTGAAGTGTCTAAATATTCCTTTTAAAAAAATCATTGTTTTTCGAAAAAGCAAGAAAATTAAATTCTTTCATCTTAGCGGCGTTCAGGGGAAATGCTTTACACGGAAAATAAACAGTGCTTTAATGTTTAAGTTTTGGTTACAGTATTTTTTAGAAAAATATAGTTTTAAAAGCATATTTGCAAGCTTTTTCCAAATTTTTTTTATACAGGCCATCATTTTCTTATTTTATTTTCCCTGAAAAAATATTTGACAGCACAGAGCTGAAAAAGTCCTGTAAAAAACTTTTCCGGTTTATCATCTGCCAATCCCCCTGATGGTGCATATCTGCATAAGAGTGGCTGGTTGGGCTGTAATTCTTTCCCGCAGATTTTTCTTTCCACCTGTTTTGCACAGCCTTTCAAATAAACAAGGGTTTTTGTACGTTTTCCTGTATGTTCGCATTAAGTAAAACTGTTTGAAAAGTGCGTTTAAAATCACTGGAAATAAAAGGCTTTAAAAGCTTTGCCGATAAAACCATTGTAAGTTTTGATGAAGGCATTACAGGGATCATCGGTCCCAATGGATGTGGCAAAAGCAATATCATTGACAGCATCCGGTGGGTGATAGGTGAACAAAAAATTTCCGCACTGCGCAGTGAAAATCTTGAAGCACTTGTATTTAATGGTTCTAAAACCCGCACTGCAAGCGGGCTTGCAGAGGTAAGCCTGACATTTGAAAATACCAGGAACCTTCTGCCTACAGAATTCAGCACCATTACTGTTACACGCAGGTTTTATAAAAACGGCGAAAGCGAATACCGCTTGAATGACGTCTCCTGCCGCCTGAAAGACATCCACAATTTATTTCTTGATACAGGTGTAAGCAACGACAGTTATGCTATTATTGAACTGGGAATGGTGGATGATATCATCAAGGATAAAGAAAACAGCCGCCGCCGTATGCTGGAGCAGGCAGCAGGGATTACCATTTATAAAACCCGTAAAAAGGAAGCGAAGAATAAACTGGAATTAACGGAACAGGATTTAAACCGCATTGAAGATTTGCTTTTTGAAATAAACAACCAGTTAAAAACGCTGGAAAACCAGGCAAAAAAAGCAGAGAAATATTATGAGATAAAAAAGGATTATAAAGAAATTTCTATAGAGCTGGCAAAAACCGCACTGGAAGGATTTAATATCACTTACAAAGAATTGAATGAGCAGCAGGAAACTCAGTCAGACAAAAAATTACAGTTAGAAACTGAAATTACGGTGGAAGAAGCTGCTATTGAGCGGGAAAAAATTGGTTTTGCAGAAAAAGAAAAAATATTGCAATCCATACAGCACGGCTTTAATGATCTGCTGCAAAGTCTGCGTATAAAAGAAAATGATAAAAACCTTGCCGCCCAAAAACTTCATTACCTCAGGGAAAAAGAAAGCAACCTGAAAAACTTTCTGGCAAAGGCAGAAGGGCAGTTAAAAGGAATTGAGGATTCAATTGATTTCAGCCGTAAACAGACAAATGAAGAAGAAAATAAACTGCTTGAAATGGAGTCGCTTTTTGAATCCTCAAAAATAATGACGGATGAAAAACGCAGGATATTTGATGAAAAAAGAAATGCAGTTGATGTTTTGCGGAATAAATACCAGCAAATACAGCGCAACCAGTTTGAGGCAGAAAAAAAAGTAGCCGTGGCAGACACTTCCATTCAAAACCTGCAGCGGCTGCATATACAACTGAGTGAAGAAAAACAAAACAGGGAATTTCAAATTTTGCAATCACAGAACGAGCTCTTGCAGAAAGAACAATTATCAGAAAGCAGGAGGGTTGACCTGCAACAACTGCAGGAACACCACGAAAAAACAAAAGAACAAATTTTAGAAACCCAGCAGCAACTGGAAGTACTGCGCGGCCGGCTTGCAGAAGAAAATCGTAAATTAGATTCGCGCCGCAATGAACATGAACTGCTGAAAAGTTTGATTGATTCGATGGAAGGATATCCTGAAAGCGTAAAATTTCTCCACAGGAACAGCAACTGGAATTCATCAGCCCCAATTTTATCCGACATTATTTACGTGCAGGAAGCCTACCGCGCAGCATTGGAAAATGTACTGGAACCCTACCTCAATTATTATATCGTAACCAATCTGCAGCAAGGGATGCAGGCTGTTAACCTGCTTGAAGAAAATAAAAAGGGTAAGGCGAATTTCTTTATGCTTGACAAATTGAGTGAAGGAGTTACAGAAACGCATAAGCCTTCCAGCACCATATCTGCGCTGGATGTAATTGAAGTGGATGATCAGTACAAAAAACTTGCAGAATATTTACTGGCAAATGTATTTATTGCAGAAAATGATGAAGTGATAGAAAATTCAAATGGCGCGGTAGTACTGGAGAAAAACGGGAAATATGTAAAAGGAAAATATACTTTGAGCGGGGGAAGCGTTGGCTTGTTTGAAGGCAAGAGAATTGGACGGGCAAAAAATTTAGAAAAACTGGATGATGAAATTATTTTACAGGACGCAGTGGTGAATGCTTTGAAAGCAGAAATAAAACAAAAACACAATGAAGTGATTGGCTTTAATGAACAGTTGAAAGAAAATGCTATCAGGCAAACCGAAAATGAAATCAACCAGCTTATCAACCAGGTATTTGCCGTAAAAAATACAATTGAAAACCTCAATGCTGCGCAATCCAGTGCAGAAGAGCGTTTGCGGGATACAGCCCTGAAATTAGAAACTGAACATTCAGCAATTGCTTCAACAAAGCAATCCTTACTGCAGCTAAATGAAATCATTCAGCAAATAGCTGATGAAATGAAAACAGTTGAGCAGGATTACCGCAATTCCGAGCAGGAATATAATTCAGCATCAGCACAGTATAATGACAGCAACCTGCAGTTAACAAAACAGCAAAGCAAAATCGCTTCCATAAACCAGGAACTTGATTTTAAGCAAAATCAGTTAAAAGACCTGCACAATCAAATAGAAAACAATGCCGCAGAATTAACCGGAGCCACGGCAGATATTATGGAAAGTGAAAAAATATTAATAAGAAGCGAAGAGCTTTTACTGTCGCTCATGCGCCAAAAAGATGAAGAGGAAAAAAAGCTGAATGAAGCAGACCAGGCTTATTATAACCTGCGCAATACCCTGCAGGAAAAAGAAAACGCCCTGAGGCTGAAAGTAAAAAGCAGGGAAATAACGGAGCATTTACTTGGTGAAATAAAAGACCGGCTGAATGAATTAAAGCTGCAGCTTGCAGGCATGAAAGAGAGGCTGCATGTGGAATTCAGGATAGAACTTGACGACATACTCGACCAGGAAAGAACATCCTCATCAACACTGGAAGAACTGCAGGCTACCAGTGAACGGATGAAAAAACGCCTGGAAAATATGGGTGAAATAAACCCAACCGCGATAGAAGCATTTACAGAAATGAAAAAACGGTATGAGTTTATACTTGAACAGAAAAACGATCTTGTTTCAGCAAAAGAAAGTTTGCTGCAAACCATACAGGAAGTAGAAGCAACTGCCAACCAGCAATTCCTTGATACCTTTAATAAAGTGAGGGAAAATTTTCAGAAAGTTTTTAAAGCCCTTTTTACAGAAGAAGATACCGCAGACATGGTTTTAGATAATCCTGAAAACCTTGCTGAGACCGGTATTGATATTATTGCAAAACCAAAAGGAAAACGGCCATCCTCCATCAGCCAGTTGAGCGGTGGCGAAAAAACCTTAACGGCTACTGCCTTGCTTTTTGCTATTTATCTTATTAAACCCGCACCATTCTGCATACTTGATGAAGTGGATGCTCCGCTTGACGATGCGAACATCAGCAAGTTTACAAATATGATAAGGCAGTTCAGTGAAAACTCGCAATTCATTATTGTAACACATAATAAAATGACAATGGGTGCCGTGGATGTAATTTATGGCGTAACCATGCAGGAACCGGGCGTAAGTAAATTAGTGGCGGTAGATTTCAGGAGCCTTAATTAGGCCTCAATATTTTTTATTTAAAGGATTGAAGGTACTGCCTCTGATCCTTTTTTTAATTTATTATCTTCTTGTATAAAGCAGTCTTCATACTATATATTGTTTGTTTTGGTTTCTATGTTTTATTCTCCCGTCAGCCTGATTATTTTGATGGTGAATTTGCAATTGCCACCGTTCATTTTGTAAAAAACAGCAGCAATAAAACAGTGCCGGAAATATTTTTTAATGTTGATAACAAAAAAAATTCTGCAGATGCAGGATATATATTCCGCAGTTTGAAAGAAGGTGAAAAAGTGGATATTATTTATGATACATCAAAGCCATCAAATGCAGCAGTGTACAGCGTTTGGGGTTACTGGCTCACTTGGGGCGAATTGCTGGCTTCTGTTGTTTTGCTGCTTGCGTTATTTCAGATTGCAGTGGCAGTGAATAAAAACCCTTCACCGGAATCACTGATAGAGCAGTTAGAATATAAACCAAAAAAAAAGAAAAAATACCAGGATTAAGAATTACTAAAGCAACCGGCATCCAAAATCATTTAGCCTTTGCCAGGTTGCTGCCAAAAACTTTCTTCAGCAAATCCGTTACACGTGCAGCAGGGTCTTTGCGTATTTTTTGTTCTTCTAAACCTGCCTGGTAAAAAATCCCGTCAATAGCTTTGCCTGTTACATAACCCGAAAGGTCTGTATTTACAGGATTGGAAGAAAACCTGTTGTAAACCGAAAACACATCGCTCCAGTATTTGGTGGCATCAGTTTTTTTCAATGCATTATTGATAACTGGCTTAAATGCTGATGTTAAAGCAGATGTTGTTTTGTCTCTAAAATAATTGGTGGCAGCAAAATCGCCGCCCTGCAAAATGCCGGTTGCATCACTGATGGTCATTTGGTTTATGGCATTTATAAAAATGGGCGTCGCAGATTTTGCGGCTTCTTCTGCTGAGCGGTTCATGGAAAGTATTGCTTTATCCACCACGTTTCCAAAACCGAGGCCCCGCAGGGTGCTTTCCACTTTCTGCGCTTCGGGAGGCATTAAAATTTTTATGGCTGCATTGGCGAA
Source organism: Chitinophagales bacterium (assembly GCA_038207175.1). Lineage (GTDB taxonomy): Bacteria > Bacteroidota > Bacteroidia > Chitinophagales > Chitinophagaceae > JBBRAD01. The sequence continues at coordinate 45,425 of JBBRAD010000026.1, forward strand.
AAACCCGTCCACAGGAGAAAGTGCCGTACTGCTGTTTTGCGTGCCGATGGTGAGTGCTTCTTTTAAACCTGAAGTGATCTCAGCTTCCGTAGGGTTATTGATACCACCTGCCTGGTTGAGTACCTGCTGTACCGTAGCGCAGCGGGTAAACATACAAAGCAATGATATTGTAAAAAGAAGTTTTTTCATTAGCCGCAAAATTTTGTGCGGCTAATGTATAACATTCATTTGAAAACGTTTTAGAACGGAAAACGAAGACAAATTCTAATTTGACTGTTGTATAGTGCCGGGCAGCGGGCAAAGCAGTAAGAGTCCTGCGCAAGTAAAGCTAAATAGCAGTAATGCTGCCTGGCCCAAAAAAATTCTCTGTTAAAATATTTTACTGCCCGAAAACTTTTTTAAGGATATCAGTTGTACGCGCAAGCGGGTTTTTGCGTATTTGTATTTCCTGCTGCCCAACTTCATAAAAAATACCTGATAATGCTTTATCGGTTACATAAGCGCTTAAATCCGGGTTTACTTTGTTAGCAGTAAATTTATTGTACGTTGTAAAGACAGTCGCCCAGTATTTGGTGGCGCCCACTTTTGCCAGCGATTGATCAATAACGGGCTTAAAAGCCTGTGTTAAAGAAGCTGTAGTTTTCAGGCGAAGATAATGTGTGGCTGCGGTATCGCCGCCCCGTAAAATGCCCCACGCATCGGCAATGCTCATTTGCGTTATAGCATTAAGAAAAATTGGTGCGGCGCTTTTTGTGGCATCTTCAGCCGCGCGGTTCATTGAAAGGATGGCATCATCTACTTCTTTTCCCAGGCCTATTCCCCGCAGGGTTTTTTCAACCTGCTGCGCCTCAGCAGGCATAAGTATTTTTATTGCCGCATCTGCAAAAAAACCATTTACAGCAGACAATTTCTGCGTACCCGTGTTTACGCCATTATTAAGGGCTTCTTTTAACCCGCTGATAACATCGCCGGTGGAAAGCGAACCGCTTGTGCCCGTATTGTTCTGGCTAACGGGGGTTGCTTCTTTTGCATGCTGACGGTTTTTAGCAGTATCACTTGTAGCTGATTTCATTATTTTTTTTAAGCTCTGCGAATGGGCGAAAAAAGCGCAGGCGGTAAATGCGGCAAAAAGAAGAGTTTTTTTCATTCCGGACGTTTGTTTAAAATTCAAATGTAAAGAGGTTAAGTATAATATGGCGTTAAATGAATAAGAGCCTTATGGCCAGCAAAAAAATATAAGAACCGGATGCAACATTCTGTGAATAATAACTGTCCGCTTTTTTTAAGCATTATTTTTTCATTATCTGATAATTATATTAACTTGCTGCTTCAAACTAAAAAATGAACACTTATGAAAAGGTTTACATTTTTTACTTTACAATTAAATTTTATTACCGTTCGGGCAAGTTTTTAAAATCAGGAAGTAAAAAATTTATTGCAGTGATTTTCTGAAATAATTTTTCTATATTGTGTTACAATTAAAACCTAAAATTTATGAGAAAAAAATCTACACTTTTTTTGATGAGTATGTTTATAATGGGGGCTCTTTTTGCCCAAACTTATGACAATGGCCCTCTGGCCACAGGTACTACAGCAAAAAATGGCACAGTTGCTCCATCTAGCACTCAATGGTCTGAATTACAAAACGATGCAGGGGTTACTACTATTGCAAACGTGGTAAGGGGTTTCGCAGGATACAAAAGCAATGTTAATGGTGTTGCCCTCGACTTCGGGCTCGCCGATGATTTTACAGTTCCTGCTGGAGAAACATGGAGCTTAACCAGCCTTGATGTGTTTGCCTACCAATCCAGCTATGCAGGTTTAACAAGCCCGTTTACCCAGATGTACATTAGGATTTGGGATGGACCTCCGGGTGGTGAAGGCTCCAATATTATTGCAGGTGACCTTACTACAAATGTTCTTACCGGTTCAGTTCTTGCAGGCTTATACCGAATTTCTAATACGATCATCCCTCCTACTCCTACTACTTTACTTAGAAGGATATGGACAACCACTGGCACCATAACAAAGCAATTAACCGCTGGAACATACTGGATAGAATGGCAATTTCCTATGCCGGATAACCAAGCAGCCTTTTTCCCTTCTGTAACAATCGTTGATAAAAGATTCCTGCCCGGAATGAACGCCAAGGTAAGAATTGGTACTTCTACTTGGATAAATGTTTTAGATTCATCTACCACCCCCATTCCTGCAAATATAGTTCCGCAGGATATGCCTTTTATACTGCATTATATCAAAACACTTTCTGTTACCTTCCTGAACTTTGACGGAGCTATTACCAACAACCATGCAGCTTTGAAATGGTCAACAGCTACTGAAATCAATAATAAAGGATTTAATGTAGAAAGAAGCATTGACGGGCAGAACTTCTCCTCAATTGGTTTTGTAGAAGGACATGGTAGCTCTAACGTGGTAAATAACTACAGTTTTGATGATAATAAATTATTAAGCGGTACTTTATATTACAGGTTAAAGCAAATTGATCTTGACGGTAAATTCACTTATTCAAAAACAATACAGCTTAACCAGGACAATAAATTCAGCTGGAATATTTATCCAAACCCGGTTACAGATAACAGCTGGCTGCAGATACAATTAGCAACTGCTTCAAAAGTAACCATGCAGATGGTTGCAGTAAACGGAAAAATACTACAGGCCGTTGATAAAGGCACTTTAGCACCGGGCACTTACAGCCTGCCATTGAATTTGAAGAGTGTTGCCAAGGGAACCTACTTTATTAAGCTGATGATTGGGGATAAAACATATTCTCAAACTATTGTAAAATAAACCACTCTTTATAGAAACCAAAAACCCTCCTGCAAAAACAGGAGGGTTTTTATTTTGCTTATACTCAACGCAGGGTAAATTTAGCAACAAATTTTTTCCGTGAAATTCCTGTCTGCCGCCAGGCAGGCGTGTAATCCGTGGCAAAAAAAAGATGTTGGGCGAAAGCCCGCATAAAATTCTTGCACTAATTGCCCCGGTTATCCGGTGGCTTTTATGCAGCCCCCGGTATAAATGCCTGAAAAGATTATCACATTCTGTTATAAATTCAGTTGTTACATTTGCGGCAACATTATTTTATGAAGCAATTATTTATATGGTTTTGTATTTTACTGGTATGCAGTTGCAACGGCAATAGCCCGGTAATAAATGCTGATACCACAGCCGGCAATGACAACCCTGCTCCGGCCATAATCTCTTACACAATTATAAAAGTATTTCCGCATGACACTTCTTCTTATACGCAGGGGCTGGAACTGTACAATAATATTTTATACGAAGGAACAGGCGATTACCAGCACAGCAAATTAAAAAAAGATGATATAAATACCGGCAAATCATTACAGGAAATAAGCACATCAAATGACTCTGCCATCTTTGGCGAAGGCATTACCGTTTTCAACCATAAAATTTACGAGCTTACATGGGAGTATAAAAAAGTTTTTGTATATGATATAAATACATTTAAAAAAATAAATGAATTTAACTGGCCATTTGAAGGATGGGGGCTTACACATACAGATAAAGAACTTATTGTAAGCACCGGAGGTAGTAACTTGTATTTTGTGAACCCCGAAAATTTTTCAATCAATAAAACAGTGGGTGTTACTGATAATAACGGGCCTGTTAGCGATATTAACGAGCTGGAATATATAAATGGATATATTTTTGCAAATGTTTATCAAACAAATTATATCATAAAAATCAACCCCGCAACAGGCAGGGTAGAGGGCAAAATAGACCTCTCCGGGTTACTTGATAAAAGCGGCACCCATTATGACCCCTCGCATATTGATGTACTCAACGGTATTGCCTGGGATTCTGCAAAAAACAATTTCTATATTACGGGGAAATGGTGGCCGGCTTTGTTTGAAATAAAATTGAATTAATATTATTGCAGCCGTTCCTGTTTCTTTTTAAGAATATAAATTATGGAGCTGCATTTTTTATTGCCGTTCAGGGCTTTCATATTGGAAAGAAGCCCGTTCCACAAAGCTTTCAGCAGGTTGTTTTTCCCGGTTTTATATTTTTCACTTAGCATAGCAACATAAAAACTGTCGAACCACATGGGTGTATGTTTTACAATTTCAAAATCATGCTGCTGCACTAATTGTTGCATACTTTGCGGTGAAAAGTGATAAAGGTGCCGCGGCACATCATAAGCCGCCCAAAATATTTTATAAACCACTGCATCATAGCTTGTATAATTTGGAACAGCTATGAAAATTTTGCCTGAGCTTTTCAGTATTTTATTAAATACATCAAGATACCGGTGCAGTTCATGCACATGCTCCAGCACATGCCAGAGTGTAATTGCATCAAAATTATTTACTGGTAATCTGAATAGACTTTCAGGTGTGGCCAAATGCAGTTCATAATTTTGTAAAGCATTTTTACGGGCAGTTTCATCCGGTTCCAAACCTGTAATATCCCATCCGTTTCTTTGCATTACAGCAGCAAATGCACCTGTGCCGGCGCCAATATCAAGAAGGTTGCCCTTTTGCAGCCCACTCTCCTTTTGCACAAGTTTCCTTTTTGCCTGCAAAGTATAATTACGAACAAAATGATACATCCGGTTTACAAAACCCTTTTTTGTATCAGAATGAGAAATGTAACCTGCTGACCGGTAGTATTTATCAATATTTTCTTTCGAAGGAATATTTTGCGTAAACCTTACTGTGCAATTATTGCATTGACAAATGCTGAAAATTTCGCTGCTCACTGTATAGTCTTTCACCTGCAATGCCTCGCTTATATCCATGCTGCTGCAAACCGGGCATTGGTTGTATATTATCCGCTCTTTCATCAGGCGGCAAAGAAAGTAAAGTTTCAGTTAAAAATACCCTGTACAGGGCAGATGTTTTTTTATCCCGATCATCTTTCTTTACTTTATCTTTCCAATTTATGGGCAAGGCATATAAAAATATACGGAACTTTTTTCAACCGGCAGTTTTCTTTATACCTTTTACGCTGTATTTTATATTATTTACAGCAGCACTGCTGCTTGCTCAACGCTGGCTTGCACAAAAACAAAAAACCCCCGGCACCTCATTCGCGGATATTTTCAGTTTGCTGCTGAAGGTTGCCTTTTGGTTTGTACTTATAATTATACTCCTTGCGTTCCTGCTGGTGGTTATTTCTTTTCTTTTATTCTTATGGAAAAAACAAAAAAACAATATCAATTTTTCCATTGCTTCTTCAGACGCAGTATTAACGGCTGACGGAAAACAAAAACAGCGCGTACATATTGAAATTTCGCCTTTGCTGAAACCCTTATTGGGCTTTATTAAATTGAGGCTGCAGTACGACGGAAAAAATTATTCTGATAAATTCATACTTTCAGAAACCAGTGAAAAAAAATTCGCCCCCACTGCTTACAAGGGTGACTATTTGTGGAGCCTTCCTGAAATAAAAGAATATCACCTGGAGAAACTCATCATATATTTTGAAGACCTTTTTCAGTTCTTTTCCTTTACAATTGCATTGCCGGTACAGAACCGTTTTTATACACAGCCTTTGCAGGAGCAGACAAAAGACTTTTCCATCTCTCCGCGCAAAACTGAAGATGCATCCTTACGTATTGAAGAACTGAAAAAAGTAGAAGGCGAATTTCTGAATTACAAAAATTTTGAAGACAACGATGATGTGCGCCGCATAGTCTGGAAAATTTATGCAAAGAATAAAGAGCTTGTTGTCCGCATTCCGGAAATACTGGATCCTTATGCTTCACACGCTTATATGTATGCAAGCTTTTTTACCTCTTTTGATATTGCCGCAAACAGGACCGCAGAAATATTTTTCCTGAATTATTATAAAACTTTGCTTTGGGCCATTTATCAAAAGCTAACCGGTCAGGGTTTTGAAGTACGCTACATTGCAGACCAGCAAACACCTGCCGCAAATTTTAACGATGAAAATAAAGCAGTTGAATATTCAGTAAGCACCAGTAAATGGCAAACTGATAAAGACATAAGGAGTTATGTAAACGGTAAAGACGCTTCGGTAGTGATCGTAACTTCACTCAGCAATGCGGGTGATGTGCAGCAATTGCTGGATAGCAGCGACGGAAATACATTTTTTGTTTTTATCAAGCTCAGTAACAGTTTACAGAAATCATACCTTACCGGGCTGTTGCGCTGGATATTTATTCAGCAGGAAAAAAACGAAATGGAAGTGTATAAAACAAGCTGGCGTTTATCATTCCTGCGGCCAAAGGTTTTGCAGAATGAAAAAAAATTAGAACCCATGTTTTCAAAATATGCTAAAACATTGGTGATATAAGCAATATGAAACGGGAAATGTCAACCTTGAATCGTAAGTTTCTCACGTTTGACGTTTCACGAAGTTGCCCTGCGCGTTGCTGCACAAGTGTGTGGCGCAACAGAAGTTAAATTGAAATACAAAAGACCGGCTCCCGCCTTCGCTGAAGAAAGCTGCGTTGGGCAGGCATAAAAAAAAGTTTTAAAATTAAATGGCGATAGGAAAAGTACATAGTTCAAAAAAAGTATTGGCGCAATTACTGTTGCTCGCATTGCCCACGGTTGTGCTTGCATTTTATTTATTGTGGGATGTAAACCGTTTTTACAACATCCTGCAGAATGAATGGATTGAACAGGGGTTGTATTTTGCCGCAGGGATTGTAATTGCTATTATTTTTTACAGCTACCGTTTCCGGTTTATTACAACAGCTGCATTGCTGTTTTTAATCTACTTTATTGCATATAAAATTCTTGGAAGCTTTACAGTAGGTGAGTTTGATGCGTTTTTTGCATCTGTCCGGTTTCTCATTTTCGCAGTATTATTTTCAATTGGATGGATAACAGGTTATGGGTTTTCACGCTCCAGGTATTTCACCATCTTCTGGTCTGCCCTGCTTTTATGCATACAGGTAATTGTAGTCAGCCAGACAACAGACATAAAAGCCAATGAAATTATTAAAGCATTTGCGCCTGTACTGGCTTATGCTTTTTATATTATTTATACGGCGGAATTAATAAGAAATATGAATGAAGATGAGCCTGCCTTTGGGTGGTTCATCCTGAAACGTATGCTGGGCTTTGGTTTGGTGGTACTTGTTTTGCTGTTTTGCATCCTCAGTTATTTTAAGGATGATTTTAATTCCATTGAAAAAGAATACGGAAATGCGCAGGCAAACTACGACAGGAATAAAAGCAATGGCGAAAGCATGACGCAGGAAAATAAGGATGGAAGCGTAAGCAATAAAGATCAAACAAGATTAACAGGCGGGTTGAATAAAGGAAAACGTTTGGTATTTGTGGCAAAGCTTGATAACTTTTTCCGCGACAGTATAACGCCAAACCCGTTATACTTTACCGCATATTATTTTACAAAGTTTGACACGCTTACGCAAACTTTTGAACGCGACAGTTTAATGCCCGATAATGACCTGTTCAGACCCGATCCTTCAAAAATTCCTTTATACTTTGCCAAAACAGATTCAACCGTAATTAAAAATACACACGCTACCCTCGACAGGAAAGTAGTAAATACGGAAGTGTATAAAGTTTTACTGTCACCCGATGAATACCTTGCACCATCCACGGCTTTTTTCTGCCAGCCCATCCCCATACCCAATGAATACAAGGATCAGTTCAGGAGTGCATACCGCGCAAAAATGTGGGTGAGCGATTTAAACAGCGCTTATTTTATTTACAATCCCGCAGGAAATAAAATGCTGGAAGAGTTTCAGCAGCAAAGGTTTGATGTGCTGCGTAAAGTGAATGATTTTGCACCGCTTGATAAAAAATTCCTTTCTTATTATACGTTCATGCCTTCTGATGAAGAATATGATAAAATAAAAACACTGTCGCAGCAGGTAACAGCCAATGCAAAAACACCCATTGATAAAATGATTGCCATCCGTGATTATTTTTTAAGCAAAGATGACTTTGGCCAGCCATTATTCAAATACACCAATAACCCCGGTATTCCCGGGTTACCGAGTGCAAATAAACTCACATATTTTTTATTTGATAACCGCAAAGGATACTGTGCCTATTTTGCAGGTGCCACTTTATTTATGCTGCGTTCATTAGGCATACCATCCCGCGTGGCAGTTGGCTTTTTAACCGAAAACCGCAGCAGTAAAAATCCCGGCTGGTACTGGTTTTATGAAGACCAGGCGCATGCCTGGGTACAGGTTTATTTTCCCGGTTACGGCTGGATTGATTTTGACACTACCATACCCGATGTAAATACACAGCAGGCGCCGCAACCGGACGGCACGCCGCCTTTAAATATGCAGCAGGCTTACTTTGTAGCTGATGGAATTGTAACGGATATTGATACAGTTACCAAAAGAATGAAGATGGATATAACCAAAGTCCTGCTCCATGATAAAACTTTTGAAACAAAAATTGCACAGCATATTACCATGGATGTTTCTCTTGCAACTGTTTCAAAAGATACAGGCGTTGTTCCGCTCAGCACCATCAAAAAAGGCATGCATGTAACTGCGGCATCTTATGCTGAAGCGCTGAAGAATATTACTGCAAATGATAATGACAGCATTCCATCCATACTGCAAAAAATTCCCAATCCCGTTCCCGTTGATGAAATAAAAATCATTGACCCGGAAAGCAAAGAACAGCAAAAGAAAAATGAAACAGCGCAGCAGCAACAACCCATTGACTGGCTGAATGTATTATGGATAACGCTGATAGTTATTGCCGGCCTTGTGCTGCTTGCATTTGCCTCACCCTGGCTCATCATGCAGTATTATAATGTTTCTGCAAAAAACGCGAAAGACAAAAAGGGTAAAGCATTCAGAACATACAGGGCAGCTACATTTTATTTAAATCAGATTGGTTATTTCCGGACCAATCTTGGGCCGCAGCAGTATGCTTCGGATATCGATCAGCGTTTCAATACAAGCTTCACGCAGTTCAGTAACGTTTACCAGAAACTAAAATACAGTGCTGTTCCGCTTACTTCAAATGAAGAACAAACAGTGCTTTCATTTTATAAACCATTTGTGCACCAGGTTCACCGGCAGGTAAAATTTAAAACCAGGTTTGCAAAATTTTTAAACATCTACAATACCATTCATTATTTTACACAACCCAAAATAAGTTAAGTATGGAGCAGCAAATACAGTTGGAGCAAACATTACAGAACATACAGAAATTAGTAACCAATATTGAAACGGTAATACGCGGCAAACGTACACAGATACAATTCATCTTAACCGCGCTGCTTGCCAAAGGCCATATATTAATGGAAGACAATCCCGGTACAGGTAAAACAGTAATGGCAAAAACACTCGCGCAAAGTATTTCAGGGGCAAATGGCGGCGTAAATTTTAAACGCATACAATTCACGCCCGACCTGCTTCCCATGGATTTGATCGGCTCACACATTTTTGATGATATAAAAAAAGAATTTATTTTCAAGAAGGGCCCGCTGTTTTGCAATGTGCTGCTGGCAGATGAAATAAACCGCGCTTCGCCAAAAGTGCAATCTGCATTATTAGAATGTATGGCCGAGCAGCAAATTACAATAGGTGAAACAACTTACCTGTTGGAGAAATTATTTTTTACCATCGCTACACAAAACCCCATTGAAATGGAAGGCACTTATCCCCTGCCTGCTGCGCAACTGGATCGTTTCTTTATAAAAATAATTTTTGGGTATGTGGACGAGCAAACAGAACTGGATATTTACAACGATTACCTCGGCATACAAAACAACCTGCAGAATATTCAGCAGGTATTAAGCATGGATGAAATTTTATTTCTGCAGGATGAAGCGGAAAGGGTTTCTGTACACGAAGAAATAATCAGGGGCGTAAGTAATATTGTACGCGGCACACGCATACACCCTGATATTTCATTGGGCGCATCCACAAGAAGCGGCATCACTTTTTTAAAATGTTTAAAAGCATTTGCACTCGTAAACGGAAGGACTTTTGTAACAGAAGACGACCTGCAAATCCTTACCCCTGCTGTAATTGACCACAGGCTTATTTACAGAAACAAGGAAGCAAAACAAAAAGCGCTTGCAGCAATTATGGATAAAGAATTAGACCGGTTAAGTAAAATGAAAATAAGCGGGTAAGATTTTTGAGCCCAACTGTAGAATATGAATGTAGCTTTTCTTGCGTCGCACACTTGTACATTCTGAACTTTGTGGAGCAAGCTTCGGGCTGTGAGCAAAGCTCGTAGCCCAAAGCTCATAGTCAAAGCTGTTCTTCAGTACAAGTGAGTGACACAAGCGGCGATGCTGCGGAGAACCGCAGCCCGTAAAAAAAAATAAAAATTTAAAACCAGCATGCACGGCTTTTATAAAATATCCAGTTGTAAAAAAATGATAAAAGCGTTTTTCATTTTTAATTTTTCACTTCTAATTTTTAATAATTCTTCCTTCTCCCAAAACGCCGCCGCACGCTACGAGATAGATGCCAAACGCATTGGCGTAAGCCCCGTGGATAAAGATGCGCTTCCGCGCAGCCGTGAATTTTTAAGACTCGACAGTACCTACTATGTGGGCTGGATGTACGAAGGCATGTATAAATACGACCGCAGCGCGGATTACTTAGGATACAAAAACGCCATCACACCTTTGCGCAAAGCATTTGATTTGATACAAAAAGATTTTGGCGGCGATTTTAAAAATATGTATTCGGATATAGTGTTTCTCCAGCAGCATGCAAACCGTTACCAGGATTTGCTTACCATCGGCGAAGCGCTGAAAGAATGTTACGACAATATTGAAATGCCCGATTCGGTAATGGCGGTGCTGGATAATATTGATGAGTATCATTTTAAAAAAGATTTTTTTGGCGTGTTTTATCACCGTGCATGGACTTATCACCGCAACCGTTTTTTCACCTCTAAGGATCATCCCTTTCTTAAAAATTCTATTGAAGAAAATGAAAAGATGGCATTTCAGTGGTGCTACAATGGTTTTGATTTTATAGAAAAAAACAAGGCAGATAATGATGCGTGGTTTGGCCCGGAACAGGCTGAAAATGACAGGCATGCTATTTATCATTACCTCGCTTTACTGCATTGCTACAACAAAAATTATGACAGCAGCGTATATTATTATGAAAAGCTTGCGGCAGAGGGCGGCATATCCTGGAACAATTATGGCGGCATGCAAAGCGAAATTGGAAATTTTGCAAATGCCACAGATTATTTTATGAAAGACCAGGACAAAGCTTTTTTACCCGGCATGCTGCGTGAACCTTATTATTATGTGCCGGAGCTTTATGTATATGCCGGAAGAACAAAAGATGCCATTAATATGACGCAGGGCATTATTACTTCAAGCGGCTCTACACCCGGTTTTGGCTGGTATAATATTGCGCTGGGCAGGTCTTATTTATACGATGGCCAGTTGGACAGTTGCGAAGCCGCGCTTGACAAAGCAGCGAATTTTAAAGAACTGCATATTGGTACCACGCTTACGCAAAACCAGTATGATTTTACCATTAACCTTTTGCGCGTCGAGCTTGCAGATAAAAAAATTGAGCAGGTAAAATTTTTAAATACAGGATGGTGGTACTCGCCTATGGGTTTGTATAATATTGCCACGCTGAAAATAGAAAAAATGATGGCGGAATATGTGGTTGTAAACCAGCTGATTTTTAATCCTGAAAGGGACAGGTTAGTGTATGATTTATTCTGCGCGGAATCCACCACATCGTTTGATGAAGCCTGGTATATGATGAAAGATTTCAGCCCGGCATTCTTTACAAAAAAATATGAAGATTACCAGCACACGGATAAACGCAGCAATGTGCAGCGCTATTTTCAGTTGTTTGCTGCAAAATTCAAATGGGAAAACGGGAATAAAGAAGAAGCAAAAAAAGATTTTGAAAATATTGACCACAACGTTTTGCTCGACACAGGTTACGAAAAATTATTTATTGCGCGTTTGTATGAAAGCCTTGCAAAAGCATATATCAATGATGGCGACAAAAGCAAATCACAGCAATACAGCAATACTTTGTTTGAAGAATACCCGCAACTCATCCCTTTCTCCGGCATAAAAATGCAGATGAAATTATCTGTAAGCGGTGTGGATGATGACGCAACAAAAAAAGTAATCAGCGAAATAAAAAGCTGCAGTATAGACTGGGTGAATGATGCAGCAGATGCACCATCAGCCGCTATCAGCTTTGAAAAAAAATCCGGAAAATACCAGGCTACCATTAATGTACAAAGCAGCAATGGCAAACCCATTGTGCAAAACCAAAAACTTATTTTTCAAAACCCTGGCGGCGCAGGAAGTGAAATAGCGCTGCGGTTATTTGGCAAAGGCGGTGCATTGGTTTTTGAGCAGCCGGAACAAAAGTAAGCCTCGCACTTTTCACCTTTCCATTCTCACCATTTACTGTTCACCGCTCACTTCTCCGTTAGCGTCTTTCATTTTTCACTTTTCGCTTTTCACTTTCTTACCTTTGCCCACTTTATGAAGGCAAGAACATTACAGAAAAACAAAGTAAACATCATTACACTCGGCTGCAGCAAAAACCTTGTGGACAGTGAAGTGCTCAGCGGCCAGTTGCTCGCCAATGAAATTGATGTGGTGCATGAAAACAAAAAAACCGATCACAATATTGTAGTGGTAAATACCTGCGGCTTTATTGAGAAGGCAAAAGAAGAAAGTATAAACACCATTCTTAACCAGGTTGAATTAAAGAAAAAAGGGAAGCTTGATAAAGTATATGTTACCGGCTGCCTGAGTGAACGGTACCGCAACGACCTTCAATCAGAGATCCCCGAAGTGGATGCATGGTTTGGTACACTTGAGCTTCCGCTGATATTAAAACAATTCAATGCAGATTATAAAACTGAATTGCTGGGCGAGCGTATGTTAAGCACCCCAAAACATTATGCCTATTTAAAAATAAGTGAAGGCTGCAACCGCACCTGTGCATTCTGCGCCATCCCGCTTATGCGTGGTGCGCATATAAGCAAGCCCATGGATGCGCTGGTGGCAGAAGCTGAAAGCCTTGTGCAGAAAGGCGTTAAGGAAGTTATGCTTATTGCACAGGAGCTTACTTACTATGGTTTGGATCTTTATAAAAAAAGGATGCTCGCTGATTTATTAAACAAATTAGCCGATGTAAAAGGTTTGGAATGGATTCGCCTGCATTATGCTTATCCCAATAAATTTCCATTAGAAATTTTAGATATAATGCGTGATCGCGAAAACATCTGCAACTATTTAGACATGCCTCTGCAGCACGCCAGCAGCAATATGCTGAAAGCAATGAAACGCCAGAGCAGCAAAAAAGAAATGGAAGATTTGATTGCGGCCATCCGCGAAAAAGTCCCTGGTATATGTTTGCGCACTACGCTAATTGCAGGCTTCCCGGGTGAAACAAGGGATGATGTGGAAGAGCTGAAAGGATTTCTTATACAGCAAAGGTTTGACCGCGCCGGTATTTTTACCTACAGCCATGAAGAAGGCACTTCAGGTTATCATTTAAAAGATGATGTATCCGCAAAAGAAAAACAGCAGCGTGCGGAAGAAATAATGGAAGTGCAGCAACAGATAAATTATGAAAAGAACCTGGAGAAAGTTGGCAAAACTTTTAAAGTGATCATTGATAAAAAAGAAGCGGGCCGCTATTTGGGCCGCACAGAATTTGACAGTGTGGAAGTGGATAATGAAGTGGTGATACATTCAGAAAAAAAATTACCCGTTGGTGAATTTGTAAAGGTAAAAATCACCAAAGCTTATGATTACGATTTGGAAGGTGAACCTGTATAGAATTTGCAGTTTATTCTTTGCCGTCTTTGCACTCCATTTTCTTTGCCGTCTTTGCGTGGATGCCTGTTTTACCTCAAAAGGCTCAAATCTTTCCACAAAGCGCTTCAGTAAGAATTCCCCGCAGAAATATTTGATATTTGTATCTTAGTTTCTGCAAACCATCACCACTAAATATTTTTATCATGAAAAATTCACGCCGCGTTTTTATAAAAAAAACCGCCATGACTGGCGCTGCCGCTTATCTTGGCACTATTGGTTTAAGCGCTGCAAGCTACCGCAGGATTATTGGCGCCAATGACCGCGTAAACGTAGCCGTGGTAGGCTTTTCAGACCGTCACAGAGATTCACACATTCCTGCTTTTTTAAAATCTTATAAGGACTTGAATTTCGACATTATCGCCGTTTCTGACATCTGGAAAAAACGCCGCGAAGAAGGGCAGGCAATATGGAAACAAAAAATTGGTCACGACATTATTGCCTGCATGAACAACGATGAACTCTACAATATAAAAGATGTGGATGCAGTGATGATAAGCACTTCAGATTTTCAACACGCAATGCATACCGTTGATGCAGTAAAAGCAGGCCGCGATACCTACACTGAAAAACCGCTTGCTGAAACAATGGAAGATGCACGTGCTGTTTTAAAAGCAGTGAAAGACAGCGGAAAGATTGTGCAGATTGGCTCGCAGCGGAGAAGCGGCGCAAACTATATGGCGGCAAATGATTTTATACGCTCGGGAAAATTCGGGCCCATTGTAATGGTTGAATTAACATGGAATGTAAACCAGCCCGGCCGCTGGCGCAGGCCCGCACTCGTGGCGCAATTGAAAGAAGAAGATACCGACTGGAAAAGATTTTTAATAAACCGTCCTTATGAACCATTTAATGCAAGGCATTACCTGGAGTATCGTTTGTTCTGGCCATATTCTTCGGGCATTCCCGGTCAGTGGATGAGCCACCAGATTGATACAGTGCATTGGTTCAGCGGTTTGCCGCACCCGAGAAGTGTGACAGCGAACGGCGGCATTTATGTGTGGAAAGATGGGAGAAAAAATGCAGATACGCTTACTGCTGTTTTTGATTACGGCCCGCTTGATGATATGAGCAGTGGTTTCCAGGTTTTGTTTAAATCGCGGCAAACAAATGATGCCGGCGATGTAAAAGAAATTTATTACAGCAATGGTGGCACGCTCAATCTCGACACCAATAAAATTACTCCCGAAGGCGGCCTCACAAAAGAATATGCAAGCGCCATGAACATGCAGCCAAACCAGTTGCCCGAAATGGATTTGAATGCAATGGCCGTAAAAGTAAACACAAGCGCAAACACAGGTGGCGACCCGCTTACAGAGGCGCATGTGCGCAACTGGATGGAATGTGTGCGTAGCCGCAAGCAGCCCAATGCACCCATTGAAGCGGGCTACCATCACGCCATCGCCGTTATAATGACCAATGCCGCATACCGCACCGGCGAGAAAGTAGTGTTTGATGAAAACACACAGGAAGTAATGGCTGGTGGAAAAGTGTTTAAGTATTAATTTTTTGTGGGACGAGCTGAAATGCTTATGGCGACTGGGGTTGCGTCGCACTCTTGTGCGCCTTATTCTTTATTGAACAAAAAAAAGCATCGCAGTCTTGTACAGTAAAATTATTTGAACATAAAATCAGTGTGCCCTGCTATGTCAGTTGATAAGTGCTGCGTCCAAAAAACTAAAAAGGCAAAGGATCTTTGTAAATGGTAATTGTAATGCTGGTTTTATACAAAGCCTTTTTTACCTGCCGGTAAGAAACCCGTTTGCCCGTACCCGGCATTCTGAAAACCAGCCTGCCACAATGATATTCAGTTAAAAGTTTAACCGGGTTTGTGAGGCCCCCCTCTGGCGCAAGTATGCAGGGCTGGCAATGTGCATGGCGTACTTGTGCCTTGCTAAACCACTCCCCCCTCTGGCGCAAGTATGCAGGGCTGGCAATGTGCATGTCGTACTTGTGCCTTGCTAAACCACTCACAAAATACCCCTCTGGCGCAAGTATGCAGGGCTGGCAATGTGCATGGCGTACTTGTGCCTTGCTAACCCCCCTCTGGCGCAAGTATGCAGGGCTGGCAATGTGCATGGCGTACTTGTGCCTTGCTAAACCACTCACAAAATACTTTTGAAAATTTTCTAAAAAAGTATATTTTGTTTCAATGAGCCGCAAATACAAATTCAAAGAAAATGATAAACTGTATTTTGTAAGTTTTGCAGTGATCAACTGGATTGATCTTTTTATCCGCAACGAATACAAAGATATTCTTGTAAAGAGCCTTGCATACTGCATAAAAAATAAAGACCTTGAATTATATGCCTGGTGCATCATGACAAGCCATGTACATTTAATTATCGGCAGCAGGGGCAACCCACTGCAAAATATAATCAGGGATTTTAAAAGGCATACATCAGAAGAACTTCATCAATTGATAAAACATAATCCATCAGAAAGCCGAAGATAATGGATAATATCAATGATGGAAACTGCGGGCATGGCTAATAGTAATAACAGTGGGTTTCAATTATGGCAGCAGCACAACAATCCCATTTTACTTGCCACACCAAAAATCATGTTTCAGAAATTAGAATATTTGCATAACAATCCTGTTGCAGCAAGATTTGTTGAAAAGCCGGAAGACTGG
>JBBRAD010000027.1:0-59740 GCA_038207175.1 Chitinophagales bacterium
GGAAGCGAATGGGCCGGATTGTTTTTCTCAATGAAAAAAATCTTTCAGGAATTAGGAGTGTAATCAAAGCGATACAAATAAAACAACCGGCTTTCTATGTAATTGTAATCAAAGCAAACTGAGTTTTTTCACAGTCTGACGTACAGGGACACTTACAGCGGCTCAACTTTTTGTGATGTATCCGGCGATAAGAACAACAATATTTATTTATCCATCTATACCGGCGGTACTGAGCATTTTGGAACAATGATACTTCCGTCTGCAGGCGGCAGTCAACACTATATGATCGTGAAATTAGACACTGCAGGAAATGGTATTTGGTATTATTATCCAACGCAGCCTGCAAGCAATGGTTTGCCGGGAGGGAATGTAGTGAACGTTCTTACAACAAAAGGCGGTGTGACTTACGTAACGACGAATGAGAATGCAACAATTGGTAACCTTGCGATCACAGATCGTTCCTCATACATCTTTAAATTGAACGCAGCAGGCAAAGTTGTAAAAGAAAGATTCTTAAACAGAACGAATAACGGTTCAGGTGCTACAGTTTCAGATATCGCTTTTGATAAAAACGGAAATGTATTTACAAGCGGTACTTCATTCGGCGCTACTGCAACAGTAGGTGATTCTACCGTAGCATTTGTTTATCCCTATCAGCAACAAAAATTATTTGTAGCAAAATTTGATGATGCATTGAATTTTGATTGGTGTGTTATTGCACGTTCTTATGAGACAAATAGTTCTATCACTGTTGCAGATTCAGTGATCTATGCAACAGGCGACATAGTTGGTTCTGCGAAGTTTGGAAACATTGAGGAAGATAATTATGAGTATGATTTTTATCTGGCAAAGATATCTCCTGTTGCTTTAGGCAAACCTTTTGTGTTGACAGATGCCAGGCAACCTTTATCAAAAACACCTGTTTCGTCAAAGTTTGAAGTTTATCCAAATCCTGTTTCAAACAACAGCAAGATTCAATTCAATTTAACCAAAGCGCACAATGTATCAATACAAATTATCAGCAATGATGGAAAAGTTTTAAGTACTTCAAACAAAGGCATTTTGCCTGCGGGTAATTATACTTATCCGCTCAATGCTTCTCTGTACAAAACAGGAGTTTATTTTGTTAGGTTAATAGCAGACAATATTGCTTCGCAAAAAGAATTTATCAAATAATCATGACTATATAATAAAAACACCAATTCTAAATCCGGTAATTTTTACCGGATTTTTTATAAAATTCAACTCGCAATAATTCCACTCAATAATTCATTGATACCACTCAGTAACTGGTTTTGAAACAATATTCTTTCGAGGCTACATTCATGTTTCTATACTAAAAATACTTTTTATGAGAAAAAATTTATTCATCCTTCTTGCAACAATTTTCCTTGCAGGCCCGCATATTTTAAATGCCCAAAATACTTTCCCGTCAACAGGTGCAGCAGGCATCGGTACTGCATCTCCGGACGCATCATCTTTACTTGAAATAAAATCAACAACAAAAGGGTTCTTGACACCGCGAATGACATTGGTGCAAAGAAATGCGATTGCCACCCCCGGGAAAGGCCTGCTCATTTTTCAAACAAACGCAACTCCCGGTTTTTATTATTACACAGGAAGTGCCTGGGCTCCTGTTTCGCCAAAAGGTGTAAATAAAACTTTGAGTAATCTTACTTCTCCAACAGCTATAAATGTTGATCTGTTGCCTGACAGTGCTAATCTTAGAAGTATTGGCAGTAGTGATTTTCCATGGAAACACATCAACGGAATGAATATTAATAATTTGGGAGCCAGCACAGCAATTGGAACCGGTGCTTTGGATTCTAATCAAAATATATTTAATACCGCAGTAGGAGGATTTGCATTAAGTTATAATACGGCAGGAGCGTTTAATACAGCTTGCGGAGCTTTTACTTTAGAATATAATAAAACAGGCACCGATAATACAGCTTGCGGAGCATACACGCTTAGGGAATTGATATCAGGAACAGGAAACACAGCTTATGGAGCTGGAGCTATGGAAAGCAGCACTACCTCTAATGAAAACACTGCCATTGGCGATGCAGCATTACAAATTTTAGTAGAAGGAGATTACAACGTAGCAATCGGAAGCGTTGCAGGGCAAAATACGATCGGTACACAAAACACTTTTGTTGGCACAAGCGCGGGAAGAGACAATACAAACGGGGGTTATAATACAGCTGTTGGAATAAATGCTGCTTATAATGGAAATGCAAAAGTCGGGAGCAACAACACTTACATAGGTGGTTACACAGACGGCCCCACAAATTCAAACAATAGTACTGTATTGGGTTACGGCGCGCTTATCACTACAAGCAATCAAATACGTTTGGGCAATGGCAGTGTTACAAGCATCGGCGGTTATGCAGGCTGGAGCAATGTTTCCGATGGAAGAGTAAAGAAAAATATCAAACAAAATGTACCGGGGCTTTCTTTTATCAACAAGCTGCAACCTGTTACTTACAATTTAGATTTAGAAGCAGTTGATAAAATAACACAACGCCCGGCAATGAAAGATAAGGATGGCAAAACAATTCAGCCGTCTCAAAATGACATGGATGCACGCAATGCAAAAGAGCAAATCATTTACACCGGCTTCATTGCGCAGGATGTAGAAAAAGCAGCGAAGAGTTTGAATTATGATTTCAGTGGAGTGGATGCTGCAAAAAATGATAAAGACTTATACGGACTTCGGTATTCAGAATTTGTTGTTCCGCTTGTAAAGGCTGTGCAGGAATTAAATGATTCTTTAGAAAAAACCAATGCTTCGCTTCAGGCACAAATTGATGATTTGAAAAAAATGGTGCAGGCATTGGCAAATAATAAGCAGGCTGCCGCATCTTCAAACACAATATTACTTTCATCAGCTTCTTTACAACAAAATATCCCAAATCCATACAGCAGTAAAACAACAATTTCATATACATTACCGGATAAATTTTCTTCAGCACAAATAATCATCAATGATAATTCAGGAAAAACTTTACAGCAAATAAATGTTTCAGGAAAGGGTAAAGGAACGCTGACTTTGGATGCTGCGGCACTTTCCTCAGGCTATTATAATTATTCTTTACTGGTTGATGGAAAATTGGCAGGTACAAAAAAGATGCTGCTGATAAAATAATTTTCCCAGGTAAATACTATTCGAAGTTATAAGGCATAGACAGGAACATTTGATTAAGGTTTTTAGTTTGGTTCAAAAAAAATATACCTTCATGCCAAACTATCTTTTACAAATGATTGACTGTTATGCAACAAATTATTGAATGTGTCCCCAATTTTTCCGAGGGAAATGATTTAAACATCATCAAACAAATTACCGGCGAAATTGAAGCAACAGAAGGCGTAAAGTTATTAAATGTTGACCCCGGCAAAGCAACCAACCGCACTGTTGTTACTATGGTTGGAGCTCCGCAAGCCATTGTGGAAGCGGCTTTCAGGGCGATAAAAAAAGCCGGTGAACTGATTGATATGAGTAAACACAAAGGCGAGCACCCGAGGATGGGCGCCACAGATGTTTGCCCGCTGATACCTATTGCAAATATTTCAATGGAAGAAACGGCAAAGTTTGCGCAGCAATTGGCAAAACGTGTGGGTGAAGAACTGCAGTTGCCTGTTTATTTATATGAAGCTGCGCAGCCTGATAAAAACCGTAATAATTTATCAGTGATACGTGCAGGCGAATACGAAGGATTTTTTAAAAAAATAAAACTGCCTGCATGGAAACCTGATTTTGGCCCTGCAGCATTTGATGCAAAACGCGGTGCTTCAGTAATTGGTGCAAGGGATTTTTTAGTTGCATATAATGTAAACCTTAATACAACTTCCACGCGCCGGGCAAACGCAATCGCCTTTGATGTACGCGAAGCGGGAAGGGTAAAAAGAGAAAAAGGCAAAGTGGTGAATGATGAAAATGGCAGGCCTGTAACTGTTCCCGGAACTTTAAAAAATGTAAAAGCGATTGGCTGGTTTATAGAAGAATATGGTATAGCGCAAATATCCATGAACCTTACCAGCATTAATATAACGCCCGTCCACATTGCGTTTGATGAGGTTTGTAACAAAGCAAATGAACGCGGCATACGTGTTACGGGAAGTGAGCTTGTTGGCTTGATTCCGCTGAAAGCAATGACAGATGCAGGCAAATATTTCTTAAAAAAACAAAAACGTTCAACGGGCGTAAGTGAAAAGGAACTGATAAAAATTGCTGTAAAATCAATGGGTTTGGATGAACTGGGAAAATTCAACCCTGAAGAAAGAATTATTGAATACCTGCTTGCAAACAAATCAGACAGTAAATTAGTAAATATGAGCCTTGCTGATTTTGCAGATGAAACAGCAAGCGAAAGCTCTGCGCCCGGCGGCGGCTCTATATCTGCTTATATTGGTGCGCTTGGCGCAGCGCTTGCCACAATGGTGGCAAATTTATCCTCACATAAAAAAGGGTGGGATGAACGCTGGGAAGAGTTCAGCAACTGGGCTGATAAAGGTGATCAGTTCAAAAATGAATTGGTGAGATTAGTGGATGCAGACACAAAAGCATTCAACCGGGTTATGGTTGCATTTGGTTTGCCCAAATCAACGGATGAAGAAAAATCTGCACACACAAATGCCATTCAGGATGCAACAAAATTTGCGATTGAAATCCCGTTTAAAGTAATGGAAGCTGCTTATGGAAGCATGGAAGCAATTAAAGCAATGGCAGAAACCGGCAATCCCAATTCTGTTTCAGATGCAGGCGTGGCGGCTCTTTGCGCAAGAAGTGCCGTGATGGGCGCTTTTATGAATGTGCGCATCAATGCTGCTGGATATGATGATAAAAATTTTCTTGCTGAAATAATTGCAAAAGGAAAAGATATAGAAAATAAAACCATTGCTTTGGAAGCAGAGATAATGAAAATAGTGAATGGGAAGATTGGGGTGTAATGTTATTGCTGCATTTATTTACTGCGGATGAAAGAGTTGCGACGCAAGGAACGGGTACATAAAAAACTGCAGCCGGTCTCAAAATAATTCAGGATATTGCGAACCCCGTTATTAAAGATTAAAAATTGTTTGCCATGCAGCACCTGAAAGTGTATAATAAACAGGATGTACTCTCCCTTACAAAGCTCCGGCGTTTTGAAACCAAGCTTGGTGAAAAAATACATGTAGTAAATAATGAAAAGGATATTGAAAAATCCCTGGCTGAATCATCCGCAAAGTTTGTGCTGGTGGGCGTTCCGGAGGATATGGGCGTAAAGGCGAATATGGGCATTGGCGGAGCAGATATGGCATGGATGCCTTTCCTGCAGTCATTCTTAAACATCCAGAGCAATGATTTTTTTGAAGGTGGCAATGTGCTGCTGCTTGGCCATTTTGATTTTGCTGATATTTCCGGTTTGATTGAAAATAATGCGCAGAGCAATGAAGAAAAAATTGCCGCTTACCGCCATGCACTGCATACTGTAGATGATGAAGTGGAGCATGCGGTAAAACTCATCACGCAAAATAAAAAAATACCCATTGTTATCGGCGGCGGCCACAACAATGCTTATCCCTGTATAAAGGGCGCTGCCAAAGGGTTGTACAAAGCAGGGGTTATCCCGCTGGCGCAGATAAATGTTGTAAACCTTGATGCGCATGCGGATTACCGGCCCATAGAAGGAAGGCATAGCGGTAATGGTTTCCGCTATGCGGATGAAGATGGTTATTTAGAAAAATATTGCATTGTTGGGTTGCATGAAAATTACTTACCCCAAAACTGCTGGATGGATATTGTGAACGACCCGTTTATAGACGTGATAACTTTTGAAGATATTTTTGTGCATGAAAAAAGAAGTTTTATACAGGCTGTCGCACACGCCACGGGTTTTACAGAAGATACCTGTTGCGGTATAGAGCTTGATCTTGATTGCATAGAAAGAACACTCAGCAGCGCCACTTCTCCCGTAGGTATTACACCTCTTCATGCAAGGCAATACCTGCATTTTACTGCCAATGACTGCAAGGTAGCTTACCTGCATATTTGCGAAGGTGCCACGCAGCTAAGTGATGGCCGCAAAGATGAAAGCACAGGCAAACTCATCAGTTATCTCGTAAGTGATTTTATTAAGGCAAGACAGTATTGATTTTATTTTTTTTGTGGACCGGGCTGTAAACCTTTGTGTAGCTTGCGTTGCGTCGCACTCTTGTACAATTAGATATTTATTCACCTTCACTTCTTCGATGTTATTATAAATGCTATATTTAATTGATTGAATTTATTTGCCGCTTACATCCATTCTTATTCTTTTAATATTTCAGTTAATCACATTATCGCAAATGAGAATTGGAAAAAACATAACTGCTGCTTTAATAATTATTTCGGTTTCATAATTTCCGGTATGTGCATTTGCTCAATCACAACAACTTTCTTTTAACCATTTAACTGTTGAAAATGGTTTGCCCATCGGGCATGTACTCAGTGTATTTGAAGATTCACACGACTTTATTTGGCTTGGAACCGATGATGGCCTTTGCCGCTTCGATGGTATCAATTGTAAAATATATAAACATGATGAAAAAGATTCCGCTTCAATAAAAGGGACCCGCATAGATAAAATACTTGAGGATAAAGATGGCAATTTATGGATATTCTCGGATGAAGCATTGAATTGTTACCTGCGCGGCGAAGATGATTTTAATTCCTACTCTATTCATCAAAACAGCAGCAGCAATAATTTTATTTACAGCGCTGCTCTCTGGCTAAACGATACAGTAATGTTTCTCAACAGCACTGATCTTAAATTTTATCTCTTCAATATTCATTCGAAAAAATTTGCTCCGGCGGGAATAGAAATATATCCGGCTATTAAACTGCAACAACTTAAAAGAGAGGGGAAACATATTGCAGTGGTTCCAAATAAAAGCGTGCATGGCATTTCTGTGTGGTATTTAAATGAAGAAAAAAAATTGACACATTATGATTACTTCACAAAACAAACAGGCAGCTTTATAACTGCCAATGCATTCGGGCAGATCATTACAGAAAGCGATTCACTTGTTTGGATAAACTGCGAGAAAGGGTTAATTGCATTTAACCCGGTTGCAAAATCTTATTTGATTTATAAACCTGCTGCAATAAAAGGCCCTGCATATTTCACCCTGATGTTTTCACAAAGCAATGAATTATTGATTGGCAGCAGGGAAACAGGCTTGTGGGTGTTTGATACAAGGCAAAAAAAATTTATTGCTAACTATACACATGATATCACAAACCCTGAAAGCTTATCAGGAAATAATATTTCAGATGCAGGATTGCTTGATAACAATAACAATTTGTGGATTGAAGTTTTTGCAAAAGGAATTGACTATGTAAATCTGAATGAAGAAAAATTCACTCACTATCTTGCTGAGAAAGAAGCGCGGGGGAAAGGACTTGATAATTTTATCCGCTGCATGGCAGAGGATAGCGCAGGGAATGTTTGGTGCGGAACATTGCGAAACCATTTGTACGTATTCAACAAGCAAAAAGAATTGGTTGCCGACTATTCCAAAAACATTGTAAAAGGAAATTCAAGCACTGTAGTTTACCTCTTTCGCGATCAGCAAAACAGAATGTGGGTGGTGAATAATCAGCTTTATGTTTTTCATGGTAACACCAAAACATTTGAGTCAATTCCCGAGGTACACACTGTAATAAACATCATTCAGCTTCATGATGGGACAATCATTTTTACTGAGTGGCATGATGGTATTTACAAAGTGAAAGATAATGCAGGCAAGCTTTCTGTTGAGCCAACTGCTATCAAAGGATTGTTTAATGAACGCCAGGCAATCTATGAAGATCAGCAGCAGCGCCTCTATATAAATGCTCCAGATCTCTCTCTCAATGTATATTCATCGCCTGACAAGTCAACACCCATTCAGGTATTGAAGATTCATGCTGAAGTAAAATCATTTTACGAATCACCCGGCGATTCCACTCTATGTATTGCCACCTCACAGGGCTTGATGAAGCTGAACAAAAATAATTTCAACTACAGCTTTATCACAACAAAGAATGGATTGCCTAACGATTTTGTTTATTCAGTTCTTCCTGATAAAAAGGAAAACCTGTGACTGAGCACAAACTCCGGTATTTGCAAATTCAATCCTAACGATTTTTCATTCAGAAATTTCACCACACGGGATGGATTACAATCAAATGAATTCAACACGAATGGATACGCATTGTGTCATGATGGAGAAATATGGTTCAGTGGTGTCAAAGGATTCAATGCATTTTATCCCGAAGATATTAAAGACAACATAGTGCCACCGGCAATTCAAATTACAGGAATGAAAGTGAATGACACAGATTACAAACCGGAAAATTATATTGGTGAAGATTCTTTAATCTCTCTGCCCTACAGCCAGCGAACTGTATCGTTCGATTTTACAGGCATTGAATTTTCTGATGCAGAAAATGTGAAGCTCCAATATAAAATGCAGGGCATTGACAACAATTGGATAGAAACAAAAAATCCCGGCTTTGCACGGTATGCGAATCTGCCACCGGGCAAATATTTATTTCAAATAAAAGCAGCAAACAGTGATGGGGTTTGGAATACGCAGATAAAAACAATGCAGCTTATTATCATTACGCCATTTTTTATGACTACCTGGTTTTATCTTTTAATTGTTGTTCTTATTGCTGCTGTTCTTTATGTGGTTTACCGTTACCGTATTGCGCAAATTTTAAAACTCCAAATGGTACGCAACCGCATTGCCCGTGACCTGCACGATGATATCGGCTCTTCATTAAGCAGCATTCGTATTATGAGCGACCTTGTAAAAAATAATATGCAGAAAGATCCCGGTAAATCTGCCGAGATGATTACTAAGATAGGCGATGAATCGCAACAGGCAATGGATGGCATCAGGGATATTGTATGGACAGTAAAACCAGAAAATGATTCACTTGAAAACATCTGTCTGCGCATGCAGGAATATGCAGCCGAAATGCTCGAATCAAAAAATATTAATTACAATTTTTCGTCAGATGAATCTTTGAAGAATATTAAGTTGCCCATGAACAAGCGCCGCGATTTGTATCTTATATTTAAAGAAGCAATAAACAATCTTGCCAAATATTCTCAATGCAGTTATGCGGAAATAAAATTATCACGAAACACAAACAAACTTTTATTGCAGGTAAAAGACAATGGAATTGGTTTTGAAGATGAGCAAATAAAAGCGGGCAATGGTTTAAAGAACATGAAGCAAAGAGCAGCACAATCAAAAGGAACGCTTGCTGTACAAACTGAAAAAAATAAAGGCACATGCATTTTACTTGAAATGACTGTTACATGATTATGGTATTGACAGGTAAAAGCAAATAGGTGAATTTTGAAAAACTTAAACACATAGTAACTGATGCCCATTAAGGTAATGATATATGAAGACAATGATTCGCTTCGCGAAAGTTTATCTGCGCTGATAAACGGAACTTATGATTTTCAATTAGCAGGCGCACATTTTAATTGCGGTAATATTAAGCAGGAAGCGGATGAGACAAATCCCGATGTAATGCTGATGGACATTGAAATGCCCGGCACAAATGGCATTGAGGGACTGAAGCAATTAAAGCAACACCGCCCTGAAATTGAAGTTTTAATGCTCAATGTTTTTGATGACGACGATCATATTTTCGAATGTTTACGCAATGGTGCTTCAGGTTATATTTTAAAAAGAACACCCCCTGCAAAAATTCTTGAAGCCATACAGGAAGTGCATAATGGCGGAAGCCCGATGAGCGCATTCATTGCTCGAAAAGTGGTGCAGCACTTCAATCAAAAAACAAATAATCTCACGCAAAGGGAAAAAGAGTTGCTTGCCTTTCTTGTAAAAGGTTTAAGCTATAAAATGATCGCAGCCGAAATGAAAGTTACCATTCACACTGTACAGCAGCACATCAAACATATCTATACAAAACTCCAGGTGCACAATATGGGCGAAGCGGTGGCAAAAGCCATTCAAAATAATATTGTGTAAGTACAGCCCCACCTAAATCCTCCCAACGGGGAGGGCTTAAAATCCATGTAAGATGTATAAGCGCTTATATATTTTTTTTAGCCCGGCTTTTGTTGTACTATTAAACTGACATTGCGTCGCACTCTTGTACTGTTTGATTATGAAGGAGCAAAAGCTCAATAAAGTTCAGAACCCTGCATAGCTGCATAGCGGGGCAGGCGTACAAGGGAGTGACACAACAAAAGTTGAGAAAAGATATAATGCCGGACCAGAAATATCTTTTTAGAAATCGCGCAAGGCGTGGCTGAAGGGTATTACTAATGCCCGTTCCAAAAAAATTTCCTGTTTCCTTATTCCATATTTATGGTATTGACCGGGGTTATGCATAGTGGTAGTTTTATGTTTTAAATTTTTCATTTTAAAAGCCACGGTTATGAAAACAATAATTTTATCGCTTACAGTTTTATGCTGCCTGTTATTTTGCACTTCATCTTTTGCTGATAATGATCCTGCAAATGATGTGAACTCAGGAGCAGAATCTTTTCCACTGGATAGTTCTGTGTCAGGAAGTATTGGAAAGGTTTACTCAATCAACCCTTATCTTACGGATGCGTATGATTGGTACACAATCACGATTCCAGTTGATGGCGTAATTAATTTCACTTTTGTGGGAGATGGGACATCGTACATCATCCAAAATTATGCGCTATTCAGCATTTATGATACAGACCATCCGATTTTTGGAGTTGCCTATTTGCAAAATTCCGGCGGGTTCCTCGCATTCGGTCTTTCTGCCGGAACGTATTATGTGCTGATCTCTCAAAGGACTCAGTACAAAGGTTATACCATCACCAACACGTTTACACCGGCGCCATATAACAACGATGTTGAACTCAACGATTTTTATTATCAGGCACATAATTTACCCCTCAATTCCACCACCACCGGTCATCTGCATTTTCGCTATGGCGACGAAGCGCTTCTTCATTCAGGTGATAATGATGATTGGTATGCATTTACCACTCCTTCAACAGACAGTTTCAGCATGCAATACATTGCCACGCCAAGAGATGATGGCACCGGATATCCGCCACTCACGATGACGATTTACAACACGAACAACCTGGGCAATCACTATGGATTGAGCACCGGCACGGGTTCAGTGTTGTACACGAATCCTGCAATGCCTGCCGGAAATTATGTTGTGGATTTACAAAGTACCAGTTTTACAAATGCCGGACATTCTTATCAACTTATTAATTATTACAAGTGTGAGCCATCGCCCATTACGATTGCAGCAAATGGCGGTACAACTTTCTGCAGTGGTGGAAGCGTATTGTTAAGTTCCATCGGAAGTTTCAACTCGTATCTATGGTCGGATGCAGAAACAACACCAACGATAAATGTAAATGCAAGTGGCAACTATTCTTTACAGGCAATAGATATTTATGGCTGTACAAATGCATCTAATACTATCCCGGTTACAGTAAATCCTAACCCAACTGTTTCAATAAACGCAAATGGTGCAACTACTTTTTGCATTGGCGGAAGTGTGAAGCTGATTCCCAACGGATCATTTTCTTCTTATTATTGGTCGAACAATAAAACAACCTCCACCATTAAGGCAACGCAAAGCGGTAATTATTATGTTACTGTTACCAATGCGTTTAATTGCAGCGGCGTTTCGAATACAATTCCGGTAACTGTGCAAGGAAGTTCAGTTAAAATTGTTCCTTCAGGAACAGTAACAATGTGTGCAGGTAATACTACCGTGCTGAAAGCGAAGCCTGCTGACAGCCTTGCAACATTGCAGTGGTATAAAGACAGTGCTGCCATCACCGGTGCAATCAAAAAAACTTACAAGGCAACAACTGCGGGAAAATACCAGGTTCAAACAACACTTGCAGGCTGTACTTTTCTTTCGCCACCAACTACAGTTGTAATTAATTGTTCCGCTGCAAATGCAGTGGCAGAAGCAATTGCGGCTAAACAATATTCATTCAAATTTTTTCCAAACCCTGCTTCAGATCACGTTACTATCATGTTCAATTCTAATGAAAGTAACTGCAGTACATTGAAAGTTTTAAATTCTTTTGGGCAAGTGATGATAGGAAAAAATCT
Source organism: Chitinophagales bacterium (assembly GCA_038207175.1). Taxonomy (GTDB): domain Bacteria; phylum Bacteroidota; class Bacteroidia; order Chitinophagales; family Chitinophagaceae; genus JBBRAD01. The sequence continues at coordinate 12,121 of JBBRAD010000027.1, forward strand.
TTCATTGAATAAAGGCAGCAATCAAATTATACTTAGCACAGGTTCTTTGGCAGAAGGAATTTATTTATGCAGGATAAATGTAAACAATATTTCATATACAAGTAAAATGGTTATTGAAAAATAAAAGGCAATGCTTGAAAAATATACTTGCTATGAACAAAACATACAGAAAAGAATCTGCAGGTGTAAAACCGTAGAATAATTATTGAAACAGAGCAAGCTGAAAGCTGACAGCTTAATAAAATCCGGCGTTGCAAAAGCAATAACAGGCACGCTTCATCGGCTCTTTGCTGCCATATAAAAGGCCCGGCTGAAACTGGCTCACCGGCAGGCGCCGCTCCCTTTGCAGCAACAGGTGAATGGGATGTTTACTTATTAGTGCAAACAAAATAATTTTTCACTCATCAAAATTTTTTAACCATGAAAGCTCTGTACCCGTTTTTTTGCAAAAGCATATTCATAGTACCGGTTGTCCTTATCTTTCTTGGCATTTCCTCAATAACTCCTGCACAAAATGTTTCTTTTCGTTCAAATTCACCTCAAGGGGAAACAATTATTAGTGAGGGCACAGTAATTATACCTTTTAATGGGGGTTATCCTGAAACAGGTTATGTTGCAACCGCAAAAGAGATATCCAGCGTTAAGTCCAATGATGGATTGTTGACTTTTTATGGATTCGCATGGGCGCCTCCAGAACCAAGGTTTATAAAAAAAGTTGCTACAAAAGCAGGGGGAAAATATGTACTTGTATTACTTGATAATGGTGATGTATTTCGATTAACCCCACATCATGTTGACCTAAACGGGTGGAGTGATCTATATCTTGGCAGAGTTGTTTCTGGTGGTACACAATCTTGGGACGATATTAAGGGTGATGCAATTTATACTCTTTCCACTTCTGCTTTATATGTAACAAGGGATACAGGCATAACCTGGCAAATAGATACGACAGGTTTAAACGGCGCACATATCTGGAGCTTCGCTTTGGACACTGCGCAATATGTTTATGCTGCAACAGAAAAAGAATTATTCAAACAAAATCCAAATGATAATAACTGGTCGAAGGTGACTTCACTTACTGCTGTTACAAATATTTTCCGGGTTTTTATTGACCGGATAAACCGCATACTTGTGGCAGGCAATGGGGGTGGTGTTTATCTTAGTAAAAACAATGGCGCTTCCTGGTCTGCGGATACAAGCGGTATAGGGTTTCAAAATATAACACTGTTTGCAGATGATGCCTTCGGAAATTTATATGCAGTAACAGGTACGGGAAAAATATTCTATTCAAAAAGCGGCACAAAACCCTGGAAACAAATTGATGCGGGCATTGCAGCAATGACAGTGCCCCGTTTGTCATTAATTCACTCAGCGGTGATACTGCATTGGTTGCTGGAACTTCTTTTGGTGTGTTTACAAGCACCAATCAGGGCACCACGTGGATAAAGAATGACAGTGGTATTGTTGCAGAAGATTTTTACGGGCTTGCCAAACTTTCGAATAATAAAATTTTTGCAGGTACCTCACTCGCCCTTTTTTCAAACAATCCAGGCGATACGGTATGGAATAAATCCTATCCCAAAAATGGGTTTAATGGACAGCTTCCAGTTTACGCTGATAATGCAAATAACCTTTTTGTTTTTGATCGTACCATCGCTCACGACAATAGCAAAGCAACGCCCATTGTAAAAAGCACCAATAAAGGTAATACCTGGAATGCAGATACGGCGGGGCTTTCAGCAATTGATTACGGACTTTTTTATATTGATGAAACAGGTACGCAGCATATTGGCACAGGTTTATATGGCGGAAGTTTTCTCTGCCGTTTATGGAAACATGCACCCGGCGGCTCATGGGCTTTGGATACTGTTGGGTATCCTGTGCATAATTACAATGCAGTTCTTTCAATAACATCTGATAAGAATGGATACCTGTATGAGGGCGATGAATTCAGTACGATGCGCCGGCCAATAGCTGGTGGCAAATGGCTGGTGGATACAGCAGGGCTCCCCTCATTCATTACATCGCTGAGCAAAATGGTTCCCGATCATAATGGTGATGTGATTGGTTCGAATTACTATCATCTTTTCAGGCGCGTACATACAAATAATGTATGGACTGAAATGATGCGGCCACCATCAGTGGGCAATGCAACAATCACGGCAATTGCAGCAGATTCATCCGGTAACATATTTGCTTCATTCCGCAATTCTTCCAATCTTGGTCTTGGTGTTTGGTACACGCAGGATACAGGCACAACATGGATATTGGCAGGATTAGACAGCATTGGTGTGAAACAACTTATTGCTTATGGCGACACGGTTTATGCGCTCACTTATGGAAGGGGTGCTTATGCATTAACCGTACCTGTTTGCAATAAACCTTCGGGATTAAAAGCAAAAAATATTACTTCCACTTCTGCTACTATCAGTTGGAAAGCCGTGCCCGGTGCAGCTAAATATAAACTGCAATATCGCAAACAGGGAACAACTTCATGGACTTCAAAAACAGTTAGCAGCATATCCACAACAATAACCGGACTAACAGCTGCTTCAGTTTATGAATACAAAGTGCAAACCTATTGCGCCGCAGATGGGTCTTTCAAATCGTCATTCAGTGCAGTAAAAACGTTTACCACATTGTCACCTTTTGCAGAGAGTCAGTTTACTGATGAGCAAAACAATGCAGTAAAAATTTATCCCAATCCTTCACACAATGTTTTTACAGTTGAAATAAACAGTTCTGTAAATGGAAAAATTATTATTACAGTTAATGATGCGGTTGGAAAAAAAATAATTTCACAAATAAAAACCGCAACAAAGGGGTTAAACCAGTTTACTTTTGATCTTTCAGTCTATCCTGCAGGCATTTATTTTGTTGAAATAAGAAACAATGATGGACTTGTAACACGGAAGTTGGTGAAAGAATAATTTTATTGCTGATTGACTTTTGGAAAGCTTCAAATTTCCCAAAAGTTTTATCCGGCTTCCAGTACCATTATTTTCTCAAATAAATTTTCATATTGCTGATTAAGCGTATTTATTTTTTGCTGTGCGTATGCATACGCTGTTTCAAGCTGAAGAAATTTATGTTTATCAGTGTAATTCTCGGGTTTTGCAAGCTCTGCTTCTAACTCTATTTTTTGCAGGGTGAGTGTATTGATGTCCGCTTCTAATTTGCTGAATTGTTTTTGCAGGCGTTGCAGTTCTTTTTTATGTTCGTTTAAAGTATTGTTTTGTATTTTGTTTTTTTGACTCCGCACAGGCTGAATTATTGGCGGTTCAATTTTTTCTTTCTCCGTATTTGCCAATTGTTCATTTAAAATTAATTTGTCAGCTTTCTCTTTTCTTTCCTTCCATTCCACATACTCTGTATAAGTTCCTTTAAATTCTTTTATTTCATGATCAATAATTTCCCATATTTTATTGGCTGTTTTAGAAATAAAATACCTGTCGTGGCTTACTAAAATTAAAGTGCCTTCATATTTATTCAGGGCTTCAATCAGCAGTTCCACGCTGTGTATGTCTAAATGGTTTGTAGGTTCATCAAGTATTAAAAAATTGGCTTTGCCGGTAATTACTTTTGCCAGCGCCACCCTTGCTTTTTCACCTCCGCTTAATACTTTTATTTTTTTCTCCACATCATCACCGCTGAAAAGAAAACAACCCAATAAGGAACGCAGCTCCAGCTCTGTTTTGCCGCTGCCGCAAAGCTGCAGCTCTTCCAGTACTGTATTGTTTACATCCAGTGCTTCAAGCTGGTGCTGTGCATAAAAGCTTTCCTCCACATTATGACCCCAAACCCTTTGCCCGTCAAAGTTTTCAGTGCCTGCGATAATTCTCAGCAGGGTTGACTTTCCTTTTCCGTTAGCGCCTATCAACGCAATTTTATCGCCACGTTCAATTTCCGCCCTGCTGTTTTCCACGATAGAAATAGCTCCAAATTTTTTTGTAATATGTTTTAAATCAACAAGCACTTTTCCGGGTTGTTTGTCCACCTGGAAGTTGATGCGCAGGTTTGGCCTTTCTATTTCTGTTTGTTCTACGCGGTCTAATTTTTCCAAACGTTTTATAGCGCTTTGAGCCGCCGCAGCTTTCGTAGCTTTTGAACGGAACCGTTCTATAAACCTTTCCTGCTGGCGGATATAATCCTGCTGGTTTTCGTAAGCTTTCTGCTGCAGTTCTATACGGATGGCTTTTTCTTTTTCAAAAAAATCGTAATTGCCCGAATAGATATGCAGTTGCTGCTGGTACAGCTCTGCAATTTTTGTAACCATGCGGTTAAGGAAAAATTTATCATGGCTTACAATTACTACGCTGCCCTGGTAATGAAGCAAATATTTTTCAAGCCATTCAATGGATGGAAGGTCTAAGTGATTGGTAGGTTCATCTAATAATAAAACATCCGGTTGCTGCAAAATCATTTTTGCAAGCAGTACGCGCATGCGCCAGCCGCCGCTGAATTCTTTATAAGGCCTTTGAAGATCGGCATTTGCAAAACCAAGCCCCTGCAGTACTTCTTCTGTTTTATGATGGATATTGTAACCTCCGAATATTTCCAGTTCATGCAGTTTATCGGAATATTTATGCAATAATTTTTCATCAGATGTTGCTTCAAGCTCTTTGCCCAGCGCTTCAATTTCTTTTTCTAATTGCTTCACTTTTTCAAAAGCCCCCATTGCCACTTCAAGGATGGAATCGTTTGTATCAAAGCTTAATAAATCCTGGTGCAGGTAACCGATTGTGGTGTCGCGGCTTTTTTCTACCGTACCTTTTGAGGGCTGGTATTCACCCACAAAAAGTTTTAATAAAGTGGATTTGCCTGTTCCGTTGTAGCCGATAAGCCCAATGCGTTCGCCGGGCTGAATATGCCAGGTGGCATCTTCCACTATTGTACGAGCACCAAATTCAAATGTAAGGTTGTTGAGCCCGATAAGCATGGTTCAAAAAAATTGAAGTGCAAAATTAAATGAAAGAAAATGAAGTACAGGAATGATTACTGAAGAATTGAAAATTAAAGGTACATTTTTTTTAAAATCAAAGCTTAATAAAGGGCAAAGCGCTGAAGAGTGCGACGCAACGATGCTAATAGATGCAGTATAGCCGGGTACAAAATTATTTTTAATAAAAACCTGACTTTTTTGAGACAGTTAAGTGCTTTTTACTTAACCAAAAAATTAACAACAGTTGCAATAAATTTTTTTTGCTGGTCCATAAAAACATTATGCGATGAATTGTCAATCATCACTACATTACCGGTACCAAATATTTTTTTAATTTCTGCAAGGGAATTGCTGTCAAATAAGCCATCATCCTTTCCATAGACACCTTTAACGGGTATCCCGGCCTTTACCAGTTTCTGCCAGTCTGCAGTAAGGTTTAATAATGGCACTTTTTCATTCCGGCAAAAAGATTCAAGCGGTTTTTTTTCAGGTTTGGAAACAATTTTCAGGCTCCCTACAAAATTATATAAAGTAGTGGCTTCAACTGTCCTTTCGTGCTGGGTATATAAACCTGCATACAGAGCGTTGGCTATGCAATTATTCGCATAGTCGAATGATGAGGAATCCATTTTTTGAATGGAATCGAGCAAATGCAATCCATAATCATACGAAATAGTTGTATAATATTTGTGGCAATTGTTTATTATGGTTTGATACATGGCCTGATAATCAACCGCGGCACTTATAAGAATAACCCGCTTTACTTTTTGCGGGAATTTTTCTGTGTAATACGCAGCTATGGTAGAACCCCAGCCATGCGCCAGCAAAGTTGCTTTTTTGATATGATATTTTTGATAGACTGTGTCCAGCCCTTTTATGGCCCCGTCGTAATTAAAAGCGTAATCCACACTGTCATTTTTTGATCTTCCGGTACCGTGCTGGTCGTACACTATTACATAAAACCCTTTTGCAGCAAGTAATTTAGCGTTTGTATATTCAAATGGTACTGCATTAAGGCCGGGCCCGTCATGCAGAAAAATAACAGCAGGGTTGGTTTTATTTCCATAACTAACAGTATATAAAGTATCGTTTGTTTGTGAAAACAAAGCAACACTAAAAACAAAAGAAAGACAACTGCAGAAAATATTTTTTTTAATCATATAGGCGTCTTTTTACTTTTTAAAATTATTCTTTGGATAAAAAAATCAGGGCCTGCCTGCGTCCTGATTTTTTATCGGTTTAATCCGGCGGAAAATATTTTTATTAAAACTTATATCCTAAAGATATTCCTGCCCTCAGGCCAAAAGTTTTATTCAGGTATAACCTGTCAACACCATTATCAAATTTCTGGTTTCCGTTTACATCTATATACTGGGTGTCGTTTTTGTGCAATATGTCCGCAACAGCAAATTCAACGGTTCCGTTTTTAAGAAAGGTCTTGCTTAGTTTTAAATCGAGCGTTGAATGCGGTTTTTCCCAAATGGCATCTGAACTGGGGCCACCTACCAGGAAAAGCCTGTTGCCGCTTGCATTGAATAGTGCAGATAAAGCAAGGTTTGTTTTTGGATCGGTATATTGTAAAGAAAAATTATAAATATATGGCGACTGCCCCTGTAAAGGCCTTGAGGCCGTATCTCCAATCAGCGTATTTTTTTCAACCTTTGATTTGATAAAAGACACATTGGCGTAAGCAACAAGGTTCTCTAATTTTTTTGAAATAAAATCAAAGTTTTTGCGGCCTTCAAGTTCTACTCCATAATTAGTGGCGCCGGGTGAATTAATAACTGAAACAGTTTTTGAGTCTGATCCGGGAAAGGGAATATATTGCTCTATCGGGTTTTTGAATTTTTTATAAAAGAAGCTGACAGAATAGTATTGGGCATTAGGGAAATAATGCTCCCATCTTACTTCGTAATTGTCAATATGTGTTTCTGTAAGATCAGGGTTTCCATAGAAGGTATAATTCTGCAGAAAATCATAAAATAACTGGTAGGCCAGTTCCCTGTATTGCGGACGGGCAAGTGATTTATTGTAACTTAACCTGAGGTTTGCTTTCGGCAACACAGAATAGATAAGGTTTGCCGATGGAAGGAAATCTTTGTAAGTGGTATCAATTTTTAAAGGCTGGCTGTTCGCGTCAAATGTGTTAAGTATTTGGTGATAATCTTCAAAACGCACGCCCCAGATTAATCTTAGTTGTTTGGTAAATTTATTGTCAAACATGGCATAGGCGGTGGTGTTGTTAATTGATCCGTCATAATTGTTTCTTACATCGGCTAACTCATCATATATAAAGCCTGTGGTTGAATTAAAATTCTGCTGTCTGAAAATTGAATCCTGGCCATAATATAAAAGTTTATTATTGAAAGAACCGCTTGCTATTTTTGCTGCAATAGAACGGGCTTCGCGGAAACGTGTATTACTGTAAATTGAAGCGCCTGCTTTAAATGTTTGTGTGTTGCTGAACATTTTAAAAGGTAAACTGAAGTCGAGGTTTGCACCCTTTGTTTTATCTTTTACATTAGCAAAATAATGTGAGCCGTAATTTGAATTAATGGTTTGTGTAATCAGCGCAAAATAAGGGTCACCCTGGTTTATCTGAACATAAGTATTTCTTTTATAATCAGGTTCATTCCTGTAAAGATTGGTATAATAACCAAACCACTTTATCCTCAGTTTTGATTTTGGAAGATAATCATCACCACCAAGCTGGGTATTAAAAATGCGGTTACTGCTGAAGAAAGATGAATTAGCCTGTACATTCCATTGGTTGTCGAATGAATATCCGGTTCTGAGAACGGTTTGGTCGCTTGAGTTTATTGAATAAATATTATTAAAGAAAAATTTATTGTTTTGGTTAACCCTGAATGCAAAATTTGCTAAACCACTTTCCAGTATGGAACGGGTATAAGAGTTGTCATTATATTTATATACTGAATCATCAGGCGGTGTACTGGGCAGGCCTGTATAATCATAACGCTGAAGGTTATTGTAGTTATAGGTAGAACTGTAAACAAGGCCAAAAATGCCGCCAAATAATGGATAGCTTTTATTATTTTTAAATCTTGTACTGAAACCGCCAGAAAGCTGGAGAGAAGTATTTGCTGGTGCATTTTCTTTTAATAAAGCCCATAAATTGGGTACTTTACTGCTTAACGCAGCTTTCTTTTCGGTGCCAAAGCTGCTGTACTCTAATGTTCCCGGAAAATTATCCGGTAATTTTCTTGTAGAGTTATCAAAACCTAACCAGTCTGTTAGGCTTCCGGGTGTATGGTAATATGCTTTTCCTGTGGTAATTGAATTATATCCAAGACCGCCTTTTACAGAAAAGAAATTTTTATCTGGAACATCTTTTGTGTTGATCTGGATTAGCCCACCGGAAAAACTGCCGGGCAAATCGGGTGAAGCGCTTTTTATAATGGTGATATTATCCACAACATCAGCAGGAAATATATCAAATGCAAATGTTTTACGGTCAGGCTCTGAACTTGGAAGAAGCGCGTTATTGAGCATCGCTTCATTGTAGCGGTCGTTCATCCCGCGTACCACCACAAATTTATTTTCCTGTATGGTTGTTCCGCTGATTCTTTTTAATACATCGCTGGTATTTCTGTCAGGGGATTTTTTTATCATGTCGGCGCTTATCCCGTCAGATACTACTGCACTGTTTCTCCGTAAATTTAAAATGCCGTTTAAATTTTCCTTTTTGGCATCTGTTTTCACCACTACATCTTTAAGGGTGCTTTTTGAGAGATTTAAAGATATTGTAAGCGCGGTTAATTCACCTGCTTTTACTTCAATGCCTTCCACCTCTTTGCCTTCATATCCTACGTAAGAAATTGTAATTGTATAAGTACCTGAAGGCAGGCCATCAATTCTAAACTTTCCATCTGGGTCTGATGTTGTTGGTCTTTGTACTTTACCAATAGTAATAGTTGCCCCTGCCAGTGCGCGGTTGTTACCCGCATCCGTTACAATTCCTGAAATTGAACCATTTTGTTTTATTTGTGAATGAAGAATTGAGAAAAGAAAAAAGGAAAGTAGTGACAGTAAAAATTTTGGTCGCATGTTTTTTATGCAAAAATAAAATCTATGTACGGCAGCGGGATGATACAGATATTATGTTATCGTTAAGGATATATTTTTTATCCTGAATAACTGAACGTTTTTTCTTTCAATATTAATTATGCTTAACTATTTGGTAATTGTTTCATAATATGGAATAATAGGTTGCACCCTTGCTCTATATATAATTTTACCAAAACAATTTTTACATTTATGAAACAAGCAAATTTACTTTTAAAATCCTTGGTGTTAGGATTAGTGCTTTGCCTTTTTGCAGGAAAGGCGAGTGCAAAACCCACTGATACTGTGACCGCGAACATCACAGTAAACACTTATTGGGACAGTTCGCACATTTATTACATCAAAGGTTATGTGTATGTAACCAGCGGTGCGGTTCTCACCATTCAGCAGGGAACTTTAATTGAAGGCGCACCAGCTCCAAACCTTGGCGCGTTAATCATTTCAGTTGGTTGTCAAATTCAGGCTGTTGGTTCACCTGCGCATCCTATTGTATTTACATCTTCTAAAAAACCAGGTCTTCGACAGCGCGGTGACTGGGGTGGTCTGATATTATTAGGACATTCAGGACACAATTATCCTATCACCGTAGGTGGTATTACTTCCACCGGCGCTTATATAGAAGGTATTACCCCTAACCCCTATACTTTATTTGGGCCTATTGCAGGTCAAGTGGTTTTAGGTTTAGATGCTGCACATGCAGAAGATGACCATGATAATTCAGGAACATTAAAATATGTACGTTGTGAATTTGCAGGTTATGCTCTTTCTCCAAATAATGAAATCAATGGTATCACATTTGGCGCAGTAGGCGATGGCACTACAATTGACCATGTTCAGGTTAGTTATGCCAATGATGATTCTTATGAGTGGTTTGGCGGTACTGTTAATTGTACCTATCTGATTGCATTCCGCGGTATTGATGATGATTTTGATACTGATAACGGTTTTTCGGGACAAATGCAGTTTGGAATGGGTTTACGTGACCCGCAGGTGGCAGACCAGTCTCAGTCAGCAGGTTTTGAAGTTGATAACAATGCTGATGGATTCCTTTATACGCCAAGAACAAATGCCATATTCACAAATTATACGGTAACTGCAGGTAATGATACTGCATTTAATTATAACGCCTTATTTAAAGGCGCTTTACATGACCGCCGTGCAGCTCATGAATATGTGATCAATTCCATCCTTGTGGGTTACCCTCAGGGTTTTGAAATAGATGGCAGCACAACCAATACCTATGTAAGCGGTAACAATGGAACAACACAGGGTACTGCTGATACATTAGCAATGAATGACCTTGTAACTGTATCTGATACTACAAAATGGGTTACCACTCCCAGTGCAGTGAATTCAACACAAGCCGCTGCAACTGTGGCTATCTTAAAACATGGTGCGAGCAACAGGTTTTCAACTAATAACAGCCTTTTGCCCATGCTCACAAGCCCTTATACACTTACAAACCCTGATTACCGTCCAGCTATTGGTTCACTTGCATTAGCCGGTAACACTTACAGTGAAGCACATTCGCAGTTATATAATAATGGCGCTGATACATTTTTCATGCATAGTTCTGATGGTATTGATTATGTTGGCGCTTTTGATGCGGTAACAGACTGGACAAAACCATGGGCTAATTTTGACCCGGTTAATGGTAACAGCGCAACCAGCGGTGAGGCCAATAAATGTAAAGGTTCAGCAATACCAAAGCTTACCGTACCCATTGTTACCCCTGCAGTTTGTAAAACCGGTAAACTTCTCGTGAGCGCTTCACAGGGTGTATCAAACCTGCCATATGAATATCTGTGGTACACCGTAAATGGTACTGATTCTACATTGATTGATTCAACAACTAACAACAAAGAGCAGGATTTGGCACCCGGACAGTATGCAGTAAAAGTATTGGCCGGCAAATGTTATTCCGCGCCAAGAGGTGCTACAGTTAATCTTCTTAAACCTAAATTTGCAGGTATTGATAATACCGGCGGTAAATTTGGTGTAAGTGTAAACTTAGGTACTATTTATACTGCTATGAGCGGATATTCTTACCAGATCAGGTTTGCTGATACAGTAAATGGAACAGCCAACACATGGTCTCCATGGGGTGGTAATAACAAGGCTAATACATATTTTAACGGTCAGGTAGTTGATAGTATCTGGCGTTATGCTCCTTCAGGTTCTTTCCTTGGCTTAACCCCCGCAAGTTTGTTCTGGGAATATTTTACGCACAATCCTTATTATAATACAAGCAACCCCAATAACCTTGGCGGTCGCGATACTGGTTTGGTTGCTACACACACCTATGTATTTGAAATACACGGAAGGTGTTTCAGCAGTAATGGTCATATAGTATTCAGCGATTCTTTAAAATCAGGCGGAACAACACTTGGTACGGGTGTTATCTTATCCAAGAAATATAAAGTGCCCGGTTCTTATGCAGGCAAGGGCGGCGTAAATACGTCCATCGCCGATAATTCTATGAGCGCTAAATCATCTTCTGTTGTTTCTGTCAATATTTATCCAAACCCGTCTAAAGGTTCTTTCAATGTAGATCTTTCAGGGTTTAATGCTGACGTGAATATCCAGGTGATTGATTTGAATGGCCGTATTGTTAATCTGTCAAAACATTCAATATCCGGAAAATCTGCACTTGTTTCGGTAAATGCGGGCAATTTATCCCCCGGTATTTATACTGTGCAAATATCTGACGGTATTAATACAGTAAGCAAAAAGTTAACTATAGTTGAATAAAAGAAGCATGTGTTAAATTCCCTCTTTTAAAAAAGGGATCCGGCGCTCCTTTCCAGGAGCGCCTTTTTTTTGAATTAATTTTTACCCGTTGTTTTTTTACAGAATTATTTCTTTCCGGGAAATTTAAAATAACTTGGTTGCCATCACCGGAAATAAATTTTTATGACACCAGAAAGAAAGGAAAAACTAAAAAAAGTATTAGACCGCCGGCAGGATAATTTAACCGTTGTAATGGAAAACGTGGAGGACCCGCGAAATATTGCTGCAGTAATGCGTACCTGTGATGCAGTGGGCATCCAGGATATTTACATCCTTAGTACAAAGGTATCGCAGCACAAAAAATGGGGATATAAAAGTGGCAGCAGTGCCGCCAAATGGCTCACTGTTCATCATTATGACAATATCCAAAAATGTTTTGCAGAACTGAGAAAACAATATAAAAAAATATTCACCACGCATCTTTCTGCAAACGCCATAAGCCTGTATGATATTGATTTTACAGGAAGCGTGGCATTGGTTTTTGGTAATGAACACAGCGGTGTAAGTGAAGAAACGCAAAACATTGCTGATGGAAATTTTATCATCCCGCAGACGGGCATTATACAAAGCCTTAATATTTCTGTAGCCTGCGCGGTAAGTATTTATGAGGCTTTCAGGCAAAAAAACCTGGCAGGGCATTACAACAATTCTTCATTGCCTTTGGGAAAAATAAATGAATTAATGATAGAATGGGGTTTTAATGAAGTGTGATTTATTCAGATAAGTGCAGCTACTGTAATGCACAGTTCTTTTATTCTTTCATATCATGCACTGAAATATCAGTACAAAAATTGAGGGATAATGCTTATACTTGCCATCCAATAAAACAGAAAATTTATGGACGCTGCCATTCAAACAAAAATTGATACCTGGCTCAACGGAAATTATGATGAGCAAACAAAAAACGAAATACAGCGGTTGCAAAAAGAAAGCCCTGATGAGCTTGCAGAATCTTTTTACCGCACATTAGAATTTGGCACGGGGGGCATACGCGGTTTAATGGGTGTCGGCCCCAACCGGATGAATAAATATACTGTAGGCACGGCTACGCAGGGCTTTGCAAATTATCTTAAGAAATCATGCGGCCGCAGTGAAATAAAAGTTGCCATTGCGCATGACAGCCGCAACAACAGCCGTTTTTTTGCTGAAACCACAGCGAATGTTTTTGCAGCTAACGGCATAAAGGTTTTTTTATTTGACGCGCTTCGCCCCACACCCGAATTAAGTTTCGCTGTTCGTTATCTTGGATGCAATGGCGGTGTGGTTTGCACAGCATCACATAATCCCAAAGAGTACAATGGTTATAAAGCATACTGGAATGATGGTGGCCAGCTTGTGCCGCCGCATGATAAAAACGTCATTACTGAAGTGGAAGCCATCAGCAGCGTGGACGAAGTAAAGTGGAGCGGGGGAGAAGCAGATATTACCATCATTGGTAAAGATATTGACGAAGCATATTATCAAATGGTTAAAAGCCTGAGCGTATATCCTGATGTAATTTCAAAACAGCATGATCTTAAAATCGTCTATACACCCATTCATGGCAGTGGCATTATGCTGGTGCCCGAAGTATTAAAAAGGTTTGGTTTTACAAATGTTACCATAGTGGAAGAGCAGGCAAAGCCTGACGGGAATTTTCCAACTGTTGTATATCCTAACCCCGAAGAGAGCGAAGCCATGAGCATCGGATTAAAAAAAGCAAAAGAATCAGATGCCGATATTTTACTTGGCACCGATCCCGATGCAGACCGGGTGGGTATTGCCATTAAAGATCATCATGGTAAGTGGGTACTGATGAATGGCAACCAAACCGCAGCGCTTGCATTCAGCTACATGATGGAAGCAAGAAAATCTAAAGGTATTGCGCAACCAAATGATATGGTGGTAAAAACAATTGTAACCACTGATATGATACATAATGCGGCAAAGCAAAATGATGTTGCCTGTTACGATGTGCTTACCGGTTTTAAATGGATTGCAGAACTGATAAAAGAGAAAGAAGGAAAGGAAAATTATGTAATTGGCGGTGAAGAAAGTTTTGGAATGATGGTGGGCGATAAAGTGCGTGATAAAGATGCGGTTTCTGCGGTTGCTTTTTTATGCGAAATGGCGGCGTATGAAAAAAATAACGGCAAACCTTTATTTGATAAATTGATTGAACTATATATTCAGTATGGTTTTTACCTCGAAAGCCTTACCAGCATTACAAAAAAAGGGATGCGCGGCCAGGAAGAAATTGCAGAAATGATGCAGGGATACCGTGATAATCCACCATCGGTTATCAATGACTCTCCTGTGCTGCAGTTGCTGGATTACCAGTTGCAGGTTGGTAAAAACCTGCAAACCGGTGAAAGCTGGAAAATTACTTTACCCAAAAGCAATGTGCTGCAGTTTATTTTGGAAGATGGAAGCAAAATTTCTGCAAGGCCAAGTGGCACAGAGCCCAAAATAAAATTCTATTTCAGTGTAAACGCAAAACTTGAAAGCAAAGAAGAGTTTGACACCAAACATGGCATGCTGATGGAAAGGATAAATAAGATTATTGAAGATATGAAACTGAAATAAAATTAAAAGCGCTGCATAAAATAAAGCCCTGCAATATTGCGGAACTTTTATTTTTGCTGAAAAAAAATTCTTTTTTAACAGCAAAGAAATTAAATTAGTAGCATGATAGATAACGCAGCACTTGCTTATAATATTGGCCTTTTGGCGGGTGCCATTTTTTTTATTGATGGCTGGGGGCCTTCACCCGAGGATGAATCTCTTTTAAACAGCAGAAGGTTCCGCGGGCTTTCTATTATTATATCCGGAAGTATTATTACACCTGTACTTGATTATATAGTTAAAGATTCACAACCCGTTTTTTTTCTCAATTACCTTAAAGGATGCGTGGAAGGATGGCTTTTTGTTTTTTTACTCGGGCTTGTACTTTATCTTATATGGAAAGAAACAAAAGACCTGAAAAAAGGGGTTGCATTTCAAATTGGCGAATTTTCTTATGCCGTACTCGATTTTATTTATCTCGGTATTTCTGTAAACCCGCACCTGAAAGCAAAACGGGAACATGATATTGCACTGTATAAAGTGGAAAGCGACAGCGAACTGGCAGACCTGAAAGATGAACTTGATAAAAGAAAAACAGGTTTCCAGGAACTGGACACTGAAACAGCTGCTAAAATAAAAACATACGAAGAAAAACTGAAAAATTTAAAGACAGAGAATGATTACGATTTTTACGACTGGTATTACAAAGGCGTAACGGAATTTGGCAAACAGGAATATGAAAAAACTATTGCATACATGAAAAATGCGGTGGAAAAAACAGCGAAAAATAATGATGACGTTGCCAGCGCACTTTTATATATTGGTGCATCGTATGATACGCTGGGCTTATATCAGAAGTCACTGGAAATAAATGACCGTATTGCTGCAGGCTATCCCGGGTATAAAGAACTTGACCTGGCATTTTACAATAAAGGTGTGTCACTTAAAAAAATGGGTTTATGGGATGAAGCGCTTAAAGCCTATGAAAAAGCCGAAGAAATTAATCCTTCTGATCCTGTCACGCTTTCAAATATGGGCGGGTTATTACTGGAAATGAAAAGATACAAAGAGGCATTGGTAACCCTTGACAGATCGCTTAAAATTGACGACCGGAAAGCATCTGCATGGGTTGATAAAGGAACCGCTTTAAACAAAATGGGAAGCTATGAAGATTCAGATGCAGCCTATGATAAAGCCGTTGCCATTGATCCCCGCTATGCTGATGCATACTATGGACGGGCATGCAATTATGCAATAAGAAAAGACAAAATAAATGCACTCATCCTGCTGCAAAAAGCAGTTGACCTGGATGCCACACTGAAAGAGTATGTAAAAACCGATACCGATTTTAACGACTTTCGGGATGATGAAGAATTTAAAAAAATTATTGCCTGATTATTACGGCAACTCCGTCATTGCTTTTATTCCTTTAATAATTGTATCTTGTACACTTAAAATCTGCACATGAAAAAAATATTTCTTTTGCCGTTAATCCTTTCATGTTTTTTTTCTTTTGCCAATCTAAAGCTCCCAAAAATATTCGGTGACAATATGGTACTGCAGCGCAATAAGCCAATACCTGTATGGGGTTGGGCCGATGCAGGTGAAAAAGTATCCGTGCAGTTTCATAAACAAACAAAAACCATTGTTGCAGATAAAAATGGAAACTGGATAATAAAGCTTGATGCTGAAAATGCCGGCGGACCTTATCAGCTTGTTGTATCAGGAAAAAATTCTGTTACTGTCAGTAATGTACTTGTGGGTGAAGTGTGGATTTGCAGCGGCCAGAGTAATATGGAAATGCCTATAGAAGGCTGGGGAAAAATAAATAATTACCTGCAGGAAATTGACTCTGCAAATTATCCTGAAATACGGCATATCAAAATTCCGAACACTGTAAGCTCAGTTCCTGAAAACGATATTTCATCCGGCGCATGGAAAATATGCAGCCCGCAAACTGCGGGTGATTTTACTGCTGCGGGTTATTTTTTTGCAAGGGAATTATACAGGCAGTTAAAAGTGCCCATCGGCCTTATCAATACTTCATGGGGTGGCACCATGGTGGAAACATGGACAAGCCATAAAGCATTTGAACAAAGCAGTGAATTCAAAAATATGATTGCAGAAATGCCTTCTTTAAACCTTGATTCACTTGCAGCGCTCCGTAAAAATGCAATGCTTAAAAAAATTGATGCATTGCAGGGCCCTTTGCCGGATGAAAATGAGGCTATGGGATGGAGCAAATTCAATACCGGTGACAGCAAATGGGCGCAGATGGATTTGCCCGGGCAGTGGGAGAGTAAAGGCCTTGACGGATTAGACGGCGTAGTATGGTTCAGGAAAACAATTATGATTAATGCGGAAGATGCGGGAAAGCAGGCTGTGCTTGAACTTGCCATGATTGATGACAATGATATTACTTATGTAAACGGTACGGAAGTTGGCAGTACAAATTCGTGGAACACACCGAGAAAATATATTATCCCTGCGGGTGTTTTAAAAGAAGGTAAAAATGTAATTGCAGTGCGCGTAGAAGATACAGGCGGTGGCGGTGGTATTTATGGTGAAGCAGATAACATGAACATTTCAGTAAATGGAAAAAAGCAAACCCTTGCAGGCGCATGGGCTTACCGTGTAGCATCTTTGCTGAGCAATACAAATACAGGTGTGGGCCCAAATGATTATCCCACACTTTTATTTAATGCCATGGTAAACCCTTTGATACCTTATGCCATTGAAGGCGCTATCTGGTACCAGGGCGAAGCAAATGCCGGACGCGCATACCAATACAGGCAGGCATTTCCACTCATGATCACCGATTGGCGCAACCAATGGGGAGAAGGTAACTTTCCATTTTATTTTGTACAGCTTGCCAGCTTTAATGCCGCAAACGGCAACAGCAATAATGGAAGCACATGGGCCGAACTGCGCGAAGCGCAAACACTTACTTTATCATTGCCCAATACCGGTATGGCCGTAACAACAGATATTGGCAATGCCGCAGATATTCATCCAAAAGATAAACAGGATGTGGGCAAACGCCTTGCTGCCATTGCCTTGCACAATGTTTATGGAAAAAATATTGTTTACAGCGGGCCTGTGTACCGGTCTATGCAGATACTTGGCAATACCGTTACGCTCACTTTTAAAAATACCGGCAGCGGGTTAATTACCAAAAATCAAAACAGTTTATCAGGATTTGAAATTGCCGGGGAAGACAAACAGTTTCACCCTGCAAAAACAATGATAGTTGGCGATAAAGTGATGGTTTCCTGCGACAGCGTACGCCATCCTGAATCCGTAAGGTTTGGCTGGGCTGATGATGCAGGCATGGATAACCTTTTTAACCGCGAAGGCTTTCCTGCCGGGCCTTTCAGAACAGATGAATGGAAAGGGATAACGGAAGATGCAAAGTTTGAAATTGGTAAATAATTTTTTGGACCGGGCATTTGAATTTTATAGCATCGCCTCTTGCGTCGCACTCTTTAACGTTTTGTTTTTTATAAACAGGGCGTATAAATATTGTATCGGAAAAAATTAACTGCGGAAATTTGAACACATTATCTTGCGTGTACATTATGCGCAAATACGAGGACACATACCGGCACAAAGGCCTACGCATCCAGCTTGTAAAAACATTAAGGGAAAAAGGTATCAACGATGAAAATGCCCTGCGCGCAATAATGGAAATACCGCGCCATTTTTTTTTAGATTCTGTGTTTGATAAAATTGCTTATGAAGACCGCGCTTTTCCCATTGGCGAAGGGCAAACAATTTCTCAGCCATACACGGTGGCTTACCAAACGGAACTGCTGCGGGTAAAGCGCAATGAAAAAATTCTTGAAATAGGAACCGGGAGCGCTTACCAGGCAACGGTTTTGGCTGAAATGGGCGCAAGGGTATTTACCATTGAACGGCAGAAAAAATTATTTGAAAAAAATAAAGATTTTATTTTCAAAGCCAGGTACCCCAATATAAAATTTTTTTATGGAGATGGCTTTGAAGGGCTCCCCACTTTTGCGCCGTTTGATAAAGTATTGATTACTGCCGCCGCGCCTTTTATTCCGCCAAAACTTATTGCACAAATGAAACCCGGCGGCATGATGGTGGTGCCATTAGATGATGAAAGCGGTGCGCAAAAAATGCTGCGTATTACAAAAACAGAAAACGGTGAACTGCAGGAAGAAAGCTTTGAACATTTTTCCTTTGTGCCTATGCTGGGCGGAAAGAAGAAGTAGGATTATGGATGTTGGTTTATCCTGGAGTTAAAAATCTCTTCAATCGAAAACCTTGCAGAAGGTATGAGTTTATTTTAAAAATATTATATGCGTACGTTAATAGAAAAATATCGAAGGATATTATACATTTTTGGATTATCACATTTCACACAAACAACTTTTGCTCCGCAAAAGCTATATTGAAGAAAATATATATCACAATATTGATATACTTTTTGAGGGTGTATTCTATGTGCAAACCCCTACTTCATTTGATTATGGATTCGAGCTTTATAAAGGAGATGAAGCTGATAAAGAATATATAACACCTTTTATTGGAGTAAACCCATATTGGCAGTTCAACGAAGTTTATATTGTGAAATCCAAAGAAAGAGAATATTTTATTTGTGCAGTCCGTATTTTTATAAGTAAAAACGATTTGCCACCTGGGAAAACAAGTATTTTAATGACGAAGGAATAAGTAGAACCTATGCGTTGCTGCCATGAAAACAGAACTTGCAAGTGAGTGACACAACCGGCGATGCCATGAAAAACGGTAGCCGGTAAAAAAATAAATATATATTTTTAAAACTGCAGTGTAAACGCAGTTCCTTCGCCCAATACAGACTGCACCTGTATATTGCCTTTGTGAAGCATCATAATTTGTTTGCATAAACTAAGCCCGATGCCGCTGCCTGTTTTCTTTGTACTGAAAAAAGGGATAAAAATTTTATCAAGCAGTTCTTCACTCATGCCGTTGCCATTGTCCGAAACTTTGATCATCGTTTTTTTACCGGGTGGTTCCGCTGCGGTAAGCACAATACGCGGTGAGCCTTTTTCTTTTACCGCTTCAATGGCATTTACTAATAAATTTATAAGTACCTGCTCTATTAAATTTGTATCTGCTTCCAGCATTAAATCAGGCTGTTTAAGGATGATTTCCATTTCAATATTTTTCTGATCAAGCGTGGGCTGCATAAGCGTATGCAGGTTTTCAAATAAATCACGCACATACATTTTTTTCAGGTTCAGGCTGGTAATTTTATTTAAGTTGCGGTAAGTTTCGGTGAATTTTAAAAGCCCTTCGCTTCTTCTTTTTATAGTTTCAATACCCAGTTCAAGATCTTCAAAATTTGATTTGTTTTCCGCGCTTACGGTATGCCTTGTATTGTTGAGCATATTTTTTAAAGTGTCACTTAATGAAGAAATGGGCGCCACGGAGTTCATGATCTCATGCGTCATTACGCTCAGCAGCCGCTGCCAGGCCTTGCTTTCCGTTTCATCCAGCGCTTCATTTACATTTTGAAAAGCGATAAGCTTATATTTTTTATCAGCGGTTTGAAAAGCAGTTGCAGATAATAAAACTTTAAACATGGAATTTTCCAGATGCGCAGTGCTTACAACACTTTTACCAAGCGGCAGCGCCATTACTTCGTGGTACAATGCCCAGTCGCGTTTTGATAAGGAATGAATGGTTTTTAAATAAGGAACCTGGAGCAGTTTTTTAAGTGACTCATTCATCCACACCACTTCACCGCTTTCCATTTCATAGGAAAGGATGCCTGTGTCCACCAGTTCCAATATTTTCTGCAGGTACTGATATTGTGTTTCTTTTTCTTTGCTGATAACCTTAAATGTGGTGTTGATTTCATTAAAGCCTTTTCGCAACGGCTGCAAATCAGCAGGGGCGTGGGTTACATCAAAATGCCTGGAAAAATCACGGTAATGGATACTTTCCACAAACTGGTCAAGCTCCTGCTGCGCTTTTTTATGGAAACGGTAAAAATCCAGTAACTGCAAAACAATTACCGGCACAATTATAATTTCATAAACATATAATTCTTTCACTAATAAAAAACAGGATACTGTTATTGTTAAAAACAGTAATAGTATGCGTACAATTAAATTCCATTCGTATTTTTTAAATATCATACTTACTAAGCCTCCTGTATAATGCGGTTCTTGTTAAACCCAACTCCCTTGCAGCTTTGGTGATATTACCATTATGTTTTTCAATTACGCGCAGTATTGTATTTTTTTCAATATTGCCAAGGTTCAGGTCGCCTGTTTCAACTGACTGCAGTTGTGCAGATTCAATAGGAGAAAAAATGAGGTCCTTTGCCTGTAGTATTTCTCCTTCGCTCATAATAATTGCACGCTCTATGATGTACTGCAGCTCACGCACATTGCCCGGGTATTGGTAATGCTGCAGTTTATCTAATGCGCTTTTATCAAAGCTGATGGAAGGTTTTAAATATTTATCCGCATAAATTTTTGAAAAATGTTTTGCCAGAAGTAAAATATCATTTTCCCTTTTACGCAATGGCGGCACCGTAATTTCTACTGTATTGATCCTGTAAATTAAATCTTTTCTGAAACGGTTTTCATTTGCCAGGTCGCTTAAAGGAAGATTGGTGGAGCATATTAAACGTATATCAATGGGCAGAGACTGGTTAGAACCCAATTTGGTGATCTGCCTGTTTTGCAATACTGTAAGGAGTTTCGCCTGCTGTGATAAACTGATGTTGCCAATTTCATCTAAAAATAATGTGCCTTCATTGGCACTTTCAAATCGGCCGGTGCGGTCTTCCTTAGCATCGGTGTATGCGCCTTTTTTATGGCCAAATAATTCGCTCTCAAAAAGTGTTTCAGTTAAAGCGCCCACATCCACTTTTACAAAAGGTTTATTTGCCCGTAGTGATTTTTGATGGATGGCTTTTGCAATTAAATCTTTACCTGTGCCGTTTTCACCTAATATTAAAATGTTTGCATCAGTAGGCGCAATTTTTTCAATCTTGTAAAAAATATCATTCATTGGTTCTGATATGCCCAGCAATTCTTTACCGATAACCTCATCATTTTCAAATGACACGCCGGGTTTTAGTTTTGTGCCACTTTTCTTTTTCAGTATGTCTTCAATTGAACTCAGCAGTTTTTCATTATGCCAGGGCTTTACTACAAAATCTGCAGCGCCTTCTTTTAAAGAGCGTACCGCCAAATCAATGTCGCCATAAGCAGTGATCATCATTACACATATATCGGGCTTCAGTTCTTTTACGCGCTTTAACCAGTAAATGCCTTCGTTACCAGTATTGATAGAAGCTTTAAAATTCATATCCAGCAATACAATATCAAAAAATTGTTTTGCAAGCAGGGATGGGATATTCTCCGGGTTTTTTTCCGTCACCACTTCCCGCACTTCCGGTTTCAGCAAAAGGCGCACAGCAGTTAATACATCCGTATCGTCATCAATTACAAGTATGGAATATTTTTTCAGGTTCATAAATTATCCGTCATTGGCCATTAAGTCATTTGTAAACTGAAAGTAGTGGTTGCTGTTAAGTACAAACTTACTTCACCATAAATATACCAATACCATTAATTTGATGAGCATGAATTGTTTAGAAAAAAATGACAGCCTCTGCCTGTTGCGATAGCGAACACAAATTGTATCAAAACCGTACACTGATATTTGCATGAAGCATGTAATTCACTGTTTTTCAATTGAAAAAATTCTGGCACTACTATTAGCACATATTTGCAAAAGCTTCTCATGTGCAATACAACCTGTGTTTGTGTACCGGTTGGGTTTTAAAAAAGGCGTTTTAAAATGAATAAAATAAAGCAATAAATATTTTACTGTGGACAGAGTAATTGAAAAAAAGAAATGGAGCAAAAAAAGGATCCTCACCATTGCAGGAATCACCGCAATCATTTTATTGATTGGCGCAAGCATCTACTATACATCCGGCGCTTCAAAATTAAATGTGGACATTGACCGCATCACAATCAGCGAAATTAAGAAAGGGGTTTTCCAGGAAAACATACCTGTAAATGGGATCGTGCTGCCGCAAACATCCATTTATCTTGATGCGGTGGAAGGCGGCCGTGTGGAAGAAAGATATGTGGACGATGGCACTATAATGAAAAAAGACCAGCCTATTTTAAAACTCTCCAATACCGACCTTGAGCTGAGTTTAGTAAACCAGGAAACAAGTGTTTACAACCTGCTTACGCAAATGCAGATTGCACGCAATGCCGCGCAGCAAAACACCACTACGAAACTAAACCAGATGACGGATGTGGACAATGCATTAAAAGAAGCAGAGCGTGTGTATCTTTTGGATAAACACCTGTATGAGCAAAAAGTAATTGGCTCGCAGGAATTTAAACAGGCTGAAAACAATTATGATTACCAGGTTGCAAAAAAGAAACTGACCGCGCAGATATTGGCACAGGATTCTCTTTCCACCACGCAGCAACTGAACCAGGCAAAACAGTCCTATGAGGGTTCACAAAATGCACTCGCTGTAATGCGTGAAAAAGTAGGTGACTTAATTGTACGTGCACCGGTTGAGGGTCAGTTAACCTCCCTCGATGCAGAAATAGGTGAGAATAAAAACAAAGGTGAAAGGCTTGGCCAGTTAGATGTACTGGGTGCATTCAAAGTAAGGGTAAATGTTGATGAGCATTACCTCCCGCGCATATACACCGGATTAAAAGGCACATTCAGTTTTGCAGATACTGCTTATAATCTTGAAATAAAAAAAGTATATACACAGGTTACCAATGGTAGTTTTCAGGTGGATATGCAGTTTGTGGGCAAAGTGCCGCAGGGCATCCGCCGCGGGCAAACATTACAGATATTTCTTGCATTAAGCGATGCAAGACAGGCACTCCTTTTGCCAAAAGGAGGGTTTTACCAGCAAACAGGAGGAAACTGGATTTTTAAAGTAACAAATGACGGCAGCAAAGCGTATAAAGTGAATATTCAACTGGGCAACGTGAATACAGATTATTATGAAGTACTGAGCGGTTTGCAGCCGGGTGATAAAGTAGTAACCAGCAGTTATGAGAATTATGGAACCATGCAGGAACTTGTATTGAAAGGAGCCCCCTAAATCCCCCAACGGGGGACTTGAAAAAGCTCCGGCATTTATGTAACTGTTTTATTATTTAAGCGTTGAATAAAAATTGTAAGCAATAAATTTATTACATAACCAAATTTAAAAAACCCTCCCCAACGGGGGAGATGGAGGGGCTTTATGATTAAAATAACTGGTCTCGAAAAAGTTTACCGCACGGAAGAAGTGGAAACAATTGCACTTAACAAACTTACTATGGAAGTAAAGGAAGGAGAGTTTGTAGCGGTGATGGGGCCATCCGGCTGCGGCAAATCCACACTGCTGAATATTCTTGGTTTATTAGACGACCCGGATGGTGGCAGTTTTGTTTTCAACGGAGTAGAAGTTGCAAAATTTAATGAACGCAAACGTGCGGACATGCGCAAGCACAATATTGGATTTGTATTCCAGAGTTTTAATTTGATTGATGAACTGACGGTATATGAAAATGTAGAACTGCCATTGATCTATACAGGTGTAAAACCTGCAGACAGGAAAATAAAAGTAGAAGCCGTGCTTGATAAAATGCAGATTATGCACCGCCGGAACCATTACCCTCAGCAGCTTTCAGGCGGCCAGCAGCAGCGCGTGGCTGTTGCAAGGGCAGTAGTAAACAACCCAAAATTAATTTTAGCCGATGAACCTACCGGCAACCTTGATTCAAGCAATGGTAACGAAGTGATGGAACTGCTTACCGATTTGAATGAACAGGGAACCACCATTGTAATGGTTACACACAGCGAGCATGATGCACGTTTCAGCCACAGGATTATCCGTATGCTGGACGGGCAAACGGTTACAGAAAATATATTGATATAAAACCTATAACCTGATACTATGATTGCGCAGCATACTATTCGTGAATTACAAACCACAGGGAAAAATATTTTTACAATGTTGTTTTTTACCGGTTGTGTATGCAGTGTTTTATCGGTGTTATATTTTGTAAATACAGATTTTTCAGCAGAATGGAAAAATGCAGCTAACCCTTCGTCTGGCAACACTTCTGCAAAAAATAAAGGCAGTGATTTGGGCGCATGCGAAAACCAGGCATCATCAAATTCATTCACACTTTACCGCTTGCCGCATATTATACAATAATTCCTGCCACTGAGAATAAACGGCAGTACGGTACTTCAGGAAATAATTTCAATAAAAAATATATGATAAAAAATTATTTCAAAACCGCCCTGCGCAATTTGTGGAAGAAAAAATCTTTCAGCTTTTTAAATATTGCCGGGCTTGCCATAGGCATTGCATGCGCCGCGCTTATTTTTTTGTGGGTGGAAGATGAAATGAATTACAATGAGTATTTCACCAACAAAGACAACCTTTACCAGGTATATGGCAACCAAACTTACGATGGCAAAACCTACACGTTTGCATCAACGCCAGGTTTGCTGGCCCCCGCAATAAAAGACGAAATCCCCGGTATAAAAAATACAGCACGCTCTACATGGCAGGAAAGAAAGTTGCTTGCATTTGGCGATAAATCCGTTTACGGAAATGGCATGGAAGTGGATGCATCTTTCCTGAACATGTTTAACCTTGAATTCGTGAAAGGCAATGCTGCCGGTGCTTTCAGGGAATTACATTCCATAGTAGTTACAGAAAAAATGGCGCTGAAAATTTTTAATACCATTGATGTTATTGGTAAAACGGTAAAGATTGATAACAAAGAAGAATATGCCATCAGCGGCGTAATAAAAGATTTGCCTGAGAACTGCAACTTTAATTTTGTGGAATGGCTTTCGCCATTTGAAATTTTTTTTAAAGAAAATGAATGGCTGAAAAAATGGGGAAACAATGGCATACAAACTTTCGCAGAATTGGATCCCAAAGCAGATGAAAGTTTGATTAATAAAAAACTGTACGGCTTTATTGAAAGTAAACAAAGTGACGCCATTGCAAAACCTTTATTGCTCGCAGTAAAAGACTGGAGGCTGCGCAGCAATTTTGTGGATGGCAAACAAAGCGGGGGCCGTATAAAGTATGTAAATCTCTTCAGCATTATTGCATGGATCATTTTAATCCTTGCCTGCATAAATTTTATGAACCTCGCCACGGCGCGTTCAGAACAGCGTGCAAAAGAAGTGGGTGTACGCAAAGTAATGGGCTCGGGCAAAGGCATGCTTATCGGCCAGTTTATGGTGGAGGCTTTTGTAATGTCCTTTCTTTCTGTTGTATTAGCAGTGGGCATTGTAGCCCTTGTGTTGCCTGCATTTAACGGCCTTGTAGAAAAACATCTTGTATTGAATTTATTCAACCCGGTTCATATCATTTCACTTATTGTAATTGGTTTGCTCTGCGGGTTAATTGCCGGAAGCTATCCTGCATTTTATCTTTCATCATTCAATCCTATTAAAGTTTTGAAAGGAATGAAAATAAAAACGGGCAATGCAGCATTTGTGCGCAAAGGTTTAGTGGTGGCGCAGTTTGTAATTTCTATAACGCTCATTATTTGTACAATCATAATTTATGAGCAGGTGATGCATACAAAAGACCGTGAAATGGGCATGAACAAAGACAATCTTATCTATATGAGCCAGCAACTCATCAGTGTTGAAAAAACAGGTGATATGGGTTCGCATTTTGAAGCAGTGAAAAATGAATTGCTTGCAACAGGTGTGGTGCAAAATGCCGCACTAAGCAATAACGCCGCATTCCAGGTGGGGAGCAATTCAGGAGATTTTACATGGCCCGGCAAAGACCCCAAGAAAATGGTGCTTACATCAATGGAATGGGCAACCCCTGAATATATTTCCACCATGGGCATGCAGATAATGGCAGGAAGGGATTTTTATCAAAGCGGCACCGGCGACAGCAACAATGTTGTTATCAATGAAACGCTTGCAAAAATGATCAGCAATAAAAAACCTGGAGATGCAATCGGGAAAATAATTTCAGGACAAGGCACAAACCTAACCGTGGTGGGCATTATAAGAGATTTTGTATATAACAATGTATATGGTTCCGCAGCGCCACTGATTATTTTCAATGATACAAAAGCCCTATATACATATAACCTCACCATCCGCTTCAAACCCGGAACAGATTATAAACAGGACTTAGCAAAAACAGAAGCCGTGATTAAAAAAATAAACCCTGCATATCCATTTGAATACAAATTTGTGGATGAAGAGTTTGAAAAATTATTTAAAGGAGAAACGCTTATCGGCACATTGGCAAGCGTGTTTGCAGGTCTTGCTATTTTTATTTCTTGTCTTGGTTTATTTGGCCTTGCGGCTTACACCGCAGAGCGCCGTATAAAAGAGATTGGCATTCGTAAAGTGCTCGGTGCATCAATACAAAACCTCGCCACGCTTTTATCAAAAGATTTTTTAAAACTCGTTACCATCTCCTGTGTAATTGCATCACCCATCGCATGGTATTTTATGAATAAATGGTTGACGGATTATGATTACCGCATCACAATCAGTTGGTGGATGTTTGCATTGCCCGCGGTAATGGCGATTCTGATTGCATTGATAACCGTGAGTTTCCAGGCAATAAAAGCTGCGATAGCAAACCCGGTTGAAAGTTTGAGAACGGAATGATCACTTTTGTACACATCCGCACATAAACTGTCCGTTTTCGTACACCAATAAATTCTCAGCATCATGTAAGCCTTTATTATCAATGGTTTCAGCAATGGCACAAGCATTGAAGAAATTAAATGGCGCATTGTGTATATGAATGATTTGTGATGTTTAAGAAACAAGAACTTTTTTTTGACCGGGCTGCAAAAAATGAATTGGGCTTCGTTGCTTCGCACTCTTGTACAGTTGAATCAATATGCAGCAATTTTAATCCGCAGACTGAGGATGAATAGAGATATAAAGTACAAGAGTGCGACGCAAGAGACAATGAGTAAAGAACAAAAGTTGGTAACAAAAGATTTCTTTGACACAATTTTTATAATCAATAAAACAACTTCTCAATGGGAACGGGATTAACAACTCTCCCCCGTTGGGGGAGTTAGGAGGGGCTTTATGTTTCTCAATTATTTTAAAACCGCATTCAGAAATTTATGGCACTATAAAAGTTATACGCTCATAAATATTATTGGCCTTGCCATTGGTATTGCAGCAATGGTGTGGGGCTATCAGAATTACCGCTTCTCTTTCAGCTACGATTCGTTTCATCCTGACATTGACCATGTGTACCGCGGCCTTACCGACAGGCAGGGAGGCGAAGGCGACTATGGCGTGTTTCCGCTTGCAGCTGTTCAGTCTGCAAAAAATGATTTTGCAGGCATAACCGATGTGGTGAAATACAACAAGAGAATGCTGAATATAAAATCGGGAAAGGATGAAACTTTTACTGAGACAGTAAGTTTCACCGACCCATCTTTTTTTAAGTTGTTTAATTTTCCATTGATTACAGGCAGCAATGATTTAAATGACCACAGCGCCGTGCTGATTACTGAAAAAAATGCAGAAAAATATTTTGGCAAAACTAACCCCGTTGGCAAAACACTTTTGTTTTATGCAGGAGAAAATTTTTCATTTCCACTTACTGTAAAAGGCGTAATTAAAAATCCTCCTTTTAATTCAACACTGCAATTTGATTTTATCACAAACTTCGATAACATGCTCCAGCCAAACGGAACAAAGGTTTCTGCTGATGACTGGAGCCTTTTACTTGATGCAGCATATTTTAAAATTCCCAATAATGCAGATGTGGCGGGCATTGCAGCAGGCATGAAAAAATATTTGCCTGTGCAAAACAACGCAAGGGAAGACTGGAAGGCAACAGCATTTAAATTTATTACGGTGCGTGAAAATGCATCGCTGAATAATGTAATCCGCTCAGACAGTTTATATGAGCGGCCCGGAGATGCTGCAGCATTCGGCGCTTTCTATACAGCCATTCTTATACTTCTATGTGCATGTTTAAATTTTTCTAATACGACAGTTGCACGGTCAAACCGCAGGCTGAAAGAAATAGGCATGCGCAAAGTAATGGGAAGCACGCAACGGCAATTGATTGCACAAATGCTTATTGAGTGCGCAGTAATTGTGTTTGCAGCAATACTGTTGTCAGTAGTTTTAAATAATTTTTGGTTGCCATTATTTAATAAAATGTTTGTGTATGTGGATGTACAGGCAAATTACCTGCACGACACAAACCTGCTGCTTTTTCTTGCAGGCATGCTGGTGTTTACCACTTTGCTTGCAGGCGCTTACCCCGCATTTTATATCAGCCGTTTTAATGCAACGAGTATTTTCCGCGGCAGCATAAAATTCGGCGGCTCCAATTTATTCTCACGCATCATGCTGGGCATGCAGATTTCTATTTCAATCATTGCAGTCATCGGCGGAATTGCTTTTGCAAAAAACGCAGCCTTTCAAAACACATTCGATTTTGGTTTTAATATTCACAATACCCTTGGTGTGTATGTGAAAGATAAAAATACTTACGATGCTTTAAAAAATGAAATGGCGAAACTGCCGCAGGTAACTGCAATGGCAGGAACAAAAAATCATATTGGTTTTGATTACAGGCGTGAAGTAACCGAAGCAGAAGGAATAAAAAAGGAAACAAAATTTCTGGAAGTAGGTAAAGATTATGTTCAAACCATGAACCTGAAGATGGCCGCCGGCAGAGGGTTTGACAATGCGTTGCAGGCAGATTATGACCATGCTATTTTAGTGTCAGAAAAATATGCAGCTATGTATGGATGGAAACCTGCTGATGCATTGGGTAAACAAGTACACGTTGATACTGCAACATATTTTGTTGTAGGTGTACTGAAAGATTTTCATTCTGCAAGTTTGTTTGAACCCTCGGACCCGGTAGTGATGAAACTTACTCCGGAAGATAATTACCGCTGCCTTATAATTCAGGCGAAGAACAGCGATTTGACAAGCGTTTATAAAACTACCGAACGCACGTGGAAAAAATTATTTCCTCTGCAACCTTTCAATGCATTTTACCAGGACCAGATGATTGCAGAAACTTACCGTGTAAGCACAGCTATTGCAAAAATATTTTCATGGCTCGCCATCATAACAATATTGCTTACAGCCACAGGATTGTTTGCACTCATGTCGCTCACTCTCTTGAAGCGCATGCGTGAAATTGCTTTACGAAAAGTTGTTGGCGCAACACCAAAAGATATTTACCTGCTCATCAACAAGGGCTATTTCTGGATAATACTTGCAGGCACTGCCTTCGGTACTTATGCAGGATGGTTGCTGGTGAAATTATTACTCAACCAGATATATCAAATTAATGCAGGTGTTGCAACATCTACCCTGATTATGTCAGTAGTGATGATGATTTTAATTGCATTGTTTGCAACAGGAATAAAAATATTTCAGGCAATAAAAACAAAACCGGTGGATTTGCTGAGGATGCAGTGAGGATAATGCAGTGATGTGATAATGTGAAGAATTTTTAAGAACCAGGCTGAAGAATATGAATTGAACTTTCGTTGCGCCGCACTCTTGAACTATTGGATTATAATTGAGCACTGCTCCACAAAATTCAGAATGTACAAGAGTGCGACGCAACAGGCGATGCTATGAAATACAAAAGCTGGGTACAAAAAAATTATAAAGCATTACTTAAAACTTTCCCCATGTTTAAACATTATTTTAAAACCGCTTTTCGCAGCATTGCAAAACAAAAAGTTTTGTCAGTCATTAATATACTCGGATTGTCAATTGGCATTGCATGTTTTGGTTTGTTCTTATTGTTTACAGTAAATGAATTCAACTACGACCGTTTTCATAAAGATGCTGCAAATATTTACCAGGTATATTTATGGAACGATGCGTTTAAAGGTAATGATGCAGGCGGTTCACCATACCTGCCAATGCCGCTTGGCGCTGCCATGAAACAGGATTATCCTGATGTGGTGGACTATACACGTTTCAGGGATTCATGGGACGGGAATTTTATGCGTGTGGCCGATAATGATGTGCGCCGTGTAAAGGTTTCTTATACAGACCCGCAATTTTTTTCCATTTTCTCTTTCAAATTAAAATATGGCAATGCAGCCAATGCCTTGAAAGACCTGCACAGCCTGGTGCTTACACAATCAAAAGCAGAAGAATTATTTGGAACAGATAATGTAATTGGCAAAACGGTGCAGATAAAAATTGATGAAAACTTTATTCCCTTCACAGTAAGTGCTGTTGCAGAAAATATTCCTTCAAATTCATCCATTACATTTGATGCGCTTGCAAGTTTTAATTTTTATGAAACCGTTGTTGATAAGGGTGGTGTAAACAATTGGCACAGGTCAGGATATCTAACTTATGTGCAACTAAGGCCCGGCAGCGGTTTGCCAAATGATGCAGCAAAGCTCAGCGATTTGCGCCGCAAACATTATCCTGAAGATGAAGCAGAATTCAAAAAAGATGGTCTTGCATGGAAAGGAAATATATCTCCTATTCGTTATGGCCTGCAGCCGATTGAAAATGTACATACCAACACAATCATCCAGAGCGGGGCTGTTCCCAATATTGATCCCAAAATAATCTGGATTTTATTAAGTATTGCGGGGGGTGTGCTCCTGATTGCATGTATCAACTTCACCACGCTTTCCATTGGCCGCAGTGCAGGCCGTGCAAAGGAAATTGGTGTGCGCAAAGTTATTGGCTGTGAAAGGAAGCAATTGATTTACCAGTTTCTTTCTGAAGCAGTGCTGATGAGTTTTCTTTCCGCATTAATTGGTTTTTTATTGATGCAATTGCTCTTGCCCTGGTTTAATCAGCTTTCCGGGAGGGATCTGCATTTCTCTTTCACACAATTTCCTGAAATGGCATGGATGTTTGGTGGATTGATTTTACTTGTGGGTTTGCTTGCAGGTGCTTATCCCGCATTGATATTATCTGGCTTCAAACCAATAGAAGTGTTGAAAAGCAAAGTGCGTGTAGGCGGTAGCAACCTGTTTACAAAATCATTGGTAACGGTACAGTTTGCGTTGTCAGTTACATTGATAATATGCACTACAATTATTTTGCAACAAACAAAATACATGAATGAAAAAGACCCTGGCTTTAATAAAGAAAATGTATTGGTGGTTGATGCTGAAGAAACAAAAACAAAAGAGATTTACCCGCTATTCAAAGAGGCTTTGCAGCAGCGCACTGATATTGCCGGCATTGCAAATGCGGAACTGAGTTTAGGGGCAAACATGGGCTGGAGCCAGAGTGGATTTGACTACAAAGGCAAAAACCAGCAGGTATATGAATATTTTGTTGACAATGATTACATCAATGTGCTTGGCATGAAAATGATTGAAGGCAGGCAGTTTAATCCTGCCATTGCATCTGATACCGTTACCTCTGTTATCATCAACGAAACGATGATGAATGAATTTGGCTGGACACTGCAAAACGCAATAGGGCAAAGACTTACAGGCTATCATGATGAACTGATACCTAATGATAAAACACCGATTGTAATTGGTGTGGTAAAAGATTTTAATTTCCTGTCGTTGAAAGAAAAAATTCAGCCACAGATGTTTCACCAGTTTGCAGATTATTCACCTCAGAAATTTTTTGTGCGTTTAAAAGCTGGCAATCCTGCGCCTGCTATTGCAGCAATACAAAAAACATGGAGCAGTTTGGTTCCTCAATTGCCATTCAAGTACAGTTTCCTTGATGAAGATCTTTCAAAATTTTATGCAGATGAACAGAAAATAAACAGTGTGGTAGGCATTGCCGGTGGCATTTCTATTTTTCTTGCATGCCTCGGTTTATTCGGGCTTGCAGCGCTTGCGGCCATTAACCGCACAAAAGAAATCGGCATAAGAAAAGTATTGGGCGCAAGTGTGGGCAACATTGTGAATTTACTTTCTAAAGATTTTGTAAAACTAATTGCAATTGCAATAATTATTGCTTCTCCCATTGCATGGTTCTTAATGCAAAAATGGCTGCAGGATTATGTATACCGCATCAGCATCGGGTGGACAGTATTTGCATACTCTGGGATATTTGTTGTTGGCATTGCATTGCTCACCATTACTGTACAGTCAATAAGGGCAGCAGTAGCAAACCCTGTAAAGAGTTTGAGAACAGAATAAACAATGATGAATGAAAATTTTTATGAACTAAACTATAGAATATGAATTTAGCTTTTGTTGCGTCGCACTCCTGTACGCTTTGTTCATTAATGATCTGAATGTGCAAGTAAGTGACACAAGGAACGATGCCATAGACACAATTGTTAGATACCTAAAAATAAAGCATGATCACGAATTATCTCAAAATGGCTTTTCGCAATATCTTCAGGAAAAGAGGATATGCTTTATTGAATATTGCCGGGCTTACAATTGGTATGAGTTGCTGCCTGCTTATATTTCATTATGTTTCTTATGAAAGAAGCTACGATAATTTCGAACCGGCTTCCAAACAAATTGTGCGTGTAAGGCTTGACAGTTATCAGAAAGGGGTGCTTGCTTATAAATCAGCAACATCTTACCCTGCCATTGGTCCGGCTATGAAAAAAAATTTTCCTGAAGTGGAAAATTTCTGCAGATTGATTGATGATAATTTATTGTTATCAAACGAAGCGCAGGATAAAAAATTTTCAGAGAATAAAGGTTATTATGCTGATGCAGCTTCAGTAGATATGTTTGGACTTAATTTCATCAAAGGCAATCCACACACCGCTTTAAACGCACCAGACAAGATCATTCTTTCTGAATCTGCAGCTAAAAAATATTTTGGTAATGAGGATGCATTGGGTAAAACATTGATCAATAGAAATGGAGAGCATGTACAGCCATTTGAAGTGACGGGCGTTTATAAAGATTTTCCAGGCAACTCGCATTTGATAATGAAATATCTTGTTTCTTATGCAACGCTTGGAAAGGAATTGCTTTCCGGCGGTGATAGTTCTAATCAAAGTGAAACAGCGTGGGGCTGGTATGATTTTTATGTTTACTTGCAATTAAAACCAGGTATTGATTATCACCAGTTGGAATCAAAACTTCCTGCATTCACAAATAAATATATTAACACCGGGGAATGGAGAAAGACAAATAATGTACGCGATGAATTACATCTTATACCATTAAACGATATACATCTTTACTCCAATTATAACCAGGAAGCAGAAGTAAACGGAAACGGTCAGGCTGTATCTTTTCTTTTCCTCATTGCTATTTTTATTATCTGCATTGCATGGATTAATTATATAAACCTTGCTACTGCACAGTCTGTTGAGCGTGCCAAAGAAGTTGGTGTGCGAAAAGTATTAGGTGCTTTACGCAGTAATTTGATCAGGCAATTCTTAATGGAAAGTCTTGTGTTGAATTTTATATCATTAATACTCTCACTCATCATATTTTTTATTCTTCTTCATCCTTTTGACAGTTTTACCGGCAGAGATAATTATGCAGGCTTTGCATTAACAGGAAATTATTGGCTCGTATTTTTTGGATTGTTTGCCGTAGGCACCGTACTATCCGGCTTATATCCCGCTTTTGTGTTATCGGGTTTCAAACCTGTTGTTGTTTTGAAAGGAGCATTTAAAAACACATCCAGTGGATTGTTGCTCCGTAAAAGTTTAATAGTGGTGCAGTTTGTTATTTCAGTGGTATTAATTGCAGGAACTATTATCGTTTACCAACAGGTAAGTTATATGCGCAATCAAAGCATCGGAGCAAACATTGATCAAACGCTCGTATTGAAAGGCCCGCAAACATTATCTGATTCGTTGTATCAGGGCACTTACCAGCCATTCAAAACCGCTGTGCTGCAGCAGTCTTCTGTAAAAAGCATTGCATCATCAACGAGTGTTATGGGAGATGAGATATACTGGACAAATGGTTCAAAAAGACCAGGTGCAGATCAAAGTGCTGTAACGCTTTATAACCTTGGCATTGACTATGATTTTATTCCTGCTTATAATA
Source organism: Chitinophagales bacterium (assembly GCA_038207175.1). Lineage (GTDB taxonomy): Bacteria > Bacteroidota > Bacteroidia > Chitinophagales > Chitinophagaceae > JBBRAD01. Next base: position 46,477 of record JBBRAD010000027.1, read on the forward strand.
TTAAAATGGTTGCCGGGCGAAATTTTTCACAACAATTCGGCACGGATAATAAAGCCGTAATATTAAATGAGAATGCAGCAAAGTTGCTCGGCTTTAAAGATGCACCAAGCGCTATAAATCAAAAACTATTAAGAGGCGGAGTTGATACGGTTAATATAGTTGGTGTTACAGCAAACTTTCATCAACTGGGTTTGCAGAAAACTATTGATCCGATGATCATCGTACCAAGACCAAATGCTGGCACTTTTTATTCTATAAAGATTGAACCAGGAAAAGCACAGCAAACAATTGCTTCGTTAAGACAAACATGGAGCAGGTATTTCCCCAAAGACCCTTTTGATTATTTTTTCCTCGATGAATCTTTTGGTCAGCAATACAAAGCGGATATTTTGTTTGGCAAAGTGTTTGGTGTTTTTGCATTTCTTGCCATACTCATTGCATGCTTTGGGTTACTCGGCTTATCTGCTTACAATGTTTTACAGCGCACAAAAGAAATTGGCATTCGTAAAGTATTAGGCGCTTCGGTGCAAAGCATACTTGTACTCTTGTCAAAAGATTTTTTAAAACTTGTTTTGCTTTCATTCTTCCTTGCTATACCTGTTGGCTGGTATGTAATGAATAAATGGTTGCAGGATTATGCATACCGCGTAGATATTAGCTGGGGGGTGTTTGCATTTGCTGGTATTGCAGCGCTTATCATCGCCATTGTTACCATAAGCATACAGGTACTAAAAGCCGTTGTTATGAACCCTGTAAAGAGCTTGAGAACAGAATGATATTGGTGTTTAGTGAATCATCAATCGTGAATGAAGAAAGGAATTTTTTGTAAGCCAAACAGAAGAATATGAATTAAGCTTTTGTTGCGTCGCACACTTGTACACTTTGTCAAATAATGATTTGAACGTACAAGTGAGTGACATAACAGGCGATGAGTACAAAACAAAAGCTTGTAACAAAAAAATATTTATCACGTTGAACATATAAATACAACTCATGATAAAAAATTATTTCAAAACCGCATGGCGAAATTTAATGAAGTACAAGTTGTACTCATTCTTAAATATTGCCGGGCTTACAGTTGGTATTTTATGTTCATGCTTAATTTTTCTGTATGTAACAGATGAACTGAGTTACGATAATTACAACCCGCTTGCTGAACGCACTTACCGCATTAATTTTTTTGGCAAATTTGGTGAACGAGCTGTAAGCTCTGCGCAATCACCGGCGCCGGCAGGGCCGCTGTTTAAAAGAGAAATGCCGCAGGTGGAAGAAATGTGCAGGCTGTTGCCCAATGGCCGCTCAATTGTGAAATATGAAAACACTTCTTTCAACGAAAGCAATGTATTGTTTGCTGACAGCAGCTTGTTCCGGGTGTTTAATTTTCCGTTACTACAAGGCAATGCAGCTACCGCATTAACTGAACCTAACACAGCAGTGATGTCTGTTACAATGGCAAAAAAATATTTTGGTATTAGCGATGCTATTGGCCGCACGATAAAATTGGATAACGATAAATTATACAAGATTACTGCGGTAATGAAAGATATTCCTGCAAATACGCATTTTAAATGCGATATGTTTTTATCAATGGCATCGGTGGAAGACAGCCGTGCAGATAACTGGGGCAGTACCAACTATGCAACATATTTAGTGCTGAAAGAAGGAACGAACACCGAACAGTTCTCTAAAACAATGACACAAAGTTTTATCAAACATTTTTCCGCAGTACTGAAACAATATCTGAATACTACCTGGGAAGAATTTACAAAGAGCGGCAACTATGCAAGGCTTGAATTATTTCCGTTACAGAAAATTCATTTGTATTCGCAATTAGAAGATGAGCTTGATGTAAACGGTGATATAAAATACGTTTATATTTTTTCAATTGTGGGCATACTTATATTGGCGCTTGCCTGTATCAATTTTATAAACCTCACTACGGCACGTGCATCAAAGCGGGCAAAGGAAGTAGGAATACGTAAAGTGGCCGGTGCCACACGTTCCGGACTTGCAAGGCAGTTTCTTGGCGAATGTTTTTTCATCAGCATACAGTCGTGGATATTGGCATTGACGCTTGCATGGTTATTGCTTCCATTTTTTAACCAGTTAGCAGGAAAACAATTTTCTGCAGGTAATATTTTTTCATGGCAGTTTTTGCCGGCTTCATTTTTAATTACTGTTGTCACAGGTTTGCTTGCAGGATTGTATCCCGCATTATTTCTTTCATCATTCACTCCTGTAAAAGTCTTAAAAGGTGCAAAGGAAATTTCGCAAAGCAAAAGCTTATTAAGAAATGGTTTGGTGGTGTTTCAATTTTTTATCACAACAGTTTTACTCGTATCTGCATTTGTAGTGTATAAGCAATTGGAATATATTCGAAATAAGAATTTAGGATTTGATAAAGAACAGGTGCTTGTAGTAAATGATGGTTATTTACTCGGCAATAATGTGCAGGCTTTTAAACAAAGGCTGTTGCAGTTGCCTTCGGTAAGCAATGTGTCTGTTACAAACATTCTTGCAGTAAGTAAAGATGCAAACAATACATCTATTATTAAAGGAAGAAACCCATCAACAGAAAATACAGTGCTCGTAAATAATATGTGGGTGGATGCAGACTTTGTAAAAACAATGGGTATTCAAATTGTACAGGGCAGGGATGTTTCCAAAATAAATGTAAGCGACAGCACTGCTGTTTTAATAAATGAAGAACTCGCAAAATCATTTGGCTATCCATCAAAGCCTGTAATTGGCCAAGAGATTGGTTTGCCGCAGGATGAAGGCAAACTAAGCATGTACAATATTGTGGGTGTAATGAAAGATTATAATTACGGAAGCCTGCATAGTAAAATTGGCCCGCTGGTTTTATTCCCCAATGGCAGTGCAAACTTTATAAATGTAAAATGCAAAACCACGCAAATAACATCATTGATAAGTTTATTGGAAACAGCATGGAAAGAAATGGCGCCGGGGCAACCGTTCTCATACAATTTCCTTGATGAAAAATTTGCGCAGATATATGAAACAGAAAACCGCATTGGAAAAATAACCGGCGTGTTTACAGTAATCGCGATCATCATTGCATGCATGGGTTTGCTTGGCCTTGTAACGTTTATGGCAGAGCAGCGCCGCAAAGAAATCGGTATAAGAAAAGTTTTGGGCGCAGGCACATTTACCATCACAAGTTTAATGGCAAAAGATTTTATAAAACTCGTACTTGTTTCAGTAGTGTTTGCATTTCCCGTTGCATGGTATGGCATGAGCAAATGGCTCAACGATTTTGCCTACCGCATAGAAATGCAGTGGTGGATGTTTGCCCTTATTGCTTTGGCTGCATTAGTGATTGCATTGCTAACAGTAAGTTTCCAGGCAATAAAAGCAGCGGTGGCAAATCCGGTGAAATCACTAAGAACTGAGTGAGTAGTGAGTTTTATGGAACCAAACTGTAGAATATGAATTGAGCTTCGTTGCGTCGCACACTTGTACGCTTTGTTCAATAATGATCTGAACGTGCAAGTGAGTGACACAATAGGTGATCAAAAGAATTACCCAAGCCTGTTATAAAAAAAATATTCAAACGTTTTACATGTGCACCTTTTAAATTTTCCTGTATGATAAAAAATTATTTTAAAATCGCCTTCCGCAACCTCTGGAAAAATAAGGGTTATTCTGCCATTAATATTTTTGGCCTGGCAATTGGCTTGGCCACCTGCCTGCTTATTACTTTGTACGTAACTGATGAACTCAGTTACGACCGCTACAATGTAAATGCCGACAGGATTTACCGCATTAACGGGGATATAAAATTCGGTGGCAATGAAATGAACCTTGCCGTATGCAGCGACCCCATGGGGCCAACACTAAAAAAAGACTATCCCCAGGTAGAAGAATATACACGCATCTATGCTTCCTCCGGTTCGAAGCTTGTAAAAAAAGGGAATGAATATATTAATGAGCCCAATGTGGCAAATGTGGATTCCACTTTCTTTAATGTATTTACTTTACCGGCCATCAGCGGCGATACAAAGACGGCTTTGAATGAACCTAACACCGTTGTTATTACTGAATCCACCGCAAAAAAATATTTTGGAACAACTGATGCTTTGGGCAAAGTAATTGAAGCGGATAAAACACCTTATAAAGTAACGGCAGTAATTAAAGACATACCGCACAATTCACATTTTCATTTTGATTTTTTGTTCTCCATGAAAAACTTAGTGAATTACCAGTTTGGAAATTTTTTGAGCAATAATTTCCAAACTTACATACTGCTGAAAGAAGGAACAGATTACAAAGCATTCAATAAAAATTTCGACCAGGTATTGGATAAATATGTGCTACCACAGGCAAAACAATTTATTCAGGTTTCAAGCATGGATGATTTTAAAAAAGCCGGCAACAAACTGGATTATTTTTTAATGCCGCTTTTAGATATCCATTTATATTCTGACCGCTTTCCTGAACTAAGCGCTAACGGAAACATCATGTACGTGTACATCTTCAGCGCAGTTGCTTTAATAGTTTTACTGATTGCGTGTATTAATTTTATGAACCTGTCAACTGCCCGTTCCGCCAGCCGTGCAAAAGAAGTGGGCATAAGAAAAGTATTGGGTACCGAAAGAAAAACACTTGTTGCACAGTTTCTTGTTGAGTCAACCTTAACCGTTTTTATATCTTTATTTATCGCCATTGCCATTACTTATTTTGTGTTGCCGCTTTTTAATAATATCGCTGCAAAGTCACTGTCAATAAACGATTTGCTCAATTGGAAAATATTGCCCTTTATAATTGCGCTCCCATTTGTAGTGGGCCTTCTGGCAGGAAGTTACCCCGCATTTTTTCTCTCAAAATTTAAACCCATTATAGTATTAAAAGGAAATACAAATACCAGTTTTAAGAAAAGCAACCTGCGCAGCGCACTGGTGGTAATCCAGTTTGCCACATCCATCATCCTTATTATAGGCACCATCATAGTATATAACCAGCTTAATTATATTCAAACAAAAAACCTTGGTTTTAATAAAGACGAGGTGCTAATCGTTAATGGCACGGATGCATTGCAAAACAATACTGCGGCATTTAAAAATGAAGTGCTCAGCCTGCCCGGTGTAACGGGTGGAACTGCGAGTTCATTTCTTCCCGTAAACCCTTCATCACGCAATGATAACAGCTATTCTAAAGAAGCGGTAATGGATGCCAAGAATGGAATAGATATGCAAACATGGACAGTGGATGAAGATTACATTAAAACAATGGGCATGCACATAATACAGGGAAGAAATTTCTCAAAAGAATTCCCATCAGATTCAAATGCCGTCATCATCAATGAAACAACCGCAAAGTTTTTAGGTTACACAAATCCTGTGGGCCAAAAAATATATACCTCAAGTGATGATAACAGCCACGCAGTCTCATTAAATATTATTGCGGTGGTACAAAATTTTAACTACGAATCACTCAAACAAAATATAGGGCCTCTATGCATGAGGCTTGGCAAAAGTGACGGCCTTGTTTCTTTTAAAGTAAACAGTATAAATATCCAGTCGCTTGTTTCACAAATAGAAACTAAATGGAAATCCATGGCACCCGGAATGCCTTTCAGCTACCGGTTTATGGATGACTCATTTGATGACATGTACCGCAACGAACAGCGCATAGGCGCAGTGGCATTGATTTTCGCCATACTCGCTATTTTAATTGCCTGTCTTGGATTATTTGGATTGGCTACTTACACAGCAGAACAACGTACAAAAGAAATTGGTATCCGAAAAGTTTTGGGTGCCACCGTTAGTAATGTTGTTGCCATGCTTTCAAAAGATTTTTTAATACTTGTAATTATTGCCGCTGTGGTTGCTTTCCCGCTTGCATGGTGGGCAATGCACACATGGCTGCAGGATTTTGCTTACCGCATTGATATTGGCTGGTGGGTGTTTGCAATGGCAGGTTTCGCTGCATTACTTATTGCATTACTCACTGTAAGTTTCCAGGCGATAAAAGCAGCAATAGCAAACCCTGTAAAGAGTTTGAGAAGTGAATAATTAGCTAACAGCTAATGGTTAATACTATTAGCTTAAAAACATTTTATGTTTAGAAATTATTTTAAAACAGCCTGGAGAAATATCAGAAAAAATAAATTGTTTTCTACAATTAATATTTTAGGCTTATCCATTGGCATTGCAACATGCTTTGTAATTATGTTGTATGTGCAGGATGAACTCAGCTATGATCGCTTTAATAAAAATGCAGATAACATTGTGCGTGTTCTCTTTCAGGCAAATATTAATGGCGGCAAAATAAATGAAAGTGTGTGTATGCCACCGATGGCTGAAACAATGAAGAGAGATTTTCCGCAGGTACTGGATGCAACAAGAATACAGGATCAGGGAAGTTCGAAAATTATTTACAAAAACAAAGTTTTTAAGGATGACCAGTTTGCAAATGTAGATGCAAACTTCTTCAGCATTTTTACTTTACCGATGATTAAAGGTGACGTAAAAACTGCTTTGCTGCAGCCGCATACTATTGTGATGACGCAGTCAACTGCAGAAAAATATTTCGGTAATGAAGATGCTATTGGTAAAACGATAATAGTAACGGCTGACGATAACAAGCCATATATAGTAACAGGTATTATAAAAGATATACCTGTTAATTCCCATTTTCATTTTGACATATTTGGCTCTATGAAAAGCAATGAAAGAGCATCTGAAGATACATGGGTGAGCGGTGGCTTTCATACTTACCTTTTATTAAAACCCGGCACTAATATAAAGCAGATGGAAACAGGATTTCCTGCTATGGTTAAGAAGTATATGGGTCCGGCAATACAACAGACAATGGGCTTAAGCCTGAATGACTTTGTAACAAAAGGCAACAACCTTGGCTTTGCTTTACAACCGCTGAATGATATTCATCTTAACTCTAACACAACAACAGAATTTGAGCCCGGCGGCAATGAAACTTATGTTTACATCTTTGGTGGTGTTGCTCTTTTTATGTTGATTGTTGCATGCATCAACTTTATTAATTTATCTACAGCAAGCGCATCCAAAAGAGCAAAAGAAGTTGGCGTAAGAAAAGTTGCCGGCTCAAGTAAAACACAACTTGTAAAACAATTCTTATCAGAATCTATCATGATTGCAATGTTCGCATTGCTTTTTGCATTTGTGTTGGTAGAAATTGCTTTACCATTATTCAATAACATATCCGGTAAACAATTAAGTTTTGATGCAAAACCAATCATTGCATTTATTGGATTGGGTTTGATGGTTGGTATTGTTGCCGGTATTTATCCTGCGTTTTATTTATCTTCTTTTAAACCGATCGCTGTTTTAAAAGGCAAGCTTACAAGTAACAATAAAAGTTTCGGGCTAAGAAGCAGTCTCGTAGTATTCCAGTTTTTTATTTCTGTTGCATTAATCATCGGGACTATTGTTGTGTATCAGCAAATGAAATTTATACAGCAAAAAGATCTTGGTTATAATAAAGAACAAATAATAACGATTCCCAACTCTTATGTTTTGGGTAAGAATGAACAGGCTTTCAAACAACAACTGTTGCGTGATTCGAGAATTATAAATGCAACCGTGTCCCGGTATAAGCCTGCAGGACCAAGCAATTATAATAATGCGCTGGCATATCCGCAGGATAATAATAACCTGATTGTGAATGGTGTGGATTATCATGTTGATGAAAATTATATTCCAACACTTGGAATGAAAATGATCAGTGGCAGAAATTTTTCACCGCAGTTCACAACAGATTCTTTTGCTATAATACTAAATGAAACAGCTGTAAAATCATTTGGATGGAATACATCAACGGCTATTAGCAAAACAATCATCAGGCAAAATAGCGATAGAGGAAGGAACGTTCCTTTTCATATTATTGGTGTTGTAAAGAATTTCAATTTTAAATCGTTACATGAAGTGGTTAGCCCTTTGTACTTGACTTTGCAACCTGAAGGCGGTTTGATCTTTAAGATAAAAACTACAGACGTTTCCGGCTTGTTATCAACCATGAAAAAACAATGGGATGCATATAACACTGATGAACCTTTTACTTATGCCTTCATGGATGATTTGTATAATAAAACGTATGCAGCAGAACAAACAACAGGAACCATTCTAAACATCTTTTCCATACTAACCATATTTGTTGCCTGTCTTGGTTTATTTGGTTTGGCAACTTACACAGCAGAGCAACGCACTAAAGAAATTGGTATACGCAAAGTGCTTGGCGCAAGTGTTACACAGATTACGCAAATGCTCTCAACAGAGTTCTTAAAACTTGTATTTATTGCATCGATTATCGCATTTCCTGCTGCATGGTGGGCGATGAACAAGTGGCTGCAAAGTTTTGCTTACAGAATTAATATTAATTGGTGGGTATTTGCGCTTGCAGCATTAACAGCAGTTGTTATCGCTCTAATAACAGTAAGCTTCCAGGCAATAAAAGCAGCAATAGAAAACCCGGTAAAGAGTTTGAGAACGGAATAAATGAAAATCATTCATCTGCGGATAAAACTTGAATTTTGAAATATTGTACATATCCGTACAACTCACTGTTCGTTTTCGTACACTTTTCTTATATGTTATTTTCTAAAACCCCTATCCTCAAAGCTTTCTGGCATTGGCATATCCATTGAAGCCTAAAACAGGGAGGGCTATAAATGTGTTCATGTTATTACAACTCATTTCTTAAGGTGCATAAGAAATAAAAAAATTTGAGCCGAACAATAGAATATGAAGGAAGCTTTTCTTGCGTCGCGTTCTTGTACTGTTGAAACTTAAGTAACACTTTAAAAACCATAGTTATGCTTAAAAATTATTTCAAAACTGCCTGGCGTAGTTTAATAAGAGGTAAAGGGTTTTCCTTCATTAATATCACTGGTCTTGCTATTGGAATGGCAGGTGCAGTGCTTATTTTATTATGGCTGCAAAATGAAATAAGCTTTGATAAATTTCATACGAATAAAAACAATTTGTACCAGGTATATGGCTTGGGTTCAAATGTAGATGGACATCAGCAGGAAATAGGTGTTGTATCGCAACAAATCGGTCCTTTCTTAAAACAAAATTATCCTGAAGTTGAAGCCACTGCAAGATTGAGTGATGTTCATAGTTTTTTGTTCACAGCAAATAATAAAAGCTTCACAGGCATTGAAGGTGATTTTGTTGATGAGTCTTTTTTACAAATGTTTTCTTTTCCGCTGGTTGAAGGAAACAAAAACAATCAGCTAAAAAATGTTTATTCCATTTCAATTACTCAAACGCTTGCAAAAAAATTGTTTGGTAATGAAGATGCCATTGGAAAAATTATAAAGATTGACAGCGTTGATAATTTTACTGTAACCGGTGTGTTGAAAGATCTTCCCTCAAACACAGAATTTGATTTTGAGTATTTATTATCGTGGGATTATTATAAAAAAATCGGCTGGAATAATGATAGCTGGCTCAATAACGATACGTACACTTTTCTTCAGTTAAAATCAAATGTAAATGGTGCTGCCTTTTCTGATAAAATAAAAAATATTACAAAGGTTCAGTCAGGCCGTAATGATGTATGGACACATTTTATTTACCCGCTTAGTAAATGGCATTTATACAGCAGTTTCGAAAACGGAAAACCTGTTGGCGGCCTTATAGATACTGTTCGTGTGTTTGGAATTATTGCCCTGTTTATTTTATTAATTGCCTGCATAAATTTTATGAATCTTAGCACTGCAAGAAGTGAGCAGCGTGCAAAAGAAGTTGGTATTAGAAAAGTTGCCGGTGCAGGTAAGGGTTTATTAATTGGCCAGTTTATTATTGAAGCTTTTTTAACAGCATGTATTGCCGGCGCTATTGCATTGTTGATCATTCAGCTGGTGTTACCGTCATTTAATACGCTCATCAACACACAACTTTCTGTTCCATATACAAGCTTTTATTTCTGGCTTTGTGCTTTTGCATTTATACTATTTACCAGTTTACTTGCCGGCAGTTATCCTGCCTTTTATTTGTCTTCATTCAAACCCATCAGCATATTTAAAAAACAGTTCAGAAAACCAAATGCATTTATATCTCCAAGAAAAGTTTTAGTAATACTTCAATTTACGTTCGCCGTAATTCTTATCATATCAACCATAATAATCCGTAACCAGATTATATATGCAGAAAACAGGGATAAAGGTTATTCCAATAACAATTTAGTGCAGGTAAATTTTGTTGGTGACATCAATAAAAATTATGCATTGATAAAACAAGATTTACTAAGTAAAGACATCGCGGCTTCTGTAACAAAAAATTTGACCGGCATAACAAGCGGCGGCGCACATTCATGGGGATTCAGATGGCCAAACGAAACACCGGCTGATACCAATACAACCATCACTTTATATAGTGCAGATGCTGATTTGGTTAAAACAATGGGATTGCATTTGATTGAAGGAAGAGATATTGATATCAATAAATATCCTGCTGATAGTTTTTCTGTTTTGCTGAATGAAAGCGCAGTAAAAATCATGGGCTTTAAAAACCCTGTCGGGAAAATAATCAATAATCCATTCGACAAAATAAACTGGCGTGTTGTAGGTGTTGTAAAGAATTATGTTGAAGGTTCTCCTTATGAAGCAATTCCACCTACGATAATTCAGGGTGCTGCTGGTTGGTTCAATACGATGCATATAAAATTCAACCCTGCATTGTCAACTGCTGATGCATTAAGTAAAACTGAAACAATATTTAAACAATACAACTCTGCTTATCCTTTCGATTACAAATTTGTTGATGAAGAGTATGCAAGAAAATTTAATGATGAACAACGTACCAAAACAATGGCTGGATTGTTTGCGTTCTTAGCAATTTTTATTTCGTGCTTAGGCTTGTTTGGTTTGTCTGCATATGTTGCAGAAAGCAGGATAAAAGAAATTGGCGTACGCAAAGTACTTGGTGCATCTGTATTTAATATCACCAAATTATTATCGCTTGATTTTATAAAGCTTGTTTTCATATCCATCCTTATTGCAACACCCGTTGCCTGGTATGCAATGAATAAATGGTTACAGGATTATACTTATAAAATAAGCATCAGCTGGATAATATTTTTAATCGCAGGAATATTGGCAATAGCAATTGCATTGGTAACAGTGAGTTTTCAATCTATAAAAGCCGCAATAGCTAATCCTGTAAAGAGTTTAAGAACAGAATAGTAGCCCATCCAAATCCCGCATCTGCGGGACTTAAAAACAGGTTAATAAAATATGAACAACTTTAAACTATAATCAAACTAAAAAGTCCTCTCCTTAGGAGAGGATTTAGGAGAGACTTTTATGTTTAAAAACTATTTTAAAACAGCATTCAGAAGTTTAACGCGTAACAGGAGTTACACTATCATCAACATCGCCGGATTGGCTGTTGGTATTGCCGTTTGCATGATGATCTTTATGATCATACAATATCAAACAAGCTTTGATAATTTTCACTCAAACAAAGATCGTGTCTATCGTGTGTTAACCGAATATCATCATGCAGATGCGGCAGGTATTTCCTATGGGAAAGACGTTCCTTTTCCAATGCCCGCAGGGTTGAAAACAGCTTTCCCTCAAATAGAACAAGTGGCTCCGGTTTTTGCAAGCCATGATGATAAGTTACTGATACCTGACGATAAAGGAACAACGCTAAAGCAATTTAAAGAAGACAAAGGTGTATTTTTTACAGAGCCGTCATTCTTTAAAATGTTTGACTTCCCGCTGCTTGCAGGCTCGTATTCCTCATTAAAAGATCCGAATAATGTATTGCTTACAAAAGAGATTGCAGAAAAATATTTCGGCGACTGGAAAACAGCGATGGGTAAGACCATTAAACTACAATCAGGCGGCTATATATTCAGCCATGGAACTGATATATTGAAAGTTTCAGGTATTCTTGCTACCATACCGGCAAATACAGACTTTCAACTAAAACTTGTTGTGTCTATTGGAACAGAGTCTACCGCAGATATGGTAAAAAACACCGATTGGGAGGATAGAACGAATTCAGGTTTTGGTTGCTATGTTTTACTGCCGCCGAATGTTTCTGCTGACAATATTAATCAACAACTAAGCGCATATTCAAGAAAAGTTGAATCGCCTGATGATAAGGATAGTCATATTATACAACCATTAAGTGCGGTGCATTATGATACACAAACTGGTAATTACAGCAACAAAGCAATCAGTCATCAACTGCTCAATATATTGTGGCTGATTGCAGCATTCATCCTGTTAATTGCCTGCGTAAACTTTATCAACCTCTCCACTGCACAGGCTGTTAATCGTGCAAAAGAGGTTGGCGTAAGAAAAGTTTTGGGCAGTAATAAATCTCAATTGCAACTGCAATTCATCATTGAAACATTTTTGATAGTTGCAGTTGCTGTAATGCTTGCAGCAATTATTACACTTCTTGCATTGCCTTATATAAATCAACTTTTAGAGCTTTCACTTTCATTCAACATACTCAAAAATCCTGCAGCTATTTTATTTCTTCTGACTATAACAATTGTTGTAACCGCACTTGCCGGGTTTTATCCTTCTATTGTTTTATCACGTTTCAATCCTGTTACTGCTTTGAAAAGTAAACTAACAGTAAATACGGCAAAGGGCATTTCATTAAGAAGAGGGTTGGTTGTATTTCAATTCATAATTGCACAAGCACTCATCATTGGAACATTCATCATTGTAAAGCAAATGGATTATTTTATGAATCAACCGTTAGGCTTCGATAAAGATGCCATTGTGAATGTTCCTTTCCGTGTAGATAGTGTTTGGTTTAGTAAGGCGGATTATTTAAGGCAACAATTATTGAGCGTAAACGGCGTGCAGGCAGTAAGCTTTAGTTCCAACACCCCGGTGGAAGATGCTAATGATATCTGGAGCACATTCAAATTTGACCATGCAACAAAAGAAGAAGATTTTAAAGCAATTACAAAATTTGCCGATAACGAATATGTGCCGGCTTATAAATTACAACTCGTAGCCGGAAAAAATTTGAAACCTTCTAAATTTACCCAGGAATTTTTAGTGAATGAATCTCTTGTAAAAAGTTTAGGATTTAAAAAGCCAGAAGATATATTGAACAAAGAAATAAGTATATGGGGTGATAAAATAAAATGCCCGGTTGTTGGTGTATTGAAAGATTTTAATGACAGGTCTTTTCGCAATGATGTTGCACCATTGCTTATTACCACAAACAACACCATGTACAGCAAGGCAGGAATAAAACTTTCAACGACAACCATTTCTTCTACG
>JBBRAD010000028.1:0-58772 GCA_038207175.1 Chitinophagales bacterium
GTTAGAAAAGGTTTAATTAAAACTCAAAAAGGCTTTATCAGCAGAGAAATCAGCATAGACAAGGACGGAAGTTGGTTAATGGATATGCGTTTTGACACCAAAGAAAATATGGATGCTTGGTTTGACACTTTAAAACAAGACTCAACGATGAAAGTGCTTGGCTCAATGATAGATTTCCCAACAGTAAGAATGGAATTTTTCACAAAACAATTTTAAGTAAAATGGAATTTGTAGGCATAGCAAAATTTAAAATAAAGCCCGAATTTACCGATGCTTCAATGCTGAAAGCAGAAAAAGGAATTCGGGAAGCAATGAAAACTCAAAAAGGGTTTTTTGTCGCAGCAGGGTCTTCATAGCCTGGCTCTTGTGCGCTTGCATGAGACCCTGCGGTTTTCAAAATTATCTTCAGAAAAAATTATAATTTTTCCTTTCCAGTATCGGCTCCTCAATAGCTTTGTGCGCTGACAGGGACGTTGCGGTTTGTGAGTAATAAATATTATTAAGATAATAGTTTTGCTGAATAAAACTTCAAACGTACAAGAGTGCTACGCAACGAAGGTTCAATAGGAACTGAACTGCGGGGCTCAAAAAATTTTATCTCTTATCAAAAATGTTCTGAAAAGAATTTGCAAAAAGATAAACGCAGGTTCCCGCTGTATATGCATAAACATCATACCAATCACTGATACACCTGCTGTTTAATTTTGGAAAAATAACTTCGGAAGCAAAAGCAACTACTAAAGCGACTGCAATGATTTCAACCAACTGCAAACGCGGATTTGTTTTGAAAACAAATTCTTTCAGCCAATGCAGGTTCTTCAATTGGCGTTGTACATCAGTTTGTAAGCTTCCCCAAAATTCAGCCAGTGCAATTAGAGTTAACAAGATGATGTATTGTTAACTTTAATTTTTATTAGCCTCACATGTTTGTACTTTGATAATGGGACAAGTGCCGAGCAAAATAATTTGCTTAGCCCATGTGTAACCATTGAGGAGTGACGAGCTGAAATGGGTTGTGCCTATATTTTCCCTGACCAAGTCTAAAAACTTTGAACTCTTCAGGGTAATATATAAGTTTCCTTCAGCCTACTTCAAATTTGACAGGTGATATGTATTCAAATCGCCTGCTATTCAATTTTTCTTCACTAAAAAAACCGATATAATTTATAGTAAATTTGCCTTAATGCAGATATTTGCAGTAGAATAATATATTCAACGTATGGCAACTTCTTCCAATTCATTTTCCGGAGGTTTGAGCATGAGCACGGAGGCGATTCGGTGCCCTAAGTGCAACGGCGTGATGGTGCAGGGGTTCATTATCGACTTTAAGGGGACAAAGTTTAGTGTCGTCAGCAATTGGGTCGAGGGAGCACCGGGTAAGGCCACCTGGTTTGGTACGTGTGTTCCAGCTCCAGCGGAAAAGTGCATTCCAGTGGGTACCTTCCGCTGTTCGGTGTGTGGTTTCCTGGAGTCGTATGCGCAACCGGAATTTGCTGCCAAGTGACCAAGCTTTCTGTCGCAGCAGGGTCTTCATAGCGTGGCTCTTGTGCGCTTGCATGAGATTCGGTTTTCGAAATTATCTTCAGAAAAAATTATAATTTTTCCTTTCCGGTATCGGCTCCTCAATAGCTTCATGCGTTAGCAAGAGACGTTGCGGTTTGTGAATAGTAAATATTTATTACGATATTAGTTTCGTTGAATAAAACTTCAAACGTACAAGAGTGCGACGCAACAGGTGATGAAGAAAGATATAATGTTGGGTCAATAAAAAATTCTTACTTATCCGCAACGCCATTGACACACCAAATTATTTATAATAAAAATATTTTATTCATTATTTTTATTGCTAATAAAAACAATTTTATGAAATCCGGAACCCTGCTGCTCGTTTTATTGTTTTCGATTAATGTCAATAGTTTTGCACAAGCTAATTTATCGGGAACATATACTGTTACAGGTTATTTTTTCCATCCAACGGCTTCAAGAGCTATTAATCTTACAAAAACAATTACACAGGTAAGCGCAAATACTTACCAGGTGGATCTTGGGGACCTGGGAGGATCTGGGTATTCATTTCAATTCACATTGGATAATTCCAATAATTTAATAAACTGGGTGGCAGCAGGGAATACTCCCCCTGACACTCAAAGCGGGTTTATGACTGCTGATGATCCGGGCAACTTGTATCCTGACAGTGCAGGTTACCCTGGTACTGCCCCCTGGTTGCAATCAACTTACAATAATACTTACGACCCCGCAACTCATACGCTTCATTTACATTACGGATATGCCGCCGGGGCATTAGGTCAAAATGGTTTTAGCCGCCAGGTTTATGAAGCATGGGTACTGAGTTCTGCTCCCCCATTAGACGTCATTTCCTTTAAACCTGCCACAGGCACTTATTTCACTAAAATAACCATCAAAGGAAAAAATTTCAACAATATTTTCCTTGCAAACGGTATTAGTTTCGGTGGAAGGGTTTCTGATTCTGCGGTGGTGCTGTCAGACACGGTGATCAATGCATGGGTGGGCTATGGAACAAGTGGCAATGTAAGGGTGGAATCTAATACAAATGGTTCGGATACACTGCCCGGGTTTACTTATAACCCGGTGCCTCCTGTTACCAATCCAAAGTGGGACTATATTGGGCCGGTCGGGTTTTCGCAAAACAGGGCTTATTTTGTAAATGCAGCCTGCGGAGTAAATAATATACCCGTAGTGGCTTTTGTAGATTCTTTAAGCGGAAAAGCCATCGCCATGCAATTCATAAGCAATAAATGGCAAAAATTAAGTGCAGCCATTTCAAAAGGTAAAACCACAAACCTTCAATTGGTATTAGATAATACTGATAAGCCAGTAGTTGCTTATATAGATTCTGCAAAAAATGGATTCATTACAGTAAGGAAATACGATGGCAGCAGTTGGTCAAATATAGGCTCTACGGGTTTTACCAGCAGCTTCGGCTTTAATGGAAATGCGTTTTCCCTGGCAATTGATAACGCAAATACACCTTATATACTTTCCATGACGCAAACATATCATGCCATAACAGTTTTTAAATTTAACGGAACTAATTGGGATACGGTGGGCGCATCATATTTTGCAAGGTCAGCTAACGGATTCGCAAATATTGCAATAGATAAGATTTCCAACACACCTTACGTGGTATTCGATGATTTTGATTCTTCCATAAAGGCCACGGTGATGAAATTCAATGGACACACATGGGTGCTTGTTGGGGCAAAAGGCTTTACAACAGGCACGTTCGGCGTGTATTATAGCGATATTGAAATTGATGGGTTAGGCAAACCTGTTGTATCGTTTCAGGATGATAATTCTTTTGAAAGGCAAAGTGCTTATAAATACAGCTCAAATGCATGGAGCCCGGTAGGTTATCCGTATTTTTCAAAAGCGCATACCTATTATAGTTCTCTTGCCATCAGCAAAAAAAATCAACCTTTTGTATTATTCCTTGATGTTTCTTATAATAACCGCGGAACTGTGAGGTCATTTGCAAATAAAAGGTGGGATACTGTTGGGGCAAGGGGATTTATTCCGGCTAATTTTTATATGCGCCATTCTTTGGTAATGGATACCAGCGATTTGCCTGTAGTTGCCTTTTCGGATAATTTGCATGGTGGCAAAGTAAGTGTGATGAGGTTTAATCCTGTGGCTTTAGCGGATTTATCTGCAAAGGAGAATAGTAAAGAAAAATCACCGGCCTTTAATGAGCATATCAATATATTTCCTAATCCTGCTTCCGCAAAATCGACACTTATTTTTACAGCAGGTAAACCGGGTAAATACGCAGTTGAAGTAACTAATTTGGAAGGCAGAAGAATGAAGTATATAGAAATAACCGCGGCAGCAGGTGAAAATAAGGTGGAAATAGATCTTAGCAATTTTGCAGAAGGCGTTTACCTTGTAAGCATCACAGGAAATGGAAGTTACACCCATGGTTTAAAGATCAGCAGGCAGTAATATCAACAATGTCGGTTAACCCATTATTCCATATGTTCCCAAGGACATGTGGAATTAAAGATAAAACCCGGTCTGCAACTGGATTATACAGCAATTCGCTTGCTCGCATCATCTCCTCAATAGTAATAGCTTTGCGCAAAGACCGGGTGCATTGCGTGAATTTTTAAACCGGGTGCTTGGCCCAAATGATGATATTACAAGGTTTGAATACATACAAAAAACCAATAAAGAAAACGGCCCCGCACTGGTGGGCATTGAGTTACAGAGTAAACATGATTATGAAGATTTAATGGACAGGATGAAACAATACAATATTGATTTTACTGAATTGAACAAGGATGATATTTTATTTGGGTATTTGGTATACAGGGTTGAGAAATTTTTTACAACTAATTTAATAACTGTTTATTTAAAAAAAGAGTTTAGAAATTGCAGCTAACACAAAGCTGTTTGCACAGACCCGGTAAATAATTATTAAAATTCCGGTGCAATTAACCCGGAAACAATTTATATTTGAGCAAAATTCATTACAATGCAATTATCAAAAACCATTACTGACAACTTAAAGAAGTTATTTATTGGCTTCGCTTTTTTACTTATACCTGCTGTTTACGGGTGCAGCGGTTGCAACAATAACAAGGATAATGGTACAACCAAAGATTCTTCCGGCATGGTTTCAAAAAAAGACTCTGCGAATAGCATGCCTATCGTAATGCCGCCAGATTCTACTATTGATACAACTAAAGGTGGCCAAACCCCGCCCCCGCATTAGTAAATAATAATTCACGGTTTCGGCAAAAATCATTCAGCACCGTTTTCAGGGTTAGTGTTTTCTTCAACAGCAACCCTGCGGGACAGCGTGTGCCCTTCGTGTATTTTTGTAAGCCTTGAAATAAGCAATGCCTGTATCTTATGATGCGAAGGTGTAATGATTGCTGCAATGGTAACAAAAATGATTATTTCTAAAAAAGGGGAATGATTGGTTTTATCTGCAATAAACGGATGTATCAGTAAAGTAATATATTCAAACAGGAGCAGTATGGATAATATGCCGGAAAATTCAATTATTCTTTTATGTACTTTCTTCCGGCTGATATAAACACTTATTAAAAAAAATATAGGTACCAATATGCCAATAGCCAGCAATTGCAGTTTTTGTCTCTGGTCTTCTTTCTCCTGTTCCAGTGCCTCTGCCATTTGCTGCTGCCTTAGTTGCTCTTCTATTGTCATACTCTGCAGCAGCTTTATTTTGTCGCTGCTTTGAATAGAATCTTTCAGGTCTACCATAATCTGCTGGTAGGTAAAAGCACTGTCTATATTATTTTCCTTTTTATACAGTTGCGATAAAAAAGAACTTGCATCCAAAGCATGATTAAGAAATTCATTATTAAATGAAAGTTTATAAGATTGACTGGCGAAATACCGCGCTGAATCCGTTAACCCTTTTTTTTCAAACACTTTTGCAAGACCCAATGTACATTCTGAAAGGGTGTTATCATCGCCCATCGAATCAAGATAAGGTGCACTTCTTTGATAGCTGCTGACCGCCTGTTCGGTATTTCCCATTTTTGAATAAATGTTGCCCAGGTTATTTAATGCAGTACCCACCATAAGGCTGTCATTTTTCTTTAAAGACTCCCGGTAGCACTCAAGTGTATAAGATAATGCGGGTTGAATTTTATTTGCTTTTTCAAGTATCTCCCCCAAATTCAAAAGGTTGTATAAAGTAAGCTCGGCTAAATTATTTTTTTTAATCACTGAATCCGCCTTAAATGCATAGAAGACCGCTTTACCGGCATCTTTTTCATTGTTATATAAAAGGGCAATGTTCATATAAGTGGCTGCAATGTTATAAGGGTCTTCTCTTTTTTCTTCAATTTTTAATTGCCTGATAAAATATTCTAAGGCCTGCGTATAATTACCCATCCTGTTAAATGCATCCGCCATTTGGTTTAAAGCCCAGGACTGCCCCTTTAAGAAATTAGTTTTAATTGAAAGGGAGTAAGCCTTCTGTGCAAGCAGCAATGCTGAGTCTGGCTTAAATACCTGGTAATTGTGGCTAAGTTTGTAAAGAATAATTGCTTTGCCGGTATCAGTTTTTTCTTTTCTTAATGCATTGTACAAACTATCAATTAACTTGTACTGTGCAGAAGATTGTACCGTAAAAAAAAACATTCCGGCAACCAGCATAAATATTTTCATAATAGCTGATAATTTATAGTTTAAATTTATTAAGCAATATTTTAAGGTATGATAAAAATTAAAAGAGCTTTTCTTTTTTTATTTTTTTGTTCAGCGGTATTCATTTCCAAAGCACAACAAAAATATGCCTTACTGGTTGGTATAAACAATTATTATGACTGGCCGGGTGTTGTTAACGATCATAGCCTGCATGGCTGTGTAAATGATGCAAACAGCATGAAGGCATTGCTTATAAACCGCTTTGGGTATAATGGCGCAAATATCCAAACCATTTTTGATGCAGATGCTTCTAAAAAAAATGTGGTTGCTGCTTTAATGGCTATGGTTGATAAATGCAAACCGGGTGATGCTTTTGTATTTTATTTTTCCGGGCATGGAGTTTGGGCCTGGGACTTGGACAATACATCAGACCCCATAAAAAAGGGAATGAACCAGGCCATGGTGATGAGCGACCTTTATTCGGAAAGCCTGGGTTGTCTTTTAACAGATGCCATGATAAAAAAAATATTCAACAAATTTGTAGATAAAAAGGTAATACTCACTTCCATTTTCGATTGCTGTTTCAGCGGCAACCTGCCAATGGACATAATCCCTTTTGGCCATAATATCTATACATGGATTAGTAGTGATTATGCAACAGAAAAGTCAATGCCTTTACAAAGTATCCCATTCATACAGGATGGAAATACTTATGGAACCGGCGATGCAATGCAAGCAGGCAAGGGGCTGCCAGACGAGCTTGATTACAGGGTATATAATGAATTGTATGAGGCTGATGACACCGCCATGTCAAAAGAAATTGCTTACGTTTTCGAACACCCAAATGATAGTTTAACTTTAACCCGTTCATTCAATTTAAAAGATGCCATCCGCATTTTTGACCCCGAAAATATTCCCCGGCCCTCCGATCGCTTACATTCACAATTCCTTTCTTTGTCGGCAACTACAGATGTGGAAAAAGGGCTGGAAATAACAGACAAGTACGGCAACCATCATGGGGCCTTTACAAATGCTTTACTTACTGTTTATAAAAATAATCCTGCTGATATTCCTCTATCGCAGCTCACCGCCAGCATTCAGGCCGAGATGAAAAAACAGCACTACAACCAAAGCCCCACATTTCATTTTGAAGCATCAAGACTGAATGGTAATTTATTGGGTATAACACCCACAGGGTTTTCAAATAATATAACAGCAAAATGCACAGCGGTAAAAGGTAACCTTGTAACCCTTGATATGGGAAGCATTGCAGGACTTGAAAAAGGAAATTATTTTAAAGATCTAAATGCTGCAGAAACCTTCATAATTCAGCTTGACAGCACCGGCCAGTACAATGCTTTTGGCAAAATAATAAAAGGAACAGTGGCGGCGGTAAAAGCCGGCCATTTTTTTACCCTTACAAACAGTTATGCAAAAACTACCCCTTTTGTAAAAATTTATATTCCCGCTGCGGTTTTAACAAATGCTGCTTTTAATGATTTTTTTAAACAGAAAATTGAACGGCTCGTGCGTTCAGGTTATTACGAAGACCTTATGAATTTTGATAATAGCCAGCAGGTGGCCACATTTAATTTAGTTTATACTGATGCCGTGCATGTAAATAAAGTAGAACTGAAAGAGGTTTCATCGCCAAAAAATATATATCCTTACTTTGTTTTTTTGCCAATACCTACCTACATAGCCGGTGCAATAAGCAGTGTGCTTAGTAAAAACCCAAATGTACAATTAGTAAATTCAGCAGATAAAGCAAACTTTATTTTATGCCTGAATTATATAAAAGGTGGCGGCGAAAATACTGGCGGTTTTGTTTTCAGCCTGCAGAATTTTTTACTCGTTGCTGAAAACAGCATGGGCTACCCTGTTTATCCCTGGTTTACAGACATAAAAGACCTGAATATAAAGGGCGCAGCACTTACCAAAATAGCCAGTAATATAAATGATATGGCCAATACTGCTGCAAGGGCAATAGCCGGTAGCAAATGGTTGAATTAATATATGAGCTAAATAAAAGCTCTCTTCACAGCAGCATATATCTTGATCCTGTCTGAAGCGCTTTGATATTTTAAAATTTGAAAAAAATTAACTGTACACAGCACAGTTTAATTTTGCCGGGGCATTTTCTACTCCTACTTTGCAATCAAATTCAGGTAATGAAAAAAGTTTTTCCGGTTTTAGTTATATGCACAGCAGTTTTTTTTTTAACAGGTTGCCAGAAACCGCAGAGTTTTGAATACCGCGGGATTCAAAATTTTAAAATTGACAGCCTGGGTTTTGATCATTCTGTCATCAGCATGGATCTTGTTTATTTTAATCCAAATAATTTCGGCGTTGATTTAAAAAACGTGAATTGTGATGTATATGTGGAGCATAACTACCTGGGCAAATTCGTGCTGGACACTTTAATGCATATTGCTAAAAAATCCGAATTTTTCATACCGTCAAAAATGACCGTGGATATGAAGAACCTTTTTAAAAATGCGCTTACAACATTTTTTTCAACCGATGTGCTGGTGGAAGCAAAAGGAACCACAAGGGTGGGTAAATCGGGTATCTTTATTACTGTCCCGTTCAGTTATTCGGGCAGGCAACCTTTCAGCCTGCATTAAAACTTTTTAGCTTTTCAAAGAGGTAAGGTCAATTACAAACCTGTATTTCACATCATTTTTCAGCATGCGTTCGTATGCCTCATTTATATACTCCATAGAAATCACTTCCACATCAGAAACAATATTATTTTCTGCGCAATAGTCCAGCATTTCCTGTGTTTCTTTTATGCCGCCAATCATTGAACCCATAATGCTCCGGCGGTTTTTCAGCAATTTTCCCGGTTTTAAAATCGGGTCATCAGGTGGCAAACCCACCACGATCATTTTTCCATTCAGCGCAAGCAGGTTTAAGTATGTTTCATACAAATGATTGGCTGAAACAGTATTCAGTATCACATCAAAATAACTTTCATACTGTTTCATTGCATCCCTGTCTGTTGTTAAAAGAAAATGATGCGCACCCAATCTTCTCGCATCCGCCTCTTTTGACTTTGAGGTGCTGAGCATTGTTACTTCTGCGCCAAATGAAGATGCAAATTTTACACCCATATGCCCCAGTCCGCCCAAACCAACCACGCCCACTTTTGTTCCCCTGCCAACCTTAAGATGGCGCAAAGGAGAGTAAGTGGTAATACCCGCGCAAAGCAGCGGTGCCACAGCTTTCAGGTCAAGCGAAACGGGGATTTTTAATACATAATTTTCGTCTGTAACAATTTGTGTGGAGTAACCGCCCTGTGCCGGCGTTTTACCATCACGCTCCAGTGTATTGTATGTTCCCGTCATACCTTCCACGCAATACTGCTGCAGGTCTTCTTTGCAGTGTTTGCATACACGGCAACTGTCAATCATCACGCCCACACCCGCCAGGTCGCCGGTTTTAAACTTGGTAACCTGTTGCCCAACATTAAGAACCCTTCCCACAATTTCATGTCCCGGCACCATGGGGTAAATGGAATTTTCCCATTCGTTGCGCACCTGGTGAATATCAGAATGGCAGACACCGCAATACAAAATATCAATCTGTATATCGTGCGGGCCCACATCCCTTCTTTCAAAATTAAACAGAGCCAATGGCGTAACGGCATTTTGCGCTGCGTAAGCATTTACAGGAATCATCTTTGCAAATATTTTTATGAGCAGCAAAAATAGCTATTCGCAGGGCACGTTACTAAATGAATTAATAAATAATAGAAAATTTTTGGGCCGGGCAGCATTACTGCTATCATCGCTTCTTGCGTCGCACACTTTAGCGTTCTGTTTTTCTTTCATCATTCGCAAAGCCCTGTGTTTTTTCTTTTCACAACTTCTATTTTACAGAAAAAGAAACCAGCTTTTTGGAAACACTCAAACAGAAGTTTAGTTTTGATGTAATAAATATCACAGCATGGCCTTACATAAACGCATCAGCCCGTTTCTCAAAAGCAATAACGATACAGGGTTCAGCGCAAGCGCATCCGGTGTGGGCGGCAGGTTTATTAATAAAGACGGAACCTTTAATATAAAAAAAACAGGCATCCCTGTTTGGGAGCGGTACAGCATTTTTCACAATATGCTCAATATGCCGCGCTGGAAATTTATCGCCGTTATTTTAATATTTTTTCTTACCATTAACCTTCTTTATACATTTATTTACCTGTTTGTTGGTGTAGGGCAATTCCAGGGAATGATTGCACAAACAGGATGGCAAAAAATTAAAGAAATTTATTTCTTCAGCACAGAAACCTTTACTACCGTGGGTTACGGAAGGGTGAACCCTGTAGGTGATGCGGCAAATTTTGTTGCATCCATAGAAGCCATGAGCGGTTTTTTATCCTTCGCCATTGCAACCGGTTTAATTTACGGAAGGTTCTCAAAACCCGTGGCAAACCTTGTTTTCAGCAACCATGCGCTGGTAAGCCCTTTTCATGACGGCACAGCTTTAATGTTCCGCTTTGCTTCGTACAAAGACAACCATACCCTTACTGATGTGGAAGTAAAAGTTACGGTAGGTTTCCAGGTACAGGAAAATGAAAAGCCTGTGTATAAATTTTATTCTTTAACGTTGGAACGCAGCCATGTGGACAGCCTGCCGATGAACTGGACGGTGGTGCATCCCATTGATGAAAACAGCCCGCTGCGCGATTTTAATTTTGAAGACATGAAAGCCGCAGATCTTGAAATGTATGTGCTGGTAAAAGGTTTTGATGATGTGTATTCAAATATAGTTTTGCAGCGCACATCTTATACGTATGAAGAAATAAAACTGAATGCAAAGTTTGTACTGATGTCAAAAGAAAGCGAAGACGGCAATACCACCATCCTGGAATTGGATAAACTGCATGAATGGAGGGAATTGTGAGTCACAGGAAAACTGAATGCAGGAATTTACATGGATTCCGGAGTAAAGCGGTATGGCAAACAAAGAACTATTCTTTTTTCTTTAATACAATCTGCTGGCTTGAAAGTGCATACAGTTTTTCAAAAAAAGATCTGAGGGAAAGATACTTTTCTTTGGTGAAAACCGGCTGGTTCATTTCAAATTCATTCCTGATGATAACACCATCTTCTGTATTAAAAACTTCATGACTGAATAAAATGGATGAGTCTTCAGTAAGTATTGTTTCACTTTTTGGGATGTCTTCTACGGAAAAATTTTTAGGCACAGTAATATAAATACTGGCTGCATTATACTGCCTGCAGCCAAAGTCAATATCAGTATGCCTTACGGAATCTGTAAAAGGGTTTTTCCTGAACATGGAAAAGAAAAACGGGTTGATAAAATAAATATCCCCCGTATTTGAAAGTGTGTAATGAAACTTTATTTTATACAGGAGTGGTTTTAAAATATCATTTTCATTTTCTTTTTTAAGTGTGTCAATTTTAAAATCAACCTGTTCCCCCTGCAGAAAATCCTTTTCTTTTTCCTGGTTCGATTCTTCAGGGCTTTTTTCTTCTTTTATTTTTTCTGCACGCGCATAATCTTTAAAAGTTATAACTGCTTCACCATGTAAAACACCATTGCTGTCCACATCGCCTTTTGCTGAAACTGTAGTATTCATTAATTGCCTTATATCCCCGATAGTTACCCACCTGCTTTCATCATTATCAATCACCAGCCCTTTCCTGTTTAAGATATTAAATGGCGGTATTTTATAACTCTGGTATTGCAAAACCCCGTCAAGCACGTAATTACTGTTGCTGTCAGATACAAGCACATCTACACCGTTAAACTGCCCCATATTCGGGAAACCCATATCAAGACTGCCGTTTTCCCTTGTACTTATTAAAAGCGGGTAGGAATAAACACCTGCCTTGCGCAGAAGGTTTAATATAATAAGGTTTATCTCTGCACTGTTACCCGTTTTATTCTTCCATACATCATTGATATCATCTGCATAAAATGTTTGCTCTTTATCCCACTGAACATTTTTCTTTACATATTCATATACGGCATTTATTTTTTCCCCGTCATTATGCAGCTTATTTATAGAATCAACAGTGTTTTGCGTGCCCTCAATAACTTTATTAAACTGTCCCCCAAAAAAAGGTGCGCTTAACAATTCGGCATTAAATAAAGGCCATAAAGCCGACGGGTCAAAATGAATACTGAAAAAAGACCTTCCCTGCGGTATCACTAAAAATTCCGCACGCTGCAAATTATCTTTTACAGAAGACATTAAAGATTCTATCCTGAAAGAGGGAACATTGTACATGGTGTATTTGCGCAGCATCATTTTATCTGCTGCTTTTGCTTCTGTAAGCGAATCTTCCTGGGCATTTTGCAGTGTTACAAAATGCACGTGAATATCAGACCCGTGCGGGGCTATCACAGTGCATGAAGAAACCTGTGCAGGGATCTCATCCTGGAAATACCAGGGCTCAAGATGTGAAGAATTTTTCCTGATTTTTGTATAACTGTATTCAATTACAGAGCCGGGTTTTAAACCCGGAAAAGTAAACCGCACACTGTTCACTCCTTTTTTACCGCCTCCTTTATCTTTAAAAATATCATCTTTTTTAAGTTGGTAAACAGTCATTTTCCCATTGTCATCAAGGTTATAAATTGCGGCGCTTATATCTGTAATTTTTGAAGTGGAATTGTTTCCAAAATAAGGTATTACAATACTTGCACTACCGTACCCTTTTTCATTAAAAATTTTTATCCTTATATGGCTCTCGTATTTAATTTTTACATCGCCCGAATAATTATCAACTATTATTTCAGCAGTTACTTCATTCAAAAGAAACATTGCGGCAGCATCTTTTTCAAAAGCGCATTCTTTCATCTGCAGTTCCGCCATATCCACTTTACCAAATACAGGCGACTCCTGCTGCGCCTGCATTACAGGTGTGGCAAAAAGGCTTAGACTAAAAATGATAAACCCTCTTTTCATATTCTTACTATAAAAATATGGAAATAATTTTTTGATACCGGCTGCATAATTTTATAGCATAGCCTGTTGCGTCGCACACTTGTACGTTTGGAGTTTTATTGAGCAAAAAAAGTTCGTTAACATTCTTTGCTGTTGGTGAAGCCAGCGCACAGGATCACGTGTTCAAAGCCAATCTGTTGGAGTTATATTTTCATTTACATATGCAGGCATTGACTACAAATAGCGGAGGTTAATTATACTTTTCAAATATTTTTCCATTCCACTTGTATAAGTATTCTGACACTTGATAACTTCCTGTTTCAAATAATTTTTTTGAAAGCTCTTTAATTTTTTCTATACCTTCTTTGTCATTACTTCCTGTTATTAAAAGCATACCACGATTTGGTATAGCAATAACAAAATTCCCATTTACAGGTAAACTTTCTTTGGAAAAAATATTATTGAGTAAAATTATACTTGCTTCATAATTCCCGCCTGCGGTCAGCATATAAGTACCATTACTACCATCTCGTTGAATATTAGCCAAAAGGTTGCTTAAATTTTTTATTGCAATTGCCTTTATAGAATCTTTGCTTATAGAAAGTGTTCGCAAATCATCATTTGTCAGATACCGGATACTATTTTTTGCATCTTCAGCATAAACTATGATTAGTTGGTCATTGTATTTTTCATAAACACCTTCAACTTCTTTTTTTGCGCCCATTTTATTTGCAACATTTTTTATGTCTTCCAAAAACTCAACAGGTTTTATTATTGGAATAATTTTGGTCTCTTGAATATCTTCTCTTGTCCCATACAATTCAACTGCGACCAAAATGCGTTTGTGCAATATTCCTTGAATAGAATCTGGTTCAGCCAGATATTCCTTAAACGTATTATCAATTGAATGCCTAACATCATTCCCCTGGTAGGTTGATTCAATTGTACTATCATCTAAAATTGTAAAGTTCACATCCGGAAATCTATTGGATAATGAATCAAAATATTTCTTTGTAAAATCTTTTTTTTGCAAAAGCGAATTTTGAGAATTACAGCTTATTGCAAAAAGTCCCATTATTAATAACGTGCAAATTTTAAGCATAACCAGAACTAATATTATGAAATGTTTTTTCGAAATTAAATAGAAAAAACTTACAATGATTGTCAAAATTGCAAATTTGACTCGCTAAGATCCTATGAAAAAAGAACGTACAAGTGAGTGACACAACAGTTGATCCTATGAAATACAAAAGCTGGTATCATAAAAAATTATTCTCCCTTCCCTTTCTCTAATATCTCAAAATTTCTTGTCACTGTTTCTCCATTTTCATCTTCAACAGTTAATACATGTTTTCCCGGCATCGGGTTAAATGCCATTTGATGAAACTGAACAGTGGCTCCAATATATTCATCATCCAAATGCCAGAACAATTTTGCATTTGCATTGCGGTCTGTGGCAGTAAAAATTGTTTTGCCGCGCTCACCTGAAATTTCAAGCGGCACATAAATTTTTGCATCTTCTTCGGGATAAATAATATCAAGCGTTTTTAATGTTTCATTTGCACAGCCGGGCATAAACGGCGGCAGGGGTTTGTAATCAGCATGTTTTTGTTTGTAATAATATTCAATGGTGGGTGGCAGCACAAACCATTTTTGGTGCTGCATTTCAGAGGGCGGCATACAATTTTCCGTTACGCGGTAAGTCCCGGTTTTATCTAAATGAATGATCCTGTGATAAGGGCAAACCGGTGCATTCTTTGCATTTTCTGAAACCATAATCGTATCCACATCCACACAATCAGGGCCCGCTTTAAAACCGGATTCATGGCAAACGGGCATGTACATAAAACCTGAAGACGGCGGCTGAAACCAATCTGAATACGGCAGCAAACGGAATATATCAAACAGTATTGGCGCAGCAGTATTGATGCCTGTAAGATCGGGCCTGCCCTCCCCTGTTGTATTACCCACCCAAACAATTACGCAATATTTTGGTGTAAACCCCACAGCCCATCCATCCCTGAAACCAAAGCTGGTACCCGTTTTCCAGGCAATATGCTGCGCGGAAGAAAACAATCCCCATAAACCTTCTTCACCGGGGCGCATCACTTCGTTCATAGCATTGAATGTATGCCAGAGAGAAGTGTAATCGAAGAGAGCAGTTGACAATTGGCGGTTGACAGTTGACATTGATTTTCTTTCTGTCATCTTACCTCTGTCATCTGTCATCTTTATGTAGTTTGGCATAAACCAATCATCCCCATTCCATTTTTCTTTATTTGCCTTTTCGTCATTGTACATTCTTGCCATGCTGCAGTAAACGCCTGCAAGTTCATAAGGGCAAATTTCACAACCGCCAAGAATCAAGCTCATGCCATAATTATCAGCTGATCTGTTAAGCGTGGTAAAGCCGCATTGCTTCAGCACGTCATAAAATTTCTGGTACTTAAACTGCATCAGCATACGTACTGCCGGGATATTTAAACTCCGCGCCAATGCACGGTTTGCGGGCACTGCGCCGTCATAACCCAAATCAAAATTCTCTGGCATATAACCGCCAAGCTGCGTAGGGATATCCGGAACAAGTTGGCGTGGCAGCATTGTTCCTTCTGTTAACAATGATGCATACAGCAAAGGCTTCAAAGTGCTGCCGGGGCTGCGTTTGGAAGCAAGTACATCCACATCGCTTTGTAAAGATGAATCAGAAGGATCATAAACATTGCCAATGTAAGCAAGTACATTTCCTGTTTGTACTTCCACCACCATTGCTGCAGCGTTGTTGATCTGATTTCCTTTTAACTGTTCATGATGCTGAAAAATTATATTGTTTACCTGCTGCTGCAAATTGTTATCAATGGTTGTTTGCGCAGCCGTTAAAGATGATGCATGGTTTTTTTTAAGCGATGCATAATCTTTTTTAAACCGGTCTAATAAATGCGGCGCTAATTGCGGCAGGGGTTTTGGCTCGCCGGGCAGCGGTTCTAATTTTGCAAGGTTGGCTGTTGTTGCATCAATCGTTTTATTGGCAGCCAATTTATCAAGCAGTTCATTTCTTTTGCGCAATAATTCATCACGGTTTTTTCCCGGATGCACGAGTGAAGGCGCATTGGGTAAAACAGCAAGCGCTGCGGTTTCACCCCAGCTTAATTCATTCGCATTTCTTCCAAAGTAGCGCCATGACGCTGCATCCAAACCAACCACATTACTGCCGAAAGGCGCGTTGGATGCATACAAAGCAAGTATTTGTTTTTTATTGTAAGAAAATTCAAGCCGCAATGCAAGCACCGTTTCAGAAAATTTATTGAAAATATTGCGGTCATTATTTTGTTTGTACAAACGTATCACCTGCATGGTTAATGTACTTCCGCCGCTCACCGCTCTCCTGTTTTTTATATCTTGTAATACGGCGCGGCCCAATGCAACGGGATCCACACCGGGATGATAAAAGAATCTTTTGTCTTCAAAAGTAGTGATGCACTGCACAAATTTGTCGGGCACATTTTCATCGTAAGGAAAACGCCACTGTCCATCACCTGCAATGGAAGCATTTAATAAATTGCCGTCTTTATCAGTGATAACAAAACTGGTGGGCGTATTAAATAATTTTGACGGAAGCGCAAAACAAAACCAGGCAACAGCAACAATCAGTACACTCCATTTTATTTTGGATTTGAGCGAAAGGTTTTTAATATGATGAAAAATATTCTTCAGAGATGGTATAGGTAAGGGTTACTGAATTATTATCTGTCTTACCGCAATATTTACCCGACCCAATTTTCAATTTTCAGTCCTGCAACACGCTCAGATTCTCTCTCATTATTAGTGACCAAAGTAAGGTCAGGGCTTTTACATGCGAAGCAATCAAGGTATCTAAAGGGCCTATTGGTGTACCTTTTGTTCCAGTGCAGCGCGTATTTTTCCGTATTCGGTTGCTGCGTTATAATCAAAATCTATTATTTCATGCTGCTTAAAATATAATTCTTCGCCCAATTTGGCAACAACATAATAAGCCTATTAAAATTAAAGATCAGGAAATGTTTGATAAAACTTTATAATACATACATTCTTAATCCTGTTCAAGCTGGTTTTATTACACAACCTGAAAATTGGAAGTATAGTAATGCCCGTGATTTCTTCGGAATGAAAGGATTGGTTGAATTAGTTTTATTAAGTAAGACAGGCGCAAGCGTCCGCTTGCGTAATTGCAGGGGTAAATACCCACTTTTGGCCTTTAGGTCTGTATCAAATCTAAAGGCCAATGCAGGGATTGCTACGTTAACGTACTTATTATAAAGTATCAGCTTACCCGCCAACCTTGTGCATGTAGTGCATAGCCATCACTCTGGACGTAATACTGTCAATACCAAATTTGGCCAAAACGGGCATTAGAATTTTACCGAATGCATGGAAATGTTCTGTCGAATCCCAAACGTCAACAATAGTTAAACCTGCTTCGTTTTCGCCAGCAAAATGATGTATCAAACCATCGGGTGAATGATGACCTAATTCCTTCATATGGTCCCAGGCATCATTAAACTATTGTGTGGTCATACCTGGCACATCTACGATAACTAATGCTTTTTTTGTCATTTCTTTTGTTTTAAGACTTTAAAAGTATGAAGAAAGTCTTTAAACATTCGCTTTTTTTCAAACCAAGGTGTCAGTTATTTGACACTCTCTTTTTATACATAAGGCAATGTACAAAACGGTATATCTATATCCTTCTCTTTCATAATTTATAATTACTTTCCCCTTTGCCCTGCCTGATGATAAATGCAATATAGCTTCGATGCTATTGGTAAAGGGGTAAATCGAATCGATCACGCACTTAATTTTTTTATCTTCAACTAATTGTTTTATCAGACTAAGTTGCTCGCTATTTTCATGCATCGTGGTTAGCCTGTAATTTGCTTCTTTGTCACGAATCAAGTCTGCATATTCTTTAGGTAACCACACACCGGCTCTACGGTGTTGCTGCGTCTGCGTTTCATCACTTTGACTTTTACGGTTTGCTGGCTGGCTTTAGCCCGCTCAGGTTTAAGGAGGGTTAAAAATTTTTTACTAAATAATTTAGCCTATTTTTGACCCATGCGATGGGCAATCACCGTTTATCATTCCCCAAAAAACCTGCAATTGCAAGCTGAACTTGTTTATCAAAGCAACCAGGTGCAGCGGTTCAGGGTATCCGGCAAAAACCGGGGTATTGTTTTGCAAAATAATTTCCCTTTGCTTCAGTCCTTAAATTCAAAGAAAAAGATAGACTGGAAGTTAATTGAAGGCACCATGACAGATGCTGAGTTATTATTAAATATTATTAGGGAGCCTGAAAAAAAGATAAAAGTAAAAGGAGATTTTATTGAATATCTGCGGACAAAGAAAGGATATTGAAAAAACAGTCAAAAGCAAACTAATAAAATAAAACAGATAAATAATCCCATCAAATTTAAAAATTGCCCCCGGTAAGATCCCCTGAAAATTCACAATCCCCGCAAATATAATGTCTGCACGAGTTTCAGAATTTGACTTATGGACCCGTTAGGGACAAACTATTGGTAGATAATTTAAATAATGTATTTGCGTGCCGTAGGTACACGCTATTATTATTTTAGAATATTGCCCATGTCACAACAAACGTACAACGCAACAGGCGATGCCCAAAGATTTGAAGTTTGGTTCATAAAAAATTACTGCGCAGATTTTACTTCATTCCAAACTTCGTTATACCGTTTGCGGTCTTTTACCCTTTGCCAGAAATTAAGTTTATCAAAAAACTGAGAAGCGCCTGCAATCTCTTTTAAATCGGGTGTTAAATATTTTTCAGAGCCGGGATTGGCAACATTGTAATTGGTTGCCTGAAGCACTTTAGCCATCGTTTCAGGCTGGCTTACATAATTAAGATATGCTAATGCAAGCGCTTTATTTTTACTGTCTTTTGTTATCATCAGCCTGTCAATCCATCCTGTAGCGCCTTCCTGCGGTATTACTGCTTTTAAATGTTTGCCTTCTTTATTCAGATGCGCAACGGTTAAAGGCCAGCCCACTGCCAGCGCTACTTCTCCATTCTTAAAAAGGTTATCAAGCTCGCCACCTGTTGCCCAGTATTTGCGCACCTGCGGTTTTAATTTTATCAATGCATCTTTTGCAGCGGCAAGTTGTGTTTCATTCATATTATACAATGCAGATTTATCTGTTTTATCAACTCCCGCAATTTGCCCTGCGAGATAAATATTGGAGATATCATCCCATATAGAAACCTTGCCTTTGTACTGTGGGTCGTAAAAAACATTCCATGATGTTGGCGCTGTTTTTACTACATCAGCATCATAAATTAAATAATCTGGCCCCCAGGTAAATGGCATGCCATACACTTTACCATCCTTTGAAACATCAGGCAGGTTGCGGAGTTGCGGCGAAAGGCTGTCCCACTGCGTAAGTTGTTTTATGTCCAATTCAGCTACCAAACCTGCACTTACAATTTCGCCTGCCACATCACTGGAAGGGGAAATTACGTCATAAGCAGAAGTGCCGCCATTGCGCAGCTTGGATGTAAGTTCATCTGATGAACCAAAATATGTTGCTTTAACGGTAACGCCGTATTTCTCTTCAAAAGCAGTGGTGAAAAGTGTATCCGCATAACCTTCCCAGCAAAGTATATTTAAGGTTTGCCCTTTAAAATCTGCGGGGCCACGGGAGGTTTCAGAACTATTGCCGCTGCAGGAAATTATTGATGCAGCAAGAAGCAGGGAAAAAATGAAATGCAGTTTTTTCATTGAAGTATATTTTAAAAGTGAATGTTGACCGTAATTCTGTTTGAGTAATAGATTTCCTGTTATTTACTTTTTTGTCTTAACAAAAAAAAGTCAAGGCTGCGGAAAAATGACTAAAATTTACTGCGTTCCACTGCGATGAAGAAGCTTACTATCAACATAAAATTTCTTTTCAGCTAATGTTATAAAACACTTTTTGTTCTTTATTCAAAATCTTCATCGCTTAACGCTCCATTACGTAAATTTATTAACGTCATTTTTCTGAGGCCCTTCAATCGCAGCAATATCTTAAAATTATTTTAATAATTTTATAAATATCTATTTCATCCCCATTGGCAAAACAGTTTTTCTATACACTTCATTTATTACCTGCGCCACGCAACCATAAAATGCGGACAGGCCGCAAAAAATCCCTTCATAACCGGCAATAGTATGCAGCGAAGAATTGCCTGTAAAGTCCGCTGCTGCCAG
Organism: Chitinophagales bacterium; assembly: GCA_038207175.1. Taxonomy (GTDB): domain Bacteria; phylum Bacteroidota; class Bacteroidia; order Chitinophagales; family Chitinophagaceae; genus JBBRAD01. The sequence continues at coordinate 20,320 of JBBRAD010000028.1, forward strand.
CAGGAAGAACAAAACCGTGAGTGTAAAGAAAATAGTTTGCAATACGCGGTTTAATTTTAAAGTACCGATAAACATAAAGAAAGTAAATAAGCCCCACATGAAAAGATACCACGCCATGCCTGTTTCACTGCTTTTTAAATTTGCTCCCGCAGCAGTATTGGGCAATAAGATAATTACAACCAGCGAAAGCCAGAACATGCCATAAGCCGTAAAGGCTGTAGCACCAAAAGTGTTGTTCTTCTTCCATTCCTGGTAGCCCGCAATTACCTGTGCAATGCCACCCATAAAAATACCCATGCCCAGTATCATAGCATTGAGTTCGTAAATGCCTGCATTGTGCAGGTTGAATAACACGGTTGTCATACCAAACCCCAAAAGCCCAAGCGGGGCAGGGTTGCCGGTAGTGTCTTTAATAATAGTAACATTAGTTGCTGGTTCCATTGTTGGTTGTTTTGGTTATTAAAGATTTGAAATATTTTGCAATGATGCAAGTTTTATTTTTTGATTCAAGCTAAAAGTGCGCTTCTGTTAAAAATACTTCGGAATTGCAACACCGGTTGCCGCCATTTGTCCTGAAAAAATATTTCTTTCAGATAATTATATTAACTTTCAAAAAAAAATAATCCATGAAAAAAATATTTGCAGTGCTTTTCCTGGGGTCAATGCTGGCAATAAACCTTACAGCATGCGCACAGGGAAAAGATGATAAATCCAAAAGGCCCAGCCTGCCTGCTAAAGTTACACAAATGATCAGCGGTGGCGCCACAATCAGTATTGATTACAGCCGGCCCGTTTTAAAAGGCCGTGTAATTGGAACTGACGTGGAACCCAAACCGGGGCAGGTTTGGCGCACGGGGGCTAACGAAGCTACTGTTTTTGAAACGGATAAAGATATTATGGTAGAAGGCCAGAAACTGCCTGCTGGTAAATATGGTTTGTTTACCATTATGAATGGCAGCGAATGGACAATTATCTTTAATAAAACCTGGCAGCAATGGGGCGCATTCAAATACAGTGCGGCTGATGATGCGCTTCGTGTAAAAGTAAACAGCAGCAATGCTTCCACGCCGGGTGAATACATGACTTTTATGATTGATCCGTCCGGGAAAGTTTCGATAACCTGGGGAAATATCCAGGTTGATTTTCATATAATGTAGTTTTCGTTTACCACTCTCAAAGAAAAGGGGATGCACCATTGCATCCCTTTTGTATTTGTAAAATCATTTTTTTTTCAGAACTTGTTGCTCCGTTCCTCTTTTCATAACCCCTCAAAATCAAAACTCATGATCACAGACCTCCTGTCAAAATTAAGCTGGCTGCATGTTGCAGTGGCTGCCCTTGCCTATTTTGTATTAGGCGCTTTATGGTACAGCCCCCTGTTGTTTGCAAAACCATGGCAAAGATTTGCAAAGATTGATATGAATAACCCGGATGGGAAAAAAGGCCTGGGTGCCATTATGATTACAAGTTTCGTGATCACATTTGGTATTTGCACGGGCCTCGCGATTATGTATAAAATAATACCATTAGATGGAATTTCCGAAGCCGTGAAATTTGGGTTATTCTTCAGTGTGTGTTTCGGTGTGCCTGCCATGTGTATCTCTTTCCTGTATGAAAAAAAGCCGCTGGGGCTTCATTTAATTGACGGCTTATATCATATAGCCGGCTTTATTGTGGCAAGTATTATACTGGTAATGTGGAAATAATTTTTTAAAATCAGAAAATTTCAAAGAAAGATCCCGCAGGTTTTGCCGGATCTTTCGTAATTGTACAAATGCCTGAATCCCATACAGCAAAGCGTTTCAATCAACCTCATCACTAAAAAAAATATTGCCGGTGAAAAAAATATTTATACCCCTGCTCCTGGCCTGCGCTGTACAATTATCTGCACAGCAGGATATTCTTTTGTCAACTGCAAAATTTAAAACCGGCGATGATGTGCAGTGGAAAGAAATAAATTTTAATGATGGTTCATGGTCAAATGTTAAACCTGATATTTTATGGGAAGAGCAGGGCTATACTGATTATAATGGGTATGCCTGGTACCGTTTCCATTTTCTATTGCCTGCATCATTAAAAGCTAAATCGTACTGGAAAGATACACTGCGTATATATCTCGCTAAGATTGATGATGTGGATGAAGCTTTTTTAAACGGAGAAAAAATTGGACAAACAGGGGCATTTCCAACGGATGCAGGGGGGTATGATACAAAATATAATGAACCAAGAGAATATCATATACCGGCAAATGCTGCAGCGCTAAGGTGGGATAAAGAAAACATACTGGCAGTGCGTGTTTACGATGGCGGTGGCGGCGGTGGCATTTACAGCGCTGTTCCAAAGATAAGCATGATGGACCTGATTGACGGCGTGGGATTAGCCGCAATAAATGAAAATACATTTCTTCTGCAAAACCGCCTGCAGCGAAAATTAGAAGGTATTTTAACCATAGTTGCAAGAGATGGTGATCAGAATAAAACTATCAACTCATACAGCCAGGCAATCAGTCTTAATGCGCTGCAGACGCTTACAAAGGATATATCCATTCCCAAAGGGAAAAGAATTGAAATCACCGCTACATTCAAAGAAAAAAACACCGGTAAAACAAAATCTGTTTCAGCGGTTACACCTTACATTCTTACTCCTCCTGTTTCATTAATACCAAAAATAAACGGAGCAAAAATTTTTGGTGTCAGGCCCGGTTCGCCTTTCTTATATAAAATTGCTGCAACCGGCGAAAAGCCTTTGCATTATGCAATAAACAATTTACCCGAAGGGTTATACCTTGATGCAAATACAGGAATTATAACAGGTTCCTTGTCAAATGAAGGTGAATACAAAATGAATATTACTGTTTCCAATACCCGCGGAAAAGATGAAAGGATTTTTATTGTAAAAGCCGGTAACCTGTTATCACTTACACCACCCATGGGCTGGAATAGCTGGAATTGCTGGGGTTTAAGCGTAAGCGAAGAAAAAGTAAAAAGTTCCGCGCAGGCATTAATTGATAAAGGTTTAATTGACCACGGCTGGACCTACATGAATATTGATGACGGGTGGGAGCAGCCGCAACGTGCTGCAGATGGGACAATTATTCCGAATGAAAAATTTCCTGACATGAAAGGTTTGGGCGACTGGCTGCATACGCATGGTTTAAAATTTGGAATTTATTCTTCGCCCGGAACACTCACATGTGGCGGTTATACAGCATCCTACCAGCATGAAATGCAGGATGCTACCAGTTATGCAGGCTGGGGAATTGATTACTTAAAATATGACTGGTGCAGTTATGGAGATGTGTATGCAAAAGAAAAAGATACCTCTGTTACCGCATATATGAAACCATACCGGGTAATGCACCTTGCATTAAAAGCGCAACCCAGGGATATTCATTACAGCCTTTGCCAGTATGGTATGAAAGATGTTTGGAAATGGGGGAACGTTGTTGATGGCAATAGCTGGCGTACTACGGGTGATATCACTGATACCTGGGAAAGCCTTAGCAGTATTGGCTTTCAGCAGGATATAATGTCGCCTTATGCACAGCCTGGTCATTGGAATGACCCGGATATGCTGATTGTGGGCCAGGTTGGATGGGGCGATAACCTTCATCCCACACATCTTTCCCCGGATGAACAATATACGCATATAAGTTTATGGTGTTTGCTTTCTGCTCCATTGCTGATCGGCTGCGATATAAGCAGGATGGATGATTTCACGGTTAATTTATTAAGCAATGATGAAGTGCTTGCCCTTGACCAGGATCCGCTTGGCAAACAGGCGCAGCAAAAAATTAAAAAAGATAATTACCGGGTATGGGTAAAAGATCTGGAAGACGGCAATAAAGCGGTGGGCATCTTTAATCTATCAGGTAGTTATCAAACTATTTCCGTTTCGTGGAAAAGTTTAATGCTAAGTTCAAATAAAAAAGTACGCGATCTGTGGCGGCAAAAAGACCTTGGGGCATTTAATGATGTTTTCAAAACAAGGGTAGCGCCGCATGGAGTAATATTAATAAAGGTTACTGATTAATTTTTTTATTTAACCCGTAATTTTTAAAACCGGCATATTAAAAGTCATCCGGGTCTTTTCATTATTTTACTCTGGTATTATAAGCTCTTGTAATTTGGCTTAATTTTTGTTTTTTAATCTTATACAACAGAGCTGCTTTTTCTCCCCTTATTATTCCTTAAAAATTAGCAATCAAAAAAATAAATACCGGTTTTGCTCATAACTGCATTTTTATTAATTATCAAAAACCAATACCATGACAACCATTACACACGCCAGAAAAAGGTTATTGAAATCATCTGGTTTATTAACCGCACTTATCATCATTTCTCTCATTTCAACTGCACAGAATTTTCCAAATGGGTTTGCAAGGGTAACAGTAGCAAGTACCATTAACTCGCCCACAAATATGACTTTTGCCCCGGACGGGAGGCTGTTTGTATGCGAGCAAACGGGTAAACTGCGCGTAATAAAAAACGGTGTGTTGCTCAACAGGGCATTTATCACCCTTTCAGTGGATGCAAGCGGAGAACGAGGCCTGCTGGGCGTTACATTCGACCCTGATTTTTCAAATACCCATTGGGTTTATTTATATTATACGCGGCCGGATGGTTCTAACAACCGCATCATCCGTGTAAAAGCAAGTGGCGATACTGCGGTAAAAAACACTATTGAAACAGTACTTGATCTTGATCCTTTAAGCAGCGCCACCAATCATAATGGGGGAAGCATAAAGTTTGGAAAAGATGGAAAACTTTATGTAGCCGTGGGCGAAAATGCAAACGGGGCCAATTCACAGGATCTCAATACTTATCTTGGAAAACTATTACGCATCAATGCAGATGGTTCTGTGCCGCCGGGAAACCCTTACAACACGGGAAGCGAACAGAAAAAAAGGATATGGTGTTATGGGCTGCGCAATCCTTTTACATTTGCTGTACAACCTTTAACAGGAAAAATTTTTGTAGATGATGTGGGCCTTAGCACATGGGAAGAAATAAACGATGCCACCGAATCCAAAAAAAATTTCGGGTGGCCCAATGCAGAAGGCCGCAGCAATAACCCCGCCTATACAAATCCATTATTCCAGTATAACCACAGCGGCGATCCTGATAAAACCGGGTGTGCTATTACCGGTGGTACGTTCTTCTCCCCTGCCAATACAAATTATCCGGTAAAATACCAGGGCAATTATTTTTTCCTTGATCTCTGCAACAACTGGATCAACCGGCTTGACCTGAACGATACTTTAAGACATGTGTTTGCAACAAATGTGGGCGGGAGCAATGTGAGTATGGCTACGGGGCCTGATGGAAATTTATATTTTATGTCGCGCGATAATGGTGCGGTATATAAAATCGTTTATTCAGGTGGTGCGCCAACTGCTGAAACACAGGCTGCAAAAGAGTTACAGGCTGTTAACCTGCTTGCTTATCCTTCTCCAGCAAACGCAGAAATTACCATCGAAACAAAGAGGTTTAACACAGAAAATACTTTAATAAAAATTTTTGATGCAAAGGGTGTTTTGATAAAACAAATGAAGGTTAATGCTGAAAAAACTTTAATCAATACCTCTGCCCTACCGAAAGGTTTTTATTTTCTCCTCGCTACGGACGGTGTAAACACCGGTAAAATAAAAGTGGAAATAATGCATTAATAATTCTTTTATAAATGATTGTAAAATGCCTGCAGTAAAATGTTGCAGGCATTTTTTATATATGGATTATATTTTTATCTTTTTGGCTCCGCTGCATATTTTCATGCAGCTATTCTTGTGTCGCATCCCGATAGCTATCGGGATACAGCTTAGCTGTATGCAGCGCATAAAAGCAGGGGTTGAAATTTTATTCTGCAAGCGGAAGCTCTACAAAAAAAGTAGTACCGTTTTCTTCTTCAGTTATAAAAGAGATATGACCATTGGCATTTTCAACAATGCCTTTGCAAATGGCCAGGCCCAAACCCGTGCCTGAAGACTTTGTTGTAAAATTGGGTGTAAAAATTTTTTCCCTCATATTTTGCGGAATGCCGGTTCCATTATCAGCAACCGCTATCATCACACTGCCTCCCTTCCTTCTTTGCTCAATGGTAATATCTATCCGCCCATCCACCTGAGCCGCTTCCATCGAATTTTTAAGCAGGTTCGTAAACAGGCGGTTCATTTGTATTTTATCGGCACAAATTATATAGCGGCCGGCATCTTTTATCCATTGTATATGCACATTGCTGTCTGCGCTGAACAAATTAACTAATGAGGCAAGCACTTCTGAAATATCAAAGTTCACGATATTCACATTGGCAATATTGGCAAACTGAGAAAAATCTCCTGCAATTTTTGAAAGCTGCTCTATTTGTTCTATTAAAGTATTGGCAACCTGCTGCGACAGTTCTTTTACATTAGGAGCATTATTGTTAATTGCTTTCTGCAGGTACTGTATGCTTAGCTTCATAGGCGTAAGCGGGTTCTTTATTTCATGCGCCACCTGTCTTGCCATTTCCCGCCAGGCTCCTTCCCGTTCGCTTCTTGCAAGGGCTTCTGCGCTTTGACCAAGTTTCTGCACCATTTTATTGTATTCATCCACCAGTATGCCCAGTTCATCATTGCTCTTCCACACTATTTCTTCATTCATTTTACCAAGGCTTATTTGTTTCATCCTGTTACCAATAAGTGTAAATGAAGAAGTGATACGGCTGGTAACCATAATAGCAATGGCTCCCGCAAGGATGAATATGAGAGCATTAAGGTCAATAAGCGTAACAAGAAAACTGGATATTTCCTGGCTTAATTCGGTTTGTGCATTAAGATATGGAACATTCAGATATGCAAGCGGGGCGCCGCTTTCATCACGCACGGGCACATATATACTGAGATATTTGAATGCCCCGATTCTTTCTTCCTGTGTTATTTCTATCCTGTGTTCATCATGCATTGCAGAAAAGGCTGCGGGCTCCATTTTGCCGCTGAGTATCTGGTTACCATAAATTTCATGCTGTGTAGAAACTTCCAGGTTGCCCGCAAGGTCATAAAAATTTATATCAATATTGTGTACACCGGCAATCTCGGCAATTTTACGTTCAATACCACCCGTTAAATTAAAATCATTCAGGTTAAACATATCATCAAATACCAGCTCGCTGTGTATGCGCTCTTCAATTTCATTTACCATTATTTTTGCATTGTCGTCAAGTTTATCCTTACTGTCTTTATTGAATTCACTGATAAAAAAAGAAATGGTGGCTATTCCAATTACAATAAAAGAGAACAGGATGATGGTAATAATGGTTGCCTGAATTTGAGTACGGATATTAAACCTGAAAACTTTTTGTATTTCTTCTTTTTTAAACCTTGTGCCGATGAGAAGCGTTCCAAAATGCAGGAGGGCTGCCAGCGCAATGAACATGCAGAAGATATATGCAAACAGGGTAAGCGACTCTACAAACCAGTTATCTTTTTTTACTACGCATACAATTTTATTTTGCCCTGCATTGTACCACATTTCACTATAACCATTTTTTGTATCAGCGGCATAATCAAATTCTGTAATGTTGCTGGTGTGTAAAACGCTGTCAGAAAAACTGTAATCCCCAAAGTTGCGGATGATATGCCCTTTATTATAAACTGCATAAGAGTAATTGCTTAAATCGCTGGCCACATCATTTTCTTTCCGGAAAAGCTCAGGTATAAGCGCTTCACTTTTATAAACTTTTGGCTTTACTACCACGAACAGTGATCCGGGCTGTGCAGAATCATACCCTTTAACCTGCTTTTCATAAATATAACTGTACCTGTCTGAATTATTTTCGTAATAATACAAACCATCATCGCTCGTTACTTTGCCCTGGCTGAAAATAATCCCTTTTATAGCAAAATAAGAAGTAGAATCCTCATTGTACAAAGGCATGTTCTCATTGTCGTAAGTATAAATGCGGATGTCGTATTTGCTGAGGTAACCAGAAAAATTTTCATTTGCAATACTGTCTTTTATAAACTTGTTTGCGTAAATATTGTAAAACCTGTTAAAATTTTTTTCAAGGAACTCATTTGAAAAATTGGTGACATCTAAAATAGCGCGGCCGCCATCGGTGGGCATATCGTTTATTTTTTCTGCAATTGTTTTACGCTGTTGCAACTCAAAATTTTCATTTTGATAAATTACCAGTGCCGTTGCGGAAGCCACAAGAAATATTGCCCACAATAAAAAGAATGAAGAATTAAGCAGCGGGACTGAAATATCCTGCTTCCTGAATTCAATCAGCAGCATATAAGCTATAAGCCATGCGATAATAATCAGGTTCAGCCCGGCGCTGCTTGTTCCAAGCTGAAGGCTTAATAATAATAATGCAGAAGATGCAAGTATTACTGCACGCCAAAATCGTGTTATCTGCGATTGAAAAGAAAGCCTGAAAAGCAAATGCGACAAATTAAAAAAAGAAAGAAAAAGGAAACAGATAATGATAAACCCTATTACAGTATATAAATTGAGTCCAAAAAAATCGGTAACATCAAAAGATATTTTTTTGGAATCTGTAATAAGGCCTGTAACAAGGTTTGAAACTGCAAATGCCGCAACGGAAAGCGCAAACAGTGCGGTGGCGGCAATTATGTTGCGGGTTTTTGCAGAAAGCCTTATATCCCTCTTAAACAGTTTTGCATTATTAAGTTTTACAAAACTTAGCAGCCAGAAAAAAAGAATTGAATTCAGCAGCAGGTCTCCAAGTGAAGGGTGCAGTGAACTGGAGCTGTAAATAAAGGAAAGCGGGTCAAAAAGGTCGTAGTTGCGGAAATTGAAAGGGAAGGCGAAATAATAAGTAAGCAGCCTGAGAAAAAATATCACCAAAAAAAGAAAAGCAAAGCCTTTAAAGAAACCTTTCTCAGCAACAATATCCCTTGCAAGAGCATTAATAAATAATGCGAATAAAACAACAGCCAGTATGCGAAACAGCGTAGGCAGGGAAGCAGGCTGTTCCTGCACGGATTGATCATTCTCTTCAATACTGCAAACAACAGTGCCTTTTGCATTTTTTACAGGAATACCCTTTTCATATTCAGTAATACTGTAATTTTCCCCGGTACCTGTAATCCCTGCAAAACCTGATTTCAAATATTTGCTTTCCTGCGGATACTGCCACTGAATGGGTACCAGGGCGGCAATAAGGTATTGATTGTTTCCGCAGTTTATTTTTCTTTTAATCAGTTCAAAATATCCGTTTTGGTAATGAACCACAAAGCCTGCATCCTGTTTTTTAAGATCATCAGTATTTACTGACATTGTGTTTGTATTCCAGTATAACTGCACGGGGTTGCCTATATCATTTACCAGGTAGCTGAAAACACCAAAATCGTATTTAAACAAGTTTTGTTTTTGGGGCGAAGGGTTGTCGCTGATAAGTGCATTAACAATGGCTGTATCATCAAACATTTCATAAACCTCTTTTTCCGCTGAAGAAATATAATTGCCTAATGCTGCGGCAACTTTCTGTGGTGATGAAGCAGAAGAAAAATAATTGGCAAAAAGAAAAGAAATAGTGTACAGCCATGCAGCTGTTATTATTAAATAGCCATGCCTGTATGTGGCATTTTTTAGTACCTGTATCAAGGAAGTCTATTTTCGTTTTTTATCCGGTTCCAGATAGCATCCATTTCCTGCAATGACATTTCAGAAAGATTTTTTTCTTTGTTCAATGCAGCCTGCTCCATTTTTGAGAACCTCTGTATAAATTTTTTATTTGATTTTTCCAGTGCATTTTCAGCGTCAATATGCAAAAACCGTGCATAGTTAATAAGGCTGAAAAGCACATCACCAAACTCTTCTTCAATATTTTTTTCGTCATTACTTTTTACCGCAGCGCACAATTCATCCATTTCTTCCTTTACTTTTTCCCATACATCTTCTTTATTGTCCCATTCAAAACCCACCTGCTTTGCTTTTTCCTGTATGCGTGCCGCTTTTACTACTGCCGGCAAAGAAACAGGTACACCGCTGAGCACAGATTTTTTACCTTCCTGCAGTTTTATTTTTTCCCAGTTCTTTTTTACGTCTTCTTCATCATTCACTTTTACATTACCATAAATATGCGGATGGCGGGCAATCAGTTTCCTGCATATCCCGTCAATTACTTCACCGAGTGAAAACTGATTTTGTTCCTGCCCGATTTTTGCATAAAAAACTACGTGCAGCAATATATCACCCAGTTCTTCCTTAATACCTTTCCAGTTTTCTTCTGTAACAGCGTCAGCCAGTTCGTACATTTCTTCAATAGTCATTGAGCGCAGGGTGTGTATGGTCTGCTTCCTGTCCCACGGGCATTTTTCACGCAGTTCATCCATTATCTGCACCAGTTTTAAAAAAGATTTCTCTATGTTTTCCATAATCTCAAACTTGTAATAAAGATGTAAAAAAGAAAATTGAAATAACGAGTGTAATTATAATCAGAAAAGAAAAAAGCAGCAGCATATATTTCAGGATGGTTTTAAATCTTCCCTGTTTATAGAAATTGCGCATGGCTTTGTACAAGTAGAAAAATATAGTTATTACCGAAATTATATCCAGCCAGCTGAAAATATCTAACCCTGAAAAGCTGTAAAGCGCTCCAAAACCATCGGCAATTAGTATAAGTATAAAAATAGCGGTATATACATAGATAAGAAAAATTACATGGTTTACATAAAAAAAATGTTTGCGCCGCCTGATGTACAGCAACTGTAGAATGAGCGCTACAAGCGGAAGTGAAACAAACATCATTTGTGGTATGGAATGGAGAAATTTTTCCAAAAGCCTTTCTTTAAAGCCTTCTTTGTCCCTGCTATATTCGGCTTCAAGCACAATAGCCCGGCGTTTTAAAAACCCTGTAAACCATCGGTCTTTTTTTTCTTCCGGCAAATTGTTTTGAATGGAATCATAACCGGTAACTGTGGATGGCAGGGTATCAAAGTCAACTACCATTTGTGGCCCAGCTTTTCCCGGTTTAGCCGAATCAGCCGTATTGGCCCCTTCAGCAGTTTTTCCTGACGGTTTTGCCTGTAAAAGTTTTTCAATACTGTCAACCTCTTTCTGAATTGTTTTTCGTTGTAAACTATCCGGTACAGCATTTAATTTTTTCTTCAAAGAATCAATCAGCATAACGGGTTTATTGGCCAGTTCAGCTTCAGAAACAGGCAGGGAACCCGGTTTATAAATAAATGTAAAAAAAATAATAAAAAAAATCGCCGAAGTAAAAACATACATACGTATCGGGTGCAGGTAGCTGGCCCTTTTCCCACGCAGGTATTCCTGCGACAAAAAGCCCGGTTTAAATAAAAGATATTTAAGTGTATTAAAAAATTTCCCGTCAAAATGAATCACGTCATATACAAAATGTGTAACCAATCCCCAAAAAGTTTCTTTGGGCTCAATATTTTCCTGCCCACATATATGGCAATATTTTCCATAAACATGTGCGTTGCAGTTTAAGCAAATTTTTTTGGTGCGCTCTTTGGAATGGGACAAGCTGTAAAATTTTTTCTAAAAATACAGAACTATGTTAACGCGGCAATACATACTAACAAAACCGTTTTTGCCGTTTGCACAGCAGTATGCTACTTTTGAAAAAAAATTATTTGAATGAAATTATTTTTTTCTTTCCTGGCTTTCCTGTTTGCCGCCCCCTTTGTACAGGGGCAGTATTATTATAATGACATTATTGCTACTGAGCAGGGAAACAAACAGCATACACTTTTGCGCGCCAGCCATATACAATCAGTATCTGCAAAAAGCTTTGATAATGATAACCAGCTTTCTGAAGGCGTTTCCGTAGAACAGGAAATACTTAATAATACCGGGAGGATTATTACCACTGCATCAAGCCCGTCTGCGGGCAAATCCGTTTCAGTAAATTATTACACCAATAACCATTTAAACAAAACCGTTGATACAGGCGGCTATGTAAGCAGCACTACGCTTTATTCCTATGATGCCAATAATAGTATTCTAAATATTACCACAAACACCAATGATACATTTATGAAAAGCTATTCAGAGGAAATTCATGAATGGCATTATAATGGCAACACGCCTGCTTATATGCTGCGCATAAAAGATAAAACTGATACCACAAATATAGAGTTCGTAACAGACGAACAGGGAAATATTGCCGAAGAGCACTGGAAAAAGAAGAATACAGAAATTGAGACTTATTATTATTATTATAATGATAAACACCAGATAACAGATATTGTACGGTTTAATAAAAAAGCAAAAAGGCTGCTGCCTGATTTTTTGTTTGAGTATGATGATAAGGGCAATCTTTCACAACTCACGCAAATACCCGAAAATTCCGGGGCTTACCTTACCTGGCAATATACTTATGGTGCCAATGGGCTTAAACAAAAAGAGCTTTGCTTTGATAAGCAAAAACAGCTTATTGGACATATTGAATATGAATACAAATAAAATAAACTTACCACAAATTTCTCGGGCACCAGTCGCCATATTTATTTCCAAGCAGGAACCCTACAAGTATTTCATGCGTTCCGCTGCTTACCGTATTTAAACGTGAAGTGGTGAAATCGTAAGAGTAGCCAATGTTAATAGTACTGTTGATATTTAATCCAAACATTGCAGCAAAGCCATCCTTTGGCCTTACAGAAGCGCCTATCCAAAGAAAATCCTGGTACTGAAGCTTTGCATTTATATCAATGCTTAAAGGCACCGGGTTTACATATTTTACCGTGATTGACGGTAAAAGACTAATGTCATCACTCAAAAGCATTTTATATCCCGCCTGGAAAAAAAGATGCGGCACAAGCTTACCATGAACCAGCGTTACACTGTCACCGCCAATCTTCCCGCTATTAAAACCTATCTTTTCAGGAATAATCTGCTGCGCTGATAAGCCCAAAAAATAATTTGCTGAATATACCCATATACCAGCACTGATGTCTGGCCTTATATTATTAAGATAACCGCTGCCAGCCACAGCTGGATCTACAGGATACTGCGTGCCAAAATCAAGTTCATTCGCATTCAGCCGCATATTTTGTATGCCTGCTGAAATGCCGGCAGCAATGGTAGTACGCAATGATACAGGCTGGTGATATGCATAAGTAGCGTAAGCAGCAAAGCGGTTTAGCGGCCCTGCTTTATCATTTAATAGGGTAAAACCAATGCCCTGATGCGGATCAGCGGCTTCATAATTTTGCCAGTATGCTTTTCCACGGGGGTTTTCACCGGTTGGGTGCACCGTAGTAGGTGTTTCCCTTGCTGAACCGCTTTTTTGCAAAGGCCCCTGAATGGTAATATATGTGGTTACAGGCGCACCATTCAGACCCACCCATTGGTGGCGGTGGCTTATTTTTACATCCCAGTAATTTTCAATACCTGCAACCGCAGGGTTAATAATAAAGTTGTTCAGGATGTATTGGGTATAATAGGGCCTTTGTTGAGCATTAGCACTTATCAAAAAAATAAAAAAAACAATCGCAGTTAATTTAATCTTCATTACGCTAAAGTTAATGCTATAATAAGTTTTATAAAAAATCTACTTTGCAAGCTGTCCCAAACAATAATACCCATAATTTTTTTACCGGCAGTATTCTTCCCTTATACGTTACGTGCCAAAGTATATTGCATTAAGCAGAATTTAACTTTGTGCAAAATCAGGGGTGAAATATTATAGCAATTTTTGTACCCTGCTTTCGCAAGGGACTGTTTTTCATTTTTACTAAAAACCACCAATCCTCTAAAGTAGTCAATAACTGCCTGGTTTCTTTCGCAATTCTCATAAAATTATTCCAAAATAAAGGAGCTAAAAAAGTAGCGGCATCAGTTTTTACTATTTATAAAACAATATAATTTAGTATTTGTATTAATTTACAAAATTTAAGTGTAGTTAATATTAATAATTAATTATAAATCAATAACTTAAGCTTTAATATTAATATATATTGTATTTTTTTATAAAATGGACAAAAAAAGGTCAAAATAGTTGCGTTGTAATATATTTTTATTATACCAAAATTATAATTAATTAATATAATATATTGTTTATTAAATATTTATAATATATTTTTAAATACTAAAAATATTTTTATTTGATTATATCGTCTATTCCTTAAAATACTAAAATAGATATATAATAAATATAAATAATATATTGTTGACTACATACCGCAAGCCTCTCCAAAAAACACAAAGCTTTACATAACAGCACTCCTATTAAAGAAAGGAGAACAAGATGAGAAAATCTTGTTCACAGGATATTAAGAGAGGAAATAAAGGAAATGATAAAGATGTTTGGAAAGGAACAAGATTATTTTTGAGGAGGTAATTATTTTCCATTCCTCAAATAATATGAACTGCAAATTGTTTCTGCAAAACAGATGTTTTAAAAGCATTTAAATAAGTTACAGTCCGAAATAGTGGGGATAATTCAAAGTAATAAAACGGTAGAGAAACAAGGGCGGATCTATTTTTTGCGCTTAATAATTGCAGAAATAATTAAAAAAAAAGTTATATATCCTTTGAATCGTTTTCAGGGATCTTCTAAAAGATGAATGGCATTGATATGATAACCTGATTTTATGCAGCTAAAAAATCATTTAAGCACAACTGCAGCCAATGCCGGTAAATGTACTTTTAGTTTGTACCAGTCCTCAGTTTCATTTACAGCTTCCGATTTTATTTCGGGGTTAAATACATCGCCTGTGCCCCAGAACTCTTTATCGTTGCTGTTAAAAATCTCTTTCCATTTTTCTTTTCCTTTTACATGTATTTCCCAGTCCATGCGCACAACAGGCGTTACATTTAATATTACCAGCACATCATCTTTCGGCTTATCGCCTTTACGTTTATACACAAGTACCGATTCGATCCTGTGGTTTAAATCAACCCATTCAAAACCACCCGGCTCAAATTGTTTTTCATACAATGCAGGTTCGCCCCGGTAAAGTTCATTTAATTTCTGCACGCAAAATTTCATGCCGGCATGGCTTGCAAAATTAAGCAGCTCCCACTGAAGCTCGCTTTTGTAATTCCATTCGCTGGTGGCGCCAAATTCATCACCCATAAATAAAAGTTTTGCACCGGGATGTGTAAACATATAGGTGTACAGTACACGCAGGTTGGCAAATTTTTGCCAGTCATCACCCGGCATTTTATACAGCATGGGGCTTTTGCCATGCACCACTTCATCATGGCTTAAAGGGAGCATAAAATTTTCATCATAGAAATACATCATACTGAATGAAAATTTATCCTGGTAAAACTGGCGGAACAATGGATCCATTTTAAAATAATCCAGTGTATCATGCATCCAGCCCATCATCCATTTCATGCCAAATCCCAAACCACTGTCATAAATGGGCCTGCTTATTTTTGGCCAGTCAGTGGCTTCTTCAGCAATGGTTTGTATATCGGGGAAATCCCGGTAAAGCGTTTCATTCAAATCCTTTATAAACTTTATCGCTTCCAGGTTTCCGTTGCCGCCAAATTCATTCGGCTCCCACTGACCTGCGTTACGGCTGTAATCCAGGCGCAGCATAGAACTTACGGCATCCACCCTTATGCCATCAATATGAAACAGATCGAACCAGAACCTTGCACTGCTTATCAAAAAACTTTTCACTTCACCCCTTGCATAATTAAAAATATAAGAACTCCAGTCAGGGTGATATCCTTTGCGCATATCTGCGTATTCGTAAGTATGCGTGCCGTCAAACATAAACAAACCATGCGCATCGTAGGGAAAATGCGAAGGCACCCAATCGAGTATCACACCAATTTCTTCCCTGTGAAAGGCATCTATCATCGCTGCAAAATCCTGCGGGTTGCCAAACCGGGAAGTGGGTGCAAAAAAGCCGGTGCCCTGGTAGCCCCAGCTTCCATCAAACGGGTGCTCCATTACAGGCATAAATTCTACATGTGTAAAACCCATTTCTTTTACATAAGGCACCAGGCGCTCTGTTATCTGCGCATAAGTATTGTAGGCATGTTCATTATTTTTATCAGGGCGCATCCAGCTTGCAAGATGCACTTCATATACTGAGTAAGGTGCGTTGAGCGCATTATGCTTTTTCCGTTTCTTCATCCATTCATCATCATGCCAGTCATGAAATGTGCCCCACGTAATGGACGCAGTCAGCGGTTTCAATTCCCAGAAATGCGCGAAGGGGTCGCCTTTGTCTAATCGTATCCCGTTGAAACCATGAATATGATATTTATAAGATTCACCCGATAAAAGATTGGGTATAAACCCTTCCCAAATCCCGGAAGAATCCAGGCGTACAAATAACGGATGCGATACTTTGTCCCAGTCGTTGAAATTCCCCATAACGCTTACCTGCGTTGCGTTTGGCGCCCATACGGAAAAATATGTTCCGGGTGTATCCAGCACTTCAGTTTGTTTATTGCCGAATATTCTATACAGGTTGTAATGTGTGCCGCGCTGAAAATTTTCTATATCTTCTTCAGCAAATAAAGAATAATTCCATACAGGTTTTGTGCTGTCAACAAAATGAACGTCTTCGTATTTTTTATCCACTGTTTTATTCTTTTAAATAATTATTTTATAAAAAAATGTACCGGTCTCTGGTTTTTATGATACCGTTCCCCGCCTTGCACCTGCATACTTTAATGAACACAGCATCATGTAAACCGTTCACGCATCAATAATAACCATTAACGTAAAATTAGGGACGATAAATTTTATTACTCTTACAATTTATGCAATTTCGTCTGCAATATCATTAATTCTTCAAACGCTTTACAACCAAAATGAAAAAACCAATACTGCTTCTTGCAGCAATTTTATTATTTTACTCCATGGGCATTGCGCAAAACGCATCAATTAAAGGAACAATTACTGATACCATCAACAAAAAAAATCTTACCAATACAGTTATTTCATTGCTACGCTCAAAAGATTCCATACTGTATAAATTTACCCGCAGCGATGCCGGCGGTAATTTTGAAATGAAGAACCTTCAGGCCGGGGATTATGTATTACTCATCACACATCAAACTTATGCGGATTATGTTGATCATCTTCAACTGACAAATACATCGCAAAACGATCTTGGTAAAATAATGATGACTTTAACGGTCAATCTTTTAAAAGAAGTTTTTGTAAAACAGCAGATCGGGGCCATCCGCTTAAAGGGCGACACCACTGAATTTAAGGCCGACAGTTTTAAAGTACGCGAAGGTGCATCAGTGGAAGAAATGCTGAAAAAACTGCCGGGGATACAGGTGGATAAAGATGGAAAAATAACTGCTATGGGCGAAAAAGTAGAAAAGGTATTGGTGGACGGTGAAGAATTTTTTGGTGATGATCCCACTATTGCCACAAGAAATTTACAGGCCGATGCGGTTGACAAAGTACAGGTATATGACAAAAAAAGCGACCAGGCTACCTTCACAGGAATTGACGACGGGCAAAAACAAAAAACAATAAACCTTAAACTGAAAGATGATAAAAAGAAAGGTTACTTCGGAAAACTTGATCTTGGCGGCGGATTAAATGACCGCTGGAACAACAGCGCAATGATAAACCGGTTCCGCTCAAAACTGAAATTATCTGTTTATGGAATAATGAGCAGTACAGGAAAAACAGGGCTGGACTGGGATGAAAGCAACAAATTTGGTTCGGGTACAGACATGGAATTCAGTGATGATGGTGGCGCATTTTTTATCGGTAACAACAATGGTGATGACCTCAACAATTCATCTTATGAAGGTGAAGGCATACCAAAAAGCTGGAGTGCAGGTTTAAATTATTCCAATAAATTCAATGATGGCAAACAAAGCCTTAATGGAAGTTACCGTTTTAATAAATTAAACAGCGAAGGACAGGGCAATACGATATCGCAATCTATTTTGCCCGATACCGTGTTTGTAAATAAGGAATCAAGCAATTCATTTAAAAGCCAGCAGCGCCATTCATTAAACGGCACGTATGAATGGCAGTTGGACAGCACCGCATCTATGAAACTCACTGCCAGCGGGTATTCCGGCATTCAAAATGGCTTTAGTAATTATACCGGCGAATCCATTGACGGCCTTGGAAACTTAGTGAACCAAAGCATACGCAATGCAAGTTCCGCAGGCAATAACAAAAATCTGAATGCCAACTTACTTTTGAGAAAAAAATTCACAAAACCGGGCCGCACACTTTCGCTCAACCTCAGTGAACTGTATAATGCAAATAATTCAGACGGCTATTTATTTTCAGTGATCAAAACTTTTGATAAAACAGGTATAACAACTTCTAACGATACTACTGACCAAAGGAAAATAAGCAATACCAGTGCAGGCACTTTCAATTCAAAAATCGTTTATACCGAACCATTATCAAAAAACTTTTTTGTAGAACTAAACTATGCTTTCCGCAACAGCAAAAGCGATGCAGAAAAATTATCTTATGATAAGTCGCTTGCGGGAAAATATGATTTGCTGAATGACACTTTCAGCAACCATTATAAATTTGATGTGCTTACCAATACCGCCGGCATTGTTTTTAAATACAACGGCAAAAAAATTGTTTACGGTTTGGGAACCGATATTGCGCGCAGCAATTTTAAACAAACTGACTTGCTGCGCGATACAGTAAGCACAAGAAATTATACTAACTTTTTCCCACGGGTAAATTTTGTTTATAAATTCAACCCTAACAGCCGTTTATCCATCAGCTACAACGGAAGAACCAATCAGCCAACCATACAGCAGATACAGCCTGTTGCAGATAACACAAACCCGCTGCTGATTACAATCGGCAATCCTGCGTTAAAACAGGAGTTTATACATAACATCAATTTCAATTTTAATTCTTACAAAGTTTTCAGCCAGCGCGGCATTTATATGTATGGATCTTTTTCCACCACTGGTAATGCCATTGTTACAAGCACCACTGTTGATACCTCAAACAGAACGGTTTACCAGTACATCAATGCAAACGGCAATTACAGCACTTATGCTGGATTGGGGTACAGCATTAAATTAAAAAAATTAGATGCCAATCTTAACATTAATATCAACTACAATAATTCACGCTACAACAATATTGTAAACGGCATCAAAAATGTTACAAACAATTCAGCTCCGGGCATAGGTTTTGGCATTGGAAAAAACAAAGAGAAAAAATATGATTTCTATTACTATAATAATTTTAATTACAACAGTTCCGCATCTTCTGTAAATACAAGCATTAAAACGCAGTACTGGACACAATCTCACAACATGAGTTTAAATGTACAATTGCCCTGGAAATTTGAAGTAAACAATGAACTCGATTTTAATATACGCCAGAAAACAGACCTCTTCACGCAAAACAATAATGTATTCCTTTGGAATGCTTATATAGGAAGGAAAATTTTAAAGAATGACAAGGGTATTATTAAGTTCAATGCCTATGATATCCTTGATCAAAACAAAGGTTACTCACGCGACATAAGCAACAATGTGCTGCAGGAAAGCAATTACCAAACCATCAAAAGATATTTCCTGCTGAGCTTTGTATGGAATTTTTCAAAAAACGCAGCAACGGCAAACCAATAAATTCTTTCACATGAAAAAAATATTTGTGATTTTTTCCCCTTTACTTTTTGTTTCTTTTTTAAATGCACAGGATATTTTTATTACCAAAGGCAAAATTGAGTTTGAAAGAAAAGTAAATGTCTATAAAGAAATAGACGCCCTTGCAGATGATGATAATGACTGGCTGCAGTCCATGAAAAAAAGCCTGCCACAGTACGATGTTTCTTATTTTGATTTATATTTTGATGATGATAAAACACTGTACAAACCGGGAAGGGAAGTAGTTACCGCGCAAAAATTACCTGATTGGTTCCAGGGGCCGGCCACTGATAATGTAATTTATAACGATATAAATGCAGCACAAACCATAAGCCTGAAAAATGTTTTTGAAAATAGTTTTTTAATACAGGACAGCCTGCGCAAAATTGACTGGCGCATCACCCCCGACACACGCACCATTACGGGCTTTGAATGCCGCAAGGCTGTGGGCCGCATTATGGATTCAGTGTATGTAATTGCATTTTATACAGATGAAATTACTGTAAGCGGCGGCCCGGAATCCTTTACCGGCCTGCCCGGCATGATACTGGGTATTGCTATTCCGCGCATCAACACTACCTGGTTTGCAACAAAATTAGAATTAACAGAAGTTAAACCTGAAGATATTGCAGCGCCAAAAAAAGGAAAAAAAATAAATAATGCGCAACTGCTCGGGCAATTAAAAACAAGCACAAAAGACTGGGGCAAATACGGCCAGCGGAATATTTGGCATATAATGATTTGATGGATAATTTTTTTGTTCCCAACTAAAGTAATACTATTCATCTTTCTTGCGTCGCACACTTGTGCTGTATAACTTTATTCAGCAAAAGTGTCATTCAATTTTTATTACTTCCGATTTAAAAACAACATCTGAATTGTTTGCTGTTGATGTTTGTGAATAACCATTTTTTATGTACGTCCGTAATGGTAACGGTAATAATCATATCCGGGTCAAAACCCATGCTGTGATCATCGCGTAAAATTTTTTTTATCTGCAGGGTATAAACACAATCGCTCAACCAGTTTACAGTAAACAGCATCTTTACGCCATCCTGCTCACCGGTTTCCATTTGTTCATTACCATTTCTTTCAATAATCAGCTCCGGGTTCTCTCCCGTTGCCGGAATTTTAAATTTGCCATTTTTAAATTGTGAGCAGTCAAATTTCTGGGCGGTTGCGCACAGGCAAAAAAAAAATTTGCAGCAGTTAAGAGGAAATATTTTTTCATACTATTTTGTTAGCTTAAATACTTTTTTAATTCCGGCAATTTGCAAAGAAAATTTTTTTGCCTCGGTTTTTTGTGCATTTATAAAACTGTTTTCACTCAGTTTGCCAAGCACTTTATTCATTTCTTCCGGCGTTTCATAAACCATTTTCCTGAATGGGTTTACATAATCTTTTGCCCTTGATTCATAAATAGCATTTGCCACCCATTCTTTGGTGGCAAGGGTTTCAGCCAGCAGCTGATTTAATTGTACCGCATTTATTTTTTGCAAATTCATTCCGCATATTTCCCTTAAAGAAGCCAGCGCATGCAATAATTTTTGTTGCGGGTATTTACTGCCGTACTGGCTATACACATTATGCAAAGCATCCCAGGATTTAATTTTGCCTTCGCGTATTTTCTTTCTTATTAAATCAACATCCGCTGCCGGTATCAATTGCCCGCCGGTGTTCATCCATTCATCGCGGGTATATTTTGCAGGAAAAGCACTGTTTAAAGATTCAATGTTTTTTAAATTATTTTCTTCAATAAATTTTAGCAGGTGGATGGCTCCATAAAACTGTATCATTTTTTTAAACAATGTAAATGCCTGTTGTATTTTTATAATTACTGTTTTTCGTTTTGCATTTTCAAAACCTTCTGCTTCAATTTCCAGTTCATTTATTATGCTTTCACTTTTTTCCAGCAACTCTTTTCCTTTTGCGCGGCATTGTTCACCGGAAAAATTCTTTGCTGCATTTTCTTTTTTATAAAATGCTTTGCCAGTTGCATGTTCAAACAATGCAAGTGAAGCAAACATTTCATTTATTGTATCGGGCGCCAGGTAATCATATTCCAAAAATTGCACCCGTTCTTTTCTTTTATCCCGGTCGCCATATTTCCATGCGTTGCGCGCAAGCGCATACATGTTGTAAATAAACCAGTAAGCGGGCATCACCACTAATTTATCTTTCTCAATATCGTTGCTCACCAATGAAAAAGGAACCGGGATATTCAGTTCGTACGAGTAATCGCCTTTTGCAAGAATAGTAAAGCTGGCAAACTTTGAATTATGTTTCAGGCTTACACACAGTCCCGGCCAAAAGCCGCGCCCTGCAATAATTTCACCATCCGCGCCCCTTGAATTATGATTAGAGCCAATAGTAGCGCCTGCCGGAATATTGCTTTGCCCCATAATCAGTGCGGCACACAAAAAAGAATTGTTGTGATGCTGTTCATGAGCCGGAAATATTAATGAATTTAAAACCTCACAGCAGGAAATAGTTGCATTATTTCCAAGGTAAGAATTGATAAGCCTTGCGCCATATTTCAGTTGCGAATGCGAAGCCATTATGAAACGTACAGCTTTCACGCCATAAAAAATCCTGCAGCCTTCTTTTATAATTCCGTTCACTAATTCGCAGCCTTCACCAATCTGTGTATTGCCTTCAGCACCGGAATGTATGGTAAGGTTCTTCAATTTATTGGCGCCTTTAATATAGGCATCGCTTCCAATCCATACATCCTTTATAATGGCGCAATTTTTAATTACAGTGCGGTCACCAATTTTTCCGTAGTAGCCACGCTCTTTTTTAAATTCATTTTCAGTAAAGGTTTTAAATTTCTGCAGCAGCAAATCATCATCCCGGAACTTGCTCCACAGGTAGGCATCGCCGGGAAGCATGTTACTGAATGGTATCACGCTGCGGCCTCCGCTTTCATTGCATATTTCAAGCCATATCCGTATATTTTCGCTTTCGCCGTCTTTGAGAATGCCATTCCCAAATTTTGCATAATCAGTTGTGGCCAGTTCATTCACATTTACAATGATCACTTCATTGCCAATTATATAATGTGATAAATAATTTACATTATCCACTACTACATTATCGCCCAGATCGCAACTGATGACAGTAGAATTATAAAGCCCCACAGCAAATTTTAAATCGCTGAATTCAAGGCAACAGGGCTCCAGTTTGCCTATGCGCACCAACCCGAAAAATTTACAGTTTTTCACCAGTTCAGGGTTAAATGCATCGCTTACCAGGATTTTATTCCAGTCATCGCTTGTATTACGGTTGCGCACCAGCGCCTCAATCTCATACGTAGTAAGGGTTCTGTAATGTATGCCGCTCCTGTTCTGGAGGTTGCGCAGGTAATATTCGTTTTTCCCTTTTGGCAAATACTGCGGTTTTATAAAACCATAACCAAGGTTATCAACAGGGCTTTTTTTGATGATGTTTTGAGACATAGATCTAAATATTTTTCTGGTAATATTCCGTGCTTACTGCAAAGGTGAATGAAACAATGCAGCAAACATGGTATCTGCTTTTATTATATAACCCTTCAGCAGCTCCTGTTTTATCAACCGCAGATGCAATTGCCCGGCTATAAATTCAGAAATACTTTCGTTTTCCTTTTTAAAAACTGAACATGTAATATATAAAAAATATCCGCCTTTTTTTAAATGGCGGATTACATTGCTTATTATTTTTTTTTGCAGCATTGCATATCCGTCAATTTTATCTTCTGCAAAAAAACAAAGCTGTTCAGGCGTTCTGCCCCATGTGCCGGATCCGCTGCAGGGGGTGTCGCAAATGATTAAATCAAATGGCGAATGGCGAGCAGTGAATGGTGAATTGGAAAGATCCAGAATGAATGAATTGTATTTCTCAATCCCTGCCTGTTTAAAACGTTGTTTTAAATTTTGCATGATGGAGGAACGGACATCAGAAACAGTGAGTTCAATATTTTGCAAAACATCAAAAGCGAGAATTGATTTTCCTCCGCTTGCAGCGCAGCAATCCCAAACAGTTAAAGGTTGATGATTGAAAGTTGAAAGTTGAAAGTTGAAGATTGGCAGTTCAAGGGATTCCGAAATTCTTTGAGATGAATAATCCTGCACAACCGCTTCTGTATTCAATTCTAATATTTTATCAGTTTTTGTTGTGCTGGCAAAAGATAAACATGTATTACTGACCGCTTTAAAAGCGATTTTATTGTCCTGTAATTTTTTAATTACCTGATTTTTCCTGCCGGGCCTTATCCGTAAAAATAAATCCGGTTGAATTAAGTGTGACCGGGCAAATGCAGGCGCATCAATAGTTTCACTCAATTCACCTGGCCATGGAAAAATTTTCTGCATATCAAAATCTTTATATACAGTTTTTATAAACTCTATTCGTTCATTCAATAATTTACTCCAATGGTTCAGCCAGTTTTCATTAAACAAAATATGCCATTCTCCTGCTTCAGCGTTACATAAAAAAAACGCAGTTTTTAATCTTTCTTCTGAAGTAATATTTTGCAGTGCGCGGCCCAAACGAAAATAGCAATAACATGCATGGATGATAAATTTCCTATCTTTGGAGCCATGTTTTTTATTTGGTGAAAAATATTTTTTCAGGTAAATATGAAGCGGTGCACTTCCATCATACTGCTGAATCAAATAAACTGAAGTATTAAAATAAGATTGAAAGTACATAGTGATGAATAAGCTGAAAACGCCGCTGCCAGTGGCGATACAGTAAAAGAGTGCGACGCAACGATGTTGAGCAGCGGTATAAAGCCGGTAATAAAATAAAAAAATATATAAGCGCTTTTATAATTCCAGTAAAGCTTTTACAGGGTCTTTTCCCATCAATAAAAATTCAGGATTTTCAAGCAATTCTTTCACACGAACAAGAAAGCTTACACTTTCCCTTCCGTCAATTATTCTGTGGTCATAACTCAATGCCAGGTACATCATTGGTTTAATTACAACCTGGCCGTTTGTTGCCATCGGCCGTTCCTGTATTTTGTGCATTCCGAGAATGGCGCTCTGCGGCAGGTTGATAATGGGTGTGCTCATTAAACTTCCAAATACGCCGCCGTTTGTAATGGTAAATGTGCCGCCTGTAAGCTCTTCCATCGTTAATTTATTATCACGCGCTTTACCGGCAAGCTCAATCACTTTCTTCTCAATATCAGCCATAGAAAGGCTTTCAACATTTCTAATTACAGGAACAGTAAGGCCGCGTGGTGTGCTTACTGCAATGCTTATATCTGCATAATCATGATAGGTTAATTCATCTGCATCAATATATGCATTTACTGCGGGCCATTCGTTTAATGCGGTAGCGCAGGCCTTTGCAAAGAAACTCATGAAGCCAAGGTTTACTCCGTGTATCTCTTTGAATTTATCTTTATGCTGCTTGCGTATTTCCATGATACGCGTCATGTCCGCTTCATTAAAAGTGGTGAGCATGGCCGTAGTATTTTTCGATTCTACCAACCGCCTGCTGATGGTTTTGCGCAGGTTGCTCATCTTTTCTGTACGCACATTGCGTGTAAATAATTCCCGGCCTTCAAAAGCTTTTTTTCCGGGATGAGACAATGCTTCCAGCACATCGTGTTTCATTATTTTCCCACCAGCGCCTGAAGCCGTAATGGAAGATGGGTTTATTTTTTTATCAGCAATAATTGCAGATGCAACAGGCGTTGCTTTTACATCATTCGAAACAGCTACTGCAGGTACAGGAGGCTTCGGTTCTTCTTTTTTGGGGGCTTCGACAACGGGTGTGGATTCAGCCACAGTAGGTTTTTCAGCAGATTCATCTATATTCGCAAGCACAGAACCTATTTGCAAAGTATCGCCTTCTTTAGCAATAATTTTTAAAGTGCCTGCCTGTTCTGCGTTCACTTCAAAAGTTGCTTTTTCGCTTTCCAGTTCAGCAATTACTTCATCTCGGTCAACGTATTCACCATCTTTTTTTACCCACTTTAAAAGTGTTACTTCACTTATGGATTCTCCAACTGACGGAACTTTAATTTCTATCATAAAATAAATTTCTGAAAAATTTTGTAACCGGCTTTATATCTCTATTCATCTTTGTTGCGTCGCACTCTTGTACATTCCTGTTTTTGTTGATCTATTCCTTCTCCAAATCATTAAATCGAAAATGCTGTTTCAATAATTTCTTCCTGCTCCTGTTTATGTACTTTAGTAAAACCTGTCGCCGTTGATGCGCTTGCATGCCGGCTGATAACACCATAATTCATGCCCTTTAAATTTATTTGCAGGAAGGTTGCCGCGCCTGCATTTAAAGGCTCTTCCTGCACCCAGAACCAGATAGCTTTATTGTATTTTTTATATAATGATTCAAGTTGCTTTAAAGGCAAAGGATATATTTGTTCCATGCGGATGATGGCAACACCTGTTTTATTTTCTTTCTGTTGTTTTTCCGCCAGGTCAAAATAAATTTTACCACTGCAGAACAAAACTTTTTTCACCTGCGCCGGATCAGTAACAAAATTATCATCAATAATTTCTTTAAACCCACCGGAAGTAAATTCACTTATATGGCTGTAACTGCCGGGGTGACGGAGGTTTGCTTTTGGTGAAAACTCAATCAATGGTTTGCGGAAAGGCCATGCAAGCTGCCTTCTCAAGGCATGAAAGAAATTTGCAGATGTGGTAATATTTGTAACCACTAAATTAAGCTCCGCACACATTTGTAAAAACCTTTCCATTCTTGCACTGCTGTGTTCGGGGCCCTGGCCTTCATAACCGTGCGGCAGCAGCAAGGTAATACCATTCATGCGGTTCCATTTCTGCTCGCCGGCAGCTATAAACTGGTCAATCATTGTTTGTGCACCGTTACAAAAATCGCCAAATTGCGCTTCCCAAATTACAAGCGCATTAGGGTTTGCAAGCGCGTAACCATATTCAAAACCAAGTACGCCATATTCACTCAGCAAAGAATTATAAATCCTGAATTGGCCGGCAGCTCCTTCTATCCTGCTTAAACGATTGTAAGATTTATCATTATTCTCATCCCGCAGCACAGCATGCCGGTGAGAGAATGTGCCACGCTGAACATCCTGCCCGCTCATGCGCACATCCTGTCCGTCGAGTAATAAACTGCCGTAGGCAAGCAGTTCACCTGTAGCCCAGTCAATTTTATTTTCTGCACTGAAAAGTTTTATTTTATCCTGTAAAATCTTTTCAATTTTTTTAATGGGGGTAAAATCAGCAGGCCAGGTCATTAATGCATCAAATATTTTTTTAAGCCCCGCTTCATTAATTGCAGTAACAGGAGACTGGTCAAAATCGTCAGCAGTGGCTTTGCGTAAACTTTTCCAGGCAATTTCTGGAGCCTGGTAATTATAAGGCAGCGGGTTTTGTTTTACTTCATCCAAACGTTCCTGCAAATCGGCCCAGAATTTTTTCTCCATTTCTTTTGCAAGATCTTTCGCATCAGCTTCGCCATTTTGCAAAAGATAATTGGTATATACTTCACGCGGGTTCTGGTGTTTTTCAATTAAAGCATATAAATGCGGTTGCGTAAATTTTGGATCATCCCCTTCATTATGCCCATGGCGGCGGTAGCAAACCATATCCACAAAAATATCGGAATTAAATTCCTGCCTGTAACGCGTAGCTATCTCTACACATTTTACTACTGCTTCTGGATCATCGCCGTTTGCATGCAATACCGGTGCCTGAACAGCAGACGCAAGCGAGGTGCAATAATCTGAACTGCGTGCATCATCAAAATCTGTTGTGAAACCAATCTGGTTATTAATTACAAAATGAATGGTTCCACCTGTATAATAACCCTGCAGATCACTCATCTGTAATACTTCATATACAATACCCTGACCAGCCACAGATGCATCGCCATGTATAAGTATTGGCAGTATTTTATCAAAATCGCTGTTATATAAAACATCTGCTTTTGCCCTTGCAAAACCCACTACAACGGGATCAACAGCCTCAAGATGCGACGGATTGGGCATTAGTTTTAAATGCATTGTATAGCCAGCGTGTGTTTTCACTTCACTGCCATAACCCATGTGGTATTTTACATCGCCGCTGCCCATGGTTTGATCCAGTTTGGCAGTACCTTCAAATTCACTGAAAATTTGCTCATAAGTTTTACCCATAATATTGGCAAGGATGTTCAGCCTGCCGCGGTGCGCCATGCCTATTACCACTTCATGCACATCATTTTCAGCAGCTATATTAATAATTGCATCTAATGCAGCGATGGTTGTTTCACCGCCTTCAAGGGAGAATCTTTTTTGCCCTACATATTTTGTGTGGAGGAATTTTTCAAACATTACGCCCTGGTTCAGCTTTTCCAGTATGCGTTTCTTTTTTTCGAGAGGAAGCGGCTCAATAAATTTCCGCTCCATTTCATTGGTAAGCCAGTCAATTTTGGGCTGCTCACTGATGTATTTGAATTCAATGCCTACATGTGACGCATAACAGCTTTGCAGGTGGTGCAAAATATTTCTCAACGTAGTTGCTCCAAGCCCTATCAGGTTACCGGCCTGGAAAGTTTGATCAAGATCTTCTTCTTTTAAACCAAAGAAATTAATGTCCAGGTTGGCGCCGCGGTCTTTACGGCTACGGATAGGGTTGGTTTTTGCAATCAGGTGTCCTTTGTTCCTGTAACCGAGAATCATCCTGTACACACGTATTTCCCGCATCCAGTCGAAATCAGCAGGCGCAACTTCTGGCGCTTTTGTTTCACGGAGAGAAACAGTTGTTCCGTTTATGATGGCAGCAGCACTTGAAACAGCAAAATCAAACCCTTCAAAAAACTTTTTCAGTTCAGGATCTACTGAATCCGGGTTATTAATAAAATCTCTGTATAAATTTTCAATAAAAGCCGGGTGCTGGCTTGTGATGTATGAAAAATCCTTCATAATGGCATTTTATCCTCTTTACTTGAATTGTGAGCAAATATCGGTCATTAAGGTTATAAATTGATTGCATCCGCACTGTAAATAAAAGCCTTTTCCGCAAATGGAAAACAAAATTTAGATTTAAAATTTTCGATTTACAATTCATCCCCTTACCTTTGCCGTCCGAAAAAAGAAAATATGGCAAACCATAAAGCTACAAAGAAAGATACACGCCAGGCAGAAAAGCGCAGGGACAGAAACCGTTATTACGGTAAAACCACCCGTAATGCTATCCGTGAATTGAAAACTTCAAAAGATGAAAAAGCATATACTGAGCAACTGCCATCTGTGGTATCTATGATTGATAAACTTGCGAAAAAAGGCGTGATACATAAAAATAAAGCGGCAAATTTAAAAAGCAAGCTTTCAAAAAAGACGGCAGTTAAAGCATAATTTATTTTTGGTTTTAATAATGATACAGGAAACCCGCGTTAGCAATAACATGGGTTTTTTATTGCCTGGCAAATAAAACGTGGAAACGGTTGATATCATTGTCCGCTGCCTCATATTGTATAGTGGCATTATGCAGCAGCAATATTCTTTCCACTATAGAAAGCCCCAAACCAAAGCCCTTTTTTTTCTGCGCATTTTCCCCTCTGAAAAAAGGTAAAAATAATTTTTCAGCATCGGCAGGTTTTAATGTTTTACCATGATTTTCAAAATACAGGTTTATATTATCCGTAGTTGTTTTAATTAATACAGAAATTTTCTTATCATCGGAATACTGGAAAGCGTTTTTAATAAGGTTGCGGAATGCAGAACGCAGCAGGTTTTCATTTCCTTTTACCATTAGATTTGATTCATTACCCGGGATTTCCAAAAATTCAACATTTATATTCATGTTTGGGAACATTCTTTTGCAAACACTTATACTGTCGTATAGTATTTCATCAATGCGCAGCAAAGGCCAGTCGGAAGAATAAAAAACCCTTTCGTACTGGGACAGCATGAGCAGTGCGTTGGTAAGATCAATTAAGTCATGCTGATCTTCTTTAAGCGATTGCAATACTTCTTTTGCCTCAGCCGGGGTCATTTCTTTTTTCAGTGCAGATTCAGTTTGCGCAAGCATTGAGGCTAGTGGTGTCCTTAATTCATGTGATGCATGATGAACAAAACTGCGTTGCATTTCAAAAGCCTGCTGCAGTCTGTCAAGCATAGTATTAAAGTTGAGTGCCATCTGAACTATCTCATTGCCACCGGCTTTTTCCCTGCGTACTTTAAACCTTTGGGTAAGGTTGTTTTCCGTAATATGACGCATTTGAGCACTTAATTTTACAAGCGGTCCGGTTGTATGGATTACATAAAAAAGCGAAAAGATGCCGATGATAATTATTGCCCCCAATGCTACAAAAAACATAATTAGACGGAGTTTGTTAAGCCGTGCAATTCCAAATTTGTCATAAGATGATACAATTACATATGCGCCCCTGCCTGAGATATTGAAATAAAGCCCCGCTGCTTCATTTTTACCGTCGTTAAAAAAATATTTGCCGCCGGGTTTTATTTTGGCGAGCAAATCCCGGTTAATAACATAATGCAGTGTATCGGGTATTGTAAAAAGTATTTTTCCCGAATCAGCGATAAAAATGGTTTTAATATCTGCAAGGTTCGCAGGATAATAATTTTGTAATTCTTCCGCACTGCTTTTGTCTATTTCCTTAATATGGTAATAATTGATATACTCCACGTAAGCTTCTGCCCATAGCCGTTTTTGATAATCCCGGTTGCGTGCATCAGAAAAAAGAAAATAGATGCTTATGATGGATATAATAAGTATAAGCGATACCACCAGGGTAAGTATGATTACAAATCGCAGCCTCAGGTTCATGGCAGTGGCACCTCCCTTATATAATAACCAAACCCCGGCCTGGTATGGATGAGCTTTTTTTCAAAGGGTTTGTCAACCTTGTTTCTCAAAAAACTTATATATACTTCGATGGTATTCGTACCCGTGTCAAAGTTAAGATCCCAAACTTTTTCCAGTATCTCATTTTTAGGGATTACCCTGTCCCTGTTCCTGCAGAGAAGCAGTAGCAGTGCAAATTCTTTTGCTGTAAGATTAATATTTTTTTCGCCACGCGTTACGGTTTTGTTATTCATATCTATTTCCAGGTCTGCAATCACAATTTTTTCGCCATCTTCCGGTGAATGTGCTGATCTTTTAAGAAAAACTTTTATCCTCGCAAACAGTTCATCAAAATGAAATGGCTTTACTATATAATCATCAGCACCAAGGTTAAAGGCATCTATTTTATCCTGCAGCTCACCAAAAGCCGTAAGCATAATAATGGGTATTTTTTTATTTCGTTCCCTGAATTCCCGGCACAAGGCCAACCCGTTTTTGTATGGCAGGTTTATATCAAGCAGTACCAGGGAATAATTATGCTGTGCAAACATTCTTTCTGCCACCAGCCCGTCATACGCCACATCAGCCATATATCCATTGCGGGCCAATTCTTCCTGTATTGCCTGGCTTAATTTGGGTTCATCTTCCGCAAGCAGGATCCTGTATTTGTTTTCCATTACTTTGTGGTTAGATTCAATAAACAATATATGAAAAAAATACCGGCATTTATACAACTTTTTATTGTAACAGGGTTATTTGCTCAAAATAACCCCACTCCTTTTGAAATCAGCCATAAAAAAGAATCAGCCGACTATTTTCAGTGCATCAGCTTTTACAAACAGCTTGATGCGCTTTACAGCACTGTTTCTTTAAAAGCTTTTGACACCACTGATGCGGGTTACCCGCTCCATCTTGCCATGTTCAGTACAGATAAAAAATTTAATCCCGCACAATGGCATTCGCAAAATAAAATAGTTATCCTCATAAACAATGGCATCCACCCCGGCGAGCCGGATGGCATAGATGCAAGTATGATGCTTCTGCGCGATATTGCTTCCGCCAAAATAAAAGCTCCGGACAACGTGGTGCTTGCAATTATCCCCGTATATAATATTGGCGGCTGCCTTAACAGGAGCAGTTTCTCAAGGGTCAACCAAAACGGCCCGGATAACTATGGCTTCCGCGGCAATGCGCAAAACCTTGATCTGAACAGGGATTTTATAAAAGCAGATTCAAAAGACGCAAAATCATTTGAAAAAATTTTTCAGTGGCTGAAACCTGACATTTTTATTGACAACCATGTGAGTGACGGCGCAGACTACCAGCACACCATAACTTTAATAACCACCCAGCATGATAAACTTGGCGGAGAAATCGGTGCATTTGTGCATGATATTTTTGACCCCGCTGTGTATAAAAGTATGCAGCAAAAAAACTGGCCGATGTGCCCTTATGTAAATTTTGAAGAAGCCGGTCCGGACAAAGGATGGAAAGCATTTTATGACCCCCCAAGGTACAGCAGCGGTTATGCCGCATTGTTTCAAACTATCGCATACATACCCGAAACACATATGCTGAAGCCTTTTGCCGACAGGGTTTTAAGCACGTATGCGCTTATGCAGACCATTATGGAACAGGCTTCCCTTAATGCAAAGGAAATTATTGAAAAAAGAAAAAAATCAATTGAAGATATGGAACAGCAGCAGCAGTTTGCATTAAGCTGGCTGGCAGACACAACCAGGTTTGAATACATTAGTTTCAAAGGTTATAAAACAGGAACGAAAACAAGTGAAGTAACAGGCATGCCAAGATTGTTTTACGATCATTCAAAACCTTTTGAGAAGCAGATAAAATATTTCAATACTTATACGCCTGCTGTAATGGTTGAAAAACCAAAAGCATATATCATTCCGCAGGGATGGCAGGATGTAATTGAAAGATTGAAAATAAATGATGTGCAGATGAACCGGTTTGCAAATGATACAACCATTGAAGTGGAATATTACCATATTGATGATTACAAAAGCTATCCGCAGCCTTATGAAAAACACCACTATAATTATGATATAAAATTAAGTTCATCAACAGCAGCCATTCATTTTTTAAAAGGCGATTATATTATTTACATGCACCAGCGAAGCAACAGGTATATAGCAGAAACACTTGAGCCTTTGGGTGATGACAGCTTTTTTAGCTGGAATTTTTTTGACGCCATCCTTCTGCAGAAAGAAGGATACAGCAACTACCGGTGGGAAGATGTAGCGGCGCAATATTTGCAGCAGCATTCCGAAATAAAACAGCAGTTAGAAGAAAGGAAAAAAACAGATGCGGTTTTTGCAGCATCAGCAGATGCTCAATTAGATTTTGTATATAAACATTCACCTTATTATGAACCGGAACATCTGCGTTACCCGGTTTACAGGCTGGTGAAGTAAAACTGCTTAAAATATAATTCCCTTAAAGCCGAAAATATTACCGGATGTACAAGTGTGCGACGCAAGTAAAGCTTAATTCCTTTACTGCAGCCGGGTCAAAAAAATTATTGTATTTGCCTGATATTTCCGCTGCCTGCCACATGCTGCTGTACAGATGGGCTGCCTTTGTAATATACATCGCCGCTGCCCGCAATATTTATATCAAGCGAAACATCCGCAAACACATGCGCATTGCCGCTTCCGGCTATACGTACATCCACATTTTCCGATTTTAATTCTTCTGCTTTGTATTCACCCACCCCCGCAATATCAATTTTTGAATCCTTTGTTTCCCCGGCCAGGATAATATTGCCCGTGCCGGCAATGCTCGATGTAACTTTTGGCGTATTTACCTGGATGGAAATATTTCCGCTGCCGGCAATAGAAAGTTTCAGGTGATCTGCACCCGTAAATTCTCCGGTGCCGGTAATATTTCCACTGCCCTCCAGATCCACATCTTCCAGTTTGTCTGTGGTTATATACACTTTAATTTTATTGGGTGATGAAAGGCTTGTGTTGTCCTTTGTTTTTATCACTAATTTATCACCGTCATCTTCTGTAATAATGTACGGCAGCAGGTTTTCATCAGCTTCTACTTTTACACCGGGTTGTGCGCCCTCTATAATTTCCACATCAAGATTTTCCCTTGATTCAATATGTGGTTTTACAGAAACATTCCGGTTTTCCGAAGTTAATTTGCCATCACCATCCACTGTTTTATTCCATATAAAATTACACGAGCAGTTTACTGCAAACAGTATTATCAGTGGGAATATTTTTTTCATATAACTGTTTTAGAAAATGAAATTAAAAAATCTTAAGCTAACCCGTATTATTCTTTTATATAAGTGGTAAACCGCATATATGTTCACAAAAATCTTAACCCGCAGGATATTTTCTGTTTTCAATTACCTTCGCAGCAATTTATGACAGAGAAAATACTCATCCTTGATTTTGGCAGCCAGTTTACACAGTTAATAGCCCGTGCAGTAAGAGAAGCAAATATTTATTGCGAAATAATCCCCTATCATAAGGCTTTTGAAACAGATGAGAGCCTGAAAGGAATAATTTTAAGCGGTTCACCGTTCAGTGTAAACGATGAAAACGCACCCACCGTTAATATTCCTGCACTCATTAAAAAAATACCCGTTCTTGGTTTGTGCTATGGTGCACAGCTTACGGCAAAAGAATTTGGCGGCAGGGTTGACAAATCAAACAAAAGGGAATTTGGAAGGGCGAAACTGCAGGTTATAAAAGAAGATATGCTGCTACGCAATGTAATCAACAATTCACAGGTCTGGATGAGCCACGCAGATTCAATTACACAACTGCCGGACGGTTTTGAAATACTTGCCACCACAGAAAGCATACCCGTAGCGGCATTCAGAAAAACTTCAAACGGTACATATGCTTTGTACGGCGTCCAGTTTCACCCGGAAGTATATCATTCTGCAGAAGGCAAAAAAATAATCCGGAACTTTTTGGTGGATGTTTGCAAATGCAGCCAAAACTGGACGCCTGCCGCATTTGTACAGGAAACAGTGGAACAGTTAAAAAAACAAATTGGCACTGCACACGTGATTATGGCCTTAAGCGGCGGTGTGGACAGTACGGTAGCTGCAACCCTTATCAGCAAAGCAGTTGGCAACAGGCTGCATGGAATTTTTGTGGACAATGGCGTACTGCGAAAAAATGAATTTGAGCAGGTGCTGCAAACCTATCAGCAACTTGAGCTGAATGTAACCGGCATTGATGCAAAAAAAATATTTTATGATGCTTTAAAAGGTAAAACTGATCCTGAAGAAAAACGCAAAACCATCGGCAAATTATTTATTGATGTTTTTCATGATGAAGCGCTGAAAGTGAAGGAGGCAAAATTTTTGGGCCAGGGCACTATATATCCTGATGTGATTGAAAGCATGAGTGTCCACGGCCCTTCGCAAACCATAAAATCGCATCACAATGTTGGCGGCCTTCCCGAAATAATGCATCTTGAGCTTGTGGAGCCGCTGCGTTTTTTATTTAAAGATGAAGTAAGAAAAGTGGGGCTTGAACTTGGCATACCAAAGGAAATGATCAACCGCCACCCGTTTCCCGGCCCCGGTCTCGCCATCCGCATATTGGGAGAAATAACACCGCAAAAAGTACAACTGCTGCAGGATGCAGACCATCTTTATATAAAAACCCTGAAAGAACACAATCTTTATGAAAAAGTATGGCAGGCAGGCGCTATATTATTACCTGTAAAAAGCGTAGGAGTAATGGGTGATGAAAGAACTTACGAATATACTGTGGTGCTGCGGGCTGTAACTTCAGTTGACGGCATGACGGCAGACTGGGCGCACCTGCCCTATGAATTTTTAGCTGATGTTTCCAATGAAATTATAAACAATGTACGGGGCATAAATCGTGTGGTATATGATATCAGCAGTAAACCACCCGCAACTATTGAATGGGAATAGGCATCATATTTGTATTTTCGGTACATAATTATTTTCTATGACCCCTAAAATGAAACTGCCCTTCATTATTTTTCTTCTTTCTTTAATTTCAACCAAACCATTTGCCCAGGCTGATAGTGTGCACCCTTTTGCAGATACCGCAAACCCCCTGAAAATTGCATTGCTGGTTCCACTATACATTGATTCTGCATTTAATGGTTTCAATTATAAATTACCCAACAACAATATGCCTAAATATATGGTTCCGGGGCTTGACTTTTATAACGGTGCCATGCTTGCAGTTGATTCTTTGCAGAAAGAGGGTGCAAATATTGACGTGTATGTGTATGATACCAAAGCGAAGGGCAAACCAATTGATGCGCTTACTGAAGAAATGGGTACGATTAATTTTTCATTGATCATTGCATCATTCAGCAATCTACCGGAGCAAAAAGCTGTAGCAGCTTTTGCATTCAGTAAAAATATCCCCGTTATATCCGCCACTTATCCAAATGATGCTTATGTAACCGGTAACCCTTTTTTTGTAATGCTCAATTCCACACTAAAAACCCATGTGGAAAGCATTTATAAATATGTACAGAAAAATTTTCCCGTAGGAAAATTAATATTTGTAACACGTAAAGGTAGTATGGAAACAAGGATAAAAGATGAATTTACAGCAATGGACAATAAAACATACGCCTTAAAATATAAGGTAATTGAGCTGCCGGATAATTTTACTGAAGCAAACCTGCTGCCATTGATGGACAGCACAGAGCAGAATATAATTATCTGCGGCAGCCTGGATGAAAATTTTGGTGTAAATCTCGTAAAGGCATTAAACAACAGTGCGCTTACCTATGAAACCACGGTAATGGGCATGCCTACATGGGATGGGCTGAAAGCTTTGTCAGCAGATGATTGCAGCAATGTACAGGTTGTTTTTTCAACGCCTTATAATTTTTCAAAAAACAATAATGCCATAAGCACTGTTTCCAGGGATTATAAATTAAAATATTCAGGCAGGGCTGGCGATATGGTGTTTAAAGGCTTTGAATCCATGTATCATTTTACCGCCCTTCTGTTGAAATACAGGAATGATTTCCTGAATAATTTATCTGATCCTTCTTTCAGAATTGCCGACGAATTTATTTTTGAACCCGTAAAATTAAACGCTTCTTCTTTTGTTCCGGATTACATAGAGAACAAAAAAATTTATTTTGTGCAGCAGTTAGATGGTATTGTAAAATCTGTAAGCACTGCTTTTTAGAAAGAGGAAAATACTTATTATCTGCTGATGCATTTTTTAAAATCGCCACGGAGGCACGGAGGGCACGGAAAAATGCTTCGCCCCTGATTAAGAAACAACTTTGCTGTAATTCTTTAAAGCCCAAACACAACTTTATTTAATAACTGCAATGCGTCTTTTTTGTAACTGCTTTCTATAAGCAGCGAAATATTATGCCTGCTGCCGCCATAACTTACCATCCGCACCGGGATGTTGCTTACCGCTTCAAAAACTTTTTTCATTACATCAGGCCTTTGCGCAACTTCATTACCTACAATGGTAACAATAGCCTGGTCCGTATCCACTTCTACGGTGCCAAAGGGTTCTAGTTCCTTAATAATTTCTTTCAGGTGCATATCCGTATCTATTGTTACAGAAACCGCCACTTCGGAAGTGGTGATCATATCAATGGATGTTTTATATTTTTCAAACACTTCGAATATTTTTCTTAAAAATCCGTACGCCAGCAACATGCGGCTGCTTTTTATGCGGATGGCAATAATACCATCTTTGGCGGCTACCGCTTTTACACCCACACTGTTTGCATCCTGCTGAATAGTTGTACCCTTTGAGGCGGGCTGCATAGTGTTCAGCAGCTTTACAGGCACGTTGTACATTTGCGCGGGCCATATACATGCGGGATGCAGGATCTTGGCGCCAAAATATGCAAGCTCGGCTGCTTCATCAAAACTCAATTGCTCAACAGGAACGGTTTTATCCACTATACGCGGATCATTGTTATGCATGCCGTCAATATCCGTCCATATTTCACATACAGTTGCTTTGATGGCTGCTGCAATAAGTGATGCCGTATAATCGCTGCCGCCGCGTTTTAAATTATCCACTTCACCTTTTGAATTGCGGCAGATATAACCCTGTGTAATAAATAATTGTTTGGCTGGGTTTTGCTGCAGCAACTGGCTCAGCTTTACTTTTATGCTGCCAATCTGCGGCTCTTCATTATTATCAATACTCATAAACTCCAGTGCGGGAATCAGCAGGTGAATAATGCCCTGCTCTTCAAGGTAAGCGCAGAATAATTTTGTGCTCAGCAGTTCACCCTGCGCAAGGATGTCCTTATTCAGCGCTTCGCTGAAAGATATTTTTAAAATGATATTCATGAATTCAAAATGCTCCGTAACAATTGCATTTGCCTTTGCCTGCGCCTCCGGTGAGTGCACAAGTGCAAGCACAAAACCGCGGTAATGATTCTCCAGTTCAGCAATTTTCTTTTTGGCTGAAACCCTGTCACCATGGGCAATACAGCCGCTTATATTTACTAGTGCATTGGTAGTACCGCTCAATGCGCTGAGCACTACAATTTTTGGTTCACTGTCATTTGTTATCAGTTGCGCCACCTGGTGCATACGTTCCGGTTTGCCTACGCTGGTGCCGCCAAACTTCATTATTTTCATTTGCAGAATGTTTCGGGCTGCAAATGTATAGTGGGGAAAAGAAATGTGCGGAAGAATTTTTGGAGCCGGGCTGCAGTACTATTATTTGGCTCCGGTTGCGTCGCACACCTGTACGTTCAGCACTTTATTTATCAGGCGGTGAACTAAGAAGCTGTCTAAAAAAGATTCCTTCAAAGAAGCCATTTCGCGTCAGGCCAAAAGAACTATAAAAATAAAAAACAAAATTCCTTCGCTCTTACAGGAATTTTTATTAACTTAATTCTTTACATTTATTAACAATCAGTGTTTCTCAAAATATACCCTGTCAGCTCATTTTCATCCAATTGTTATAGAGACATTATAGGGACATTATAGAGACATTATAGAGACCATATAGAGACGGTACTTGTACGCTGCCTGCACGCTGCCCGCCGGTAACCTTATAGTAAACCCATAGTAATTACCTGTTGGCCCTATTTTATCTGTAATACAAATACCCCTGCCTGTAAAGTTGCA
>JBBRAD010000029.1:0-56260 GCA_038207175.1 Chitinophagales bacterium
GCATCGGCTCTTTTACCATGGTGGATTATTTTTTCTTCGTTAGATTCAATATCATTCGCTATTTCTATTGCCAATTGCATATTGCCAATTGCCAATTCAGCCTTCAATTCACCAATCAGTTCTGTATTTACTTCAGAAAAATTATTAACGAAGTTCAAAGGATTTTGAATTTCATGTGCAATGCCAGCAGTGAGTTCTCCAAGGCTTGCCATTTTTTCTGATTGAATGAGTTGTGCTTGGGTGGATCTAAGTTCTTCCAGCGATTTTTTTAGATCTGATGTACGTTCGGCAACTTGTATTTCAAGTTCTACTTTTTGCCTCTTAATTAATTCATTTCTTTCTCTTTCTTTATCAATAGCCTGTTGTGCCATTTCCTTTCGCTGCGCATTATACCTGTCAAAAAGAGCCCATGAAAATATTATGGCAGCCCAAGCCAGTAAACTGTATATGGCAAGCTCACCCCATTTACTATAATTATCTAAAACGGTCATTACATTTAAGAAAGTGGCTGCAATAAGCAGTATCAGTAAAAAAGCCATTAATATAAGAAACGGGACTACGGCTATCATAAAAAATTTTGCCGCCTTATCCATTCGTTTTTTGCTTGCACGAAATACTGTAACGAGTAAAATGACAAACAGCAAGCCTCCCAGCCAGATTGAAATGATATTATCAGCTAACGGTAAATTGTGTCCCCATATTACATTAAACAAATAATAAGCACACAATAAAACGCCCAGGATGCGAACAGCCTTATCCCATTTCGGTGTAACGGTGAAAGTTTTAAAATAATATCTTACAAACTGTAACAGAAAAAATGAAGAAAGAAAAACAAACCGGTTGAGTACAATAGGAACAATATAGCTTGTAGGAAATAAAACTTCAGTAATGGTTGAATTACCAGAGAAACTGAATGTAAAAAGAAAAAGTGAGAGATACAGGTAAACTTTTTCTTTCACTACAAAAAAGAAAAAAATATTAAAAATAGTTGCCAGTATAAATAAGCCTAAAAAGAATGGCGGAACTGCAAATTCACCTCCGTAATATTCTATGTCGTACTCAGCAAGCTCACTCTTCATAGCATAATATGCATTGCTGATTTTTATTTGAAGATTGGCAGGGTTAGATTTTATTAATTGATATCTTCTGAAATAAACAATCACTTCTTCATGCGGCGCTATTTCTACAGGAACCAAATTTGCTTTTTTAAAGCCATCCTTTTCTTCTAAATTATAGTTCCATCCCGTGCGATAATGTTTGAACGTTCCGCTGCTATCTCCAAAATAAAAATCTGCTCTCGGCGCAATAGAACCAACACAAATTCTTATTGTAGAATTAAGCATGTTTTTTATTTTGTAGCGATACCAATAAGTATAACAGGGCTTTTTAAAAAATTTTTTTGCTGATTGAATGTCGTTAAAGTTATTTGATAATGGAATCTGTCGTACCTGTTCAAAAATCAGATTATTATTCTGGTCTGCTAATATTTGCCAGTATGTACTGTCAAGAAAAAATTCTGGGATGGTATCACTTTTTATTTCATAAACAGGCGGCAAATTATTTTGTGCTTTTGTTTTGATAAACAAAAACAATAACGGACAAAGCAGGATAAACGTTTTTTTCATTACAGTTAATTTAAAGGCAGCATAATAATAAACTCACTTCCTTCCCTTTCCTTTGTTTCCACTTTTATTTCGCCGCCATGTGCTTTTATAATATCATAGCTTAATGATAAACCCAATCCTGTTCCTTGCCCTGTTGGTTTGGTTGTGAAGAATGGCTGGAAGATTTTTTCTTTTATTAAAGCAGGAATACCATTACCATTATCGTTCACAATAATCTCAACTCTATCATTCACTCTTTTTGTTTGAACTAAAACAAGTGGTTGATAATTTCCATCAGCGATTTTCTTTTTTTTGTTCACTGCGTAAAATGCATTGTTGTATAAATTCAGTAACACTCTTCCAATATCCTGCGGAACAATATTTATTTTTCCAATGCTTTCATCAAACTCAGTCTTAAAATCTGCATTGAAACTTTTATCCTTTGCACGCAAGCCATGATAACTCAATCGCAAATATTCATCACACAAA
Organism: Chitinophagales bacterium; assembly: GCA_038207175.1. Taxonomy (GTDB): domain Bacteria; phylum Bacteroidota; class Bacteroidia; order Chitinophagales; family Chitinophagaceae; genus JBBRAD01. The sequence continues at coordinate 2,094 of JBBRAD010000029.1, forward strand.
GCATTGATATCTGTTGGTTCTTTTTTACCTGTACTTTTTTGTGAATGTTGCAACATTCCTTTTACAATTGCATCGGCACGCTTACCATGATGATTTATTTTTTCTAAATTTTGTTTGATATCATTTGAAATAATTTTTGCTTCATCTATGTCTCCTTTATCTAATTCCAAATTCATTTCATCAAGTAATTCATTACTTACTTCAGAAAAATTATTCACGAAGTTTAACGGGTTTTGTATCTCATGTGCAATGCCTGCTGTAAGCTCACCAAGGCTTGCCATTTTTTCGGATTGTATCAGTTGGGCCTGGGTGGATTTTAGTTCTGTATATGCTTTTTCAATTTTGCTTTTTGCTTTTTGCTTTTGCAGATTATTGCGATATAAAATTCCTGCAAGGAGTAAAACCACAAGCAATCCCCCGGCGAGCATATATGTTCGTAAACGGTTTTGATATTTCTCCTGTTGATCTTTTATTTCCTGTTGCCTGAGTTGTTCGTTAAAAGAAATGTTTTGTATCTCCATAACTTTCTTTGTATTGAACAGGCTGTCTTTTGTTTCAATAGTCAATTCTAAATATTTGGCAACACTGTCTGTATTGTGTTCTAATTTATATACATCAGACAATAAGTTAAGAGCTTGAAGTTTCCCCGTGAGGTAATGAGCAGCTTTACTCAGTTCCAAAACTTTATTTGCATAGAAAATGCTCGAATCCAGTTGTTCCTTTTTTTTAAAAATGTTTGCTTCGCCATTGTAATTATCCATAAGACCCGTGTTACTGCCGGCAATAGTTGCGCCTGCTCTGTAATAATTAATCGCAGTATAATAATCACCGTTTTTTGAATAAATATTACCTATTGTAGGAGCGAGGGCGCGGGAAAAGAAAAGCGTATCTTCTGAAGTTCCCCACTTGCCGAGGCCTTTTAAAGATAAATCGTGAGCATTATTTGCATATTGTAATGCAGAATCGAGCTGATTGAAGGTTTCAAAAATTTGTGCTCCAATCACAAGACAGTTGACATAGCGGGAAGCGACTTCATGGTTTTCATGTTCAAAAACCGGGTTTAATTTTGATTCAAGAAGGGATTTTGCTTTACGCAAATTGTAAATTGCCTGTGCATAATCTCCCGCTTCACGGTATATATCACACAAAATAAAATGTGCTTCAGAAATTGAAATGAAATTGTTTGTATGCTCGGCTACTCTCAAACCCTGAAGACCATATTGAAGTGCCCCGGTGTAATTACCATTAATTTGCTCAAGAGCTGCATACTGAGCATACCCCATAAATAATGCAGCATCGGATCTCATTTTTTGGGCTAACAAAATATTTTGCTGCACATATAAAACTGCCGAGTCCGGAACTGAATACACGTAACCCCAAATCAGATCTACGGTCTTGTAAAATTTGGTCGAATCATCTTTTGCAGAATTGATCAAATTCTTCAAACTGTCATACTGTTGCGTGGTTTGAGTATATGCATTATGCAAATGCAGCAGGAGTAAAATTATAATAAAGGCCTTTCTCATTAAAAGCGTTTTTCAGTAGAAAGATAAATATTATGCCGGTAATTGAATTATAAACTCCGAACCTTCACTTTCCTTCGTTTCCACTTTTATGTCACCGCCATGTGCTTTAATAATATCATAACTTAAACTCAGACCCAATCCTGTTCCTTCGCCTATTGGCTTTGTGGTGAAGAATGGTTGAAATATTTTATCAATTGCAGAGCCATAGGCTCGAAACATTTTATAACACCGGATTTTAATCCGGTGATAACTGCTGTAATAAGATGAGTGCTATAAGCACGATACATTTTTATACAAGCTCATAAAAAATATACAACCTTATGCATTACTAATAATATGTTTCGAACCTACGGTTCTCATTTTTATTTTTACTCTTTTCAACGGACTTAAGTCCGTTGTTACAATACGAACCGAAGCCAGGCTTCTGCAATTAATTCATCATACAGTTAATTGAATGATGAATGTTGTTCCTTCATCTTCTTTGCTTTCAACTTTTATTTCGCCACCATGCGCTTTAATAATATCATAACTCAAACTTAAACCCAAACCTGTTCCTTCGCCTGTTGGTTTTGTAGTAAAGAAAGGTTGAAAGATTTTATCAACTATATTTTGCGGAATGCCGTTTCCATTATCACGAACAGAAATTATGACGCCCCCGGCCCCTGAAGGGGAGCTAACATGCTTCGTACTAATTGAAACTGTTGGTTCGTAGTTTTCGCCTGCTTGTTTTTTCTTTTCTGAAACTGCATAGAATGCATTGTTATATAAATTGAGTAACACTCTTCCAATATCCTGCGGAACGATATCTATTTTACCAATCGTTTCATCAAAATCAGTTTTAAAATCTGCATTAAAATTTTTGTCTTTTGCGCGCATGCCGTGATAGCTCAATCGCAAGTACTCATCACACAAAGCATTAATATCCGTTGGTTCTTTTTGCCCTGAGCTTGAGCGCGAATGTTGCAACATGCCTTTTACAATGGCATCTGCACGCTTACCGTGGTGATTTATTTTTTCTTCGTTTTCTTTTATATCATCAGCAATTTCTATTGCCTGTTGCTGATTGCCTGTTGCTAATTCTGTTTTTAATTCATCAATCAATTCCTTATTTACTTCAGAAAAATTATTCACAAAGTTTAATGGGTTTTGAATCTCATGTGCAATGCCCGCAGTAAGTTCACCAAGGCTTGCCATTTTTTCTGATTGGATGAGTTGGGCCTGGGTGGATTTTAAATTATCCAAAGTGGTTCTTATTTCTGCTGTTTGCCTGGTTACCTCAGTTTGCAATATTTTTTGCTGATTTAATGCCTGCTCCTTTTTTTCTTCTGATAAGGACAGTACCTGCTGCGCATTTGCTTCTACCTCTTTAATTATTTCTTTAAATCTCATGGCTACATATACCAGCATACCCAATGGAAGAGAAAGATAATACCCTGTTACATATAATAAAGCGTGAGGGAAAAATGAGTTATCATAAAACAAAATCATTGCAAATAACAAAGTGCCCGATAACATGGAAAACAGCAACCCTGCTACAATCGCCCATTGGGCGCCTTTAAGCGATTTCCAGGATGAAATTATATAATAGATGCTAACTGCAATTGAGATGCAATAACAGCTGGATGATAAAATAAAGGTTGGTAAAAAAAGACCAACTATTGAAGCCAGTAAACAGGTAATTAAAACAATTTTTAAGGTTTTGGAAACTTTCCGTTTAAAAATGTTAGCAAGAATGAAAGGAATCAAAGGAATCGCGAGTGAGGCCATTATATTGCCTGCATAATTATAAATCATGTTTACAACATAGGATCCGCGAGTTAGACCTAAATTCCCAAAAAGGATTTGTAGTGTAAATATTGTTGAGTAAATTGCAATCAGGCGAAGGCTTTTTTCAAATGGATTTTGTATGGATAATAACCAAAAAAGCAGGCTTAAAACAAAACTTACAGAAATCCAGATTCCAAAATAAAAATTGTTTTCTTCCATTCCCCTCAAAAACGCTGTATTATAATCCGGACCCGTAAGCATTAATAACCTGCGAAGCCCAATATCTTCTGATTTTAACCGAAGAGGGGTCAGGGGTGCTACATAATCCACAAAATGTAAGGCTATGGTATACTTATTCCCCGGCTTTAAATTAACAGACACCGGAAACTTGTTGAAAGGACTAAATTCCTGAAAAGGGGTTCCGTTTTTCCCGGTGTTGCCAAAGGAGGCTATTAAATTTCCATCTATATAAAAGTCTGTAGCTGCCCATGTACTGTATCTAAAACCAAATGGTTTATTTTCAAAAGTAGTATCCAGCTTTATTTTTATCCTGAACCAGCCTTCTGCTTTTCCGTTTTTGTCCGCATATTTTGCAGATAGTTCAGCAGGTTTTAACTTTTTCCAGCCAGCAATATCAATATCTTTTTTAGCCCATGAGGTATCATTGCCTTCTTTAAAAAGCCATCCATCCATAGCACTAATGAATATTTCTTCATCATCTTTATCAAACATGGTTGGAGAAAGCGTCACTGTTGAATCCTGCGCTTTGCAAAAATGCAAGCCAAAGAAAAAAAGCATCAGGATTGTTATAAATGATTTCATGAACTGAATTTAATTGTTGGGTAATTGTATTTTAAACTCTGTTTCTTTTCCTTTCCCGAAATTATCGGGATTTCCTTCGTCAACTTTCGTCTCCACTTTTATTTCTCCACCATGTGCTTTAATAATATCATAACTCAAGCTCAAACCCAATCCTGTTCCTTCACCTGTTGGCTTTGTAGTGAAGAAAGGTTGAAAGATTTTGTCAACTATATTCTGTGGAATGCCGTTGCCGTTATCACGAACTGAAATTATGACGCCCCCGGCTCCGCCAGTGGTCGGAGAGCTAATACGCTTCGTACTAATTGAAACTGTTGGTTCGTAGCCTGCCTGTCCGGCAGGCAGGTTTTCGCCTGCTTGTTTTTTCTTTTCTGAAACTGCATAAAATGCATTGTTGTACAGGTTCAACAATACTCTCCCAATATCCTGCGGGATAATATTTATTTTTTCAATGCTGTTATCAAAATCTGTTTCAATAGTTGCATTAAAAAATTTGTCTTTCGCACGCATGCCGTGATAACTCAATCTTAAATATTCGTCACACAAAGCATTAATATCAGTTGATTCTTTTTGCCCTGAACTTTTTCTTGAATGTTGCAACATGCCTTTTACTATTGCATCTGCACGTTTGCCATGATGATTTATTTTTTCTTCATTTGCACTTATATCGTTTGCAATAGCTATTACTTCACTATTATTTCCCGCAGACGCTTCTGTTTTTAATTCCTCAATCAATTCTTTATTTACTTCAGAAAAATTATTGACGAAGTTTAAAGGGTTTTGTATCTCGTGTGCAATGCCGGCAGTAAGTTCTCCAAGGCTTGCCATCTTTTCTGATTGAATGAGCTGCGCCTGGGTGGCTTTTAAATCTTCGAGTGATTTTTTTAATTCATAGGTCCGTTCTGTGACCTGTTGTTCAAGTGTTTCATATTGTGAAGCAAGTATTTGTTGCTTTTCCTGTTCCTGGGCGATCGTTTTTTGAGAGAGCCCTTCGACTTCCACCAGTTTTTGTTTTAGTGAACGATTGGTAAAGGCAAAATCCAGCCCCAGGTAAATGGATGCTGCTACCGGAATACTGAAATTTGCTAAATTAAAAGTGATATCAAAAATAGTAAAAGGTAAATTGAAAAGATTTTTTTCACCGATACCAAAGATCCCTGATAGCAACAAAGCCACAGAAAATACCAGGTAAGATATGGCTCCGCCAGCAATGATCCAGGCTCCCCTTTTCTTTACCTTAATGGATATGAAAGCAACTCGGGTAATTTCTAAACTAATTAAATTGGGCATAACAACTAAACTTATTGCCCATCCCCAGGTATAGGGCCACACATTTAACGGAATGCATATAAATATGAAACCCATTAACGCCCAATACAGCCAACCTTTCTTTTGTTCAAGTAGGAAATACAATGCAGTGACCATAAATAGATAACTAAAAACTTCAAAATCCAATGCAAGATTGTAATAATAAAATTTATGCTCAACCTCATGCACCGGAGCCCCTATTATCCATCCGGCTAAACTGAATACCGCATACAAGCAAAAATACAAGTTGGCTTTTTGAGAAGGATAAAACAGGTAAAATGCCAGATGAAGTATGACGAGGATAAAAAATACTCCCATTCTAAAAGTATCCGAATCCGATGAGCTGGAAGAAATCCTTAGATAGTATTGTTCAATGGATGTTTCCATATTGTTTACACGCATTTGTAAAGCGGGGTTTTGCCTGTTAAACATAGTAGTGTAAAAAATCCCGGGTTGAAGAGCATATCTCGCTGCCAAAATCTGTTGACCGGTTTTACTTGCCGGAAACAAAACAGGTTTGCCCCAAGGATCATAAGCCTTTATTTTTCGCGGATCAGTGCTCAATACTCCGATATGATATATGAGGGTACCATTTAAATAAATTTCTGAAGCACCGGATTGATAAATTATCAGAGCCAACCGCTGATTGATTGAACTATCCACGAAAAGATGCAAACGAAACCAGCAAATGCCTGATTTTGGTATTTGTGGTAATGAATCATGGACATCTAAAGTTGGATTGATGGATTGCCAGGATTTATCATTAAAGTCGGGCTTTGCCCATTCAGCATTATCCCCTGCCTGGAATTTCCATCCTTTATCCAATAGAATGCCTTCCGTTGGAATTTTATCTATATGAAATACAGTAGTAGCTGAATCTTGTGAGAAACAACAGGAAACTGATAAAAAGGTAATTAGGAAAAGCAAGTTTAAAATCTTCATAAATAATTTCATTTAGAGATTTTCTTACACTGATAATTGAATAATAAACTTCGCTCCCTCACCCTCCTTTGTCTCCACTTTTATTTCTCCACCATGCGCTTTTATAATATCATAACTTAAACTCAAACCCAATCCGGTTCCCTGCCCGGTTGGTTTGGTAGTAAAGAAAGGCTGAAAGATTTTATCAATTACTTTTTGAGGGATGCCGTTGCCGTTATCACTCACTTTTATTTCTACTTTACCATTTACCTTTTTTGTACTGATTGAAACCGTTGGTTCGTATCCTTTAATATTCAATTTCTTTTTTTCATTCACCACGTAAAATGCATTGGTTAGTAAATTCAATATCACCCTGCCTATGTCTTGTGGAATGATATTTATCTTACCAATGCTTTCATCAAAATCTGTTTTAAAATTTGCATTAAACGATTTTTCTTTTGCCCTCAATCCGTGATAACTTAATCTTAAATATTCATCTGCTAAGGCATTGATGTCTGTTGGTTCTTTTACACCTGTGCTTGACCGTGAGTGTTGCAACATCCCTTTTACAATATCTCCAGCACGTTTGCCGTGATAATTAATTTTTTCTTCGTTGTCTTTTATATCATTTGAAATAGCAATTGCTTCTTCTGTATTTCCTGATTTTAATTCAGCTTGTAATTCATCAACTAATTCTTTATTTACCTCCGAAAAATTATTCACGAAGTTTAATGGGTTTTGAATTTCATGTGCAATGCCTGCAGTAAGTTCACCAAGGCTTGCCATTTTCTCGGATTGTATCAGTTGGGATTGAGTGGATTTTAATTCTTCAAGAGACTGTTTTAATTCAGCAGTACGCTTTGTTACTTGTTCTTCCAGTCCTGCTTTTTGTTGTTCAATCAGCTCACTTCGCTCAATCTCTTTTTCTTTGGCAAAGCGTTCCTTATCTAATGCCTGTTGTGCAATTTCTTTTTTTTGTTTATCATATCGCTTAAATAAAATCCATGAGAAAAATAATATAAACCAGCTTAGTGCAAATATTTCAATTGGGCGAAACCATTGCATGAAGAACTGATTAGTTATAAGTACAAATTTATTTTTTAAAATGATAACCATTAAAGCTAACACGGCTCTTATTATATATAAACATATATACGGTAAAGCGCCTGTTATCATTAGCTTGTTGTACGGGTTAGATTCAGACTTCTTTCTGTATAAAATTAAAGTGATAAGGATAGAGCAAAAGGCAGGGAATCTAACAAGAAGAAAAAATTGGTTTATAGCTCCATTCACAGTAATAAATAATAACACAGTGATAAAACTAATACCAATTAAGACCTTATCCCAGTGCCGGCGCGAAGAGAATGTTTGAAAAAAATAACGGAAAAATTGTATCAGAAAAAATAATATAAATATCCAGTCATAGGTTAAATACTCAAGATACCTGGAAAGGAAAGAGTATTCAAATAAGAAATAAGTGTGTATAATATCATAAAAGTTATTAAGACCTAAAAAGAAAAGAAATACTGAAAAATAGAGATATACTTTTTCACGGGCTATTAAAAAAAAGAAGAGGTTAAAAAAAGAAGCGAGGAACAGAATACCTATAATAAATGCAGTATACAAACTATAAATATTATAATAATCGTTTCTTTCTCCGTTAAGTATTTTATATTCGGCTTGAAGTTCTTTTTCAGTATTTACAAAATCAATTACAAAGTCTTTAGGTATACCAGCTTTGTCATTAAATATGCGGTAATAGATAATAACCTCTTCCTGTGGTTTAAGAACAAGCGGGATATAATTACCTTCTTTAAAACCATCTTTTTTGTTACGGGGATATGTATTTCCGGTTACAAAATGCTTTGGTTTATCTGAACCCTGAAACACATAAAAATCCGATTGATCTGCTCTTGAATCTAATGCAATATTTATTTCTTTATCGGTCGCATTCTTTAACCTGTAACGAAACCAGTACGTGTGAATTGAAGTATCAAGACTTTTTATTTTTGCAGTGATGCCCTGAAATTTTCCAGCTAAGGGCTGATTACTTACTTCGTCAATTTTTAATGTACCTGTTTTATCTTCCAATACCTGCCAATAAGCGCTATCAAGGTCTTGTTCAAAAGCAGTATCTGATTTTATTTCATAAACTGGTGGTAAATTATTTTGTGCTTTTGTTTTGATAAACAAAAACAATAAAGAACAAAGCAGGATAAACGTTTTTTTCATTACAGTTAATTTAAAGGCAGCGTAATAATAAATTCACTTCCTTCCCCTTCCTTTGTTTCCACTTTTATTTCTCCACCATGCGCTTTTATAATATCATAGCTCAAACTCAATCCCAATCCTGTTCCCTGCCCTGTTGGCTTTGTTGTAAAGAATGGTTGAAATATCTTATCTGCTACTTTTTGCGGAATGCCACTGCCATTATCCTTTACGCTCACTTGTACATTGCCGCCAGCTTTTTTTGTACTTACAGAAACAGTGGGTTCATATCCTTCGATATTTTGTTTTTTCTTTTCTGCTGTGGTATAAAAAGCATTCATAATTAAATTTAGGATCACCCTTCCGATATCCTGCGGAATAATGTTGATATTACCAATTGTTTCATCATAACCTGTGATCATGGTTGCGTTGAATGATTTATCTTTTGCACGAAGACCATGATAAGCCAGGCGTAAATATTCATCGGCCAGTTTATTAATATCTGTTGGTTCTTTTGTGGCGCTGCTGCTGCGGCTGTGCTGGAGCATGCCTTTTACTATTCCATCAGCGCGCTTGCCATGATGCAATATTTTTTCAAGGTTTTGTTTTACATCATCTGCAATGGCAATGGCATCTTCTTTATGACCGTTCTCTAATTCAGTTATCATTTCATCTAATAACTCAGTACTTACTTCACTAAAATTATTCACGAAGTTTAAAGGGTTTTGAATCTCATGTGCAATGCCTGCTGTGAGTTCACCAAGGCTTGCCATTTTTTCTGATTGGATCAACTGTGCCTGTGTCTGTTTTAGATGAACCAACGTTTTATCTACCTGTTGTTTGGCTGCTTCCAGTTTATTGAAATCTTCGTAGCGGGCGTAGGCAGTAGAAAATGCATCAGCCACTGATTGGATTAATTTTATTTCGTCTTCACTCAACTGCTTTGTATTGCCCACATACAACATGCCTTGCAAAAATGGAAGGAAGTGTAAATAAAATCCGCCATGCGGAATGGTTTTTAAATATTGTTGTGATGATATAAGCGCTCCTTGCGTTATCAGCATTTTAGCGAATTCTGTAAAAGCATTTTCATCCCAATGGTCTATATAATTTTTGTTGTTGTGCCAATGGCTGATAACGTGTTCGATATTTCCCGGTGTATCGTAAGGTATATGAAATGCAGCAATCGCTTTTCCATCGGGTGTGGAAAGAAATGTATAAATGAGTTGCTGTTCATCATTCATAATAAAAACACCACAGCGAATAAACGGAATGCCGAGTATAGTAAGTTCATTCCAAATTAACGGCGTAATTCTATCTAAATCATTCACCGTTCGCATAGATGCAATGTCTGCACGAATGCGGTCGAGTGCCGACTGCTTTACTGCTTCTCTTGTATTGGCTTCCGAAGTTTGTAATTCGAGATAACGTCTGAATGTAAGATCAATGATTGATGCAAACCGCTTTAAAATTTTTATTTCGCTTTCAGTATAATGCTTATCCGACCACGCAGATAAATAACCGACAGAAAAACTAAAAAAATGACCGAATTGTTTTTCTTCTTTTTCAAAATGAGGAATTGCGGGCAAAGAAAGTTCAGCAAATAAATTTTCATAATAAGACTTTAATTGTTCTCCGCTTAATTCAGGAAAGATATCTTCATGTCTTAACCATGCGTCATAAATATTTTTTAACACCGGATGTTGCGACATCATTACCCATCCTACTGCTGAAAGACTATCCCCATCAGATGAAGAAGTAGCAAAATACAGTTGAGCTTTTCTTGATTCTTTGTTAAACAAACCAACACCGCATCGTATTGGATTAATACCAAGTTTTCTTAATTCAGTAAATACCATGCTCGCAGCAATTGAAAGATCGTTGCTGTTTTGCATGGCCATGGCTTTTGCACGCACTCTTTCAAGTGAAGCTTCAATCTGCGCTTCTCTGGCTTGTGCTTCTGCCTTTTTCAAATCCTGATAGCGGCGGAATGTGAGAGCAAATACAGAAGCAAAACGTTTCATGATCTCTCTGTCTGTATCGCTATGCGGCTGCAATGAGAATGTCCAGATATTACCCTGGTCAAAACGATAAGACTGAAAATGAGTGTCCGGAAATTCACCAATAGATCGGGGTAAATAATTTTGATGACTATTAACAACGTTGAAATAATCTTCTTTTTCCGCGCCTGTGAGATAATCAATGAAAACTTCTTCTTTATTATTCCAGCTTTCGAATAAACGTTGCCAAATGGGATGTGCATTCACGTCAAACAAAGTGAATCCCCTCATTGTCTTTCCATCCGTCATATTTGTTATTCCAAATACTTCCATCGTTTTTTCAGGGTGAATATTGGCTATTCCGCCACGAAGGTTATTGATGTCAAGTTTTTGCAATTCCTCAAACATGGTTTCTGTTGCAGAGGTTACATCTTCGCTGTTGTGCATCGCCATGGTTTTTGCACGCACTCTTTCCAATGCCAATTGAATTTGCGCTTCTCTTACCTGAGCTTCTGCTAATTGCAAATCATTAAAACGGGTATAGGTAAGATTGAATACTGCGGCAAAACGATTCAATAATGAAACTGTTTCTTTTGGTGCAATTTCAAAGGTTGTCATAGCAATAAATCCCTTTGAAAAACAGGCGAGGTTTTGTACCCTTCTTTGATGTCCGGCTCCCAGCATAAACGGCACACCGAATTCTTTGTTCCAGTATGTGATCCATTCATGTAATTCGTTTCCTGACATATCAATGCTCAATGTCTGCCGCTGCTCTTTCCATCCTTCATACATTTTTTTGATGGAAATATTTTGATGGATATTTACGACATAGCGGTTGGTTACCTGTTGCCCTTTTTCATCTGTCATCCAGAATTCAAGGTCTCCGCTTTCATCATTAATAATACCGATATACAAACGATTTGGCTCAATACCGAGACTGATGAGTTGCTGAAAAACAACTACTGCTGTTTCTGCAAGCTCCTCACTTTTTTGCATAGCCATCGTACGACTTCTTACTCTTTCCAATGCTGTTTCCACTTGTGCTTCCCTTGCCTGCGCCTCTGCTTTTTGCAGATCAAGAAAACGGGTATAGGTTTGTTCAAAAACTGCAGCGAATCTTTCTAAAAGCCGGATGCTTTCTGCTGAACGGGATTCATTCGATTGCACATTGATAATCCCTTTTGAAAAAAACGCCACATTGATGACACGCTTTTTTTCTTTTTCGTTATACGCCGCACCGCCCATGCTTTCCCTGAAAGTAGCAAAGTCATAAAGTTCTTTCCCGGTAAGCTCAATCACCAAAGATTTTTTCTGTTCTTTCCAACCTTTATATATTTGGTTAGTAACATTGGGCTCATCGATGGAAAACCTGTATACTTTGTTATTTTGATTTCCATACATGGTAACCCAATATTCAATCACCCATTCATCTTCATTGATAATCCCAATAGTAGCCTGGTCAGGGTTTTCGCCCAATTGTTTGAATTGCTGAAAAAGGATGAATACTGTTTCGCCAAGTTCATCACTTTTTTGCATGGCCATTGTCCTCGCACGAACTCTCTCGAGAGCTAGTTGAATTTGAGATTCTCTTGCCTGTGCTTCTGCTTTTTGCAGATCGAGAAAACGAGTATAGGTTTGATCAAATACTTTTCCAAAACGTTTGAATATGTCATGCGCTTCCGACACCTGTTCATAAGTAATAAATAAAAGAAATCCCTGTGAAAAAAAAGCAAGGTGAAATATTTGAAAAACTGGCAGTGAACCACCTTCTTCCACAAATTTATTCAGCATATCACCCACTACAGGAAGCTTACGTATGTATTGATAATGCGAAACCAGTTCATCTTCACCTATTTCCTCTGTATAAAATGTTTCGCCGCGTTGGTATGCTTCGAAGAAATGAATAAAGGAGGGATCTTCTGTTAGTGATGCTTTAAAAGGTTGCTGAATGATTCCAGCGCTGCTCATCCAGAGTGTGATGGCTTTTTTATCATCATCCCAGATGCAATAACCAGCGCTCCAAGCCGGCATGCCCAGTGACTGTACTTGCTGAAACAGTATGTTTGCTGCATCCGGAAGTTCATTGCTATGCTGCATGGCCATTGTTCTTGCGCGAACCCTTTCCATGGCCAATTGAATCTGTGCCTCTTTTGCCTGTGCTTCTGATTTTTGCAAATCGAGGAAACGAGTATATGCCTGGTCAAATACTTTTGTGAAGCGTATTAATATATCAAAAGCCTCATCGGTAAGCGGTTCAAAACTCCCCGTTGTTAGACAACCAAAACTTTTGAATGAAGCGGAGCTAAAATTTTTTTCAATATTTTTCATGCCGGCAATTACTTCATCCGGTAATTTAGAAAGAGCAGTGTGGCTAAACAAAAACTCATCCCATTCTTTTTTTTCATTGCCCTCTAGTAAATATGTCCATTTTTTTTGTCTTTCCTGCCAACCTTTAATATAGGCAAGTTGAGGAGGATTAGTATGATAAGGTACCAGCAGTCCGGTTTTATATGAAAAATCATCTCTGCTGGCCATCCACCATGTAGAACCAAGTGTTTGGGGATCATAAGTCATAATGAGGCAACGATCCAATGAAATTTCAAGATCTGTAAGCTCACCAAGGAGTATTTTAATTAACTCATTTAATTCATCCGATTTTTGCATAGCCATCGTTCTTGCTCTCACTCTTTCCAATCCCAATTCTATCTTTGCTTCTCTTGCCTGTTCTTCCGCTTTTTGCAAATCAAGAAAACGAGTATAGGTTCGTTCAAATTCAATAGCAAAACGACCGAGAATCTTTTTTTCATCTTCCCTTAAATCAGTTGCAACCATTACACCGAAGCAACCATATTTCATGAAAGCTTCCACATAATATAAACCGGCGGAGAAATATTCCGGTTTCAGTTGTTCAACTCCATCAAACAACTCTTGCCATGCAGCAAAATAACTTTCAACTCCGGATGAGGGCACATGATAAGAAACGATTGGTTCATTGCTTTTCCAATCAACCAGGCATTGTGCGGTTGCGGGTTCTTTTCTGTCCAGCGGATAGTCGATTGCCTTGCTATTAAAAACTGTTGAGTTGTTTTCAGCCCATGTAGCCCAAAATATATGACGGTCCTTGTTTTCATCCGGCAACCATAAAAATGAAAATGCTGAATTGATACCAAGTAACAAAACCTGTTCGTGAAAAACTCTCAGGCTATCATCCAGCTCGTTCGAATGCTGCATGATCATGCTTTGTGTACGGGTGCGTTCTAATGCTGCTTCAATCTTTGCTTCTCTTGCCCGCGCTTCTGCTTTTTGTAAATCAAGAAAACGGGTATAGGCCTGGTCGAAAACTTTTGCAAAACGCTTTATGGTATCAACTTCATTTTCAGATAAAATCTTCCCTTCAAAATCATTAATCATAAACATTGAATGATTAACCGGCGCCATGGAAATAATATATGCAGGGCTTTCAAATATCAGGCTCTTTATATCTTTTGGCAAATGGGTTAATGCAGAATGTTCTAACACATATTTATAGAAGGAGTTTTTTTCTTCTTTCGAATAACTGCCACTAAAAAAATCCAACTGCTTATCACGGGCATTGTTTAAATCTTTCCATATTTTATGATGGAAATAAGGGAGACAATAATTGCTGATGACCAAACGATCTTCATTTTCTCCGCACACATAAGTATTCATGTCCTTTGAACCATCAATATAAATGCCGATGCCAACGGCTTTAACAGGAATTTGCAGTTCTTTTATTTTTTCGAAAAGAATAGTTACAACCTCGTTTAGCTCATCACTTTTGTGCATGGCCAACGAACGTGAACGTACTTTTTCCAATGCGGCTTCGATCTTCGCTTCCCTTGCCTGCGCTTCTGCTTTTTGCAGATCAAGAAAGCGGGTATAGGTTTGTTCAAAAACTTTTGCAAAGCGTTTAAATATATCCCATGCTTCGGGATGAGGTTCAAGTATAATAAACATTAAATAACCGGTAGAAAAAAAGACACAATGAGTAATTTGAAATGTGGGAAAATGAAACTCTGCATCAATGCCATCTTTCATAATCTTTTCAACCCCGGGAAGAGTAAACATATAATGATACGTTTCTTCTAATTCTTTGCCTCCCGATTCCATCACAAAAAATTGTTCCCCTCGTTGTTTAGCGTCAAATATATTTTTATAGAAAGGATCTTCATTGTAGCGTACCATGAAAGGTTTCCGGGGACTTCCGTCAACTTTAGGCATCCAACAGATTGCAGCTGCTTCATTACCCTTCCATATATTAAAACCACATCTATAGGTATTTATTCCCAGCGCTGTTATTTCATTAAATAACAATGATGCCGTTTCAGCCAGTTCATCGCTCCGCTGCATAGCCATGGTTCTTGAACGCACTTTTTCCAGCGCATTTTCAATCTTTGCTTCTCTTGCCTGTGCTTCTGCTTTTTGCAAATCGAGAAAGCGGGTATAGGTTTGTTCGAATACTTTGCCGAAACGTTTGAAAATATCGTGAGCTTCCGGGTATGGTTCAGGCGTAATAAACATTAAGCCTACCTGTGCACCAAATACATAATGATTTATCTGGCGGGTAGGAAACTGAAAGCCGGAAGCAAGAAATCCCTCAAATTGCTTTGGGGCAAAGCTCATCAACAACGCATAGGTTTCTGCAAGAGGTTGCCCTGATATTTCGAACATATGAAAATCTTCTCCTCTTTTTTTTGCATCACTTATCTCACGGAAAAAAGGGTGTGAAGTAAGGTCTACCGTATAAGGTTCTATGAATCCGCCAGACGGACTAGTTATCCAGTCGATACAGGCGTCATTCCCTTCCTGCCAGATGTTAAACCCGGCCGTCCATGCATGAATTCCCAGGCTCTTTACCTGTTTAAATAATATTTCCGCCACATTAGCCAATTCATCACTTCGCTGCATAGCCATTGTTCTTGCTCTTACTCTTTCAAGAGCTAATTCTATTTGTGCTTCTCTTGCCTGTGCAATAGCTAATTCAATATCTAAATACCTGCGGTATGCCAGTTCAAACACATTGCGAAAACGTTTAAATAAAATAATTTCTTGTTCAGTCAATGGTACATAAGTGGAGATACCCAGCGCAACAGAGCCCAATGAATCCCAGTAATAGTTTAAGGAAGGCGCTTTTTCCAAATAAGTATCAATAAAAACATTGGTGGTCTTTTGATAAGCGATCCAGTCTGGCAATTCTGCTTCGCTTATATGGGTTGAAAACAGTTCACCCTTGCCTTTGAGCATCTGATCGGCAAAAGCCTGAGAAATTGTATGATTGGTATAAGTTGTTTCAGTAATTACAGTTCTGTCATGCTTTAGATAATACTCATAGTTCATGTAAGTGCCTTTCTCTTCATAAAAGATGGCTGTCTGCACATTGCGTATTTCTTTTACGCCGAGCTTATCCAGTTCTATGGCAATGATCCTGCATACTGCAGGCATGTGAGCGGGTTCTTTCATAACCAATGCACAGGCACGCACCTTTTCGAGTGCAGTTTCTGTTTCCAGTTCACGTTTTTTTGCTGCCAGTTCTTTTTCCAGTTCGGCATTTTTTGCAATAAGCAGTTTTTCCTGTGGGGTATCCATGATGTGTTAACTGAATAAAATTTTAAAAAAGGTACTGATTTTATTTTTTCTATGTTTCAAATTTTATTTATGATACAGGTAATGATTTTTTTATTCAGCATCCCTGCGTTGCACTCCTGTACTTTCTATTCATCATTAAACTTTTTTATGCTCATTCATATTCTTTTTGCAGAAGGGTGCGACGCAACGAAAGTTACATTCATATTCTACAGCTGGGTAAAAAATTTTATCCGGCCGCAGCTTAAATATTAAATATCTTTATTTTCTGCGGGAAAGTATTGTTTGCGGTTCTTTTTTTGGCAAATACCCCGATGTAAATTTTGGTTTAAAACTTTTATGTATGCAAAAATTCATATCATTTTTACTGCCTGTATTTTTTGCAGTGGCGGCAACTGCGCAAAACCCGGGAAATGAATCAGCGTCAGCAAATTTATCCCTGCAAAGGCCAAAACTTGTGGTGGGCATTGTGGTTGACCAGATGCGGTGGGATTATTTGTACAGGTACTACGACCGTTATGCAGCAGCCGGTGGCTTTAAACGTTTAATCAGCCAGGGCTTCTCCTGTGATAATACTCTTATCCCATACGCACCAACGCTTACAGCCTGCGGGCATACCTGTATTTATACAGGCTCTGTTCCGGCAATTACAGGTATCACAGGCAATGATTGGTTTGATTATAATAAAAATAATTTTCTTTATTGTACTGAAGATGACAGCGTAAAATCCACAGGAAGCAATACCATGACTGCTGCGGGGCAAATGAGCCCGCGCAATTTACTTGTAACAACTATTGGTGATGAGTTAAGGCTTGCAACAAATTTTCGCAGTAAGGTTATCGGCCTTGCCATAAAAGACCGTGGTGCAATTTTGTCTGCAGGCCACAGCGCCAATGCTGCTTACTGGTATGATAATACAAGCGGCAACTGGGTTACTTCAACTTATTACCGCGATGAACTGCCCGATTGGGTGAATGATTTTAACGCGAAAAAAATGCCGGATAAATATTATGCTTTAGACTGGAATACATTGTACCCCCTGGATTCTTATATACAAAGCGCACCCCCAACAAAAATCTTTCCTTACAGTTTAAAACAATATGCCGGCAAAAATTACCAGGTGATTTCTGCCACACCCTATGGGAACAGCCTTACTGTTGATATGGCAGAAGCCGCAGTAACAGGGGAAGCGCTTGGTGCTGATTCCATCACAGATATGCTTACCATAAGTTTATCATCGCCCGATTATATTGGTCATGCTTATGGCCCCAATTCGGTGGAAGAAGAAGATTGCTTTTTAAGATTAGACAAAGACCTTGGCGGGTTCCTGGATTTTCTTGATAAAAAAATTGGCAAAGGGAAGTACCTTGTTTTTTTAACTGCTGATCACGGCGTGGCGAATGTACCCGCATTTTTAAATGAACATAAGATTCCTGCGGGCAATTTTGATAATGAAAAAGTAACCGCAGCATTAAACAAATCCCTGGAAGAAAAATTCAATGCCACAGGCCTGGTAGCGGGTATATTGAATTACCAGGTGTATCTTAACCGCAATGAGATTACTGAAAAGAAAATAAATAAAGACTCTGTTTATACAACAGTAATAAATTATTTATTACAGGATCCATCTGTTGACAGGGCATTCGCCCTTGATGCAATAAATCAAACCACGCTGAACGCAACAGTAAAAGAAGCTCTTACAAATGGTTATTATCCCGGCCGCAGCGGCGATATACAAATCATCTTTCACCCGCAATGGATTGATGGATTTTTAAACGGCGGCACCACACATGGCGTGTGGAACCCTTATGACACGCATATTCCATTGATCTGGTACGGCTGGAATATTACACCCGGCAAAACAAACAGGAATGTTTACATGACTGATATTGCACCGACTATTGCGGCCATGCTTAAAATACAAATGCCCAGCGGTTCGGTGGGTCATGTAATTGAAGAAGTGGTAAAATAAAGTGCGGTTTTGAAAAGTATTTACCCTTGTTTTAACGGCAAACAAAATATTAATGGCCCCTTCAGTTTCAACCAAGAAAAAAAACCCTAAAAGCCTTACTAAGCTTGTGTTTCAGCAGGTGCGCCCATACAGGAAATGGTTGCTGTTGATTTTTGCCGCCATGCTGATTGAAACATTAATGGACATTGCTGCGCCATGGCCTTTAAAAATAATTATTGATAATGTAATTAGTCAGCACCCGCTGCCTGTATGGCTTGAATGGCTAAAAGGATTATCCATCAGCGAAAACAAAATGGCATTAGCGGCCACAGCGGCAATATTGCTGGTGGTAATTACCATCATTGGAGCAGTTGCAAATTATATTGACAGCTTTTTTACAGAGAGCGTGGCGCAATATGTGGCAAATGATGTAAGACAACAGGTGTATCATCACCTGCAAAGGTTATCGCTTGAATATTATGACACACACCAGATTGGTAAAATACTCAGCACCATTACAACTGATGTATCAACCATGCAGGATTTTGTTTCAACAACGCTGCTGAGTATCCTGATTGATGCAATGACCATTACAGGAATACTGGCACTGATGTTTTATCTAAACTGGACGTTTGCATTAGTAGCCCTTGCAGTTACCCCGTTCCTGTTGATTTTTGTTTTCCGTTTTAAAAAGGCAGTAAAGAAATCTGTACATGAAGTACGCAAAGATGAAAGTAATATGATGGCTGTTTTGCAGCAGGGGCTGGAGTCTGTAAGGGTAGTGAATGCATTCGGCACGCAGGATGTGGAAGAAAACCGTCTTAAAAAAGTAAGCATGGAAACAGTACATGCAGCGCTGAAAACAAGACGGCTAAAGGCTTTGCTATCACCTGTTGTAACTATTATTGTTACGCTTTGCATTGCATTGGTGCTCTGGAAAGGATCAGCGCTTGTACTTGCAGGTTTTATGACGATAGGTGCATTAACTGTTTTTCTTTCTTATCTCAGTAAATTTTTCAGCCCTGTAAAAGACCTTGCAAAAATGACAAACGCGGTGGCGCAGGCAACAGTAGCACTGGAACGCATTCAGCAGATACTGCAAACGGATGATATCATTCCGCAAAAACCCGGTGCAATTAATCCGGAAAAATTTAAAGGCGAAATAATTTTTGAAAATGTGGCTTTTGGTTACAACCATGAAACAGCTGTTTTGAAAAATGTAAATATCAAAATAAAATCCGGGCAGCGTATCGGCATTTGCGGGCCTACAGGTTGTGGCAAATCTACTATTGCAAGCCTGATACCCAGGTTCTATGATCCTGCAGACGGGCATATTTTGATTGATGGTACTGATATCTCTGACTATGTTCTTGAAGGATTAAGAAAACAAATTGGTTTTGTTTTGCAGGATACTGTTTTATTCTATGGATCAGTGGGTGAAAACATTGCTTATGGAAAACCGGGGGCAACACAGGAGGAAATTATCAATGCTGCCAGGCTTGCCAATGCGGAAGAATTTATTTCAAAAATGCCGCATGGATATGATACGCTTGTAGGTGAAAGAGGGTTAACGCTTTCAGGCGGGCAGCGGCAGCGCATAGGGATAGCAAGGGCAATCATACGCGATTCACCCATTCTTATTCTGGACGAACCAACAGCAGCACTTGATACGGAATCTGAAAAAATTGTAATGGATGCATTGGAAAAACTGATGAAAGGCCGTACCGTAATTACCATTGCACACAGGCTGAGCACCATTTACGATTCTGATAAAATAATAGTGATAAAAGGCGGGGAAGTTATGGAACAAGGCACACACGAAGAATTAATAGCCCGCGGGGAGATTTATGCTGAACTTTATCATATACAGACAAAAGCCGTTACACCGCTTACAAATACAACTAACTTTGTTACAGAAATTAAAACATAAAAAAATTGATTCAACTATCTTAAATTAATCCCGAGATTATGTATCATCGCTCCATACTTGTTTTTCCCGATGACACTGCGAAGCTGATTATTGACACTATTGACGAAGCAAAGGAATCGCTGCGTATAAAAATGTTTATTTTTTCAGATCCCGGTTTAATTAATGCTGTAATTGCTGCACATACACGCGGAGTGAACGTAAGGGTGATGCTTAACCCTGCCCGCAGAAATGGTGAGGAGGAAAATGAAGATACCCGGAAACTATTGGAGCAGGCTGGTATTAATGTAAAAGATACCAATCCTTTTTTTGGGCTCACGCATGAAAAATCAATGGTGGTTGATAATAAAATTGCATTTATTAAATCGCTCAACTGGGAAACAAAAAACCTTACTGAAACCCGCGATTACGCTGTTATCACGTCTCATCCGCACGAGGTGGAAGAAATCATTTTATGTTTTGAATCAGACTGGGAAAGAACGGATTTTAATCCCGGCGAAAACGCACGGCTTATCTGGTGCAGCGTTAACGGGCGTAAACGTATTGCTGAATTTATTGATGAAGCAAAGCATACCCTTTTTATCCAGAATGAACGTTACCAGGATCTCGTGATCATTGAACGGATAATACGCGCTGCAACCCGTGGTGTGAAAGTGCATATAATGGTACGCCCGCCGCATACGCTGAAAAAAGAAAAATTAATTGAAGGTGTTGGGGGATTAAGGGTTATGGATGATCTGGGAATTAAAATTCATAAATTAAAACATTTAAAACTGCATGGTAAAATGCTTCTTGCTGATGGCTGCAGGGCAATTGTAGGTTCAATCAATCTTACACCGGGGAGCTTTGATGACCGCCGCGAACTGGCCATTGAAGTGAATGATGTGGGAATTGCGGAGAGGCTGCATGAAATAGCAAAATTCGACTGGGAAAATTCGCATCGCCTTGATCTTACAGACGCAGGTTTGTTTGAAGACCTTGAATACAGGGGTTCCGGTGGTTCTGAAATACTTGTTCTTGAAGTTGATACGGAAAAAAACAAAAAGCATCATAATCACAAAAAATAATAATTTTTAGGATGTAATTAAAAATAGTCTGAAATATATTTCAGGATTTTTGGGGCCGGCTGAAAATATTTTCAAATGTTCAAGTGTGCGACGCAACAGAAGTCGAAAAGAATTAATGCAGCCCGGTCAATAAAAAAAGCTTTATAATCATATTTCATGTTTACGATTTTCAATTTGTTAAAGCTGTATCACAATGAAAAAAAATATTTTATTTGCCGCACTGTGTTTTGTTTTTACAGGCTTGCTTTCTCAAACACCTTTAGTAGATAAAGTAAAATTTTTTGAAAATGATACTGCAGTGGATGCTTCACTTTCTACGGATATTGGAAAACTTTTGGGCAGTAAGTCGAAACCTGAATACATCCCGGCAACTTTTGCATGTAAGTTTTCTGACAGCAGCATAAGCGAGCAGATACGCATAATTGCAAGGGGCAATGTGCGCCGGGAAATTTGTTATTTACCACCTGTAAAACTTGATTTTCATAATACCACTTCTCCAAAATTGTACCCGCTTAATTCGTTGAAATTGGTTTGTCCCTGTTTGGAAAGTGAGGATTATGACCAGTTTATACTTAAAGAATTCCTGTGCTATAAAATTTACAATTTACTTACACCAAAAAGCTTCAGGGCAAGGTTGCTTAACCTGAATTATGAGGACAGCAGGGGAAAGAAAAAAACAATTTCGGAGCATGCTTTTTTTCTTGAGGACAGTAAGGAAATGGCAAAAAGAAATGGCTGCAAAGAATTGAAAAATATAAAACTGCATTCTGAAAGTACTGACAGGGACCAGGCGGCAATTTTTTCAATTTTTGAATACATGATTGGAAATACCGACTTTGGTGTTTCAGTAAACCATAATACTGTTTTGATTCAACCGGCAAAAGATTCTGCTGCACGGCCATTTATAGTACCTTATGATTTTGATTATTCGGGGCTGGTAGATGCGAGTTACGCTGTTCCGAATGAAGGGCTTGATATTGAAAACGTACGCCAGCGTTTGTACCGCGGTTTCCCCAGAACCATGCAGGAATTGAATGACGCCTTTTTAATTTTCAACCAGCAGAAAGATAAAATTTATTCTCTCATCAATGATTTTCAATTATTAACGCCAAAGAACAGGAAAGACATCATCAACTATCTCAATGATTTTTATAAAACCATCAATGATCCGCGGCAGGTAAAAGATATTTTTATTGACAACGCAAGAAAAGAATGAGCTTCGGGTTATTTTGGGACACTCAATCTTCTCTCAGCCCTTTTATCACCACATTCCCTGTTCCATTTGGATCACATGGATAGGCAAATTCTTTTTGCCAGACAGCAGGGTTATTAATGGTGGCATAAAATTCATCCAGATATTTTACAGTTGCTTTTACATATTTCGCATCAAGCAAAGGGCAGCCTGTATAAACATTGTAAATATCTTTTTTCAAACTGTTGTATAAAGCGATTACCGCATCAAATTTTTTCATGTCCTGCATGCAATAGCCGCGGTAACGCCTTTCACGCACCGAGTTCATTTCAAGCTCCTCTGCAGGTTTTGCATAAGGTGCGTCCACAATGCCTGCATGATCAAAATCATAAGGAACCGTTGTGGGTATTGATGTTGAATCTGCAGCAAGCAGCTTTATATTTTGAAGGTATTGCACGGACCAATCCGTGTTTCCTATGAGATATTCAAACACAGTCATGGTTAAAAAAGCATCCGCTTTTGTTTCTTCGGGTCTTAATTTCCGGGTAACGGATATTTCATTATTTCTTTTTGCCATCTGGTTTTCTTCTTCCAGCAAAATACCATAGAATGGTGAACTTGTTTTTTTGTTTTTGGTATCTGCCAGTGTTACCCTTGTTAATCTTGCATTGAAACTTTTTGGTGTAACCAGGTTGTATAATTTATATACCAGCCATTCGTGCACCACATAGTCATCGCCCTGGCATGGCATCACTAATTTTATTTTTTTCTGTTCTTTAAAAACAGAAGCCTGTAAAGTGTCGCCTTTTGAAAAATTTATCAGTAATGGCGGGTAAGTACAATTTTCACTCAGCTTACGGAAATGCCCCCTTGTTTTTGCTTCTGCTGAAATTGAAAATTCATTGCCATCATCTTTTTTGTATGATACAATCAGCGGATGATATTGGGGGTTGTCATTCCTGTCATTTAACAGATCGCGTATATTGCCGCTTAAAGTCATCTGAAACACCGAGTCGGTTTCAAATAAGCCTTTTCCAGACTGTGTATTTCCGGTTTGAGGGTACAGCAAAAAACAAAATACTGCATATATAAATGTTTCAAAAATTCTTTTCATAAACATTCTTTTTATAAAGTTAAACCGATAATATTTTTAAAAGAATTTTTTGCTTCCGGCTGCAAAGCTTTACGGGGCTTCGTTGTGTAACTCACTTCTGCGTTCTGCACGCTGCTGCGCAGCAGACAAACTTTCAGATTTAGTTATGCAGTTCCCAGCTGTCTGTATTTCGCTTTTATCATCCTGCTTACACGGTACAGCAGCCCGATAGATATAATGCTGGTAAAAACAATTAAATAACCCAGCGTATTGTAATGTTCCAGCGGGCTGAATTTATCTTTTTGTGTTACAATCATTCCGCCAACTGCTGCTGCTATACCACCAGCAATCTGCTGAAGAGAAGCGTTAATACTCATAAATGCGCCTCTGTCCTGCGCATCGGGAATAGAAGTAGTAAGGGCAGTTGCAGGTACCATGCGGCCAAATATCCCTCCCATCATCAGCACATTAAATATCATTACTACCCATAAGGGCTGTACGGTAAGGTTTGTATATACCACCACCATTACCATCATGTAAACTGAAGCGATGGTAAAGAGTTTGAATTTATCTATCCGGTCGCTCAGCTTACCTATTAACGGCATGATGATCAGCGATCCTATTCCCGCCACCATAAACAGCAGGGGCAGTTCATGCGGCGTTACATGCAGGTTGTTAATGGCAAACGCGCTTCCAAACGGCATCATCATAAAACCGCCAATGGAGAGCAACGCTGTTGCAGTAAAGCCGATCCTGTAATTGCGTTTTGCAACCGTATGCAATAAATGCATAAACGCAGAACGGTCATGTTGCAATGCAAGGTGTTTGTTCACGGGCTGCAGTTTTACAGAAATAAGAACGGCAACAATTACAGCTATACACGCTACCATCCAGAAAGGCGCCTGCCATCCCCATTGGTTGGCAATGTATAAACCGATGGGAATACCAAGCACCTGGCTTGCACCAAACCCCATCTGCATAAAACCCATTACACGGCCACGCTGTTCTATCACAAAAAGATCGGTCACAATCGCCATCGAAACAGAGCCGATAACTCCGCCAAACAAACCGGTAATAATGCGCGCCGTCAGCAGCATAGAATAGGAATGGGCGAGGCCGCAGCACAGCGTGCCGGCAATAAATCCGGCATAAAAAAAGAGCAGTAATTTTTTGCGGTCAAACCTGTCTGCAAAACCGGCAGTAAGTAACCCCGAAATTCCCGCACTGAATGCATAAGCAGATACTACGAGGCCGAATTGATCAGGATGCAGGCTCATGGATTTCATCAGGAAATCACCTAACGGTGAAATGACCATGAAATCAAGAATAACGGTAAACTGTGTAACCGCCAGTAATGCGATCACCAGTTTTTGATAAGGTAAGAAAGGGGCTGTTTTCTGCATGTCCGGGCTGCAATATCTTAAAGAGTTTTATTAAACAATTGCAAGATAAGCAGCGGCAATTTAACTGACAGAGAAAAATCGCTTCATTGAATACCAATCATACTTTCTTATATACACGTACATAATCTATATACATCTTAGCCGGCAGCTTATTGTTATCAATTACCTGCCCCGGCCAGTCGCCACCCATTGCAAGGTTTAAAAGAATGAAGAATGGTTTATGAAATTCTTCTGTACTGTTTACATTGTTATGGATATCCACTTCATGATATTTCACCCCGTCGAGGTACCAGCGGACAGAAGATGAATCCCATTCCACAGCATAAATATGATATGCTGAAGGCGAGTAAACAAGAGTATCACCTTTCTGCACATGCCCGTTATTATCCCAATGCAAGGTACCGTAGAGCAGGCTATCGGTATTAATATGTTCCATGATATCTGTTTCACCGCAGGCGGGCCAGCCTGTTGAATCTATATTAGCGCCCAGCAGCCAGAAGGCGGGCCACAAACCCTTTCCCACAGGAATTTTTATACGCGCTTCCATCTTTCCATATAAAAATTCACGCTTGCCTTTTGTTGTCATTCTTGCTGAAGTATAATGATTTGATTTTACATTTTCTTTTCTGCACGCAATTACAAGGTTCCCGTCAGATACTGTTGCATTGGCTGCCTGGTAATATTCCTGCTCATGGTTGCCCCAGCCATCTCCGCCTGTTTCAAAATTCCAGTTATTGGTATCCACAGCATTGCCGTTAAATTCATCTGACCATACCATTTGATAGCCGTTTGTATTTTTCGCTGTATCTGTTGATGATGTTTCAGTTTTTGATCCCTGCTGACAGGAAGAAAATAACAGCACAGTAATAAAAACGAAGAGAAGCAGTTTTGAATGACGAAAAAAATATTTCATATCAGCAAAGTTTGGGTGAATAAAAAAAGTAATTTAACGTATTTGCAAACGCAAAAATAAACTCAACCTTATCAAAAAAAGTGAACTGCATTATATCAATGTTTTTATCCATCGCGCCTGTCGCATAAAATGACAGGATACCTGAATCCCCGCCATTTTAAAAATTCCCTTTCAGCATCATTTGTTGTTTTGCCACATTCCATCCCTGGGTTACAAGCCGGGGTTGCATTCCATTGAGTTTTGCAAGCGGGCAACTTACCGTTACTATTATACTTTCATGCGCAGCCAGCGAAAAATAATTATGCGCCCAGAAGCATGGCATTATTTCTTCATCATCCAGTACCAACTGCGGATTTATGAAAAACGCTAATTGTTCAGAAGTGTTAGTGAATTGTAATGTGTATTTGTAATTTGTATTTTCTTTTACAGTACCTGTTAATTTTACCTGTACATTGGCCGGTTTCATTTGTGATAAAGAAGTATAATCATGATTTGACTGCAACCAATATACATTCTGTGATATGGCTTTACCATTTGCATCAGCTAAATGCAAAACAATAAACACAATACCCTGTGCTTTTGAAAGAACTGATGAAAGCGGCAGCATTTCTTTTACATCGCTGGTATCTAAACTTATTTTTCCTGTTTGATGATACAATAATTTCCCATTTATATCCAGCACGTCTGCATTTACAGTAAGGTTTGGGTGTGGCTGATAAGTGCGGTTAACAACAGCTATCATAGAATCATCGAGATTCAGTTGTATATGTACTGGTTCGCATGCACGCTGCATAAAATAATATCCGGCATTGGGTTCAAGATACCAGTCGTACACCTGCCACATAACACTGGGAAATGCAGCATTCAGTTTCCACAGCATTACGCCGCCTGTTTCGTTAAGCTTATGCCCAGCCGCTTCAAAAATACCACGGTAACCGTCAGCATTTATCAACTGCATTTTATCTGAAAAATCTTTCATACCTGTTGGGGTGCCGTAACGATCCGCCATTGCCTTATAATACAGCTCATAGTGCCCGTTGCCTGTGCATGCATCGTGATAGCCCCATGTATTGTTGAGCGGGTAAGGCAATGAACTGTCAGGTACAAGATTGGAAATAATTTTTGAAAGCGAGGCATAGGGTGGTTGCGAAGGAATACCTGTTTCATCTTTAAATAACCAGTCACGACCATTGTCTGCCAGTTTATAATATTGCGCTGCATCCTGCCATGAATAAGGGCCACCGCTGTAAACACCTGACGGCTTATCATCGGGCCAGGAACCATTCCATCCTGCAGGTTGCTTTGCAAAGCCTGAAGAGCTTGGTATGAAGGGGCGTGTTCCATCAAGTGCAGCAACATTATCACGCATGGCATCATATAATTCTTTACGTGCGTGGCCTTCATTGCCACCTGTCCATACAAGCAGGCTTGCATGGTTGCGTATGCGCAGGATTGTACTTACCATATTGCGTATAAAAATACCGCCCTGCAACGGGTAATCTTTTGAGCCTTTAAATTCTCCATGCGTATCTCCTGTAACCCAGAAGTCCTGCCATACCATCATTCCATAGCGGTCGGCCAGTTCATAGAAATCATCTGTTTCACCAATACCACCACCCCAGATGCGGACGAGATTCACATTTGCATTTCTGCACAAATGGAGTTCATAATCATAACGCAAAGAGTCGCGGTTCAGCATCATATCAGGCACCCATGCACCGCCAACAAGATGCACCCGTTTTCCATTTACATAAAATTCACGGCGCAGCCAGTTATTCACTGTGGTGGTTTTTGAGCTTACTGTGCGTATGCCAAAGAGAAAAGAAATATCGTCAGAAATTTCATTGCCATTTATATACTGTAAACGGATTCGGTATAAATCAGGGTTGCCGTAATTATTGGGCCACCATAAATGTGGTTTGCTTATCAAAAATTGTTTAATGTCATCAGCAGTAAGATTTACTTCTTTTGAATCATTAGCCGCCATACTAATATTTTCATCAGCAGTAATTGCAGCGCCATTAAATGTTTCCGGCGTAATAATAATTTTTAGCCTGCCGTTAATTGCTGCACTACTGGTATTCATCAGTGATAAATGCAGCGAAAGTTTTGCCACACCTGTATCGGGCAAATTGGGAAGGTCAGTGATTATATGCGGTTGCTTTATTATTACCTGGCCGGTGGTGCGCAGATACACGGGCTGCCAGATACCAATATTACGGTCACGCACTTCGGGAATCCAGTCCCAACCAACGGAGCAAAGCATGGTTACATTTTTTCCAATATCGCCTGTTGAGCCCCCGTTATCATAAAAATCGCCCAGGGCATTTAATTGCGGATGTGCGGGAAGGCCGGGATAATCCAGCGGATATATTTTTACTGCAAGCGCATTTTCTCCTCCTGCATTAATTGTATTGCTTACATCAAGAAAATATTCAGCAAACATGCCTGCCATTTGCGAGGAATCTTCTATCAGTTTTCCATTCAGCCAGACATCTGCACGGTAGTTAATACCTTTAAAAATTAACTGAAAATGTTTTCCCTTATCAGTTGCGGGAACAGAAAATGTTGTGCGGTACCAATATGGTTTTTTCCAGGGATTGGGTTCATTGGGCAGGTAGCTGTATTGCTGCAGGTGATATTGATTATTGAAAGAATCAGATGCATCCGGTATCAGCATATTATTCATACCGGTATATGGATCAGGATAAACTTTATTGGCAACCAGCCCTGTAAGCACCGTGCAGGGCACTTTTACAGGAAACCAATAATTTTTTGATTGATATTGTACGGTTGATAACGATGCGCCACCTTCCGTGATAACAGCAGAAGACTGCAGGTTAAAATTACAGAGCTGCACCTGTTTAACTGAATTTTGAGCAAACAAATATCCAGGAAAAATGAAACAAGTAAAACAAAAACCGGTAAGGCTATAATTAATTTTTTTCATGATGGATTCACTTTAGACATGATAAATATAATACTTGGGAAGCATTTATATATTAGTGAGCAGCAACGATTTATTTTTTACGGCGTTTGCATTTGTGATTGATTTTAAGTAATTTGATTTATTGAAATGCTGTTTAAGCCGCTGATGATGTTGTACATGTGGTTTGTGTACTGGCTTTAAAGGCGCGAAGAAGTTTATTTTATGGGAGAATAAATATTTTTTTGTTTTAGATAAGCCCTTGTAATATTAATACCAGCTTTGCCGGATAAACTCATTAATAATCTCTTGTTTTTTGTTTATAGTTTTACATCATTATCAGGTTAATGCAGGAAATTCCCCTGGAAAACGGGAAATAATCAAACAGGTAAGAAATATGAAAAAGGTTTTTATTGCTTTCTTATTTATCTGCATTTCATCCGGCGTTTACACACAAAACAAATATGTTGACAGTTTAAAGACTGTTTTATCCAAAACCAATGATCCTGGTGAACGGTTCAGCGTGCTGGTAAGATTAGGGGAGGATAATTTTACAAATGGAAACGGTAATGTAGATTCTTCAGCATATATACAGATGCATGCAATTGCCCAACAATTAAACAGCGATTCGCTGCTTGCCATCAGTTACAACTGGATAGGTGACTATTTTCTGTTTAATAAAGCCGACAATACAACGGCACTGGAATATTTATTTAAGGGCACACCGCTGGCAGAAAAAGTAAAAGACAGACGCAGGATCAGTTCCTTATACTTAGATATTTCACTGGCATATTTCAACCTAAATAATCCGGAGGAAGCCATAAAATACATCCGGAGAGCCGGTAATAATTTGCCCGACTCTTTATCACCCAGGTATGATTATATGATAAGACAGTATCAGAGTGCTATTGCCAACTATTTTATTTTGCAGCATCAGCCCGACTCCGCCCTGCATTATGTAAACGAATTAAATGAAACAAACCTCCGGCTGAAAAGCAGTGTTTTTGAATCACGCGCACTAACGTTATCGGCGGCAGCCTATGATCAATTAGGCGATGAAAAACTTGCTGACATCTATTACCGCAAAGCAAATACCCTTGCAGATTCAACCCGGTTTTATAATACAAAATTGTTTGTCAAAAAAAATA
The DNA here is from genome assembly GCA_038207175.1 of Chitinophagales bacterium. Lineage (GTDB taxonomy): Bacteria > Bacteroidota > Bacteroidia > Chitinophagales > Chitinophagaceae > JBBRAD01. The sequence goes on from JBBRAD010000029.1 coordinate 31,867, forward strand.
TACGCTTTTCCTGATCCGCAATAATAAAATGGCAGAGGCAGAAACGCAGGCAAGGCAACTGCTTGAACTGGGCGTACAGATCAGCAACAATAATATGCAACTGGCAGCCGCCGGTTTTTTGCGGCAGGTATTTGAAAACAGGCATGCAGCAGACAGCACCTTTTATTATTCTGAGATGGAATCGTCTTTAAAAGACTCCATTTTCAGCCAGGATAATACTGATAAAATACAGGCGCTGGCTTTTAATGAACAGTTCCGCATTATAGATGAAGCAGCAAAAAATACAGCAGAGGCTGAACATCGCAAACAAAATATCCAGTATGCATTAATTGCCCTGGGTATTGTAATTTTCGTCATGCTTTTTTTGCTGCTGAGCCGGAAAATAATTACAAATACAAAACTGATCCGGTTTTTAGGCATAATGGTTTTGCTTATTGTATTTGAGTTTCTCAATTTGCTGCTGCACCCGTTTCTTGAAGCAGTTACCGGTAATTCACCTGTGTACATGTTATTTGCATTGGTTTGTATTGCTGCTTTGTTGGCACCGCTGTATAGCCGATCAGAGAAATGGGTAACAAAAAGGTTAGTGGAAAAAAATAAACAGATACGGCTTGCTTCCGCAAAAAGAACAGTTCAACTGCTGTCAGATGAGCAGGTAAATGGCAACCAGGTTAATTAACAGTTTATGAAAAAGATTTTTACCGCTGCTATATTCATCTTTTCTGCATACTGCGGTTATGCGCAAAACAAATATGCCGACAGCCTGAAAAATATTTTAGCCGGAACCACCGATCCCTTTGAGCAGTTTTTCCTGCTGCATAAAATAGAAGGAAGCATATTTATATATGGTGATGGAAATGCAGATTCTGCAATATGCATAAGGCTGTACCAGATAGCCCAACAGTTAAACAACGATTCTTTACTTGCCATCAGCTATAATTGGATAGGTGATTATTTTCTGAGCGATAAGGGCGATGCTGCAACGGCGCTCGGATATTTATTCAAAGGCGTACCACTGGCAGAAAAAGTAAATGACAGGGTTATGGTTAGTTCTTTATACCTCGACATTGCAGTGGTATATTTCAACCTTAATAACCCTGAAGAAGCTGTAAAATACATCCGGAAAGCCGGAGCCAGTTTACCTTTGCGCGAATCGCCGATGTATGATTATATGGCAAGGCAGTACCAGTCAACCATGGCAAATTATTTTATCCTGGAACAGCAGCCTGATTCTGCCCTGCATTTTGTACAGCAATTAAATGAAATAAACCTGCGCCTGAAAAGCACGGTTTTTGAAACGCAGGCAGCAACCCTGTCCGGTGCATTGTATGATGAAATGGGCGATAAAACACTCGCTGAATTTTATTACCTGAAAGCAAATGCCTTTGCAGATTCAGGGAAATATTATGATACGAAACTGTTTATCAAAAAAAAATATACACTTTTCCTGCTTCATAATAATAAGGTAACTGAAGCTGGGGAACAGGTGGCAAAACTGCTTGAACTCGGAAGCCGGATAAACAATAATAATATGAAACTGGCGGGCGCAGGTTTTTTAAAACAGGTATATGCAAAACGGAATATGGCAGACAGCGCCTACTATTATTCGCGGATGGAATCATCTGTAAAAGATTCTATTTTCAGCCAGGATAATATTAATAAAATGCAGGCACTGGCCTTTAATGAACAGTTGCGCATTGCAGAAGATACGGCAAAAAACACTGCGGCAGCCGAACAACGCAAACAAAATATCCAGTACGCATTAATTGCTGTAGGCGTCATCAGCTTTATCATTATCTTTTTATTGCTCAGCCGCAGCCTTATTACCAATACAAAGGTGATTGAGTTTTTAGGCATCATAGCTTTGCTCATTGTGTTTGAATTCTTCAATTTACTGCTTAGCCCTTTTATACAAAACATAACACACAATATACCTTTGCTCATGCTGCTGGCATCAGTTTGCATAGGTGCATTTCTTATCCCCGCACACCATGCGCTGGAAAAATGGACTTCAAAAAAATTGGTGGAGAAAAATAAAAAAATCAGGCTGGCCAATGCAAAGAAGACTATTGAAAAACTGGAAGCGGAAAAATAAATAACCCGAACCTGTATTTCTGATTTTAAAAAAATCAAACTTAAATGCAGGTATTATATTACGGCAACTAACCGCAATGTTTTGCTACGGACAAAGCCTGCATGAAGACATTTGATGAGGAAAAAACATCGCATTAAATGAGAGATGAAGAACAGTTTATGCTTTCTTTTTTAGTTTAGAACTTAAATTAAGCAGGTTAAGAAAATTTGACTGGTCATAACCCACCGCATAAGCCAATAAACTTACCACGCCTGCTGCCTTAGCGTATTCCTCCTGTGTAGGTTGTGCGAATGGCGCATTTATCAGCACATATACACCAGCCAAAAAAGCAACATAAACTACAAAGCCACGTATCATACAATTAAATGGATTCTGCGGTAGATCAGCAGTTGGTTCTTCGTTTGCGGTATTATTTTGGTTTACCTTTTTACCTATTATCAGGTTATTAGAACAGCCGCCGCAAAAGGCAGATGCCATGCATAAAAAAGCAATATTGGTTGGCGTATAGGTTATCAGGCATATAAAGAAAGAATACCAGTCCAGGCCATTCATCAAAGTATCCCTGAAAGGTTTTGAGTTAATAAATAATCCTAAGCCAAAAAATATAAACCATAACAGCACAGCCAAAATACCGCCCACGATAATAAATGATTTATCCTTTTTCATAAAAAAGCTTTAGAAATGATAATAATGAAATAAAATTAATACCGGTGAACAGTGCTATGATAAAAGCCGTTGATGAAAAAAAAGCCCATGCAGGAATTTGTAAAATATTAGTCGTAGTAATTATATGCAGGGAACAGGAAGATGCAGGAAAATTCAGTATATAAAAACATAATTTTTTTTCTTACTTTTTTGCCGGCAGGCGGCGGATGTAATTGTTGGTTTTATTGCCAACAAATGATTTTGTTTAGTATATCTTTTCAGTTGTTGGTTACAAGAGCAGCAAAGGCGATGCTGTGGAATACCGACAAGGGCGGAATTACGGCAACCGAACCGCGAGATCCCAAAAGGCACGCACAAAGCCTGTATGAATACATTGCGGGTTTTTTTATAACTAATTTTAAGCCGGTGATAAATGATCTTTATAAATTATAGCTGTAAGAAATAATGCATGTGCAGGAGCGGAGAAATCCGCTTTTGTGCAATCATCTGATTGTATGATATTACGGAATTCAGCAGCAGTTACCAAGCCCCTTCCAACTTTAAGCATGGTGCCTGTAAGCCCGCGTACCATGCCCCGCAGAAAACGGTTTGCAGCAACGGTGTACACAAGGCACCCATTTTCCTTTTTCCATTCTGACCGGAGGATATTGCAGAGAAATGTTTTTACCTGTGTGTTGCGTTTTGAAAAAGAAGTAAAATCATTGTATTCCATAACTATTGCTGCGGCTTTTTGAAGTGCGTCAAAGTCCGGTTGGTATGGAAAATAATAAGCCCTGTCAGAAAGGAAAGGGTTTTTTTCCTGGTAAATATAATACCTGTACTCCCGTGAAACCGCATCAAAACGGCAGTGCGATTGCGGGCCGGCTTTATATATATTCAGTGCTGCAATGTCATAAGGCAATAACGCATTCAGGTTGTACAATTGTTTTTTTTCTACCGGCAAATCCAGATCAAAATGAAAAAAATTCTGCAGGGCGTGTACACCGGCATCCGTTCTGGAAGCCCCGGTAAGATTAATTTTTTGCCTGTATAAAACAGCGAGGGCCTTTTCTGTTTCAGCCTGGACGGTATTTGCGTTTTGCTGCACCTGGAAACCACTATAGGCTGTTCCTTTATATGCAACCTCTAAAAAATATCGCGGCATGTACTGGATGTTTATTTGAGCATTGCTTCAAAACGTTTTCTGTAGTAGGGGTCTATCAACTGGTTTTCAAGTAAAGGAAAGTTTGGATAATCATAAGTGCTTTTATATACTGCATCTAAAAAATTATACCGACCCTCATCAGTTGAAAAAAGCATGATTACAGATTTTACCTGGTCTGTGGTAATACATTTACCCGTTATATATTTTTTTGCCAGGTCTGTCATCTGCTCATTATCAGAAGCGGTGAACATTTTTCTTTTAAGTTTATCTATATCGTTTTCTGAAATCATTTTTGTGCAATCCTGTTTAAAAGATGCGGCGGGGGCTTGCGTGCCCGCGGAAGAACCGGTAACAGCAGTATTATTATCCGGGTTTGTTACCAGCACTGTATCCAATGAATTTGATTTATTGAAAAAAGGGTTGCCGTTGTTGTTTGCAGGAATAATATTACCTGCAGAATCCTGTGGCAAAGATTGGCTGATGCCGGCTGCTACAGTGTCTTTTGTTCCGGGTGATGAAGATTCAACCTGCGGTGTTACTGGTACTGCGGGAATAAATATTTTAATTGTATCGCCGTTTTGTGCATTGAAATCAATAAAAACCATTTCAGTGCCTTGGTCTGATGCCTGCGCGGATGCTTTAATAATACCCGTTGTTACCGCGGTTGTATTTGTGGTGCTGTCAGGTTGATTTTTAACCTCAGCCGGAACATTGATTGCAACCTGTGTAGTTAAGGTTGAATCATCCACCACATCGGAAAGCATTTGCCCGAATGGGTTTGCTTTTATTGAATCTGCTTTTACTGCAGCGTTTTGAGGGGTTTCACCTGCCATTGTTATTACTGAGCTTTGAAAATTTACAAGACCCCATCCTTTATCCCCAAAGGTTTTAAGGGCATAGCCCATATCTTTTTTGTCAATTATACAGGTAAAAGATTGCGATGGATATTTTTCCTGCGGAAAGCCAACAGTAAAGTGGTATTCGCCACCAATTAACCGGGAAATAATCAGATAACCAATATCAGTTGAGTTATACAATTTGTTATTCAGTTCCACATAAAAAGGCTGCTTATCATCGGCCTGGATATATATAAAATGATTTTGCTGGGCAGAAGCATGCAATACAGAAATGCCATTAAAAAAAAGAAAAAGAATTATAAGCTGTTTTTTTATCATCCAGTACTCATTTAAAAACAAAATTACTTTAAAAAAAAGTTTTCGCTGAAGTTTATGCGCTTAAATATATCCAAACTTTTTTTTGCGGCAGATGCAATAATGCAACTGAAGAAGTTCATAGCTTCTTTTGCGTTGTATTTATTAGCCAGCCTTTTATCGTTTACAGCATTGCATTCGTAAACCTTTTTGATTTTTCAGGATCTTTATATCCTGCGACAGCGCATCCATAAAACAGGCGTAACGGTTTGCCATGATAGTGTATATTTATTTTTATACCGGCCGGGATTCTTATTTTGGTTTTGCTGTATAAATGTATCTTGTGAATAAAAACCACCTGGCTTCAGGTGCCGTTTTAATAATTATACACCGGTAAAAAATTAAATTTTGCAAAAGCCCGTTGTTGTTTTATATAACCCAAAAGCTGTTTTCTATACTATGCCACTGGCGTTGCTTGCTATCGGTTCTTTTATAAAGGGGGATAAATATGAGGTTATCATTATTGACGGAAGGCTGGAAAAGGACCCCTTATCAAAAATATTTTCAGCATTTACAAATGCCATTTGTTTTGGTGTTACGGTGCTTACAGGCGATCCTATTAAAGATGCACTGGATGTATCACGTGCCGTTAAAAAAAGGTTCCCGCATATACCTGTTGTTTGGGGTGGATGGCACCCCTCTTTATTTCCTGCGGAAACATTAGCAGAAGAAAGTATTGACATCATTGTAAAAGGCCAGGGTGAAATCAGTTTTACAGAATTATTAGAACGGCTGGCGGGTAAACAATCATTATCCGGCCTGCAGGGGATATGTTATAAAGAGAATGGAGCAGTAATACAGAATATGGAACGGCATCTTGCTGACATCAACTCTTTTCCACCGTTCAATTATGATTTGATTGATGTAAAGGGTTACAGGAAGCTTAGCGGAAAAAACCAGCTCGATTATATCTCCTCGCAGGGCTGCCGTTTCCGGTGCGCATTCTGTGCTGATCCTGCCATGTATAAAAGAGGCTGGCATGGCTATTCTGCAGAAAGAATAGGTGAAGAAATTGAAACGCTGTGGAAGAAATATAAATTTGAACATGTGCACTTCCAGGACGAGACCTTTTTCACCAGTAAAAAAAGGGTGTATGGCGTAGCAAAAGAATTTATTGACCGAAGATTACCTATAACGTGGTTTGGTACCATGAGGGCGGACCAGGGAGTACGGCTGGATGATGATACCTGGGAATTGTGCAAAAGATCGGGGCTAAAAAAGATTATGATAGGTATGGAGGCCGGTACACAGCAAATGCTCGACTGGATGCAGAAGGATATTAAGCTGGAACATATTTTTGAAACAGCAGAAAAATGTGTGCGATATAATATTGCCATCATTTTCAGTGTGATTGTTGGTTTTCCCGGAGAAACCCCTGAAAGTGTTTCTGAAACTTTATCGGTGGTAAAAAGGCTGAGAAAAATGAGTGAAAATTTTTCGGTGAGCATCTATTACTACAAACCTTACCCAGGTAATAAAATTGCTGATGAATTAGCAGCCAATGGCTATCAATTTCCGGCGGGGCTGGAAGAATGGAGCAATTTTGATTATGTGAATTCAGGCAAAAGCGACTGGCTATCAGGTGATCAGATAAAAACAATTGAACATTTTAAATTTTACCAGCAACTGGCATGGAGTAAAAGAACGGTAAGTAAATTTTTATTGCAAAAAATTGCCGAATGGAGGTGCGAAAAAAACAGATACGGTTTTCCTGTTGAAGAAAAGGTTATACGCTTTTTAAAACCTGCACCCAAAGTTTCTTAAGTATAAGCCCGGGAACAGGCGTTGCATGTTTACAAAAGGGTTTTAAAACCACCTCTATCATTTTATTTTCCTTTCATAAAGTATTTAACGGTGCATTATCCGGTTACTTGTTACTTTCGCAAACTAAAATTTTGTTACATGAAAAAAATAATGGTTACCCTTTCTTTATTTATTTACGGCGCATCCCATGCCCAGGATGTAACGGTTAAAGCGGATAAAGATCAGTCATGGAAAAAAGAATACCGGGCAGAAGCCACCAAAATCAATGACCTGGTGGACACAAAACTTGATGTAAGTTTTGATTATGATAAATCGTATATGTATGGTAAAGCGTGGATTACGCTCCACCCCCACTTTTACCCTACCGACTCACTGAACCTTGATGCCAAAAGTATGGATATTAAGGAGGTGGATATAGTAAAGGACGGGAAAAATATGCCGCTTAAATATGATTACGACAGTATGAACCTGCGCATTACACTGGACAAAGTGTATAAAGGCGGTGAAAATTATACCATCTATATCAGCTACACTTCCATGCCCGAAGCTTACGAAAAATCGCATCATGGCGGAAGCGCAGCTATTTCAGACGACAAAGGGCTTTACTTCATCAACCCCAAAGGAGAAAATAAAGACAAACCCACGCAGGTATGGACACAGGGCGAAACTGAAAGCAACAGTGTATGGATGCCTACCATAGATAAACCCAATCAAAAATGTACAGAACAAATTACCATGACTGTTCCTGCAAAATATGTAACACTGTCAAACGGGTTAATGGTAAGCCAGAAGAAAAATACTGATGGCACACGCACTGATACATGGAAAATGGATTTACCCAATTCCCCGTATTTGTTTTTTATGGGTGTAGGTGATTATGCAGTTATTAAGGACAGCTATAAAGGCAAAGAGGTAAGCTATTATGTAGAAAAAGATTATGCTTCTGTTGCCAGGAAAATATTCGGGCTTACGCCTGAAATGATTGCTTTCTATTCACGCATTACCGGCGTGGATTATCAATGGCAGAAATATTCGCAGATTGTAGGCAGGGATTATGTAAGCGGCGCCATGGAAAACACAACTGCAACGTTGCACCAGGAAAGCGCACAGCAAAATGCAAGGCAGTTAGTTGATGGAAACGGATGGGAAGATGTAATTGCGCATGAACTATTTCACCATTGGTTTGGCGACCTGGTAACCTGCGAAAGCTGGAGCAATATTTCACTCAATGAAAGTTTTGCAGATTACAGTGAAACTTTATGGGATGGATATAAACACGGCAAAGATGCGGGCGATGACCAAAACTACCAGGGTCTGCAAAGTTACCTTTTCAGTGGGGGCGATAATAAAGACCTGATACGTTTTTATTATAAAGATAAGGAAGATGTGTTTGACGGTGTAAGCTACAGCAAAGGGGGCCGCATACTGAATATGCTGCGCAATTATGTAGGCGACAGCGCATTTTTCAAATCACTGAACCTGTACCTCACCACAAATAAATTTCATCCCGCCGAAGCCCAGCAACTGCGCCTTGCATTTGAGCAGGTAACCGGCCAGGATTTAAACTGGTACTGGAACCAATGGTATTATGGCAGCGGCCACCCTATTTTAAAAATTGATTATGCCTATGACGATGCTGCGGGTAAAGCAAGCGTAATGATTGAACAAACACAAAAAGGGGACAAAGTTTTCAAGTTGCCATTCGCCATTGATATGTATAACGGCGCAAATAAAACAAGGTATAATGTATGGATGAATAATAAGATTGACACCTTCACTTTCAATTATTCAAAACGCCCCGATCTTATAAATGTGGATGGCGATAAAATTTTGCTTTGCCAGAAAACGGATAATAAAACAGCGGATAATTATATAGCGCAAATGAAATACGCCCCGCTTTATTTAGACAGGAGGGAAGCGCTGGAATATTTTGCAAAAAATAAAATGAAAGAGCTTACCTGGGGATTGAATGATAAATATGCGCCGCTCCGTTCTTTAACGCTGGATGATATTGTGAATGATTCGGCGCTTTCAATGGATCCATCGGTTTTACAAAGAGCAGAAGCCATTGCAAACACTGACGAAAGCAGGAAAGTGAGGGCAAAAGCCATTGAATTGCTTGCCAATACAAACGATGCAAAGTATAAACCATTGTTTCAAAAATATGTAAGCGATTCATCCTACACCGTTGCAGGCGCAGCGCTTGAAGGTTTAAATGACCTTGATTCAACCAATGCATATACGCTTGCAAAAAAATACAGCAGTGATGCGAAAGGAAAACTGGGGCAGGTGGTAGGACAGGTATTGATAAAAAATGGTACGGAAGCGGACTATGATTTTATTGCAAAAAGTTACGCGGATATGCCACCCAGCCAGGAAAAACTGCAGGGAACGGCTGACTTCTGCACTTATCTTGCAAAGGTTAGCGATGTAAGTAAAGTGAAAAAAGGGATTGATATGATTATTACATTCAACAATATAATACCACAGCAATTCAAGAGTTTTACCGATCCAACGATGAAAGGAGCTTTGGATAAATTAGCAAAAGCCAAAGGCGGCGAAATAGCAGATTATATTAAGAGTGTGTGGAAGTAATGCGGAGATAATTATTAAAATAAAAAGAGGCTGTTCACAATAGAGCAGCCTCTTTTTTATGAAGCAATAATAAAAACACAGGCTTGTTATTTAATCCCGTACTTGTATTTATATTTTTCGTAAAGCTGTTTTTGTTTATTGTCAAGATTAATTTGCCTGCCCTGTATAAATGCATAAACCACATTACTGGTTTTCATATCAAGTATATCGCCGTCACTAATAATTATATTTGCATCTTTTCCTTTTTCCAGTGACCCTGTTTTATCATCAATGCCCAGGATTTTTGCAGCATTAAGTGTAATGGATTGCAACGCCTGTTCTTTTGTTAAGCCATAAGCAACAGCCGTTCCTGCATTAAAAGGCATGTTTTTATAACGTGTTTCACCATTGTTATCCGCAATACAAAATATAACACCTGCCTGCTGCAAAAGATAAGGTGTTTTATAAGGCTGGTCCACATCATCATCCTGCAATGCAGGCAACTGGTGTGTCTGGTCAATAATCACACCGATATTATTTTGCTTAAGATAATCTGCAATTTTCCAACTGTCTGTACCGCCAACAATTACTGTTTTAAAATTAAACTCTTTTGAAAACTCTGCGGCAATCATCATTTCCTTTACCAGTTCACAATGCACAAAAAATGTTTGTGTTTTACTGAACAAACCCTTTACCGCTTCAAATTTTAAGTTGGTATGGTCATGTTTGGGTTCGTCAAGATATGCTTTCGCCTGGCGGAAAAAACTGCGAACAGTTTCTATCTGGTCCATCGCGTCTTTTGCAGGGTCGCCTTCGGTTGAAAACCTTTCAAGGTTTGGCATATTAAAATGTATCCCGCCATCCAATTGATAAACAGCATCCTGCCAGTTCCATGCATCCAGCTGCATTACAGATGATGAACCGCTGATGATGCCGCCCTGCGGTACCACATTGCAAAGCAGTATGCCATTGCTTCTTACTGTATTGATTATTTTTGAATCAGTATTGTACGCGATAACTGAACGGACGCTTGTGTTGATGTCGCCGAGTTCGTATTCATCCCTTGTGGAGCGCACGGCTCCGATTTCATTAAGCCCGAGATCAGTTTGCGCATCAATAAGCCCGGGATAAATTTGTTTGCCACTGCAGTCAATTATTTTCGCATTATCATTTACAGGTTCAACCGGCCCTGTACTTATAATTTTACCGTTGGAGAAAACAACCATCCCATCGTTAATCACCTGCCCGTTGCCAATATGAATGGTGGCATGTGTAAGTGCGACAGTTTGTGTTTGCGCAGCAGCAGGATAAACAGTTTCCTGAGCGTTTGTTTTTGTTATTGCCGCAGCAACGAGAAGTGTGATGAATATCTTTTTCATGTAAAATATTTTTGTTTGAATATTTAAATGTTTCAAAGTTTGATTGTTCTTATAAAACTCAATTCTTTTTATATTTTATCCCTTTCAATTCTGAATTATGCAAATAATCGATCAGTTTTTGTATTAGGACGGCTATTTCAAAAACGGTATTATATAATTCTTCAAATTCAATTTGATCTGTATAGTTTCGATCTATCGCCTTGTAAAGTTGTGACCTTAATTCACCGCATGAACCATTTGCGATATACAAAAATTGCAGAAATTCTTTATTCCCCGACCTTTCAAAACCTACTGCTATATTATCCATAACCGAACCTGCAGATCCTTCAATTTGATTGATAAGGCGATAATTTCCTTTAAACTTCCCACTGTCTATTAGATTTCCAATTTTTTTATTCAGTTCCCTTGCCTTTTGCCAGGAAAGAATGTCTTCAAATCTTTTTATGGCCGGCATAAGCAACAATTAAACTTTTAAACAATGGAACTATTGAACCTGGGATCCCCAAATTGAATTCTTATTTTGACGGTCCATTTCACATTCATTCAGTTTATCAAACGTAACAACTGCAGGTGTTGTTTTTGCGCCGTCTTTTTTAGCGCCGATCATTTTTTGTATTAAGCGGTTCCGTTCGCCTGCAATCCACTGGTGCATTTGCGCGTCTTTCACCGCATCAAAATATACAATGCCATCCACAATGGTTTTATCGGCCTTTGCATAAATACTTAAAGGGTTATCCGTCCACAAAACCACATCGGCATCTTTACCCACTTTTATACTGCCCACCCTGTCTGCTACGTGCAGCATAACAGCAGGATTGAGCGTGCAGATTTTTAATGCCTGTTCTTCGGTGAGGCCACCATATTTTATTGACTTGGCAGCTTCCTGGTTTAAGTGGCGTGCCTGCTCGGCGTCATCACTGTTTACCGCAACATTCAAACCCACTTTGGTCATAATGGCCATATTGTATGGAATGGCATCTTCCACTTCATATTTATACGCCCACCAGTCGCTGAAGGTGGACGCGTTGGCGCCGTGCTCTTTCATAAGATCGGCCACTTTGTACCCTTCAAGTATATGCGTGAATGTGTTTACTTTAAACCCGAATGTATCGGCCACATGCATCAGCATGTTTATTTCGCTCTGCACATAAGAGTGGCAGGTGATAAACCTTTTATGGTTCAGAATTTCTGATAATGCATCCAGTTCAAGATCACGCCTTTTATCAGGCCCTGCATTCTGATAATCCCTTGCGCGTGTGAATGCATCCATCAGCACCTGTTCCACGCCCATGCGTGTATCCGGGAAGCGGTTATTGGAAGAATTATAAGAACGTTTTACATTTTCACCCAAAGCAAATTTTATAAACGGATCCCAGTTGGCGAACTTCATGTCTTCCGCATTGCTGCCCCAGCGCAGTTTCAGCAGTTGTGTTTGCCCGCCAATGGTGTTGCAGCTTCCGTGCAATACATGCACTGCGGTAACACCACCCGCAAGCTGCCGGTAAATCTGTATGTCTTCGGGGTTGATTACATCTGCAATCCGAACTTCGGCTGTTACACTTTGTGAACATTCGTTCACCCCGCCGTCCACTGCAATATGCGAATGTTCATCAATAATCCCGGCAGTTAATTGTTTGCCTGTGCCATCAATAACCTTCGCGTTGCCAGCGTTTAAATTTTTTCCTACAGCTGCAATTTTTCCATTCTTAATTAAAACATCAGTATTCTCTATTTTGCCATCAGCTTCATTGGTCCATACAGTTGTGTTTTTAATTAAAAGGTCTTCCTGCTTTGGTGTTTCCGTCCATCCATAGCCGTTGAAAGGATACATCACCTGCCGGTTTACTGTATTTTTTTTCTCCTCTTTTTTTGAAGTATCGGGTTTCTGAATGTATGCGGAAACATATTGCATATTCCAGTTAAGCGCATCGCCATTACTGCTGAAACCATTGCCCATCCAGAGTTTATCATCACTTACCAGGCCCGTTAAACTGTTCAGTTTGCTGCTGTCTGCTTTTAAGCTCCAGTTTATTTTTACAACTTTCCCGGTTACAGAAATCTTTATATCATTTTTTGCGGTATCGCCTGCAGCCTGCAATGTGGCGCTTAATTCAGCGGGTGTCCCTTTTACTTCCACATTATATTCTTTATTCGCACTGTTTTGTTTTACGGTGAGTTTATAATTTCCGCGTAAATCATTCCATCCATTTTCTGTAAGGATATATTTTTTGCCCTGCACCCAGTTCTGGAAGAAAATAGTTTTTTCTTCAAACACAGGGCCGTTTGTAATAATAAAATTGGCAAGCTTGCCGGCATCTAAGCTGCCAACCTTATTGTATTCGCCAATCATAGTGGCGGGGATTTTTGTTAATGCATCGAGCGCCTTTGCAGCGCTCAAACCATTATCAATTGCTTTGCGCAGGTTGGAAAGAAAGTCGTCTGTATTTTTTAATCCCGAAGCTGTGAGTGAAAAATTAATTCCTGCTTTTTCAAACATGCCCGGCTCTAACGGCGCCATTTCCCAATGTTTCATTACACTCAATGCTACAATGCGTGCATCGTTGGCATCTTCCACATCAATGGCCAGCGGAAAATTGACCGGCAATATAAAAGATGCTTTTGTATTTTTCATTTCATCCATCCGCTGGTATTCATTGCCACCACCTTTTACAATATAATTCACCCCAAATTCACTGGCTATTTTTACTGCGCGAAGGTCATTCCATTTATCACCTCCATCAAAAATCTGCGGCAGGTTCTGGTTATCGTTCCATGCCTGCAAACTCAGGTTTGTTCCTTCAGCAGCCGGATGGCTTTTGTACCACTGCCCGTCAAGATAAGTTTGACGCAGCAAGGCAATTACACCCATCAGCGAATTGGGATAATCCTGCGTGCTTACACCGGTATTAAAAGAATAAAATGCAGCCGCTTTGTCTTTTACCATTGATAAATTTTCCCTGTCGCTGCCAAGGGTTACTAATGTGCCGGTGCCGCGTGCCACGCCATCCTGCTGGTGTGTAAGCACAGTGCCAAAACCTATGCTGCGCAGGTCTTTTGCCTTATCATTGTTTGCGTTAAATAATTTTGACGCATCTGTTTCGGGCTTCAGGCTCTGGTTCCATCCATAAGCGCCTTTGGTGTTGCTTATGTTTTGAAAATTGTTGCTCCCATTCTGGCTTTGTGGCGCGGCCACACCATAATCGCTGAACAGGTCAATAAAAGAAGGATAGATCCATTTGCCTTTGCAATCAACAACCACGGCATCTCTTGGTACGGCAATATTTGTTCCGGCACCAATAATTTTTCCTTCTTTGATTACTAATGTTGCATTTTGCAAAGTGGTTTGCGCATCTTTTACAATAGTGGCATTTGTAAAAGCATAAAATCCATTGCGCATGTCGGCCACACCGTTTACAGGAAAAGTTTCCTGCGCCGCTGCCATTAAAGTTGCAAAACAGCAGAGCCATAAAAGCTTCCATTTTTTCATAAGCAGATCATTAAGTATTGAATAAAGAAATAAGGCGATAAATCTAAGAGAAAATATCTTTATAAGTAAGAGAATATTTATGGATGGTTTTATGGAAGGGTTTTTATAATATTTCAGTGGATGTATGCTTACCTTCCAACAGGTTTATTTACAGAAGTGATATTACGCTTACTTTCTTTGCCTTGATGCAAAGAAAGTAATCCCGATATGCATCGGAACAGGCGCCGAAAGATCAAGGGCAACAGCCTCATCCAGCTTTCAGCCACCTTCCTCACCTCACCTGCCCTTTGGGTATCCTCTCCATACATGAAGAGGAGAAATAGATTTATTTAGTTTATTGAGAAGGGGGATAGAAATGTGATTTTATTCTCCGGGCGTTTGTCCCGGCCGGCGCCGCACATTTCATTATTACCGGAGCTTTTATTTAGCAATGAACATTGCATTGCCTTAGTATTTTGTAAGGGTTATATACTGGGTTACTATGGCTTTACGTCCCAGTATGGTCTCTAAAAGGCCTCTGTAAGGTCTCTATAAAGTCCCTGTAAAATGTTGTGGAATTTTGGGGGATTTGCTATATTTATACCTGCTGCAGTATATGCAGTAAATTAAGAAAAATAATTTTACAAAACAAATTATTATCATGGCAAAAGGAAGTAAAAACCGGCCAGCGCGGGGCCGGAGTGAGCCACAAAGCGTTTATGTAAAGAGCAGCATATACACACCGCATAAACGCGCTGCAAGGGGCACTTATACAAAGGCAGCACTGAATGCGGTGGTGCAGCAGAATGCGAACCGCACCAAATTACTGAACAGGGCAGCTAAACCCATACACGATGCGCTGAAAGCCTGTTGTGACGATTTTAAAGGTAACCAGTTATGGCAGGAAATGCTTGGGCGGCTTCGGCGCAGCCACAGTAATAAGCTGCCGGAATTATTACAGCAACTGGAAGGGCTTGAGATAAATAAAAATTACCCGCTGGAGCGGCTTGTGGCGCTGCCAAAGGTTTCCGTTGCAAACAGCCGGACGGAGCTTACAGTGGGATTAACCGCTGTTTCGCATTTGCTTACAGGCAAAAGACAGGCTGACTGTTATTATTATGAAGTGCTTGTAATATTTACCGGAAAAAGATCATCCTTTTATACCATTGAAACTACGGCTACTGAGTGGATAGATATTCATGACCCGTTACCTGAATTTGAAATAGCTTTTAAGAAACCTGCAGGTGCAGGTTGTTATGTATTATGCGTAAGCCTGCAGGCGGGAAAGGATGAGAAACCGATAGAGGCATTTGCAAGCCAGGGTATGCGGATGATGGGGAGCGGGTTGGTGGGGAAGGGGTGAGTTTTGAAGTTTTTTTTTATTGAATATCATTGCCGGAAGGCTAAGATATATTTTTGGGGTACGGGAATTTGTATTTTATTGCATCGGTTGTTGCGTCGCACTCCTGTACTTTTTGCTTTTATGTGAGCAAGAACAACCTGCTGTTGGTGAAGCCTGCACACAAAAGCATTCGCGCAACACTAACAGGGGGCGGAAAGTGTGCGACGCAACAGGCGATGCTATCTGTTCAAATGCCCGGCTCAAAATCATTCCCGTCCACAATCAAAATATATTTTTTTAAAAATTATTATTTTCGGCAATGGCTAAAACATTGTTGTTTATTTTCCTGTTTTTTTCGCTGCAAACTTTTTCACAAAACACAGAGATCTTTAAACCCGATTCTGTACGAAAGGAAATTGAAGCTGTTCAAATTACCACATCGATCCATATTGATGGTTTATTGAATGAGCCTGAATGGTTGCAGGCAAAGGCTTCTGCGCGTTTTACACAAATTGAACCTTACCAGGGAGCAGCGCCTAATTTTGAAACGATTGTAAAAGTTTTGTACAACAAACAGTATTTATACTTTGGCATTTTTTCAAAAGATTCGCTGGGTAAAAAAGCAATACGTGCCACAGATTTCAAAAGAGATTTTAATTACCTGTCACATGACCTGGTAAACCTTTCATTTGATGGTTTTAATGATAACCGCAATGCCATGAATTTTGCTGCAAATGCTTACGGAGTAGAACGCGACTATCTTAGTTTTGATGATCTTTATTTTGATGTGGATTGGGACGGCCTCTGGCGTGTGCGCACCAACAGGACCGACTCTGGCTGGTTTGCTGAAATAGCCATTCCCTGGCAAACATTACGGTATAAAAAAACTACTGACTCCATTCAGAGTTGGGGCTTTAATGTTTACCGCAACAGGCGCCTTACAAATGAGATATCAGCATTCTCTCCTTTTCCGCGGGTATTCAGCGCTTCACGAATGGAGTATGCAGGCGTTTTAAAAAACCTGCAGCCACCGCCACCCAAACCCAATGTACGTATTCAACCCTATTTTTTATCTTCTTATGATCACTATAAAAATTTTGATGCTGCTGTAAAATCCAATCAAACAAATACCAAAATTGGTGGAGAATTAAAATGGGCCATTAATCCCAATGCAGTTTTGGATCTTACTGCCAACACAGATTTTGCGCAGGCAGATGCGGATATACAGGTAAATAATGTGACAAGGTTTTCTGTTTTCTTTCCCGAAAAAAGACAATTTTTTTTAGAGAATGCATCATTGTTTAGTCCGGGCATACAGCAGGCAGGTGATGGCTCCGGCGGCTATATGCATTTGCAGCCATTTTTCAGCCGTACAATTGGATTAGACACATTGGGAAATCCTATTCCCATTGTTGCCGGCGGCAGGTTTGTTAATCGTTCTTCAAAAAGAAATTACGGTGCTATTGTAATGCGGCAGGAGGAAACGGATAACAGTGCCGCAACAAATTTTTTCGTAGGCAGGTATTCCCAAAACTTTGGGAAGCAAAACCGTTTAGGCGGATTGGTATCGGTAAAAAATACGCCGGGTGGTTCTAATATCGAAAGCACTGTTGATGGCTTCTTTCGCCTTGGCGAATCGCAGTCGCTCAACACAGTTTTTACGCATACACTTACAACAAACACAAACAAGCAGGGCTTTGCAGGGTTTGCGCAATATTATAATTCTACCAATCATTATAAAATATGGTTTACACAATCTGTGGTAACAAAAGATTTCGATCCTCAACTTGGTTTTGTTTCACGTACCGATGTAATTGGTACTACTCCCGGAATGAACTGGTATTACCGTGGTAAATTGTTACCTTTTAAAAAAGTATTGCGTGCATTTGAGCCGGGTTTTCTTCCTGAGCTTTACTGGCAGGCTTCAACCGGAAAATTCGTTGAAAACAGTTTATACTTCTTTCCCGTATGGCTTAATTTTCAAAGCGGCGCATATTTTGGTTATGCTATTACGCCAGTATATCAAAATCTTACTGCACCATTTCAGCCGCTTGGCATTAATATTGAGCCGGGCAAATACAATTACTGGCAAAACTGGTTGTTATTTACAAGCGATCCTTCAAAGGCTTTAAGCCTTGCAGCAGATTACAAATGGGGCGCTTATTTCAATGGCAAATTAAATTCAGGCGACTGGAAATTACAGTTTGCACCCATTCCGCATATCTCGTTGCTTGGTGAGTTTAACCGCAATCATTTTAAAAATGTTGGCGAACTTAAAAGCAATGAAACAGTTGACCTGTATATTATCCAGGGCCGTTTCGCATTAAATCCACGCATGCAGTTAACCGGGTTCTATCAAAAAAATTCGCTCGATCATTCTGACAGTTACAATATTCGTTTTTCATGGGAGTACCAGCCTTTATCGTATATATACATTATCTACAATCATGGTTCGTTGAATAACAACCTGCAGATAAAACAAACCGAAGATCATGTGATTGCTAAAATCAGTTTTCTTAAACAGTTTTAGACGAGTGGTATTTTTATTAGCCGTACATAAGTTTTTCATAGTATCGGCTATTGCGTCGCACTCTTGTACTTTTTGTTTTTATGTGAGCAAGAACAACTCGTTCTTGGTGAAGCAAGCGCACAAAGGCATTTGCAGAACACCAACAGTGGTGGAAATAAATAGTTTTACTTTCGTTTTGCTAATGGTTTGTCCAATATAAAATATCAAGTGAGGAATGAATAAATCCGCGTCGCTTATATCTCAACTCTTTTCTATCCGCAACCGCTATGGGATAAAGTTTTCATCTCAAAAAATTAATTTGCTGAATGAACTAAGCAGGGAACCTGTTAAAAGTAAAAAGGTATTGCAATTGTATTCTGACAGTTTGCTTTTTCTGATTGCTTACCCAGACAACAAATCCATTTACCAGTTGGCGAGCCAATCATTGCAACAATTAAATTCTTACATCGAATCACATGAAAATACACAGGCAGGTTTATTTAATTCCGGCATAACGAATACAGGGCTTTGTGCGGCATTCAGTTTTGAAATTGTAAAATGGCTGAGAAAGAAGCATCCGAAAAATATCAAAATCAATTCCTTTGAAGCAGATGACGGACATATCAAATACATTCTGTCTGCAGTGATGCCCAAAGTGGAATCAGAAATATTGCAGGATGCAAATGCTACATGGAAATCGTGGCTCAAAAGATCATTGAAAAAAGGAGAGGATATGCTGGACCGGCTTATTGCTGTTTTCGATGAGGCGGATATGCGCCCCGAGATCAGGGATGAGCTTTGGAATGCTATAGGAATAAACGTGGAGATGAATTTTCCTTCGCATACCTGTCTTCCCCCTTCTTTAGTTATTCCTTATTATCATCGTTCCCTTATTAAAAAGAATTCTGCCAAACAACAAGCGGGAGTAAAGCCAATCAGAGTTTCACCTGGTGAAAGTGAAGCTGAGCAAATCATCGAATGCGGGAGGATGATACTGGTGCGTCATCTCCGCGAAATTGATCCTGTTACTTTTACTGATGTACATCTCATTTCTTATTATCATTTGGCGAGAGGCCTTTCGGTGGCCCTGATGGGAATGGTTCCTGAACGCAGGCACCCTATTGACAGCTATATGGGCTACGTGGTTTTTAAAAATGGGCTTCCGATTTCTTATGCGGGTTCATGGATATTGTTTGACAGCGGCAGGATCGGGTTGAATATTTTTCCTGCATACCGCGGCGGTGAATCGCAATACATTTTTCAGCAAGTGCTGAAGCTTCACCAACAAGTGTACAAATTAAATCGTTTTAGTGTTGACCCTTACCAAATTGGAAAAGAGAACGGAGAGGGTATACAATCGGGGGCATTCTGGACTTATTATCATACAGGCTTTCGCCCCATCCGCGAAGAACAGAAGAAACTTGCTGAAGCAGAAGCGCTGAAAATAAGCGCTGTAAAGGGTTACAGAAGCCCTGCTTCTGTTTTAAAGAAACTTGCTAATTCAAGGCTTGAGCTGGTGTTGCAAAAAAACGCGGTGAGATTTGATGCAACTGACCTGAGCCTGGTTTATGGAAACATCCTGAAAAATCATTACAGCAACAACCGGAAAGTTGCTGAGGAATATTCGTTCGCAAAACTTGTTGATATACTTCAAATAACAAATTATCACGAAGAGAAACTTAATTTCATTTTGAAAAACTGGAGCGTTCTCCTTCTGACTAATGAACAGGAATTGCGCCGCAACAGCAGGTTAAAAAAGATGCTTAAGAAATTGTTTCAATTAAAAACAAATGGCAATGAAGAAGATTACATAGCTGAATTGCAAGGGGCAAAGGAGTTTAGAAAATTTCTTGAAAAAATTGTGAAAGAAAATGTGGCTATACTGCACAAGGAATAAACAAGTGAGTTAATTTTTTTTGACCCGGCTGAATTATTGCTAATTAACTTTAGTTGCGTCGCACACTTGTACGTTCAGAACATTGTGAAGCAGACCGTCACCCTGAATTTATTTCAGGGAATGCTGAATGTTGCAATAAATGTTTTTCAGGAGATGCTGAAACAAGTTCAGCATGACGGCAGCATGACGTTGCTTTTATTGTGACCGTCACCCTGAATTTATTTCAGGGGATGCTGGATACTGCAATAAATGTTTTCCAGGAGATGCTGAAACGAGTTCAGCATGACGGCAGCATGACGTTGCTTTTATTGTGACCGTCACCCTGAATTTATTTCAGGGGATGCTGGATACTGCAATAAATGTTTTCCAGGAGATGCTGAAACAAGTTCAGCATGACGGCAGCATGACGGCAGCATGACGTTGCTTTTATTGTGACCGTCACCCTGAATTTATTTCAGGGTCTTTTGGATCATTTTAAAAATTTTGTACCTTAATCAAATGAAAAGAGGTGGTTCTGTTTATATTCTTACCAACATTTCAAATGATGTACTTTATATTGGTGTAACTGCTGATTTGTTTTTTCGATTACAGGAACATATAAGCCACAAGGATCCAAATTCTTTTACAGCGAAATACAACTGCACAAAGCTTGTTTATTATGAAAACTTCACAACTATTGATGAAGCTATTGCAAAAGAAAAGCAATTAAAGAACTGGCATAGGCAGTGGAAAAGAAATTTAATTACATCTTTTAATCCTCTCTGGAAAGATTTAATTGAACAAATTGAACTTTAAATGTTTTCCAGGAGATGCTGAAACGAGTTCAGCATGACGGCAGCATGACGTTATTTTTATTGTGACCGTCACCCTGAATTTATTTCAGAGTCTTTGGGATACTGCAATAAATGTTTTTTCCAGGAGATGCTGAAACAAGTTCAGCATGACGGCAGCATGACGTTGCTTTTATTGTGACCGTCACCCTGAATTTATTTCAGGGTCTTTTGGAATGTTGCAATAAATGTTTTCCAGGAGATGCTGAAACAAGTTCAGCATGACGGCAGCATGACGGCAGCATGACGAATGAATTTTGTTTTTCGTTCATCCATGAATCTGAAAGTACAAGTGTGCGACGCAATTGGGATACCATGAAAAACTTTTGCAGGACTAAAAAAATTCTTCTTCTTCACTCGCACATCAGCGCATTCACTCATCTAAACATCAAAGATTTCCTTTCTTCAATTCTTCTATTGCATGGTTTGCCGCACGTGCTGTAATTGCCATAAAAGTAAGCGATGGGTTTTGATTGCCCACACTCGTCATGCATGCGCCATCAGTTACAAAAACATTGTTGCAGGCATGCAACTGGTTCCATTTATTGAGCATGGAAGTTTTAGGATCGTTTCCCATTCTCACGCCACCCATTTCGTGGATATCCAGTCCCGGCGCCTGTTTGCTGTCGTTCTGTGTAATGTTTTTGCAGCCGGCTACTTCCAATATTTCAGCACCCTGTTCAAAAAAATCTTTCACCATTTTTTCATCGTTGTCATCATAGTCAACAGAAGTAATGAGTTGCGGAATGCCCCATTCATCTTTTTCATCTTTACTTAACCGCACATGATTTGTTTGCTTTGGAATTACTTCACCCTGCATTGACATATACACGCCCCATTCACCTGCTTCACTCATTGCATCTTTAAAATTTGCACCGATGCCATCAGCGTTATTTTCATTTCCAGTGTTGCGGTAAGCGCCCCAGAAAACAAGATAGCCGCGCAAAAAATCTGTCTCCTGTTTGTACACATTTCTGAAACAGGGTATCAATGGTGATACAGGCCTCCGCCCATAATAATATTCATCCATGAAACCATCAAGCGTTGCATTTAATGAGCCGCGGTAATTTTGAAAGGCAATATATCTTCCAAGAATATCATGATCATTTCCCAAACCATTTGGAAACCGGCTTGATGTTGAATTCAATAAAACAAGGTTACTGTTTAAACAGGCAGCATTTACAAAAATTATTTTCGCGAAATATTCTGTGGCCTGTTTTGTTTTTGCATCAATCACACGCACACCTGTTGCCTTTTGTTTTTGTTCATCATAAATAATTGAATGAACAACTGAATCAGGCTGCAGGGTGAGGTTGCCTGTATTTTCTGCCCATGGCAATGTGGAAGAATTGGAACTGAAATATCCGCCATACGGACAACCGCGGTGACAAAGGTTTCGTGCCTGGCATTGCCCGCGTCCCTGCTGCAATTGCAGCTCACCTGCTTTTGTTAAGTTGGCACAACGGCCCATCAGCATTTTTCTGTCGCTATAATGTGCATTTACTTTTTGCTGCATGTTTTTTTCCGCACAATTAAATTCCCATGGCGGAAGAAATTCACCATCAGGCAGATGTTCAATGCCATCTTTGTTGCCGCTGATGCCTGCAAATTTTTCCACATGCGCATACCACTGTGCAAGGTCGTCATAACGGATGGGCCAGTCAACCGCAAAGCCATCACGTGCAGGTGCTTCAAACTCAAACCTGCTCCAGCGCTGCGTTTCACGTGCCCACATCAAAGATTTACCGCCAACCTGGTAGCCGCGTATCCAGTCGAATGGCTTTTCCTGTATGTATGGGTGCTCTTTATCTTTTACAAAAAAATGTTGTGCACCTTCATCAAAAGCATAACACTTGCTAATGATTGGATTTTCTTTTTCAAGTTCACGTGTTATTCTTCCGCGGTGCCTGAATTCCCACGGATGCTTTGTTGCAGTGGGGTAATCTTTTATATGCGTAACATTCCGCCCCCTTTCAAGCATTAATGTTTTTACACCATGTTCGCATAATTCTTTTGCTGCCCATCCGCCGCTGATGCCGGAGCCAATTACAATAGCATCGAAAGTATTTTCAATAATTCCTTTTGTATTTATACGCAGGCTGTCTCCGGGCATGGCAGTTAGTTTAATTGCTGCAAAAGGTAAAATATTTTATAGAAAAGCAATAGAAAGATTTATGTAACCGGCAACAGAATATATGGCATCACCTGTTGTGTCACTCACTTGTAAGTTCTGAACTTTGGGGGGCAATGTGCAGGCTGGTGTATTTAAATGTATATCATGAAGATTGCAGATAAAGAAAAAGATAACGATAAGCTGTTTAGTCTTGGACTCCCTTCTGCGAAGGGAGCCGTAATGACCATATCCGCGTGTTTAGGCTGGGGGCAGGAGACATAGCGAAGAAGAAAAGCGGGCGTCAGATTTGGCAATGATATTTGCTATCTGCTGCAATGCCAATGATGCCGCAGTGTTGTTGCTTACGCAGAGAGACCTGTAGAAACAAACTCTGCGGGGAAAGAAATTTATTTGTTTTACTTTAATTTCGGTTGGTGGGACACCAACCGATAGAGGAAATGCATTTAGATATCCCGGTTATTCCTTATCCTTGATCTGAGGCCAGTTTTTATCACCTTTTTCAATTAAATTAGTCGTGTCTTTAAGCCACATTGCTTTTACATCTTTGTTATAGTTGAAGTATAATTTGTTATGCACGATTGTCCAGGCATCAGGTTCGGTTGGGGCTTTATGGCCTTGAGACGTACCATAAGCGCAATACCCGCCATATTGAGGTGCAAATTTTTCAGGTGCGGCTTTAAAGTCATTAAGGTTTTCTTTGGTTGAAAAATACCAAATGGCATTATTCCAGTTATACGACAGCTCCACCTTTCCTTTTACGGGTTTGCTTTCTTTAAAATATGCAACTGCATCATAACCGCTAATAGCAGCATCATTAGATATAAACACTTCAGATTTTTGTGCTGATACACTCACTGAAATAACCAAAACAGCAGTCAAAAAAAACATGATCTTTTTCATATTAATTATGTTGGTGATAAAGTTGTAAATACGCAGCACATCCTGCTTCCTTACTACAGTAATCATTTTTTATCCTGTTTGACATCAGAATCAAATCAAAGCCTGTATTTAATAATTTATTCAATTAAATTTTTCTGCCTCAATGGGGCCTTCTGCCGGAGACCGCGCCTATATTTCATCCACAGCGCTTTTTGGTAGCAGCAGGGTGTTCATTGCATGGCCCTTGTGCGTAAGCTGAGATCCTGCGTGTGCATATCGCCATTAAATATACGCGGGGTCTCAGCCCACGCTCTTAGCTCTGCTGTGAAGACCCCGCTACGACAGGATAAAAGAGGATTTTATTGAATATCTGCGGACAAAGAAAGGATATTGAAAAAACAGTCAAAAGCAAACCAATAAAAATAAAACAGATAAATAATCACATCAAATTTTTAAATTGCCCCCTGTAAAAACCCTGAAAATTCAAAAATATACGCGGGGTCT
>JBBRAD010000030.1:0-42022 GCA_038207175.1 Chitinophagales bacterium
GTCGCTGTTTACCAGTCTGTTTTACCCCTGGTGCTGGCAAATGGTTTTGTATCCGGGCTTCACCAGCAGCAGAGAAACATGAATTATATTTGTTGGTGAAAAGCCGCCACACAGCATGCTGAGCACAACACTGGCAGCAGCACAAATAATAATCAGCCCCCCTATATTATACTGAACTTATACTGAAGTTATACTGATGTTATACTGAAGTTATACTGAATCAAACCACAGGTAAAACCAGGGTACATCCCATCTTCACCCGGGTTTCCTCCCTTCCCGGATGCTATCCTTCTCATCCCCGCACGTTTTTATAATCCGTTCAAAATCAGCTCTTTATTGTATCCATAGCACCCTCCCTGCTATTGGTAGGCAACGCAAAACCATTAGTAGGCAACGCAGAATCATTCGTAGGCAACGCAAAACCATTGGTAGGCAACGCAAAACCGTTGGAAGGCAACTACAGCAGCATAATTCCGCCAACGCATAACCGGAAGAGCAGCACATGAGCATGGGAGTGAACAACGCAGCACGCGAAGGTAAAAACCAGGGCCCTGCGCAGCACGCAGAATTACCGGAAGACAACGCAGAATTGCGCGAAGGCAACGCAGCATTAAATTTATATCCTGCAGTAACTCCATGAAACATGTTACAGGATCCGCTCAGGAAAACGGGGAGGTTTGTAAAAGTATTTTATAAAAAAATTTGTTCGCCATTGAACAGAAAGTTGAAGTGTGCGACGCAACAACCGATGCTATGAAATACAAAAGCCAGCTGCAAAAAATTCCTTATTACAGCAACGCCCTTAAACTTGCCCTGCCTACATGTATAGTTCTTCCGTCACCGGGTTTGCGGCCTTCATATTCAAAACTTATTTCAAGGCTGTTTATAAGCCGCCTGGTGAAATTGATATTCCATAAATAATTTTTCCCGGGCAGCAAACCATCCAGCATAATATAACTCACGGTGGTATTGGGCAAACCGGTATAACTGATATTGCTGAAAGTAAATTTTGTGGTTATACTTGTGCTGGAAAATGCATTGTACTTTCCTTCAAGATTAATGGAATTGTTTACTGCTTTTTCCCCGCCGTATGCTGCATCATTGATTTTGCGCATATACTGGTAACCAACCAGCATGCGGAACGCAGTGCCCGCAGTGTAAGTAAGTTTTGGTTCTGTGGAAATCATTTTCAGCGCATAATTCCTGTTGCCAAAAGATGGCGTGGTTAAACTGTTTGTCCCGGTTTTTTGTACCAGCTCAAATGTATAGGCTTTTGAAAAATTGATGCGTGTTTTTAATATCCAGTTATTTTGCTGGTTGCTTTCCGCACCATAAGTAAGCAATGCTTTATTAGTGCTTTGAACATTTGTCAAATCAATTCCCCATGAAGTGCTGAAGCGGTTGTATGAAACCGTATTGCTTAAAATATAATTGAAATTGATAAGCGAAGTATCTGCAATGCTGCCTTTAAACGGGCTGAAAGTAGGGCCGCCGTTTGATAATTGTTTTTTAAACGTTTGCAGTGACGACTGCATTAAAAATTTTGTAATAAAATTTTTCCAGTGGATATTATGCATGGTGGCGGCTAATGTGTTTGGGTTGAAAGCCACGCTGTAATTGAATTGCGTGTAATTGGCTTTTATATATTCATTTGTGGGCGTGTATATGCGCACAAACTTTGCCTGGTCGGCGAACAGTGCAATTTCAAATTCATTCAGTTGCTGTATGCCGTCATTATTATAATCGTTCCATGCATACTGTCCCTGCCCGGCGGGAACTTCTATATAAGAAAAATCACGTTTCTGTTCCTGCCCCGCGCCCAGTTCATACAGTACATTACCCGTAATAAAACCATTCCATTCATTTACTGAATATTCAGCGCGGCCAAGCAAACTGTTATCCGGCTGCAGCGAAGTGATGATGGCATTGGTAACAAATAACTGACGGTAGGTAACGCTTAAACGGAATTGTTCATTTTTATTTTGCAGCAGTTCGGTTTGAAAATTATAATTGTTGCTGTGGTCAACCTGCACTAAATTTTTTTGGTAAGGCAGCTTATCGCTTCGCGTAAAATAATTAAATGACCAGTGGTTATTATTTGAAGGGTTGGATTTTATATAAGCAGAAATTGTTTGAAAGGCGAAACTTAAAGGTGTTACAGTATCTGCGAAGTTATTTTTTATTTCATTATGCTCCAGTGCATAAGTGGCGCCGATAGTATAGTTATGAAAAGAAGAAAAAGTTTTGTTGATGTCAATGGTTGGGCGCAGGTAAAAACCTTTATCAAAAGGCGTGGTGCTGTTGGTAATGTTGAATACATCTGTTAACTGCCAGCCCTTAAAATTTTGTGCATGGCTGATGATGTTCCTTATGCCTTTAAAATGATCGCTGCGTATATAGCCTGCAAACTGGTATTGCACGGAATTATTTTTTTCATCATTCAATTGCAATGAAAAAGATGGTAACTGCTCTGTTGCAGCGTTGGGGATTAGCGGCAGACCCCAGTCACGCGCAAACTCAACCGGGCGGAGCCTTTCCACGGGTTGAAAATTCTTATCCACCCATTCATAACCGGCATTGGCCGCGAGTTGTAAAGTTTTTTCTTTTGTCTTCCATTCACTGTTTCTTTGAATAGAAATTTTTGCGGCATGCCCGTCATCATTGCCTTTGCCTGTGGGCGAAAAAGTATTTATGTCGTACCTGCTTGCCGCAAATTCAGTTTTTAAAATTGTTTTATCGTCAATTATATATTCAGCGCCCACGCTTATTATTTGCTGTTTTTTTGGTGTAACCAAAAAAATGGCCGCTTCAAAATTCCCCTGCGGCACGCCGTTTACCGGCTGTACCCAACTATAGGTTTTTCCATTTGCTGCGCTGAACAGCGGAATATAATTTCCTTTATTTGCGCCTACATCCACAAAATTCAGGCTGTATTTTGCGCTGTCAGGGTTTGTGGAATAGACATAAATGGAATCATGTATGCCGTTGTAAACCGTATCAACTTTTTTATACAAAATAGCGGAAGCGGAAAATGAATCAATATTTGCAGAAGGGTAAAAAGCATTCTGAATGCTGTCGCCAAGGTTTGCCAAAAATTGTTTCTGCGGGTTATCAAGCGTTTGATTAAGCGGGGAATTTTTTGCATCCGTATTACTGTATGCTGAAACATTTAATTTAAAACGTTTTCCAAAATCTGTTTCATTACTTATGTACAGCATGGAGTTGAGGTAATTTCTGTCAGCATATTCAAACTCCACCTGTATACGTGTATCTTTTGTAATTAAATGTTTTGGCGTAAAAGTTATTTCAGCAGTGTTATAATTAATCACATAATCCTGGTCTTCCCCACGCTGCACCTGTGCACCATCCAGGAAAACTTTTTCCGTTCCGGCAAGCACAATAAAAAACAGTTCATTGTTATTGCCCTGCAGCCTGTACGGGCCCTGGTTTCCTTCAAGCCCGGTAAAAATATTTAGTGCAAATTTTCCTTTTGCAATCGCGCCGCTGCTAACTGTTTTATTAATGATATTTTTCCCAACAGAAAATTGTTGCTGGTAAGATGCGCCCTGCAGGCGTTTATAAAAATTGAGGAAATAAGATTGGGTTTGCCTGAGATCAATATCGCCCAAATCTACCTCCCAGTTTTTTTTACTGAACTGTAAAAGCACTTTGTCAAAGTCGTTCAGTTGTTGTGTAGTGCCATCCGGCTGAATGGGGATATTGTTGTCTGTAATGGCCGCGGCAATTTTTATACTGTCGCCAATATAACCCCCAAGCTGCAAATTCAGTTGTGAATTAAATACGGCATCCTGGCTGTTGCCAAAACTTATGCTCCGCCCAAAACTGCCATTGTAGTCAAGCTTGCCAAAATTGAAAAGGGCATTATTTGTTTGCTGATTTTTGATATAAGACGGCTGCGCAATAAAATTATTTTTTATGCTGTCATAGGCATAGCGTTTTGCCACTTCATTAAACCTGAAAGGGAAAACACGGTAAGAGACGGTTACACTGTCTGCGGCAGGTTTTTTTTTCCATATCAGTATCCCGTTTACAAAATCAATATTATAAAATGCAGTATCAATGCCGGGAATAAAAAATGTTTTGGGCACAATGCTGAAAGAATCAATTTTTACAATGCCGGACGCGGCAATTTTTTTTTGACGCAGGTTTGATGTTTGCGCATAAGAAGCGGATGCAAACAGGATTGCAGTAATAAATAATATATTTCTCAGCAGTGGTTGCATGGTTTCTTTACAATAAACAAGTATCGGCTAAAATTTATTGCGAAAGAAATTTACTATGGTAATACCATAAGAGGATAATAAATTTATACACTGCATAAAAAAACCTTCCCTGCAAAGGGAAGGCATCGTGCAAATTGCAATGGTATTATATTTAATGAAAAATCATTTTGGCGAGGTGTGTAATATGGTTGCCCGGGTCAACATCCTGGAAAACCATGAAATACAGTACAAAAAAAGCACCTGCCAATTCCATTACATACATCCGGCCAAAACCTTTTCCATTGAAATATTTTTTCAGGAATATATCAAAAAAAACAAGGTTCACTATTGCGCCGGTAAACAGAAAGGCTGTAAGCCATGCGCTGTGAAATAATACATGACCGGTGAAAATACTTATGGGAGTAAATACCGTTAAGAACAATGCGAGTGCTAAAAATGGTGATATCCTTTTCATAACCTTAAGTTTTACAACACAAAGGTATCCTGGCTTCTGTTAAGGCTTTGTCAGTTAAATGATAATGGTATGCAAAATCTATACTGATACAAGTGTATAATGCAATTCTGTTGTAAAAAAAGGAGGTTAATTGTATAAAAAAACCTTCTTTAATTATATTAAGAAGTTTTCAATTTATTAAACAGATATTTTCTATGCAGTTTCCGCCATATCAGGAATAGCTTCCACTTTGTAAGCCCCGGCATCAAGCTTTGCCTTTGTTTCATCAAAAGCTTTCAGCGTTATTTCAATGTCTTCATCGGTATGGGCTGCGCTGGGTATCATGCGGTAAATAATATGCCCTTTGGGAATTACAGGATATACAACGATGGAACAAAAAATGCCATAATTTTCGCGGAGGTCCATTACCATTGCTGTGGCTTCTTCTACTCCGCCGGTCATATAAATGGGCGTAACAGGGGAATCAGTTTTGCCAATATCAAAGCCACGTTCTTTTAATCCATTCTGCAGCTTTAGTGCATTGCTCCACAATTTTTCTTTTAATGCAGGCGTGGTGCGCAGCAAATCCAGCCGCTTCAGGTTGCCAATTACAAAAGGCATTGGCAGGCTCTTTGCAAAAATTTGTGAACGGATATTGTAACGGATATAATCAATAATAATCCTGTCGCCTGCAAGGAATGCACCAATTGAAGCCATTGATTTTGCAAATGTGGAGAAGTACAAATCAATAGCATCCTGGCAACCCTGCTCTTCTCCCGCACCGGCCCCTGTTTTGCCAAGCGTGCCAAAACCGTGGGCATCATCTACCAGCAAACGAAAATCATATTTTTCTTTTAATGCACAAATCTCTTTCAGCTTTCCCTGGTCGCCTGCCATTCCAAAAACACCTTCTGTAATCACTAATATCCCTCCGCGCCCCTGGTTTTCAATCAATGCCGCTGCACGTTCTAATTGTTTTGCGCAATCTTCTGTATCATTATGTTTAAACACATAGCGGTGCCCTGCGTGCAGGCGCAGCCCGTCAATAATACAGGCATGGCTTTCAGCATCATATACAATCACATCATGTCTTCCGCAGAGTACGTCAATAATACTTATCATACCCTGGTAACCGTAATTTAAAAGAATGGCATCTTCTTTATGTACAAATTCAGCAAGTTCTTTTTCTAATTGTTCATGATAATTACTGTTGCCGCTCATCATACGTGCACCCATCGGGTAAGCCAGTCCAAATTGAGCAGACGCTTCTGCATCCACTTTGCGTACTTCAGGATGATTTGCCAGCCCCAGGTAATTATTAAGGCTCCATACCACCACTTCTTTGCCACGGAATTTCATACGGCTGCTTATTTCACCTTCTAATTTTGGAAAAGTATAATATCCATGCGCCCTTTCGCGGTGCTGGCCTATTGGCCCGTAATTTTTTATCAGCCTTTCAAAAATATCTGCCATATTATTTATGATTTAAGATGTACGAATTACGATTGTTCAAAAAGTTCATAAGTTCAAATGTTCGCAAGTTCTGGGGTACAGTCAATTTCTTTTACAGGTTAATTTTATTCAAAAATTCAGAATGGCGCAAAGGTAAATAAAAACTGCAAACGTTCATTAGCAAAGCAGATATCCACACACCTGTATAAAAAAAACGGCAAACAACAGGCAAGAAATCTTACCCGTTATTTGCCTGCGCAAATAAATTTCTGTTGTTTGCCGCTAATCTTTCCAGTGGCTTTTAACAGTAAACGTAATCAGGTAATCATCTTTTTCATCATCATGCCCTGACGACATAATTTTTACCATGTCTTTGTCAAGGTCAACAATAAAAGTGTATTTATTCCCCACATCACTTGTTACGTCATACTCATAGCAACTGCAGCTTGCCACATAATCTTTCTTGCTTACATAATACGATGATTTAATGTCGTTGGTTACATGCGTAAAAATTGTTTCATCACCATTTAATGTAAGCATAGACGCATATTCCACATTGTCACCGCATTTATCAAAATCTGATGAAGACGGGTTCCAGTAGCAAAGCTCTTTGTAGGAAGTGCTCATGTGCAGGATGGTTTGGGCTTTCAAGGTCCCGGCAATAAGCATAAGGCAAAGGAAAGGGATTGTTTTTTTCATATTCTGTATTTTAAGTAAAAGTAAATGTAACTTTTTTTCAAAACAATAAGTACCATAGGGTATTTTTTGGATTATCTTTTTTTAAAGAACTGTTTAAACTGCAAATTCGGCATTGCCGCTTGCTATCTTTGATAAAATATTTTTTATGAACAAATTGCTCCGTTCATTTCCTGTTATTTTTATCGCTATCACTTTTTTTGTACAAACTGCGCCTGCGCAAACCATTGCCAGGCCCAAATTAGTTGTAGGCATTGTAATAGACCAGATGCGCTGGGATTATCTTTACCGTTATGCTGACCTTTATAAACCTGACGGCGGTTTTAAAAGACTGCTAAACAATGGTTTTACCTGTGAAAATACTTTTGTGCCTTATACACCCACTGTAACAGCAGTGGGCCATACCTGCATTTACACCGGTTCTGTGCCTGCTATTCATGGTATCACCGGTAATAACTGGTACGATAATATTGAGCATAAAACAGTTTACTGTACAGATGACAGCAGCGTACAAACTGTGGGCAGCACCACAACCACCGCTGGTAAAATGAGCCCCCGGCGCATGCTCACCACTACTGTTGGTGATGAATTGAAGCTGTCCACAAATTTTAAAAGCAAAGTAATAGGCATTGCAATAAAAGACCGCGGTGCTATATTACCCGCAGGCCATGCAGCCACTGCTGCCTACTGGTACGATTATCAAACCGGGAATTTTATCACCAGCACTTATTATACAAATGCATTACCGCAGTGGGTGCAGGATTTTAATAAAAGAAAAATAGTTGATTCTTTATATCAGCTAAATTGGCAGCTTGCTTTACGGAAAGATGTTTATTTAAATTATTCCAGGGCAGATGATGAACCGTATGAAAAAAAACCTTTTGGAAATGATCAAACTGCATTCCCTTATACACTTTCAAAATATGCGGGAAAGGATTACAGTATTATCGCCTCCACGCCGCAAGGCAATACGCTTACCGTTGCAATGGCCGAAGCTGCTGTATCTGCGGAGCATTTGGGAAAAAATACTGTTACTGATTTTCTTGCAGTAAGTTTTTCTTCACCCGATTATATCGGCCATGCTTTTGGCCCCAATTCATTTGAAATGATGGACGATTATGTACGGCTGGATATGGAGCTTGGCAAATTCTTTTCTTTCCTGGATTCAACGGTTGGCAAAGGGCAATACACCGTTTTTCTTACTGCCGATCATGGCGTGGCGCATATACCAAATTTTTCTATTGCCAATAATTTACCCGGCGGCTCTTTTGATGATTTGAAAATAACTGGTGAAATGAATGCAGGTTTAAAGACCAATTTTGGAAAAGATAATATTGTGATTGGCATTTTAAATTGCCAGGTAGTGTTTAATAATGATTTGATAACTGCAAATAACCTGGATAAAGAAAGCATTACAAAATGGGTGGTCACTTACCTGCAAAAACAGGAATCGGTAGCACAGGTATTTAAGATAAGTGATTTGATGATGTTTCCGCTTAATGAAAGACAAAAGGAAATGTTTGTCAATGGATATTATCCTTCGCGGAGCGGCGAGATACAGATTATTGTAAAGCCGGGATATGTGGAAGGCAATGGCACAGGCACTTCCCATGGATTGTGGAACCCTTATGATTCACATATTCCTTTACTATGGTATGGATGGGGCATTAAATATGGCAGCACAAACCGCGAAATTTATATGACTGATATTGCAGCCACTGTTTCTGCATTGTTGCATATACAAATGCCCAGCGGCTGTATAGGCAAAGTGATTGAGGAAGTGATGAAATAACAGTAGTGAATTTATCCTTTCGGGTTTTCAAATTTTATTTTTATGATGCCCTGCTGTGTTTCTGTTCCTTTTGAAAACTGGATTTGATAAGCCCGTCTCAAGGCAATTTTATTAATATCGGGAAAAGGGCTGCCCTGGCTTATTGCAGCACTTGTAACTTTCCCATTTTCATCAACAGTTACATTTACAAATACAGTTCCACCATACTGGTAACTGTCTTCAAAATGTGTATTGCCAACGGGATGCCTGCCGCTCAATCCCTGTGAGATACTGATTCCGCTTGTGCCTGTGCCGCCATTGCCGGTATAATTATCTGAATTGGGGTTTCCGTTAGGTTTTCCCTGGTCGCCATTGCCGCCGGCAATGCCCTGGTTTTTTACACCGTTATAACTGTCTGCATTGTTGCCGCTTGTTCCGGTATTATGCCCTCCGGCATATACTGCTTTTGGTTTTGGAGGAACAGGGGTGGGGTTTACCACAGGCTGTGTATTTCTTTTTGGAACGGTTGTATTATTTGCAGTAACAGGTTTTTTTATTTCCGGTTTTGGCGAAGTGTTGATTGCAGGCGCATCAGGTTCATTATTATCCGCTACTTCTTTTTGTGTTTCTGCAGAAGCCTGCTGTGTTGGTGGTGGATTAAAATTTGTTTGCTGTGCTTCAGCAGGTTCGCCGGGAATTTGCGGGGCAATATTTCCAAAACCCTGGTCGCTGTTGCCCAGGTTTACTTCAATGCCCTCATCAACAGGTGGTACGGGCAGCGCGGGTATCGTCCAGCTTATTAAAAAGAAAATAAGAAAAACTGCAGCCGTGGTTACTGCCGTCATGCCCAAAGCTTCCAGGTTTTTTTTATTTTCAAATTCCTGCTGTGAATGTTTTGTTTCCATTGTTACAAATTTAGCCTGCACAAATGATACCAACTGTTACAAAGATGCTAACAACTGTGGATTACATAACGTATTGCTGAAATAAAACGGGTGTGAAAAAAGTTAATTTTTCATACTTTTATGGATGAATTTTTTTTATGCCAAAAGAAACCGTTAAGGACCTCGAAAAATTTCTAACCCCTTTTTCCGGAGAAGTTAAGGAAATAGTTTGGTGGCTCAGGGAATTTGTGTGGAACCTTTACCCGGATTGCAATGAACTTATTTATGATAACTATAATGCACTTGCATTTGGATGGTCGCCATCTGATAAAGTGGGTGATACATTCTGTTCCATTGCAGTTGGCCGCACAACCATGAATATCCATTTTGGTTTTTACTGGGGCTCCAAAATTGCCGACCCGCGCAAAATACTGCTGGGGCAGGGTAACCAATACAGGTATATCCTGGTAAAAAATAAAAAAGATTTTCCGCAGATATATATAAAAAAACTGGTGAAAGAAGCTTATGCGTATTCATTTGCCAGGCTAAAAGATGGAAAGCAGCTTGTAAAAGGACAAACAATTACAAAATCAATATCTGCAAAAAAAAGAGGAAAAAAATAATGCAATTAAATCATTGTTCAGTTGCACTTTTTAAAACTTTTTTATAAATCTCCATAATTTCATTTCCCACTTTTTCATAACTGAATTTTTCTGCCGCATCTGCTGAAATTTGTTTGCAGTTAAATTTTTGATAGTGCTCATACATATTTATCATTGCATTTAACAATGCAGGTTCATCTTCATTATCAATCAAAAAACCATTGCTGTCATTGATTAATTCAGGGATGCCACCCGCATTGGTACTTATCACCGGAAGCCCGCAGCAGAGGGCTTCTATAATTACACAGGGAAGGTTTTCGTAACGGCTGAACATAATAAGCGCCTCAGATTTTTTTAAAATGGATGCCACTTCCGCATAGCTTACAAGCCCCGTAAATAAAAGGTTTGCGCGCGGCAGGTTTAAAGTATCTGCGTATTGTTTAAGCGCAACCCCCGCTTCACCTGCAATGATTAGATCCGTTTCAGGATATCTTTCCAGGAATTTTTTATATGTTCTTAAAATGCCTTCCGGGTTTTTTTGATAGTTAAGTGTGGATATATGTACAAAAGAAAAAGCATGTTTTTTTTCTGCTGATTGGTAATTAAACAAACCTGTATCAGCAACATTTGGTATTGCCGTAAATGGAACCTCCGTAACTGTTTTTTGAACTGCATTGCCCAGGTCATTGCTCACTGGCAAAAATGCTGAAGATTGCCGCAGTGTTTTTTTTGTATAGTACCTGAATAAAAAACCCCTGTGTTTGTAATTGTCAGGCGCGTTGCTGTTATAAATGGTCCAGTGTTCTGTTACAATAAAAGGGATATTAAATTTTCTTTTCAGCCACAGTGCAATAATACCGGCTTTCATGGCCACATGTACATGCACAATATCCGGCTTGCCATTTGCCTCAATATATTGCTGAACCTGCATTTTAAAAAGCCGCAGGTATTGAAAATAAGAAATAATTTTTCCGGCCAGTGGAATATTATTCAGCCTGTATAATAAAATAGTTTCGGATAAATTTTTATCACAGTTTTCAGAAATTTCAAGCAGTTTTTTCAGTTCATTTTTTTTATCTGCTTCCGCGTGTATTACATGCACTTTGCAAAAAAGCGAAACAGCGCGGGCATGGCGTTGTATAAAATCTCCGTTCATAGTATCCAGTTTATTGGGATACCAGCTTGTAAGCCAGAGCGCCTTTATCATCCGTTAATTATTTTTTATAAGCAAAGATTTAAGCCACAGGTAATCTGTTTTGCGCCAGCGCAAAAATTCAATACCATTAATTTTATAATCTTTATAAAACTGAAATAATGCATAAGAGAGGTTAATGATATAACCAATTGTGCTTACGGTTGCGGCCGCCACTATTCCGTAAACAGGTACAAGAAAATAATCTCCTGCAACCACTGCAATCAATGCCAGCGCCGCACCCGATACATTTACTTTTAAATTTCCCTTTCCTGCAAAATAGGAGGAAAGCATTGTAAGCACCGACAACGAAAAAATCCCCGGTAAAATAATTATAAAAGGTAATTCCATTTTATTAAAACTTTCTCCAAATACCGCGGTAAATAAACTGTTTCCTGAAAGCAGGATAATTATAATAAGTAACAGGAAGAACTGAGAAAACAGCCTTGCCATTATCATCAGCGATGTATTCAGTTCCATTCTTTGCACACCGCTTGCGCTCCTCGGAAACACAACACTGGCAATAATCTGGGGAACCACCAGTAACAACTGGCCAAGCTTTGAAACCTGTATATAATTGCCCAGGTCACTGTCTGTGCATACCGGGCTGTTATGTACAAACCAGTAATCAATGCGGTACACCAGGAAGAAAATAATATTCGCTGCCAGTGCAACCACTGAATAGCGGAACAGCGCCCTTGTTTCCACCGGCGCAGGCAAATACATTTGTTTATAGCTTTTATTTTTTATAATAAATGCAAGGCTCAGCAAAAAACCCTGGAGTAAAAAAAATAAAAAGTATATGTATAAAATATTGCTTTGTGAAAGAGCCGCGCTTTCGGGATGTGAAGGTATAAGGATGATAAAAATAAAATTAAGCAGTACCATGATAATATTGGGGAGAAAAAAATTATGCTGTGCATAAAATAAAACGGCGGCATTGTTTGTAAGTAATATGCCGGTTATATAACAAACAGCAAAAAAACAATACTGTACCTGTGTTTCAATGTCAGCAGGCTTTAAAAAATGAAAATACAGGAAGGTAACAGAAAGCACAATGATGCCTGCAACCACACTCCATGCAACGGAAAGCCAGAGTAATTTATTTGGCCGGATAATTTGCCCTGATGCAAAAAAAGTAATGCCCGATTCAAGGCTCAGGCTGACGATAATCTGCACGAATGCGAAAATATTTGTGAGGTAAAAAACCCAGCCTGCCAATGCGGCCTGCAGGAAGCGCGAAAGAAATATATTTACCAGCAACAGTGATACGAAGTATAAACCACGCCACAAAAGGCTTTGCGCAAAGAGTTTTTTTAATTCCATCTAAAAAATTTAATAAACGTGAAAACATCACCTCTCACTTCTCACGTTTTACGAAAGGATGCAGCATTTAATGGTTAACACAACAGCATTATTTCAGCGCATGGATGATTGCCACAAACTCATCTGCACTTAACGAAGCGCCGCCTACTAATCCGCCATCCACATCAGGCTGTGAAAACAATTCTTTTGCATTCGGGGCTTTTACGCTTCCGCCATATAGAATACTGATATTATCCGCAACATCGTTTCCATATTTTCCGGCAAGTACTGCGCGCAGGTGTGCATGCATTTCCTGCGCCTGCGCGCTGGTAGCTGTTTTGCCTGTACCTATTGCCCATATTGGCTCATAAGCGATGACTATTTTTTGAATTTGCTCAGCAGAAAGATGAAATAAAGATTCATTTAACTGCTTTTCCACAAACTTATCCTGCTCATTTGCTTCACGTACAGGCAAAGGTTCACCACAGCAAAAAATAGGGGTGATATTATACTCAAGGCAAATATTTATTTTATCGGCAAGAAACGCATTGCTTTCACTAAAATATTCCCTGCGTTCCGAATGGCCAAGCACCACCATATTTATTTGCAGCGACTGAAGCATTTCTACTGACACTTCACCTGTGTATGCCCCTGACTTTTTTGAATAACAATTCTGCGCAGCAACAAATACATTTTGTTTACCCGCTAATTTCTCCTGCGCCACCTGCAAATAAGGAAAGGGAACAGCAAACACAGCCTGTTGGTTTTCGCTTAATGAATGCGGTGCTGCAAGAATATCATCTAATAATTTTTCTCCCTGCTGCAGGGTTAAATTCATTTTCCAGTTTGCCGCTGCAATTTGTTTTCTCATTTTAAATTACATTTTTGGGGTTAATATTTTTTTGTAACCGCCCCGATAGCTATCAGGAGCTTCTGTTGCGTCGCACTCTTTTACTGCAACCACTATGGTCAGCTTTTCTGCACCGTTTACAATTGCTCAAAGATATATTTCAAAACACTAATTTCTTCAACTGATAAAAACTGCTGTTTCATTTCTTTCCACCTGGCAATATCTTTCACCGCTTTTTCAAACTCATATTTTGTAATGCCCTTTGCACCCCACATAAAATTGGGGATATTTTTTGGCGTAAATCCCTCGCCAAAAACATTGCAACCCACACCTATCGTGGTTCCTGTATTGATAGATGTATTAATGGCAGTGCGGCTGTAATCACCCATTGTTACGCCGCATTTGTTTCCTGCAGTTACAGTTTCACTTTCATCCCCAAAAGAAAATTTTATATCCCCGGCATTATTTTTAAGATTGCTGTTGCTGGTACCGGCGCCAAGGTTGCACCATTTCCCTATTACAGAATCCCCAAGGTAACCGTCATGCGCTTTATTACTGAAGCCCTGCATTACTGTATTTTTTATTTCGCCGCCTGCGGTGCAAAAAGGGCCAAGCGTGGTGGCCCCGTAAATTTTGGCACCCATTTTTACAATACTTTTTTCAAGTGCTGCAAAAGGCCCGCGTATTAATGCACCTTCCATTATCACTGCGTTTTTACCAATATAAATTGGCCCCGTAGATGCGTTAAGCAAAGCATGCTCAACTACCGCGCCTTCTTCAATAAAAATATTTTCCGGCGCAATAACCTTATTGGCGGGTGATATTTTTTGCGATATATTTTTTTTGATGATAACAGAAAAATCTTTGCGCAGCATTTCATCGTTCCATTGAAATATTTGCCAGGGATATTGCAACCGTATTACATCTTCAATTTCAAAAACAGTTTCAAATAATTCAAGCGAAGCATCGGGAGAAAATTTGCTGGCTTCAATATTCTTTTTTCCGGCCACCAGGCCGCGGCTGTCGGCAATGGCAATATTATCTTCTAATGAAATCATCCTGTGCGGCAGCGCGTCATCACAAATTACAGAAGCGTCTATCCAGAGGTGCATACCTTCAGGAAACTTTCTGTATAAAGGCTGCAGGTAATTTTCTGTATAAATAAAAACTTCCTCGTTCAGTAAATTTTCCCACCGTTCTTTTATGGTAAAAATGCCCATGCGCAAATCTGCAATGGCGCATGTATATGCAAGCGGGCACAAATTTTTTCTGCGTGCATTATCAAACAATACAACGGCCATGCTGCTTACCTGTTTTTGTAAAGGTATTGTTACAAGTAAAATAAATTTCAATTTTCTGCTCGCTATTCTTTTATTTTGCCGCATCCTTTTTTTAAATCTATATTTTCGGTGAAAAAAATACTCTTTGCGTCCATACTTTTTTTTGCTGCCTGCGGTGCGGGCCAAACCGCCGGAAACGGCAGTGCAAATAAAGTTTCAGGGAATAAAGATCCTGACTTCAGCTTCAGGCCGTTATCAGAAGGCGAAATAAGTTTTTATCAAAAAGCGGCACAGGATTTTTATGATACTAACCTGCTGCACAAAGGTTTTAATGGCAGCATTCTGGTGGCAAAGAATGGCCAG
Source organism: Chitinophagales bacterium (assembly GCA_038207175.1). Classification (GTDB taxonomy): domain Bacteria; phylum Bacteroidota; class Bacteroidia; order Chitinophagales; family Chitinophagaceae; genus JBBRAD01. The sequence goes on from JBBRAD010000030.1 coordinate 15,073, forward strand.
GTTTTATTTGAGGATTATCACGGGATCATAAATTTTAAAACCGGTGATCCCATTACTTCTCATACACCTTTTCACCTGGCTTCTATTTCCAAAACCTTTACCGGCATGACTGTGCTTAAGCTTTGGGAAGAAGGCCGTATTTCTTTAGATGATTCACTCCAGAAATTTTTTCCTCAATTACCTTATCATGGTATAACGGTTAAAATGCTGCTGTGCCATCGCAGCGGGTTGCCCAATTACCTGTACTTTATGGACTCTGTGTGGGATAAAAAGAAAAAAGCAACCAATGAGGATGTTCTTGATTTTATGGTTGTTCATAAACCTGCGGTAAGTGCGCCACCGGGAAGGGTTTACAGTTACTGCAATACAAATTTTATGCTGCTGGCAATGATTATTGAAAAAATTACAAAGCAGCCTTATCCGCAGTATATGAAAGACAGCTTGTTTATTCCGCTTGGTTTAAAAGATACTTATGTGTTTAGTATAAAGGATACGGCTGATTATATACCTACATATTCCGTTACAAAACCTTTCCCCCTGGATCACCTTGACTGTACTTACGGCGATAAAAATATTTACAGTACGGTAAGGGATTTATTTGCATGGGATAATGCATTGTACCAAAATACTTTTCTCCATAAATCCACGCTGGACATGGCTTTTGAGCCGCAGAGCAACGAACATAAAACCATGCACAACTATGGCCTTGCCTGGCATTTATATTTTAATAATGGTGATACAATTGTGTATCATAACGGTAAATGGCATGGAAGCAATACGGCTTTTACACGGTTAGTGCAGGACACGGCCACCATTATTGTACTGGGTAATAAAGTGGATAACAATATTTATCACTCCAAAGAAATGTCGAAAATATTTACCGGCCGCGAGGATAAGAATAAACTGGAAGAATAAAAATTTCTGCCTGCAGTAAATTTTTTATATAGCAGCTTTTTTATTTGTTTTCAAATTTGTCTTTCCATGCATTCATTCCACCGGAAAGGTTTACAGTGTTTTTAAAACCAGCCTGCTCCATGAACAAACCTGCCATACCACTGCGGTTGCCGCTTCTGCAATAAATAATTACTTCTTCGTTTTTCCAGTCTTCAATATCTTCTAATTGCATTGTTTGTACTTTACCCAGAGGAATATGTGCACCGCCAATATTGTATTCAGCCCTTTCGCTGTCTTCGCGCACATCAAGCAGGTGCAGCTTTTCACCGGCATCCATGCGTTTTTTTAAATCGTCCACAGAAATAATATGCATAATTTTTATTTTATCAGTTTGGAGAATTTGCAGTTGTATCTTTTACCGGCGGTGTTTTGCTTATCCATATATCCATTAACTGCCCGGGTTTTATCTGGTTTGGGGTATTTTGTCCATCGGCCCCCTGTGAAAACTGGAGCGGGCTTTGCCTGGTAATAAAGGCATCAGAAGTATCGGTAACGCCGCTTTCAGGAAGTATTGCACCGATGCTGATATTTTTGTTGCTTAAATATAATTGCGCCTGCGCCACCGTCATACCCACCAGGTCCGGCACGTTTATATCTTCCTCACCAAGCCCGCTTCCAAGTATTAAATCAATAGCACTTCCCATATTAACCTTTGTGCCGGGCGAAATAGGATTGCCGTTAAACATTTGCTCCTTTACTGCGTTGCGGGCTATATCGGGCGTATAAGAAGTGTCGCCGAGTTTTAAGCTTAAACTTTGCAGGTACAGTTCTGCGCTTTTAAATGAAAAGCCCCGCAGGTCGGGCATTTCAACCAATGGCGGCACACCCCTGTTGATGGTAAGATAAATAGTACGGTTTATTTTTACATCTTCATCTGCATCGGGCGACTGGCGCAGTACCGAAAGGGGCGCAGCGGTATCAATATACAGCGAATCCTGCACCGCTGTTTCAAAGCCCTGCGCTTCTAATATTTTTTTTGCTGCATCCACATTCTCACCAACTACGGATGGTACTTTCTTATTTTCATTGTGCCTGGTTATAAAACCAAGGGAGGAAAAAAAAAGAAATATTATCACCACTATTAATAAAATAACAGCCAGCAGGTTTACGCCAAAAGATTTCTGTGTGATAAATTTAAACACGACTGTATATTTTAAATTATGAAATGTATAAGCCCTGCGTCAACGGCAGGTTTCCGGCTGTATTTTTCAAAATTAAGCAAAGGCTTCTTCAATTAAAGCAGTATAAAATTCTTTTAACGTCCAGCCCATGGCTTTTACCTGCTGCGGAATAATGCTGGCTTCACTTTGGCCCGGTACCGTATTCACTTCCAGCATAAAAGGCTCACCCGCTTCTTCATTATAAATAAAATCAATACGTACAATGCCGTGGCAATTTAAAACATGGTAAATCTTTTTTGCGTTCAACCTTATTTTTTCTGCAATATCTTCCGGAACTTTTGCAGGTGTTATTTCTTCGCTCATGCCGAGGTACTTTGCCTCAAAATCAAAGAAATCTTTTTTAGAAATAATTTCTGTGATGGGCAGTGCAATTATTTCACCCTTTGTTTTAAAAACACCAATGGTAAGTTCCCGCCCTTTTATAAATTCTTCCACCAGCACCTCGCTGTCTTCTTTAAAAGCTTTTTCAATTGCCGCGCCCAGTTCTTCGGATGCGCTGTTTACTTTTGACATGCCGATGCTTGAACCGCCATTATTGGGTTTTACAAAAACGGGAAACTTTAAACCGGCTGTTATTTCTTCTGCATTTGTAAAACTGTTTTTAATAAGCAGTACAGAACGCGCAACTTTTATGCCATTAAAAGCGGCAACTGCCACTGTAAACCTCTTATTAAAGGTTAAAGCTGAAGTGGCTGCATTGCAGGTGCTGTAAGGGATGTGCAGCATATCAAAATAACCCTGCAGTTTACCGTCTTCGCCGGGTGTGCCATGTATGCACATCAGCACGGCATCAAAAGAAATTTTTTCATTGCTGATAGGCAGCGTAAAGTCACTTTTATCAACAGCTGTTTTATTATCCCCTGCCAGGTAATGCCATCCCCCCGGCGCAATATCAATTTTATATACATCAAATTTTTCAGTATCAATATTGCTTTCAACCGTAACTGCGCTTTTATAACTTATCTCTGCTTCGCCGCTGTAACCGCCGGTTACAAGCGCTATTCTTTTTTTCATGTATTAAAGTAATTAATTTCCGGCAAAGAAATATATTTTAAAAGAAACTGCGGTTAAAAAAAATGTTTGTAAAAATGCCATACTTTATTAATTAACGTGTTGCGCTATTGAAAAGTATTATAAATCGCTACCGGAATATAATTAATCTATGTGGTTTCAATGTTTCTGCTGCGCCTGTGTGTTAAAAAATAACCACATGGAATTATAGGCGCATAGATAACACACAGGGCATTACGCTTTTTTAAAAGCACAACATGTTATCTGTAAATTATCAAACCTTCAATTTACTGTTGGTGAAGCCAGCGCACAAAGGCATTTGCACAACATCAGCGGCAAAAATATTTTGTAAGCAGGGTATGGGTTTTGTTGCCGCCTTTTCAGGCGGCTTTTTTTATTTTTGCATGTAAAAGCAAATAATATTGTTTAGGTTTACAATACTCATTAGTACTTCTTTTAACACAATTAGTTATCATTATTTTTAAAATATACCAAGTATGAAAACAACAATAAAAACAAGCTTGGCTATTCTGCTGTTGTTAGCCATTTCCTGTACAAAAGAAAGTGCAAATAAAACTTCTTCTCCGCTGGTACAAGAAGGCACACAGCAGGTTTTATCATTTTACATTGGTCAACATCATGGAGGAGGCGTTATTTTTTACATTGATAGTACAGGACAGCATGGCTTAATAGCCGATACGGGTGATTTAGCTACTGCCGTAACCTGGTACAACGGTTCATTCATTTCAACAGGAGCAACAGGAACACTTATTGGTACAGGAAAATCAAACACCCGTAAAATTCTAGTAGCTCAGGGCAAACCGGGAAGCTATGCAGCACTCAAGTGTTCAAAATCTAAAAGAAGTGGTTTTACAGACTGGTTTTTGCCATCAAGGGATGAGTTGAATGCAATGTATCTGCAAAAAGACCTGATTGGTGGTTTTGCCCTTAACTTCTACTGGAGCTCCAGCGAGGGTGACGGCTACAGCGCATGGGGCCGGTACTTCACCAATGGCTACGAGACCAGTTATTTCAAGAACTCCACTTACTATGTGCGTGCAATTCGGGCTTTTTAAATAAAAAATTCAAACTGAGATACTACTGATAATGGAGACGATACAAATGCTAAACGTAAAACCAACAACGGCCTAAGATGTTAGTTTTTGTACATGTTGGCGGGGATACTAACAACAGCAGCAATGGTAGTTGAAGCTTTTCATATTTCCGCGATATTGTATTTTTCCTTCTCCGCGGAGTGTCCTCCTCCCGGCTTTGTGTAAGCCACGCACTCTGCAGCATTCAAAATTATACAGTTAAATTTATATCCTCCAGTTCCATAAAGTACAAATAAAAAAATATCCAAATTGCGTTGCAGCTAATATTTTTTTACTAATTTTAAAAGGATGTTAGTTCTGTAGTGCCTGTTAATACACTCACACAAAATACCCCTTCATTTTCCCCGCTTTCACAGAGACCTTATAGGGGCTTTACAGAGACAATATAGAGACCTTATAGAGGCGATACTTCATGGTAAACCAACACATAACCCATAGCAACCTTACAGCAAATGGCATGCTTACCCACAGGAGAGCTGATAGGACTTCCTAATCCCGTTCACTTTAAGGGCATTTGTAGTATCCTCCCCTTTTCCGCACAGTCTCCCTTCAAAGCCAATACGCGGCAAGCAAGGGACTGTGCGGCCTGCCCAGCTACAAAGTTAAATCTATATCCTGCAGTTTCATAAAGCCTGTTACAGGATTCCGTCAGGAAAATGAAGAGATTTATAAAAGTATTTTATAAGGAGAAAAAAATAAAGGTGAAGGACTGCACGCCCTCCACCTTTCGCTGACGGGAAATATCACCCGCCGTTACTTACGTAGCTGTTATACTACATTATTGTACAGGAAAGTTAAACCAATTAAAATGAAATAGTAAACATTGCCGCCCTGTTTTTTTATGCACATTCCGGGTTTATTAAATATGCATTTTTTCTTTTTTCGCAAGAAGTTCCTCCACCGTTTCTTTATACATCTCATCGGGCACGCAGCAGTCAACCGGGCAAACCGAAGCGCACTGCGGCTCTTCATGAAATCCCTGGCACTCGGTGCATTTGTTTGGAACAATATAGTAAACATCCGTAGCGATGGGGGAGAAGCGTTCCGCAGCATCCACTACAGAGCCATCCATTAACTTTACGTGCCCTGTAACCGTAGTTCCGTCTGCAAAAGCCCATTCCACACCCCCTTCGTAAATTGCGTTATTCGGGCACTCCGGCTCACAGGCGCCGCAGTTTATACATTCTTCTGTTATCTTAATTGCCATAGAAAATATTTTGTTGGATTTAGAAAGATATTTTTGCACTTCAAAAATAAGGGTGAAAAAATGAATACGCAAGAACGAATTGAATTATTGGTAAGGTTGGGTAAATATTTTGTGGATAATGATAAAGAATTGCAGGCGGTAAAACAAAAAGCATGGGAGCAAAATGCATGGTTTATGCCAGAGTTTATTGACCTTGCTTTAAAAAATATTGCCACTTCATTTTTACAGGAAGATGCTTTGCAGCAATGGATTGCGCAATATGCGCCGCTGCCTGGAAACGGGCAAAGAAAAAAACTGGGTATCGTAATGGCCGGAAACATCCCATTGGTTGGCTTTCACGATTTTTTATGCGTGTTTATCTGCGGGCATTGCGCTGTAATAAAACCCTCATCAAAAGATGAAATATTAATAAAGCATATAGCTGATAAACTGCGTGAATGGAACAGCGGAACCGCAAATGATATTTTATTTGCGCAAATGCTGAAGGGCTGCGATGCGTATATTGCCACGGGCAGCAATAATTCAGCAAGATATTTTGAATACTATTTTGAAAAATACCCGCGTATCATCCGGCGCAACCGCACATCTGTGGCAGTGCTTGACGGAACGGAAACAGAAAGCGAATTAGCATTGCTTGCAGATGATATGCAGCTTTATTTTGGGCTCGGCTGCCGTAATGTTACAAAACTGTATGTTCCCGAAAACTATGATTTTATTCCTTTGCTCAATGCTTTAAAAAAGTATGATGACTTTTTTGATTTTCATAAATACAAACATAATTATGACTATCAACTGGCTTTACTGTTGCTGAACAATAAATTTTATATGAGCACCCGCGCTGTACTGCTTTCAGAAAACCAGTCTTTCTTTTCACCGGTAAGCGAAGTGCATTATGAGTTTTATAATGATAAAAATGAAGTAAATCTTTCTTTGCAAAATAATATGGATGTACAGTGTGTGGTGGAACATGGCCATATTGATTTTGGACTTGCACAAACACCATCCCTTGCTGATTATGCAGACGGTATGGACACTATGAAATTTTTGTGTGATCTTTGAAAGGAGGAAAATAAAAATGCTTCAATGATGCGAAAATAAAAATCGCAGCTACACAAACAAAAACGGGATGTCATTTTTTCTTTAACGGAGGTTTTAAAAGTAATGTCCTGAAAAAATGTCAATTCTACGAGGGGCTTCGTCAATTATTTGTTAAATGCTTTTTATATGCAACTGACGATTGAACAGCGTTGTTTCTTTGTATCCTGAAAGGCATGCAATTTGAAAGATAAATCTTTAAAAATAAAACCTGAAACAAATATGAAACTCAAAAGTATTTTATTGGTAGTGGTAATAAGCGCTGCTACAGCGGTTTTGAGTGTGTGGGGTTACGGAAAATGGTTGCAAAATTCCGGCACAAGCACTGAAGAAACAGGGAAACTCCCCGTAAATTATGCCGGCTTTTTTGACAAGAATACAAGTCCCGCCGGCCCGGTTGACTTTACCGCTGCGGCTACTGCAGCCACACCTGCGGTGGTGCATATTAAAACCCATACAAAAGCAAGACAGGTGAGTAATAATTTACCAAAACAAAAAAACCCTTTCTCTGATTTGTTTGGTGATGATGATCCATTCTCTGATTTTTTTGGCGGGCCCCATTCAGGTGTGATACCTGAACAGCGTGCAAGCGGAAGCGGCGTCCTGATAAGCGCAGATGGCTATATTGTTACCAATAACCACGTAGTGGATGGCGCTGATGAAATAACCGTTACCACAACTACGCGAAAAACTTACAAGGGTACGGTTGTGGCAACAGACCCCAACAGTGATATTGCTGTATTAAAAATTGAAGGTAATGATTTTCCTTACCTCGCTTATGGAAACAGCGATGATGCAAAACTTGGCCAGTGGGTACTTGCAGTGGGTTATCCGCTCAATCTTGATGTAACTGTAACAGCAGGTATTATAAGTGCCAAAGCAAGATCAATTGGTATTAACCGCGGCGACAGGCCCATTGAATCATTTATTCAAACAGATGCTGCGGTAAACCCCGGCAACAGTGGCGGTGCGCTTATCAATACAAATGGTGAGCTTATTGGAATTAACTCCGCCATTGCATCACCAACCGGTTCTTACGCAGGTTACTCTTATGCAATACCCGTAAATATTGTAAAAAAGATTGTAAGCGATTTAATGAAGTTCGGCGCTGTGCAAAGGGCTTACCTCGGTATAAATTATCCTTCTGATAATATACCCGATGATAAAAAAAGAGAAATGGGTATTAAAGATGGCAACGGCGTATATGTGCTGGATGTAGCCGCTGATGGCGCTGCAAAAGAAGCCGGTGTGCAGAAAGGGGATTTTATTACAAAAATAAACGGCTCACCTGTAACAAGCGGGCCAGAGCTTCAGGAGCAGGTAGCGCGTTATAAACCAGGTGATAAAATTTCCATCTCTTATGAACGTGGCGATAAGGAGAATACCGTAAATGTTACACTAAAAAATAAAAGCGGCAACTATGCGGCTGTAAAAAATGAAGGTATATTTGACCAGATAGGCGGCGAGCTTGCAAACGTAGACCCTGCAACCGCAAAGAAAAACGGTATTGACGGCGGTGTGATAGTGAAAAAAATTGGTGATGGCCTTTTAAAAAATACACGTATGCAGGAAGGGTTTGTGATAACAAGCGTGGACGGTCAGGCAGTGAATAACCTTGATGATCTTAAAGCAGCACTGAATAATGCGGCGCAGGGTACAGTAAGGCTGGAAGGTATTTATCCCGGCTACGATGGTACTTATGGTTACCCGCTAAACCTGGGTAACGGCGATAATAATAACAACAATAACAATGGAGGCGGGCAGTAAAAGTTTTAAAAAATAAAATTAAAAGAGGTTGTAATTTTTTGCAGCCTCTTTTTTTATGGTTGCAACCATGATATTTTATGCACATTGAACAGGAGAAATTTATTCATTTTCTTTGTGCCCGGCTCGGGGATAAAAATTGAGCTTTTGTTGCGTCGCACTCTTCAGCGTAAAGTAATTCTGATGAACAGCTAAAATTCACCACTGCTGTTGATTAATTCTTATTAATCTATGCTGGTATAAACTAAGTATTCCCGGGCCTGCAGTTCAAATTTATTTTTATTTTCTAACTGATGATGGATGCCCGAAAACAGGTTTTTAAAACTGCCCGTCAACGATTCATGCTCAACAGTAAATTGAAGCCTGTCATTACCTGATAAATTCAGCAGCACTAAAACCTTACTATTTTCTTTTATTAATAAATAGGCAAAAATTTTATCATCAAAACCAGTTGCCACGAGAAAAAAAGAAGCATCATCTTCAAATGCTTTATTGTTTCTTCTGAGGTGTAAAAGCAGTTTGTAAAAATCATGCAATTCAATATTATCTGCCCATTCAATCACATCCTTATCAAAAAATTTCAGTCTTTTATAGTTGGGCAGTTCCTGCCCGCTGTAAATAAGCGGTATGTCCGGCCATGTACAGGTGAACACGGCAAAGGCTTTGGCGGCATCCCGGTATTTTTCATATTCAGTTCCGTTCCAGCTGTTTTCATCGTGGTTTGAAGTAAAGAATAATTTTTTTGCACCTCCAGGATAATGCGGATATTTGTCCAGTACCTCTTTTATATGCTGCATTGATGCAATGCCTTTCATAAATTTTTCCGTTACATGCATCCATTCCCATGCATAGGATACATCAAATACTTCATGATATTCCATTACATCACATTCAGCTAACCAGAACAATGGTTTTACTTCATCGCATTGTGCTCTTGCATCTTTCCAGAAATCAAGCGGAACCAAATGCGCCATATCGCAGCGGAAACCATCAATGCCGCATTCCATTATCCAGAACTGCATTGCTGCAATCATGGCTTTACGCATGTCAGTATTGTCATAATTCAAATCAATCACATCGTGCCAACCGTTTCTTTCTGTAAAATTTCCTGCAACATCTTTCATGTACCATTCTGCATGTTCTTTTGTCCATTCATGCCCCCATCCTGTATGGTTCGCCACCCAGTCAATAATTAATTTCATTTCAAGTTTATGTACTTCGTTCACCAGTATCTTAAAATCATTTATTGAACCAAATTCGGGGTTTATTTCTGTGTAACTGCTGCATGCGTAATAACTGCCTAAACTACCCAGCCTTGCCATTTTACTGATAGGTGTTACAGGCATCAGCCACAAAATTTCAATGCCCATATCTTTCAGCCGCGGAAGGTGTTTTGCAAATGCGGCAAAAGTGCCTTCAGGGGTATATTGCCGTATGTTCACTTCATAAATATTGGAACCTTTTGCCCAGGCAACTGTTTGTTTAATGCTGTTCATAATTGCTTTATCTTATACAACAAAGAAATACTATTATTGTAAAACCACATGAGCGAAAATTTGCTTAACAGGAAAATAAGTCTGCTGCAGGCTACTTCCATCAATATGATTGATATGGTGGGTATCGGGCCTTTTGTAGTACTGAGTGTAGTGGCCGAAAAAATGGGAAGTGCATTTTTGTATGCGTGGATTGCCGGAGCGGTGCTTGCTTTTATTGATGCTATGATATGGAGCGAACTGGGCGCTGCATTTCCATTGGCAGGCGGCAGTTATAATTTTTTAAAAGAAGGGTTTGGCCCAAAATGGGGTAAACTGATGAGCTTTTTATTTGTGTGGCAAACAATGATACAGGCGCCGCTTGTGATAGCCTCTGCAGCAATTGGTTTTTCCCAGTATCTTGGTTTCATTGTTCACTTAAATACTGTGGAAGCAAAAATGGTAAGCGGCTTTGTAGTAATATTAATTGTGTTTTTACTTTACCGCAAAATTGAAACAGTGGGCAGGATAAGTGTGTTTTTGTGGACAGGAGTTTTAATTACAATGGCCTGTATAATTGGGGGTGGCCTGTGGCATGGAAACTTTGCTGCGCCTGTATTGCACATGAATGACGGTCTTCAGTTAAACGGCGCTTTTGCGGCTGCATTAGGTATTGCAAGTGTAAAAAGTGTATATAGTTACTTAGGCTATTACAATGTTTGCCATTTAGGCGGCGAAATAATAAACCCGCAGAAAAATATTCCCCGCAGCATGTTTATTTCTATTGCGGGAATTACTCTTTTGTATTTGTTGATGAATATAAGCGTCGCCTCTGTGTTGCCCATGGATGCAATTATAAAAAGCCCTTTTGTAGTGAGTGATTTTGTGCAAACACTTGCCGGCCCCACCGCCGCAGTAATTGTAACAGCGCTTATACTGTGGGTTGCATTCGCATCGGTTTTTTCTGCAACGCTTGGTTACAGCCGCGTGCCTTACGCTGCCGCAAAGGATGGTGCCTTCTTTAAATTTTTTGCAAAACTGCACCCCACAAAAAATTTTCCATATATATCATTACTGGCGCTGGGTTTCGTCGCTTTTGTGTTTAGTTTATTATTCAAAATAAAAGATGTAATAGAAGCTATCCTCGCTATGCGCATACTTATTCAGTTTGTGGCACAGGGCATTGGCTTATTATTACTGAGTAAACAAAAGGGCAGGAAATTCTTCGCATGGAAAATGCCTTTGTTTCCTTTACCGGTTGTGCTTGCCATTATTATCTGGTTAGGGATATTTTACTCCACCGGTGTAATGATGTGGTGGGCATTGGTAGTAATAGGTGCAGGGTTAGCTGCTTATTTTATAAAAGCAAAAGTGAACAATGAATGGCCTTTAAAAAATTAGCAAAGAAAGAATATGGGTTTTTTATTTGATCAGGGTTAGCTGGTGCCCTTATGGAAAGATATTGTATACGCCCATTGTTCGCTCCCGCTGTGCAGAGTTTTGAAAGATGAAGTGTACCGTTGCATAAAGCTATGGTGTACAAGAGAGTGACACAACAAGCGATGCCATAAAAAGTTATTGCCGGAACATATAAACCAAAACAACCCGGAAAAATTCCGGGTTGCTTTTTTAATTATACCTTAAAAATATTATGCTGTTACAGCAGTTTTTGCAGTTGCCCATTCAATAAGAATATCCGCAACTTCTGCCCTGGAAAATTCAGCAGGCGGGCGTTCACCGTTGCCAAGCATTTCACGCACTTTGGTTCCGCTTAAAGAAACCTGTGTAGCATTTTCAGGAGCGGTTTTGCTGCTGGCCATGCCATTGGTTTCTTTGCAGAAAAATGTGTTTTCAAATTTCAATATCTGCATACCCATTGCCGGGCCTACTTTATCCATAATTTTCTGCGCATCATAAGTGCCGTAATAAGTTCCAACTCCCGCATGGTCGCGGCCGATTATCATGTGTGTGCAGCCATAATTCTTGCGGATAAGTGTGTGGTTGATGGCTTCACGCGGGCCAGCATAGCGCATGGCAGTTGGTAATACGCTCAGTTTTGTATTTTTAGGATTAAAGTACCCTGCTATCAAAGCCTCGTAGCAGCGCATACGCGTATCGGCAGGAATATCATCACTTTTTGTTTCACCAACAATTGGATGTATTAAAGCGCCGTCAACAATTTCCTGTGCACATTTAATTAAGTATTCGTGTGCACGGTGAATGGGGTTGCGTGTCTGGAAAGCTACAATGGTATTCCATCCGCGTTTTTCAAATTCTGCGCGTGTTTCAGAAGGATCGAGGAAATATTTATCATCAATGGCATCGTGGCGAACGGGACGGTTTACCATTTCAAGCGGGCCTGCAATAAATTTGTTGCCACCACGCATAATAGCAGCTACACCCGGATGTTTATCTTCAGTAGTGCCAAAACATTTTTGTGCAAAATTTGAGAGATCAAGTTCAAACTTTTCTTCTGCTGTCATAATTGCCAGTACATGCCCTTCTTTATTCAGCAGTGCAATTTCCTGACTTTCAGAGATATTATCATACTGGTCACTTGCAGGTAAAGGAATAGGGATTCCCCATGCAAGTCCATTAGTCAATGTCATATTTTCAATAGCTGATTCGCAGTCGGCTTTACCCATAAAACCAGTAATTGGGCTGAAAGCGCCAACAGCTATCATTTCAATATCGGCACCATAGCGGTCTTCTACTGTAAGGTTGAATAAGGTTTTTGCTTTAGCTTCCAGTTCTTCTTTGCGGGCACCGGTAGCAATACGGTTTATTAGCGTTCCACCATGTGGTGTGTTCATGTAAGTATAAGTTTATATAATTAAAAATTAATTTGCTGCTGCTTCTATTTCGGCTTCTTTTTTTACTTTATCAATATAGCCGTTATCTTCTAAGTAAGCCATTACTTCTGCGGCACATTCATCCAGTGTTTTTTCGCCTGTGTGTATATCGAGTTCTGGTTTTTCAGGAGCTTCATAGGGATCATCTATTCCTGTAAAATGCTTTATTTCACCAGCCCTTGCCTTTTTGTAAAGCCCTTTGGGGTCGCGGCCTTCGCAAATGTCTAATGAAGCGTTTACATATACTTCAATAAATTCCCCTTCTTTTACAATAGTGCGTACCATATCGCGGTCGCTGCGGTAAGGAGAAATGAATGCAGTAGATACAAAAGCGCCTGCATCAACAAAAAGCTTTGAAACTTCACCAATACGGCGGATATTTTCTTTCCTGTCATCCGCTGAAAATGTAAGGCCTTTATTTAAGCCCATGCGCACATTATCCCCGTCAAGTACATAAGTGTGTATGCCGCGCTCAAACAGTTTTTCTTCTACTTTGTTGGCTAAGGTTGATTTACCTGCACCTGACAAACCGGTGTACCATAAAATTGCTGATTTGTGACCGTTCATACGGTGCCTGTCTTCTTTGGTAATGGTGGTGGCGTGCCACACAATGTTTTTGATGACCTCCATCTGGATAATTTTTTTAGGTTAAAAATTTTGAAGTGCGAATGTATGCAAAAAACACATTGGTTTCAGGATTTTTAGTTGATTAGTTCTATAAATTTGGTATAGATTAATCTTATTCAGGAAACATCGGGCTATTAATTTGGTTTCCTGCATAAAACAGGGGCTATTTTTTATTTTCCGCTTACCTCAACAATTAAAAATTTTAAATAATTGGTATTTTCCATTCCGGGGATAATAGGATGGTCGGGTGACTGTGCCCGGAATGTAACCTGCCTCAGTTTTTTTCCTGCATCTTTTGCCGCCATATTTATTGTTTGCAGAAACAATTCAGGAGGCACAAGGTTGGTGCAGCTTGAAGTAACAAGAAACCCGCCGTTTTTTAAAAGTTTCATTCCCCGTAAATTAATTTCTTTATACCCGGCAATTGCGTTCTGAATATTTTCCCTGCTTTTGGTAAACGCAGGCGGGTCAAGCATTACCACATCATATTTTCGCCCGTCTTTGCTCCATTGTTTTAAAACATTAAATGCATTCAGCGTTTCGAATTTGCAAATATTATCAAGACCATTTAGTGCAGCATTTTTATTGGCCTGTGCAACCGCATTTTCAGAAATATCAAATCCCAGCACACTCTTTGCGCCGTAATGGGCCGCATGAATTTCAAAAGTGCCGGTATATGCAAAAGCGCCTAAAACATCTGCTCCTTTTACAATATTTTGTATGGTTCGGCGGTTTTCATGCTGATCTAAAAAATACCCGGTTTTTTGCCCGTTTTCTATATCCGCATAAAATTGTAAATTATTTTCGGTGATGAGGATATTCGTATCAAAGGGGTTACTTAAAAACCCTTTTTGCTGTGGCAAGCCTTCCAGTTCACGCACCGGCACATCGTTTCTTTCATAAACACCTTTTGGCTGAAAGATGCTTTGCAAAGCCTTTACTATGGCGGGTTTCCACATATCCATGCCAAGCGCAAGCGTTTGAATTACAAAATAATCATTAAACTTATCTATTATCAGTGCAGGCAGGTAATCTGCTTCACCAAATACAAGCCGGCAATTTTCAGTGTAACCGATTTTCTTCCTGTATTCCCATGCACTGCTTATTTTTTTAAAAAAAAAGTTTTCATCTATTTCTTCAGGCTTGCCAGTAAGCAGCCTTATAATAATCTGCGATTTTGTGTTGATATACCCGCGGCCTGCAAATTTTTTATCATAAAAAAATACATCTACAATGCTGCCATCATCAGGGCTGCCCTCTGTTTTTTCCACTTCATTTCCAAATATCCATGGATGGCCGTTTGCAATGCGCTGCGCAATTTTTCTTTTCAAAAAAACTTTTGCCATACGGCAAAGATAGTTTTCGCCTGATGTTTTCCCGTTTCATTGTTTCCCTTTCATTTAGCTGTAAAATTGCAAATTATTCTCTGCCAATATTTCCCTTTATCTTGCGCTGGCAGGTTATTTGACACTTATCTCAATCAATAAAATTTAGTATGGCAGAAAAAGATTTGCATCAAAATCAGCAGCAAACAACTGTTGAAACGGCTGACTTTGGCATTAATGCTGACGAAAATGCAGCGGGAACAATACATTTGAATGATCCTTTAACCGATGAAAGTGAAACTGAGAAGTTAAACTCAGAATTGAAAGAACAGAAAGATAAATACCTGCGCCTGATGGCAGAGTTTGATAACTACCGTCGCCGTACAGCTAAAGAGCGGATGGAATTGACGCAAACAGCAGGCAAAGATGTGGTTACTTCTTTGCTTGATGTGCTGGATGATTGCGACCGTGCGGAAAAACAACTGCAGTCAAACGATAGTATTGGTTTGCAGAAAGAAGGTATCCTGTTAGTGTTTAATAAACTTCGCAGTTCTTTGCAGGCAAAAGGTTTAAAACAAATGGAGAGCCTCCATACAGATTTTGATGTGGAGAAACATGAAGCCATAACAGAAATACCGACGCCTTCAAAAGATTTAAAGGGAAAGGTGCTGGACGATGTGCAGAAGGGATATTACCTGAATGATAAGATTATCCGCTTTGCAAAAGTAGTAGTGGGAAAATAACCCCGGAGAAATAACCTTGCAAATAAATATTATACACAGTTTAAATTACTCCCTTTAGGGATGGGGCAAAAATGTCTAAACGCGATTATTACGAAATATTAGGTGCATCAAAATCTGCAAATGCCGATGAAATAAAAAAGGCATACCGCAAAGTGGCAATGCAATACCATCCTGACCGCAACCCGGGAGATAAATCAGCAGAAGATAAATTTAAAGAAGCAGCCGAAGCTTATGAAGTGCTCAGCGATGCTGATAAGCGTGCAAAGTATGACCGGTTCGGGCACCAGGCTTTCGCACCGGGAACAGGAGGTGGTTTTAGCGGAAGCAATGTAAATATGGAAGACATCTTCAGCCATTTTGGAGATATTTTTGGCGATGATGCTTTTGGTAGTTTTTTTGGCGGAAGCAGCAGTGGCAGGAGAGGAGCCGGGCATTCAAGGGGCATCCGTGGAAGCAACCTGCGGGTAAAATTAAAACTGAATTTTGAAGAGATTGCAAAAGGTGTAAAGAAAAATATCAAAGTAAAAAAATATGTTGGCTGCACCACCTGCAATGGCAGCGGTGCAAAAGACAAAGGCAGTGTGCAAACATGCAATACCTGCGGAGGCAGCGGCCAGGTGCGGAGGGTTACCAATACTTTTCTCGGCCAAATGCAAACGGTAACTACCTGCCCGGCCTGTAACGGTGAAGGAACAACGGTAACTGCAAAATGTGCTTCCTGCAAAGGTGAAGGAAGGGTATATGGCGAGGAAACGGTAAGTGTGGATATCCCTGCAGGCGTGCAGCAGGGCATGCAGTTAAGCCTTAGTGGCAAGGGCAATGCCGGTGAACGTGGTGGCGCCCCCGGTGACCTGCTTATATTGATTGAAGAAGAAGCGCATAAAGACCTGCAGCGTGACGGGTTGAATGTGGCGTTTGAACTGCATATTACTTTTCCTGATGCGGCTTTTGGCACCAATGCAGAAGTGCCGACGATTGACGGAAGGGCGAAAATAAAAATACCGCCGGGTACGCAGAGCGGAAAAATATTCCGGTTAAAAGGCAAGGGCTTTCCTGAGGTGAATGGCTATCACCGCGGCGACCAGTTAATACATGTAAATGTATGGGTGCCGCAAAACCTTACACCCGAAGAAAAAGCTATGCTTGAAAAACTAAACAGCAGCCCTAACTTTTTTCCGCAGCCGGGGAAAAGTGATAAGAGCTTTTTTGATAAAGTGAAAGAAGTATTTACCTGAGGTTATATTTTTTATATAAACGGCATTTGTTCATTGATTGAACTTTTCTTGCGCTGTGCCCCGCCAAGGGGGATGGTCACATTCTTATACGAAGAATAGCTTTGAGCTAATAGCTTAAAGCGGCTATGAAAAGATACAGCCGGTAACAAAATAAAAATCCCGGATTATTTTATTTCAAATTCATCACCCGCAGTGTACATACTTATCTGCAGCCTTTTAAATTTTATTAAACCGCCGGGTGTAATTTGCAGACCTTCAGGGTGCGACATTAATACTACCTGGCTGGCACCTGTTACCATAATTTTATTTGCATGAACAATGATTGCTGTGGCTTCGTCAATGCCAATACAGGGAAGCTGCGGATGCGCTGCAAGCGCCGAAAACAAACGGTTGTAGCGGCTGCGTACAATAAAATGCTGGTCAACAATTGCGGTAGTGATAAGCCCAAGCCCCTGGCTGAATTCAATATTGCCGTTCCATAATTTATCGAAAGTGGCAGAGTAGGAAGTGTCGCCCAGTAACTGGTTGCCGGTTATCATGTACCGGCTCATTACGGCTGCGCCGGCGCTGGTGCCGGAAATGGTTGAGCCATTTTCATAAGCGTAATGAATGGCAGTATATATGGGAGTATTCCACACCACTTTCATAAACCTGGTTTGATCTCCCCCTGTAATAAAAATAAGTTTTGCGGTTTTCAAAGAATCAAGCCATGTTTTATCATTCGCTTTGTCTGCAGTGAAATTCAAATTTGCAATTGTATTTGTGCAGGCTTTTTCTAATTGTATTTTGATATAATAAAATGAACTGTCCGGTTCTTCACCCGACATTGGTAACACAACAATATGGTCCTGTTTATTCAGTTGCGCCGTTTCAATTAATTTTTGAATAAGTTCAGGTGAACGGTCTCCGCCTCCGATGATAAATAAATTTCCTTTTGGGATAGATTGATTTGTTTGTGCAGACAATTGTATGCAATAAGCAAATGCAAAAAAGAGCAGGAGGCTGTGTTTCATTTTTTCAATAAATTAATAATGAATGAAAAAGATAAATTACAGCGCCATCCGGTCAGGTATTTTTATGATCACTTTTATGGTAATATATCCAAGCAGTAAAAAAATACCATACAGGAAAGTCATACCAATCATATCAAGGCGCATAATGTCATCTTTATAGTGCATAATCAGCGTGGAATATAATTTATCGGGGTTTAAAATATCCCAACTGTTCAGCCGGCCATAGCGGCCAATATAAATGCCGAGTGCTCCGGTAAGCAGCATGAAACAGGAAAAAATCCATCCGACAGTCCGGCTCATCCGCTTGCGGATTAAATTCTGTATTTCAATAAGCGAAATAAAACCAAGCATTAAACCTGACCATGCAAAAGAAAGGATCATCCCAAGGTCGTACCATAAAGGGATATTTTGTTTTTGGGATAAATGGAGTAAATCTGTAAGTATATATGGTGAATTGGGCCAGAAAAGAAACCAGATTATAAGCAGCACATACGCGAAAATTTTTGATTTCATTTTATAATAGGCAACAGGAAGATAGAGGCTGATGAAATAAGGGATCCAGGCCAGGAATAAATTCCAGATAAAATAAAGGTAATTATTTTTCGGGCTGATGTAAACACGCAGCAGTTCAAGTGCGATCGCAAATAATGACGAAATGAAAAGAATAAATGTAATCTGTGAGTGTTCCCGGAAATATTTGCTATGGATGGTTTTTGCGAAATTATTCATACAGGAATGTTTTACCTGCGGCGGAAGATAACCCTAAATTTATTTTTGTAAATGAAAAGATATTAACAGGTTAACAGCTTCTTTAAGCAAATGCAAATAACATCAAAGAAAATTAAGAAAGGAGGGAAGGCGTTTATTTTACCACCTGGAATTTTCCGGCATCCACCACATGGCCGTTTTTATCTTTAAGCTGGAAAACATAAATGCCGCGGTAAAAATCATTGTTGAATATGAGCGTGATTTTTGCTGAAGAAACAGGTAATTCGGCCATCTTTTTACCTGAAAAACTGAATACCTGTAGTGAATAATTTTTGTCAATATTATTTGGAAATTCAAAGTTGATAAGCGATGTAGCAGGATTGGGATAGAATTTTACAACCTTTACCTGCGTACCAAAACCTGCACTGTTATTTCCACCGGCAAACACAAACCAGCTAAACATTACCAGCAAAAGGGTAAGGCTTAGTTTTTTGAAACCGTTAAAAGATTTATGTACAGATTGATACATGATGCAAAATTACTTGTTGTAAAGATAACTTAAAATATCCTGCTTCCAAAAAAACATCCTGTTTTTAATAAATATTTCAGGTTTTAATTCAAAGCCGTGAGTATTGCATTAATAGCTTCAAAATTTGGCATGTCCCCCGCTTTTTCCAGCACTTCAGCATAATGTACAATTCCGGTTTTATCAATTACAAATGCCGAACGTTTTGAAACACCTTTCATCCAGCCTATAAATTCTTCGTACAAACAACCATATAATGCCGATGCCTCTTTATTGAAATCACTGAGCAATGTAAAGTTCAGGTTTTGTTCTGCTTTAAACCTGGCAAGGGTTTGCGGCGAATCAACTGAAATACCAAACACTTCAGCGTTTGAATTGTTATATAAAATTATATTATCCCTTACCCCGCACAATTCTTTTGTGCAAACACCTGTAAATGCCAGCGGAAAGAAAAGAAGCAGTACATTTTTTCCTTTCTGCTGCTGCAGTGATACTTGTTTTTTTTCTGTATCGTGCAGAGTAAAATCCGGCGCCTGCTGCCCAACTTCAATTTTCATATTTACTTTTTGTAATCTGCAAATTAACCCTGCACAACCATAAAAAATAAAAATTGTTTTAATAAAATCTGCTGTGTAATAATATTCTCAAAAAAAATAATTTTATTTTTTAAAACTTGGGACAAAGAACTGCATCCTTTGTTGTATTGTCCCTGTCTAAAAATCCTGCATAAGAAATTGAGATTTCAAAACCGCCCCTGCTCTGGCTTGCAGTTTTTAACTGCGAAGTATTGGCATCGTAACTGAAAGCAATCGAGAACGGGTTGTAATCTAATTTTAGTACAGGTATAAATGCGTCTTTCCAGCGCATATATCCGCCAAAATGAATGGTGTATTGCGGGTTGTCAACATCATCACCCAGTTTATAAGACCATGTGGCGCCGCCGATTATCTCCGAATAATTCCCCTGCCTGCTGTAATCGGCCTGTATGGTTATATACGAAACTTCATTTAGAGAAAACCTTACCCCACTGGAAAAAACCCATTTGGGGTTCAGTTCTACCGGCGGGTTTACATAAAATGAATTTCTTGGCCTGTTGAAATGATGATAAGCCGCGCCTACAAAATAATAATCAGTAGAGCTGCCTGCAATAGATGAATTGTAAGACATTCCAAAACTGCCATCCCAGTAATGAAAAGTTGTTTTTGTAAATGCTTCTCCGTCAGCAAGGGAGGGGTTGTAACCATTACCGTCAAACTGGTTATTGGTTGTCATTTTTGAACGGTCAATACGCCTTTGCACCAGGCCACCCATAAAGCCCATTGACAGGTATTTGCTTTTATCGCCATTCAGTGATTTATGATAATTTAACGCGGGCAGTACATTGGTAGTTGTAAAATTAGTGGTGCCTGCACGGTCATACAATACTTCGAAGCCGGTGGTCATAAAATCATTCCCTCTTCCCACAGGCATTTTGTATTCAAGATTAAATGAACCTGTTTGATAAGGAACGGTTACACTTCCCCATTGGTTGCGGTACACGCCCTGCACCCTTATGTCGCCTGCAAAAAGCCCTGCCAGGGAAGGGTTCCGCAGTAATGGCGCCTCGAAGAACTGCGAAAAATGCGGATCCTGCGCAAATGCGTGCTGCATAGTGCATACAAGCATAAGCATAAAAACGCTTACACGGTTTTTCATTTTTTTGGATATTGGATATTAAAAAATAATCTTACCTGTCAAATTCTTTAAAAACTACCTCAGCAACGTAATATTTCCTTTCACGGGTATCACAGCATTGTTTGTACATAAAATCTCTATCATATATACATATACATCCGACGGCATTTTTTGTAAATTGAAATTGCCATCCCACCCGCTGGACGCATCATTGGGGGCGCCATTCAATTTTTCATATACAAGCTGGCCCCAGCGGTTGAAAACACGGAATGATTTTATACTGAACAACCCTTTTCCCCTTACATAAAATTTATCATTTACACCATCATTATTTGGTGAAAAAGTATTTGGAATAAAAATGTTTGAATTGCCGCATACCACTGTAACTGTTACAGCTTCCCTTGCTAAACACCCGCCACCGTTAACAGCAGCACAGACGAATGTAGTGGACTGCACAGGGCTGGCAATTGGATTGGGGACGTTTGGATTATTAAGCCCTGTAGGCGGCTCCCATTTCCAGGATGTTATATCCGGTGAATTTGAAGTGGTAAGCATTACTGAATTTCCCGCTTCCAGCGTAATATTTTTTTGAAGGATCTGCATTTGCGGCACAGGGTAAACTTTTACTGTTACAGAACCCGTGTCTGAAAAACACTTCATATCGTCAGTACCAATTACATGGTAGGTAATAGAAGTATCTTTTGAAGCAGTAAACAGCGGTTGCGCCGATTTTGGATCATCAAGGTATATTGGCGGAAACCACTGGTAGCTTTGGGCACCGCTTGCCTGCAGCCTTACAGATGCCCCGTTGCATAAAGTATCATTTTTAGATGCCGTGATGGAAAGAGGCGGTGTTACTTTTATTAATACAGAATCTGTGGCAGTGCATCCAATTGCATCTTTACCTGTTACAGTAAATGTCATGCTGGTATCAGGTGTGGCTATAGGGCTTGTACAATTTGTGCAGCTCAGGTATGGGCTTGCATTCCATATATAAGTTACAGCACCCGCCGGAACTAAAGTATAAGAGGCGCTTTTGCAAACAGTTGCGCCAAGCCCTGCATCAACCGGCGGAGCCGGGTGTACAGAAATGTTTTTGTAAGAGGTATCACTGCAGCCACTGCTGTTTACGGCAATTAATGAAACTGTATAATTTCCCGAAGCTGCAAATATTGCAGCTGGTGGGTTTTGAACTGCAGCTATTGATCCGTTTCCAAAATCCCAGCTCCAGTTTAATGAAGATGTATCAGCTCTTACAATGTTCCCGTTAAATAACATACTTGCTGGAACGCAGGCTGCAGAATCACCTGAAATATTTATTACAGGGCTTTGCACCACTTTTACAGCCTGGTTTACAACCAGGGTATCTGAACAGCCCGTTTGTGTAATGGCAATAAGTTTTACATTGAATACCCCTGAACTGCTATAATAGTGGGAAACAGTAGCCTGGTTAGAAGTAGTGCCATCGCCAAAAATCCACTGGTGGCCCGTAATCAAATCATTGGAAACAGATGAATCTTTAAACATAACAAAACCTGAATCGCACAATTGATTATTCTGAACAACTCCTTTAGCAGATACATCATACACTTTTACAGTATCCGTGCCCTGCAGCGGAACCTTGCATCCAAACGCATCTATCAAAATTAATTTTGGTACAAAATAACCTGTATCATAAGTGTGCTGGGAAATGTTTGTATTAGTAACTATTGTATTTCCGTCACTGAAGTCCCATAAATATTGGGAAGTATTTTGGGCAGATGCATTAAACTGCGTAACAGCAGGGAAGCATACAGGTTTTTTGTCGTAACTAAATGTGCCGGTAGGCCCTTTTATGGTAATGTTTTTTGTTAATGAATCTGCGCAGGTTCCATTGCCCAGCA
This sequence comes from Chitinophagales bacterium, assembly GCA_038207175.1. GTDB lineage: Bacteria > Bacteroidota > Bacteroidia > Chitinophagales > Chitinophagaceae > JBBRAD01. The sequence continues at coordinate 37,458 of JBBRAD010000030.1, forward strand.
TTACCAGTTTCACAGGGTAAACCCCGGGATAAGTATAAATATGTGTAGGGTTTGATATAAGAGATGTGCTGCCGTCACCAAAACTCCATGAAAAAGATTTAAAGTTTACAGACTGGTTGGTGAAATTTACAGAAAGCGGCGGGCAGGTTGAAAAAGAATCGCTCATTAAAAATTTAGCTGTTGGCACCGATACAATAATGGGTACAGAAGAAGCGGAATCCCTGCAATTATTCTCATCGGTAACAAATAATTGCGCCGTATAAGTTCCCTGAGTAGTGTAAAGATGTGATGGGCTTATATTAGCGGAACGTGTACCATCACCAAACACCCAGTTATACTGCAGGCCATCACCAACGGTTGAATCTAAAAATGAAACCTGTTTTCCGGGGCACACTACTGTATCTGAAATACTGAATTTAGCATAGGGTTGTGTAATATGGATTAAATTATTTTTTTTGATCGTATCGGCGCAGCCATAACTGTCTTTTACAATCAGCTGTACATCAAAATAGCCCGTATCTGTATAATTATGGTTGAAAGGAGGTTTATTAAATTTAATATTACTGTTGTCTCCAAAAAGCCATGTCCATGATGTAATGGGATGCACACCGTCAGTGCCCGAATTATCAGTAAAATCAATTGTCGCATTTTTGCAGGCCCCTGTTTCAACCGGTGAAAATCCTGCTTTAGGCCCATACACTGAAATAGATGGCTGAATATTTAAAGTGTCTTTGCAGCCTAAAATATCCCTTACAATAACCGAAACATCATAGGTGCCTGGCAGCGTATAGCTATATGAAGTACTTATTCCATTAACTGTTTGAATGGTGCCGTTTCCATAATCCCATGTAGTAGTTGCTATATTAGCTGCGTTTACATTGCTAACCGTAAAGTTGAGATTTTGGTTACGGCATGTGGTACTGTCTGTTATTTGCACAATTCCATGCTCATCCACTACTTTTACATCTACGTTTGCTGTATCTGCACACCCGCCATTTGAAGTAAACAGTTGTACATAATAGTTACCCGAAGCGCTGAAATCATGCAGGGGATTTCTTGCTGTATCTGTTTTTCCATCACCAAAATCCCATTTCCAGGTTTTATCTCCCAGCGAGCTGTCAGCAAAATTTACATCAAGTCTGTTTGTACAGTTTGTTCTAAACTTTATTTTAGCAATAGGGGGTTTTACATATACTGCATTTATTTTAGTTATTGTGTCCGAGCACCCGTAATCCCATACAATAAGGGTTATAAAATGCCAGCCCGTATCCACATGGCTTCCACCCCAGGTAGAATTAGGTGAAAAAGGCGTGACGGTATAGCCGTTGTATGACCATGCCATAAAATGAAGCGGGCCACCTGTGGAAGTATTTACAAAATGAACAGGTACATTGGGGCAAACATCTGTTGGCGACCATGTAAAATCAGCATGCGGTTTATGACCAACTAAAACAGCACTGTCAAGCGAGTAACTGGCCGGGCAGCCCCCTGCAGTGGTGATGGATACAGAAACTTTATAAAAACCTTCCGTACTGTAAGTATGCGAAGGATGTGCAAGCGTAGAGGTAGTACCATCACCAAAATCCCATAAATAACTTGTAATTGTTGCGCTTATATTTAATAAAACACTTGGGTGAATGGTATGCGGTATGCAGGAACTGTCCGGCAGACCTGAGAAACCTGTAATGCGCAATGGCAGTATTTTTATATAATCAGTTTTCACAAAAACATCTTCACAACCATTGCTGTTTAGAGCAATTAAGGTAACTGTATATATACCGTTTGAGGTATAGGTATGCGAAGGGTTTGCAAGGGTGGATGTATTGCCGTCACCAAAATCCCATTTATAGGAAATTGCAGAACCCGTAGTGGTGTTTTGAAAATTAACTGTTAAAGGCGCAGTGCAGCTTGCCGTATCATCCGCAGTGAATGATGCAGCAGGGCCGGAATTTACTGTAATTGTTTTTGAAGTCGAATCAGTGCAGTTTGGTGCAAACCTGTTAATCACTTTTACAGTAAATGAACCATTGGATAAAAAAGTTTTAAAAGGGCTTAGGGTTGTGGAATTTGAGCCATCGCCAAAATCCCAGTTTGAAAAAGTGGGCGTGGGGGTTGAAGTATTTATAAATTGAAATTGCCTGTTTGAACATACTGTATCCGGCGATGAAAAAGAAGAATGTACAAACGCTACAGAAACAGTTTTTGATATTGTATCGCTGCAGCCTGTAGACGATTGCACGAGCAGCTTTACCGTATAATTGCCTTCATTAACATAAGGATGTTTTGGTGATACCTGCGATGAAACACCACCATCACCAAAGGTCCAGGAATAATTCAGCGTGCCCGTGCCGGCAGATAAATTTGTAAAATTGAAATTAGCCGGTGAATGGCAAACGTTAATACTGTCAATTGAAAAATCCGCATTTACACCCGAACTTATCTGTATCAGGTTACTTTTTGTAACTGCAGCCGAGCAGCCGAAACTATTCGTAACATTCAGGGTAATATCAAACGAACCTGCTGATAAATAGGTATGCAAAGGATTTTTTGAAACAGAAGTATTACCATCGCCCAGGTCCCAAAGCCAGTTTGTAATAGTGCCTGAACCGGCGGTTGTTTTATCGGTAAAACTTACATTCAGCGGAAAGCAGCCTGAAGTGGAAGAGGCAGTAAAATCCACATGTGGTTTGTCATATACAGTTATAAAGGATGTTTTTACTATGGAGTCTGTGCTGCTGCCATTGCTGATAATAAGCTTTACTGTGTAAACCCCGGGGTTGAAATAAGTAGTAGAAGGTGCAGAGTTATTATTATTTGATATGGTGCCATTTCCAAAATCCCATTTCCTGCTTGTGGGGTTTCCCGTAGATTGATCTGTAAAACTTACCAGTAAAGGAGCGCATCCGGAAGTGGGCGTTGCTGTAAAATCTGCATGTAACTGGGCGGAAGCCAGGTACGGACAAATTGCAGTTAAACATATCAACAGCACCTTTAGCGGTACAAATTGACTGGCTCTCATAGTTATTGGTTTCTCTGTTAGGATATTCGGATACTGTAATCGCGGAATGAAAGTAGTACTGTTATTTGCCTAAAAAGAATTTTATTAAGAGGAATAATATCCAGATCGGACATTAAGTGAAATCAACCTGTTTTTATAATTAAGCATAAGATGCCTAATCCATTTGTGAAAAATGAAAAGTAAGAGGTGAGATTCTCAGGTTCGGCGTCTTAGCTTTTTACGATTAACTTTATATTGCCATTTCAGGCACATCATCCGGTACAATCAATCTTCCGGAAGTTTTGTTTTTTATTTCTTCCACTGTTATACCCGGTGCCCTTTCTTTCAGCAGAAAACCTTCGGGTGTAATTTCTAAAACAGCAAGTTCGGTAACAATTTTTTTTACACAGCCAACACCCGTTAAAGGCAATGTGCATTTGGGTAATAGCTTGCTTTCGCCTTTGGGGTTGGTATGCTGCATGGCAACGATTATATTTTTAGCGCTCGCTACAAGATCCATTGCGCCACCCATTCCCTTCACCATTTTTCCGGGAATTTTCCAGTTGGCAATATCACCGGTATCGCTTACTTCCATAGCCCCTAAAACGGTAAGGTCAATTTTTCCGGCGCGGATCATTCCAAAACTTTCTGCGCTGTCAAAAAAAGAAGCGCCGGGTAAAACAGTCACCGTTTCTTTTCCTGCATTTATCAAATCAGCGTCTAATTCTTCTTCAGCAGGAAAAGGGCCCATACCCAAAATACCATTTTCACTCTGGAGAATCACTTCCATATCTTCAGGAATAAAATTGGATACAAGCGTGGGTATGCCAATACCCAGGTTTACATACATGCCGTCTTTTAATTCCTGCGCAATACGTTTTGCGATTCCGAATTTATCTAAAGCCATATTGTTATTTACGATTTAGTATTTCAGAGGTACGATTTATTTTTTGTTGGTGCAACTTTGCTTTTTTTACTCCTGCAAACTATTACGGCGGTGCCCTGCTGTTACAGAAGTTTTCCCGTAATCTCCCGGATTTAAAACCGGTCATTAAGAAAGTGTTATTGCCAACTGTTAAGCTGAAGTAATTCCGGCAGGGCGCAAAGAGGAGCAAAGGAAAATGTTGCGGTTTTTTTATTTTGAAAACAAACAGGGCGTTTATCAGTAACAGGTTTTGTGAAACCGCAGGATATAAATTTAACAGTATAGTTTTAATTGCCGCAGACTGCCTGCTTTACACAAAGCAGGTAGGAGAACACTCTGCGGAGAAAGAAAGTTGTCTTTAACAGGAGATTTTATTTTTCTACTATGCCTTTGTAGCAACCCCAAAGCAATGGGAATAACCGTCGTCGTCAGTAAGGAAGAACTCAGTCTGCCCATAATCTCTCTCCTCAATGTCTGACACATTGTATCCAAGTTGCTTTAAACGTCAGTTCGTCTAAATACTAAAGTTGTGCTTCAAATATAAATCAATTAGCAGCCACTTAAAGAAGACTGCAATTTGTTTTGTGAAAATGTTAATAAAAAAAATGGAGGTTTAATTTGAAGAATATTGCCTTTGATGCA
>JBBRAD010000031.1:0-40816 GCA_038207175.1 Chitinophagales bacterium
AAAAGCCGGCAAAGAAAGAGGTGGCTTATGGGACAACTGTTGAAAGTGGGGAGTGGGGTGGCTGATATTAAAAGATGCGGTGATTTGCAGGGGCTTTACCCTGTTTGATTTTTTATGACACAGATTGCTTCGTGCCCCGCATGACGGGTATAAAAATCTTTGCTCATGGCCGCATGGCCTCTTTGTGCCAACGCCACTGCTTTCTTTTTTGAGGAGCTATATCATCTGTATATCTTTTATCATCCATTTCTTTATTGATCTTTTGTATAAAGCCCACAAAGAAAGAGGTGGCTTATGGGACAACTGTTGAAAGTGGGGAGTGGGGAAGCCTTATTGTGAGACATAAAGCAGTTTTTGATTTACAATAGTAGCTTTAATTTCTTATGCACAGATTGCTTCGTGCCCCGCAATGGCGGGGGTAAAGTGTGGATTATTCAAATTAATAATTACACAAAACGTTCCGATGGAACGTAAATGAGGTTTCATTTTTTTGATTCTGCCAATAAGATGTTCCTATAAAACATGGAAAATTATTTTATGATTGCTGAACAGAATTACAAACCGCACAAGTGTGCGACGCAACAGGTAGCGCCATGAAAAACAAAAGTTCGCTACAAAAAAAATCTATTGCCAGCCTACCATTAATGCGCCTCCGCAACTAATACCGCTGATCAATAACAGAAGTCCGCCCGATATTAAAAAAGCTTTACCATAATCAGTAGATCCGGCAATAAATAAAATAATGGCTATTGGTATATCAAGCAAACCAATGCCCAATGCAACTATCCCCAACATAAATGGAATATCTCCCCTTGAATAATTATTTGCCATTATTATTGCAGTAATGAGCACAAGAACAATAATATTTCCTGCAAGCGTTTTCAACTCGGGTGAATTTTTTTTAAACATGTGCGTAATTATTGTATGATAAAATCTTTTTCTTTTTGTAATTGCTTTACATATTCTTCCTTTTCATCCCTGTAAAAAAGGTTCATTGTTTCAAAAGGTATGATGCGGCCATCCTTATGCACAATATGCACGCAACTTTTTTTAATGGCACGTACATCAAAATCATACGCATCTATAAACCGCATAATAATAATGCGGAAAAGATTATTGTATGTTAAACCCGGTGCATGTATCTGTGGCAGGCAGCACAACAATTGTTTCATATTTTCTTCCACCCTATCAACAGAAATACCAGTACTGAAAATATTAATAAGGTGCTTATGCAATAAGGCATCCTGCTCATATACGATTGTATTGCGGCTGCTGTCCAATAAATGTGCAGGATCAATATATCTTGTAAGCGGAAACACTTGCCCGGCAAGCTTAAGCGCATATCCCATTACCAATGCATCGGGATTGCAGGGCACAGGAATTAAATCGTTTGGCTGAAAAATATTTGTTTGTTCCAGTATCTTCCTGCGCACATCTGTTATGGTAATCCTGTCAGTGGCAGGGTCAAAATTTTCCAAGCGCCCTGCCACTTGTGTGGGTTGAAAGGTAACTCCGCGAACACATGGTTGCTTTAAAGCAAACTCAATTATTTTTCCGATCTCATCATCATTCAATCCCTGTTGGAGGGTAACAACAAATGTTGTGGAAAGATTTAATTTATTCAAATGCTCAAGCGCCTGCATGCGCACATCCGTCAAATCCTTTCCACGTAATTGCTTCAATGCTTCCGGCTTAAACGAATCGAACTGTAAATAAATTTCAAAATCAGGTGCGTATTCAACCAGCCTTTTTGCAAATTCAAAATCTTTTGCAATGCGGATGCCATTTGTATTTACCATTAAATGTTTAATGGGTTTTGTTTTGGCAATATCAAGTATGGCAAAAAAGTCAGGGTGTATGGTTGGTTCGCCGCCGCTTATTTGTACTACATCGGGCTGGCCTTCATTGGCTACAATAATATCAAGCATCCGTTCCACCTCTTCCACTGTTCTGTGCCTGCCGTAATGCGGGCTGCTCATAGCGTAGCACGTGGGGCAGCTAAGGTTGCAGCGGTCTGTAATTTCCACAACCGTTAAACAACTATGCTGTTCATGGTCCTGGCAAAGGCCGCAGTCATAGGGGCATCCGTAATGAGTTTTAGTATTGAAATGAAGCGGCATTTCACCAGGTTTATTATAATTGCGGATGCGTTTGTAATATTCAATATCGGTTGCAATCAATATTTTGCTAAAACCATGTTCCGCGCAGTTCTTCAGCATAAAAACTTTGCTATCTTCAAAAACAATTTTTGCATCCACACGGCGTAAACATTCAGGGCAAAGGCTCAAAGTAAAATCGTAGTATGTATATTTTCTTTCAGGCATTTTGTTTGGCGGGTGTTTTACTTAGTTGATTTTTTATTGTTTCAATGTTATGGTTGCGTAATAACATTTTTGGATGAATAAAATATTTTGCATACCAGGCAAAACCTGCAATGCAGGTAAGCTGTATAGTTGATAGTCCTATACTGAAAGTATAATGCGGTTTTATAAAATCAAGAAAAAACCGGAATAATATATATGCCATCATAAAAATTTTGAACCTTGCGCCATTTTCAAATTTCCATTTTTTTTCGGCCTGAACAATCATCACCAATAAAATAAGAAGAAATAAAATTTCGTAGAGTGTTACGGGGTGTCTTAATACACCATCACCCAAATCCATGCCCCAGGGCAGGGAAGTTTGTGTGCCATAAGTTTCTTCATACACCCCCATGCTGAAACAACCAATCCTTCCAATCATTAAAGCAAGGATAAGCGGGAACACAAATAAATCACCACTGGCACGGGTTTCGCCAATTATTTTTTTTATAAGTTCCACAGCCAATAATCCACCAAGGAAACCACCAAGGACCGTTTTGTTCTGGTAGAAATACATCAAAACATTTTCAGCCCGGCTCATTTCTACCGGATTTTCAAGCCCGCCAATAAGCCTGCTGCCAATGAATGAACCGAAAGTTGCAGCAATTAAAATCCATACGCGGTTGGCCGGGGCAATGGAGTCGCCCTGCTTTTTTCTCAGGTATAGAAAATAACGGAAGCCGGTAAAAATGCCAATTGTTTCAGCAATAAAATGCAGTGGTATTTGAAAACTTCCAATTGAAATGGTTACAGGAAAATGCAAGTGTGAATATTTTTGAAAAGGTACAACGAAAGATTATTGTTTTACCCATCTGGTTAAAGAAGGATATTCTTCATAACCAATTGCGCCTGTATTTTTTGCCAGCCATATTTTATATAACCCTGGAGTTTTAAAACCTGTTGTATCTTTTTCTATCAACTGCACGTTTGAAAAGTTTTTTCCATTAAGCGTAAGGCTATTAAAATAAGCAGATTTTACAGGATAATTTAAAGAATTGATCACTATGCCTGAATCATTGATACCCGAACCATCTACTAAAAAATTATTTATACTCAATGAGAGATGTTTATCAGTTGCTCCATCCGAAATATCATAAATGAGGTACAAAAAACTGGCTGACGAATCTGTTTTCCGTGACTGAATAAATGCGTAAATATTACAGGATAGGGGAGAAAATTCTACTCCCCCAATCATACGCGCCTGGCTTTCAGTTACTTCAAATTATATAAAGAATCTTTTTGATTGCCCGCGGTTTTGTAATAAACTGTTTCGCCCGGCTGATAAGGGAACCATACATTAAAATCTGCATCGGCAAATGCAGGACACACTTTTTTTTGCTGCAAAAACTAAACAGACCTTCAATAGCTGCAAAAATAATTGCAAGCATGATAAAGTTCAATACCGGCCTTTTAGTAAAAAAATCATTTATGTTTTGAAACATATAAGTGTTTAGTGAGGGACAAAATAAACTTTGTATATGTTGCTTTTATTATAAAATTTCAATATCCTGTTTTTCGCTCTCATGCATTACTCCACTTTCTGCATCTCACCTTTTTGTCCCGTGTTGATAAACCATACTTTTAAAACTTTACCATTGCTGTCGAGCTGAAATTCTAATTGCCTGTCACTGCCATCACCGTAAAAGAATTTGGTGAGAGACTCAGGTTTTAGTTCAATGTCTTCTGTGCCGTTGCGGTGGCGGTAGAGTTTGCCGTTTTTTTCAATTACCTGCAAAGTGAGAAAGGCTTTGTATTTGCCCGCATAATTTTTAAGAAGAGATGTGTCAATTTTTATTTCCCGGTGATTGTATGGCAATAAAACAGGCTCATTAAACAAAATAGATTCAAGCGATACAGCGATGTTTGCAGAATTTGTTTCGTTGTTTGAAAGTATGATAATGGTTTTGTCCTCATCCACGTAACGGTTGATGCGTGTGGCATAGCCGGGCCAGCCGCCGGTGTGCGAAACAATTTTTCCGTGGTCAGTTTTTGGCTGCACTTCAAAACCAAAACCATAATACGAAGAGCTGTCGCGTGGCGACATCAGCACTTGCGGGCCGATCATGGCATCCAGGCTGTTTTTGCTTACGAGCTTTTCTGTATATAAAGCCCTGTCCCATTTGAATAAATCACCCGTGGTGGAGTTTACACAACCATCACCCACAATGCCATCGAGCCAGTACACCATGCTTAGATCAGGCAATTCATCGGGCAGCATATATTTTTTTAAACTGTCAGAGTAAACAAAACCCAATGCATAATCATCAGGGATTTTTTTCGTTGTGCGCCTTGTGTTGTACACGAATGTGTGCATCATGCCGAGCGGTTTAAAAATATTCTTTTCAAGAAAATCGTTGTAACTCATCCCTGAAACTTTTTCTATGACCGAGCCGAGGATTGCATAACCTGTATTACTGTATTCCCATTTTTCACCGGGTTTAAAAAGTATGGCAGGTTTTTCCTTTGCCAAAAAAGCGATCATGTCTTTATTGAATGCAATCTTTGTGGAGTCCCATTTTCCAGTCATTGCATCCATATAATCGGGCAGTCCGGAAGTATGCGTAAGCAACTGGTAAATGGTGATATTGTAATAAGGCAATTCAGGAAAAAATTTGCGCAGTGTATCATCAAGGCTCAGCCTGTCTTTTTCTTTGAGTATTAAAATACCCATTGCTGTAAATTCTTTTGATACAGAAGCCAGTTCAAAAACAGAGTTATTATTCAGCATGCGTTTGCTGTAATAGTCTGCGTAGCCATAAGGTTTTTGCGCAAGTATATTTCCTTTGTCCGCAACAAGCACAGTGCCATTGAACTTAAAATATTTTGATTGCCCGCTCATAAATGAATCTAGTAATTGTGCAGTGCTCATCTGCATTTGTGCGGAAACTGCCAGCGGGAAGAATAAGAGAAAGAATATTTTTTTCATGCTAATATTTTTATACCCGTTATAAAGTTGATTTTATTTTTTGGTACCGGCTGAAATTTTTTATAGCATCGCCTGTTGTGTCACAAACCCGCAAAATAAACCTTACCGGTCTTTCATTGTATGCCATAAGAATGCAATGCCAAAACCAACAACAATGTAAATAAGAAACTTGATAAGCCTCTGTTTTGTTTTACTGTTCATTTTCTAAGTTAAATTCTTTTTGAAGAATGCCTATTAATTCTGTGGCATCTTGTTTTTGTTTGTACAAGATTAATATTTCTGCGGCAAATGTTGATCTGCGCTGATGCAGGAAATAAACAAAATCGTTTATTTTTTCTTTATCATGCGATAACATTTGCGGGTTGCCCGAAGGCTTGCTAAAAACGTTTCTAAATCCAGCTAAAAGGGAATTGGTGCTGCTTACCGAAGAATCTGTTATGGGCTTACTCATGTCATTAAAAACAAACGCATCAAAAAGTTTAGATTCAGGTTCATATAGGGCCCTTGCTTCAAAGGCATCGTAGCTGTTTACATTTTTGTAATTATCAATATCATTTTCATAATTCACAATTTTATCGGCTATGGATTTATTGGCGATGAGCCTGAAATTTCCGGAGATGTTCAATTGAACTATCGTGGCATTATTATCATCAAAAACGGTTCCACGGGTTGTTACTCTCGCCCGGTAATACAGGTCTGCTCCATCAGTGATAGTTTCCGGGTGTTTAAGCAGGTTAATAAGTGTATCATACTCATTGATGCGTGAATTAAATGCCTGCATCCAGGTACGTAAGTTTACAGTATCCGTAACAAGGTCTTTTTCCAGGGCGCTGATATATTCTTTTTCTTTTGATCTGTCAGTCAAATGTTCTCTTAAGCTCTCCGCAAAGAAACCAAGCGATACTGCAAGAAATATCATTAAGAACTCTATAAAATATTCTTTGAAATTTTTCTTTTCTACTTGCGGGTGGTGATGTACTTCCATATTTTCAGTTTGATCAATAGTTTGCTGTTGAGAAATATTTTCATTCTCAACTTCTTTGTTGAAGTTTGCTATTTGTTCTTTGGAGTTTTCTCCTGGTATGTTTTCTTCTTCTGTCATTTTTTTTGAGCCCGGCTTAAGAATATCTATTATGCTTCGTTGCGTCGCACTCTTGTGCCCTGGAATTTAATGCAACATTGTGGGATAGTATTATTCAATATCATATTCCATCTTTAAAAATTCGATCATTCTTTGCATGTAAGGTAATTGTCTTTTAAGATTATTAATGTAGTTGCGCGTAGACCCAACCTCAAAATCAATTTTATTAAAGAATAATTTTATTTTCCGTGCATCAGTAATAAGTAAAGGAAGTGTTGCGGAAGTAAAGCCGCCTTGTTTAAAATATACTGTATCATAATAAACACTGTAATCAAGCAGCTCATGTGTGGCATTAATGGCTTCATTTGTTCCATTTGAATAAACCTCTTCCGCGGCGTACACACTCTTTAGCTCATTGGCATATTTTGCTATACTGTCTGCAACATGATCTTTTTGTATAACCCGCAACCCGCCTGAGTTTGTAAGCTGAAGCATTGTTGCATCATTACTTTTAAAAAGACTATACCTGCCAACATATTGAAAACAATAACTGTAAAGTTTTAAACGGTTTTCAGGCCGTGCAACATCTGTTAAAGAAAGCCGAATTAATGAATCAAGCATTTGCATTTTATAATTGTTCTCAGCAATAACAGCTTTTATATTGCTTGTATCCTGTTCAAGGTTTTGAACAAAACTTTCTATGTATTGTTTTTCTTTTTCTTTATCGCTTAAGCTTTCCCGAAGACCTTCCGCAAAAAAACCAAGTGTTACAGCTAAAAATATCATTAAAAATTCCAGAAAATATTCTTTGAAACTTTTCTTTTCTACGTGCGGGTGATGATGTACTTCCATGTTTTCAGTTTCTTGTTTTGAGTTTTCTGTTTCGGTTTGCTCAATAGCTTGCTGCTGTGAAATAATTTCATCCGCATTGACTTCTTTCGATTGCAGAATTTTTTTACCAGGATTACCTTCGGCTATATTTTGGTCTTCAGGCATTAAGTTTTGGGTTTATCAATCTGATTCTGCGCGGCAGTAATAAAGGATATAACGGGTTTTGCCGGATAAAGTTATGCTGTACAAGTGTGCGACGCAACAACAGCTTCATTAAAATTAAGATGCCGGGTTCCTGATAAAACTAATTTATTCCCCCGGGTGATAGGTTTTCTCTGCGTGCTTCAGCACATCATTTTTATAAAACAACACATCTTTAAACTGGCCCCTGGTGTACATCTGCAACTGGTCATTAAAATGTGGTGATAATGGATCGCCGCTTTCACCGCCTGCGAGTAAGGATTTTGCTTTTATCCTTTTTCCAAATTCAACGGCACAAATAAAACTGTTTCCGCTTACGCCATATCTTTTATTGGTGCCGGGAAAATATTTACTGTTATAAGCAGGCAGCATGCCCCAGGATGAAGATGCAAAACCCACAGGCACACTGGGCTGGTCATCTTTGTACTGCTGCAGTATGTCAGATGATATTCTCTGATAACGGTTGATGCTGCCCCAGGATATTTGCCAGTTGCCATAGTGGGTTTTTAATTCATTTACTACAGCAAGCAATGGAGTTATCAATTCATCTTTAGCAGCAGTTGCCGCAAACTTTTTGGTAAGCATCACCTGGTCGTCCCATCCTTCATCAATATAAATCCTTTGCAGTGATGCGCTCAGTTTTTCAGCCCATTCAACAGCAAGCGTGGTGGCCACTGAATTTTCTGATGCATGATAATCCCAGTTTTTTAAAACGGCGACAGGAGCTGCAAGCTGATTGTATAAACTGTCCGTTGGTAAAATATTTTTTTCAAAGGATTGCACCAGTGCGGGGATCAAAATTTCAAATGCAGCAAGATAAGTGTCGTAACCGGCTGCAATCATTTTATCAATGGTAAAAGCATTTTCACGGCTCAATACTTTTGCTGCATTAACACCTCTGAAATTTTCTCCGTCCGGCGCCATGTATGCCGGATAATTTTCTTTCTTCGGGCTGCTGCTGCCTGAAACCGTGAATGGCGTTGAGTTACAATTCTGTATCCAGCCCGTAGCAGGATTATATACATGCACAATTTCATCTAATGTATGCAGCCCTTTCCATTCAGTTGCTGATGTTGTTCCGTCAACAGGTTTACCCCAGTCCAATGTTTTGTTTCTGCGGGGTACAAAATCGCCATGCCAGTAAGCAATATTTCCTTTATCATCTGCAAACACTGTGTTGTTGGACGTGTTGCTGTACAACTGCATATTTTTTTTATAATCTTCCAGCCCCGTTGTTTTTGTGCGTTGCCAGCTTTGTATTAAGCTTGTGAGTGAGCGGTTGTAGCCTTTTACACTAATGTATTGATTATTCCGTTTCGCCATGATGGGGCCGTGATGTGTAAAAAAAGCCGTAAAGGTTTTTGTTTCTGCTGTATCATCTTTTTTTATGCGGATGGTAATTTCTTTTTGTGTAAGGGGTTTCAGCGTATCATCGTATTCATAAAAAAGGCCGTTACTTTTTTTAATAATTTTTTCTACGTACAAATCTGCCACATCCACATTGCTGGAAGTGTGCATCCAGCCGCAGTGTTCATTAAACCCCTGGTAAATAAAAAATTGCCCCCAGGTAACCGCACCATATACATGCAGGCCTTCATCACTTGTTATCTCCACTTCAGGACGGAAATAAAATGTTACATGCGGGTTTATATAAAGTATTGCATTGCCCGATGCCGTTTTTGAAGGGCCAACAGCAAAGCCGTTGGAGCCGGTTGTATTTTCATCAAAGAGATTTTCTTTTACAGAAACAGGTGCATCATTACCAGTATATAAATTCTTTACATCATCTTCTGATACATCCCCGGTGTTAATGGCGCCAATGCTGCCGTCTGTCCACAGTAATGGATACCATGGTTTAAAACGCAGCAGCAATGCGGGTTTCACATCAGGGTGTTTGTATAAATAAAAATTGACTGCGTCCGCATAAGCGTTCATCAGTTGTTTAAGCCATAGCGGGCTTTTGTTATAATCAGCTACTGCATCTGCAGAATCAATAATAAGTTTTATATACAGGTCATTATACAATTCGCTTTCGCCTTTTACTTCGCTCATCCTTCCCAGTTTTTCAATATAATTCATTTCAACGCGTTTAAAATCATCTTCGCATTGAGCATACAACAAACCAAACACTGCATCAGCATCTGTTTTTCCATAAATATGCGGAATGCCCCAGTCGTCGCGGATAATGGTTACCTGTTTTGCCTGCTGTTGCCAGCGCGTTATTTCTGTTTTGGAAAAAGGTTGTGCAAAAAGCTGAGTAGGAAAAAAGAGAAGAAGTGTTATTTTTTTCATGCGCCTGAATCTTGGTTATGCAATGCAGAAAGATATAAAAAAATTATGAAGCGGGCTGCATCTTTTTATGGCAACGGCAGTTGCGCCGCACGCTTCAACCGGAGGCATAAAATCATCTGCTATTATTTTTTAAACACCCTGTCTGCGTTCCACCTGTCCCATTCCTGCGGCAGCAGCATTAACGTAATAAGCAAAATTGCGCGGGGCATTACATGGCTTAAATCCCATACCGGCTCCATTAATCCATGGCCAAATGAAATGAGCAAAAGATCAGCAGCAAGTAAATACATCGCATATTTTCTGAACAGGCCAATGATGAGCAAAAACCCGCAGATCATTTCAATATAAGAAGTATAATATGCTGTTGCCCATATTACCCATTTGGGAAGGAAAGTGGTTTCAAAATCTTTAAAGAACATATCATATACTTTGGGTACGCCGATAGTGAATATTTTGCCAAAGCCCTGCATAAAAAAAATGATACCAAGCAAAGCCCTTGTAAATAAAACACCGGCGGCCCTTGTAACAGTCTGCATATATTAATCTTTTGAAAATAATTATTTACAATAGCCTATGGGTTTTTCTTTCCAAACTCATACGGGGTGTACTCTACAAAATCAGCCACTTTTACCGTAACTGATTTTACTTTCCCATTTTCAGCGGTGAAAGGGAAAACGGCTTTGCTGAATTCAGGGTCGGTAAATGTGGCATAAAAGCGGCTGCCCCCCAGTGATTCTAATTTCGCATACATATTGGGATGATGCGAGAATTTCATTTTCAGTTCACCATCTTCCAGTACCACTTTCATATCGCCATATACATCATTAAAATAATTTCCTGTATAAGCGGTGAGTGATAATGCTGCCGGCAAATGCAGGGCAACAGAGTCTTTCAGCACTTTATCTTTTTTATCATCATCATTTTTTTGCATGTTGAAATAATTAAGGTAAACGCTGCTGTAATTGCGGTAAGGCAGTTTAAAATAAGCATCCATTATCTCCCATTTCAACGCCTCATAAAAATCATTCTGGTCTGTATTGGTCAATACAATAATGCCAAGCTTTTCCTCCGGAATTAAAGTAACGCTTGTTACAAAGCCATTTACACCACCTGTATGTGAAACAATTTTCCTGCCTTCATATTCCTCCAAAAACCAGCCGAGGCCATACAATGCGAAATGTCCTTCATTAAAAAGTGTTCCGCCGTTTCCTAAAATAGAATGCGGTACCCGCGTTTGTGCAATGGCTGCTGCAGGCACCACTTGTTTGCCGTTGTACATGCCTTTGTTCAACTGCATCATTATCCATTTGCTTAAATCATTTACTGATGAACTGATACTGCCCGCAGATGCCAGGTTGTCTATTGAACAATAAGGGATTTTTAGGAGTTCGCCATTGTCCATAGTATAAGGTTCACACTTATTGGTGGCTGCAGGAAAATCTTTGCTCAGCGCCAGCGTCCTGGTCATGCCAAGCGGTATAAATATTTTTTGTTTAATAAAATCTTCCCATTGCATGCCTGTTGCGGCAGGAATAATTTGCCCTGCGGTAAGAAATGCCGCATTGGTATAACCCCATTTTGTGCGGAAAGGATACACTGCCTTTATATGCCCCATTTTTTCTATCACCTGTTCACGGGTAAGGTCGCTTGTCCAGTAAGTAAAATCGCCCTGGAAAGTCATAAAGCCAATACGGTGGCAGAGTAAATCGCGTATGATGGCCTGCTCACCCGCTGACTTATTATCTAATTTAAACTGTGGTATCCATTTGGTTACTTTATCATCAAGGCTGATGATACTGTCCGCATCAAGCATTGCCAAAGCCGTTGCTGTAAAGGCTTTAGTGTTGCTGCCAATCATAAACAAAGTATTTTCATCCACTTTGTTATTTGTGCCAAGTTCCGTTACACCATATCCTTTCATCACCACAACTTTCCCATCTTTTACCACGCAAACGGCAACGCCGGGAACCTGCCAGTCACCAAGCGCCCTGTTTACATACATATCCAGGCTGTCGGTAATAAATGCAGGAACTGAATCATTTTGCGCATGTAAAAAATTAAATGAAGCTGTAGTAAATGCAATTACAAGAAGAAGGTTTTTTTTTCTCATAAAATAATAATTAATGATGAAAGCTTTATCATTTCAACCCTGTGAGGTTTTCAAAATATCACAGGGTTTTTTAAACAAATTCAGTTTGGTGTATTGGTTTTAAATACGCGGATGAAATTTCCACCAAGTATTTTATAAATATCTTTTTTGCTGTAACCACGTTCCAGCAAGGCTTTGGTGATAAGCGGGTAATCGGTTACATCGTCTAATTGCTGCGGCGATGAATTGATGCCGTCAAAATCTGAACCCAAACCTACATGATCCACGCCAATCAGTTTTACAATGTAATCAAGATGGTCAAGCAGTAATGAAAAGGGTGCACGCATTTGCTGCACTTCATCTTTGTATTTATTAAACAGGTAATCATCAGCAAAAAAAGGATCGCTAACCGTTTTTAAAACAGAATCCCTTTCAGCTTTGTGCCTGGCATCAAAGGCGGCATTTTTCTTTTCATAATTGCTGTCAAGAAAACCGGAGTAAAAATTCAGGTGAATAACGCCGCCATTTTTTCCCACGGCTTTTATCTGGTCGTCTTTTAAATTGCGGAAAACATGGCAGAGATTATATACGCAGCTATGCGAAACAATTACCGGTTTTGTTGTTGTATTTATTGCATCCCAGAATGTTTGTTCGCCCACATGCGAAAGGTCAACCATCATGCCCAGTTCATTCATGTGTTTTACCACCTGTTTTCCAAAATCATTTAGCCCCTTTGGCTGGTGCAATAATGAATCGTGCGTTTCTTCCATTGCTGACGTGGCCCAGGGAGTAGAATTGTTCCAGGTGAGCGTCATATAACGCACACCGCGTTTGAACAAACTGTCTAATTTATTCAAATCATTTTCCATCATGTGGCCGCCTTCCACGCCCAGCATAGCGCCGAGTTTATTTTCTTTTACGGCCTGCATTAAATCAGCGGGTGTTTTTACGATCATCATTTTATCAGGGTGGCGTGCAGCCACTGCATAAAGTGTATCTATCTCGTGGTTAGCCCATGCAAAGGGGTTTTGTTTTTCCCCATCGCACCAAACGGAAAATATCTGCACATCCACACCGCCTGTTTTCATGCGCCATAAATCGCTGTGTGTTTTGCCTGCAAGGTTATCATCAAACACATAACCTTTATCAATCATGGTGGTAAGTATATCGTTGTGGGTATCCACCACGATTGCGTCATTATGAATTTTTTGATAAGATTGCGCGGATAAAGTGAGTGCAGGAAATAACAAGAATAATAAAAAGGATATTTTTATCTGGCAGGGCATAACCGTTTATTTAATTGTACTAATGTACAATTTTTTGGCAGCTGCGCAGAATGAATTTATAAATGAAATTATTCCTCTCTTTTTTCAGGCCGCATTTGCGGAAATAACAATACATCCTGTATGGAAGGCTGGTTCATCATCAGCATACACAAACGGTCAATACCAATGCCAATGCCGCTTGTGGGCGGCATTCCATATTCTAATGCACGCAAAAAATCATGATCAATAAACATGGCTTCATCATCGCCGCGCTCCATCAGGCGGGCCTGTTCTTCAAAACGTTCACGCTGGTCAATGGGGTCATTGAGTTCACTGTATGCATTTGCTAATTCTTTCCCGTTTATCATCAGCTCGAAACGCTCCACCAGCCCCGGTTTGCTGCGGTGCTTTTTTGTAAGCGGGCTCATCTCCACGGGATAATCAATTATAAAAGTGGGTTGTATATATGTGTGTTCCGCTTTTGCGCCAAAGATTTCATCAATTAGTTTTCCTTTGCCCATGCTTTTATCCGCATCAATATGCAGTTGCCTGCAGGTGTTGAATAAATTTTCTTCATCCATCCCGCTTACATCAATTCCGGTGTTTTCTTTTATGGCATCAAGTATGGAAACCCTTTTATAAGGCGCTTTAAAGCTGATGGTTTTATCACCCACCTGTAATTCAGTGGTGCCATGCAATGCAAGGGCAACGGTTTCAAACAACTGCTCCGTGGTTTCCATCATCCAGAAATAATCTTTGTATGCCGTGTACCATTCAAGAATGGTGAATTCAGGATTATGTGTTCTGTCCATTCCTTCATTACGAAAATTTCTGCTGAATTCATATACCCAGTCAAAGCCGCCTACAATAAGTCTTTTCAAATACAGCTCATTTGCAATGCGCAGGTACAAATCTATATCCAGTGCATTATGGTGCGTTATAAAAGGCCTTGCGGCTGCACCCCCGGGAATGGGCTGCAGCACCGGCGTTTCCACTTCAAGTGCACCGCGTTCATTTAAGAACCGGCGTATGGTATTTACAAGCGTTGTGCGCTTTACAAATGCATCTTTAACTGCGGGATTGATAATAAGATCAGCATAGCGCTGGCGGTAACGGAATTCAGGATCAGTAACCGCATCAAACACATTGCCTTCTTCATCGCGTTTTACAACAGGCAAAGGTTTCAGCGATTTTGCAAGCAGTGTAAATGTTTGCGCATGTACGGAAGTCTCGCCTGTTTTGGTGATAAATACAAAACCGGTAACGCCAATAATATCACCCAGGTCAAGAATATGTTTTACCAATTTATCAAACAACGTTTTGTCTTCACCGGGGCATATATCATCTTTGCGCACATACAATTGTATAATGCCTTTGCTGTCCTGTATTTTTATAAAAAAAACTTTGCCTTTATCATTCAGGCTCATAATACGCCCGGCCACACATACCTGTGCAAACTCATTTTTTGTTTCTTCAGAAAATTTTTCTTTTATACCTGCCGAGAAATGCGAAACAGGATACAATGCCGCAGGATAAGGATCAATACCCAATGCCTGTAGCTCTTTTATTTTTTCTCTCCGTACAATTTCCTGCTCTGATAAATGCTGTGCCATAATTATTTTTTAAAAGGATTGCAAATATAAGCTATGAAGGAAAGAGTTGAAAAAGAGATAAGCGAAATGATGGGCCGGGCTTGAAATCTTTGTGCAGCAGGGGTTGCGTCGCACACTTGTACGCTTGGAACGTTATTGAACAATAGTTCCATAAGTTTGAAAGTTCAAATGTTTGCAAATTCTCCGGCTTCATAACTTTTGAACACTTAAACATTCAAACCGCTGAATAAAGTTCCGGATGATGAAGTGAGTGACACAACAAAAGCTTAACAGCATTGCCGCAGCCAGGTACATTAATCCTTTCTTCACAACTTCATTACAATTACTTAACTGCGCGATAATACCTGCGTAACATTATCATGGGAGCTTTGTAAAACCCCAAGTCCTGATGGAAAAGAGAAACATATATGTGGTGGTGATGAGCGATATGCACCTTGGCACTTATGGTTGCCGCGCAAAAGAGATTGTCAACTACCTTAAAAGCATCTCCCCGCAAATTTTAATCCTCAACGGCGACATTATTGACGGATGGCAGTTCAATAAAAAATATTTCCCCGCATCGCACATGCAGGTGATAAAAGAAATTATGGGGTTGCTGGGCAAAGGCACGCGGGTAATTTACATTACCGGCAACCACGATGAGATGCTGCGCCGCTACAGCGATATACAGATCGGTAATTTTCAACTGACGGATAAAATAGTCATGGAGATAAACGGGAAAATGACCTGGATTTTTCATGGCGATGTATTTGATGCCACTACAAAAGGCAGCGCAAAAATACTCGCAAAACTTGGCAGCCATGGCTATGATTTACTCATACATATAAACAGTTTTATAAACTGGTGCTTAAAACTAATGGGCAAAGAAAAGATGAGCTTCAGCAAAAAAATAAAGAACAGTGTAAAGAAAGCCGTGTCGTGGATTTCGGATTTTGAACGGACGGCGGCAGAGCTTGCCATAGAAAAAAAATATGATTATGTTATCTGCGGGCACATACACCAGCCGCAGCAAAAAATTGTTGAAACGACGGAAGGAAAAGTTACCTACCTGAACAGCGGCGACTGGATTGAAAACCTTACTGCGCTTGAGTACTGCAATGATGAATGGAAGATTTACCATTACAATGAAAAAGATTTTGCACATTATGAATCAGCAGTACTAAATAAAAAATTACCGCAGTTAAATGTAGTTACCGATGAAATTGGATTGTTCATTAATTCATTAGCTATCTGATGAAAATATTTTATGCCATACAGGCTACCGGCAACGGCCATATTGTGCGGGCAATGGAGCTGGTACCGTATCTGCAGCAATACGGGCAGGTAAATATTTTTTTAAGCGGAAGCAACAGCAACCTGCAAATTGATTTGCCTGTGCAATACAGGAGCAAAGGCATGAGTTTGTTTTACGGAAACAGCGGTGGGCTTGATTATTTGAAAATGCTGAAGGCTTTTAGCCCTGCAAGAATATGGAAAGAAGCAAAAGATTTACCTGTGGAAAAATATGATGTGGTGCTGAATGATTTTGAAAGCATTACTTCGCTTGCATGCAGGATGAAAAAAATACCATCGGTGAATTTTGGCCACCAGGCAAGTTTTCAATCAAACAAAGCACCCAGGCCGCAGCAGAAAAATATTGCAGGAGAACTCGTTTTAAAAAAATATGCAACCGCTGAAAGCTATGTGGGGATGCACTTCAGGCAATATGATGATTTTATTTTTAATCCTGTAGTTAAAGAAGAAATTTTGAAAGCCGATGCAAAAGACAAAGGGCATATTACGGTTTATCTTTCCCACTATGCAGATGAGACCGTTGCCGCTTATCTGAAAAAAATAAAAGACATAAGGTTTGAAATATTATCAAAAAAAGTGAATAAAATATCAGTTGACGGGAATATCAGTTTTATTCCCATTCATACAAAAACTTTTAATGAAAGCCTGATCAAGTGCCGCGGCATTATTACCGGCGCGGGTTTTGAAACACCTGCAGAAGCGCTTTACCTCGGCAAAAAGTTATTATGCATTCCCATAAAAGGGCAATACGAACAATGGTGCAATGCGGAGGCATTGAAATCATTTAATGTTCCCATTGTTGAAACCATTGATGAGCATTTTGTTTTTGAAATAAAAAAATGGATGGCGGGTGTAATGCCTGAAAAATTAATATTGCAGCATTCCGCTTACCAGATTGTACAGCAGGTGATAGAAACAGCAAGGAACCTTAAAATAAACAGGCAAGACATTCAAAGTAATTTATTGAACAAAAGTGATTTGGTAAAACTTGTGTAATATTTTCAGGCATCACAGCCTGATTCTGTATGAACCGCAAAGTTTAATAAACAGGCCATCGCCCCAGTTATAATCTGTAAGATAATTTTTATTGAACCCTTTACCAGACCGCAGTTTGCGCATTATTCCATAGCCGGTTTCTGCTGAAAATACAATATGTTTTGTTGCATAACAATCAAGATAAACGCTTAACTGGTTATCATCAATGCGCAGGTAATTACCATTATTGAGCCTGTAAGAATTAGTAATGGCACGGAATGTTGCACCTGTATAAAAATTATTGCTGAGTCTATGCTCATAAGTCAACCTTCCCGGTAAAACGCCAAATAAATTGTTGTGTGCATCTATCCGCCAATCAATACCTGCAAGCGGCATTACAAATGTTCCAAAGAATTCATTGTTTACATACACGCCGAATTTATATTTCAGATCTTCATTCTTTTTATAACTCGCAAGCAGTACGCCTCCCATTTGAAAACTGTTATCAAATTTTAATTCTTCGCCGTTAAAACGCGGAATGGCAGTAACAGTAAGTGACCAATGGTTTTTATTCATTGGAATTACAGCGCTTACGAGTAATGCAACGCTGCTTACAGAAGGAAGAAAATTTTTATCGGAGGCAGAATCAATGTTCCAGCTTTCATAAAATGGACTAAATACAAGCATGCCATTATTTTTTAATTTCACCGGGAGATCAGAACCGATATAAATATGAGTAAATGGAGTTGCGCTTTTATTATTATTTCTGAAAGTATTGGTGTACCTGATATTCAGCGGGTCAACATAAGGCTGTGAAAATGCAGATACAGCAATAAGGTATGTTACAATGAATAGTATTTGCTTTTTCATGAATTGTTCAGTTTAAGCACAATTAGTATGCGTTGTGTTCAGCATGATTGTCCGTAATTCATTAATTGCTGCAATACCCTTACAGGAAAAAGAATTTTCCGGTTGCCCCAAAGAAATTCTATTCATGGTTTTATTTGCTCAAATGTATTATTTACATCGTATTTTTATCCATTGAGGAAATGACAACAGGTCCGCAGCCTCATTGCTTCGCTGCAATCATAAAAGTATAACCCTTGCTTTTCGAAGCTTTGGGTTCAGCAAGTGTAACTATAATATAAGGCAATGCCCCTATTGCAATTGTGGCGAGTGCGGCGCCAGTGTTATCAATAGCCGGAATAGTATCTGTATAAGTCCCGCCGGTAAAAATATTTGGAAGGGTAATTTGCTTTGCAGGCTGATTTAATGCAATTTCCCCTACGCCAACCACTACACTGGTGCAAAAGATTATACCGGTTATTGTTCTTCCTGTCCTGGATATTTTTCTTATATCAGTAAAATCATTAAGCGGTACATGCACGCGGCTTGTGTCCCTGCTGCGGTAATGACGTAAAACAATTCCATCATTATTAATGGCTGCTATCCTCCCCCTGAAACTGGCGGATGTATCGCCAAGTTTATACATTATATTTACGGCGTTGCCTGTTTCAAATACTTTGGTATTGTTTCCTTTTTTGGCAATTAACTTTAAACCGTTCTGGCTGAAAGCACTGAGAGAAGCTGTTGCAATGCAGATAGTAATGATTATCTTTTTCATGTGTGGGGGTTTTTGCTGTGAATAATTTTTTTTCTTTTTCAAAATTATTCCCCTTTGATCCCTTTTTATAATTGGTTTTCGCGGGATATAATTTTTAATCGTTATTTTTTGCAAATTGAAAACACAGCTAAGCGCGCGGAAATTTATTTTGCAAATTTTTAGGAGAAGTATGATACGGTTAGCAGGATTTGCCAAAATCCTTTTTTTTAAAAGCAGATTTTACTAAAAAGAGATTGCACAAATTTTTTTTAACCGTTGTATGATGCATGCTATACAGAAATATTCGGCAGTTGCGGGCAATTTCTTCGCCTCATGGGTTTTTACCCGGGAAAAGCGCCGCTTTGCTTCGTGCTTTTGCGTGAAAAATTTCTCCAGGGTTTATCTCTCAGCGCATGCAGTAACAGTAAATGTAATGGCAGGACGTATATAATATCTTTCATTACGCTGGTTATAATTGTTGAATGGCCCGTTGTTTATGCTGTAAAAACCCGCATCGGTTTGTTCATCGGAATACTGCATACCCAGCGACCAGCGGTGCTGCATATTGGTGAGCCATTTTAATTTTTCGCCTTCTGTTTTAAGCAGTTCAAATTCTTGCTGGCTTTCCATGGGGTAAATGAATTCAAGCCCGAAAACAATATAATCTTTTGGTGCAAAAATGGTGTAAGCGGGCAATACAAATTCATTCCAGCCGTCCTGGTAAGGATATACAAGGAGGTTTGTATCAGTTAACTCATGACCGGGTTTTTTATTTTCCACATCCCATTCATACCAGCGGAAACGTATGGGCACTTTTATTTCTGAAGAAGTTTGATCCACATAAATTTTTATCGTATTTATATAACCATCCATGCCGGATATATTATTGTATTTTGCCAGTACAATAAATTTCGTTTCGGGGCCGGGGCCGATATAATGTTTTATCCTGCCAACTCTTTTATTAATTAAATAGTCTTTTGTTTTTTTGCAGGCATAAATAATCACCGGGTTCAGCATCTTCATTTCCTGCACCATATTAAAATGCTGACCTGCTTTAAATTTTCCCGCACTTAAAGAAATTCTTTGGTACCCCAGGAATTGTATAAAAATTGAATCCCCATGCAGCAATGAATCTTTCTGCAGGTAAAAAAAACCATTCGCATCGGTATAAGTTATTTTTTGCTGCGATGAATAAGTAATGATTGCATAAGCCAATGGCTTGCCGGATGCCGAATCTGTTACTTTGCCGGTTAATACCTGTGCGTTTGCAAAATGACAGGCGGCTAAAAAAATAAAGAGTAACACCGGTTTCATTTTTCAAACCTACAAGAAAAACTGATGTGCTCAAAAAAGCAAATAAAAAACCCCGCATAACTGCGGGGCTTATGGCAAAGAAAATTAAATTTTTAATTTTCAGGGAGCAGCACTGCCTGGAAAACATTTTTTCCGTCAAACAACTGGTTGGCTGCAGCTTTAATATCATCCACGGTTAACGCATTCACTAATTTTTCGTAACCAAAAATGCGTTGGACATCCCCGCCCTGAAAATAAATATTCTGCAATTTTCCGCTCCAGTAACTGTTTTCTTTTATGTTCACCTTGTATTGCTCAATCCAGGTCTTTTTTACTTTAGCCAAATTTTCCTGTGAAGGGCCAAAGGTTTTAATGCTGTCTAATTCAGCGTTGGCGGCTTTTATAAGCGTATCCACATTTTGCGGGCCGCAGGGCAGTTGAAGTACAAAAGAATAATTATTGTAAGGGTATTTATTTAAGCCGCCATAAATACCGCCGCCATAAATAGCGCTCATTTTTTCACGGAGGTCTTCTGTAATTTTTATATTGAGTATTTCTGTAAGTGCCGATGCTTTTAAATCAAGGTCTTCGCTGTAAGGAACTTCCCCTGAGTAAACCTTTATGATAAGGCTTTTAGGCTCGGTGCCTTTTTTTACGGTAAGGTTTATATTTCCTGTTACCGGTCGCAAGCCATTATCAACAAAATCTGCGGGTTTATTGGTAGATGGTAAACCTCCAAGATACATTGCAAGTAATGCTTTTATTTTTTCCACATCAAAACTGCCTGTAAAAATAAAATTGAAACCGGATGCATCGCCAAACTGGTCTTTATAAATTGAAAGCACATGGTCAATATTTAAACCATCAAAATCTTCTGGCTTTGGCACGGCCAGTGGTGACAGTGGGTTATGATTATACCGCACGTGGATAAACGTATCAATAAATGCGGTTTGCGGGTCTGCCATGGCAAATTGTGTGGCAGATTTTTGTTTGTCTCTCCATGCATTGAACAGGGCTTCATCTTTTCTTGGTGCGGTCATATAAAGGTTTGTCATCTGGAGCATCGTCTCAAAATCTTTTACACTGCTGCTGCCGCTTATACCTGCACTTAATCCGCTGATACGCGGGCCTGCAGAAGCTGTTTTGCCGGCAAGTAATTTATTAAGATCGGTTGGGGAGAAATCACCAATGCCCATTTGCTGAATAATATTTGCCGCGAAAGTGGAGCTGGCTTTATCCTGTGCAGGATATTTGGCATTCCCGCCTTTGCGGAAAGAGGTCATGATGATTTCATCATTCTTAAAATCAGTTGGTTTTAAAATGGCTTTCACACCATTTGCAAAAGTAATTTCAGTAACGCCGAGTGTTTCATTTTTTTGCTCGTTCACGATTGTGCCGGGCTTCGGTTTTGTTTTCATCAAATCCTGTGCAACGGTTTTTTCTGCATACGCTGTTACATTTGCATGCAGTGCATTTTGAGCGGTTGCAAGCAATTGCGAATTATCGGGCAATTTTATATTTCCTTCTGATGGCCCCTGCAGGCTTACAAAAATATTTTCATTTTGTTTAAGCGGTATTGTAAGCGCATTTACTTCGGTAAGTGTAATGCCGGGTAATAAGGTTTTATAATATTCATATTCTTTTGCAATGCCCGGTGAGGGTTCATGATTAAGGAAAAAACGGATGTATTCCTGCACATAATCACCTGATTCATGTTTGTCCAGGTTATTATAATCCTGCTCCATAAAAGCCAGCATATTTTTTTTCCCGCGCTCCAGTTCTGATTCTGTAAATCCAAACCTTTTGGCGCGTTCAATTTCTGTCATTAATGCTACGAGGGCGGTATCCGGACCAGGTTTTCCGGCAACGGTGTAGCCACTAAAGCCCTCATATCCGCGGGCCAAACTTCCATAGCCCGCGCCTGCGTAAAGAAATGGCGGGTTGCTGCTTTGCGTTAAATCAGTAAGCCGCTGGTTTAGCAGGGAAGAAAATAAATTTTTTACAAGGTCTTTGCGGTAATCATCCACAGTTATTTCCAGTTTTACCGGCATAAAAGGATAATCCACTTCCAGGAAATAATTGGTTGCTTCTTTATCAGTAACCACGATGGCTTCGCTTCTTTGCCTGGCCGGAACCTGTGCATAAGTACGTGGCCGTTCATTTGCAGGGTTTTTTAAACCGCCGAAATATTCTTTTACAAGCTGTTCTGTTTTTGCTGCATCAATATCGCCCACAATAATTACCGCCATATTATCAGGCCTGTACCATGTACGGTAAAACCTTTTTACTGCATCATACGGAAAGGTTTTTAAAATACTGTCTTTACCAATTGGCAGCCGCTCGGCATATTTTGACCCTTCATATTGAACGGGATAAATTTTACGGAACATACGGTCATCGGCACCTTTGCCCAGCCGGCTTTCTTCCAGCACAACACCACGTTCGCCGTCAATCTGGTCGTTGTCAAAACTTAAACCGCCGGCCCAATCCTGCAGTACTGTAAGCCCTTTGCGGAAATTGGAAGTATCACTCAGCGGAATGGGAAGGATGTAAACTGTTTCATCAAAACCTGTGTATGCATTTAAATCTGCGCCAAACTGCACGCCGATGTTTTGTAAAAAATCTACCAGTTCGTTCTTTTTAAAATGCTGTGAGCCATTAAAAGCCATGTGCTCGTTGAAGTGTGCAAGCCCCTGCTGGTCTGCATCTTCAAGGATGGAACCTGCATTGATCACCAAACGCAGTTCAACTTTATTTTCAGGTTTTTTATTCTGGCGGATAATGTATGTAAGTCCGTTGGGCAGCTTTCCCACTTTCATTGCCGGATCCACAGGAAGTTTATCTGAAAGATTTTGTGCATTAATAGTATTGGCAACCACAAACAATACAAACAAGGGTAGCTTGAAAAATTTATATGGCATAAATAAAATTTAGGCGGCAAATATATCGGAAAAGCCGGCTGCAATGCAGCTTTTCATCCTAAAACTTTCATATTGTTTATTAAAGAAGTATAAAAAAATTAAAGGCAGGCAAAGTTTGCAGCAATGTTTAAATTTCTTTTATGGTTTCATTTTATGTATTATCTTGACGCAGGTTTTCTCCACCTAAACAGTGCTTTTTAACTTATGTAAAAACAAATTACTGCTTATTCATTAACCAAAGACATAAAACAAAAATTTATGAAACACTTAAACGCAAGGCTTTGCCTTTTATCAGTGATGCTTTTTTGCGGAATAATTTCTTTCGGGCAAAAAACAAACCCTATTTCACAGCAAAGAAAGAAAGATATTGTACCAAGGCAAACTGGAAATAACATCACTTCAAAATTTAACCCAACACTGTCAACGCAACCCAATACGTCTCAGGGTTCCGGCATTACCGATGGTGCTGACGTGCGGGTTTTCCCTTCTTCTAATGTTCAGTCTGAAGTGCATATTTCCATCAACAAAAATTTCCCATATAATTTGCTTGCAAGCACAAATACCTTAGTAGGGCCTTTTAAATACAATCAGGGTTTTTACGCTTCGTTTGATGGAGGAATGACATGGGGCGGTTCGGACAAACTGCAAAATATTGCACAGGGCCAGTCCTTCGGCGATCCTACTACCGCCATTGATACAAGAGGAAATGCCTATATGACTACCATTGCTGCTGGTGGCGGTTACTGGTTTCAAAAATCAACAAACTTTGGTGTTAATTGGTCTGCAGGTACCGAGCAGGCAGCAACGGAAACCAGTTTTGATAAAGGGATGAGTACAGTAGATAATCAAAGTGCCAGCCCCAATAAAAATAATTTTTACAGTTCGTGGACAAACTTTGGGTCAGGAAACGGCTCAGTAGAATTTAACAGGAGCACAGATGGCGGTGGCACATTTTCATCACCCATTACTTTGCGTAGCGGCACCGTTGGTTTTGGGCAGGGTACCAATGTACAAACGGGCCCTAATGGGGAAGTATATGTTTGCTGGGCTGATCATGCTACATTGACATTTCCTTATAAAGCTGACCATATTGGTTTTGTTAAGTCAACGAACGCAGGTGTTTCCTTTACACCTGCTGCAAATATTTTCGGATATACCGGAATAAGAGTTGGCGGTGGCGATGCACTTTTTAACGGTATAAGAACAAACGACTTTCCGGCAATGGCGGTTGATAAAAGCGGCGGTCCATACAATGGCAGGATTTATATAGTATATGCCGCACAGTATAACGATACCGGGAAAGCAATTATTCTATTAAGATATTCAAGTGATGGCGGCGCTACATGGAGTAATGCAAAAACGATAAATATAAGAACGGGGCGTCAAAATTTCTTCCCCTGGATAGCAGTGGATGATTCAAACGGGGATGTATGGATAGATTATTATTCTTTTGATGGCGCACCAAGTACTTTTACAACAAACACTTATGTGGCACGCTCCACCGATGGTGGTGTAAGGTGGAAAAATCAAAAAGTAAGCGATGTAACACATATTACAGCGCCTATTGACAATACGAATTTTGCCACCGGTTATGCCGGGGATTATATAGGCATTACCGCATTTAATGGAAAAGCTTACCCTATATGGATGGACGACAGGAACGGCACATGGCAATTGTATTGCTCCCCTGTTGCAGGTGCTGCATTTGCAGGCAAGAGCGATCAGGATATTTCTGAAAACAAAATGGTTCTGCCAAATACCGGAACAGATAAATTTGGGGCAGGGCCCAATCCATTTGGAAGTACCATTAATTTAAACCTAGCAGGTGAAAGTATCCGGTCAGTAATGATGTTCAGCGAAACAGGTAAATTAGTAAAACAATGGAGCAACTTAACTTCAAAGACGCTGGATGTGGCAGATATACCAAAAGGTTTTTACATAATAAAGGTTACAGGCACCTCAGGTAATTCCTATTCAGAAAAATTAATAAAGCAATAAGACTTTTAAGCAATTTTTTAAAAAGGCGGTGCGCCGCACCGCCTTTTTAATTACTGTTAGATTATGCGTATTGTCCAATTTTTTTCAAATGTGTTTGTTATACACAAATGTTTCAGATACTTTTATACTGCTAAATTTTTTTTATGAAACGTTTGTTCCTGCGAATATCCATTATTGTAATTCTATCTGTTATTTTTTCCTGCAACAATAATTCCGGAAATAATTCTGATAAGAATGCCGCAAATGATTCTGCAAAGATTGACGGGCACCCGGCCTGGATCATGCAGGGAAATATTTATGAAGTAAATGTGCGGCAATATACACCTGAAGGCAGTTTTAAAGCATTTGAAAAAAGTTTAGACCGCTTAAAAGATATGGGCGTTCAAACTTTGTGGTTTATGCCCATCAACCCCATCAGCAAAGAAGACAGAAAAGGCGTACTTGGCAGTTATTATGCTGTGTCGAATTACACGGCTGTAAATCCTGAATTTGGAACGATGGATGACTGGAAAGAATTGGTAAAGAAATGCCATGATATGGGTTTTAAAGTAATAATGGATTGGGTTCCTAATCACACAGGAGCTGATCATTACTGGTTGCAAACACACCCGGATTTTTATGTAAAAGATCCAAAAACAGGAAAAGCCGCGATACCCAATGGCTGGGATGATACACGGCAACTGAATTATCAAAATCCTGAAATGGTTGATTCAATGATCAACTGCATGAAGTTCTGGATTAAGGAAAGTGATATTGACGGGTTCCGCTGTGATTATGCCGTTGGTCCCACAAAAGAATTCTGGACCAAATGCATCAGTAAATTAAAAAATGAGAAAAATAATATTTTCATGCTTGCCGAAGCTGATAGTTCCTGGCTGTATGAAGCAGGTTTTGATGCAACCTATACATGGAGTGAATTTAATATGATGAAATTAATTGCAAAAGGACAGCGGCCGGCTTTTGCAATTGACAGTGCCCTTGCAAAATTAGACAGCAGTTTTCCAAAGAATGCCCTTAAAATGTACTTCACCAGCAACCATGATGAAAATAGCTGGAATAAAGCGGACTATGGCACTATGCCGGGGGCAAGCCATGCACCGTTCGCCCTGCTTACACAAACTTTAGGAAGATCTGTTCCGCTGATATACAGTGGCCAGGAAGAACCTTTTTTAGACAGTATCAGTTTTTTTTATAAAGACACCATTACGTTTGGCAAATATGCACGTGCGGGTTTTTATAAAATATTGCTTAACCTCAGAAAGACCGCCCCGGCTTTATCTGCGGATGCATCATTTACAAAATTAAAAACAGATAAAGACGATGCAGTATATGCCTATCAACGGGAAAAGAATAACAGTAAAGTGCTGGTATTGCTTAACCTCAGCAGCATGCCGCACTCATTCAGTATAAAAGATGGAGTAATTGAAGGAAACTGCAATAATATATTTACAGGCAAACCCGAACAGTTAAAAAATAACCAGGTTTTTCAATTGCCTGCATGGGGGTATTCGGTGTACAGCTATTAAAGATGTTTTTACAGAAAGCAATCTTATTGTATTTTTGAAACCTTTGTAGCTATTAATTTATTTGAAATTTATTTTCGAACAGAGTTTAACGATATGCTGTCTAAAAAATCAAAATACGCCATCAATGCATTGGTGTTCCTCGCCAAACAAAAAAAAGGTGAAGCTGTACAGATAAGCAGGATTGCCGAAAGCGAACATATCCCGCGTAAATTTCTTGAAGCTATTTTACTTGACCTTCGGAATGCAGGTGTGCTGTGCAGTAAAAAAGGGAAATTCGGCGGCTATTATCTGCACAAAGAACCTGACGAAATAAATATGGCAGATGTAATGCGCTTATTTGACGGGGCCATTGCATTGCTGCCATGTGTTACCCAGAAATATTACGAAAAATGTGAAGAATGTAAAAATGAAGCTGTTTGCGGTATCCGTGATGTTTTTATGGATGTACGCAATGAAACGGTGAACATGCTGAAGAATGCTACTTTATCAGAAATTATACGCAGGAGCGAAAAATTGAAAAAAAGAAAATAATTTTTTTTACTTAAACTCCTATTATATCCGTAGGAATTATATATTTGAAAAAAAATTGACGATGAAAATGACTTTAATTCAAAAATTATTCTTTGCGGCTTTACCGGTTCTTATTGTAAACCTTTCATCTTCAGCACAAACAACCGGAAAGAAAACTACTACCCGCCCCCTGCTCTGGCTTGGATATACCAATACGCTCCAGTTATCATCAAAATGGTCGCTTACCAGCGACATTGGTGAAAGGCGTTATATTGATAACGGGCACCAATCACAATTTTTAATACGCTCCAAGGTAAACTATTCATTAGGCCAGAACTGGGATGCAGGTATCGGGTTTGCTTATTTTCAAAATACAACCAGCGACCCGCTTTCCACCAGCACCCTGGCGGTTCCTGAACTCAGGCCGTTTGAAGAATTTAATTATAAACAAAAGTTCAACCGGTTTGCTTTCAGCCACAGGTTCAGGGTGGAGGAACGCTATTTCAGAAAAACGGCAAATGATCAATTGGTTGACGGCTATAATTTTAATTTCCGCTTTCGCTACCAGCTTGGTTTCGATTGCAATTTATACACTTCCAAAGGCAAATCGCAGGCATTGAGTTTTAAAGCGGCGGATGAAGTAATGGTAAATGCAGGTAAAAATATTGTGAGCAACATGTTTGACCAGAACCGTTTGTACCTGGGATTTAATTATCAACCCATCAATAATCTTTCTTTTGAATTTGGCTACATGAATTTATTCCAGGAAAAAAGCTCGGGTACACAATTTAACCAGGGCAACATTATCCGTTTCTCTGTATTTCAAAAAATCAAATTATATAAATAGTTTCGCGTATTATTCCTGCATAATAAAAAGACAGCAGCATTTATTTAGAAAAGTGTTACGCATTTTTGCGGGTGTAATAAATTATTAAAAAAATTTTCATACTAACTGTCAAATAAAACCGTATGAAATATCTGCGAAAACCCCGGCTATTTTTATTTCCCGTATCAGTCATTGCCGTTGCTATATTTTCCAAATGCAATCCTGAACCGGCAAAGCAGGAAACAGCAACTGTAAAAAAAGATTCTGTTTCTGCAATTACAGAATGGATGGCACCCGATACAAATTCCATTCCTGCAACAGAGGAGGGAAACCTCATCCATTACGGAAAAAATTTAATCTCAAACACCGCTTATTATCTTGGGCCAAAGGGGACGCTGGCACATATTACCAATGGAATGAATTGCCAGAATTGCCATATTGATGCAGGCGCAAAGGCTTATGGAAACTGCTTTTCAGCTGTTGCATCCACCTACCCCACATTCAGGCCAAGGAGCGGAAAAATTGAATCAATACAATTCCGCATCAACGATTGCCTGCAACGCAGCCTTAACGGAAAACCCATTGACAGCCTGAGCAAAGAAATGATTGCAATGGTGGCTTATTTGAAATGGATAGGTAAAGATGTCCCCAAAGGAGTAAAACCAAAAGGCGCAGGCACGGAAGAATTGCAGTTTATGAAGAGAGCTGCTGACCCTGAAAAAGGGAAATTAGTTTATACAGCCAAATGCCAAACCTGCCATCAGAAAAATGGTGACGGGCTTTTTAAAACAGGCGACACAACTTATCAATACCCGCCTTTGTGGGGAACGCATAGTTATAATACCGGCGCAGGCCTTTTTCGGTTGACAAAGTTTGCAGGGTATGTAAAAAACAGCATGCCCTTTGGCGCATCATACCAAAGCCCTCAGCTTACTAATGAAGAAGCATGGGATGTGGCGGCGTTTGTAAACTCGCAGCCCCGCCCGCAAAAATCTTTCCCCCAGGACTGGCCAAAATTAAGCAGCAAAGCCATTGACTATCCTTACGGTCCTTATACCGACAATTTTACAGATAAGCAGCATAAGTATGGCCCGTTTGCCCCCATAAAAAAAGCAAAGGATGATGCAGCAAAGAAGACAAAGTAGTTAGCCAATTCCCGGATCTGCAAAAATTTGGACCTTGGAGCTGTTGCAAAAGCAGGTGCAATATTTTACACCTGCAAAAATTATTTCACTTGATCTATTCTCCCACAAAACAATAGCCGCAGCCATGTTCCTGTGCGCGGCCCACAGCCCACACACCGGAAGGTACTACCTGGATACCGGGCAACACGCCAGCTAAAAAATCTTTTTTTACATCGTCTGCATTTGCATTCATTTGCTGTGCCATAATTGCACTGTACACAGTAATGGCCATATTACATGCACAAAACATTACGCCGCTATCCTGCAGTTCATTGATGCCAATTGCTACATTGCCAATACCGGGCACCTGGAAGTCGCCGGGCTGAGGTTTCCAGAATGGGTTGCGGATGGAAGGCGCTTTTGTTTTAGGGTCCTCAATTTTAAATACTTCGCCGAATTTATATTTTGCCCACAGGCGGTCTTCCATAGTATATGGTATAGCATTGTGACGCAATACCACCACCACGCTGTTTTCTTTTTCAGGAGTACCTGTTGCCGCATTGGTAAGCAGAAAAACTTTTGGCCATGCAAAAGGGAATACTTCATGCGGGCCGGTGGTATCAAACACTATGCGGTGCCTGCCATTAATTTGCTTAAACCATTCATCGGCATCAGATGTATCGCCATAAGGCAGGTTGGGTGCCGCGTTCAAATTCAAGGGATTTGCCAGGGTTGCCATTCCCAAAGCTGCGGCGCCGGTGGCAATTGATCCTAAAAATTCACGGCGGTGCGTGGTTTGTTTGATATCTTTCTTCGCCATATCGAGTTGTTTTTTAGTGAGTGAAAAAATTGTTTCCGAAATACCACCAAAAGCTAAAAACTTTTTTTCATTTCTAAAAGGAATTTCCTTAAAATATTATTTTATGCAATATTCGGGGGACTCAATTTTTTTTTGTATATTTCTGCAAAAAAATATTTATGAAACTTCATATCGTTTTCACCGGCCTGCTGTTTCTGGCTGCGAATTTATTAATTGCACAACCGAGACCTTATAATGTAGTGTTTGACTTAACCGGCAAAGACAGCCTGGAGCAAAAAGCGGTTATCCGCTGGATCAATGAGATTACCATACCGCACAAAGATGCCAGAGTAGAATTGGTGATGTTTGCAAAGGGACTTGATCTGGTGGTAAAAGACAGGACAATGTATGCTGATCTGATAGAGAAAATCCTTGAAAATAAAAATGTGTCGTTTAAAGTGTGTGCCATTGCCATGAAGAACCAAAACATTGATAAAAGCCAGTTGCTACCGGGTGTGGAAATTGTGCCTGATGGCATCTATGAAATTATCAGCAAGCAGGGTGAAGGCTGGGGTTATATAAAAGTGGCGCTATAGCGGTAAAAACGCAATAATTTTAATTTTGAAAGTGCAATGAACAGGTTCCGGATTGTTATTCACCAATGGAAACAAAAAACGCCTATACAAAAAAGTCCTACAAAGATTTTATTAAATCACTTGCCTGTTTTACATAATCATCATTTTTTGCAGCAGTGGCTAACTCTATGCATTTCTCCGCATTCTGTTCAGCTCCTCTTTTATCACCGGCTGCTTTTTGAATTTTCGCTTTAAGCAGGTACAGCCAGAAAGCATTTTTATTTTCATCAATGCCTTTGTTTACATTATCGAGTGCTTTGGCGTAATCTTTATCCCATTCAAAATAAAAATTTGCGGCCTGCTGATAAGGTTTTTTATCACCCTGCAAAGCTGTCTCAATTTGTGCGCGCAGCCTCTCTTTTATTTTTGTGGTAACAGGGACTTTTACCAGCGTAATTCCCCACCTTATATAGAGGTCACAGCTTTCAGGTGTAATATTTGCAAACTGCATGGTAAAGGTTTCGGCTGATGGCGTTGCTTCACTTACCGGTACTTTAAAGCGGACTACATCTTCATTTTCCTTATATCCTTCCGTGCCCCAGTTGTTGATTCCTTTATTTAAAATTATTTCCCATTCTGTTTTTCCGGGGATGGTGTACAGCACATAAGAGCCGCTGTCAAGATCTTTGCCGCCCATGTTTACAAAATCGCTGAAATGCAGGCGGGTAGGGGCATTTGCACCAGTGCGCCAAAGCTTGCCGAGTGGTGCAAGGTCACTGTTGTCCATAAATAGTTTTCTTCCTTTTATAGAAGGGCGTGAATAAGTGAGTTCAATTTTCCCCATCCCAAAATCCTGTATAATTGTTTGTGCGGAACTTGGCGCCGGCAGACTTACCTGAGCACCTGTATAAAGACATGTAGCAATACCAACTATTGCAAACAGATACTTTTTCATAAAGATTATTTTAAGCAAACTTATAACTTATAGCATTTGGAAATTTATTTTTTGGTTTTTGTGGAGTGGTTGCAACTTCTTTAAAACTGTGTAAATAAGTGTGCAAACACCAACCCTTTTTTGGTTGTGGCCGTATGGTTTCTGCGCATACATTCATGCGCATCATTAAAAATAAATTGTGTTACCAGTAAATAACGAACTCTGCAAATTTCTATAACTGAAAAAAAGCTTACTCCACCTCTGTCACCCCGCCGGACACCGCAAACTTCATGGCTTCCGCGGAGCCGATGTTTTCAAGTGGTTTTATATTTTTTTGCGGCACTATATACGTAACACCCGTAATAGCATACGATAACGGGATATACACAACTGCATATCCTTCCATATCAAAATTTGAGGCATCTTCCTGCGTAATAAACCCTATGCGCCATACTTCATTTGCATCTACATTTACCAGCACTGGCTTTGTAAACTTTTTTTTATTGCCCGCAAATGCTTCCAGTAATTCTTTTACTGAAGTATAAATGAATTTTATACCTGGTGTACGCTCCAGCAGGTAGTCAACCGCATCCACCAGCCGACTTACCACAAAGGAAGAAGAAATTTTTCCCACAAGAACCACAAGGAGTATTACTACTATAAAACCTATACCGGGTATTTTCTTCGGGCTACCGTCTGCATATACGCCAAGCAGGCCGGGAAAAAGCGAATGGATAATATTGGGCAGTATATTGTCCACGGTATTAAAAACAAGCACTACGGCATATATAGTAACGGCCACTGGGGCAATAATTACAATGCCCTGCAAAAAGTTTTGCAGCAGCCTTCTCCAGTGAAACGGGCCGTTCCTGTTATTTTCATTAGCCATATCCTTTAAATTTAAAGGTAAAGCTACTTAAGAAAATTGCTACTGTGTACTAACCATTTATCCTTTTAAAAAGCCGGGCAATAAAATAATAATAATATTTTTGATGGAAACTTTAATAACAAAAAAAGTTTCCTTAGTTTTGCCCGCACTTTAATACAGCAACAAAGAAATGAAGGAAAGGATACAGCAAAAAGCCAAAGAACTTTTTCTGCGTTATGGGTTCCGCTCAGTAACCATGGACGAGATTGCGGGCCAGCTTGGCGCAAGCAAAAAAACCCTTTACCAGTTTTTTGCCGATAAGGACGAACTGGTGGAAGCCGTGATACAGGCTGAAGTGGCGCACATGCAAACAGAATGCACCAAGCAGTGCCGCAATGCAGACAATGCAGTAGAAGAGCTTTTTGGGGATATGGATTCCATGGAGGAAATGATGGGCGCGCTGAACCCGCAGATTTTATTTGACCTCGAAAAGTTTTATCCGAAAACGTTTGAAAAATTTAAACAGCATAAACACAGATTCCTGCTGGATATCATTAAAAAAAACCTGCAGCGCGGAATAAAGGAAGAATTGTTCAGGAGCGACATGGATATTGACATCATCGCTAAATTCAGGCTGGAAAGCGCTTTTATTGCTTTTAACCAGGAGCTTTTCCCTTACGGCAAATACAGCCTTCTGCAGGTGGCGTCAGAAATATACCGGCATTACATGCACGGCATCTGCACGGCAAAAGGAAAAAGATTAGTTGAAAAATATATCCATCAACGCCAAAAAAATAAATTAGTTACAGTATGAATGTAAAAGGAATAATAGCAGCGCTGTTTTTTTTGACGCCCCCCTTTTTAGTAAAAGCTCAAACAGATACTGCAAAAACAAAATATGAATTTTCTCTACAGCAGTGTATTGACTACGGTGAAAAAAATAACCTGCAGGTAAAAAATGCCCTGCTCGACCTGCAGATCCAAAATCAGGTAAACCGCAATGTAACCGCCGCCGCTTACCCTCAGATAACCGGCGCCCTTGGTACTACGCATTATCCAAATGTGGCTGTGCAAAGTTTCCCCAATTTTATTGCTGCCGCTACGTATGGTGTACTGGTGCATGAAGGGGTGAAAGATGGCAACGGCAACCCCATTGTCTCCCCGTCAGACTTTGGTTTTGTAGAGGCTGCATTTGGCACCAAGTGGAATGCCTCAGCAGGTGTTTCCTTAACACAGATATTATTTGACGGACAGGTATTTGTAGGCCTGCAGGCAAGGCAAACGCTGCTGGATTTTTCAGCAAAAAATATTGAGCTTACCAAAGAAAGTATAAGGGCCAATATTTATAAGGTGTATTACCAGCTTGTAGTAAGTAAAACCCAAGTTGACCAACTGGATGCCAACATTGCAAGGGTGCAAAAATTGCAGCACGATGCCGGTGAGCTTTTTAAAAACGGCTTTGCCGAAAAGCTTGATGTGGACAGGGCAACTGTTCAGCTTGCAAACCTGCAAACTGAAAAGGCATCTGTACAAAAATCAATTGAAAACGGTTACTTCGGCCTTAAACTGCTTATAGGTATGCCAATTGGCGACAGCCTTGTGCTGACAGATAATATTACTGAAGATAAAATAAAAGAAGGCCTGCTGAATGAAGGCGTTTATCAATATACAGACAGGCTGGATTATCAATATCTTCAGTTAGGAAAAAAATTAGATGAATATAATGTGAGGCGTTACAAGCTGAGCAGAATACCTACAGCTAATCTGAATGCCGCGTATGATAAAATAGCGCAACGGAATACTTTCAACTTTTTTGGCAAGGGCGATTGGTTTGCCAGTTCTTATATAGGTCTTTCCATAAACATTCCCATTTTTGATGGTTATGCGCGGGATGCCAATATTAAAAAATCGCAGTTTGAACTGCAGCAAATGCAGAACCAGATTGACAACCTTAAAATTTCCATTGACAACCAGGTGGCCGTGGCAACCAATGATTTTCATAATGCAATCAGCACGCTTGATTTTCAGAAACAAAATATGGCGCTTGCCGAACAGGTATATAATCAGGCAAAGAAAAAATATGAAATAGGAACAGGCTCTACCACAGATATAACCAATGCGCAAACTGATTTGCGCGTGGCGCAAAGCAACTATATAAGCGCATTATATGATGCCATTATCGCAAAAGTGGATTATATGAAGGCAACAGGAAAATTATAAAACAGTTTTAATCATTCAATGAATTCAAACAGTATATATGCAGAAAATTATTTCCATCTTTCTTTTAAGCGGTGCATTGGCACTTGCTTCCTGCGGGGCCAAAAATGATACCGGCAGCGACCTTGCAACAAAAAAAACACAGCTTGCCGCCCTGAAAACACAACAGCAGAAACTGAATGATGATATTGCAAAAATGGAAGCAGATATTGCAAAACTTGATCCTTCAACAAAAACAGAAAAAACCAAACTGGTTGCAGTTGCAGTAATTACACCTGTAAACTTTACACATTATATTGACCTTCAGGGCAGCATTGCATCAGACGATATTTCTTATGTATCACCCCGCAATGGTCAGGGCGGTTTGGTAAAAGAGCTGTATGTAAAAAGGGGCGATGCCGTAAAGAAAGGGCAACTGCTATTAAAACTTGATGATGCTGTGTATTTAAAAAACCTGCAGCAGGCACAAACACAGTTATCTTATGCAGAAGATCTTTACCGCCGTCAGAAAAATTTATGGGACCAGCAGATTGGCACTGAACTGCAGCTGATACAGGCCAAACAAAATGTGGACCAGTTAAACGACCAGATTGCCACATTGAAAGAAGAGTGGAGCATGACAAATATTTACGCAGATGTTTCCGGGATTGCAGACCAGGTAAATGTACGCGCAGGCGAATTTTTTACCGGCTATATTGGCCAAACGCCCCAGATATCTATTGTAAATAATACACGTTTAAAAGTAACCGCGCAGGTGCCTGAAAATTATATTGACCGTATAAACCCCGGCAGCAATGTTATTGTAACACTGCCTGATGTTGGTAAAACTTTTAATACAGCATTATCTGTATCAGGCAGGTTAATTGATCCAAACAGCCGGTCATTTTATGTGGAAGCAAAACTGCCTGCTGATAATGATTTGAAGCCAAACCAGATTGCTTTGGTAAAAATACAGGACTATACAGCAGCCAAAGCCATTACTGTCCCGGTGAACACTTTGCAAACGGATGAAAAAGGAAAGTTTGTACTGGTGGCAGTTACGGAAAATGGCAAAACCGTTGCACGCAAAAAACCGGTTACAATTGGCCAGTTGTATGGCGACAGTATAGAAATAAAAAGCGGGCTGCAAAGCGGCGACCAAGTTATTACCGATGGTTACCAGGGTTTGTTTGACGGGCAGCCGGTAACAACTGCAGCAAAATAAATTTTTGGCCCGGCAGCGGCAAAAGTTCTTAGCTGCGGTCCACTGGCTTTTCTGCTCACAGCTAATAGTTCAAAGCTTGCAGCTTGCTTAATAATGTTCCGGACGACGCAAGGAACGATGCCCAATGAACAAAAAGATGATACCAAAATATTCAAACGAATTTGTATGAGCGCATTAGAAAATTTTTCAGATAAGTTCAAGCAGTTTAGGCCCACTACCTGGAGCATTAAAAACAAAACGTCTATTTACTTGCTCATGATTTTTGTGAGTCTTATAGGTATTTACCAGTTTCTAACACTGCCCAAGGAACAATATCCTGATATTGTTGTGCCGCAGATTTATGTACAAACCGTGTACGTGGGCAACTCGCCCAAAGACATGGAAAACCTGGTGACCAAACCTATTGAAAAACAGATTAAAGGCATTACAGGTACCAAGATTACAAAGGTTACCAGTACATCGCAGCAGGATTTTTCCGTAATACTTGTTGAGTTCAGCACAGATGTACAAACAGACGTTGCACTGCAGAAAGTAAAAGATGCGGTGGATAAGGCTAAGCAGGATTTGCCCAATAACCTTACACAGCAGCCCTCTGTACTGGAAGTAAGTTTCTCGGAGTTTCCCATCATGTATGTGAATGTAAGCGGCAATTACGATTTGGCAAGGTTGAAAAAATATGCCGATGATATAAAAGATAAACTGGAAGAAGTACCGCAGATAAACCGCGTGGATGAAGTAGGCGCACCGGAAAGGGAATTCCAGATAAATGTGGACAGGAACCGTATGGAGGCCGCAGGTGTAACCTACGATAACATTGCTAACGCCATTGCCGGAGAAAACGTGGATATATCAGGAGGCCTGCTGCAGGTGGGCGATATGAAACGCAACATACAGTTGAAAGGACAGTTTAAAACAGCATTTGATATTGAGCAGGTAGTGATAACTAATATACGCAGTGCCTCTGTATATTTAAAAGATATTGCCACCATAACAGATACGCTGAAACAAAGTGAAAGTTATGCGCGGCTGAATGGAAAAAATGTTATCACGCTCAACATCATTAAACGTCCGGGTGAAAACCTTATTGAAACATCTGACGGCGTAAAACAGGTGGTTGCTGATATGCAGGCATCCGAACTGCCAAAAGATTTGAATATCTCCATCACCGGTGACCTGAGCCGCGCTACACGCACTTCATTCAATGATCTTGTAAACTCCATTGTAATTGGTTTTATACTGGTGCTTATCATCCTCATGTTTTTTATGGGCGTGGTAAATGCATTCTTCGTTGCGCTCAGCGTGCCGTTGAGCATATTCGTTGCTTTCATGTTTATGCCAGCGGCGGATTTAATTATCGGCACAAAAGTTACGCTCAATTTTATGGTGTTGTTTGCATTGCTTTTTGCCCTGGGTATTATTGTGGATGATGCCATTGTGGTAATTGAAAATACCCACCGCATTTTTATCAGGGGCAAAGGTGTGCTGCGTTCAGATAAAGCCGCCATGATGGCTGCGGGCGAAGTATTTATCCCGGTGCTTGCGGGTACGCTTACCACGCTTGCCCCATTTTTCCCTTTATTATTCTGGCCGGGCATTATTGGTAAATTCATGATTTACCTGCCTGTCATCCTCATTTTTACATTAACCGCATCATTGGTAGTGGCTTTTATTATGAACCCTGTTTTTGCGGTTGATTTTATGAACCATGAAGAAGGCGAAGGCGGATCAAAAACATCCATATTTAAAAAACCGGGCTTGTGGATTGCTTTGGTGGTGGGCACTTTACTTGACATTGGCGGTATGACTTTCTGGGGAAACCTCATGCTCACTTTTGTGATACTTTCTTTACTTAACCGTTTTGTTTTAACCGCTGCCATACATGCTTTTCAAAACCGTGTGCTGCCCTGGATCATGAGGTATTACGAATCGCTGCTGCGCTGGGCTTTAAAAGGATGGCGGCCCGTGTATCTGCTGATTAGCGTATTTGGCCTGTTTGTATTTTCATTTGTTCTTTTTAAAATAGTAAACCCGCCCGTATCTCTTTTTCCAAAAGGTGACCCCAACCAGATATATGTGTATTTAAAATTGCCGGTAGGTACCGATGTGGATTATACTGATTCCATTACACAATCAATGGAAAATAAAGTGGACAGGGTGCTGGGCATAGATGCAGCAACGGGTAAAACAAATCCTGTTGTGGAAAGCGTGATAAGCAATGTGGCGAAGGGCGCAGGTGATCCCACAAACGGCGACCAGAGTGTGCACCCTGAATGGGGCCGCATACAGGTTTCATTTGTAGAGTTTGCAAAACGCAATGGCTTAAGCACAAGGCCTTATCTCGATTCTGTAAGAAATATAATGAAAGGCATTACCGGCGCGGAAATATCTGTTGACCAGGAGCAGGGCGGGCCTCCACAGGAGCCACCGGTAAACGTGGAAGTATCAAGCGAGGATTTTGATGCACTTACCAAAACAGCAGTGAACTTTAAAAATTACCTGGACTCATTGCAGATACCAGGTATTGAAGAACTGAAAATGGATGTTGACCTGACCAATCCTGAAATAAGTTTAACGGTAAACAGGGAACGCTGTATGCGTGAAGGGCTTTCCACCGCACAGGTTGGCACAGAAATAAGAACGGCATTATTTGGAAGGGAAGTATCAAAAATAAAGGATGGTGAAGATGAATACAAGATACAGTTGCGCAACAATGAACTGCAGCGCAAAGACCTATCCGACCTGCTGAACATGAGCATTACGTTCCGCGACTTTGCCACAGGCGCTGTAAAAAATGTTCCCATATCTGCACTCGTTACTTTTGATTATGATAACACGCTCGGCAGTGTAAAACGCAAAAATTATAAACGCGTTATCACTATTAAATCCAACCTGCTTACAGAGTATCAAAGCCGCGTAAACGAAGTAAACCAGCAGGTGGCAACTGCTATACAGGCTTATATTGCAAAGCCCGACAATGTAACCATTCAGCAAACCGGGGCCAGCGCTGAAATTGCAGATACCTTCAGCTTCCTGGGCAAAGCGCTGATGATTGCTTTGATGATTATTTTGATTGTGCTTGTAATGCAGTTCAACAGTGTGAGCAAGTCGGTAATCATACTTACAGAAATCCTGTTCAGCATAATAGGTGTTATACTCGGCTTTGCACTTACAGGCATGGAAGTAAGCGTGGTGATGACGGGTATTGGCGTAGTGGGGCTTGCAGGCATCGTGGTAAAAAATGGCATCCTGGTAATTGAATTTACCGATGAGCTGCGTGCCCGCGGGATGAAAACAAGAGAAGCCGCCATACAGGCAGGCAAAACGCGTATCATTCCGGTACTGCTTACAGCCCTTGCGGCCATACTTGCTCTGATACCGCTGGGCGTGGGTTTAAACATCAACTTTATTACACTGTTCTCTGAACTGAACCCGCATATCTTTTTTGGCGGCGATAATATGGCCTTCTGGAAACCGCTTGCATGGACCATCAT
Source organism: Chitinophagales bacterium (assembly GCA_038207175.1). Taxonomy (GTDB): domain Bacteria; phylum Bacteroidota; class Bacteroidia; order Chitinophagales; family Chitinophagaceae; genus JBBRAD01. The sequence goes on from JBBRAD010000031.1 coordinate 38,816, forward strand.
CTTTGGTTTGGCATTCGCATTTTTTATGACGCTTATTATTGTGCCCAGCATGTATTTAATTGCAGAAAGGTTAAGAAGACCCATGCGCCGCATGTTTGGCGGCAAATGGATAAGCATACTTGGCATACCGCCGCTCACGCTTTTGTTTATACCATTGATGATCTGGGCAATGATAGCGCACTGGGTAGCCGTAAGAAAAAGAAAACGCAAATTAGCCGGCCAAAAAGTAAATGAAGCATTTACCGGAAGCTGGTTTTAAATAAGAACTATTTTATACAAAGCCGTTCAGCAATTTGCCGGGCGGCTTTTGTTTTTTTGGGGATGTGATGCGAAGCATACAGGAAGATATAAGGAGGCATACAGGAAGATATAAGGAAGCATACAGGAAGATATAAGGAAGATCGGGAGGAGCAGTAAAGAAGCTGTGGAGAAGATGTGCTATAACTGTGCTGTAATTGTGCTGTAACTGTGCTATATGTGCGCTATAAGATTTGACGTAATTTTGTTTTGCAGTGCGGGAGATATTACTGCGGCCGTTTTTTATAAAAATACGTTTTAAACCTGAAAATTATGCCTGTAAAACCAAATAAATTTTATCACCGGGATAGGTATTTATTGAAACAAAAGAGGGCGGCTGGCGGAGGCTGAAAAGGGGCACGGTAAAAAAGCTGTGCTGAATAAAGCCATGCAACAGGGCAGCAGCATGCTTACAAAGGCAAGCCATACTGGAAGCAGCATAAGAAATGCGCTGCCGGAATTTACACAGGACCTGGGGATGAGCAGGATTGGCAACCGGATAAGCAGCCTGCTGCTGCAATCACTGAAAGAAAAGAAGGTCATTGATTTATCTTACTTAAAGGGGCTTGAATTCCAGGATGGAACTTCAGCATCAAATCAATGTGTGGCTTGACCAGCTTCTATTCCGTACTTCGCCAAGGCCTCGAACGTTGGGCACTTCCCCCCCTATTCCGGCAACCAGAATTAAATTCTTTGGCTAACGGAAGGGCAAAAAAGGTGAAAATGAATGGATTTAATTTAAAAAGATAAACCATTCATTTTCAAAACATAAAAAAAACGTTAGTCAGAATTATTTTTGAACTTCATGGCAACTAAGGACTATTGTACTTTTATTAAGGTTGGTCAACTTGAGTACATGAAGAAATTACTTCATGACGGAGAAATCTTTTGTAAGCCTTTCAAGTATTTCACCGCCGCAGAACAAGAAAGCTTACGTCATGACAAATATGAAGGAGCTGCTTATATAACTCAAATTAGGAACATAAAACTTCTTGACCCAATAACTCAAAACCCATTTGCTATTGCTAATTCGGGGCAGTTATACTACCACCATCCAGAAGACAAAGGAAATATTTATTGCTTATATGGAATTGAAACAGATAGTCTTGACTTATCAAGTGACATTACTAAGGCATTCAATCTTGATATGAATGGATTAAACTTTGGCGACACAGCAATTATAATTTTCGACCCAGGAGAATTTATTGAAAGAGTAAAAGCCGAAGTTGAAAAGACAGGACACATCTTTCAATTTAGTCCTGTTATTTATTATGACGAAAAAAATCATCAAGGAGAACTGTCACCATTTTTCAAATCGAAAAAATTTAGTTTACAAAACGAAATTCGTTTTTGGATACTAAATAAATTAGACGATGACTTGAACTTTAAGATTGGAGACATTTCCGATATTGCTAAGCTTCTGCCTAAAGACGATATTCAAAAACTTGGTTACAGTCGCATATAACTACGCCCAATAAAAGCTCCTATGTACCCTTAAGCAGTTGAGAAAATTAATATGGTAGTTTATAATTTTCTTTTGAAAGAGAAAGATTTATTGTTTTGATAAACCTTTCCCCTTCGCCAGATTTTTTTCCTTATCCCAAATTTAATTCTTTTTTTTAAATCAACACACCCAGCATCCTATGAGTAGTCAACTTTTATTTTTGCTTAGCTACGGCAAACCGTTGGTGGCAAAAAAATTGC
>JBBRAD010000032.1:0-38218 GCA_038207175.1 Chitinophagales bacterium
CATCCATTGAAAAATAAAAACTATCATTTTCTTTCAACTCTAAGGTTAATCCTCTGTAAAGGTTACTGTCTTTTGCAAAACTTCTTAATCTGGATTTGCTAATATTCAGTTTAAATTTTCCAACATAATAACGGCGATTTGGGTTGCTATGCTCTGTACTACAGCCAAGCAGGGTTAGTATTGAAATTAATATAGCGTTACAAAATGATTTTAGTTTTTTTTTATTTGTTGATTTCATGGTGCTTTATTATTGTTTGTATGAACCAGTCGAAATAACGTCTTTAATGTTTTGGTTTTTGTCGCCGCTTGTATTGTAAGGAATAGATAACTGGAAGGTTTGACTTATATTTCCAAAAGGCGTTTGCCCTTCCGGCCATCTTACATAAGATTTAGGAGATAATTTCTTAATGACTTCCTTACCTAATGTTCCTGAATAAAGGCTGGTGATATTAAATATATTTATGTCAACATCTTTTTCATTTGACGAAACTGTAATCCATGCAGAACCCGTAAATGTTACATTTCGGAAAACATCCTTTGCTAAATCCCATGCACCAAAGTTAGACTGATCGCTGTAAGTTTTGGATGGCGTTAACAAGTATTTCGATAATGCTTCCTGCAGTACGCCTGATTTTAAGAACTTAGAACTGATAATGCCATTCTTGGGAAATACATAGTTTTCAGCTCCATTACTTGATACAAAGTTTTGCAACAATCCTAAAGTAACGGCCCTTTCATAATTGTCATAATCTTTTGCGTTTGATTCATCGACATAAAATTTGGTGCTGTTGCTTACAAACATATTGTATTTATTCCTGGGGTCTGCATTTTTTGAAACATCAGTAATGTACTTTGAACCATCGTCTGTGCTTTTAGGACCACATGAATAATTTCCTTTTATTACAGGTTCATTTTTGAACCATTCAGATTCATTACGGTGGTAATCTCCCTCTGCCTGATTGAGTATATTTGATATAACACTTATTCCGTACAATTCTGCTAAGCCGGGATATTTAGGGTTTTTCCATGGCTCATTCCCATCCTTATCAATAAATTCAATAGGATTGTTGCCTCCAAATTGGTACGGGGAATAAAAGGGGTATTTCTTTGTAATCACGTCCACACTCAAAAACCTTCCAGCTCTCGCATCATATATCCTTGCCCCATAATCATAATCCACCCCGGCTCCATTAATGGCAGAATCTTGTTCTTTGCCGTTAAACCCATACCGGTAAGCGCTTGCAGCGGAGAAGGTACGCCCCGGCATTAGCATCCCGAACGGATAGTCATAAATCTATTTTTCAAAGAGCTCTGCTTTTGCATCATGCTTTTCCTCAAACATACGCGTGGTCTCAGCTATGCGTGAGGCTCTGCTGTGAATACCCAGCTGCGACAAAGAAAGAACACCAACGGCTGCGGAAGAATAATTTACTCCAATTCGTTTAACCAAACTTCGCCTGATACTGTTTTAAATCCAATAAACCCTTTTACCGGACTTATATATAATTCTTTAACATCATCGGGATGTTTTAATTTAAGTGATGTTTCAAAAAGATAATAGTCAATAATTTTTTTACCATTGATATCAATCGTATCATGATTTAAAGATGGTATTATAGAGTCAGTAAAATAAAAATTATTGAATTGAATACCGATACTACCACCCGCTGTTTTAGGATCTTTCATCACATATATTTCGTTTTCTCTATCTAATTCAGGAGTATCTGTTCCTAAATCTTTAAACCTTATCCTAAGCAACTTGTATGGGCTCTGATTTATAAACCATCCTTTTTCGTTACTCACTATGGAATCTAATTTTGTTATAGCAAACACCTTTCGATGATTCATTAAATCGGTAAATGCAAAAGTATCCTTACTAATTAAGGAATTAAATAACATTTTAAAAGATGAATCAATTGCCATTCTTTCATCTGGATAAACTTTAGTTACGCAACTATAACACAGAAAAAAGATGGCAATGAAAAAGCTAAGTGTTGTCACTCTCCAACTATAAATCATAGAATAAAATTTATTGATCTCTTTTTGCGGCTGAAGGCAACTTTGCAGGGTCTGCTCCCGAAGAATGATGGCTCAACATCTTACCCAGATAACTTGCTCCTTTTATAGCTTTTTCGTCAACGAATGTCCTTTCCCAAAAGTTCATGTTTTCTTTTCCTGCAGTCATATAATAACTTGATTGTGCATTTGGATCAGCATAATCAATTTGGTGTGAACTCAAATCAACTACCATTTCTATTTTTACATTGAGCATTCCTTTTTTCTGCGCATCTAACGCTCCAATTTTGGAATTAACAGAACTTAGATCATTAGCTAATCTCATTGCAGTTTCTTCAGTCAAATTACCAGAAGGCACCTCAGCTTTAAAAGCTTCTAAAAACTGTTTTTGTTGATAAAGTGGCGACAATTGTTTATCTATTCCTGCATTAAGTGTTGACCTTCTTTCATTTTCCTCTGTTTGATATTGTAATAATCCTTGTGTAAATCCTCTTTCAAATGCTGACCCCATGCTGTTTGTAACAATTTTAATTGTCTCGTCTTTATCTAATTTATCAATAATGCTCTTAGCATCGTTATATCCAGCTTTTTTGCCCTCACTTATTCTATAACTCATATTTGTATTTGAATACCTGTTACCTGGCATTGATTGAGAAGTCCCGCCCAAAGAGCCATCATAGAAACGTGCTTTATGATCACCAATTGCATCTTGTGCTACATCAACCCATCTTCTTTTTCCCCAATTTCCCCAGTAATCCTGAAGTAGTGCTGTTACTCCATTAGGCCATCCCCATAAACCATTGATGAAAATTACAATATTCCCATCTGGGTCTTTTGCCTGTATAGGAGTATTTAAAGCATAAGTATACGGTGAATATCCTGGATACTCTTTCCCTTGCGGATCAACATTTAACCATCTTCCCACCCTTCCATCATAAATCCTTGCCCCATAGTCATAATCCACACCCGTTCCATTAACGGCTGAATCCTGTTCTTTGCCGTTAAACCCATACCGGTAAGCGCTTGTAGCGGAGAAGGTACGCCCCGGCATTAGCATCCCGAAGGGATAGTGGCCTTACTTTGTCAAAAGCAATACGGCATTGCATTTTCAAAGAACTCCATAAAAAATGAAATTAAATAAAACTATCTTTTTTTATTTCAAGCCAATAGTGTAAAAAGGGGCCTAAAATAATATGCTGCACACATATTGCATTTCATTTTCTTTTAAAGGCAAATACATGTAAAGATCCTGCTTCATTATATTCAATTTACTATTTGGCAAAAAAGGGCCTAACACTATTACCTTACCTTTAAAAATAGAAACAAATTTTTTTTTGTTACTTAATAGATTTGGATCAATTAAATGAAAGTCAAACAATCTAAACGTATCTGCTTTAGTAAACAAATCTTCCTTTAAGAGATAATTAATGTACTCTTTATGCTCTTTTGGATTAGCAATTGAATATTCTATGCCTCCTGAAATTAACTTGTAACCCGATTTCGTTGACAAGTCAATAAATTTCAAAGAATTTAATAGTGTGTCATTAAATTTTTCGAAATAGAAAATCAAAAATTCCTGACGAGCTGCACTTACGTCTAAATCGGTTTGTTTAATGCTATCTCTGAAGCAGAGAAAATAACCGCTAAGCGTTTTTTTTTGAAAAATTTGTGAAGTATCAATTTGTCCACAAACGACTTTATCACTTAAAAGAAAGATCAATATCACGAAGAAATTTACTATTTTTTTTCTCATAAATTATCTAATTATATAATTTGTAATTAATTCGCTGGCGGTGTCACATTTTGCGGCTTTTCAAAATCAATCGTATTTAAAATTTGTATTATTTGGCTAATGAATGGTGCCTCCGCTTTAGCTGGTCTAGGTCCGGTGATACCCTTCATAAGTCCAATGCCGTTGTACTCGCCATCTTTTAGGCTAGTAAAACCGCCACTAACAGGATCGCCTGGTAATATATGGGGTAATCCTAAGTTATGACCTTGCTCATGGGTTAGCGTGCTTCGATAAAATGCATTCCCACCAAAAGGAAAAGCTCCTTTCATAGGATCAATCAGGATGGCCTTATTTGGCGTAGTTCCTTGACCAAAAGCTTGCCCCCAAGCACCGCTCGATATTGTTATGGGTTGATCATCTGTTGAGGTTTTTCCTATTGTTGCGTAACTTTCTGTGCCATATAATTGATATCCTGACATTGTTTTATTAATAACAGCCTGTTGATATTCGTTTGATTTTTTCATTTCATCCTCATCAGAGAAAACTAAAAGTTTTGCATTAAATCTAACTTTAACGCTTTTATCAGATTCTGAACCTTCTTTTGCACCAAAATAAAGACCGGGCGCCAATTCAGGCTTGGCATATTCTCTAGGACTAATTTTGAAATCTTTTCCATTTAGCTCATTATTTATTTCTTCATAACCTTTATTGAATACCTTAATTGCCATCCCTTGACTTAAATTTATTGGCAAATTCCCTCCAGGGAATTCTTTGCCTTCAATTACCTTAGAAGGTCTGTTAGTAAAGGCAACATATACCAATTGAATTTCAATTGTCCCATCTTGGGTTACTACTGCTTTTTCTTTTCCGTCTAAATCTACATTTCTTATTACGTCATTTTCTGCAAAAGAATAAGTGCTATTCGACGCATATTCTTTGAACAATGGATCAACACTAAGGAACTTCCCTATCCTCGCATCGTACACTCTAAATCCATAATCATAATCAACACCATTTCCATTGATAGCAGAGTCTTGTTCCTTGCCATTAAACCCATACCGGTAGGCACTTGTAGCCGAGTAAGTACGATTCGGCATTACCATCCCGAAGGGATAGATTTTCAAAGAGCTTCTTTTTAAGCTTAATATACCATATTTAATGAAAAAATATTATGGTTATATTAAATAAATTTATGTACGTCCTTAGTAACCATTATTAATTTGTCAAATTGGGAATGAAAAAAAATTGCGACCTCCGATGTATTTTACTTCTATGTTTTTTTCATTGAAATTGATGTTTTCGAAAAAGTCTGGCAATTCATAATTACTGATAATTTTAAAAGTAATTTTAGAGATCAGAATAACTTCCAATTCCGTAGCTAAATAAATAACGTCATGATGAATTTTTAAATCGCAAAAAAAGTAAGTGAGCTCTAATTTCAAAATAATATCATTAATCCTGAAATTTACTATAATAAAATTTTGGTCAACACCTATTGCATAAATACCATCATCAATTTCCTTAATGCAACATTCAATTGTATCACTTTGCCAAGCTAATTTAAATGCATAATTATTATCCGAAATTATTTTAAATCTTTTATTTGTTTTGCTATTGCTGAAAAGTATTGGGATATTTATTTTATTAAAATTATCTTCCGAAATTTCTTTTATGTCTATAGTCATAAAATTATTTAAAAATTTTAGGGATTATTGTAGTAACCGAAGGAGTTGAACTCATATCACCCCCTGCATAGAAGAAGCCTACATCAATACTGCCCTTATTTCCAATATTGACACTTTTCATAATTGTTGTTCCATATTGACTTGTCTTAGTAGAAACTATAGATCCCCTTTCTATAGCTTCATTAAAAACACCAATTAGCCGATTTTCATTTTCAATGCCTAATGTAGTCAAATCTTTCAAGTTCTGTGCGGAGCGTGTAATATTATGCTCAGCTCCAGTCACAACTTTTCCAAAAAAATAATTAAACTTACTAGAATTTACAGTGTAACCTTTTGGTGTTTGAATATTTGCTGGCGGCTTAGTTGCCGACATTTCTATACCCCCATTCCTCTTTAGCAGTGCTCTAGCACTCACTTGAGTTAATAGTGCGGTTCCCAAATCCTCTAAATCAGAAACTGTTTCCGCATTGTCAGGTGCATTATAATCTCGTTTAGCGATCTGCCACCATTTGTAGGGGTTCCATCCTTCATACTTTGCATCATCGGTTGGTTTGCCCGGTATTACATTTTGAGTATAGTCATATTCAGCTGAAGGTTTCATTCCTCCAGGTACTACATTTTCCTCTAGATAACCTATTTGAGTTGTTTGCCCTTGATATTCAGCGTAAATTTGTGTGACAGCTTTTTGTACCACTTTTCCACCTCCATACTCAAAAAATATTGCATTGTGATCAACTGTTACTTCTGTTGATTTAATAAAAAAACTTCCATCTTCACCCGTTCCATTATGTATTGCAAGATGCCTTATTACTATCTTCTCCTCTTTGCCATCTAAATCAACAGCAATTATAGGTTTGTTACCAGCAAATTGATATGGGGTATACCACGGATATTTGTTTACTAGCGGATCTACACTTAAAAACTTTCCTATCCTTGCATCATAAACCCTAAAGCCATAGTCATAATCTACTCCATTTCCATTGATTGCAGAGTCTTGTTCTTTTCCGTTAAATCCATACCGGTAGGCACTTGTAGCGGAGTAAGTTCTGCCCGGCAATAGCATCCCGAAGGGATAGTTGTTTCAAAGAACTTTTATCATTTCTGAAAATCATTTAAAAAGAAAATCGCTAAAAAGATAAAGAGCTGCAATTAGTTAATGATTTTTAGGCGCAGGCAATGTATTGTCCATACTGGGCATATATATGACAATATCCATAAACTTAACCCGCTCATTATCTTCATAATTTGCAAACTGAATTTTTAAATCAAAACTTCCATTTACAATACTATCTATACTTGACCTGCAAAATGATAAAGTATATTCATCAATATTAAAAGGTAAAGCTATTTTTTTGATCATATTTTCCTTTACATCATCGCTACAGATTTTAAATTTTTCATAGGCATAATTTATTTTATTAATAAACCCTTGTTTTCCATATATCCTAAAACATTTACTTGTATCAACAATATTGTATAATTCAGTAGTATCATTTTTTGAAAGAAACAAAACCACTTTTTTAATTACTTCCATTCTTTTATCATTAGATTGATTGCAGCCTGTGTTTAAACCTGTTATTAATAATATCGGGAAGATTGCAATTGATAATTTAGTCATTATTTTTTTGGTTTAGGTAAATAATTTATTACATCATCATATTCTTTTTTTCCACCATCTGCTTTATATTTGTTTAAAAGGTCTTGTACAGACTTTATGGTTTCGTCACTAATACCAACATTCATTTGATTCAATATCTGTAAACCATGCCTTGCAATTTTAAGCTGATACCCATATGCGTCTTTTCTTATACTTGCATTTTCTTTGCCGTTTAATTTATCTGTTTCGCCAGTAGGTAGATATCCATCTGTCAAAAAATTAATTAAGTTAGCCCTGTCTATTGGACCTGCTAATTCATTGTCTCCAATTCTATGATTTTGAAAAGCAAAATCAACAACCTTGGTTGCATTATAAAACCCTTGCTTTAAATTATATTCATCGCCTAAGGCTTCCCATACTTTATTATTAAATTGATTTGCTATGACCCCAGCGCCGTTCGGGCCTGCGGCACTTCCAGCACCATTAATATTTTGTGCCGTAATCATTGTTTGAGGTGTAGCGTTTCCTCTTAAACTCTGAACACCATTAGTTGATGTTCCATCAGCAAGACCATAAAATGGTGGTCCTTTTTGATAATACTTGCCTTGAGGAATGTATGCTGCTCCATCTATATTTGGATCATAATCCCTTCCATTTGGAGTCACAGGCCCAGTGCCGACATATTTGAAGCTTCTCGTTTTTGCATCTTGAATTGCTGTAGGTATATTCTCATAGACAATATTCACAATAGTAGCGGAAGAAGTTATTTTGGAAATAGTTCCGTCCCTAGCTACGATCTCGGATTTCATAGTTTGATACTCCATACGATACATTGATTTATGAAAAGAAAGATATTCAAGCCCATCTAAATCTAACCCATCAATAGGGCCATTAGACGCAAATTGATAAGGAGTAAGCATTGAATATTTTCTTGTCAACGGATCAATACTCAAAAACCTTCCAGCTCTCGCATCATATATCCTTGCCCCATAATCATAATCCACCCCGGTTCCATTAATGGCAGAATCCTGTTCTTTTCCGTTAAATCCATACCGGTAGGCACTTGTAGCTGAGAATGTTCTGCCCGGCATTAGCATCCCGAAGGGATAGTTTTCAAAGAACGTTGCTAATCATAAATTTTGGACTCTATTATATCTTTAACTAGTAATTGAAATTAAAGCTTTCAATAATCTTTAATTAACCTAAAAAAGATATATAATTCAAATACTACTTGCTAATTCTAAATCTCTTCCTTTATGTTTAAGTACACCCAAGCAACTTTCATTAAAATCCAATTCATTTTCATATACTTTTACATAAGCAGCGTCAATGTAATATTTTTTATTATTTGCTATAATCTCAAAGAGATTATTTTCAACTTCTGCAAAAAAATCTTCCCCTTCACTAGTTCTTAATTCAATACCTTTTAAATGTGTAGCTATCTGTAAAAATTTAACACCAAAAAATACCACATCAATATTTGTCTTATCTGTGTCACCTTTGCTCGACCTTAATAAGATTTGCGAATGGCTAATAAAAAAATCAAACATCGTAAAATATCTATTTGAACTATATATAAATTTTGACATGATCTTCAATTTATTGAAATGGATTAGGAACTACTTTATCGCCAAAGTAAAAGGTTGTTCTTGCCTGGGCTTCTGGATTTATATACAATTGATATAATTCCCAATTCGTTACTTTTTGTGAATTCAATCCTTTAGACCCATCGGTTATTGCATTCCATACATTAATTTTCGAACCATCCGGCCCCGTTAAATTAAAATGAATTCGATTCAATGGATCACTAATAACATCCATAAACTGTTTTGGAAAATCTTCAGTCCCCCAAGTTTCATGCGTAATTCCTCCAATACTTTTTGCAAAATCATCTAAATGTTCTGAAACACCTAAAGCAATATTTCTGGTCAAGTTAACCTTAACTTGCCTTTCAGCAATATTTCTAAGTATAACACTTCCTATAGCTTTAACACCTTCCTTAAATACTATTCCGACTAAAAGCATGTCCTCTACGTTAAAGGAAGCCGTCTGTAAATATCCAGAAACAGCAAGATTCCTCTTATTTGCATAATTTTGGGCAGACGCAATAAGGTGTGCGGTTGCCTCTCCGGTGAGACCCTTTCCAATGAATTCACCAAAGTGAGTGTTAGCAACATTTGCTTTTTCTGCTTCTGTCCAATTATGATCCAACGGAGTATTTGCAGCTGTCGAAAATTTTCTTTCATACCCTGCTAAATCTCTTGCAATTGGAGTTAATACTTTTTGATATTTTTTTGAAAAATACCACCCTGATTTTGTCCCATATGTTGTTGAACCCTCATGCCAATACCATGTTTTTCCTGCAGGATGGGCTCTATTACCATTCTCTTGGTATACTTGACCTTCTTTGGTGCCAGGATCTGTGGGTTCTAATCCATCTAAATCAATAAATTTAATTGGACTATTACCTGCGAACTGATATGGCGAATACCAAGGATAGCTTTTTCGTAACGGATCCACACTCAAGAACTTCCCGATTCTTGCATCATACACCCTAAAGCCATAATCATAATCCACTCCACTTCCGTTAATAGCAGAGTCCTGTTCCTTGCCGTTAAACCCATACCTGTAGGCACTTCCAGCGGAGAAAGTGCGCCCCGGCATTACCATCCCGAAGGGATAGTATTCAAAGAACAAATTAGATTTCTATATTGTCGAATCTTAGGTTTATTTATTAAATTTGAAACATCATGCATTATTTCTCTGGAAAGTCTACATTTAAAAAATTAATTTTGTTTTGTAGAATAAGTGCTGCTTCCTTTTTTATTAAATTATGTTGCCAGTATAACAACGTTGATGTTTCAAGAAAGCTTAATTCATTCATACTTCACACTATATACCGAAGTACCACTAAATTGTACTTTATCTATTTGGATATTTATATACCTATCTTAGGCTTTGAACCCACTGATTATGATATTCATCTTGCTCTTCTACAGTAGATATTTTACTCATATCCATTAAATCATCAAAAATATTAACTAAATCAGTTAATGAAGTTTGTTTACCAAGGGTGTGTACGTAAGCCATATGACCAGAAAGCGTCATTCCTGAAGGGTAAACCTCTTTTCTACTACCGTTAATTAAAACAAAAGCATCGTACTTTTGCAGTTCTTTTCTTATATCTTTTAAAATGTAAAAATCAAAATCTCCTCCCTTAGTAACTGAGCATAACTTACTTTCTAAATGAATTGAATTCTTATCAATTGTTAATTCCCCAGAATATCTATTGTTAAACTGAATTAGGATTACATGTTTGTTAATGATCATTGATTAACAGGTTTTACACTAATAATGTCTGAAGATGCTATTTTACCAGGAACTGCAACCTCAAGTTCTTCAGGATGAGGGGATTTTGAACCAAGAATTTCGTTAACATTTTTACCAGCGTCTTGCCATTTTATTTTGTAAATATACCCCTTTTGTGAACCAAATAATTTTTCCAAAACCCCTTCTTCTGTTGAAGTTGAAATGTAGCCGCTCTCTGTCCCATTTCCCGTAACATGTTGCAACAAGTTCAAATCCTTCCCCAAAGCCTCAAACCCGCCAACAGCCTTGATTTCTTCAATTGATCTTGTATCAAACCTGTATATAAACTTACTACTTAATTCACCTCCGACTGCTTTAGAACTTCCCGTAAAAATTTCTGCACCAATAATAGTGCTTACAACTTTATTTACTATTAAGAATGTTAAAGGATCCCATATTCTTGCCGATGCCTTTATTGAACCAATATTTATTTCAAATGTTCCTATTTCGGTAATATTATTACTAGTAAAAGAGTAGGAATATTGAGTGAAGTATTTTATATCAGTACCTTGCCAAGTCTTAGATATCTGTGATCTTGTACCCGCCATTGTAATAGCAAGTCTACTATCACTTGTCCCTGAATTTAAGCCAGTTAATTGGTTTACTACTGAAGTTGAGAATCCTGTAGCATCTGCTTTTCTTAACTGGGAAAAATTTCCTTCAAATGCCTTATGCACAACTTGAGTAGTGGCATCAGTAATTGATATTATTCCAGCAAAAGTCGGTTTGTTTGCAATATCTGGTATAACTGGTCGATGATATACATAAGTACTTGTCGTATTCTCTTCCAGTCCGTCAACATCAGTTGCCCATATAGGTTTATTCCCAGCAAATTGGTATGGTGTGTACCAGGGGTATTTTTTACCTAATGGATCAGTTGACAAAAACTTCGCAATCCTCGCATCGTATACCCTAAATCCATAGTCATAGTCAACTCCGTTTCCGTTAATAGCAGAGTCTTGTTCTTTCCCGTTAAACCCATACCTGTAGGCACTTGTAGCGATATAAGTTCTGCCCGGCATTAGCATCCCGAAGGGATAGTAATCTTGTGCATTTACTACATCAGCCATAAAGTAAGGAACCGAAGTTGTTTTACATGTAGGGCATGAAGCCGGAATAGCACCTATTTTCTTATCAGAGATAATTACAAGGACATTCCCTAAATGATTACTTAACTCATAGAACTTTTGCCCCCTTATGAAATTGTATATATACCCGCTGTCAAGCCAATGTAAGTGGGTGCCGCTTAAGCCAGTAGGGCTTTGCACATCAATTGCAGGTTTTACTGTACCAATCCGGCTACTGCCATAAATAAAAATCTCACTCTGCGTTAAATCTCCACCGTTCACAATACTGTTTCCAGCGGTATATACAGTCATTACATTGCCAGTAGCATCACGCACATACCAAGTAGTAACACCGCCAACCGTTTCACTTATCCTGTTACCCGTTGCATCATAGGTATATTTTATTATCGTGCCATTATGCTTATTTACCTGACTAACTTTTCCGTAAACAGTCCAGTAAATACTGTCAATGCCGTTCTTTACATCTTTTGTAAGGTTGCCGGTATTATCATAGGTATAATTATTTGCAAGCTCGTTATCTATATCATTTGCAAAGGCGTTATCAGCCACTGTATCACTTATACGTGTAAGCTGGTTGGTATTGGTTTTATAAAAATATTTCAGGCTGTCCATTATAGCAGCATTGTTATTACCGCCTGTGCTGTTTGCATAGCGCCTATAACTTAATATATTCCCGTTTGCATCGTAACTGATATTCTCTTTATAATCATTTACCGCAACAGGTTGTTGCCACAGGTTCCCAACCGTATCCAACCCCGTGCTTGTCTGCATCCTTACAATCCTGTTCAACTGGTCGTAACGGTAATTATACAATACCGGGTTGCCAAACTTTGGCATGTACATACTCATAGCCGCAATATTGCCATTAAACAACGCCCGGAAACTACTTGCTTTCCCTGTAGCAAAGGGTGTTTTACTAAATTGTATGGCCAGGTAATCGCTGTCACCGAAATAATTCAACGCAAAGCCAAAGGCGTCCCTTGCCACACTGCTGCTGGTAGCTAAACCATCGTTGCCCATATCGTAATTCCAGGGGGCGGTGCTGTTTACACCCTTCAGCCAGCCTTGCAAGGTATAAGCATAGTCAATCCCCTGCACCTGCTGGTCGCCAATTACTTCTCTTGCCAGCGGGCCATGTTTAAAGTAGGTAAACATACTATCCAAAAACATTGTTCTTTCTGTATTGTTGTTTTTTAATAACCTGTTTCTTTGTAAGCATGGGAATATTTTTTTTAAAATAGTAAAAGAATTTATTATGGCAGCAAGGAAGAAATGGGGCATTTCAAATTGTATTTTACAGTTATTTAACCCCGGCACCCCATATACAACATTTTTTTAAAATAAAAAATGTGAAAAATCACATTGTTTATAAGCAATGGGTAATTCATCTTTGTGGTGTAATTTTTAAAGCTCCGCTGCTAACTGTTTCAAAACACCTGAAAAAATTTATAGGGTTTTTAAAGCTGGCATAAAAAATCGGCCGTTAGAAAACCGCCGTTTTTCTAAAACCTTCGCGATTAAAAATATGAAAACACAAAAAGAAACAAATGAGGGGATGGCAATACAGGCAGGTGACTGCGGCATAACCGTCATGCAATGCAACAACCAATTGTCAAAAAATATTTTGTTTCTTTTCGCACCGGATGAAAATTGCGCTGCAGATAAAAATATTATTGCCGTATTCAGGGTAAAATTAAAAATACATATTGTTTCGGGCGTAATACATGAGGCGCATGCAGCGCAGATACTTGATATGCTTTCATGAGAAAAAAATTAACCGGCAATGACACTCCTGCTGTCATTGTTGAATTCCATTTCCCTCCCTGCTGCTTCAAACACTTTTTTCTCTTTCCAGCCATACCATTTTACCGGTATTGTTTTTTTCAAAAGCGTATCAATGCCGCGCATGCCGGCAATATTCCAAACGCCTTTCAGTTTGCCGCCTGCAGAGTTATTGAGGGCGCGCAGGCTCATGGCAAAACCACTGTCTAAATATTCCATATGGTGCCAGTAACCGCCCGGCATAAATAAAGTATCGCCATGGCTAAGCGTTAAATCATAACCCTGCGCAAACTGCACTGCAGGGAATTTTGTAAAATCAAGCTTACTTTTTTCAGCATCATAATAATTACTGAAATCTGCCAGGCTTAACACTTCAAAGGGCTTGCGGTAAAGTTTATATTGTTCTTTATAAGGAAACAGTAATACACGTTTGCGCCCCAAAAACTGGGTATGCACAATATGGCTGAGGTCAATATCAAAATGCAGGTGTGTAATGGAGCCCTGCCCCCCTGTAAACAGCATGGGTACGCGCTTTACAAAGCCTTTCATTAAATCCTCCGGCCAGGTAAAATCTTTTGTAAGCTGTGGCGCATGGCTGAAAATATTGAAAAGAAAAATACGCCATGCAGCGGGGCCTTTGCTTATCATATCAATATATTCACCAAAAGTGGTGTATTCATCTGCTTTGTTTATGGGTGTGTATGCATCACTTTTTACATTGTTGTAAATCCCCACTTTCTGTTCACCCACTATTTGTTTAAAATAATCCCAGTTCCATTTTGTGTAAGCCGGCCATTGTTTAGCCATGTTTTTTATTACCACGGGTATTTGCGGTTCAAAATAGTTTTTCCTGAAATCCTCCCTGGAAATATCATCCACAACATCAACGGGGCGTAGCTGCATGCAGTTTTACTTTAAATGCAAATATAAAATGAAGAAACTGTTAACACAAAGTTCATATTTAAAAAGGAAGCGGGGTTGCAATTAAAATTTTTATACCGGCATTATCCTTTTTGGCATCTTCGTTGCGTCGCAAGCACTTCATCTGTATATTTTCATGGCGGCCCGGGCTGGTGTTGTACAGCTTTTTCTTTTGCTGCCGGTTCCATTTTTAATTTTATATTTAACCATGCTGCTGCATATCCATCCTGATAACCCAAATGAGCGCCATATAAAAACAGTAACGGAATGTTTACTGGATGGCGGTATAATCATTTATCCCACTGATACCATTTATGGGCTGGGTTGTGATGTTTTCCGGCATAAAGCCATTGAAAAAATATGCCGCATAAAAAATGTGGATGTACAAAAAGCGCAGATGAGTTTTATATGTTATGATTTAAGCGGCCTCAGCAAATACACAAAATCCATTTCCACGCCGCTGTACCGCGTACTGAAAAATTATTTGCCCGGCCCCTATACTTTTATTTTACCCGCTAGCAGGGAAGTGCCCAAAATACTTCAGGCAAAAAAACGCACCATTGGTTTGCGCGTACCCGATAATAATATTGCAAGAGCGATTGTTTTATCACTTGGCCATCCCGTACTTTCCACATCCCTGCCGGGTGAAATGGCAGAAGAATATACTGACCCCCAACTGATTTATGAAAACTTTAAAACCCTTGTGGATATTGTGATTGACGGTGGTATGGGCGGCATAATACCATCAACCGTTGTTGACTGTACAAAAGAAGAATATGAAGTGGTAAGGATGGGTGCGGGGGAGTTTAAAGAATTTTAAGTATCCATCCAGATCACTTTTTGTTCAGATTGATGCGGGCTTCCAATAATGTCGCGATACAATTCAGGCCTGCGGGCTTTTTTGTACCGGTATCCGCCCGCATCTTTTAATTTTTCCGGCGTGCATGCTGCAATTACAATATCATCATCAAAACTTCTGCACTCGGCAATAATATCTCCAAACGGATCAAGGATCATTGAGCACCCATTCTTTACCTGGTCATCATCCATACCAATGGAGTTTGAGAAAATTGCATAGATGGCATTATCATACGCTCTTGCAGGTAACCATTTCATTAACCATGCACGGCCTTTCATTCCATCAAATTCCAAACGCAATGAAGTGGGATCATTATCCCTGTTCTTCCATAGTATAGGATCAATAAAACCCGCACCGGGTCTTGTTGATGGCGTACACATGGTAACATGCGGCATAAAAATAATATCCGCCCCCAGTAAATTTGTTGCCCGCACATTCTCAATAATATTATTGTCGTAACAAATAAGTATGCCGCATTTCCATCCATGCAAATCAAATACAACATAGCTGTCGCCGGGTGTTAAATGAGGATTGATAAAAGGATGCAGTTTCCTGAACCTTGCAACCAACCCATTTGCATCAACACACACATAGGCCTTGTATAATTTATTATCCTTGTCTTTTTCAAACAACCCTGCAAGCACAGCAATATTATTTTCTTTCGCAATGTTTATTAACTCTGCAATACTTTCCCCTTCAGGAATGTATTCTGCTAAATCAAGCATTTGCTCTTTTGATAAATGCCGTGCAAAGCTGTAACCCGTAATGGAACATTCATGAAATGCTGCTGCTTTTGCTCCCTGCGCAGAAGCTTTTGCAGAAAGTTTTTTGATAACACTCAGGTTATATTCCTTATCACCGCCCCGGTGTTCAAATTGTGCAGTTGCTATTTTTATATTTTCCATTTCGTATAAGTTAATCAGAGGAATTCAATAACTGTTTGCTTTGGCAAAATATCAAAACTCCTGCGGTGATATTTGCACAACCCCAATTTTTCAATCGCTTTCCTATGTTCCAAAGTTCCATAGCCTTTATTGCTTTTCCAGTTATACTGCGGAAACTCATTATGTAACTGCTGCATAAATTTATCGCGGTATGTTTTCGCTAAGATACTTGCTGCAGCAATGCCCGCATAAATACCATCGCCTTTTACAATGCACCGGTGCGGTATATTTTTATATTTGATAAACCGGTTCCCGTCAATCAGCAACAATCCTGGTTGCATCCGCAATTTATCAAGAGCTGCATGCATCGCTTTGAAGGAAGCTTTTAAAATATTTATTTTATCTATTTCATTATTGTCAATCATTGCCACTGCAAATGCGGTTGCTTTTTCTTCAATTATCACTTTCAATTCTTCTCTTTGCTGCGCAGCCACTTGTTTACTGTCGTTCAATAAGGGATGGAAAAAATCAACAGGCAAAATTACTGCGGCCGCAAATACTGGCCCGGCATAGCACCCGCGGCCTGCTTCATCGCAACCCGCTTCTGTCAATTCTTCCTGGTAAAATGGTTTCAGCACTTTGTAAAATTCATTATTTCAAATTAAAAACATAGATTCTTTTTTATAAAAAAATCCACGTCTCATTTACCATGCAATTAACTTTGCGGCGTTTCATACATACAATTTCCTTTACATGAAAAGCAATGCAGCTTATTTGCGGTTTACAAAATTTATCCTTGTTTTTGTTTTTTTAATAATACTTGCGGGCGGCGTGGTGCGCACAACCCAAAGCGGTATGGGCTGCCCCGACTGGCCGCATTGTTTTGGGATGTGGATACCCCCAACCAAGGCCAGCCAGTTGCCGCCCGATTACGAAAAGTATTTAAGCAAGCAGGATATCGATCATACATTCAATGCTTTTCATACCTGGGTTGAATATATTAACCGGTTGCTGACAGGTGTACTGGGTATTTTAATTATCATACATATGGTGTGGAGTTACCGGAAATTTTTTAAACCAAAACGGTTTATCTTCTGGTTGTCATTTTCATTTCTTATTATTACAGCATTTGAAGCATGGCTTGGCAAACTGGTAGTGGACACCAATCTTGCAGTAGTGAAAATAACTGCGCACATGCTGCTGGCACTTGCACTTGCTGCCATTCCGGTTATTATCATCAATATATTAAATGCCGGTGAAAAAGTGGATGATAAAAAATTAAAATGGCTGGTAACTGCCGCCCTGGCTGTACTGCTTGCGCAGATAATTATAGGAACTGATGTGCGCCAGCAGGTAGATGTAATTTCTGCTTCTCTGAATTATTCACAGAGAGATGCATGGATAGGGCAATTAAACCGCTTTTTTGATTTGCATAAAATTACTGCGGGCATCACAGCTTTGCTTTGCATATTTATTTTCTGGCTTTCACTGCCGCATCAAAAGTTGCAAAAGAAGGGAACGTTTATAATCGGTACCGTTTTATCAGTTATAGCGCTCGGCATTACAATGGCTACGCTTGATATGCCTGCATTTGCACAGCCTGCGCATTTGCTTTTGTCCTCCATTTTATTTATTAGCTTATTTAACCTGCGGATGCAGTTACAATAGCTGCTGCCAAACTTGTGCATAAGATTGCTGCACGCAATTACATTTTGTATTAACTTTTCTGCATAAAATTTTTTTATGCAAACATTTATCAGTGATATTTCTAAAAAAGAATTTCCGGTTTCGGAAAAAGTAACGGGAAAAATCGTGCGGCAGTGTGTGATCGATGAAATAAAAAAGGAACACCCGGATTTTAATGAAAAAAATTTTCTTTCTGTAAGCGAACTGAACCGTTACCGCAGCCGTTACATCCAAAACTCCCTGATACAGGAAACCGGCACATTAAACACACTGGAAAAGCAGGTGGTGGCTGCCATGGAAAATGAGGAACTGCTTTCAGGCAAACTCAATGAAGATGATAAGGGTGACCTTTCATTCGGGCAACACCTTGCAGATAAGGTTGCAACATTCGGGGGAAGTTGGAAGTTCATTATTATTTTTGGTGTGTTCCTGGTTTGCTGGATGATAATAAATATCATATTCCTTGCATCTAAAGCGTTTGATCCTTTTCCCTTTATTTTATTGAATTTAATCCTTTCCTGCATCGCTGCCATGCAGGCTCCTGTAATTATGATGAGTCAGAACAGGCAGGAGGAAAAAGACAGGGACCGTGCAAAAAATGATTATATGATCAATCTAAAATCTGAAATGGAGATACGCCTGCTGCATGAAAAACTTGATCACCTGATTATTAACCAGCAGGAAAAACTGATGGAGATACAGCAGGTACAGGTTGATATGATGAACGATATTATGGAAAGCGTTAAAAAAGTATAAAGACAACAGGAGCTGGATATTGAACAAAAAATATAAGACACTTAAAACTTAAACGCAAAAGCCTTCATGAAAAAATACCTGGTTGGTTTTATTTATTCTTTGCCTGTTCAGTTAGTGATGCTGCATTTCAGGCGCAACCAGGTTTTGCTTATATTTTGGTATATACTTTTTGCTACTGTAAGCGGTAATTTCCTGCAGTCTTACGGCGCCAACTCCTTGTACCTTGCCCCGGAATATTTGGGAAATGTAAATGCGCTTAGTGCCGCCATTGTTGGTTTTGCCATTGGCGTTTATATGATGAGCTGGAATATCACCACCTTTATCCTGCATGCAAAACATATTACTTTTCTTGCCACCACGGCGCAGCCTTTTTTAAAATTCTGCATTAATAATGCTGTCATACCGGTTACTTTTCTTATTTTTTATTTTTGTTATTCAATTCCCTATGAAACCAACCAGGAGCTCTTGCCCGTTACGGATATCCTTATTTTCTCAGCGGGTTTCCTGGGCGGTTTTGTATTAGCGGTTTCCATTGCATTTTTTTATTTTTTCCGCGCAGATAAAACGATTTACCGCGGTGTGCAAACCGTAATGACCACTGCAAACAAAAATTATGAGCGTGCTGTAAAAAGAAAACCTTTTCAATATCATAGAGGAGAAATGCGTGTGGACTGGTTTTTAAGCGCAAGGCTGGGGCTACGCAAGCCACGTAACGTAAAACATTACAGCCCGGAGTTTTTAGAATACATTTTTAAGCGCCATCATATTGCAGGTGTGATAGCTGTTTTTTTCGCTTTTATTTTTTTAATTGCCATAGGGTATTTTTTTGATAATAAAATATTCCAGGTTCCTGCCGCAGCAAGCATTACTGTATTCTTTGCCATACTGATAGCGGTGGCCGGTGCATTATCACTTTTCTTAAAAAGCTGGAGCATCCCCTTTATCCTGCTTTTATATCTTGCACTTAACTGGTTGTACCAGCATGATATTCTTGACCTGCGCAATAAGGCTTATGGGCTAAATTATACAAATGAAAATGAACGGCCGGTTTATAACCGCGACAGCATCCGCCAAATGGCAGCGCCTGCAAATGTGGAGGTGGATAAAAATAATTTTATCAGTATATTAAATGCCTGGAAGCAAAAACAGCAAACGGATAAACCTGTTCTATTTATTGTTGATGTAAGCGGCGGCGGCATACGCAGCGCTGCATTTACTTTGAATGTGCTGCAGAAATTAGACAGTATAACAAAGGGCGGTTTAATGCCGCACACAGTGCTGATTAACGGCGCATCCGGCGGAATGCTGGGCGCTGCTTATTTCCGGGCATTATACTGGCAAAAAGAAAAAGGCGGCAGCATAAATCTGCAGGATAAAAAATACAGTGAAGATATTTCACAGGACCTCCTCAACCCTTTATTCTCTTCGTTTGTATCAAGAGATTTGATCAGCCCGATAAAAAAATTTGAAGTAAACGGATATACTTATATAAGGGACAGGGCTTATGCGTTTGAACAGGCATTAAATGAAAACACGCACCACCTGCTCGATTTAAAATTATCTGATTACAAACAGGCGGAAGAAAATGCGGAAATCCCCTCCATATTTTTCAACTCAACCATTACCCGCGATGGTAGAAAAATGATTATCAGTACCCAGCCTGTGCGCTTTTTAATGCAGGCTGTAAAAGACAGCAACAGTAATCTTTCCCCCGAGCCGGATGCCGTTGATTTTAATTCACTGTTTCAAAAACAGAATGCGCCGAACCTGCGCGTACTCTCTGCATTGCGCATGAACGCTACATTCCCTTATGCACTGCCCAATGTATGGCTGCCTACCAACCCCGTGATTGATGTAATGGACGCCGGCCTGCGTGATAATTTCGGTCAGGAATCTTCGCTGCGTTTTATAGATGTGTTTAAAGACTGGCTGCAGCAAAATACAGGAAAAGTGGTACTGATACAGATACGCGACAGGATGGTGGGCGACTGGGACCGGCCCAATGAACCCTCTAACCTGCTAGGGTCCCTTACAAAACCTATCCTGCTGCTGCAGAATAACTGGTTTAAACTGCAGGACTATTACCAGGGCGGCCAAATGCATTATATGCACGGCAGTTATGGTGCAAATTTTTACAGTATCACTTTTCAATATGTACCGGCAGCCACCGAAGCGCCGGCCTCATTAAGTTTTCATCTTACCGCATCAGAAAAAAAAGATATAGCCACCGCATTAAATAACCCCGCCAATAAAAATGCATTTGATGCGGTGGTGCAGTTAATGAAATAAAATTTTATACCGGCATTTGTTTTTTGTGGCATCTTCCCTGCACGTCTGTTCAGGCGGGGTTGCGTCGCAGTCATCCTGTTCAAAAAATCAGCTTTTATTGCCGCAAATATTTTCGCATTTTAATAATTACGGCTGTATCAGTTCAAAGCAATCTTTTAAAATTTCAATTTTAAATTCGCCTGCGGTTTCACGCGGCTCACCATCCACATGCAGAGGTGCGTGTTTTAAATTGCGGATGGTAAGCGCGGAGGTTTGAAAATATAAAACAGTTTTTTTGGAAATGTTTTCCACAAGCTCCTGCAGTTTATTGTTACCGCGCATTTGCTTCAGCACCGCAAAAGGGAGTTTTGCCTTGTTCATTTTTTGAACAATCACAATATCCAGCAAACCATCGTTCAGGCTGGCTTGCGGCGCAATGGTTACATTGTTGCCAAACTGGTTGCTGTTGGCAATACTTATAAAATATGCATCGGTAAAAAAAGAAAAATTATCCAGTACAATTTCAAACTGGTAAGGCTGCGCTTTAAAAAAATGCAGCAGGCTTTGCTGTGTGTAAGTGAGCAACCCGCGTTTTGTCTGCGCAGCAAATTCATGCGCCACTTTTGCATCAAAGCCAAGCCCGCTAAGCATGCAGGAGTAATAACCGTTGATTAAAAAAGCATCTACATTTTTTGAAGCCCCTTTTAAAATTACATTATGCGCTTTTGTTGTATTTTTTGGGATACCTGCTGCAAAAGCAAGCCCGTTGCCGCTTCCAAGCGGTATAATGCCGAATTTTACGTTACAGCCGCGCAGCGCATTTATTACCTGGTTTACCGTTCCGTCTCCGCCAATAATAATAATATCAGTGATTTTTTCACGTTCAATTTTATCTTTTACCAGGTCGTAATCGCCTTTTGCATTGGTGGGCAAAATTTCAAATTGCAGTTTTTTCTCTCTGCCCGATGCTTCAATATTTTTAAGCAGCGTTTCTTTTTTTGCAGTACCGGATATGGGATTAACTAAATAAATTATTTTTCGGTTCATTTGTTCCTCCTCAGTTTCATTACTGAAAATTATCTTTCTGTTTGCTCCGCAGGGATAACAGGTACAAAGGTGCTGTTAATGTCAACTAAGCTTCATTTTTATTCTGCAGCCGGGTACATAAAAATATTTACCATTTCATCAATGCGCTTGCCCATGTAAAACCACTGCCGAATGCTGCAAGGCAAACCAGGTCGCCTTCTTTAATTTTACCCTGTTCCCATGCTTCGCACAATGCAATGGGCACGGAAGCGGCGGTGGTGTTGCCGTATTTCTGGATGTTGTTATACACCTGCCCGTCATTTAGTTTTAATTTCTGCTGCACAAATTGTGCAATGCGCAGGTTGGCCTGGTGCGGTATAAGCATTTTTATATCTGATGTGCTGAAACCATTTGCCTGCAAGGCTTCCATTATTACCTCGGGAAATTTTACAATCGCTTTTTTAAAAACGGCCGGCCCGTCCATATTCGGGAAATTCTGCGCTTTGTCAATCATATCATAGCTCATAAACATATCAGCAATTTCTGCATCATTAAAATTTGCTACAGGTTCGTTCACCCAGTGATTGGCATGTGTGCCCGGGTTGTACATGGCTAATATTTCTGCGCTGCCCCCATCACTGTGCAGGTGCGTACTGAGAATGCCGCGGTTTGCATTTTCAGCAGGCTGCAGCACCACTGCGCCGGCGCCATCACCAAAAATCACAGAAATATTTCTTCCCCTTGTTGAAAAATCAAGGCCAAATGAATGTTTCTCGCTGCCTATTACCAAAATGTTTTTATACATACCGGTTTTTATAAACTGGTCGGCCACGCTTAAGGCGTACACAAAGCCGCTGCACTGGTTGCGCACATCCAGTGCGCCAATTTCCTTCATGTGCAATGCACGTTGTACCAGCACACCGCAGCCGGGGAAATAATAATCGGGCGAAAGCGTGGCGAAAACAATAAAGTCAATATCCTGCGGAGTAATACCTGCACGCTCTATGGCAACCCTGGCGGCTTCAATGCCCATGGTGGCAGTGGTTTCATCCGTACGGTGCGCATACCTCCGTTCCCGGATGCCGGTGCGTTCCTGTATCCACGCATCATTTGTGTCCATGTATTGGGTGAGGTCGTTATTGGTAACAATATTGGCGGGCAAATACATCCCGATGCCCGCAATAAAACTTCGTAGCATAGCAATCGTTTTTTACATAACCTGCAAATATAGCAAGAAGAATTTCTTTAATACTCGAAACGATATTGATGCTGTGAATCTGCAGCGGCTATAAAATGAAATAAACCGGTTCGTACTTAAGCTGCTAAAACTGAATCGTAACTTTTGCTTTTTTATTTTTGCGGGCAGCTATCCAGTGCGGGCCTTCTTTGATTATAGCAATGGCTTCCGCATCGCTTTCAGTATCTAAGGATTTAAGCACTTTAAAATCGTAAGGAATGCCATCATCATTTACAGAAAATTCCAGCTCCACATTGCCCGAAATTACAACAGGGCCATTAAGCGTGTCCCGCTCTTTATGCAGTTTCCGGTAAACGTAATCCTGGAAAGAAACCCACCCGCCCTGCGGGAATGTTTCAGTGGCATTTGTGTTTACATTATTTGTAAATGCCTTTGTTTTAGTCTTCATATCCGTAACAGGAATTTGCGACAGCCATGAAGGCGCTTCTGAAACAGTAACCATATTTGTATTGCCGTTGCTTAAAACGGTATCCATTGTTTTGTAACCGGTAGATACTATTACAACGTTTACATTGGTATCTGCGGGAATGATTGAAAAATTTCCGTTATCATCTGTTTTTACTGAATCTTTTAAACCCTTAATAGCTATGGATGCATTGGGTACAGGCTGGTTATTTTTTGTGATAACCCTGCCGGATAAAATATTTTTATTTGCAGCGCCCTCTGTTATGGCCGGGGCTGAAACATTTGATTCCATTAGCTTTGAAGCGTTTGCACTTGCTTTTTCAGGTGCAGTTAAATTGTTTGCTGCGGCCTTATCTTCATTGCCTGAAGAACCTGTTTGTTCCTTGTTATTATTGTTTGCTTTTTTTGCTGATACCAACACCTGCGGATTATTTTTTGCTGTTTTATCAGTTGTCTTTTCTCCTTTTTTTTGCTGTTCATCAGCAGCCGGGGCGGCGGCATTTTGTTTATCCGGTATTGTTTCATTTTGCCCGGGAGCAGGAGTTACTGAATCTGTTTGTACATCATTTTTTATAGTATTCAGTGCAATATCCTTACGGCTATTCTTATTTTGCAAAACATACCAGCTTAATGCACCAACTCCTGCCACAAGTATTATCATGGCAACAGCCTTCCACCGGCTAATTGTTTTTTTTGCGTGCAGGGCAACCAGTTTCGCGTCTTTTTTTTCAGACCGGAACGCAGCATTTATTTCATTCAAACGCTTATATGTATCAGCAAAAGAAATTTCGCGGTACCCTTCAATGGCATCGGCAAGAAATGGATCCTGGAGCGCGGCCTTTTCCATGTCGTGCATTTCTTTTGCACCCATGCCGCCCTGCAGGTATCTTTCGATATCCGCAATGGAATAATTGATATGTGTGGATTGTTCACCCATTTGTTTCCATACAAATTTTTAAATTCCTTCTTCCGTTTTGTATAAGGCTGCGTATTTTGTTCCAGTCCATCCCTGTTTGCTCTGCAATTTCGTTATAACATTTATTCTCCATGTAAAACAATTGTATGCTTTGCTTTTGCTCTGCGGGAAGCTGTTCCAGGCAGGCTTCTAATTTTTTAAAATCCTGCTCCTTTTCCAGCACAGTATCCAGATGCGAAAAGTCTTCCGATTGCACAAGCGCGGGGTTAAATTCAACCACAACCATTTTCTTTTCTTTGCGTAACTGCATCAGGCAGTGGTTTTTTGCCACCACATACAGCCAGCTTTTAAAATTATCCACTTTGTGTGTTTGTAATTTTTGCAGCAGCTCCGTATAAATATTCATTACAGCGTCTTTGGCAGTTTCGCCATTTTTCAAATATTTTAAACATACTCCATATACAAGATCCGTATAGCGCAGGTACAGTTGTGCGAGTGTATCCTGGCTGCCCGTATTTTTAAATGCAAGGAGCAATGCATCATCAGTTTGCGGAAAGTTTTCTATATGTTTTACGGGTGTCAATGAAGATTTTTTTATTGGCCATGCTTCAGCAAAATCAGCATACCCGAAATATACATTGTTGTGCATTAATTCAGCAAAGCCTTATCCAGTAAGTGTTTGGCAATGTCTTCAAAAAGTGCGGGCACATACAGTTCAATATAGCCAAAATTAAGATAACTGCTGTCCTGCTTATTCATCAGCAGTACCTGCACATTGTTTTCTTCCAGCATCCCTTTAATAATATTTGCTTCTACTGAGTTGCGTGTTACATATAATTTAAACCATTCTTTCATGTGTTCATTTTATTGTTTTTTGCCACATGGAATTCGCCTTTGCGCATCGTGGCTGGTATCTAACTTTTTGTAATGGCTCATTTCATGCGGTAATGATCTATGTTATTTGCGTCTGCATTGATAAACCATCAGCTACTATTTCATCACTTTCCTTTTTAAATACTACAAATAAAAAATAAACAGCGGCTGCAGCAGCAAGGCCGTAGTACCATGGAAAAGTTTGTCCTTCTAATGCCTCAGTAGTAAATTTTCCCTGCCGGCTTATTAAATAAATTTGTGTAACCCCCACAGCATTATTGCAAAAGTGCGCAAGTATATTCAGCCATATATTTTTACTGTAATAAAAAATATATCCCAGCGCCATTCCTAAAAAAAGCCTTGGTAAAAACCCATAGTACGATTGATGAAAAGCGCTGAACAGTGCACTGGTAATAAAAATGCCCCAGAAAACGTTGCGGGTAAGCGATACTATTACCTGCTGCAGGCAACCGCGGAAAACCATTTCTTCAAAAATGGCCGGGGCCAGTGCAATCACCATTAGTGAAATAATATAGTCCGACAAATTTTTCATGTTTGTAAGCGCTACCACATCTTTATCATAACCATTCTCAAGCGCTTGAAAATAAACGGCCATCTTTTGCGGTATCGGTATCCATTCATTAAACTCGCCAAACATATCGCTGACAAACAGGGCGGCAAACATGATAAGCACAATTAAAACCAATTGCTTTATACTCAGCGCGGTATTAAAACCAAGAAAAGAAAAGGGCTTGCGGTACACAATTACAGCAAAGAAAATTGCGGGCAGCGCCATCATCCAGCATGTGCCGGTAACCTGTAAAAACCTTGACAGTTCTGCATTTGCAGGATCTAAAAGCGCAGTTTCCAGGTTAGCAAGCGGAACATGCAAAAACGCTTTTGCTACCAGCAGTGTAAATATTCCGCCCGTGATAAGCCCCGCCCCGCAAAGGCCAAGCAGCAATGCCAGTTGTGAAAGCGGGCTCATTCTTTGCTGATAAACCATATCATTTATTGATAAGCATGTAAATTTGCAAACTTAGTTAAGAGTTGCAGCCTGCAAGTTACTGGTTACATGGCATATGTAACCATCATCCTGCCTGCAAAATGTAACCTGAAACAATGATTAAAATCGGTAATATATCACTTCCGGAGTTCCCGCTTTTGCTTGCACCTATGGAAGATGTAAGTGATCCGCCGTTCCGCGCCGTATGCAAAGACAATGGCGCTGATTTAATGTACACCGAATTTATTTCGTCCGAGGGCCTGATACGCGATGCCATCAAAAGCCGTCGTAAGCTGGACATTTTTGATTATGAACGCCCCATCGGCATACAGATTTTTGGCGGTGATGAAGAGGCAATGGCGATGAGCGCGAAAATTGTTGAAGCGGTGAAGCCTGACCTGGTGGATATAAATTTTGGATGCCCGGTAAAAAAAGTGGTAAGCAAAGGCGCAGGTGCGGGAGTATTAAAAGATATTGATTTAATGGTGCGGCTGACAAAGGCAGTTGTAAATTCTACCAGCCTTCCTGTAACGGTAAAAACAAGGCTGGGCTGGGACGACAGCACAAAAAATATTGAGGAAGTTGCAGAAAGGCTGCAGGATACCGGTATTAAGGCATTGGCTGTTCATGGGCGCACACGGTGTCAAATGTATAAGGGCGAAGCCGACTGGGCATTGATAGCCAAAGTAAAAAACAACCACCGCATACATATCCCCATTTTTGGCAATGGCGATATTCACAGTCCGCAAAAAGCGCTGGAATACAAAAACCGCTTTGGCGTAGATGGCATCATGATTGGCCGCGCCGCAATTGGCTACCCATGGATTTTTAATGAAATAAAACATTTTATAAAAACAGGTGAGGAGCTTCCGTCACCTTCCATTGAGGCACGTGTTGAAGTTTGCCGCAGTCATTTGCATAAATCAGTAGACTGGAAAGGACCGGTTGTTGGTATAAATGAAATGCGGCGGCATTATGCCAATTATTTAAAAGGCCTTCCGGGAATAAAAGAATACAGGAATAAGTTAGTAACATTGAAAGCCGCGGAAGAAATTAATGCAGTACTGGATGAAATAGCTGAAATATACGCAGGGCTTATGTTTGACAGAACATCTATTGAACTGGTCAATTATCATGAGAAGTGTGCGGTATAATTTTCCCCTCCCCTAATCTTTCATGATAAACCCAACCCATATAATTGTAACATGATTGTAATTTTTTGCCGGTGTTTATATTTTCTGTAAATTGTAATCAGCATTTTTCGGGTTCCGGTTGTCTTTATATTAACCAAACTACTAAAGCTATGCGTACATCATTTCTTTTTTATTTACCCGGCAGTAAATAATAATTTTTTTTTTGATTTTACCGGGGTTCACTTACTAATGCTGCAATAATATTTTTTTATTAGAAGCGGTAACATTATATTGTATTACACTAAAACTTGCATTATGAAAATTATCTTTATTCTGCTTACAGGTATGCTGTTTTTTATACAGCCGCTTTTTTCCCAGCAAATGAAAACCATTTCCGGTAAGGTAACGGATGGAAAAGACGGCACACCCCTGATGGGTGTATCCATTCAGGCAAAAGGTTCTGCAAAAGCCAATGCAGTTTCTCAAAAAGACGGTTCTTTTACTATCACGGTTCCGGCAAACACAAAGGCAATCACCTTCAGTTATGTTGGTTACGGAGACCTTGAAATGGCTGTTTCTGATAATATGACAGTGAAAATGGCGTCTTCAGAAAAAAGCCTGAACGAAGTGGTAGTAGTAGGCTATGGAAAGGCGATAAAGAGAGATATTACCGGCTCCATTGCAAAAGTAGGTGGCAAAGAAGTTGAAAATACCCCTACCCCAAGTTTTGAATCGGCACTTCAGGGTAAAGCGGCGGGGGTGGTAATAGAATCAGGAAGCGGCAAACTGGGCCAGGGTATTAAAATAAGAATAAGGGGCACTTCATCTATTTCAGCAAGCAGCCAGCCACTGTATGTAGTAGATGGTTTGCCTGTTACTTCACAAAGCCTTTCTGACATTTATAATGATGATACCAATCCGCTTACTGACATTAATCCAAATGATATAGAATCAATAGAAGTACTGAAAGATGCATCTGCCGCTGCAATTTATGGTGCAAGGGCGGCAAATGGCGTGATATTGATTACAACAAAAAAAGGAAGGAACAACCAGAAAACATCTATTGAACTGGATGTAACAAGCAGTATAAGCAACCCGGCGCGCCTTCGGCAGTTTTCAAATGCATCACAATATGTTTCTTTAATGGAGCTTGCTGCAAGAGATGATGCCTATTATGATTTTACAAATGGTATCGGCCAGTTTAATGGTTACCGGCCATACGCAACCCTGGATGATGCCATAGCAAAATTTAAAATCTTTTATGAAGCAAGGTTAAATCAATACTCACTGCATACTGACTGGCAGCACGCTTCCGTAAATACCAACTGGCAGCAACTGCTTTATCATAAAAATGCACCTTCAAATCAGGTAAACCTTTCAGTAAGCGGAGGAGATGCAAAAACAAAATTTTTTGTTTCGGGGTTTTATGATGTGCAGGATGCAATCGTAATCAATAATAAATTTTACCGCTATGGAACCCGGCTAAACCTGGAGCACAATGCAACCGACAGGCTTAGTTTTGGTATAAACTTATCAGTTGACCGTTCGCAACTGAACAGGATAACAAACGATGATCAATTTTCAACACCCGGTCAATTGGTTGCCCAGCTCCCCATTTCCCCGTTACATGATCCTAAAACAGGGGGATTGAACAGCAGGACGCTGTATCCCAACGGCCTCTTTGATGCACAGTTTGATTTTGATAAACAGGTAACGAACAGGACCATCGGTGACGTATATGCAAATTACAATATAATAAAACCGCTCTCTTTCCGCTCAGAGTTTGGAGCAGATATTTTAAACCTGAATGAAGATGCTTTCCAGGGTAAGGAAACTGTGGATGGCGCACCCCTTGGAAAGGCGAATACAATACTTTCCCAAAGCACCACTTTTAATGCAAACAATTATTTTACCTATACACCCGGGCTTGGACATGCTCAAAAATTAGAAGTTGTTGCGGGCATGAGTTACCTGCAAAATGATTTAAAGCAATCCAATGCTTACGGGGAAGGTTTCCCTTCTGATGCCATAAAAAACCTGTCCGGCGCTTCATCCGTTACTTCTGCAATATCTTCCGGCGCCCGTTATGCTTTTCTTTCTTATTTTTTAAGGGGAAATTATTCTTTTGACGAAAAATATATTGTTTCAGCAAGTATAAGAACAGATGGTTCTTCAAGATTCGGCCCAAATCACCGTTATGGATGGTTTCCCGCAGTTTCAGCAGGATGGGTACTTTCCGAAGAGAAATTTCTGAAGAATGTTTCATTCATTAATTTTCTCAAGCTGCGCGCAAGCTGGGGTCTTACCGGTAATTCGGAAATTGGAGAAGATCAATACCAGGCTTTATACGGAATATCAAATTACCCGGGCTTTCCCGGTTTTATACCGGCGCAGTTAGGCAACCCTGACCTTCACTGGGAAAGAACGGCGCAAACAGATATAGGGCTTGATTTTACATTTTTAAACAACAGGATTTCAACTGAATTTGATTACTATAAAAAACACACTTCAGACCTCCTGTTATCTATAAATATCCCTGCAACTACAGGGTATTTAAACAAATTTGAAAATATTGGCAATATGGAGAATTCGGGTTTTGAAGGCACTATAAACTCTGAAAATTTTACCGGAAAATTCAAATGGTCCACATCGCTCAACTTCGGTTACAACAAAAACAGGGTATTAAATATCGGCGGACAGATAATTGAAGGTGGATTTACTGTAACGCAAAGAGCGATAGAAGGCGAACCCATTGGTGTTTTTTACGGGCAAAAATTTTTAGGTGTTGACCCCGCAACCGGGGATGCCCTTTATTTGGGTGTAGATGGAAAACCCACCACCGATTTTGGCAGCGCTGCAAGAGTAATATTAGGCAACGGCAACCCTGACTGGACGGGCGGTTTTACAAATACCTTTTCTTACAAAGGTTTTGACCTGAGTATATTTTTCTCATTTGTATCCGGTAATATGGTAGACAACGGGGGTGGGTATTTTATGAGTGATGGTTTTTATAACGGATGGGATAATCAAACCACAGATATCCTGAAAGCATGGACAAAACCGGGCGATATTACCAATGTACCGCGTATAGGATATTGGTATGGCTCGGGTTACCAGAATTCATCTTCACGCTGGTTATATAATGGCTCGTATATCCGGTTGAAAGATGTAACATTAGGCTATGCAATTCCAAAATCTGTTGCACAGAAGATTCATATTTCATCGGCTAGGGTGTATCTGGCGGGCACAAACCTGTGGATAAAAACAAAATATCCGGGCGACCCCGAAGTAAATACACAAACGATTGCAAATGTGGGCAGCAGCCAGGATTTTTACACCATCCCGCAGGCAAGAACTTTTACGCTTGGACTTAGTGTAAAATTTTAAAAAAAGGCTAACCAAAACTCTCATCAAAAATTAAAAAAAAATGAAAACGATAAAATATTTTTTTATAATAACCGGCGCTTTATTTTTTTCCGGTTCATGCAATAAAAAACTTGATGTGCTGCCGCAGCAAAACATTACACCTGACCAGATAAAAACTCCTGCAGATGTGGAAGCAGTATTAAATGGCTGCTATAAATTATTGCAAAGCTCTTCTGCATTTGGTGAAGAATATATTTTTGTGCCTGACCTGCTTGCTGCGCAGGACCAGGTAAATTTTGTAGGCACGTTTACCAGTTATAAAGATATACAGCGCAAGCTGCAGGATAAAACAATTGTGCAGGCATCCGATATTTGGGAAAATTCTTACACTCTGATCAATTTAACCAATGTTGTTTTAGATAAATCAAATATCATTACCGATCAAACTGAAAAAGACGGTGTAATCGCAACTGCAAAACTATTTCGCGGGATTGCTTATTTTGAACTGGTAAATTTTTTCGGCCTTCCTTATTCAGACGGCAACGCATCAAGCAACCTTGGTGTGCCTATCCGGCTTGATCCTGTTTATTCATACGATCCCAATAAAGATATGCCTGCCAGGGCTACTGTGCAGGCAGTGTATGATCAGGCCATTTCAGATATGAACGTGGCGGTTGCTGCAGGAGACTATTCTGCAAAAGCATTTCTTGCAAGGGTGTATTTGAATATGGGCAATTATACACAGGCGGCAACAATGGCCAATGATGTAATTGCATCAGCGCAATTTTCTTTGGTGCCTTACGATAAAGCCTTTAATAACGACGGATATTCACCCGAAGATATTTTCGTGGTGCTTCAAACTTCACAAAGCAATGCAGGTACAGGTAACAGCGGCCTTACTACCTTCTATGGTTCCCAACCTGTCGGCCGCGGCGACGCGCAGATAGTGCCTTCCTATTTTTCGCATTTTTCCGGCAATGATGCAAGAAAAGATTTCTGGTACAATGGTTACAGCATCAGTGGTTTTAACGGAAAATATACAACTAAATGGAGTACCTTTTACAAATCAGTTCCCGTAGTACGCCTTGGTGAAATGTATCTAACACGCGGGGAAGCGAATTATAGAAAAGGGGGTTCACCAATTGGTGGCGTGTCTCCGTTGAATGATGTAAACCTTATAAGAGCAAGGGCTGCGGCGGCGCCACTTGCATCCGTATCAGGCGATGATTTTGTGGAAGAGCGTTTTCGTGAACTTGGATTTGAAGGAGACCGGCTCTGGACTTTAAAAAGATTAAAAATGGATGTGGATGGTTTTGCTTATAACTACGAAAAATTAGTTTTACCCATTCCGCAAAGGGAAACCGACGTAAACAGTAGCCTTGTGCAAAACCCGGGCTACTAAAAAATAAAACCTGCATTTAAAAAGGCTGCTCATTTTTTGGGCAGCCTTTTATTTTATCGCTGGCCCGCTTGACGTAATTAATAACAGCATAATCTTTACTGCCGGCAGGAATGCCATGGAGCAAAGCAACATACCCATACATCTTGCACGGTGGTAGATTTTTGATAAGGTTGAAGAAGGAATAAATGTTTAGAAAATATTTTATAGCATCGCCTGTTGTGTCACTCGCTTGTACGATTTGGTTTCATTGCAGCAATTACTAATCACACCGCACTTGGCGAAGTTTGCAACTTCGCCACATCTATATTAAAGTTTATAACTTTTCCCTCTGCCCTGGTTCGTGTCCGTAAATAAAATTAAAGATGCCCCGGTGTGTGTCTCCACGCACTGGAATAAAATATGATAAACGTTAGTGGAGACAGGAACCTTGGCAAACGGCATATATTGAATGATTTTGTCAAAGCAGTGCGTTGGTGAATTCTGTCCAGAACAGCAGTCTTTCATTAAACAATTGTTTTGCTTCATGCGCAGGCTCTTTATATTTCGTCATAACATAACGGTGACTGGTATTTTCAGAAAAACCACTCCTGTTTTGTGAAAATAAAAGATCAAGTACAGTAGCGTTACCAAAAATTTCTTTTAAATCCCTGAGCTTTTCATCATTTTTATCTTCAGTTAAATGTGGCCGTATGTATGCGTGATACATTCGCATTGCCACATCATTCAGGGCTAATCCTTTTTCCATTGTAAGGTCATCTTTTACCAGTTCGTTGAAGTTAAAAAATGAACCGTCAAATACATTGGTAAGTACATTATCAATGTAACTGCTGTTGAAGAAATATTTATCAGGCAATAAAAAACTGTATTTACTTATATTGCTGTTACCGATCAATGTAAACCATTCCTGCAATAAAATTGGTTTTATATTATTAAGAGAAGGATCAGTTAACATCAGCTCTGTACCATAACTGGTGCTAACTCTTATAACAGGAACAACATGATAATTCCATTCAATCCTGTTATTTTCCGTAATACCATTTGGGTCGGGAACAAACAATGTTCGTATATCATAGAGATTTAAAGCAGCAGGAGAAAACAACCAAACTTTGCAGTGCTCAATATTGTATTTTTTGTCCAGTATCATGGACATAATATGAGCTCTTTGCTGGCAGCCGCCTTGCGGAAATCCAAATTCAACAGATGATTTGTGCGCTATATAATCAAATGCTTCTTTAAGCAAAGCATAATCATATATTTTAAGCATTTCAATGTCTGCATTGGGAAAATATTCAACACTCATTAAATGAAATTAATGATTTAAAATGAAGCAAAGCGTTATAAGCCTTTCCCTGGTTGCTCCACTTGGCGGAGTTTGCAACTTCGCCACATCTATATTAAATTTATAACTTTTAATACGTCGCCCTTCTTTTCGAATGTCCCCGGCTAACACACAAATCTTTGCAGAGATATGCGGAGAATCAAAACTTTACTATCTTAGTACAGCAATACTTTATAATTATTATTCACTTCTAAAAATTACCACTATGATTATCGTTCATGATACCTTTATCTGCAAGCCCGGCAACGCTTCAAAGTTCGCCAAACTGTTTAAAGAAGTTATGGCTGATAACGTTGACCTCGTTAACATTATGACTGACCTTACCGGCGACTTTAATAAAGTAGTAATGGTAACTAAACATGATAACCTTACTGCTTATGAGCAGAGTTTTCAGAAATACATGCAGGACAGTGAAGAAATGAAAAAAATGAAAGAAAAAATGCAGGGTTATCAGGATATGTATTTAACTGGTTCAAGGGAAATTTACCAGGTTTGGTAAAGCAACTTTTTCCCGGTTAGCCTAAGTACTCACTTGGCGAAGTTTGCAACTTCGCCATATATATTAATATGAAACCATTATTGATCCGGGTTATTTTTATCACCTTGCTTATTCCTGTTGTTTCATTTCTTTGTTATGGGCAAAACAAACCAACAGAATGTACAGTATTGCATAAGGGTGTATTTTACTCTTATCCGAAAAACTCTGCTGACCAGAATATTATTACAACAGATGGAATATTTTAGCATGAGAAAAATATAAAACCCGGTGATACATCCCTGTGGCAGGTTAAATGGACAGTCAATTGCAGTTATACATTAAAATATATATCCGGCAACGAAAAAATGTCTGCAGATGCAATAGATTTGGTTGAAAACCATAAGCTGGCATACGAGGTCATGGCCTTTAAAGGGGATTATTAAAAAAACAAATAAAACCAGGGGCATTATTCAAAAGGGTTTGCGGCTGAAAGACCTGGCCCCTAAAAAGAATTATGACAATAAATACAAAGGATAAATTACGGAAACGGTAAAAGAAACAACAGCAAAACCCTGCACCCTCAAAGAGTTTGCAGGCTAGTATGGGGTAGCGCAAAAACATTGCGTACCTGTATGCAGCCGCATAAGGAAGCAGTAGGTGAACGCATAAGCCGTTGCTTTACATCACTGCAGGTAAGGGTGATTTTTGAACGCATTGGTGAACCCCTCAATAGGATTGAAATATTCAAAATACTTTAGCGCCTGCTAACGGCTCAGGTAAATTTTTTAATCGCTAAAAATCTTAATACCGGGTGGGTGTATATTAATCTGGCAGTATCAGTATAATGACGGTATCATCGTTGTTTAAACCAAAGTGCGGATTGTTGATGGTGGGTTATTACAGGTTTTCAAATCGTATTAATTCCTGTCCCGTCAGTTATAAGCAGTGGAGCTTTCACTTTATGCCGGTGGCACCGTTTAAAATACAAATGAAAGATCAATTCGCTGTTTGCAGAAGCTGATAATGATGCATTAAAAAATATTTTTACCGCTGTAACGCTTTCTGTATATGATTTACATCATGTCAGCATTCAGCAGAAAGTAAAAAGATTTGGCTGCAATCATTTCGCAGTTATCTTTGCACCCCGCTTTCAAAAAATGGTTGTTCTTTTTAGGATTAAGATTGAAAAACAATAATAAAATTTTGAGCGTAACCGTTTCACTCTTATCTTTGCAGCCCGCTTTTAAAAAAGCACTTGTTCCTTGAAAAATAGTATCTGAAAAAAACAGGAAATCTTTCAGCAGCTTTTGATAGCTTATCAGGTATTATTATCTTTACAGCCCGTTTGTAAAAAGCGGGGATGTCAGCAAAAAAATGCAACAAAAAATCTGAATAAATACTCAGAAATTTTTGGTGAAATAAAAAAGGCGGTTACCTTTGCAACCCCACAAAAAAGGGGCGGCAGAAAACGCCGGAAGATCTTTGAAAGATTGGAAGCAACAGTACGTAAATTTTAAAAGTTTACGGTAAGGTTAAAGCGAAACACAATTAAATCCGACGTTAATTTTTCCGAGAGAGAATTTAATAGTCAGATCAACTCATTTACAATGGAGAGTTTGATCCTGGCTCAGGATGAACGCTAGCGGCAGGCTTAATACATGCAAGTCGTGGGGCAGCACAGTATAGCAATATATAGGTGGCGACCGGCAAACGGGTGCGTAACACGTACGCAACTTTCCTTCAGGCGGGGAATAGCCCAGAGAAATTTGGATTAATACCCCATAATATTTTGAGATGGCATCATCTTATTATTAAAGATTTATCACCTGAAGATGGGCGTGCGGCTGATTAGGTAGTTGGCGGGGTAATGGCCCACCAAGCCTTCGATCAGTAGCTGATGTGAGAGCATGATCAGCCACACGGGCACTGAGACACGGGCCCGACTCCTACGGGAGGCAGCAGTAAGGAATATTGGTCAATGGACGCAAGTCTGAACCAGCCATGCCGCGTGGAGGATGAAGGTCCTCTGGATTGTAAACTTCTTTTATCTGGGACGAAAAAAGGGAATTCTTTCTCACTTGACGGTACCAGATGAATAAGCACCGGCTAACTCCGTGCCAGCAGCCGCGGTAATACGGAGGGTGCAAGCGTTATCCGGATTCACTGGGTTTAAAGGGTGCGTAGGCGGACAGGTAAGTCAGTGGTGAAATCTTCCCGCTTAACGGGAAAACTGCCATTGATACTCTCTGTCTTGAATATTGTGGAGGTGAGCGGAATATGTCATGTAGCGGTGAAATGCTTAGATATGACATAGAACACCTATTGCGAAGGCAGCTTACTACGCATATATTGACGCTGAGGCACGAAAGCGTGGGGATCAAACAGGATTAGATACCCTGGTAGTCCACGCCCTAAACGATGATTACTCGACATTTGTGATACACTATAAGTGTCTGAGCGAAAGCATTAAGTAATCCACCTGGGAAGTACGACCGCAAGGTTGAAACTCAAAAGAATTGGCGGGGGTCCGCACAAGCGGTGGAGCATGTGGTTTAATTCGATGATACGCGAGGAACCTTACCTGGGCTAGAATGCTATTTGACCGTGGGTGAAAGCCCATTTTGTAGCAATACACAGATAGTAAGGTGCTGCATGGCTGTCGTCAGCTCGTGCCGTGAGGTGTTGGGTTAAGTCCCGCAACGAGCGCAACCCCTATCAGTAGTTGCCAACAGGTAATGCTGGGAACTCTACTGAAACTGCCGCCGTAAGGCGTGAGGAAGGAGGGGATGATGTCAAGTCATCATGGCCTTTATGCCCAGGGCTACACACGTGCTACAATGGGCAGGACAAAGGGCTGCAACATAGCGATATGAAGCCAATCCCAAAAACCTGCTCTCAGTTCAGATTGGAGTCTGCAACTCGACTCCATGAAGCTGGAATCGCTAGTAATCGTAGATCAGCAATGCTACGGTGAATACGTTCCCGGACCTTGCACACACCGCCCGTCAAGCCATGGGAGCCGGGTGTACCTAAAGTCGGTAACCGCAAGGAGCTGCCTAGGGTAAAATCGGTGACTGGGGCTAAGTCGTAACAAGGTAGCCGTACCGGAAGGTGCGGCTGGAATACCTCCTTTTAGAGACGGCTGTATACCATTGCTGTTGCTTTCATAACTTTCAATTTTATTTATCCACCATAGCTTTTGCGAAGGCGGATTGCTCTTTAACAAGTACTGTTAGTACCCGAATCAGACCCGTAGCTCAGTTGGTTAGAGCGCTACACTGATAATGTAGAGGTCACCAGTTCAACTCTGGTCGGGTCTACTAATTACACTACAGCGGGGGGATTAGCTCAGCTGGCTAGAGCACCTGCCTTGCACGCAGGGGGTCAACGGTTCGAATCCGTTATCCTCCACATTTAAAGTACCAAGTATACATTGATGTGGGTGCAGAGTACAAGTTAAAAAAAGTTCTTTCAAACAATAGATGTGGGCAAAAGGCCTGGAGGTTCATAACCTTAACATCTGCAAGTATTTGTGCCTGGTACATTGTACCTCGTACTTATATAAGTTCTTTGACATATTGGGAAAGCAAAATCAATTACAAGAAGGTTATGATTATATGCAAGATCATAACTGACAAATTTTTTAAAGCAAATAAGGGCGCATGGTGAATGCCTAGGGTCTGAGAGGCGATGAAGGACGTGGTAAGCTGCGATAAGCTACGGGGAGATGCACACGATCGATATATCCGTAGATTTCCGAATGGGACAACCCAGTACACTGAAGGTGTATTACCCGAAAGGGAGCCAACCCCGAGAACTGAAACATCTAAGTACCGGGAGGAAAAGAAAACAATAGTGATTCCCTGAGTAGTGGCGAGCGAAAAGGGACAAGCCCAAACCGGGTCGGCGTGCCGATCCGGGGTTATAGGACCACATTTAGAAGCCGTTATCAAACTGAATCATCTGGAAAGATGAGCCATAGCAGGTGATAGCCCTGTAAGTACAAATTAACGGGGACGAGTGGTATCCTGAGTAATGCGGGACCGGAGGAATCTTGCATGAAGTTGCCAGCACCATCTGGTAAGGCTAAATACTCCTCAGACACCGATAGTGAACCAGTACCGTAAGGGAAAGGTGAAAAGCACCCCGAACAGGGGAGTGAAATAGTACCTGAAACCGTGCGCCTACAAGCGGTCGGAGCATTGAAATATATGTGACGGCGTGCCTTTTGCATAATGAGCCTACGAGTTGCTCCTGACTGGCGAGGTTAAGTTCTTATTTAACGGAGCCGAAGCGAAAGCGAGTCCAAATAGGGCGATTAGTCAGTTGGGGCAGACGCGAAACTTTGTGATCTATCCATGGGCAGGTTGAAG
>JBBRAD010000033.1:0-38174 GCA_038207175.1 Chitinophagales bacterium
TAACCGGAAGAGCAGCACATGGGCATGGGAGTGAACAACGCAGCACGCGAAGGCAAAAACCATGGCCCTTGCGCAGCACGCAGAATTACCCGAAGAGCAGCACATGGGCATGGGAGTGAACAACGCAGCACGCGAAGGCAAGAACCAGGGCTCTGCTCAGCACGCAGAATCATCGGAAGGCAACGCAGAATTAACGGGAGGCGCCCTCCGGGATATAATAAAGCATACAGTAAACATTATTCAACATCATTAAAAATTAAGTATTATGGCTAAGAATTATTTCCCGCCGCACAGACAGGGATATGCAGCTCCGGTACAGGATAATTTGGTGGGGTACATATATGCGGCATCCGCCCGGCTCATAAAATTCATTTTCATCCTCACCGTTTGCCTGCTTAATTTTATAATATGGCAAAAAAGAAATTAGTAGTGCTTACCGGTGCGGGTATAAGCGCGGAAAGCGGCCTGCAAACTTTCCGCGACAGTGATGGTTTGTGGAATGGTTACAGTATTGAAGATGTAGCTACGCCGCGTGCCTGGAAAAAAGACCCGCAGCTTGTACTGGATTTTTATAATAAGCGCCGCAAAGATGTGGCTGCAGCAGTTCCCAATACAGCGCATTACGGGCTGGCAGAACTGCAAAATAATTTTGATGTGCATATCATCACCCAAAACATTGACGACCTGCATGAACGCGCCGGCAGTAAAAATGTGCTGCACCTGCATGGAGAAATTTTTAAAATGCGCTGTGAAAAATTTGAAGAACTGGTTTATGAAATAAAGGATGATATAAAGCTTGGGGATACTTCCGCAAAAGGCTTTCAGCTAAGGCCGCATATAGTGTGGTTTGAAGAGCCTGTGCCCATGATTGAAGAAGCGGCACGCATTGCGCGCAGCGCTGAAATATTTACAGTGGTGGGAACTTCATTAGTTGTATATCCCGCTGCGGGGTTGGTGAATTATGCGCCCTGGCAAATACCAAAATTTATTGTTGATAAAAAAATACCTTATACTTCATCACTGTACAACCTTACAGCTATTGAAAAACCTGCCACAAAAGGAGTGGAGGATTTGAAAGAAATGCTCTTCAGATTAATATAAATGTATAGCATAAAATTATTTTCATT
Organism: Chitinophagales bacterium; assembly: GCA_038207175.1. GTDB lineage: Bacteria > Bacteroidota > Bacteroidia > Chitinophagales > Chitinophagaceae > JBBRAD01. The sequence goes on from JBBRAD010000033.1 coordinate 1,128, forward strand.
TTTGTTTGTTTCCATACTGTTCTGTAAAACGATTCATTGTGAAAGCGCCGTTGCTGACATTAAACCGTTTTTTATGAACACCACACTTACCAAACACCATACTGAAACTATTTCTGCTAAAACCCAATTGCGGAGGCCTTTCTGGAACTTTTTATTATTTATGGCCGCGTGTATATGGGTGGCTGCCGTTGCTTATGTCATTGATATCCTGCTTGCAGATATGCGCTCATGGATCCGAAGAAATACAATGCCATAATGCATTCTTCGTTACAAATTATTAAATAAATATCTTATGTTTAAAACAAAGCCCCGCATAAAACGGGGCAATTTTTTAATATTTTCTGCTGTCAGCTAAAATCGGGCAACTTAACTTAATCATATCACTATCATTGCATCGCCATAGCTGAAGAAGCGGTATTTATCTTTAATGGCTTTTTTGTAAGCTTCCATTGCAAGGTCGTAGCCGGCAAAGGCGCAGGTCATAATCAGCAAACCTGTTTTAGGCAGGTGCAGGTTAGTCACCAGGGCATCTGCCACATTAAATTTATAAGGCGGATGGATAAAAATATTGGTCCATCCCTCGCTTGGCTTTAATAACTTTTGTGCAGTAAAACTGGTTTCCATGGCGCGCATGGTGGTAGTACCAATGGAGCATATCCTTTGGCCCGTTACTTTCGCTTTATTTACAATAGTGCACGCCTCTTCTGTAATTTTATAATATTCCGCATCCATTTTGTGCTTGCTCAGGTCTTCCACTTCAATCGGCCGGAAAGTGCCCAGGCCGGTATGCAGCGTAAGCTCTGCAAAACGTATCCCTTTTATTTCGCAGCGTTTTATCAGCTCTTTGCTGAAGTGCAAACCGGCAGTGGGTGCTGCCACTGCGCCTTCATATTTTGCATATACAGTTTGAAAACGTTCCCTGTCTTCTTCATCAGGTTTGCGTTTGATATATTTCGGCAAAGGTGTTTCGCCTAAAAACTCAAGCATTTTTTTAAAGCTTTCATCATCATCATTCCACAAAAAACGGATGGTGCGGCCGCGGCTGGTGGTATTGTCAATTACTTCGGCAACCAGTTCATCGTTTTCACCAAAATATAATTTATTGCCCACTCTTATTTTACGTGCAGGATCAACAATTACATCCCAAAGGCGGTTAGGCTTGTTCAGTTCGCGCAGCAAAAACACTTCAATCCTCGCCCCTGTTTTTTCCTTGCGTCCATACATACGGGCGGGAAACACTTTTGTATTATTTATCACAAAAACATCCTTATCATCAAAATAATCAATAATGTCCCTGAAGTGTTTATTTTCTATATTGCCTGTTTTGCGGTGCACCACCATCATGCGGCTGTCTTCACGGCGTTTGGTTGGGTTTTGTGCGATAAGGTTAAGCGGGAGATCGAAACGGAATTGGGATAATTTCATGTAGGTGAAAGTTTTTGCGGGCCACATGCAGCCCGCCGCCGCCTTACGGGGCAGCTTGCGTCATGTTACGGCATGATTTTTAAAATGTGTGCAAAGGTAGGATGAAATAGCGTATTTTGAGATTTTTTTTCAGGTCCGGTTAAGATATTTTTTGGAACCATATACCCGGTTTAAAGTATTGAATGTAAAATTTTATGAAATCTGTTATATAAAGCATCTTTATGCAAATAGATGTTTTAATAACGAAACAACAGGGATTGATTTATGAGAAAAATATTTATTAGTGTTATTGCAGTGATGATTGTTTTTTCTTCAGAGGCCCGGAAACCCAAACCTGTTAAATATCCCGGTGTTTTTTGGGAGATAACCGGTAACGGGTTAAAAAAACCATCGTATTTGTTCGGCACCATGCATGTAAGCAAGAAGATGGTATTTCATTTAAGCGATTCATTTTATACTGCCATACAAAGTTGCGATATGGTAGCACTGGAGTTGAACCCTGAATACTGGCAGCGGGATATGTTTAAAATGGAGGCATCGCAAAAAGAAATGGGTGATTATTTTAAAAATGACACACGTAATTATATCAATGAGCAATCTTTCCGGGCGGGTAATTATGATGATGACCTGAAATCCGCACTGACAGAGGAGCCTACGCAGATAAACAGCCTGCTTTACCGCACGTACCAGGCAGAACAGGACTATGAAGAGAACACTTATCTTGACCTGTATATCTATCAAACAGGAAGAAAATTCGGTAAAAAAGCGGGTGGCGTGGAAGACTATTATCAAACAGAAAAAATAATTTTTGAAGCCTATGCCGATATGGCAAAGGAAAAAAATAAAAAGCAACCCGGTACCGATGACCAGTCCATGAAGGATATTGAAAAACAAATTGAAGACGCCTATAAAAACGGCGATCTTGATTTGCTGGATTCTCTGGAAAAACTGAGCTTCAGTTCACCTGCCTATCTTGAAAAATTTCTTTATAAGCGTAACGAAATACAGGCGAATTCCATTGACACTATTCTTAAAAAAAATTCTTTATTTGTGGGCGTAGGCGCGGCACATTTGCCGGGCGCAAGGGGTGTGATTGAACTGCTTCGGAAAAAGGGCTATAAACTGCGGCCCATTTTAATGGGAGACAGGGATGCTGATAAAAAAGATTCTATTGATAAGATGAAAGTACCGGTTATATTTCGCCCTGTAACTACCGGTGATGGCTTTGTAAGCATGCAGTTGCCCGGCCCGTTGTATAAAAAAAGCCCTTCTGCTTCTTATTATGCACCATCAGGCAATGAAAGCGCACAATATGCTGATATGGATAACGGTGCATATTATATGCTTACACGTGTAAAAACACATGCGCCTTTGCTTGGCCAAACGCAGGAAGATGTAATGAAAAAAATTGACAGCGTCCTGTATGAAGATATTCCGGGTAAAATCATCAGCAAAAAACTTATTGTTAAAAATGGTTATCCCGGTTATGATATTGTAAACCGCACCAGGCGCGGAGATCTGCAGCATTACAATATCATCGTTACACCTTTTGAAATACTTGTTTTTAAAATGAGCGGGAATGATGATTATGTGGATGGAAGTGAAACTCAAACTTTTTTTAATTCCATCAGCATAAAAAATAGCGGTACTGTATGGCAGCAGTTTACACCTGCATCCGGAGGTTTCTCCGTAATGCTTCCGCAGGAACCCCATATAACCATTAATACAGGCAATTCCGATAATATTGACCGTATTGAATATGAAGCTGCAGACACGCAGAACGGCAATGCTTACATCATCTGGAAAAAATCAGTGGATAATTACGACTTCCTGGAAGAGGATACTTTTGACCTGGGTCTCATGGAAGAGAGTTTTAAGAAGTCTGAAATTATTGATAAAGAAACCAGCCGTAATTATATAATGCAAAACGGCTATCATGCGCTGCGCATGGAATTTACTTTAAAAGATGGCGGCATTATTAATGCAGAAGCGGTTTTGCGTGGCCCGCATTATTACCTGCTTGCAGAGCGGTGCAGCAAAAAAGCAAATGCCGGCGCGCAATTTTTTTCATCATTTTCTTTTACAGGCTTTACATATCCCAAAGCTTCTGTTTTTACAGATACACTGCTTCATTTTTCTGTGCAAACGCCTGTGCAGCCTTCGCTTGACCCTGCTTTGATAAGTTTGGTAAGCCAGACGATGAATGATGAAACGCTGAAACAAATACAGGGCAATGCATCTTACTGGCCCAAAAATGAAAGCGCTTTGTTTAAAAACGATACAACCGGTGAAGCCATACTGGTAAACGTGCAGGAATATCCGAAATATTATTACAGCAGGGATTCTGCAAAATTCTGGAAAAATGAACTTGGCCTTAAAGACAATGATGGTGATATGGTGTTAAAAGAGAAAAAATTTATTACCGTCACTGATTCATGCAAAGGCTATAAAATTACCCTCCGGGATACAAATACAGTAAGGCAAATCACTTCATACATATTGCTGAAAGATAACCGCATGTACAGGATCACCACGCTGGGCGATACCATAAATAAGCAAAGCGCATTTATAAAAACTTTTTTTGAAAGCTTCAGACCCGCTGAAAAAAAGCTTGGCCCTTCTGTATTTGAAAATAAGTTAGATGTTTTCTTTAAAGATTATAAAAGCAAAGACTCGGCAGTAAAGAAAAGCGCCGATGACGCTATCGTACATATATATTTTGGCCCTGACGGCCTGCCGGGAATTATTTCCGCCATTGATGCTTTGCATTATGGCGATAAAGATTATTTTGAACTGAAATCAAAATTCATCTCAGAACTCGGATACATTGATGACAGTTGCTGTACCGGTGAAGTGGTGAAGCAACTCCATGATATTTATATTAAAACATCGGATACGGCTTATTTTCAGGATGAAGTATTATCATCACTGGCAAATCTTACCACGCAATCATCCTATACACTTTTAAAAACCCTGCTGTTGCAGGACCCGCCTGTATTTGATGATGAAGATGATTATAATACTTTATTTGAAAATTTTGAAGACTCTTTAAAACTGGCGAAAGATCTGTTCCCGGATATACTGCAGCTTGCTACCATAGAAGATTACAAAGAGCCTGTAAACAATTTGCTCCGCACTATGGTTGACAGCGGTTATTTATCAGCAAAAGATTATGAACCTTACTACAGCAAAATATATTTTGACGCAAAAATTGAACTGAAAAAGCAGCAAAACCTGGACGAGAAATTATTAGAGAAAGAAAATAAAAAAGAAGAAGATAATGATATTAATACTGATTACAGTAATATAAATTCCTATAGCAGCTCTTCAGGTTCTTCCTCCTCCGGTATAGAAGATTATTCCGTACTGCTTGTTCCGTTTTATAACAGCAACCCGGCTATTCCAAAATTTTTCGACAAGCTTCTGCAATCCCGTGACCCCAGCGTACAGTTAAACGCAGCCATTCTTCTGATACGCAATGGGCAAAAAGTTGCCGATTCCGTTTTATTGAACCTTGCCTCCAAAGACGCTTACAGGGCAAGGCTTTTAGCCCGCCTGGAAAAAATAAAACATACGGAACTTTTTCCTGTAAGGTATAAAAAACAGGAAGATATTGCCAGGTCATTATTGCTGAATGATAAGGGTGAAGAAAAATTCAGTGATATAAACCTCGTGGGTAAGCAACCAGTTTCTTTAAATGATAAAAAAGGCTATGTTTATTTTTTTAAATACAAAATAAAAAAAGATGATGACTGGCATATCGGTATCAGCGGCATACAGCCTGAAAACTTAAAAGAAGTAAACAGCAATGATATACTTGTAAAAGCAACTGATAAAAAACTAAAAGATGATGAACCTGCATCCATACAATTTGCAGACCAGCTTACTGAATTAATTTTTACACAGCATAAAAGCGCATTGAATTTTTTTGACGATGATAACAGCCAGCGGAACAGGTACAACCCGGATGATGATGGCAATTAATGTTTGATAAAATTTTGTTCCCGGCTGCATTGCTTTTATTAAGCTTTTCTTGCGTCGCACACTTCTGCAGCATAACTTTATTCAACAAAAAAATACTGCATGCGCTTAGATGCACACCAGCATTTCTGGAAATATGACCCGGTCCAATATGAGTGGATAAATAATGATATGCAGGAAATTCAACATGATTTTTTACCTCAGCATTTATTGCATCACCTTGCTGAAAATAATTTCAACGGCTGTATTGCTGTGCAGGCAAGGCAATCTGAAGAAGAGACAGGTTTTTTAATTCAGCTTGCAAATGAAAACGAATGTATAAAAGGCATTGTGGGCTGGGTTGATTTGCAGTCTGCAAATATTGAAGAAAGATTATATCACTACAGAAATTATAAAAAACTAAAAGGCTTCAGGCATATTTTGCAGGGAGAAAAAGACCGTGCTTTAATGCTGCAGCCTGCTTTTAAAACCGGTATCAGCCATTTAAAAAAATTGGGTTTTACTTACGATATCCTCATCTTTCCCGATCAACTGAAATATGTTCCTGAACTGGTGGCAGCATTCCCTGAACAGCTTTTTGTTATTGATCATCTTGCAAAACCTTATATCAAAAAAAATGAAATCCGCCTATGGAAAAAAGATATGGAAGCCCTTGCTGTTTTTGAAAACCTGTATTGCAAAATTTCAGGCATGGTTACAGAATCGGATTGGAAAACCCCGGAAGCAACAGATTTTAAGCCTTATGTTGACACAGTGCTCAACGCATTTTCTGTAAACCGCGTAATGTTTGGCAGCGACTGGCCTGTATGTCTTGTGGCTGCTTCTTACAATGAAGTTTGTAATATTGTACATGAATCAACAGCGCATTTATCAGGCGCGGAAAAAGAATTATTGTGGGGAATCACTTGTGCAAAATTTTATAATATTTAAATTATTGTATGGACTTACATCTCAGCGGTAAAATAATAATTGTTACAGGCGGTGCAAAAGGTATTGGGCTTGGCATTGCGCAAACTTTGGCAAAAGAAGGAGCTGTTCCTGTTATTATTGGAAGAAATGAAACAGATAATTTACAGGCGGTTCAGTCAATTGAAATGCTTGGTGGCAAAGCATCCCAGCTTGTTGCAGAGTTAACGGATCCTATGCAGTGCAAATCCGTGGCAGATGAAGTGATTAAAAAATTTGACCGCATAGATGGCCTTGTAAATAATGCCGGCGTGAATGATGGCGTAAACCTTGAACATGGGTCTTATGAAAAATTTATGGCATCACTGCATAAAAATTTGGTTCATTATTATTTAATGGCGCAATACTGCCTGCCCGCCCTGATCCAATCAAAAGGCGCCATTCTTAACATCAGCTCCAAAACTGCAGAAACCGGGCAGGGCGGCACTTCTGCGTATGCTGCGGCAAACGGCGGGCGCAATGCACTTACACGTGAGTGGGCAGTTGAATTATTAAAATATGGCATCCGTGTAAATGCAATTATTGTGGCCGAATGTTACACGCCCCTCTATGAAACATGGATAAATACATTACCCCGCCCGCAGGAAAAATTAAAATCTATTTTATCAAAAATACCTTTTGAAAACCGTATGACAACAGCGGCAGAAATTGCCGCCATGGCTGCGTTTTTATTATCTGATGCATCCAGTCACACCACAGCGCAATTAATACATGTGGATGGCGGTTATGTGCATTTGGACAGGGCAATTTCATAAGCGCATATTCTATTTTTTATGTACCCGGCTTTAATTTTCATAGCATCACCTGTTGCGTCACACTCTTCTACTTTTAAACTTTGTTGAGCTATTCAGGAAAATAGAAATATAAAGTTTTCATTCTTCACGTCTCACGTTTCACGGCATACTTCCGTTAACTTTACAATATGCCACAGCAAAAAATTATTTCATTCGGCGAAGTGCTGCTGCGCTTTTCACCAGACTGGCAGAACAACCTTTCCCAATTTTATATTGGTGGCTCCGAAGCCAATGTAGCTGCGGCTTTGGCGCGCTGGGGTTCGGATGTAAGTTATATAAGCGCTATGCCGGATAATTTACTTTCGCACGAACTGAATAAGCATTTGCAAAATACTGGCGTGCATACAAATCAAATGATTTATATGGGAGAAAGGATTGGCACTTATTACTTAAACCAGGGAAGTGATTTGCAGCACGATACTGTTGTGTATGACCGGAATTTTTCTTCTTTCAGCGAACTGAAACCCGGAACAATTGACTGGGGCAGGATACTGGAAGACGTTTCATGGTTTCACTGGAGCGCTATTTCGCCTGCACTGAATAATAATATTGCAGCGGTTTGCAAAGAAGCATTGCAGGCAGCTATGAAAAAAGGGATTATTATTTCCACAGATTTGAATTACAGGTCAAAGCTATGGCAATACGGAAAGCAGCCAATTGAAATTATGCCGGAGCTTGTGCAGTATTGCAATGTGGTGATGGGGAATATATGGTCGGCAAATAAAATGCTTGGTACTTCTTTAGATGAAAAACTTTTGTGCAGTGGTTCAAAAGAGAACTATTTATTTGCAGCGAAGCAAGTATCCGCAGAAATTATAAATAAATTTCCTTTGTGCAAGAGAGCGGCATTCACTTTTCGTTTTTCAAATTCAGCAGCGCATAATTTGTACTATGCAACGCATTTTCATAATGGCGTAATGGAAACTTCAAAGCAATATGAAACAAATAAAGTGATTGACAGGGTTGGCAGCGGCGACAGTTTTATGGCAGGGTTAATTTATGCCATCAATGCAAATATGACTGATAAAGAAATAATTGAATTTGCAACGGCGGCGGCGTATAAAAAACTTTTTATAAAAGGTGATTTTAATACAGCCGTCAAAGAAGAAATTTTACAACTTATCCGCAACCATGAACAATAATTCAACCACAAAAATGATTGCAGCTTTCCGCGAAACTGCACTGATTCCTGTATTTTATCATGATGATTTGGAAATTTGCAAACGGGTAATGGCAACCTGTTATAAAGCTGGTTTACGGGTTTTTGAATTCACCAACCGCGGGCACCATGCGCTTTCAAATTTTACTGCATTAAAAAGAATGGCTGATGAAGAAATGCCGGGCATGCTGCTGGGTATTGGCACTATTAAAGATGAAGGACAGGCAAAGATATTTGTGGATAAAGGTGCTGATTTTATGGTAAGCCCTGTTGCCGAACCCGCTGTGGCATTGTATTGCAGCCAACAGCAATTATTTTATATTCCGGGGTGCATGACGCCGACAGAAATCCAGCAGTCAGTAAATAACGGCGCGGTACTTGTAAAATTATTTCCCGGTAATATACTTGGGCCGGATTTTGTAAAGGCGGTTACACTATTATTTACCGGCACATTATTTATGCCAACGGGAGGAGTGGGGATTGATGAAAAAAATCTTGCTGCCTGGTTTAATGCCGGTGTGGTTTGCGTGGGTATGGGCAGCAAATTATTTACAGATGAAATTATGGATAAGAAAAATTGGGATGAATTGTATGCACAGATAATTTCTGTGAAAGAAATGATTGAAAAACTACGCATTAAATAAAAACTGGCCTGCTCAATAATGAACAAAACGTACAAGCGTGCGACGCAACAGTTGATGCCACAAAGTATAAAAAAAGGGCACATAAAAATAAAATATAACCCTACTTTTATGTTATGAAATATTGGCTGTCTGTAATATTTAATTTTATTTTTTCGTGCATTGCGGATACAAATATAAATGCGCAAAATAATGAACACGTATGCGGGTGGAAGATGTTGCAGCATGATTTCCGCATTAATAAAAAACCGGCCGCAGTATTTCAAAAAATTCAAACCCCATTATCCTCCATTGCAGATAAAGACATAGTGTACACGCTTCCTGTAGTTATTCATGTAATAAATACTGGCGACAGTATTGGTTCTGCGGATAACCCGGCAACTGCGCAGATAAATGCTATGATAAAAAATCTCAACAATTCCTGGCGCAAAAAAGATAATAACGACGGCGGCGCTGATATGAAAATACAATTTCAGTTAGCCATCAAATCTCCTTTCTGTACCGCAACCGGCGGCATTAACCGTGTAAACGGCAGCAGCGTTACAAATTATGCTTCCGGTGGAATTACGAATATTAATTATGCAGGAAGTGCAGATGAAGTGCTTGTAAAAAATTTAAGCTGGTGGCCGAATACGGATTATATAAATATATGGATAGTAAATAAGATCAATGGCAGCAGCACTTCACCCGGAGGTTACGCTTATTTTCCTGAATATACTTCCGCCTCCATTGATGGTATTGTTTTACAGGCAAGTGTTATTGATGGAACAAATAAAACCATCGTGCATGAAATGGGGCATTATTTTAGTCTTTACCATCCTTTTCATGATGATGGAAATGAAACCACCTGCGCCGCCAATGATGACTGCGCCAATGAAGGTGATAAAGTTTGCGATACGGAAGTGGAATTAAACGTGCCCTGCGGCACTTCCACAAACAGTTGCAACAGTAACCAGCCATTTATTGTGGTGGATGCAATTAAGAATTATTCAGTGCTCAATAATTATATGGGTTATACCGCCTGCCAGTGGATGTTTACAGACGGGCAGAAAACAAGGGCACGTTCTGCACTGCTTGCATTTCGCTACGGGCTTGTTACTTCAAAAGCTTTAACTGCTCCTGATGGTTTATCACCCGCTGTTGCATGCACACTCACTGCCACTTATGGTTTATCACATTATTATGGCGTACAGAAAGTAGAGTTTAATACACTCAGTGTTTATTCAGGCAGCAGCCTGGCAGACGGCAGCAGTTATGTGGACAGGAGCTGCAACCAGTCCACTACGGTTATGCAGGGGCAATCATATAAACTTACGGTAACAGGCAGCTATGGAAACCCGCACCGTATAAAAGTATTTATTGATTATAATAATGACGGGGATTTTGCAGATGCAAACGAAACAGTATTGTCTATGTACACTGATACAGCAACGAAAAAAATAATCATTCCATCCACAGGTGTTGTTACAGGCATTCCTTTGCGCATGCGCGTAGTTGCTGATAACCCCGCGGTACCTGCACCTTCTGCGTGTAAACTGCACGGGACTGCAAATGACGGAGCCGGTCAGGCTGAGGACTACAGCGTAATAATAATGCCACCGCAACCAATTGCATATACAGGCAACAGAAAATAAGAGTCATTTTTTTTTTGTGAACCGGACTGTATTACTACTATGAAACACTGTTGCGTCGCACACTTCAGCGTTCTGTTTGCTGCTGTGCAAGCATAATAACCCTGGTATAAAAAACTATTCAATATTTCCAATCACGGCTTTTGGAATTGAATAAATCAATCTTTTTGTATATGCTGTTTTTGGATGATTGTATATTTCTTCTGCATCACCTGTTTCTTCAATCCTGCCTTTGTTCATAACCATAATGCGGTCGCTGATATAGCGGATCACAGAAAGGTCATGCGAAATAAAAATACAGGTAAAGTTGAATGTGTATTTTAAATCATTTAATAAATTCAATATCTGCGATTGTACGCTTACATCCAGCGCACTTACACTTTCATCACATATTACAAATGAAGGCTCAAGCGCAAGCGCCCTTGCAATTACAATGCGCTGCCGTTGCCCGCCGCTGAATTCATGTGGGTAGCGGTTGTAATATTCCGGTGAAAGATTTACTTTTTCCATCAACTCAATTACTTTTTCTTTACGCTGTTTTGCAGTGGCAAAAAGTTTATGTACTAATAAGGGTTCAGCAATGGCATCACCAATTTTTTTTCGTGGGTTGAGTGATGAATACGGATCCTGGAAAACAATCTGCATCTCTTTCCGTAAGGATTTTTTTTCCGCATTTGACAATTTTGAAATATCGCTGCCATTAAAAAAAATATTGCCGTTTGTTGGTTGTATTAAACCCGGCAAAGCCCTTCCCAGCGTGGTTTTGCCGCAACCCGATTCCCCAACAAGGCCAAGTGTTTCTCCTTTATATACCTCAAAGCTTACATTATTTACTGCTTTTGTATATTCCAGTATTTTACCAGTAAATGTTTTTTTGGAAGGAAACCATATGTTAAGATTTTGAACAGATAAAATAGTTGATAATTGACAGTTGAAAGTTGTCGGCTTCGTACTTAAAAATGACTGTTGCTCATTGCTGAAACCTGATTGCTCTAAACTTTCTTCATTTATAAAATCACTTACCACCGGCAGCCTTTCGCCTTTTTTATGCTGTGATGGCCTGCACGCAAGCAATGCTTTTGTATAAGGATGTTTTGGGTGAACCAGTATTTCATCAGTAATACCTTCCTCCACAATTTTTCCTTTGTACATAACCATAATGCGGTCTGCAATTTCTGATACAATACCAAGGTCATGCGTAATAAAAATTACGCCCATATTTGTTTGCTGCTGCAGTGATTGTATAAGCTGCAAAATATTTTTCTGCACCGTTACATCCAGCGCTGTTGTTGGTTCGTCACAAATGAGCAGTTGCGGGGAGCAACTCATGGCCATGGCAATCATCACCCTTTGTTTTTGCCCGCCGCTTAGCTGAAACGGGTAACGGTAAAAAATTTCAGCAGGTTTGGGCAACTGCACCTGTTCAAAAAGCGCAATCGTTTTTATTTTTGCTTCGTCATTATTTATTTTCTTATGCAGCACTAAAGCTTCTGAAACCTGCGCCCCGCAAACCTTTACAGGGTTCAGTGAAGTCATCGGTTCCTGGAAGATCATGGCGATTTTATTTCCCCTTACCTGTTCCATTTCTTTTTGGGAAAGATGCAGCAGTTCAAGCTCCTTTTCCTCATCACCAAAAAATATTTTCCCGCTTTTATATTTTGCAGGTGGTGATGGCAGCAGTTGAAGAATGGATAATGCAGTAACAGATTTTCCCGAACCGGATTCACCAACAAGGGCAACTATTTCTCCTTTGTTTACTGACAGGGAAATATCCTGCAATGCAGAACCGGCAGATTCATCGTTTATAAAATCAACAGATAAATTTTCTATGGTAAGCAGGTTTTTCATATTTTATTTTAAAACCTCAAATGCCTTACTGTTAAACCATTATTGATAAGCTGTTTCAGCGAATCAATTCCAATCTTCAAATGTTTTTCTGCAAACTGCGCGGTAACTTTTCTATCACTTGCTTTTGTTTTTACACCTTCGGGTATCATGGGCTGGTCACTTACCAAAAGCAAAGCGCCTGTAGGTATTTTATTATAAAAACCTACGGAAAAAATAGTTGCTGTTTCCATATCAATGGCATAGGCCCTTATTTTTTGCAGGTAATTTTTAAACGCTTCATCATGTTCCCACACACGGCGGTTGGTGGTGTAAACTGTGCCCGTCCAGTAATCAACTTTATAATCACGTATAGTTGTGGAGATCGCTTTCTGCAGCGCAAATGCAGGCATGGCGGGCACTTCGGGCGGAAAATAATCATTGGATGTTCCTTCGCCACGTATTGCCGCAATGGGCAAAATCAAATCACCTAACTTGTTTCTTTTTTTCAGCCCGCCGCATTTGCCAAGAAATAAAACTGCTTTGGGTTCAATGGCACCCAGCAAATCCATTACTGTTGCAGCCTGCGGGCTGCCCATACCGAAATTAATAATGGTTATGCCGTTCGCAGTAGCGCATTGAAAAGGTTTATCTTTTCCAATTATTTTTACTTTATTTAATGCAGCAAACAGGTGCACATAATTACTGAAGTTGGTAAGCAAAATATATTTGCCAAAATTTTTCAATTCCTCACCCGTGTACCTCGGCAGCCAGTTTTGTACAATTTCTTCTTTTGTTTTCATGATAATTTTTTTTGTCCCTTCTTTTATATTTCAGGAATCATAATGGCCTGTTATTTTTCGCTCACCGCTCAAAGTTCATCCCCATATAAATTCAGTAAATATACAAAAGCATTTTCGGGTACATTTGTGCATGCTTAAAATTGAATATCCGCATCACGGTTTTAAAATAAAAAAGGAAACCGGAAAAGAATTTATTTTTGATGAAGTAAGAAAGAAATGGCTGAGGCTTACACCGGAAGAATGGGTGCGGCAGAATTTTATACAGTATCTTATCCAAATAAAAAATTACCCCGCTTCATTAATTGCCGTTGAAAAAGAAATTGAACTGGGAGAACTGAAAAAGCGTTGCGATATTGTGCTATATAAATCGTCCAAACCCTGGATGATTGTGGAATGCAAGGAAATGAATGTGCCGCTTACTGATTCTGTAATTGAGCAAATACTCCGCTACAATATTACGCTCGATGTGAGGTTTCTTGTAGTAACAAATGGCATGCAAACACTGGCTGTGCAAACATTTGCGGGCACCACACAAAAATTGGATGAATTACCGGCGTGGGATGATTATGAAGGATAATTTCTACTCCGGCAAACATTTCATTGAATATTTCAGCATTTCTTTTTTGTAATGGCAGAATATTTTATACCCTACACATTCAATAGACAGGTAAGATTTTTTATTTTCTGATAATTCTTACCATTATATTTACTTTCCAAAAAAAAATTAAACTACACTTATGAGAAAGTTTTTTACTCCTTTTAAACCAATTGCTTTTCTCTGTCTGGTTTTTGTGTGCAGCCTTCAAAAAGCAAACGCACAAAACCTTGTAAGTACCGCTGCGGCGCAGGCGCTGGTACAAAAAAACGCTGCTGCTATTGGCATTTCATCCGCACAATTATCTGATACAAGGATTTCAGATGCTTATTACGATCAACTGTCAGGCGCTACCTTAGTTTACCTGCAGCAAACGTTCAGGGGCATTGATGTGTACAATACCATCAAAGTGCTTGCATTTAAAAATGGCAAATTGATTTCTGCAGCGGGCGCCCAAATGTACCCAATTGATGCTGCTGCAAAATTACCCGCTGCGCCTGCATTATCTGCCGCGGATGCGGTAAGGGCAGCGGCCATGCATTTGCAGTTAAAAGCGCCGGCTTCTTTTATTCAGCTTTCACAAAAACCTGGGGCTGCAAAAGAAACTGAATTTGGCAATCTTGGTATTGCAACAAATAATATAAAAACAAAATTAATATGGGAATACCCGGCAAACAGCAAACAGTTAACCCTAAGCTGGCATGTAGAAATACAGCCCGTAGGAAAATCAGATTACTGGGTAGTAAAAGTAAATGCATCTAACGGCCTGGTAATTGGTAAAGACAATTATACCGTAAATGATAACTGGGGTTCTGCACAGCCCGCTAAAAAAATATTTGGCCCGCAAAATTTTGAAAATAATTTTGTGTCACCACAACCCGGATCTGCAAAAAATTTAAAAAGCCTTACAACTGCCACTTACCGCGTAGTCCGTTTTCCCGCAGAAAGCCCGATACATCCCGGGGGCGCACCTGCACTGCACACAGACCCGTGGACACTTGCACCCGCAGGCAGTAATGCTACTACTTTAAAGTGGAACGATGATGGCACGCATGTTTATGAATATTCAAGAGGAAATAATGTATTGTCACAGGAAGATAGCAACGGCAATAATGGTAATGGAAAAAGGGCATTATCTTCCACCCCGCAACCTTCTTTAACTTTTGATTACCTGCCAAATTTTACAACACCGCCTACTGATTCTATAAACCGGGGCTTTGCACTTACTAATCTTTTTTACTGGAACAATATTATGCATGATGTTTCTTATCTCTATGGCTTTGATGAAGTAAGCGGCAATTTCCAGCAAAATAACCTTGGCCGTGGTGGATTAGGTAATGATTATGTATTTGCTGACGGGCAGGATGGGAGCGGGACAAACAATGCAAATTTTGGGACACCGCCAGATGGTAGTAACCCGCGTATGCAGATGTATTTATTTACTACGGCTTCACCGGAACTGGATGGAGACGTGGATAATGGTGTGATAGCCCATGAATACACACATGGTATTTCAAACAGGCTTACAGGGGGGCCATCAAATACAGGTTGCCTTGGTAATGCAGAAGAAGGTGGTGAAGGCTGGAGTGATTATTTTGCTATAATGGTTACTACAAACTGGGCAACTGCTCAAATAACTGATGGCGCAAAAGCTCATCCCATTGGTACTTATGTTTTAAACCAACCCATAACCGGCCCGGGTATAAGAACTTACCCATATTCAACAGATATGTCTATCAACCCATGGACTTATGCAGGCGTTGCTTCATCCGGCGGAGAAGTTCATAATATTGGTGAGATATGGTGTGTAACACTATGGGATATGACCTGGGCAATTATTCAAACCGATGGAATCAATCCTGACTTGTACAACTCTGACGGCATGGGCGGTAACTCTGTAGCTCTGAAATTAGTAACAGAGGGATTAAAATTACAGAAATGCAGCCCTGGTTTTCTTGATGCAAGGGATGCTATTTTAAAAGCGGATACGCTTTTATATGCCGGCAAATACAGTTGCACTATCTGGAGTGCATTTGCAAGAAGAGGTATGGGTGTAAATGCAAAAGAAGGTAGTTCAAACAGCACAAATGATCAAACCGAAGATTTTACTTCCTTAAGTACACCAGCATTTGTAAAACATGCTGATAAAGCAGATGCAGCGCAGGGTGAGCCCATAACTTACACGCTGCATTTACAGGCCTCACAATGCAGTGGGGTGAGTAATTATTCTATTACAGATACTTTATCAAATAATGTAACTTATGTAAGCAGTGACGGCACTTATAACGCAGGTGCAAATACCGTAACCATCAGCGGTATTAATCTTGCTGCCGGTGAAAGCCATGATTATACTATAACAGTGAAAACAAATCTTGGTACTTATTTTCCTGCTATAGAACATATCAATGAACCATTTGCCGGAACTTCATTTCCGTCTGACTGGAAAAACAATTCAACCAGCGGCACTGCATGGACAGTGAGTAATAGCAGAAGCCACAGTACGCCTAATGCATTGTTTGCCGAAGATGTAATAACCCCTACTAATGAGGCATTTGAAACAAAAAATGCATATCCGTTAAAAGGCATCAGTTTATTAAGTTTCTGGCATTATTATGATGTGGAACCGGGATATGACGGTGGTGTTGTAGAAATCAGTACAGATGATGGTACTACCTGGCAGGATGCGGGGCCATACATGACGGTGAATGGTTATAATGGCAGTATTGATCCTTCAGATAATGATACTCAATTGAAAGGGAGGCATGCATTCACTGCAAACAGTGGTGGGTTTATACAAACTACAATAAACCTTACTTCTTTTGCCGGTAAAAACGTAAAACTACGTTTCCTGTTTGCTACAGATGTTCAAAACCAAAATCTCAATTTTGAAGGGTGGTATCTGGATGATATAATTTTAAAAAGTGAGGCCGCCGTATATAATCTTGCTCAGATGTTTGATAATAACAACCAGCTAAAAGCTTCTGCTGATACTTTAACTACTATTAACAGTGGTGTTTTCCCGGTAATCTGGGGACCGTTCACCGCCGTTCAGCAGGGCAAGGTTTCCTTACTGCAATGGAAAACTTTACAGGAACTGAATACAGAAAAATTTGCTATTGAAAGAAGTGTTGATGGAAATGTGTTTACCGAAATTGCTTCTCTTCCCGCAGCAGGTTTCAGCAACGGCACAAAGAGTTATCAATACACAGATGGAGCGCCGCTTTCAGGCAATAACTATTACCGTTTACGCCAGGTGGACAAAGATGGAAGGTTTACTTATTCAGAAGTAAGGCTGGTGAATTTTACGGGATTGTCAAACGCTGTAATAATTACACCAAATCCGGCCACAGACAGGGTTTCGATAACTATTGGCGGCAACACCAAATCTTTGAAGGTGTATTTAATGAATACAGTTGGGCAGCAGGTAAAAACATATACTATGAACGGACAGTATATGCAGATAAACCTTCCGCATTTGGCGGCGGGTGTATATTATATAAAAATTGAAGGGGAAGGAATAAATACAAAACAAAAATTAGTGATTCAATAAAACGATAATTACTGTTAGCTGAATAAGGCGGCCCGTTGTACAGCGGCCGCCTTATTTTTTTTGTTAATAAATCCACCTGTACTGCACTGTAATATTTTAATCTTTTATTTTAGCATTATAGTTTCTTTATCTTAGCCAACATAAAATCGTTACATGAAAAAATTTCTTGCAGTTCTTTCCATTTTTATCTGCGCTTTTGCAAATGCGCAAAACCCAGTTTATTATATGCTCGTGGGCACATACACAAATGCGCCCAGCAAAAGCGATGGTATTTATGTGTATAAATTCAACCCCAATAAAGGGGAAGCGACTTTTATCAGCAAAGCGGGGGGCATTTCAAACCCTTCCTTTCTCTGCTTTTCAAAAGATCAGAAATTTGTGTATTGTGTAAATGAAAACCACGGGGATACTTCAGGATCCGTAACTGCTTTTACTTTTGATAAAACGAAAGGCGAGCTGCATCTTTTAAATAAACAACCCAGCGGCGGTGATGATCCATGCAATATTACCATTGACTCTACTGGGAAGAATGTGATTGTGGTAAACTACAGCGGTGGAAATTTAAGCGTGCTGAAAACCAATGCTGACGGCAGTTTGCAGCCGCCCGTACAAACCATTGCACATGAAGGATATGGTGTGAATGTTCAGCGGCAGGAAATGCCGCACCCCCACTGCGCCATGTTTTCACCCGATGAAAAATATGTATATATAACTGACCTGGGCAATGACCGTTTGTATTGCTATCATTTTAATGCAAACGATCCTGCCACACCATTAACAGACGCAGACCCGGCTTACACCGAAGTACCTGACGGAAGCGGCCCGCGCCATTTTACTTTTCATCCCAATGGCAAATTTGCATACCTGCTTAATGAACTTTCAGGTAAAGTAATTGTGTATTCCTATAATGACGGAAAATTAACTGAACTGCAAACAATCGCATCGGATAATACCGCAGGCAAGGCAGATAAAGGCAGCGCAGATATACATGTAACACCCGACGGGAAATATTTATTTACTTCCAACCGCGGTACTGCAAATGATATTACGCATTACAAAGTGCAGAGCGACGGCACATTGCTGGAAGCTGCGCATGTACCCGTGGGCGCACATCCGCGCAATTTTATGATTGACCCTACCGGAAGGTTTTTACTTGTTGCCAACCGCGACAGCAACAATATCCAGATATTTGTGATCAATAAAAATTACGGGTTGCTTACCGATACAAATGTGAAGATTGATATTGACCAACCTGTTTGTATAAAAATGGTACCCGTAAAATAAGAGAAGATTTTTTTGTAAAGGGCTGAAACCTTTGTGGCATCAACTGTTGTGTCACTCACTTATACGTTCTGTGCTATTGGCAACAAAGCAATCAGCGCTTCAAATATCTTTCCTTTATAGTATGAACATGGTGTATTTCATGCCCCAGCATTAAATAGCCCACTGAACGTACAGTCATATTTGATTTGCCCGCAGTGCCGCGGTGCATAAACATGGCTGCAGTGAAACTTTTCAGTAATTCAATGGTGGAGTTTCTTACAGCGGAATATTCACGAAGTATGTCATTCATATTTCTTGTATCTGCATTGCTTACAGCGGCATATTTGTTTTCATCAAAGCCTGATAAAATTGTTTCATCCTTTCTTGCATACCGCAAAGCGCGGTAGCATAAAACCCTTTCCACATCAATAATATGCTGCCATATCTGTTTAATGCTCCATTTGCCGGGAGCATAGCGGTAGGCAAGGTCTTCAGAGGTTAATTGCTCCAGGGAAAATAGTGTTTTACGGAATGAATCATCAAGGCCGCTAATCAAGTCATTATAATGCACCAGTTCTATTTCAGTGGCAAACCATTCAGGATATTCGTCTGCAGCGGGTTTTGTAATGATTAAATGCGTGTTCATATTACCGGCATTTTATTGAAGCATAAAATTATAGTATTACCTGTTCATCATCCACTCTTTCAATTTCTCAAAAGAAGCATCCATCAAAATGCTTTCTTTTTTCCTGTTCAGTAAATATTTTACGCTTTCAGGAAATTCAATTTTTGTATGCGTTGCCTGTTCAACAGTTTCAGGGAATTTTACAGGATGGGCTGTTTCGAGAAAAATACCATTCGACGTTGCTGGTTGCTGACCAGCAACATTATTTTTATTCAAATATTGATTCAACGCATAATAACCAACTGCACCATGCGGATCTAAAGTATAATGATATTTTTTATACACTTCCTTAATGGTTGCTTTTGTTGTAGCATCATCTGTACCCGTACTGCTTAATACATTTTTCAATTTGCCAACCTGCTGCTGAAACAATTCGAGTACGCGCACAAAATTACTGGGATTGCTAACATCCATGGCATTAGAAACCGTTGCTACTGCTGGTTTTGGGTTATAGTTGCCTGTTTGTAAAAATTCAGGTACCGTATCATTTGCATTGCAGGCTGCAATAAAATGCCGTACAGGCAACCCTGAAATATGTGCCAGTATCCCTGCGCAAATATTTCCAAAATTGCCGCTCGGCACAGATATTACAGGTGGTTGCGCATGCTGCCATTGTCGGTATGCAAAAAAATAATACAACTGTTGCGGCAGCCACCTGGCAACATTAATAGAGTTTGCTGAAGTAAGGGATAATTTTTTATTCAGGTCATCATCAGTAAAGGCTTGTTTTACCATCGTCTGGCAGTCATCAAAATTTCCCTGCACTTCAATAGCAGTAATATTTTGGCCGCAGGTTGTTAACTGCAGCTCCTGTATCTCACTTACTTTTTTTGATGGGTATAAAATAATTACATCCACTCCTTCCACACCAAGAAACCCATTAGCTACCGCACCACCAGTATCGCCACTTGTTGCAACAAGCACTGTTGTATGATGGTTGCTGTTGCGGTTAAAATATCCCAGGCAGCGGCTCATGAACGTTGCACCAATATCTTTAAAAGCCAGCGTGGGGCCATGAAATAATTCAAGCGTATAAATGTTGTCAGAAACTTTTACAAGCGGAAAATCAAAGCCGATGGTTTCATTAATGATTGCCTGTAATACTGCATCCGGTATGCTTTCACCAATAAAAGGTTTCATTACCGTAAAACCGATTTCTTCTTTTGAATATTTTTTTATGTTGCTTATAAATTCTTTCGGTAATTGAGGAATGTATTCAGGAAAATATAAACCTTTATCCGGCGCCTGCCCTTTAATGGTGGCTTCAGCAAAACTTGCTTTGGGGGATTGATTTTGTAAACTATAATAAAGCATTGCGTATTTTTTATTTGCCACGAAGGCGCGGAGAAATATTTGGTCCGTGTGTTTGTGGCTGTAGTTTGTTCAATACAATTGTTACGGTACAAGGGTGCGACGCAAGGAACGGTGCAGAATGATTCGGAGTTGGGTTCATAAACTAAGTACTCAAAATTTTTACACCATTATTATTGATTGTTGTAACGTGCAAATGAAAATCAATACCGATTTTTGTGTAAATATCTTTCATTCTATCCGCTACAATCCCTGCTGTGTATGCATCACGGCTGAGCATAAAAATGGAAGGACCGCTGCCGCTGATGCCGCCGCCAAGCGCACCTGCTTCTTTGCAATTCTTTTTTACTTCATCAAAACCGGGAATTAAAATGCTTCGCACGGGTTCTATAATCACATCTTCCAGTGAGCGGCCGATCAAATCATAATCATGCTGCAGAAGGCCTGCCACAAGCCCTGCAATATTTCCCCACTGTTTAATGGCGTCTTTCAGCAGCACCTGTTGTTTCAAAATCTGCCGCGCATCGGAAGTGCGCACTTCTATTTGTGGGTGTACCACCGTTACATGCAATGGAGGTGCATCAATGCTTACAATATCCAGCGGGTGAATGGACCGGATGAGTGTAATGCCCCCATAAATGCAGGGAGCAATATTGTCAGCATGTTTTACACCGCTGGCAACTTTTTCTCCAAACATGGCAAAACGAACAAGTTCCTCATTACTGTAACGGTTACCTAATAACTGATTGGCTGCCACTACCGCTCCTGCGGCGCTTGCTGCGCTGGAACCTATACCACTGCCGGGTTTTATGTGTTTGGTGCTGGTTACTGTAAAACCTTTTATATCTGTTGCATCTTCAAGCAGGGCAAGCAGCGCTGCACCGCTTACATTTTTTTCAGCTGCAGTTGGCAAATCATATTCATCGTTGTTTATGATATGCACACCGGCTTCATGGCTGAATTCAACTATCATTTCATCGCAGGGTTCATTAAGCGCAAAACCAAGTATATCAAAGCCGCATACAATGTTTGCAACGGTTGCCGGGCTTTCTATTTTTACATTCTTCATTTTACATTTCTCCTTTTACATTTCTCAAACCCTTGCCACCCTTATAATATCCGCAAATACACCACTGGCTGTTACCTCGGCGCCTGCGCCTGCGCCTTTAACAACCAATGGTTGCTCGGGATATCGCTGCGTATAAAATAAAACAATATTATCTTTTCCATATAAATGATAAAAATCACTTTCAGATGAAATATGCTGCAGGCCAACCGAAGCTTTCCCGTTCTCATATTGCGCAACAAATTTCAGTTTGCAATCTTTTGCAGCCGCTTTATCATACAATGCTTTAAAATGCGCTTCCTGTTTTTCCATTTCTTTATAAAAATCATCCACACTTCCTTCAAAACAGGAAGCCGGTAAAAAATAATTATTGCTGATGTTTTCCATTTCAATATGTTCACCCGTTTCACGGGCAAGGATCATAATCTTGCGCATTACATCGGTGCCGCCTAAATCCAATCGCGGATCAGGTTCTGTATACCCTTCATCCTGAGCCTGTTTTACCACCTTTGCAAATGGGTTTGTTCCGTTATAATTATTAAAAACGAAATTAAGTGTACCGGATAACACGGCCTGTATTTTATTTACTTTATCACCGCTTCGCCTTAAATCATTCAGTGTGCCTATTACCGGCAAACCCGCACCCACATTGGTTTCAAATAAAAACATTGAATTGAATTCCTTTGACAGGGATTTTAAACGTGTATAATTTTCATACGCTGATGAAGCCGCAATTTTATTACAGGCAACTACTGAAATACTTTTTGCCAGCAGCTTTTCGTATTGTTTTGCCACATCATCATTCGCTGTAACATCAACAAATACTGAGTTGCGTAAATTCTTTTGAACAATCTCATTGGTAAAATCCTCAAGTTGCATCTGCGGCGCATTGTTTAATGCAGTTTTCCAGTTACTTAAATCAATTTCATTACCATTATCTGCAAACAGCATTTTTTTACTGTTTGCAATACCCGTAATGCGCAACTGCAGGTTTAGATGTTCCAGCAAGAATGTTTGCTGCTGCTTCAACTGGTCCATTAATTTGCTGCCGACATTCCCCAATCCAACCACAAAAATATTTACCTGTTTGTAAGTTGATTCAAAGAATGCTTCATGCAAAACATTTACTGCTTTTTTTACATCCCCTGCAGAAATAACCGCAGAGATATTTCTCTCTGACGAGCCCTGTGCAATTGCCCTTATGTTGATACCATTTCTTCCCAATGCGCCAAACATGCGGCCGCTGATGCCCGGATGGCTTTTCATTTTATCACCCACCAATGCAATGATGGAAAGGTTATCTTCCATCTTCAGCGGCTCTACTTTTCCCTGCTGTAATTCTGTTTCAAATGCATTATCCACGGCCATTTTGGCCCTGCCTGCATCACTGGTATTTACCGCAACACAAATAGAATGTTCGGAAGAACTCTGTGTAATGAGGATTACGTTTATCTTTTCATTGGCCAGCGCTTCAAATAATCTTTTTGAAAAACCCGGGATGCCCACCATGCCGCTGCCTTCAAGGCTGAGCAATGCAACAGAATTGATACTTGATATCCCGGTAATAATTTCACCATCATGCACAACTGCACTTTGAATAACTGTACCTGCTTCATCCGGTGCAAAAGTGTTTTTAACCCATGTAGGAATATTTTTTTGCATCACCGGTTGTATGGTAGGAGGGTAGATGACCTTTGCTCCGAAGTGTGAAAGCTCCATCGCTTCCTGGTAAGAAGTATGCGGGATGGTTCTTGCATTGCTTACCCAGCGCGGGTCTGCGGTCATCATGCCAGTAACATCCGTCCATATTTCAAGCGCATCTGCATTTACCGCCGCGGCAAAAATAGCGGCGGTATAATCACTGCCGCCGCGGCCAAGCGTGGTAGTATTGCCATGATCGTCACTGGCAATAAAACCCGGCGCAATAAATATTTTTCTGTGCGATGATGAAATGGAGTATGCAATAATATCATTGGTAACACTGAAGTTTACCGCCGCAAAACCATGATGGCTGTTGGTTTTGATAAGCTTCCTGCTGTCGAGCCATTCATGTTCCATTTTTTCGCTTTGCATGAAAGCAGAAATGATTTTTGATGAAAGCAGCTCACCAAAACCGGTAATGCGATCTTTGGTGCGTGGTGATAATTCTTTTAAATAAAAAACACTGCTGCATATTTCTTCCAGTTCATTAAAATTTTGTTTTACCATACTCAGGCAAATGCTTTGCTCTGTTACAGGCAATAATTCCCTTGCAGTATCAAGATGTTTTTTTTCTAATTGTTTTAATACTTCTTTATATGTTTCGTCGCTTTGTTCTGCCAGTGTTCCGGCTTTTATCAAAAGATCAGTTACGCCGCCAAGGGCTGATACTACAATGGTTTGCGCGCCATCACCCCGTTTCAGTATGCTTATAACTTTTCTTATATTTTCTGCACTGGCTACAGAACTTCCGCCAAATTTTAAAACCTTCATATGCGTTTCTTAAAATATGATTTTATTTTTTCCATACCAGCTATAGTTTTTTATAGCATAGTCCCTTGCGTCGCAATCACTTCATCTGCAGAATATGAGTGAAACAATAATTTTTTTTTTATAACAGCCGTATAGGGCCCTTTGGTAATATGAAAATGTACAACCCTTATCGGGTTGTAATAATAGTTGTGTATGCGGCTGAAAAAGCCACAGGAGAATTTGTAATAATATGGATAGATGATACAGTCATTTTTAAAGAGCACGAAGATAAACCGGGATGCGGTTATAACAATTGTTAGTTTAAACTTTTTAAAATCATATATGAAAAATTGTTTTAAATGAATATAACTGTGTGTGATATAAACACGTAAAATTATTTTCTGCTGAACAAAACCATTCAGTTTTCATTTCATACTATCAGCATCTTTTTAAAAACCCTGAAATTTTGTTTTCAATAAAAACGCATATTACATGGCAGGCAGGCACAAAGCCGCCCCGAGATAAAATGGGGAAAGCCAGTTATAAAGCCTAACTTACAGAAATGCAGGAAGACAAAATTGTACAGTTTGTTTATTTTGAAACGACACTTGGCAGTGAGCAGTTCATTGCAAAATGGGAGCAATACACCCGATCCGTCAATAGCAGCCTGCATGTTACCCTTCAACAATCTGAGAAAAATGGCGCCTTCAGGTATATTGCACAGCACCGCTGTGCTTCCGGTGAATTTCAATTTGCTTTCACAAAAGCTGGGAGGTCATCCCGCACGCCTGAAATCGAAATAAAAGCAAAGCAGGCAGGTGGCTATTCAATTTTTCAGCAGGAAATGAAAAACCATGCACATGCAGATGAAAGCAAGGTCTTCGCCTTTCTTATTAATCCACAGGCCAACCTTAATATTTACACGCAATTGCCTGCACGCGGCAAATTAAATATCTATAAAGCTTATTATGAGAATTGCCAATATGCTTATATCCTGGAGTTTTTTGTAAAGAATAAATACGCTGCAGAATTGATGGAGCAATTAAAACAATATGATGCCGCCGAAACCGGGGTTTATAAAGAATTTGCCATGCAGGCATCATAGAGCCCTGCTCTCAGTAAGTCACACTAAAGTGCACTGTCAGCTTCTTCAGCCACTGGTTCTTCCAACGGTTCCGCAGGTGGAGTGGTATTTCGTATAGTCAGTTTGAACTCATTGTTCAGGGCAAACTCAAAATGCTGGGTTTTAATAAATCTGCCAGTAAAAATATCTTCCTGCAGCACTGCTGCCAGTTCTGCTGCAACGGCTGTATGCTTTTCACCGGTATTGATCCTGGCTTTGTTTAACTGAAGGTTACTGAAACTGAATTTTATTTTTCTCCCGCCTGCAGCCCTTTCAAAATCTGTATGGTTCATACCTAAAATTTGTTCCCCCTGCGCTGATCTTTTAAGCAAAATAGTAATTACAGGCAGATATTTTTTCCATGTTTGCGTAAACATATAGTAATAGTTTTAAAAGTGGGATACAATGGGTTTTTAAAACCCAGCCGGTTAATTCGTTTCGCTCAACCGTTTAAACTCTGCACCATTAAATATCCGTGCCAGGTTGCTGTCTTTTGTGCGGGTCCATTCTTCAAGTTTTTCGCCTGAAACAATACGCCAGAAATTTTTTGATTTCAGTTCCTCGTAATCATCATTAAGAATAAATATGCCTTTCACTGTGTCCCTCTGTTTAAAGTGGATATTTATTTTGTTGTTTTTATGCGCTTTGCTTTCAATAAATTTTTCAATCATATCATTCGTCATATAATTATTGTTTTTTACAGATATATATTTTATAAATTAAAATGAAAAAAAATGAGCAGAATGCTGGTGTAAAAGAAAAATACGGAAAAAATGATGTGATTATTCGCTTACAAGAGATTAACTCAAAGATGTTTAAAGGTACTGTTTATTTTCAAAAACAGGGTTTTTGATTTTTCACGCGCATTTTAAAAACATGGCCGCCGTCATGTATTTACGGTTTATACAACCAGTTTTACATTGGCAGCGCTTGCGCCTTTTGGTCCCATTTCAATTTCAAAAGTTACTTTAGTATGCTCCTTTACTGCTTCCGTAAGTGAATTTATATGTACAAAAACACTTTCCTGCGTTTCCATGTCTTTAATAAAACCATATCCTTTTGCATCATTGAAAAAAGTTACCACACCTTTGCGAATGAGGTCTTCAGGGTTCACGGGCTCCTGTATGGGCACACCAAGTTTTATATCTTCCGCTTTTACAATGATCTTTTTCCTCGGGTCAGGTGGCTTGGAAGAAAGGTTTCCGTTTTCATCAAGATAAGCCAGCATATTTTCCAGGTTATTTCCGTCCCTGGTATTTTCTTTCCGTTCCTGCCTTCGCTCTGCTTTTTCTTTTTTGTTTTGTTGCTTTTTCTTTTCTCTTTCTTTTTTATTCCATGTTTCTGCCATAGTGCATTACTGTTTTGTTTTAAATATCCGGTTTAAATTAAAATGTTATAAGGGGAAATAAATCTGATGAAAAAGTGACGGGTCTTCTACAGATTCGGTTGAAGGTAGGCTATTTTTCCCACTTTGCCGGTATTCAGTAAACAGGCCGTATCTTTAGTTGGTTCCCATCCGGTTCCGGAAAATCATGCAGGCCTTTCTACCGTTATCCCCGGCCGTTTATTAATTTGCTTTGCAGGTAAAATAAAAATTCGTTTCTTTAATCAGCATCCTGCTACCACAAATATCTGAACGCAGTGTAGCTCCTGAAAAAAATTGCAAATGATACGAATTGTAAGAACCGATCCTGAAAATCGGGACTTCATAGAACTCGTTAAATACCTTGATGCAGATTTAGCTGAAAGGGATGGTGAAGAACATTCGTTTTATGCTCAATTCAATAAAATTGCCCCGATTAAATATGCTGTGGTTACCTATGAAAACAAAAAACCGCTGGGTTGCGGAGCTATTAAAGAATTTGGATCAGGTGTGATGGAAGTAAAACGGATGTACGTTTTGCCGGAAAGCAGGAGAAAAGGAATCGCCGGTAAAATATTAGCTGAATTAGAAAATTGGGCTTCTGAATTAGCTTGCGAAAAATGCATCCTGGAAACGGGGAAAAAACAACCGGAGGCAATTGTACTTTATAAAAAGAACGGTTATAAAATGATTGAAAATTATGGACAATATGCCGGTGTTGAAAACAGTGTATGTTTTGAAAAACTGCTGAATAAAAAGGCGGGAATAAGTAACGTAATATAAATAAAGCGGAACTGCAGTTTCCTGAAACCCTATTATTGACATATAGTCATTAGCCGTTAAAAAACAATTGCAGTACTTTTAGAGAAATAAAAAACTATGAATAAAAAATTACTGCTTATTCTGTTTATTATTTTGTGCAAAATATCTTTTGCACAAAACATTACAAAAATATATGCAGGCAATGGAATTAGCGCCGCCACCCGCCCCAATGTTTTGCTGAAATTAAAAGATGATAACACTTATGACCTGCAGATATTTAATGATAATTATTTTACCTGGCAGTTTTACAATGGTGACTACAGCGTGAAAGAAGATACGCTATGGTTGCAGTACAAACAGTTAAATGTTGTTCCCACCTGCAGACTTATAGATACATTCTATCATAAAAGAACCGTGCATTTTCTTTATGTGGATGCTGCTGATAATTTAACAGATACCCTTTCTGTTGAATTTTCCCGCGACACCATTGATATAGATCATTTCCCGCTCTCATACCGCAATAAAGAAAACAACAATAACATAAAAGGAAATATAAAATACACCTGGTATGTGCCTGATTTCAGCGGCGGGGAAATATATATAAAATTTTATAAACCAGCCAGGCAAATGAAAGATAAGCTGTTAATACCGCTCAAAATAAACAACAGTTATTTGCTGGTAGATGATGAATACAAATATTTATTTGTTCCTTTTGATAAATTGAAACTGGAGTAAGCCATACCGGCGTATAATTACTGATGCAGGCCCATTGTGCACACTTAAAAAGAATTCAAAAACATGATTGGTATAAAAAAGATCGCATCAAATAAATATCTGTATGAAAAGGATATTACCTTATATGTTTGTCTTCGGGGTTTTTATTTCATGTAATACAAACTCTCCGTGGAGTAATAAAAACACCAGTGATAATTCCGGTATAAAGGATACAGTAACTTACCCTTACAAGGCTCTGTATTCATCAGACTTAAGCATTTCGCAGCATCCGGGGAATGCAGCAAAAGTGCTTACTGTATGGAAAATGTTTGAAAATAAACAAATAGATGCAATGAAACCATATTATGGGGATACGGTTACTTATGATGATGCAGATGGTAATCATTTTCATGGCCCTTCTGAAGGTTTGCTTGCGCTTGCAAAAAAAGAAATGGAACAATTAGATTCCCTCCGGTTCGACATCAGCACCTGGGAAAATATTCACTCAAATGATAAAAATGAAGATTGGGTAAATATCTGGTGCAGGGAAAGAGACTATCCTAAAATTGGGAAGCCAGATACCATATTGATGTATGAAAAATGGATGATAAAAGATGGAAAGGTTTTTTATTTCAACCAGTATAAGGCTAAACTGCCAAAAAATTCAAACTAAAATCAGTTTACTATGCTTTCCTGCTTTGGTTTACAATTATATGAATAATTTCATCTAATCTCCTTGTAGCTGTTTCCAGCCCCATCAGGTATTCTTTCTTCAGTTTATAATTGTCCTCTTCTTTTATCAGGTACATAAGGCCTAAAATAGATGATACAGGCTGCCGTATTTCATGTGATTGAAGTTGGGCAATAATAGATAAACATTCTGATTGCCGGTGAATAGTTATTGCATCTTTTTTCTGGTGGTTAATATTATTCCCAACAAGCATTAGCCCTATGGCCTCACCTTCAAAGCCGTATAAGGAAGTTAGCGTAAAATTAAACCATCCTTTTTTATTGTGCGCACCATTGATGAAATGCTCATAATGTATCAACTCGCCATTTAGTGCCTTGTTGCAAAGAATTCTAAAATCAGCAGCAAATGATGAATTGGCATAATCAAGAATGCTTTTACCTTCCTCTAATTCAGGCTGCGCATACTTCCGGTTAAATTTTACTGCATACTCATTAAAAGCAACAATTTCAAATTGTTTATTCAGTAAAATCTGGTATTGCTGAACAGTGTTAAAAAATGATTTCAGTAAAGCTGCTTCTTCTTCAATATCAGTAACCGCAGTTTTAATTTCAAAGGGTTGCTTTTTCAAAATATAAGGAGTTTTGGATTTTAATATAAATACAACGTTCTGTAAATATAATTATTGTTTATTTATAAGGCACCTTAAAACTGGCAATAAACTTTCAACCTTCAATATAACGTCAACGGATTTTTTCTTAACTTTTCCTTCTTTTTCCCTGAAGAATTAATTTTTTGTACCAAACATTTGTATTACTATGAAGCTTTTGTTGCGTCGCACTTTTCAGCGTTCAGTAATATTATCCGGCAAAATGCTGGTAACAGTAGTTTGTTTATGTACTGTTTCAGCACTGCGGGCGCAAAAAACCCCTGAACCCTGCCCTGTTATCTTCGATACTGATATGGGCCCTGACTATGATGATGTGGGTGCAATTACTTTGTTACATGCTTTTGCAGACAGTGGTAAAATAAAAATTCTTGCAACCATTGCCAGTACAAAATATGAAGGCGTGGCTGCAGTGTTAAATGTGTTCAACACTTACTTTAAAAAAGCAAGTATTCCCGTGGGTATCCCCAAAGAAAAAGCAGTGGAGCAAAAAGACTGGCAGCACTGGACAGATACTTTAATTGCAAAATATCCCCACACAATAAAATACAATTCACAAGCCCGGGATGCTGTAAGTTTATACCGGGAAATTTTAGCGTATCAACCCGATAATAGTGTTACAATAATAACCGTGGGGTTTTTAACCAATATTTCAAACCTGCTTCAATCATTGCCCGATAAGTATTCCGCTTTAGCGGGAAATGAACTTGTTTATAAAAAAGTAAAGAAGCTGGTATGTATGGCAGGGGGATTTTCTGCGGGAAAAGAATTTAATATAAAGGAAGATGCTGCTGCTTCAAAATATGTTTTTGAACACTGGAAAAAAGCCGTGATATTCTCCGGTTTTGAGATTGGTAAAAATATTAAATGCGGGCTGCCGCTTATACACAATGATGCAATACAAAACAGCCCGGTGAAAGATGTTTTCCGTATTTGCATACCAATGGCTGCTGAAGACAGTGCCGGCAGAATGAGTTGGGATGAAACTGCTGTATTGGTTGCTGCTGCAGGTTATCAACCTTTTTATACTTTGCAAACCGGTGCTATCCGGATTGGTGAAGATGGTAGTAATAAATGGGATAATAAAGGAAAAAACGGATACTATTTGGTTGAAAAAGAACCGCCCGTAAAAATGCAGAATCTTATCAATAATTTAATAATGCATCAACCCAGGGCAAATTAATTTTTTACCGGTAAATAAAATTTCAGACTTTAGCATATGGAAACCGTTTTTTTAATACCTTTTCTTTTTTCCGCACATCGCTTTTTACCAGCAGAAGGTGAAGAATAAATACAGAGAATAAAAATAATTCTCAAACTA
Source organism: Chitinophagales bacterium (assembly GCA_038207175.1). Taxonomy (GTDB): domain Bacteria; phylum Bacteroidota; class Bacteroidia; order Chitinophagales; family Chitinophagaceae; genus JBBRAD01. Next base: position 31,911 of record JBBRAD010000033.1, read on the forward strand.
TGTCCGGATTTCAAAGGCCCCTTCGTCATTAAGTATAAATCATAAAATAATTCACCATAAAAATTAAACCACAATGAAAAAATCATCTTACCAGTCAGAAATAATTTTAAATATGAATGAAAGATTATTTCTTAACGCCCTTGCTGGTGTAACGGAAGATCAGGCTAAAGAACGCATCAGCGGGCACAATAACCCCCTTATCTGGATTGCCACGCATACGGTTTGGGCTCGCTACAATATGGCTATGCTGCTTGGCAAACCTGGTAACAATCCATATAATGGCATGTTTGAAAATTTTAAACCTTTTGAAGATTCCATGAATCTTCCGTCACTTGAAAGTGTAAAAACTGAATGGAAAAAAGCCTCTGATTTACTAAAAGAAGCTTTGTCATCTGTTACAGAAGAACACCTTGCTGCAGATACCCCGTTTAAAAGCCCTATTGGTGATTTTACCATCGGTGGAACAATTGCATTTCTTGCCCAGCATGAAAGTTACGACATAGGTCAGGCTGCACTCCTTAAAAAGTTTTTTACAAGAGAAGCAATGAGTTACAATTAATAAACTAATATAATGGCCGTTAAGAAAGAGAAAAGTGATCATTCTGAAGAGACAATCAGTTTATACAACAAGCTGATCGCTGCATTACCCGGTGTAGAAAGAAAAGGAGCAACAATGCCTTACACTTCGTTAAATGGGAATATGTTCTCAGTTATTGATAAATTAGGGGTATTGGCATTAACGCTTCCGGAAGGAACTAAGGAAGAATTTCTTAAAAAATATAAAACTGTTTTGTTCGAAGCTTATGGAGCAGTTATGAAAGAATACGAAAGAATTAAAGCCTTGGTTTATGTTGAGTTTTAAATATACAAAAACACTCAAATCAAAACCAACTAAGAAAAAATAAAATTGTGTATTTATGGCAACAGAAGGAACAAAAGAAACCCCCTGGAAATTAAAAACCCCGCCGCTTTCATCGGAATATGAAATGTATAAAGATGAAAAAGACGGCAAAGCAGTAATTGTTTGCGTAGTTGGCAAAACTACTTTACTCTATGACTACCGCTGCATCAAAGACCTGCATGCAATGCTAAAAACGCATGGCGGATGGATAGAGCTTGGCAGTGCAGATGAACAAAAACCTGCTAAAGAAGGAACTGTAGAAGCGTGGGGGCGTTCACCCGAAAACCCAATTGGCGGCTGGTATGGGCTCAAGAAAGGCCTTCGTGGGCGGTTTGGAATGTACGTTCCGCCTTTAATGGAAAAATTAGGATTTGCAGACCTTACACATGAAGCGAAGAATAACAAAATGAAGGCAAAGTAAGCTGGCGAAAAGCGGCTTCCTCACACCTTACTTATAAGCTCTTTCATCAATCTTATTTCTTCCATATCAACACTTATATTTTCAATTACTTCACTCATTCCGTGTTGTTGAAATTGCAAGGCGGAGGGTAATATTTTTCTTGCAGATGAATGCAATTCAACAGCACCGGTATAAGTTGCCAATTCAACAATATTATTGCTGCGAACACCGCTGCCGGGCATAATAATGATGCGTTCATCTGCGGCTTTTATTAATTGTTTAATCAGTCCTTTTCCATCAAAAGCGTTTGGCACCTGTCCGCTGGTAAGTATGCGCTGGCAGCCGCATGCAATAATGCTTTCCATCGCGCTGAATGGTTCTTTCGCCCTGTCAAACGCCCGGTGGAATGTAACTTCCAGCGGGTAAACCCATTCAACCAATTGTGCTGTACGGTTTGTATCAACTGTTCCATCTTCATTCAATAAACCAATTACCACTCCTTCAAAGCCGAGTGATTTACATAATTGAATATCCTTTTTCATCACATTAAATTCATCATCTGTATATAAAAAATCACCGCCGCGTGGACGGATAATAGGAAATACAGGAACAATAATTGTTTCCCTTATTGTTTTCAGCGTGCCATAAGAAGGAGTGGAGCCGCCATCTAAGGGGTTTTCGCAAAGTTCAATCCTGTCAGCGCCGGATACCGCGGCAAGTATCGCAGATTGAATATTAAATACAGCTATTTCTAAAAGCATAATGCAATATGCAAATTATTTTCTTATTGCAACTTTCAGCTTCGCAGGGCGGCTTGAAAACAAAAATGTTTTATCCGGCACGAATAAAGAAGATTGTTCTTACTTTCATTATTCAATCAATCATCCCGAACATTAAAATAACAACGATGAAATTTTCAAAAACAACATCATTCTTTTTCTTTGCAACAATTTTTTTCTTTGCAAGCTCACTTACAGCAAATGCACAACCATCGCGTTTCAGTTTTAATAAATACGCAAATGGTAAAGGTGACACACTCAATTACCGCATGCTCTATCCTGATTCTGACACCATGCGCAAATATCCCCTCGTGATTTTTTTACATGGTTCAGGTGAGCGTGGAAATGATAATGATGCACAGTTAAAATGGGGCGTAATGAATTTTGCAACTGACCAGATGATGGTCACCCACCCCGCATTTGTAATTGCTCCGCAATGCCCTGCAAATATGGGCTGGTCTAATTTTTCACGCACTAATAACAGTACGGAAATGCACCTGCAACCGATCGCTTCCAAACCAATGGAATTGCTCATCGGCCTTATTCACGAGATGATAAAAAATTCACCCATTGATACCAACCGCATTTATATCACCGGGCTTTCTATGGGTGGCTTTGGTACTTATGATGCTATTGAACGCTACCCCGGTTTATTTGCTGCGGCCATGCCTGTTTGCGGTGGCGGTGATGTTTCAAAAGCGGCAACCATCGCACATATTCCCATTTGGAATTTTCACGGCTCTGAAGATCCGGCAGTGAATCCACTTTATTCCACTGAAATGATGGAAGCATTAATGAAAGCCGGTGCCCATCCGGGTTTCACGTTCTATCCTGAAACGGGGCATTTTTCGTGGCTGGCTGCTTACAGCGATCCGCATGCTTTGGAATGGTTGTTCAGGCAACATAAGTAAGAGAATTTTTTGGTGACAAGCTTTTTGTTCTTTGTGGGATCGGAGGTTTCGTCGCACACTTATACGTTCTGAACGTTAATCAAAAAAATCTTCAGCTTTGATTTTTAACAAGTAGGAGTCAACTATGAATTTAATATTTTCATTCTTCCACTCCAATTATTCAGAATGTTTCAAAATATTGACCTCTCAAACCTTGCTTTGTTGAAGAAGTTTAGAGCATCATCACACCTTGTTCTTGCGACGCAACCCCGCCTGACCGGACGGGCACTGATGATGCCATGAAATGATAGAGCCGGTATAAAAAAATTATCACAGATTGCAGCAGCACGTTTTCAATATTGTTTACCGTTTTTCTTTTGAAAGTTGTTCTAAAATCTGAAGCATAAGCTTGTTTTGATTTTCCAGGTGGAGCAAAATAGTTTCCACTTCCATTTCCGCTTTCTTGTTTATTTCAAAGTCGGCTTCAGCGCGTGCTTCCGCTTTATTGGATTGCTGATTTTGCCCGATCATAATCAGTGGCATCAGGCATATCTGTATCATATTCGAAATAAATAGCCACAGTGCAAAAGCAGGGTAGGGGTCGAACCGCAAATCTTTTGGGCCAAGCATATTCCAGCCCAGCCAGCAAACAGTCCATGAAAAAATGATGATAAAAAAACCCATGCTGCCCACATGATCAGTAATCCATATTGCCAGTTTATCAAGATTTGATAATTTCTGTTTAAGCTGAATATTTACATTGCGGATTGGCTGGACAGTCCGCCTGATTTCGTCTAACGAAACCGGTATTTCTTTTTGCATTTTGAGTTGGTTTTTTATTTTAATAAAGCGGGCATGTTGCTGAATATAATTACAATATGTGTTCCGCATCAATCATCATATTATAATCATCTGCATAACATACTGCGTAATTAAATCCACTACGGATGCAGAAAGCTCCGTATTCACCCTGTTTATTAATGGCAATAAAACCTACCTGCACATCATTAAATTTATCGTTGCCTTTGTTGTGGTTAACGATCCGCTCCACGGCTTTTTTACATGCCTCTCCGGGATGCAGTCCCTGCCGCATTAATTCAACAACCAAATGGGTGCCGCAGATTTTTATTACTTCCTCGCCCACACCTGTTGCTGTAGCTGCTCCAATTTCATTGTCCACAAATAGCCCCGCGCCAATGATGGGTGAATCGCCAACCCGGCCGCGCATTTTAAATGCCATGCCGCTGGTAGTGCAACTGCCGCTCATGTTTCCATTTGCATCAAGCGCCACCATACCAATTGTATCGTGATTAAATGCGCCATTACTTAATCTTGCAGGCGCAAATGCATCTTGCCCTTTTGTATTTTCAATATTGCTTATGGGTTTATAATCTGATTTCTTCAGCCATTCTTCATACGCATGTTTTGCATCATCCGATAATTTTTCTTCCTTCAGCGGAAACCCTTCCGATACTGCAAACTGCTGCGCACCGCTGCCCACCAGCAACACATGCGGTGTTTTTTCCATTACCCGCCGCGCAACGGAGATAGGGTGTTTTATTCTTTCGAGAAAAGCAACGCTTCCGCAGTTTCCATATTCATTCATGATGCTGGCGTCAAGCGTTACAAACCCATCCCTGTCAGGGTTTGCGCCCAAGCCCACACAGCAGTTGACAGAAGATTCAGTTACCATTACACCTTGTTCTACAGCATCAAGTGCGCGGCCTCCATTCCTCAAAACATTCCACGCAGCTTTGTTTGCTTCAATACCTGTTTCCCAGGTGGAAATAACGAGGGGTTTTTTTCCGGGTGTATAAAATTTGTCTGCAGCGAATAATTTTCCCGAAACAACTGAGCCCAAACCCAGCGAGCCCATTTGCAATAAACGGCGGCGGTCTATCATGATGGTTTTATTTTAAACTTAATATATAATGCAACCAGTAATGTAATAAAAGCGGAAGATAAAAATGTAACAGCAGGCCCAAAATTATACCACAATAAACCGGCAATAGTGCTGGCCAGCAAAGTGGCAATGCTTTGAAACCCGGTGTAAGTGCCTATTGCCGTAGCCGTGTTTTCATTGTTTGCTATTTTTGAAATCCATGCTTTTGAAACGCCTTCCGTAGCTGCGGCATACATTCCGTAAACAAAAAATAATAAAAGAAAAATATACAGCGATGTATTTACGCCCATGCCTGCATACACAATTGCAAATAAAATCAAACCCGCTATAAAAATTTTTTTCAACCCAAACTTATCGGCCAGTGCGCCAAAAGGATAGGAGAGCAAAGCATATACGCCATTATAAAAAATATACACGCCAATAAGAGCCACGTCGCTCAAACCGGCGGCTTTCATTTTCAGTAAAAGAAAAACATCGGAACTATTGAATAAGGTAAACACTAACAATGCACCAACTAACTTTTTATACGATGGTGAGGCGCCTGCGAAGTATTGATAAAAAGATTTGAAAGAAGGATATTTTTTTGCAACAGTTTTTGTTGATTTTTTTTCTTTGATAAGAATGGTGGTCACAATGGCTGCAACGCCGGGAATAAATGCCCACAAAAAAAGCGGCCTGTACTGTGACGGATAAAAATATAAAAACAGCAAAGCCAGCGACGGGCCAATCATAGCGCCGGTTGTATCCATTGCCCGGTGAAAGCCAAATACACGGCCTTTTGTTTCAGAAGTGGCTTCTTCAGCAAGAACCGCGTCACGGGCGCCTGTGCGCAGGCCTTTGCCTGTACGGTCAACTGATCTTGCAAAAAACACCCACCAGGGATAAGTGAATAAAGCCATCATGGGTTTGCTGATGGCGCTTAAACTGTAGCCCCATTGCACAAAGGGCATGCGCTTGCCAATATTATCGCTCCAGGCGCCAAAATATCCTTTGCTTAACCCTGCAACAGCTTCTGCAAAACCTTCCAGCAAGCCAATGGCAATAATGGAAAACCCAATTTCTTTTAAATAAAGCGGCATAATTGGATACAGCATTTCGCTTGCTATATCCGTAAACAGGCTTACTAATGACAGCAGCAAAACGGTACGGCTGATGACCCTTTGTTTAACCATTCTGACTAACGTTTTTTTAATGTTTTAAAAATGAATGGTTTATCTTTTTAAATTAAATCCATTCATTTTCACCTTTTTTGCCTTTCCGTTAGCCAAAGAATTCTGACTAACGTTTTTTTAATGTTTTAAAAATGAATGGTTTATCTTTTTAAATTAAATCCATTCATTTTCACCTTTTTTGCCTTTCCGTTAGCCAAAGAATTCTGACTAACGTTTTTT
>JBBRAD010000034.1:0-36867 GCA_038207175.1 Chitinophagales bacterium
AACTCGTAAACTGCATTTGATGACGGGAGATTCCCTGAATAATTTTCATGCTTTCAAGACAATGGCCATGTTATACTTGTTGCATAAAATTGTTTATTTTTATTGCACATCTGTGAATAGTTTTTTCACAGTCTGACGTTAGCGGCAATTAGGACGAGTGCTTTTAAACTTCAAACATGACAAGAATAACTTTGACTTATTTATTTCTGCTTTTTTCTTTTGTATCATTTGAACAGACATCTAACAGTCTGCCTATTGCTAATGATGCTTTGACAAAGCAAATTGAAAGTATTAATAGTGACGAAAAAATCACTGTAGATTCTTCTTTCAACATATTATCGTTTTGGAATGCATATCCTGAAATTAAAAAGACTAAACAATACTATTTATTTCTTTATAAAGATTCCGTATTTGGAACTGTTCCTTTAAAAGTATATGTTCCCGAAAACTATCAAAACAATGTTCCATCACCTGCTGTACTACTATTGCATGGAGCTGTTACTTTAAGCAGTTTTAAGGATGCGTACAAGGATACTGCAGCAGATGAAGATTTATTCTACTCTTATTTTGCAAAACATAATTTTATTATCATCAGACCTTTCGCTGACAGCTATGGCCCTAATACAGATGGGAAAGTAAATTTTGATTGGGTTGTCAATCGTTTTAATGGCAGAGAAAATAGAAATAAAACCAATCCAACCTTTCAAACACTTACGGGTATTATTAGTCAGCTTAAGCAAGTGCTAAATATTGATGATAATAAAGTATTTGCTTTCGGGCATTCGGATGGTGCTGACGGTGTTTTTGCACTTGAAGTTTACAAACCTTCCTCTTTCGCTGGTTTTATTGTTTATAATTCTATGCTCACTAACCTTCGCAGTTATGACATATTTTTAAGAAACACTTTAAATCGCCCGTTGTACTTAGTGCATTCAGATTTGGACGATCTGCGACCGATTCAACAAACCCGTTCAATTATAAAAATTTTAGATTCTTTGAACAGTCCGGTTCTTTATAAAGAATATATTGGATACGTGCATTATGATAAACATTTGCAGCTGGATTTGCCTTTAAGCTATGATTGGACAAAGGGTATTAGCAGAAATTCTTTTCAAAAAAACATTACTTGGGAGACAGATGACTTGAACTATAAAAATTGTGATTGGCTTAGTATATTAAATTTTGATACAAGTTTAGCCGGTGCTTCATGGCATTCAGAGTTGAATACTCTTGCATACAATAAAAGAGATAAAGTATATATGGACTTTCCTTATTACGATTTAAATAAAAGTGCTGCTATTAAGGCTTCGTATAATAACAATGTGTTTGACCTCTTTACATCAAGAGTAGAAGACGTTGAGCTTTTAATCAGTCCTATAATGGTCAACCTAAAAAACCCTGTAATAGTAAATGTTAATGGTAAAGAAGTATTTAATAAAATGGTTATGGCTGACAAGATGTTTCTATTAAAAAAATTTACTTCTTCATTTGACCGAAAAGCACTTTGGGTGACATCTATTAAATTAAAGACTAATTAACTGCCGCTAACAGGCGGTTTGGCAATATGGCGGGGCGACGAATATATTTTCAACTTTTTGTTCGCTAATCAGCTTCAGTTCCAGCCGACGAATAACACCAAGCAATAAAATAAACAATGAACTTTTATTTATAAATTTAGCTTCGGTTACGGGCTGACGATTTTCAAATGCCGCCACATCGCCAAGCCATATTCGTTAGCGGTAATTCCCCCTATTCCGGCGACCAGAATTAAATTCTTTGGCTAACGGAAGGGCAAAAAAGGTGAAAATGAATGGATTTAATTTAAAAAGATAAACCATTCAGTTTCAAAACATTAAAAAAACGTTAGTCAGAACCCTGTTGGACACAACCTGCTACTTCAAAGAGTGACTTTAGTGACAGCCTCTAATTAGCCATCGCACATTACAGCACATTTGCAGGCGCACAAATCCTGACACAAAAGCTAACCTGCAAAAGAGCTGTAATTCTCCAACACACAATTTCGTTATCTTAACAGCTTAAATTGACACTTACTAAAACATGACCAAAGAACAGGCACATAATAATATTTCAGAACTGGTTGAACGGTTTAATGAGCAACTTGTTTCTTACAAAAAATCTGAATATAACGAGACACTTACAAGGCGTGACTTCATTGACCCATTCTTTAAAGCATTGGGTTGGGACATGGACAACTCAAACGGTTATGCAGAAGCTTACCGTGAAGTGATACATGAGGACAAAGTAAAAATTGGCGGTGCGACAAAAGCCCCGGATTATTCATTTAGACTAAGTGGTGGTAAGCGATTGTTTTTTGTGGAAGCCAAAAAGCCAAGTGTTTTCGTTAAAGATGAAATCCTTCCAGCTTATCAAATTCGCAGGTATGGTTGGAGTGCTAAACTTCCTATTAGCATTATTACCGACTTTGAAGAATTTGCAGTATATGATTGTACTAAAAAACCTAATACTGCCGACAAAGCATCTACTGCCCGTGTGAAATACCTGACTTTTAAAGATTATACCAAAGAGTTTGATTTTTTGTGGGACACTTTCTCAAAAGAAAAAGTGTTGAAAGGCAGCTTTGATAAATTTGTTGCAGGTAACGCACATAAGAAAGGAACAACAACTGTTGACAAAGAATTTATACAATCGCTTGACCATTGGCGAACACTTATTGCAATTGACATCTGCAAGCATAATAAAAACCTTGATGAAGATGAAATCAATTTTGCAGTTCAGCAAACTATTGACAGATTAATTTTCCTTCGTATTGCAGAAGACAGAAGCGTAGAGCCTTACGGCCAATTGAAAGAAAGTGTTTTACACGGTAACTATTACAACAATTTATTCCGTCTCTTTCAAAATGCAGATGACAAATATAATTCAGGACTTTTCGATTTTAAGAAAGACCAAATCAGTAAGCATTTAGTTGTTGATGATAAGATTATCAAAACAATCGTTAACGACTTATATTATCCTCAAAGCCCTTATGAGTTTTCAGTTTTATCTGTAGAAATATTAGGCAGCGCTTATGAGCAATTTTTAGGAAAGCAAATAAAAGTTGACCAATCACACAGAGCAAAGATTGAAGAAAAGCCCGAAGTACGTAAGGCTGGTGGTGTTTATTATACGCCTCAATACATTGTTGATTACATTGTACAAAATACCGTAGGCAAACTCACTGCAGGCAAAACACCAAAAGAAGTAAGCAAGATAAAAATAGTTGACCCTGCCTGCGGCAGTGGCAGCTTTTTAATTGGTGCTTACCAGTATTTACTTAACTGGCATAAAAATTATTACAGCAACAATGGAAAGCCAACAGCAAAGAAAGATAATCCGCTTACTCCCGAAGGCAACCTTACAACAACCGAAAAGAAAAGAATTTTACTGAACAACATTTACGGAGTTGATATTGACATAAACGCTGTTGAAGTTACCAAGTTAAGCCTGTTACTTAAATGTATGGAAGGCGAAACTTCTGCAAGCATAGCTCATCAGTTAAGTTTTTTTAATGAAAGAGTTTTGCCAACATTGGAGAACAATATTAAAAGTGGAAACAGTTTAGTTGATACCGATTTTTACGATATGCAATTTGATTTTGGACAAGAAAAGAAAATCAAACCATTTAGTTGGCAGAAAGGTTTTTCCGAAGTTTTTAAACAAGGAGGCTTTGATTGTGTAATTGGTAATCCACCATGGGGAGCAGATTTCAGCGAAGAATCGTTAAGCTATTTGAGAGAAAAAAACAGAGAAATAATTGTGAGAATGATTGACAGCTTTATGTACTTCGTTTACAAAAGCTATACACTCTTAAAACCTCATGGAAGTTTCGGAATGATTTTACCTGATGTTTTATTTTATCAAACTGACAACGCAAAACTTCGTGAGTATATTTTAACGAACTCAAACATTGAAGTATTATTGAATTTGGGAAATGTGTTTGAAAATGTAACAAGACCATCTTGCATTATAATTTTCTCAAACTCACAGCCAACAAAGTCAAACACGATTATCACAGTTGACCTCACAAGCATCAAGAAAGAAAACAAACAGACAGCACTTCACGAAAAAGAAAAGTTTGAATCTGTTTCGCAAAAAGAGTTGAAAGAAATTCCCAACTATCTTTTCGTAACGACAAATGCAAAACACTTTTCAATAATCAACAAAATAAAAAATGGAAAGGTTAGAAACCTTTCTGAGTTTGTTGATGAAGATGGAATTCAAAGAGGCGTAAGCCCTGATTTGAAAGAAGCGTTTTTAGTTTCATCCGAACAAGCAAAACAATTCAAGTTAGAGAAATCACATTTAAGAAATGTTTTAACAGGAGGCAAACAAGTAAAACGCTTTCATATCAATTACCCCGACTTACAACTCATTTACACAAAAAGAGATACTGACTTTAAAACCATTCCAAACATTTGCAGTTTCATAAATCAATTCAAATCAAAAATCACTTGCAAAGAAGTGAAAGAAGGAAAGCATTCACTTTATGCTTTGCATCGTGCAAGAGAAGAAAGGATTTTTACCAAATCTGAAAAGTTAGTTGGTGTAATTACAGAAGATGAAATCATTGTTACTATTGAGAACAATAAAACTTTTGCGACAGACGGACTTTATCTTTTCGGAGTAAAGAATATTGACACAAAATATTTGATGGGAGTTTTGAACTCAAAACTATTTGTGTTTTTGTATCGCTTGACAACAATGGAAAGCGGTAGAGCATTAGCACAGGTTAAGCCAACCGTTCTAACTGAAATGCCAATCCGTTTTGTTGACGAGAAAAATAAAAGTGATAAATCACTTCAAGAAGAAATTATAAAGAATGTTGAATCACTTCTTAAACTCTATCCTGAAATTTCAGATAGCCGTTTGCAAACAAAGACAGAACAACTTGAATCAAGATTAGAACATTGCATTTCAAGAATTGACGAAGCAGTTTATAAACTCTATGAGTTGACACCAGATGAAATAAAAATTGTAGAATCTTAAATGCCGTATCTAAGCCAAATAACTCACCCTACTGAACTAACACAGCGAAAGGTTAATTTCTTTGCAGATTATTTTCAATTTGCATCAAGTCAAATGGGACACTATGATGGTTTTGAAATTGAAAATTATTTATCATTAGTTGAGAAAATTATTTATCAAGTTGGCAACAATGTGGAAAGATGCCCTCGATATTTAAACCGTTATTTATCACATCCTCTCTTTCACAAAGACAACAAATATTTTAAAGAGTTTAAGTCACACAAAAACATTAGTAAGCTTTTTAAAAATTATTCGTTGGCTGGTAGCGATGGTCAAAAAAAGAATTGGATAATAAAAACCCCTGCCTTTTTAAAATCACTTGTTAAGTTTAGAGATGAACTTAACAGAACCCTTTTTAAAAGAGCGTTAAAAGCAATAATAAGTTATCTCAAATGCACTCACGATATTGATGAACATAAAACCGACTTAATTCATTATACAAATATACTTGTCAGTGAATTTCTACTTAACGACAGGACTAAAACTGATACTGCAAATGTTTTTCAAAAAATAATTACACGAGAAATAAAGGATTTTCCTTTTCCGAAATCTTTTTTAGAAAGGAACAAAGAAGGTAATCTCGAAGAAGCAAAAAAAGCATTTATTGAAAACCGAACCTTTGACCAGCAGTTCGAGGGGATTTATAATTTATTAAAACAACAAGGTAATCGGTATTATTTTCTTTTTAGAATTTACAATATCAAAGCAGATAACACTTTTTATTTTAAATACAATAAGGTAACTTTTTATCATCCTAAGCATGAAAAATTAAAAGACCTGAATGTAGCAAGTCATAAGGATGGATTTCATAAAGATTTCTTTTCAAACGATGAAATGTTAGTAGCAGTAGTTAGGGTAAATTACTACAGCACAGAAATAGCTGAAACAAATGCAGTAAAACTTATTAATGAGGAGTTACCTTTTCTAAATAAAGTATGCGAAGCAAATGCTTATCTCGAAAAGCATTCATACATGATAACTTCTAAATTTAAAACTTTTGGTGGGCGTTGGAGCAGAAACGAAAGAGCACATACAATTTCAGAAAATGAGAGAGATATTTTACAAGATAATCCATATCGGTTTTTAAGAAAAGCAAATCGAAATTGCAAAGCTCATTTACTCAAATATGAATCACTATTTATTACCGCAATCAATTCAAATGATATTTCTGATTATTGGAAATATTTAGAAACATTACTTGCTGTAAAATCTTCCAATGACAAAGGAGTTATTGAAACAGTATCCTCTCTATTGTTGTTGAATGCAAATGAATTTCATAAATCTTCTCTCAAAAATTATATCGAAAATTGTGTTCATCATTTATCATACCCTGAATCATTAATTGGCTTATCGAAAGAAAGGCAGCAATTTTATTATAGCCAATTAAGTTCTAAAGGAAAATTAAATTTTGAACAACTTCTTTCGGAAATAAAACATCCGTTTATAAATCACCTTTCTAAAATTTATTTAAAACCATTGACGAAAGAAAATTTTAAAAGATTGAAACATCATTACGAAAGAATTTTAGATGAAACATACGCACAAAGAAATATTATCACTCATGTAGGTGAAGCAAATAATAAAGCTTTGATTTCACTTTACTCTACCCTTCCTCGTTTGGTAATGAGATTTAGATGGGTTGTGTTTGATGGAATGAAAAGAAAAATTGCAAACAAGTTCGAAGAGTTATTAGAAAAATTAAAAGTTGAGTCGCAAAAGTTGGTTTAGAATTACAATTAAATTTATTTCTAAAAAAGCAAATACAAACAATAAGAAGAAAGCCAACGCACAAAAAAATACGCTCTTAAAAACCGCTGCAAGTCAGGTACTTTGGTAGGCACACAAGACCCAAAGCACAAACCTAACCTACCAAACAACCTGTCTTGCCCTTCGCTTCAGGACACACTCTAATAAATTGACACAATCTTTTTATGCGGTGTGACAAAGGGTGTACCGCTAACACGGGGTTTGGCAAAATACGGGGTGACGTAAGCTGTGTTTCATCGTCCGGTTCATTGTGCATCTGCATATCCAGCTTGACATTAAAAATTTAGCTGCAGAATATACCATCAACTTTTTATCTTTACTCAACAGCGGTTAGCCGGGCTTGACGGAACACAGAATACCCGTACTTCGCCAAGCCCTAACGTTGTGTGTAACCAATTTGAACACCCTACTAACTTCAGCAGTAAAGACAAGACAACCTAAAATATGATTTCAAGATTTACGCAAATAAAAGGAGTAGGCAAATACATCAACTGTAATAATATTGCTGGAAAGCAATTCGAAAAAAATACAATTATTTTTGGACACAACACAGGAGGGAAAAGCACATTAACTGATATACTTTGGTCTTTTAAAACGGGTGACACATCATTCATCGAGGGGAGAAAAAGTTTTGGTTTTTTTGGCAGTCAGATTGTTGAAATTGTAGACAAAAGCAACAACGTTCTAAAATATCCAAGTGCAAATTGGAACAACGGTTATGAAAACATTGAAATTTTTGATACACAATTCATAAATGAGAATGTTTTCGAAGGAAATGAAATTAAGTACGGAAATCAGAAAAAGCTACACAGCATTATAATTGGACAAGAAGGCAAAAGGCTGAGTGAAGAAATAAATTCAAGCCAAGAGAAATTCGCAGAAATTACCAAAGAAAAAACGGATAGAACCAAATACTTTAACCAAGCATTTTCTAATAAAATATCTATCACTGATTTTCAGAGATTACATAAGCATTCCAACCCAGATGCTCTTATTAAGGAACTTAAAGAAACAATTAATGTCGCAGCAAATCAGCAAAAAATAAAAGCAGTTTTTGACTTCGCTTCTTCTTTACTTGACAATATAACAAATCAAACCACTAAACAGATATTATCCAAAACAATTCAAACTAATGCAGACCTCGTAACAACTCACATATTAAAAACCTGGAAAAATCCTAACCATAGTAAAGATTTTCTGCAAACTGGTTTAAATCTAACGAAAGAGGAAAAAGATAGCTGTGTTTTTTGTGGGCAGTCATTAAATAAAGAGGCTATTGAATTACTAAATTCTTACAGTCAGTTATTTTCAGAGGAATATAGAAAATTTCATAGTGATGTAATTGCAACTGTAACAAAATTTGATAAGTTTAATCCTAATCAAATTTTGGAAAGTCTCAAGGATAAGTTTGAAACAATAGGTATTACTCTCGATTTAGCAAGTATTGACAGCAAAAGCGTTTCTGAACTTAAAGTAAATGCTAACAATTATTTTCAAAGAAAAAAGGACGACTTATCGTATGTAATCAACTTTGACGCATTTGATAGTTTACTTGAAATTTTCGCAGGCATTAAATTGAAACTATCAGCATTAGCTGAAAAGTACATATTTAAAACCGAAGCTAACATTCAAAATCTCGAAGCTAAAATTTTTGAAATTGAAACATCAAAGGTGAGGCATACAGAAAAATGGGATGAGTTCTTTAATGAAGGCAATAGACTTGAAACAGAACAAGAGCAAATAAAAATTAAAAGAGAAAAAGTTAGAGATGACTTAAATAAGTACAGCAACTTATTGTATGAAACTCATTTTGATACTATAAATAAAATCTTATCAGTTTTAGGTGCTGATTTCCAAATTTGTGATTTCAAACCGCTGAAAAATTTAGTTGGGCAATCCGAAAGAGTATTTGAACTCGAATTTTACAAAGCACATAAGATTTTTATAAGCGAAACAACAGCAAATAGACCGAGGTTCAAAAACACTTTAAGTGAAAGCGACAAAAGGTTACTAGCTTTTTCCTTTTTTTATTCTTTGTTACTACACGACACCAACTTAGACAAGAAAATCATCGTATTTGATGACCCATTTTCAAGTTTTGATACTAATAGACGGACAAAGACAATTGAGTTATTAGCTAATCCTTACTTAATAACAAAGGACGGTGAACGGATTGAGAAAGAATTTGAACAACTAATAATTCTTACACACGAAAGGGAGTTTTATAAATGGATATTTAAAAAGTTGGACAACCCCAAACCATTAAAAATTATCGACGATGGTTACGAAAATGGAGTGAAGAAAAGCACGTTAGCTGACTGTAATGTTTATGACGAATTCATTGAAGACCAGAATAAGAAAGATTTAAAAGCTATAAAACAAATTGTTTCACAAAACAAGCCTGTTAATAATTATGAAGAATTAACAGTTAAGTGTAGAAAAATTCTTGAAAGCATATTCACTCGAAAATATCTTTTTGAATTAGCCGATGAAACTTCTTCTAAGTTGAGTATAAGGTCGTTTGTTGAAAAACTTAAAGAGCTTGCCATAAATGAGTTTGACAACAATTCAAAGTATAGAGAATTTATAATGTTATGTGACAATTTAAACATTGAGTTACACGACAACACATTTTCAAACGATGGACAGAATGCAATATCGGTACTTAATGACTTTCTTAAACTTGTAAAACGCATTTGATATTTGGCTACACACAACAAAACTTGCTGCCCCATTCTGGCGCAAGTATGCAGCCACGCTTTTGCAGCTTAGCGTACTTGTGCCGTAGTAAAACGTAATTAAAATATCAATGCACAAGTACGCCACACATATTACCTGCCCTGCATACTTGCGCTATTATGTGACCCCCTGAAAATTCAAAACCCCCGCAAATATAATGTCTGCAAGAGTTTCAGAATTTGACTTACAGACCCTATGGGACAAAATATGGGCAGAAACATAAAGAAAGCTCTTTTTCGCGTGCCATAGGTATGTAATGTGATCTTGCCAACAGCTAAAATATTTCATTCCGGCAGCTATCGTAACGGCACGAATACATCATCTTTAAGCATGCTGCTCCGTAGCAACTCCATGGTTGCTCCCTACTTGCGCCCATGTAACGCCCTACTTGATTCCCTCCATTCCCATTTATCCACATTCAGTTTTACGTTGTAAAGGCTCATCTTTTGTTCCTCATCAATACTTAATGTTCCCTTCTGCGCCTTAGTGTTCCTTACTGTGTCCTTCCGTTCCTTTTAATGCCTTAGAGGGAAACCAACCTTTTGCACTGTTTTAATCTTGCATTGTGATTGGATGGATGGTTAACAGCGCTGTAAAAAATTCATGAAACCCCAAACATCAAAACACAAAACAACAAAACAATTTTTCAAAACATTTAAAAAAATAAAACATGGCAAAACAATCAGGGTTTACACTAAACATGTGCAATTGCTGTGCAAATAAAAAGGGCTTCAAACCGTAACCGTCTGAAACCCTTATCTGTCTTGTGGGCCCACCTGGGCTTGAACCAGGGACCCCCTGATTATGAGTCAGGTGCTCTAACCAGCTGAGCTATAGGCCCTGAGCTTTTCGCTCAAAGAGGCGCAAAAATATAAAAATCAAATTACTTTACAAGAACATTTAAAAAACACCGCTTTAGATTTGCAGTATGCAGAATATAAAGAATATTATTTTTGACCTGGGCGGTATATTTATTGATATCCATTTTAATAAAACAGAAGAAGCCTTTTTACAGCTTGGTGTAAGAAATTTCCATGAATTATACAACCAGCACCATGCTTCGCATTTATTTGAATTATTAGAAACAGGAAAAATAAATGCAGATGAATTCTGCCGGTCTTTCTGCGAAACGGCAAAAATAAAATTATCAAACCGGCAGGTAACAGAAGCATGGAACGCTATGCTGGGTGATTTTCCACCGGAAAAATTAGAATGGCTTCAAGGTATCAAACACAGATATAATATCTTCCTTTTTTCAAATACCAATAAAATACATTATGATGCCTTTACCGAAATTTACCGGAAGCAAACAGGCATGAAAAGCTTTGACACTTATTTCATAAAAGCATACTACTCGCACACGCTGGGTTTTCGAAAGCCTTATCCCGGTTCATTTTTAATGATTATGGACGAGCAGCACCTTTTGCCGGGTGAAACATTATTTATAGATGATACTTTAAAAAATATTGAGGGCGCAAAGCAGGCGGGTCTGCAAACAATCCACCTTTCACCTCCGGCTGCTGTAACAGGTTTGAATTTATAAATGCAGGTTATTTCACTTCTTCAAATTCTATATAGTCATCTTCGTGGGAAGGTTTTACCGGTTGTTTTTGCGGCTGTGCAGAAGTTTGGGGCTGCCGGCGCGTTTGCTCCTGCTGCATGGTATGCATCTTTGTTTTAAACTGCGTGGTTGCTTTTGATACCGGCACTATCAGTTCAAAAACCAGTTTATACAGTATGTACAATATAAAAATTACAAAAGCAATTTCAAATAAATCTGCCATAGGAATGTAAAGATACATACTGGCTAAATGCCAAATATTACCCCGGCTTTCTTTTTTACAAACGGTTAACACAACTGAAATTTGGAAGCAATACTTTATTTCCGCTACATTTGCAGCGGAAACGAATTATTGAAGGGAACGAAAACGTTCCCTTCTCTTTTTACTATATGGCACCAGACACTCAAATCGGGAAAATTGAACAGTTTGTTGATGAAATGCTTAACAGCCATCCTGATTTTTTCAGGGTTGGCATTAAAATAAAACCAACAAATAATATAAAAATTTTTATTGACGGCGATAAGGGTGTTTCCATTGAAAACTGTACACGTTTCAACCGGTTTTTGTATAAAAAATTTGAAGAAAGCGGCTTTTACCCCGCAGGTGATTTTTCGCTTGAAGTTTCTTCACCCGGGGTAGATGAACCACTGGTAATGCAGAGGCAGTACAAAAAAAATACCGGGCGCCATGTACAGGTTGCGTTTACAGACGGGAGCATAAAAGAAGGTAAACTTATAGAGGTAACAGAATTGGATATAATAATTGAACAGGTTACAGGAAAAGGAAAAAAATTAGCAGCACAGCAATTAATAATCCCGTTTGATAATATAAAAACAACCACCGTTCAGATTAAATTTTAGAAATGGTTGCCTGCCGTTTGTGCGGCGCAACCGTAATTTATAAACCGTAAATTGTATGGCCAGTATTAATTTAATTGAAGCTTTTCAGGACTTTAAAGATGCTGAAAACATTGACCGCCCCACCATGATGAAGGTGGTGGAAGATGTGTTTAAAACATTGCTCCGCAAAAAATACAGCAGCGATGAAAATTTTGATGTGATTGTAAATGCTGAAAAGGGAGATCTTGAAATCATCCGCCGCCGCATGATTGTGGAGGATGGCGAAGTGCAGGATCCTCTTGCTGAAATTGAGTATAAAGATGCTGTGAAAATAGAGCCGGACTTTGAAGTAGGCGAAGAATTATACGAAGAGGTAGACATACTTGATTTTGGGCGGCGTGCCATCCTTGCAGCAAAACAAACACTGGCCAGCCGTATCAGCGATTTAAAAAAGAATGTGCTGGTAAAAAAATACGGAGACCGCGTGGGTGAAATAATCAGTTCAGAAGTTTACCAGGTATGGAAAAAAGAAGTTTTACTGCTTGATGAAGAAGGCAATGAACTTATCCTTCCAAAAAGCGAGCAGATACCGCAGGATTATTTTAAAAAAGGAGAGAGCATCCGCGCAGTAGTGCGCCGGGTGGATATGAAAAACAATTCGCCTGTAATTATTCTCAGCCGCACCAGCCCCGATTTTCTTGCAAAACTTCTTGAAATTGAGGTGCCGGAAATATTTGACGGTCTTATCACGATCCGGAAAATTGTGCGTGAACCCGGTGAACGCGCAAAAGTTGCCGTAGAAAGCTTTGATGACAGGATAGACCCCGTGGGCGCCTGTGTAGGTATGAAAGGCAGCCGTATCCATGGAATTGTGCGCGAACTGAAAAATGAAAATATTGACGTAATAAATTTCACAAACAATACCCAGTTGCTTATCCAGCGTTCATTAACGCCTTCCAAAATAAGCTATATGGAACTGGACAATGAAAATAAGCATGCAAATGTTTATTTAAAAGCAGATCAGGTTTCACTGGCCATCGGCCGCAGGGGTGTAAATATAAAACTGGCCTGTGAATTGACAGGATATGATATTGATGTGTTCCGGGAAAATGAAGGTGAGGAAGATGAATTTGATATTGACCTGGAAGAGTTCAGTGATGAAATTGAGCCCTGGATTATTGATGAATTAAAGCGTGTGGGGTGCGACACAGGCCGCAGTGTACTGGCTTTAACTGCCGATGAACTGGAAAGAAGGACCGATTTGGAAAGGGAAACTATAGATGAATTAAGAAGGATTTTAAAAGAAGAGTTTGAAAAAGAATAATCTGGTTTTGTGCTTTGCAACCGTAATACTGTTTTACTTTCGTTGCACAGCATTGCAAATCCCTTATTCAGCGTGATATTTCAACACTTTTTATGAAATTGATTTTTGAATAAAATAAGGATATAAAATTTTTCGGGTTTTTATCTGCCGGAAAACAATCTTATAAAAAATAAAAAACACCCATGCGCAATTGATCATGGGAAGATGGACAAAAAAAAACTGAATGTCAGAACTGAAATTACCAAGATTATTAGGCGCCGCAAAAGAATTCAATATAGGGCAGGATACCCTTGTTGAATTTCTCTTTGCAAAGGGTTTTTCGCGTGATGAACTGAAGCCTACAGCAAAGCTTACGGAAGATATGTACAGGGCTTTGCAGCAGGAATTCCAAAGCGATAAGGTAGCAAAAACAAAAGCCGACCAGATAGAAATACCAAAGAATGTACAGGGTGAAAAAAAGAGAAAAGACGAAGAGGAAATCACCTTCAGAAAGGACAGGGAGGACATAAAAACGCATGTAAAAGAGGAACCAAAACACGAACCTGTTCCCGAACCTTTAAAAGAAACCCGGGAAGAACTGCCGCAGGAAACGCTTCCGCCTCAAATTACTGAAACGCCGGAAATAACCAAAATTGACGCACCGGAAATAGAAGGCCCGAAGATTATTGATAAAATCGACCTCAGTTCCATTGAGACTTCTACCAGGCCCAAAAAAGCTGTCAGGAAAAAACAGGATATACAGGAAAGCCATGTAAAAAAAGAAGGTGCTGTAAAAAAACCTGAAAGAACACATCAGCCCGAAAAAGAAGAATTAACAGTTACGGCTTCCGCAGAAAGCAATGAACCCGCAGAAACCGCCGCGCCTGTTATTGAAAATATTAAAGCTGAAAAGATAGAGGGGCCCAAAATATTAGGAAAGATAGAATTGCCCGCTGACAGCGATACACGGCCTAAAATACCTGCCCGGGAAGAAAAACGCAAACGTAAACGTATCCCCATTGATAAAAAAGGCGGAGAAGGTCAGCAGCAAACCGGGCAAAGCTTTAACCGGCCACCGGGCCAGGGTGGCGGAATAGGGATAAGTAAACGCATTCCGGGGCAGTCGGGTAGTACTTTTAACAGGGATAGCCGTAGTGGCAGTGGTGGTGGTCAATCACAGGGTGGTACTAACCGGAGAAGCGGTGGCAGGGATAACCGCAGCAGGGAAGTACGCCGGGAAGATAAAGAAATAGATCAAAAAGAAATACAGGATAAAATACGTGAAACGCAGGCAAAACTTGCAGGTGCGGGTGGCCGTGGCAAAAGCCTGAAAGCAAAATACCGCAGGGAAAAACGCCAGGAAATGGCAGATGCCGTGGGCGAGCCGGGTGAAGACAATAAGCTCCAGGTCACAGAATTCGTTACAGTAAGCGAACTGGCCAATTTGATGGATGTAAGCTTTGCGGACGTAATAAGCAAATGTATGGGGCTTGGCATTATGGTTTCTATCAATCAAAGGCTTGATGCGGAAGTAATAGAACTGGTAGCCGGTGAGTTTGGCCATGAAGTGGAATTTATCGGTATTGATGATATTGAAGACGAAGAAGATGAGGATATTGAAGATGAGGAAGACGATTTGGAACCCCGTGCACCCATTGTTACCATTATGGGTCACGTTGATCACGGTAAAACTTCTTTACTGGATTATATACGCAGTGCAAATGTTGTTGCAGGTGAAGCCGGCGGTATTACCCAGCATATCGGCGCATATGAAGTTACTTTGACCAACGGAAAACATATCACTTTTCTGGATACACCCGGCCATGAAGCATTTACTGCCATGCGAGCCCGTGGTGCCAAGATTACTGACATTGCAGTTATAGTAATTGCTGCTGATGATGCGGTAATGCCCCAAACAAAAGAAGCAATCAGCCATGCTCAGGCGGCTGGTGTACCCATGATTTTTGCCGTCAATAAGATTGATAAAGATGGTGCAAACCCGCAGAAAATATATGAACAGCTTTCACAAATGAACCTTCTTGTAGAAGAATGGGGAGGTAAATATCAAAGCCAGGAACTATCTGCCAAAAAAGGGATCAATGTAGATTTATTGCTTGAAAAAATATTATTAGAAGCTGAATTGCTTGATCTTAAAGCAAGTCCGCGCAGAGAGGCAACCGGAACTATTATTGAAGCCTCATTGGATAAGGGGCGCGGCTATGTAGCTACAGTACTGGTGCAAAACGGCACGTTGCAATTGGGTGATTTAATGGTTTCAGGCCAGCATTACGGCCGTATAAAAGCAATGTTTAATGAGCGCAATCAAAAATCAACAGATGCCCCTCCTGCTACACCTGTTCAAATATTAGGATTAAATGGTGCGCCTCAGGCAGGCGAAAAATTCAAAGTATATGAAGATGAGTCAGAAGCAAAAGAAGTGGCGTCTAAACGTGCACAATTGTTTCGTGAGCAGGGTTTACGGGCAAGAAAACATATCACATTAGATGAAATTGGCCGTCGGCTTGCATTGGGCAATTTCAAAGAATTAAACCTGATTATTAAAGGAGATGTGGATGGTTCCGTTGAAGCATTAAGTGATTCACTGCAAAAATTATCAACCGAGGAAATAGTAGTAAGCGTGGTGCATAAAGCTGTGGGGCAAATATCTGAAAGCGATGTGCTGCTTGCAACTGCCTCTGATGCCATCATTGTAGGCTTTAATGTGCGCCCTTCCATACAGGCAAGCCGTTTAGCTGAAAACGAAGGTGTGCAGATAAGGACTTATTCTATTATTTACAACGCGATTGAAGAAATAAAAAGTGCAATGGAAGGAATGCTTGAACCAAAAGTTCATGAAAAAGAAGTTGCCAATGTGGAAATACGCGAAGTATATAAGTTTGATAAAGCTACCGTTGCCGGGTGTTATGTACTCGACGGAAAAATAAAAAGGGACAGCAAGATACGCCTCTTCCGCGATGGTATTTTAATTTACCCGAGACAGGAAGGCGGTTATGCTGAACTGGGCAGCCTTAAGCGTTTTAAAGATGATATGAAAGATGTGGCTGCCGGTTATGAATGCGGGTTAACCGTAAAAAATTTCGCCGATATAAATGTTGGGGATACCATTGTAGCTTTTGAAGAAGAAGAAGTAAAACGCACTTTGTAAAACAATCATCATTGATAATAGTTACCGGTTTTTTCCCTAAGCTGATTTTTTTGTTAAAACCTTCTTCTCCTAAATATTCATGGTTTTGAATATATACTTTTGAATGTATTTGCAGATTATGAAAAAATTCATTTTTTTATTTACACTTGCCTCATTTTGCACGGCTGTAAAACCTTATGCACAACCGCAAAAAATAGTGGCTGATAAAATTGTGGCACAGGTAGGCGATAAAATTATTTTACAGTCTGATATTATTAATGCAATCGCAGACTATAGGCGCCAGGGGCAGGAAGCGCAATTACCGCCCCAGCCTGAATGTGCTTTTTTGGAAGGACAGTTGATACAAAAAGCGCTTGTATTGCAGGCGGATAAAGATTCATTAACTGTAAGCGATGATGAGTTAGATGCCCTGCTTGATAACCAAATACGTTATTTTATACAGCAATATGGTTCTCAGGATGTACTTGAACAAATCTACGGTAAAAGCATTTACCAGATGAAAGAAGATTTTCGCCAGCCTTTTAAAGAAAGGAAACTGGCTGACCAGATGCGCAGTAAAATTCTCGACAATGTAAAAATAACGCCTACAGAAGCAAGATTGTATTTTGAAAAAATACCAAAAGACAGCCTGCCCTTTTTTGAAAGTGAACTGGAAGTAAATGAACTGATCATTTATCCCGATGCCAATAAAGATGTGGAAGAATACATCACCAACCAGTTGAATGATATTAAACGGCAGGTGGAAAGCGGCGCGAAAAAATTTGCTGATATGGCAAAACTTATTTCGCAGGACCCCGGAAGCAAAGATAATGGCGGCCAATACAGCATAAACAGGAATGATAAACAATGGGACCCTGCTTTTTTAGCTGCTGCATTTAAATTAAAAGAAGGTCAAATATCACCTGTTATAAAATCAAAATTCGGCCTGCACATCATTCAAATGGTAAGCCGCGCCGGCGATGATGCTGTAATAAGGCATATACTTTTAATCCCCAGTGTAACTGATATTGAAATAAACCAGGCAAAATCAATACTCGACAGTGCAAGACACCTGATACTTACGGGCGCTTTAAATTTTGGCTCGGCTGTAAATAAATACAGTAATGATGACAACAGTAAAACAGTTGCAGGTCAAATATTTTCCCCCGATGGCTCAGCCTTTGTAACCATTGATCAACTGGATAAGGATATTGTAGTGGCACTGAAAAATATGAATGTGGGTGATATTTCACAACCAGTTGTTTTTACAAATGACCGGGGCAAAACAGGCGTGCGCATTGTGTATTTAAAAACCAGGACGGAACCGCACCGTTTAAATTTAAAGGACGACTATAATAAAATATCACAAATGGCGCTGGATGATAAAAAAAGCGAAGTGCTTCAAAAATGGTTTAAAGAACATATCCCTTCGTATTATATCTGGATTGATAAATCCTTTTCGGGCTGCAGCAATATAAGCGAATGGTTCCTTGCAGCGGCTAATTCATCAAAATAAACAATTTTATTCCTTTTACAAAACCTTCCCCGCAAAGGAAGGTTTTCTGTTTAAAAGAAGATTTGGTAAATTGAATGTATATACATACATTTGCGCTGTGAAACTTGAAGAAGCCATAAAAAGCAATAAATTTAAAAACGAAGTGCATAAAGCAGGTCTGAATATTTTATATACCGCCTGGTGGCTTAAAACCATTATGAGCAGGGAGCTGAAAGAGTACGGCCTTACACACGAGCAGTATAATGTGCTGAGAATACTTAAAGGAAAATACCCTGAACAAATATGTGTAAGGGAAATTGCCTGCCGCATGATTGAAAAAAATTCAAATGTACCGAGGATTATAGACAGGCTTGAGACAAAAAAACTCGTAAAACGCAGCAATTCAGCCAATGACAAAAGGGAAACGGTAATTACATTAACACAGGCGGGGATAAACATTCTTGACATGTCCACAAACCGTGTTAATAAACTTTTTGATCAAACAATAGTCATTGACGATCCGTCTGCCCGAAAACTCAATCTGCTGCTCGAAAAAATAAGAGAGAAAGAAATTTGATTTTTTTTGAACTAATATATGTATATACACTTAATAAAAATATGAAAACAATACTTTATAAAGCTGCTGAAAGGGGCCATGCGGATCATGGCTGGCTGAACAGCTACCACTCTTTCAGTTTTGCAAACTATCACGACCCCTTAAAAATGAATTTTGGCGTCCTTCGTGTATTGAATGATGACACGGTGAAAGCAGGTTTTGGTTTTGGCAAGCACCCGCATGATAACATGGAAATCGTTTCCATCCCTTTGTTTGGCGACCTGGAACATAAAGACAGCACTGGCCGCCATGAAATCATTAAACAAAATGATGTGCAGATAATGAGCGCCGGAAGCGGCATTGCGCACAGTGAAATGAATGCCAGTAAAAATAAAGAAGTAAAATTTTTGCAGGTGTGGGTATTTCCAAAGGTACAGGATATTACCCCGCGGTATGAACAAAAAACTTTCACCCCGCAGGAAAGGCAAAACAAAATACTTACTGTAGCAGCGCCTGATAACAAAGAAGCAGTATGGATAAACCAGGACGCATGGTTTTCACTTGGCAACCTGGAAGAAGGCTTTGGCACAACTTATGAAATTAAGAAAAATACAAACGGAGTTTATGTTTTTGTGATTGAAGGAAGTGTTTCAATTAATGGACAGAAGCTTGAAAAACGCGATGCGCTTGGCATTTATGATACGAATGAAATTTCCATTGCAGCAAATACTTACACCGAAATATTGCTAATTGATGTTCCTATGGATTTAAAATAAACGACACAGTAATTTTTAAAATAAAAAACAATAATTATGGCAACGTACAAAATTGATCTATCGCATTCCGAAATCCTGTTTAAGGTAAAACACCTGATGATTACAAACGTAACAGGGCATTTTTCAAAATTTGATGCAACAATGGTTGCAGACAAAGAAGACTTTTCAGACGCGTCTGTTTCCTTTGAAGCAGATGTGGCAAGCGTTTCAACAAATAATGCGCAGAGGGATGGCCACCTGCTGGGTGATGATTTCTTTAACGCAGAAAAATTTCCCAAGCTCACATTTGTTTCAACAGGCATTGAAAAAACAGGTGATGAAGATTATAAACTTTCAGGCAATTTAACTATACGGGATATAACAAAAAGTGTTGTGCTCAATGTAGCGTATGGTGGTACCATGGCTGACTTTTATGGCCAAACAAAAGCCGGATTTGAAATTACAGGAAAGATAAACAGGAAAGAATTTGGCTTAAGCATGACTGCAGTTACAGAAGCTGGTGGTATTGTAGTGGGAGATGAAGTAAAACTGGTATTAAATGTGCAAATGATTAAGCAGGCAGCTTAATTATTTTTTTTAAAAAATTGCTATGACAAAAGAGGTTGAAGGCGTATATCAATCAACCGCCTTTCATATGGTGGGTGATGGTTTCAGAGTGGTAAATTATTTTCCAAATGGAAATAAGTTTGGAAGAAAAATAAGCCCGTTTATTTTATTAGACTATCACCCGCCATTTTATTATCCACCCACAAAAAACAAACGTGGTGTAGGTGTTCATCCGCACCGCGGGTTTGAAACAGTTACACTTGCATTAGATGGCTATGTTGCGCATCACGACAGCGGCGGAAACAGCGGCATCATAGGCCCCGGTGATGTGCAATGGATGACGGCGGCGGGCGGAGTGCTTCATAAAGAATATCATGAAGAAAAATTTGCCGCAGCAGGCGGTACTATGCACATGCTGCAGCTTTGGGTAAATTTACCCGGGTCCGTTAAGATGAATAACCCAAAGTATCAAACACTGCAGCAGCAACAGATTGGTAAAGTGGAGTTACCCGAAAATGCAGGCACAGTAAGGGTTATAGCAGGCAGTTTTGAAAATATAAAAGGCCCTGCCTCTACCTTCACCCCCATCAATTTGTTTCATGCAGTACTGAATAAAACCGGAGAAGTAAAGTTTAGTTTTCCGCAGCATCATAATACAGGTTTCCTCGTCCTCAGCGGCGAAATTTTTATAAATAATAATCAAACAGCAAAAGAAAAAGATTTTATTTTATTCAGTCACAGCGGTGAAGAAATTTTTATCAGTGCAAAAGAAGATACACAATTTGTTGTGCTTGACGGCATGCCCATTGATGAACCCGTGGTGCAGTACGGCCCCTTTGTAATGAATTCTCCCGAAGAAATAAACCAGGCAATAGAAGACTTTAACAATGGCAAATTTGGAGTGCTGGCAGATGAGTAAAATTTTCAGCTGCTTTTTTGCAGCATGCCAAATGCTGTAATAATAATTTTAATTTTTTGAACCTAGCTTCCGGAGCAGTGGCACCGCCTCTTGCGTCGCACACTTAAGGGTTCAGGATGCTGTGCAGCAGAAAAAACTAATTTTTGGTTTAAATATTTGCAGTATGCTTTTTTAAAAGGTCAATCATCTTCCGGCGTCAATCCTTTTTCCACAGGCAATTCTTTCTCTGCAGTTTCATTAATAAGCCGTGCAATTAATGCTGTCCATCCTGTTTGATGGGAAGCACCGAGGCCGCGGCCGCTATCACCATGAAAATATTCGTAGAATAAAATAAGGTTTTTGTTTTCGGGCAAACTGTAAAACCAGTTTTGATCTCCGTGAAGGCGGCGTTCATTTTTTTCATCTGCACTAAAAAGCGTGATGATGCGCTTTACTAATTCATCAGCCACTTCATTTAATGCTAAAAACATCCCTGACCCGGTTGGGTATTCAACGGTAAGGCTTCCATCATAAAATTCACCAAACTTTTTTATGCTTTGTATAATAAGATAATTGATGGGCATCCATACCGGGCCGCGCCAGTTGCTGTTACCGCCAAAAAAATCAGAAGTGCTGTCGCCGGGATCATATTGTATGGAGTATTCTGTACCATCAATGTTTACTGAGTAAGGATGTTCTTCATGATATTTTGACAGAGCACGGATGCCGCCGTTTGAAAGAAATTCCGTTTCATTCAGCAGACGTTTCAGCAATGCAATAAGCCTTTCTTTGGGCACAAGTGAAATAAGTATTTTTTCTTCTTCCGCCTTTTCTTCATTAGGCCAGTATTTATTATTTTTTAAACGGTAGTTCTCAAACCAGCCAATACGTTTATTAAAATCCTCCAGTTTATCCAGCACTTTTTTCTCAATAATGGAAACAGCAAACAGAGAAGTTAAACCTACAATGGATTGTATGCGCAACTGTATGGGCTTTGCGCCTGGTGCAGCCAGTGTATCGTAAAAAAATTTGTCTTCATCATTCCACATACCCATTTCATTCAGCGCCCCTGCAATTAAAACAAAATGTTCAAAAAATTTTGTAGCTGCATCTTCAAAAGAATTATCCTGCATGGCAATTTCAATGGCCATATCCATCAGGTTTAGTGCATACATGCCCATCCAGCTTGTGCCATCGGCCTGCTCCAGTTCCATTTCACTGTGCAGTTGTATGCTGCGGTTGAATACGCCAATATTATCCAACCCCAGGAAACCGCCTTCAAAAATATTGTTGCCGTTTTCATCTTTGCGGTTTATCCACCAGGTAAAATTGATGATGAGTTTTTGAAAAATACGTTTAAGAAAATCAATATCACCCTTACCTGTTTTATTTTTTTCTATATGATAAACCTGCAGTGCGCTCCATGCATGTACCGGCGGGTTTACATCACTGAAATTCCATTCATAAGCGGGCAACTGACCATCAGGTTTCATATACCATTCACGCATCAGCAGGATAAGCTGGTGCTTGGCGTAAGTGGCATCAACCATTGCCATGGTTATGCAGTGAAAAGCCAGGTCCCATGCGGCATACCAGGGATATTCCCATTTATCGGGCATTAAAACAATATCCTGGTTTTTTAAATGCTGCCATTCATGGTTGCGGCCTTTTTTCCGGTGACCGCTTTCCTGAACAATGCCGTCGCCGCCATTGATCCATCTTTCAATATCGTAATGATAATATTGTTTGCTCCAGAGCAGCCCTGCTAATGCCTGCCGCTGTATGTTTCTTAAGTCATCAGAAATATTGCGGGGCAACACTTCTGCATAAAATTCGTCCGCTTCCTGCTTGCGCTGCCCGAAAATATTTTCAAAACTTTTGGAGAAGGGCGTATCAGTCAATACATCACTCAGCCGGAGGTAAATAATTTTGGATGCACCGCCTGCAATTTTAAAATTGTAAACCGGGGAAAATTTTGTACCGCTTTTTTTCTTCTTCAGGGCATCCGCATTTTTTTGTTCAATCACCGCGTCATGAAAAGCATCTTTTACAAACGGCGTTTTATTGGGCGTACCAAAAATTTTTTCAGTGTTGGTTTCATTCTCTGTAAAAAAACGGTCGGCTGGTTTTTGAAAAAAGAGATAATAAGCGCCCAGCCGCTCATGTCCTGCCCTTACAGTAGTTCCATTTACTTCTGTTATCAGCGGTCTTTTATCAGTACCATCATTTTGCCAGCGGTTGTAAAACCATAAGGTGGGCAATACCGTAAGGGGCGCTGCTATTTTGCCACGGTTGGTGATCTCAATTTTTATGGCTATATCCCGCTTGCTGTATTTGGCATAAGTAACCAGCACATCAAAATATTTATTCTCGTCAAACACGCCGGTATCAAGTATTTCGTACTCCGGCTCCAGTTTGCTGCGGCGGCTGTTTTCATCTTTTAACTGGTGGTATGGAAAGGCCTGCTGCGGGTATTTATACAGCATCTGCATATAATAATGCGATGGGATATTGTCAAGGTAATAATAAAGCTCCTTAACATCTTCGCCATGGTTGCCCTCATAATTTCCAAGGCCGAATAAACGTTCTTTCAGTATTTCATCTTTGCCGTTCCAGAGCGCAACAGAAAAACAGAGGTTCTGAAAAAAATCAGAAATGCCTGCAATGCCGTCTTCGCCCCAGCGGTAAGCGCGGCTATGCGCCTGGCTGAAAGGAAAATAATTCCATGCATCGCTGTTCTCACTGTAATCTTCACGCACAGTGCCCCACTGTCTTTCCGATACATAAGGCCCCCATTGCTCCAGCGGTATTTTTTTTGACGCATTTGCTTTAAGCCGTTGTTGTTCTGCGGTCATGCTGTTTGGTTCATTTGTGTGGTACAAAAAGTAATATCATTCAATAAAACCTAAACCCTTTATTGAATATATTTTCTTTATGGCAGTCAACCGGAAAAAAACGGAAGCAATGAAGGTAAGCATAACACCGCAATTGTATAATTGTGTACAGAAACTAAAGCCGGAAAGGTTTTGGGCAGGCTTCAGAATCCATATTAAGCCCCGGTTGCGCCGCACTCTTTTACTGTTGCGCTGGTTTCAGCAATCAACCGTACTAATCCCGCATTATTAAAACATCCGCAGAACAATTATCTTCGCTGCACTAAATTTTTTGCTGTCATGCAATTCGATAAAAAAGATTTCTCAGGCGAAGAACTCGTTTCCATTTATAAAAAATTACTCCTGCCCCGGATGATCGAAAAAAAAATGCTCATTCTTTTGCGGCAGGGAAGAATTTCTAAATGGTTCAGCGGCATTGGCCAGGAAGCAATTGCCGTGGGAAGCGCTTATGCATTACATGATGATGAATGGATAATGCCCATGCACCGCAACCTCGGTGTTTTTACAAGCCGCAATATGCCGCTGCATAAATTATTCATGCAATGGCAGGGAAACAAAGATGGCTACAGCAAAGGGCGCGAAAGGAGTTTCCACTTTGGCAGCAAAGAGCACTTTATCTGCGGAATGATTTCACATCTTGGCCCGCAAATGGCCATCTCAGATGGTGTGGCGCTTGCATATAAATTAAAAAAAGAAAATAAAGTCTCGCTTGCATTTACAGGCGATGGCGGCACCAGTGAAGGCGATTTTCACGAAGCACTGAATGTGGCTGCAGTTTGGGATTTGCCGGTTATATTTTTAATTGAAAACAATGGCTATGGTTTAAGCACACCCGTAAACGAACAATACCGCTGCGAAAATTTAGTGGACCGCGCAAAAGGTTATGGCATGGAAGGTGTGCAGATTGATGGCAACAACATTTTAAATGTCATTGATACACTTAAAGGGGTGCGGGAATATTGTATCCGCGAACAGAAACCGTATCTCATAGAGTGCATGACCTTCCGTATGCGCGGACACGAAGAAGCAAGCGGTATTGATTATGTACCAAAAGAAATGCTGGAAGAATGGGAAAAGAAAGACCCCATTTCCAATTACGAGCAATTTTTATTAAGTGAAAATATTTTAAGCGTGGATGATATTAATACCATCCATGAAGAGATAAAAAATTATATCGAAGCTGAACTGCAGCTTGCATACAATGCAGCGCCATTGATTGTAAATACTGAAGAAGAGATAGATGATATATATGCGCCAAAATTGAAAGTTCGAAGTTCGAAGTTTGAAGTTAAGCTGCTTGATAATTCTCAGCCTTCTCACGTTTCACTTCTCACATCTCACAACAGGAGATTGATTGATGCAATTAAAGAAGGCCTGCGCCAAAGCATGCAACAACATGATAATTTAATTTTAATGGGACAGGATATTGCGGAATACGGCGGCGCTTTTAAAATAACGGACGGCTTTGCAAATGAATTTGGTAAAGATCGTGTGCGCAATACACCCATCTGCGAAAGTGTAATAGTGGGGGCCGCACTGGGATTGAGTTTGGAAGGATACAAAAGTATGATGGAAATGCAGTTTGCAGATTTTGTAACTGCAGGGTTTAATCAAATCATCAATAACCTTGCAAAGATACACTACCGCTGGGGGCAAAATGCCGATGTGGTGATACGCATGCCCACGGGCGGCGGCGTGGGTGCCGGGCCCTTTCATTCACAAAGCAATGAAGCGTGGTTTGTACATACACCGGGCTTAAAAGTAGTATATCCATCCACACCGGGAGATGCAAAAGGTTTGCTGATTGCAGCTATCAATGACCCTAATCCTGTTCTTTATTTTGAACACAAAGCCTTGTACAGAAGTGTGAGCGGCCCCGTGCCTGAAGATTATTACGAGATTGAAATTGGAAAAGCAAGGCATGTACAGCAGGGCGAAGAAATCAGTATCATTACTTATGGCGCCGGTGTGTATTGGGCATTGGATTATTCCAGTCAACAACAGGATATAAGTATTGATATACTGGACCTGAGAACTTTACTGCCATTGGATTACGCAGCCATTAAAGCATCTGTTGCACGCACAGGAAAAGTATTGCTGCTGCATGAAGACACACTTATTGGCGGGATTGGCGGCGAGCTAAGCGCATGGATAACAGAAAATTGTTTTGAACTCCTTGATGCGCCTGTTATACGTTGTGCTTCTCTGGATACACCCATTCCTTTTAATACAGATTTAGAAAAGAATTTTATGTCAAAGTCAAGGCTGGATGCATGTGTAAAGAGGTTGAGGCAGTATTGATATTTTCTTTATACCAGCTCCGATAGCTATCGGGGTTTTTCATGCATCTTTGCTGCGCCGCAATCCTTTTATACGGAGAATATAAACTGAATTTTTAAGATAAAATCATTCAAATAAAATTCCCGCAAAAAAAGATTTGTAATTTGGATAAATGATAAAGTATTTGCTCTTATTATTTTCAGTAACAGTTATATCATGCAATCCACCTGATCTTTCTTCCAATGTTTCAAATGAGAAACGCTTAACAGTTATTCTGCAACCCATCGGTAATTTTTCAGAAGCAACACTACGCTTTTTATCAGACAATATTGCAAAATTTTATCCAGTAAAAATTGTAATTGTTTCACCGAAATCGTTTCCTGCAAACGCATACTATGCATCACGCAAACGCTACAGGGCAGATACTGCAATTAACTGGCTTAAAAAAATTAAGGGAGATTCTGCAAGGTTAATAGTTGGGTTAACCAGTTCTGATATTTCCACAACAAAGGGCCGCATCAAAGATTATGGAGTAATGGGTTTGGGCTTCCAGCCCGGCGTGGCTTGTGTAATTTCCTCTTTCCGTTTACAAAATGATAACCCTTCTGAATCTTTATTAAACCAAAGGGTTTTAAAAACTGTAGTGCATGAGATGGGGCATAATTTTGGGTTATCACATTGCCAAA
Organism: Chitinophagales bacterium; assembly: GCA_038207175.1. GTDB lineage: Bacteria > Bacteroidota > Bacteroidia > Chitinophagales > Chitinophagaceae > JBBRAD01. Next base: position 26,533 of record JBBRAD010000034.1, read on the forward strand.
AAAAAAATGTATTATAGCGGATGCCGGAGGAAAAATGAACCAGGATAATGAAACAGGTTTATGCACCGAATGTTCGAAAAAATTAAAGTTTTAACTTAGTTTGCCCGATAATATATGCAGTGTACTTTAAAAAAAATATTCTTTCTTTTTTTCTCTTTTACTGTATTTTTTTGTGCTGTAAACGCGCAGACGCTTCAGAAAGCTGCTTCTGATGCTTATATTATTACCCGCATGGCTGCAAAATTTCATGTGCAGCCAAGGCCCGTAGATGATGTTTTTTCGAATGATCTTTACAGCACTCTTTTAAAAGAGCTGGATGGGCAGCGTATCTTTTTCACTACGGAAGATATCAGCAGGCTTGAGCCTTACCGCGTGCTGCTCGATGATCAGCTTAAGAGCAGGAAAACTGACTTTCTTCAATTACTCATTACATTGTACCAGGCACACATTTCACAGGCTGATACGATGATAGATAATATTTGTAAAACACCTTTCAATTTTTCTCTGCCTGAAAAACTAACGGTTGTGGAAGATACTTCTTTTGCTGCCAATACTGCGGCTCAGCACGCTAAAATCTACAAATTGCTTAAACTTTCTGTTCTTACGCGGCTATCAGATTATTCAGATAAAATCTCAGCCCTGAATACAACCCTACAAAAAAAATATATTGATAGCGCTGAAGCCTCTCTCCGCAAAAAGGCGGAGGCAAATTTTAAGCGCTTTGTAAGCAGTATGCTTCAAAGCCCCGGCGGGCTGCAAGAGGCATTAAGCAATGTTTACTGCGAAGCAGTTGCATCCTGCTATGATCCGCATACAGCATACTTTCCGCTAACTGAAAAAGAAAATTTTGAAAGCGAATTGGGAAATGGATCTTTTGAGTTTGGCTTTGCCATAGATGATGCTGACGGAGGTGGGGCTGTCATAAACAATCTGAAACCGGCAGCCCTGCATTTAAGAGCGGGCTATTAAATAAAGGCGATAAAATAATTTCTCTGCAGTGGGAAGGTAAGGAAGCCGTAGATGTATCAGATGCTGATGCAGGTCAGGTAGGTAATATACTTTCGGAGAGCAACCACGATAAAATAACCGTCACCGTTAAAAAAGCAGATGCTACCACAAAACAAGTTTCTTTATTCAAAGAGAAAACTGAAGACACAGATGATGATAACAAAGTGAAAAGTTTTTTACTGAAGGGGGATAAAACCATCGGTTATATTTCTCTTCCCGCATTTTATACAGATTGGGAAGACGCATCAAAAGATATTAATGGCTGTGCAAATGATGTAGCAAAAGAGATAATAAAATTAAAACAAGAAAACATTGACGGGCTTATATTAGATCTGCGTTATAATGGAGGCGGTTCTATGCAGGAGGCCGTTGACCTTGCCGGCATATTTATTGATGCCGGCCCTGTAGGCCAGATAAAAAGCAGTGATGGGAAAATTTTTACTTTAAAAGATATGAACCGGGGCACCATTTATGATGGCCCGCTTGTGCTGCTTGTAAACGGGTACAGCGCATCGGCTTCGGAAATGCTTGCAGGTACTTTGCAGGATTATAACCGGGCAATAATTGTGGGTACACCCACTTACGGCAAAGCAACTGCACAGGTAGTTTTGCCAATGGACACAACTATCAGTCTTGAAAATGATAACCAGTCAAAACAGACATCCAGCTATATAAAACTCACAACCGATAAACTTTTCCGCATAACCGGCGCTACTGCGCAGGGGACAGGTGTGCAGCCTGATATTTTATTACCTGATGTTTCGGAGGCTGAACCGCAGCACGAAACTGATGAATATTTTACGCTCCATGTTTCAAATATTGATGCAAATAAATACTACAAACCATATCCATTTTTACCAATTGCTGCCTTAAAAAAAATTGCCGCAGATAAAATTGCGCCTGATGATTATTTTAAAAAACTAAATGACTATCTCGTGTTGTATAAAGGATGCCGGCAGCAAAAAGATATTTCACTGCAATGGAAAGACGCTTCGGAGGAAAGAAAAAAAGTTGATGATGCTTATTCAACTATGCAAAATGCAAAAGATTCTATGAAAGCAGGGTTCACTGTTCAGGAAAATATATATGAGCAGCAAAGACTTGAAACCGATGGCAGTTTAAAGGAAATGAACAAGATTTTAAAAAGATATTTACAGGATGACCCCGTGCTGAACATAGGCTATGATATGCTGATGTTTATGACAAAAAAATAAATCCGCCACCGCTGTAATAAAATATTTTTTAGATATTTATATGCAATAAAAAGCCGCTCATGAAAAATTATACCCGCCTGCTTCAAACGTTTCTTTTTGTCTTCTTTCTTTCCGGGAGCGATACAGTATTAAGTGCCCAAACATTTGATAACCCAGGCGATTACATTTCCGCTATCAATAATGCCCGGTCAGAAATGGATCAATCCTATTTGGCTTATATGAGTGCCGTTGCACATAGTGGCAGGGCGAGAAAAGTTGAGAAAATGAGGCAGCAAACACTTGAAAGTATCACGAACTGCAAATACAAGATCAGTGATATTCCTTATTATAAAGGAGATAATTCTTTAAGGCAAAGCAGTATCAGCTATGTGGATCTCTGTTACAAAGTTTTTAATGATGATTACGGGCATATTGTAAATATGGAAGAAGTTGCCGAACAGTCTGTAGATGAAATGGAAGCTTACCTGCTGCTGCGGGAAAAAACAAATGAAAAAATTGATGAAGCGTCAGCTAAAATGCAGAAGTCTGTAGAAGATTTTGCAGCGAAATATAACGTTACGCTTGTACATAATGAAAGTGAACTGGAGAAGAATATGGGGATTGCGTCAGATCTCACAAATTATCACGATCAGGTGTTTATAGTTTTTTTTAAATGCAATTGGGAAGACGGTCAAATAACTGATGCAATCAATAAAAGCAACCTGAACAATATTGAACAAGCAAGAAATGCCTTGCTGATGTATGCAAATGAAGGCCTGAAAACTCTTGAATCAGACAGTTTAAGTAATTTTAAGGGTGATCATTCTCTAGCAAAGGCATGTCAGAAGGCTTTAAGTTTTTACAAACAAACAGCAGAAAATGATATACCTAAACTCACCGATTTCTTTCTAAAACAGGAAAACTTTAATAAGATTAAAAAATCATTTGATGCAAAGCCCGAAAGCAGCAGAACAAAGGCGGATGTGGATACTTATAACAAAGCAGTAAATGATGCAAATGCGGCAGTAAATATTTATAATCAAACAAATGACAGGATTAATGCCGCCCGTACTGAAGAAATCCAAAACTGGAATGACACTGAAAAAAGTTTTTTGGATGCACATATGCCATATTATAAAAAATAATGATTGGCTCCCCCAATTCTTAAGGTTAAGGCAAGGAAAAATTCAACATTACAATATTACTAAAGACTGCAATGAAACAGGGGTAGTGTTTGAATCAAGTTTTAGTTACAAAAAATAAAGCCATTTATATATTGCAGGTTGACAGGGGTATAAAGAAAAATTTATCTCGCCACATTCACCGCACGTTTTTCGCGGATAACAGTAACTTTTATCTGGCCGGGATAGGTCATTTCTGTTTGGATTTTCTGGGCTATTTCAAAGCTTAATTTATCGCTGTCCATATCTGTTACTTTATCAGCCTCTACAATTACCCTTAATTCACGGCCGGCCTGGATGGCATAAGCTTTTTCTACTCCGGGGTAAGCCAGGGCAAGGTTTTCAAGATCCTTTATACGCTGCAGGTATTGCTGCATAATTTCCCTGCGTGCGCCGGGTCTTGCGCCACTGATAGCATCACATGCCTGTATTAAGGGTGAAATTACATACTGCATTTCCATTTCATCGTGATGGGCGCCGATAGCATTTACAACTGCAGGGTTTTCTCCATATTTTTCAGCGAGTTTGGCACCCAATAAAGCATGGCTGAGTTCTGTTTCTTCATCAGGCACTTTCCCTATATCGTGCAATAAGCCTGCACGTTTTGCAAGCTTCGGGTTCAGTCCAAGTTCACTCGCCATAATGGCGCATAAGTTGGCTACTTCGCGGCTGTGCATCAGCAGGTTTTGGCCATAAGAAGAACGGAAACGCATTTTTCCCACAATTCTTACTAATTCCTTGTGCAGCCCATGAATGCCTAATTCTATTACCGTCCGCTCACCAATTTCCATTATCTGTTCTTCCAGTTGTTTGCGTGTTTTTTCCACTACTTCCTCCACCCTTGCAGGGTGTATCCTGCCATCTGCAACAAGGCGCTGCAAACTTAAACGCGCAATTTCACGGCGGAGCGGGTCGAATGAAGAGAGCAGGATAGCTTCGGGAGTGTCATCCACTATCAGGTCTACACCTGTTGCTGCTTCAATTGCGCGGATATTCCTTCCCTCACGCCCAATAATCTGGCCTTTTATTTCATCACTTTCAAGATTAAAAACGGTAACCGTATTTTCTATTGCCTGTTCGGCAGCAGTGCGTTGTATTGACTGGATGACAATCTTTCTTGCTTCTTTATTAGCCTTAAGTCTTGCCTCTTCAATTATTTCCTGCTGCAAACCCATTGCCTGTGTTTTGGCTTCCTGTTTCAGGCTTTCCACCAGTTGGTTTTTAGCTTCTTCGGCGGTAAGGCCGGCAATTTTTTCAAGTCTGCGTATATGTTCTTCCTGGTGTTTTTCAAGCTCGGTTCTTTTTAAATTCACTATTTCAATCTGGCGGTTGAGGTTTTCTTTAATAGCCTCATTCTCCTTTATCTGCTTATCAAGTGAAGCATCTTTAAGGTTAATTGAAATTTCTTTTTGCTTGACGCGGTTTTCGGTATCGCTTAATTTGCGGTTACGTTCAAATACTTCCTTATCATGCTCTGCTTTTAGCTGAACAAATTTTTCTTTGGCTTCCAGGATTTTTTCTTTCTTAACCGTTTCGGCGTGGCTCTCTCCGTCTGAAATAATTCTTTTAGATTGAATTTCAGCTTCTTCTACCTGCTTTTTTGTGTTTTTTGCAAAAATAAATTTACCCGCAACAATACCCAGTAAAAGGGCAACCGCCCCTGTTATTATAAATAAAACTGTATGATCCATGCTTGTGGAATTTTAATTGATTCAAAATCATATCTCTTTTGCCTGCTTCAATTGCTTAAAAATTAATAAGAGGCGCTAACACGCGAAGATAATCAAAGCATAACAATTATAGATACCAAGTTTATTCCCATTTTGAATAATAAATTTCCCATTTATGGAAAGTAGATATTTTTAAAAAATAAAAACTATTGAAAATCAATTACTTGTACAAGTAAAAATCAATGGCACTTGTTTTGACTTTATCTATGTACCCGTTTTTAATCCCCCCTCTGATTACTGTTATCAATTTCAGTACAATTTTTCAACTCAAAAATTATGAAATCAGTATTAGGGGTTTTTTTATTTTTTACAGCAGTAATTACTACTTCATGCAGCAAACAGGCTGCTATTCCGGAAGAGCAGCAAAATGCAGCACAGCTATTTTTTAAGGACGCAAATATAGCTGTGGCAAATATGAAGGCTGTGCAAAATACACAATCGAGTATTCAGGTTAGTTTTTCCACGTTGTATGAAAATAATATCCAAAAGATTGAATTAATGAGCGGCTGTACATCCACGACCCTCTGCAGTATTTATGTAACCGGCATAAATGGAAATTCAAGCAAATCGAAAGTTTATTCTTTTGACGATACACATCTGAAAGGGAAAACAATGTATTATATGATAAGATATACCACAACCAATGGCGATTGGGGTTATACACCTTTATACATTGTTACAGTAAATTAGCTTTATTTCAAACAGTTCAAAGTTCCTGCATTTTACAAATCTTTAGAATATTGATTGTGTAATTTAATCTTTGAACAATTCCGCTGCAATTCCGTCAGTAAACAACTTCCCTTTTTGGGTAATGATGAGATGACCGTTAATTTGCTGCATCAAGTTATTTTCCAGGAATTTTTTTGCAGTAAGCAAAATTTCAGCTGCGGATGAACCGCCCCATTTTTCAAAAATATATTCCAGTGAAAGTCCTTTTATTGTGCGCAGGCCTGTCATTATATATTCATTAAGTTGTTGCGCTTCGGTCAGTTGCTCGATTTCAAAAAAAGGTATATTTTCTTCAATACTTTTTATATACAAACTATTGTTTGCAATATTCCATTGCCTGCTGATACCATTAAATGAATGTGCAGAAGGGCCAAGCCCGATATAATTTTTGCCTTGCCAATAACTGCTGTTGTGCCTGCTGCGATGGCCGGGTTTTGCAAAATTGGAAATTTCATAATGCTCAAAGCCTGCATCTTCCATCCATTGCATAAGCAACTCAAAATGCCAGCTTTGTTTTTCAGGGTCCACATTTTCTGCTTTGTGGGCTGCGATCATTTTTTCCAGGGCTGTTTTTGGTTCAACAGTTAAAGCATAACAGGAAAGATGCTGAATATTTAAAGACAATGCTATTTCCACATTTCTTTTCCAATTCATGTCGTTTAATGACGGGCTGCCATAAATTAAATCAATGGAAATATTATGAAAGCCGCACTGCTCCGCAAGCGGGATACATTGCAATGCCTGCTGTGCATTGTGGGCACGGTTCATCCATTTTAAATCTTCCTCAAAAAAAGATTGCACACCAATGCTCAAACGATTGATACCAACGGCTTTCCAGGCAATCAGTTTTTCTTTTGCAATATCATCAGGGTTTGCTTCCAAAGTGATTTCCGCATCATTATCAATTGCAAACAGACTCCTGAATTTATCCATCATAATTGCTAATCCATAATCACTAACCAGTGAAGGTGTTCCTCCGCCAAAATAAATGGTACTTATATTTTCATTTATATATCCATGTCTAAGTTCAGCTTCCCGGCAAATGGTTTTTATCATTGCATCCATTTGCTTTACAGAGGTAGAGAAATAAAAATTGCAGTAGTGACAGGCTTTTCTGCAAAAAGGGATATGTATATAAATACCTGCCATGTTCTGCGGGGTTTTTGTAAACTTGCTGATTATTGAGCATGGCAAAAGTAAATCAATACAGGTGTTGCTTATTTTTTGTATTCCTTTTTTGTACAGCATGCAGCCATGCACAGGTACAAAAAGAATGCAGGCTTGTAATTGTGCCGGAAGACTCAACTGCAAAAAATACTGATGTATTAAAAATTATTTCTTCATTCGCTTCAAAAGCTTTGTGTATAGAATATTTAAACCGGTTACCATCATTTTTACAGTCACAAGGATATATTAGCGCATCAGTGGATTCTGTATATGAAGATTCTTCTTCCGTTTACTGCAGGTTATTTTGCGGTGAAAAATATATTTGGGAAAATATAACTGTGAATGATAAAGACTGGCTGCTTTTAAATCAGTTGGGATATAATCAATCATCATTCAGCAGCAAACCATTTGATCAAAATAAAATATCAGGATTATATACCCAATTGCTGAATTATTTTGAAAATAATGGCTACCCTTTTACAAAAATTTATTTAGACAGTATCCGCATAGATAATGGGTTAATTGATGCTAAACTTAATGTTGATAAGGGTTTACTTTATTATATTGACAGCATTCACCTAAGCGGCAATGCAAGGATTTCAAAATATTTTTTATACCACTATCTTGATTTTAAAGAACATGATATATATAATCAGGGCAAATTAAATAATATTAATGCGCGGCTTGCACAACTTCAGTATATAGAACAACCGCAGCCCTGGAATATTACTATGCTCAGCACAGGTGCTGTATTAAATTTAAATTTAGATGAAAGAAAAAGCAACCAGGTAAACCTGCTGGCAGGTTTACTGCCGGCAAACCCAGAACTTGGGGGCAAACTTTTATTAACGGGCGAAGCCACGGTGAATTTAAAAAACCCTTTCGGTTATGGCGAAACTATCAGCATAAACTGGCAACAGCTTCAGTCAAAATCTCCGCGGCTGGATCTGGTTTTTCAAAGGCCCTATCTTTTTAACTCCCCGTTTGGTATAAGCTTTAATTTTCAGTTGTATAAAAAAGATTCTGCTTATCTGAACATTAATTCACAGATTGGCGTACAGTATATTTTATCGGCAAAACAATCAGGCACGGTTTTCCTGCAGGCCGTAAAAACAAACCTGCTGAGCGTGGATACTGCTACAGTAAAAATTACAAAAAGGCTGCCCGATAATATTGACATGAGCGCACTCGGCCTTGCACTGCAGTACGATTTCAACAATACCAATTACCGTTTTAACCCGCGCAGCGGAAATGAACTGCAGTTGCTCACTTCATTTGGAAACAAAAATATACAACGCAACAATACCATTTTGCAAATAAAAGATACAGCATTTAATTATGCTTCGCTATACGATACTTTAAAACAAAAAAGTTACCAGTTCCGCGTAAGATTTTCTGCTGCGCACTATTTTCCGTTTGCAAAACAGGCCACAATAAAAACAGCTTTTACCGCAGGCTGGTTTCAGTCGCCCGGTTATTTTCAAAACGAATTATTTCAAATTGGCGGTTATAAGCTCCTGCGCGGTTTTGATGAAGAAAGTATTTACACAAACCGTTTTGCAGCAGGCACGCTCGAATACAGGTACCTGCTTGCTCAAAATTCTTACCTTTTTGGTTTCACAGATTTTGGATGGGCAAATTTTCAGAGCAACTATACCAGCTATGCACACACTTACCTGGGAATTGGCGCCGGCATTGCATTTGAAACAAAAGCAGGCATCTTCAACATAAGTTTTGCTGAAGGTAAACGAAACGATCTTCCGTTTAATTTCAGCCAGTCAAAAATTCATATTGGCTTTGTAAGTTTGTTTTAGTTTTTGTAGCCGCGTTCTTATCCTGTTCATCAAAACTGCTGCGGGATTACTTGGTTTTAAAAAATAACTTTGTGCAACCGGTAAAAAAATATTATTAAATCATAAGTTTATTTTCACCTTATAGACCTGTATGAAGTATCTTAAATATTTGCTCCTGCTTATTGCCGCAACTTTTTATATCAATGCGCATGCACAGTTACCTTTTTATGATGAAATACAGAATTTTAAAACCCAGGACAGCATTTCACCTCCGCCAAAAAATGCGATTCTTTTTGTGGGCAGTTCATCATTCCGCAAATGGGTGGATGTGAAGGATTATTTTCCCGGATACAAAATTATAAACCGCGGTTTTGGAGGATCAGCACTTCCTGATGTAATCAGGTATGCTAATGATATTATCTTTCCGTATCAATCCAAACAAATTGTAATTTATTGCGGGGAAAATGATCTTGCTTCATCTGATACAATAACCGCGCAAATTGTTTTTAACCGGTTTAAAGAATTATTTTATTTGATAAGAAAGAGGTTGCCACAGGTAAATATTGTGTATGTATCTATAAAACCAAGCCCATCCCGTGAAAAATTGATGCCTGAAACAGTTGAGGCAAATTTTTTGATAAAAAAATTTCTTGCTTCAAAAAAGCAGTCATCATTTGCTGATATTTATTACAAAATGCTTGGCCCGGATGGAAAACCCATAAAAGAAATTTTTACAGAAGATAACCTGCACATGAATGCAAAAGGGTATGCAATATGGCAAAAGGTAATACGCACGTTTTTATTAAAGTAAAGCGAGCCACATCATCCACCCAACATTAAGTAACTTGCACCGGAAAAAATTTTATGGGTAATGGTAAGCCATCGTATTTGCTGAGTGTATTTTTTAATAAATGCCCGCGTTGCAGGGAAGGAAAAATTTTTGAGACCGGCAACGCTTACGCATTTAAAAGCGGCAGGTATATGCAGATGAAAGAAAAATGCCCTGTATGCGGGCAACCCACAGAGATTGAAGTAGGTTTTTATTACGGAACCGGCTTTGTAAGTTATGGATTAACGGTTGCTATTTCTGGTGCCACATTTGTTGCATGGTGGGTAATATTTGGCTTTTCTATTTATGATAATAGCCTGTTTTGGTGGTTGGGTTTTAATGCAGTATTGCTTATTGCCCTGCAGCCTGTGCTGATGCGGTTTTCGCGCACTCTTTGGCTAAGCTGGTTTGTAAAATATGACCCTGGCTGGAAAGACAACCCGCTTGATGAACCCGAAAGAGCAGTGGAAGGGTTTATGGAAAAAAACAAGTAATGATTAAGAGGCTGTTTAAAAATGACTCTGCAAAATGCTTATTGCATTAAAAAGTTCGCGGCAGGCAACAGCCACCGGCAGAATAACCTCAATTTCCCCTACAGCTACCGCAAGTGCCAGGCTGACTTTTGTTTTGAAAGCGCCTGAGTGGAAAGTTATGATCTGTAACTTTAAAAGAAAGGTATTTGGATTACAGATGGAGTATGGCTAA
>JBBRAD010000035.1:0-35179 GCA_038207175.1 Chitinophagales bacterium
GCCACCGGCAGAATAACCTCAATTTCCCCTACAGCTACCGCAAGTGCCAGGCTGACTTTTGTTTTGAAAGCGCCTGAGTGGAAAGTTATGATCTGTAACTTTAAAAGAAAGGTATTTGGATTACAGATGGAGTATGGCTAATACGTTATTGCTATAGGGTTACTATGAAGTTATTAGGGATGTACTATAAGGCTACTATGGAGCATCGTCCCTATAAGGTCTCTATATCATCCCTATAAGGTCTCTATAATGTCTCTAACTGATTTGATGAAAATGAGCTGCCAGGGTATATTTTGAGAAATACCTATTGGTCATAAGTGTACAGCATCAAATTAATAATAATTTCTGTAAGGGCAAAGAAATTTCATTCTTTATTTTTATTGTTTTTTTGACCTGACCGGATAGGGCTTCCTTGAAGAAATCTGTTTTTAGACAGTTTCCAAGGAATATTTTTGTATAGCCGCTGATTCGCAGGTTTATTATCTTTAAAAATATTTTATCTGCAAACCCGCGTCTTCATTTTTTAATTCTTATCTATTTCAACAATGCAGGCAACTGCGACCCTGTCACCGGCCTCTGTTTTAAAATACATTGTGCCATCATTTGCACTGCTGAAATTTACACCGCTAATTGTTTGTCTTCGCAATGCTGTGTTTACTGCCTGCGTAAAACCCGCGCTGCGGTTGCTGTTCACCGCATCATTTACCTGAAAAACATTTAAAGAGTCTTTGCTTACCACAACCGACATAAAATCTTTATTGCCAATTTCATCGGCCTGCATATTCATACCGCGCGGAAATAAACGGTAACCGGTTATTCCGCAATAGGGTGAAAATTTTGTTTTGGCGGAATCATTTTTATCGGGGTAAGGAAACAATATATAACTGCTGCCATCTGTCTCCATTCCCAATACATATACATAACATTCAGCCGTATTTTTTACTTCCATTTTAAAAGTTGTGCCTTTTGCTATGGGTGATTTTGTTTCAAATGTGTTACCGGTTTTTAATTGCAGCGGAATATATTGTTTTGTTTTACTGTCCACCAAACCAATATTACATTCCAAATCTTTTGCCGCAGCGCTGCCGGTTTTAGGCATAGGGTTTAATCCATAAGCTTCACGAACAAATCTTTTAAAATCATTATAGCGTATCCAGGCAATTCCGTTCTGCCCCCACTCCGGGCCCCAACTGTTCATGATTTGAAAAGCTCCGCCTTCTTTGCGGTCATCATATCCAATTACGCACAAAGCATGGCCGCCAAACCCCATCATGTTTAAATCATCATCGGTGGGGTGCCAAACCTCCTGCCCCATCATATCCTGCATAAAACTTCCGCCCACCATCATGCCAATTACTACCGGAACATTTTTTGACAGATGTTCTTTTATAGCATGCAGGTCAAGGTTGTTTACATTATCACCTTCCGTTAATCTTGTAAAGCCAAGCATTTTATATTGCTGCGCTTCCTGCTTTAATGCACTGCCCGGCTGCTGGCTGCAGTCCTGGTCGTTATAAGGAAAATCATTAAACGGAACAGCGCCAACCTGTGTCATTGTTTGCATGGCTTTAATAATATAGCTGCCATTGCAGCCATCCAGCCCGATTTGATTGTATAAAAATGAAGGGCTGAATGCAACCTGGTTGGGATCAGCGCCCGTGCTTACAGCCTGAAGCACTGTTCTTGCACCATAAGCGCTGCTCCATGCCACGCAGCTTCCCTGCTGCCCCTGGTTTTTGCGGTCGGGTGCAAACTTTAATAAGGAAACTGCTTCGGGCAAATCTGTTTTGGAAGGATCCAAACCTTCATACACATTTGCTTTGTCAAATTGTTTCGGGTCAAGTACACCGCCTGTTGTAAACTGCCCTGCCTGTTGCGAAATACTTGTTTGATTACATCCCCCATAGAAATAATAAACAGCACCTGCACCAAGTACAACCAATAATAAAATTGGTTTCCTTATCAATAAACCAATTACCATTGGCAATAGTTGCAAAAGCCCGCCACCACTGCCTCCGGGGCTTCTTCCACCACCTGAATCATTACCTGTATTATCCTGCTGGTCGTTGGGGTCATCTACCATTCTTATAGGCATAGCAATTATTTTTTAGTGAAAATATTTTTTCCTGCACAAGTATAAAAATTAAAATTGAAAGAAGAAGAATTTTGTACCGGGCTTTTGTAAACATATCAGGCTGAGGTTGCGTCGTATCCCGAAAACTTCCGGGATACATTTTGAACTTTTCTCAGCTTTCGGAAACAGCCAAAGTGCTGATATTTTATAAACAAATAATTATTTTATCGTAAAATATTTCCCTGTGAAATATATATCTTAGACAAAACATTGTACCATGTCAGTTGATATGAATAACCTTCTTACGTTACCATCAGGTGAAAGAAGAAAAATTGCTGAACGTTTATGGAACAGCCTTTCACCTGTAAACTCCCTTTCAAAAGAAGACGAAGAAACAATTTCATCCTGGAAAAAAGATGGGAAGATATGCAAAATGGTAAGTCTAAAATATTTTCCTCTGCTGAAATAAAAAAAATGATTGCAAAGGAAAGAAGCAAAAAGAAATGACTGCATGAAAACTTATGCAATACAAGATGTTGAAGGTTTTTAGGGTGATTTAAAAAATGCAATTAATTGGTACAATGCAGTTTCCCCGGATATTGGCAATAAATTTTTAGAATAGTTTTGGTTTGCAGAATCAAGGATTGCTGCCAACCCAAATGCTTTCAGCAAAATTACGCAGAGCGGCTTCTGAAGGATACTCCTTAAAAAATTTCCATATAAAATATATTTCAGGGTACATAATGAATCAATATTCATTGTTGCATTAATACATGCTGCAAGGTCAAAAAGATATGTAAAGAAAAGATTGAAATAATTATTATTACAGGCAAAAACGCCTGCAACATAAAACACTTAACAAATATTTTCTTTTAAATATCAAAAAAGGTTTATTAATTTTCTATCCGGATTAATTCAACCTCAATTTTCAAAAATCTTCCCACATATATGGAAACCCTTTCCCGCAGGCCACTCTCACTGAGATGGTTTATTGCTTTTGTTCTGCCTGTATTTTTATTTTCATGCACCGGCAAACCGAAACTCATTGATATTGACCCTGCTTTCAGCAAATATATTGACGCTTATACATCAGGTGTCGTGTCAAAGAAAAACACAATCCGCATACAGCTTGCTGCGGATGCTTCCACTACGCATACATTGAATGAAACAGTAAAAGAACCATTGTTTGATTTTTTACCCGCTGTTGCAGGCAAGGCTTACTGGATTGATGCGAGAACGATAGAATTCAAACCTGATAAGGATTTGAGCACAGACCAGTTATACGAAGTTTCATTTGAACTGAATAAAGTAATGGAGGTGCCTTCCGCATTCAGCACTTTCCGTTTTAATGTGCAAACCATAAAACCATCTTTCCAGGTAAATGATAACGGCCTCCGCGCTCTTGATAAACAAACCATGACACTGAACGGGCAGTTGCAAACTGCTGATGTGGAAGAATCTGCAAAGGTGGAAAAATTGCTGACTGCATCTCTCAATAACAGCAACCTGAAAATTTCATGGCAGCATAATGAAGCAAATAAAACGCACGATTTTATTATCAACGGCATCCGGCGCGGGAATAATGCGGGTACGCTTTTGCTTTCATGGAACGGCGATGCGCTTGGTGTAAATGATATTAAAGGAAATGAAGAAATTGCTGTTCCCGCTATTGGTGATTTTAAAGTAATGGAAGTGCGCGCCATACAGGATGAAGAGCAATATGCATTGGTACAGTTCAGCGACCCGCTCATTGTGGGTCAGACACTGGAAGGATTGATAAATGTAAGCGGCCAGGAAAGTATCAGTTATTCCATTCTTGGCAGTGAAGTAAAAATTTATACTTCCGGGAGGCTTGACGGAAATTACACGGTGAATATCCTGGAAGGGATACAAAACCAGTGGGGGGATAAATTAGCAAAGTCGTTTACATCCAATATATTTTTTGAAAACCGGTTGCCTTCTGTAAAAATACAGGGCACAGGGAGCATACTTCCAAACAGCAGCGGTAAATTGGTTTTGCCTTTTGATGCAATAAATTTAAAAGCAGTAGATGTTTCCATAATAAAAATTTATGAGAATAATGTTGTGCAATTTTTACAGCAAAATAATTTAGGCGGTGATAATGAATTGCGGCGTGTAGGGAAACCGCTTGTTGAGGCAACAGTAAAACTGGATGATGACAGAAGTTTGAACCTGCATAAAAAAAACCGTTTTGCGCTTGACCTGGATAAATATATAAAAACAGAACCCGGCGCTATATACCGTGTAAACATTGGCTTCCGGCCGGAATACTCTTTATATACGTGCGACTCATTTGCTAAAGAAGCAAGTTATGATTACGGCGATGAAAGTGATAACAATGCAGTAGATGATGAGGATGATTTCTGGAACAGGTACGACGATTATTATCCCTACGGGTACAACTGGGATGAGAAAGACAATCCATGCAATGCTTCATATTATAATAAAGACCGTTTTGCCAGCAGGAATATTTTAGCAAGTAATATCGGGCTTACGGCAAAGCGCGGCAACGACAACAGTTTATTTGTAGCGGCAAGCAATATCATCACCACCGGCCCAATGAGCAATGTGGAACTGCAGGTACTGGATTACCAGCAGCAGGTAATTGCAAAAGGAAATACAAACAGTGACGGCATTGCCATGCTTGACCTGAAACACAAACCATTCCTGCTTATTGCAAAGCAGGGAAATGAAAAAGGTTATTTAAAATTAGATGATGGAAGTTCACTTGCATTAAGCCGCTTTGATGTTTCAGGCGATGAAATAAAAAATGGTATAAAAGGATTTATTTTTGGTGAACGCGGCGTATGGCGGCCGGGGGACAGCTTGTATTTAAGCTGCATCATTGATGATAAAGACAATAAACTGCCGCAGGATCATCCTGTGGAAATGGAATTGATTTCACCACGCGGCCAGTTATACAAACGTCTTGTACAAACCAATGCCAATAATGGTTTCAACGTTTTCAGGACGGCAACAGATGCAGATGCACCAACCGGAAACTGGCTTTGCCGCGTAAAAGTTGGCGGCGCAACTTTTGAAAAGAAACTGAAGATAGAAACCGTGATGCCCAACCGTTTAAAAATTGACCTCAATTTTAATGGCCTGGATGCATTAGGCAAAAATGCAAATATAAATGGAACACTTACCGCAAAATGGCTGTTTGGTGCAACGGCGCAAAATTTAAAAGCAAGGGTGGATGCGCAGTTGTATAAAAAAACAACTTCGTTCCCAAAATTTACTGATTATATTTTTGATAACCCTACGGCAACATTCACCTCACAATCAAAAACAATTTTCGACGGAACATTAAGCGCCGATGGAACGGCCACTATCAATCCGTCATTTGAATCGGGTGAAGAAGCGCCGGGGCAATTGCTCGCAAACCTTATGGTGAAAGTGTTTGAGCTGGGGGGCAATTTCAGTATTGATAATATTTCCATGCCTTTTAACCCTTACACGTCTTACATCGGTGTGCATATACCTGATGGAGATAAAACATGGGGTTATCTTTTATCGGGACAAACACACCGCTTTGATATTGCAGATGTGGACACAAAAGGAAACTCTGTAAACGGTTCTACCAGCGTCGAAGTATCAGTATATAAAATCCAGTGGCGCTGGTGGTGGGATAACAGCGGCGAAGATGAACTTAGCAATTTTACACAGGATGAATACAACAAACTCATTAAAAAAGATACGCTCACATTAAGCAATGGGAAAGGTTTTTATAATATCCATTTTAATGAAGACAACTGGGGAAGATATTTGGTATTGATGAAAGATACACGCAGCGGCCACACAACCGGTGCAACATTTTATATTGATGATTACAGTTGGCAAAGCAGGAGTGATAACAATGATCCTTCTGCAGCGGCAATGTTATCATTTACATCAGACAAAGAAAAATATAATGTGGGTGATAATGTAAATCTTACTATCCCGAGCAGTAAAGATGGCAAAGCGCTTATCAGCATTGAATCCGGGAGTAAGGTATTAAAAACATTCTGGATAAAAACAACGCAGGGGCAAACAAAATATTCTTTTAAAACAGATGCATCTATGTCGCCGAATGTTTATGTAAATGTGAGTTTGATACAACCACATGCACAAACAGTAAATGACCTGCCGATAAGAATGTATGGCATAATCCCAATTATGGTGGAAGACAAAAACACCGTATTGAAACCTGTAATAAAAATGCCTGACGAGATAAAGCCGGAACAAAATAATTCGATCACAGTTTCAGAAGCATCCAACAAAAGCATGACTTATGTAATCGCTATTGTGGATGAAGGTTTGCTTGATTTAACAAGATATAAAACACCCAACCCGCATGATGCATTTTATGCAAAGGAAGCGCTGGGTGTAAAAAGCTGGGATGTGTATGATGATGTAATAGGCGCATGGGGCGCGGAGCTGCAGCGTATCTTAACAATCGGCGGTGACGCAGAAGCAGAGCTTGCCGCGAAAACAAGGCGTGCCAACCGTTTTAAGCCTGTTGTGCAATTTATGGGGCCGTTCAGATTAAACGGCGGAAGCAATACACATAACTTTACTTTGCCACCATATATGGGAAGTGTAAGGGCAATGGTGATTGCAACAGGAGATAACGCTTATGGTATGGCGGAGAAAAGCGTGAAAGTAAAAAAACCTTTGATGCTGCTGGCAACATTGCCGCGTGTATTAGGCCCCGGCGAAACGGTAAAAATTCCTGTTACAATTTTTGCAACTGAAAATAATATTAAAAATGTAAGTATTGGAATACAGGGCAATGCATTGATTGGAACAATGGGTAATACAACCCTTACATTTAATAACACCGGTGAGCAAACAGCATATTTGTATGCACAGGTAAAACCCAATACAGGAATTGGTAAAATAAAAATTGTTGCAACAAGCGGTAAAGACCAGGATATAAGTGAAGTGGAAATTGATGTTCGCAACCCAAACCCGCCTGTAACGCAGGTTTCAGAAACAACATTGCAGCCCAATCAATCATGGAGCAATACATTTGCCATGGTGGGTGATGCAGCAAGCAGCAAAGCTGTGCTGGAAGTTTCAAGCATTCCTGCAATCAATTTGGAAAAGCGTTTGAATTATCTTATTACTTATCCGCATGGCTGCATTGAGCAAACAACATCATCGGTATTCCCGCAGTTGGTTTTAAACCAATTGATGGAACTGGACGATTACAAAAAAAATATAGTGGATATCAATGTTCGTGCAGGCATACAAAAATTACTCAACTTTCAAACAAGTGATGGCGGTTTCAGTTACTGGCCCGATGAAACAAACAGCGATGAATGGGGCAGCAATTATGCGGGAAACTTTTTGCTTGAAGCATCTTCACGTGGCTACAATATACCATCATCCATGCTGCAGGAATGGAAACAGTATGAGCACAACAGGGCGCTTGCATGGAATGTAACATCAGCGCCGTGGTATGGAACTGATTTAGTGCAGGCTTACCGATTGTATTTACTCGCATTAGCAAAAGCCCCCGAACTTGGCGCCATGAACCGTTTGAAAGAATTCAAATTTCTTACACCCGAAGCAAAATGGAGATTAGCTGCAGCTTATCAATTGATTGGCCAGTCACAGGTTGCATTGCAACTCATCAGTGATTTGCCCACTTCATTTCCAGTAAGGCCATATACAGGAATAAGTTTTGGAAGTGATTTACGCGACCAGGCAATGGTGCTTGAAACACTCACCATCATGAACCGTAAAGCAGAAGCCGCACAACTCGTAAGAACCGTTGCTGCAAAGCTTTCGCAGGAAGACTGGTACAGCACGCAAACAACAGCGTACTCATTAATCGCCATTGCAAAATTCTGCGGCAGTAATAATGATAATAAAAAAATTATGGTAAGCGGAACAGCAGGCACGCAAAATATAAATATCAATTCAAACAGCGTGGTGTCGCAAACTAATATTGCATGGCAAAATAATAAAGCAAATGTGCAGGTAAAAAATGGTGGTACCAATGTGCTGTACGTACGTGTAATAAATGAAGGACAGCCGCTGAGCAATCAAACCATTCCTGTAAACAACAACGCAAATATTTTATTGGTGTCAGTAAATTATCTCAACACTGCGGGGCAAAGCATACGTGTTGACAGCATAAAACAGGGGACTGATTTTGTAGCAAAGGTAACCCTGAAAAACCCCGGTACACGCGGCGATTACACGCAAATGGCATTAACGCAAATTTTCCCGAGCGGATGGGAGATACTGAATACAAGGTTGTACAACAGTGAAGGGATATTCAAATCCTCACCCAGTGATTATATGGACATACGTGATGACAGGGTGTATCAGTATTTTGATTTGCGCCAGGGTGAAACGCTTACCTATTATGTGCAGTTGAATGCGGCGTATCCCGGGAAATTTTATTGGCCCGGCGTATATTGCGAAGCGATGTATGATCACACCATCAGTGGTGGTGTTGCAGGTAAATGGGTAAAGGTGGTGGAATAAAAGCCCCACCTAACCTCCCCAACGGGGAGGGATTTTAAATAGGGGTATGCAATAATATTTTGCGTGATAGAAATAATATTTTTTTGTTACAAGCCGCACCGTAAATGGCATCGCCGGTTGCATCGCACTCTTGTACGTTCTGAACAATTGCCGTCATTGCGAACTTTGAGAAGCAATCTGTTCGCCTATTAATACGATGTTGAACTTCTCATAAAGCAAATTGCTTCGTGCGCCGCAATAACGACATATTCCGGCATGAACCACATTGTAGAAACTTTCGGCAATCTTTGGGAACAATTTTTATTTGCGAAAGTTTTATTACGGTTTCCCAAAAAATACTTTGTATCCACCCTGCTTATAACCAGGCTGAAGAAACAAAATATTCAAAAAATAGTTTCCTTTTAATGAAACTTTCTTTACTTTCGCATTCACACTATAAACGGTGAATGGACAAATTTTTCGACATATTATTTTTAGATGAAGCATTTGAATTTTTGAACAGTCTTGACAGGAAACATTACGAGAAAATACTTTATAATATACGTAAATCCCAAACCGAACACGACCCTGAACTTTTCAAAAAACCAAATGACGAAATTTGGGAATTCAGAATGTATATCAGGGTTTGCAATACCGGCTCTTGCGTTTTGGGACAAGACCAGCACAACAGACACTTTGGTGGTTTCAACACACGGGTTTGTAAAAAAGCGCAGCAAAGCGTCAGATAGCGAAATTCAGAAAGCAAAACAAATGCGTGCAAAATATTTTGAAGACAAAGAAAAAATAAAAAGAAAGAAATGAAAACACACACATTAGACAAAGTACAGGATAAATTAACCGGGAAAATCGTTACACCCAACCGCAATAAGTTTGAATATGAACTACAAATGGATTTAATTGGCAAAGCTATAAAACAAACACGTAAGGAACGCAATCTTACACAGGAAGAATTAGGCAAACTTATTGGCGTGCAAAAAGCGCAAATTTCAAGACTTGAAAGCAATGCAAGCAACGCATCTATAGATACTTTAATGCGGGTGTTTACTGCTTTAAAAGCCAAAGTAAAACTTCTGGTAGAATTACCACATGCCGGGATTAATGCTGGATAAACGAACTGCGCTCACCATATTTGTTTAATTTTGTAAATACAGATTGCTTCTCCCCATAATTTACGCCGCCGTTGGTGTTGTGCAAAGGTTTTGTGTAATGGCTCACCAACAGCAGGAGTTGCAACATACGCTAAGATAAAAGCCAAATAGAATTTCAACAGTGCAAGAGCGCGACGCAACGATGTTTAATTGAAATACCAAAGCCCGGTACACAATGAAAAAAAACCGTTCAAAATATTTACTGCTTGCCCCATTGGCAATATGGTTGCTGTTATTTCTGCTGCTTCCTTATTGCTTTGTGCTGGTGCAAAGTTTTTTAAAAAGCGATGATTTTGGCAACGTGGTGTATGATGTGAATGTGGATTCTTACACAAAAATTTTCACCAACAGTTTATACTACTCTACAATTTTTTATACTTTTTTATATGCGTTGCTGGTTGCGGCAATATGCATTCTTATCAGTCTTCCGCTGGCTTACTATATTGCTTTTAAAGTTCGGAGAAACAAGCTGCTGCTGTATTCCATGATTGTGCTGCCTTTTTGGGTAAGCTATATTGTACGCGCTTATGCATGGAAAATAATCCTGGGCGAGAATGGTATTTTAAACTCTTTGCTGATGAAAACAGGGATCACTGATCATCCTGTTGAACAATTTTTATACAGCACATTCAGTACGATAGTTTGTTTGGTTTATATACTTACGCCTTTTGTTGCTATTCCTATTTATACAGCGATGGAACAGATTCCAAAATCATTGGTGGAAGCATCAAAAGATTTGGGTGCCGGAAGTTTTACAACATTCCGGAGAATAATATTTCCGCTTGCACTACCCGGAATCATTTCAGGCGGCACATTTGCATTGGTGCTTACGATGGGTGATTTTCTTGCACCGCTTTTATTAGGCGGGCCCAACACTTTATTTATTTCAAATATTGTTCAAAACCTTTTTGGAACAAGCAATGACAAGCCTTTGGGCTCGGCAGTGGGCATTGTTATTTTATTGTTGATTTTAGCAGTGCTGGAAATTTCTTCGCACTATGAAAAAAAATATTCCAGTTTTAAAATAAATAGCTGATGGTACAGAAACTGAAAAATATTTTTACCTTTTCCAGCGCGTGGGCGGTGATGCTTTTTTTGTACCTGCCATTATTCATTATTATTTTATATTCTTTCAACAATGAAAGCGTAAATGCATTTCCTATCAGGAGCTATTCATTAAAATGGTACCAGGCTTTGTTTAAAGATGATGAACTGATTGGCGCAGTATTCAACAGTTTGAAGATTGCATTTGCATCCACATTTATTGCTTTGTGTATTGGTATGCCGGCTGCGTATGCCATAAATAAATATTCTTTTTGGGGAAAGAAATCATTGGAGAGAATTATTCTGATGCCGATAACATTGCCCGGAATTGTTACGGGCGTCGCCATGCTGAGTTTTTTTCCATTCTATGGCATCAATATTTCATTGACGGCAGTATTGATTGGTCATATTACTTTTTTATGTGCAGTAGTGATTACACAATTGCTTGTCCGCTTTAAACAAATGGATCCTTTTTTGGAACAGGCGGCCTACGATTTAGGTGCAAAGCCGCTTTCAGCGTTTTTTAAAGTGATATTGCCTAATATGAGAACGGCAATAATTGGTACAGTGCTGTTGTGTTTGGTATTGAGCATGGATGAAATCCCTGTTACATTTTTTTTGATAGGAGGTACTAATACTTTGCCGATTGAAATTTACGGCATGATGCGCCGCGGCATTACACCGGAAGTAAATGCCATTTCAACTTTCATTTTTATTTTCTCTGCAATTGCAATAATTATATCAACAAGAACAAACAAAAAAAATAAATCAGCAGCATGACCATTTTAGAACTGCAGCATATCAATAAATATTACGGTAACAACCATGTAGTGAAAGATTTATCATTGCAGGTTGAGAAAGGGAAATTTATCACTGTGCTTGGCCCGAGCGGCTGCGGCAAAACCACTACACTGCGTATGATTGCGGGTTTTGAAATCCCCAACAGCGGTACTATTCAACTGAGCGGAAAAGATATTACAAACCTTCCTCCTTATAACAGGAATGTGAATACCGTTTTTCAGAATTATGCTTTGTTCCCCAACATGACTGTAGAAGAAAATGTAGCTTTTGGGTTGCAGCAAAAAAAATTAAGTAAAGATTCAATTAAACAAAAAACAAGCGAAATGCTTGAAATGGTGCGCATGGGTTCTTTCGCCAAACGCAAGCCACAAGAGCTTTCCGGTGGCCAGCAGCAGCGTGTGGCCATTGCAAGGGCTGTTGCAAATGACCCTGATATTTTATTGCTTGATGAACCGCTTGGTGCACTCGATTTAAAACTGCGTAAGCAAATGCAGTTTGAATTAAAACAATTACAACAACAATTAAATAAAACTTTTATTTATGTAACGCACGACCAGGAAGAGGCACTCACGATGAGTGATGAAATCGCGGTTATGAATGGAGGCGTGATTGAACAACTATCAAATGCGAATGAATTGTACTATCATCCTGAAACAAAATTTGTTGCGGATTTTATTGGTGAGATAAATGTGCTGCCATGCACAGTTAATGGAAAAGTTTCAGTGAATGTATTGGCAAAAAATATTCCTGTGCAAACAAATGGATTGAGCATTGGTAAAAATGCAGGCGTTTATTTACGGCCTGAAAGTATCCGTTTTACGGCGGATACAAATGCATTCAAAGGAACGGTTGTACAGATACTTTTTGTGGGTATGTTCCGTAAATACAAAGTTGATTTAGGAAATAATATTTTTGTAACTATTGCAGAAACCACAGCCAATGCATCTCCGCATAATCCCGGAGATGAAGTGTATATAACATGGAACAGTGAACAGGCATCTGTGTTTGAATAAAAAAATCATTCTGGCACCAAGATACGAAGTTACAAAAATCATCAGCTTTGCGCTTAGTGTCTTTGTGGCAAACAAAAAAAATATCATGAATTATAAAATGTACATCAATGGCGAATTTGTAAATGCCATGAGCGGAAAAACAAGAAGTATTATTAATCCCGCTACTGAAGAAGTGATAGGGACAGTTCCTGAAAGCCAGCCCGAAGATGTGGCATTGGCTGTAACTGCTGCCAGGACTGCATTTGACAGCGGCACATGGCGCAATACATCTGCACAGGAACGCGGAAAATTATTATTGAAATTATCTGCATTGATAAAACAACATGCAACAGAATTAGCTGAGCTTGAAGTAAACAATAATGGCAAACCCAAACGTGAAGCGGAGTTTGATATTGATGATGCCGCCAACTGTTTTGAATATTATGCGGGCATGGCGACAAAAATAATGGGACAAACTTTATCTGTACCTGATACAAATTCTTTCAGCTATGTAGTTAAGGAACCCATTGGTGTTTGTGTACAGATTGTTCCCTGGAATTATCCTTTGCTCATGGGCGTATGGAAACTCGCACCGGGATTGGCTGCGGGCAATACGCTTATTTTAAAACCTTCTGAACTTACGCCGCTTACTGCATTAAAATTAGCAGAGTTGATACATGAAGTCGGTTTTCCAAAAGGTGTGGTAAATATCATTTCCGGTGATGGCGCTACTGCGGGCAATGCGCTTATCAATAATTCTTTGATTGATAAAATTGCCTTTACTGGCGGCACACTCACCGGTAAAAAAATTATGGAAGCTGCTTCAAAAAATATGAAAAAGGTAACGCTTGAACTTGGTGGTAAAAACCCTGCGATTATTTTTGATGATTGCGATATGGATATTGCACTCGACTGGGGATTGTTCGCCGCCTTCGCAAACTCAGGCCAAGTATGCTCTGCAGGCTCCCGCATTTTAATTGATGAAAAAATTTATGATGAATATGCTGCGCGTTTTATTGCAAAGAGCAAAGAAATAAAAATTGGTTTTGGTTTGGATGAAGGCATTCAAATGGGCCCGCTTGTGTCTGCATTGCAATATGAAAAAGTAAAAAATTATATACAGGCTGGAATAAATGAGGGAGCTAAATTATCCAGCGGTGGCGAAAGGCCTGCGCCTTTAAGCAAAGGATATTTTTTGCTGCCAACAATTTTTGAAAATGTGACTGAGGACATGAGGATTGTAAAAGAAGAAATTTTTGGTCCTGTTGTCGTGCTCATGAAATTTTCTACTGAAGAAGAAGCTATCCGCATGGCAAATAATACAGAGTACGGGTTGGCCGCGGGCATTTTTACACAAAATCTTTCACGTGCCCATCGCGTGTTGCCGCAGTTGCGTTGCGGAATTACCTGGGTGAATTATTTTCATCCTACTTTTAATGAACAACCCTGGGGGGGCTACAAGCAAAGCGGCACAGGCCGTGAGCTTGGTACGTATGGCATGGAAGCTTATCTTGAAACAAAACAGGTGAATATTAATTTGAGCAATGAACCGGCAGGCTGGTACTGATGCTATCTGCAATAACCCAACCGTTTAATAACATCATTTACATTTCATACCTGCTGTAAAAATAATTGAATCATACTTCAACCGGGGTAATTTTACCAGTCAGGCTTTACCAGTTCCATCTTCATCAGCCAGTCGGTTTGCGGATCAGTTCCTAATGTAAAGATGTGTGTGCCGAATATTGAAAAACCACGACGGGTATAAAAATTTATTGCTTTGGTATTTTGCTCCCATACACCAAGCCAGATCACATCAAACCCATGCTGCATAGCTGTTTCAATACACTGATTCATGAGGTGCAAACCAATTTTTTGTTTTTGAAATTTTTGCAGCACATAAATGCGTTCAATTTCAATATGCATTCTTCTCTTCAGTTCAGGGGGTTCATCAGTAGTGCGCATTTTTGTGTAACCTGCGGGTTCATTATCTGCTAAAGCGATAAAAAAATAATTTTGCTTATCAATTATTTCATTTTGCAATTGCTCTTTACCGAAATATGTTTCATTATACAGTTGCATATTTTCAGGTGTATTATATGCAGTGTATGTTTCAGCAAAAGTATCAATGCATAAATGCTGCAGTACGTCAGCATCATTTACAATTACTTTACGGATAGTAACCATTATAATTTTCAGTTTCTTTCATCAGGAGGGAGGGTACAGGGCGGTGCGCCTTTTTTCTGTCCGCCACCTTCTTCTTTTCTTTTGCAGATGGGTGGCAGCAGTTTATAATTTTCCGGTTCTGCTTTTATACTGTCCACATCAAAACCAGCATTTGCAATTTCTGTGCGTATATAACTGAGTGCAATCCTGTCAGGCACATACTGAATGCGCATGGTGGCATTGGTGAGTGCAATTCTCCATTGAATAATTCCCGCGTCTCCGTTAGAACCCTTTTCTGTTAGCAGAAATTGTTCCAGCCTGTCTTTACATTCCCAGCATTTTAGCTGCGGTATGGAAAGTGTTGCCCATACTGCATTTGACTGCATTACCTGCGAGTGTGCGGCAAAAAGAATCAGCAAAAACAGTAAAGAAAAAAATATTTTTTTCACAGATAAATAAATTAATAAGTATTCGATACTAAATGCCTTTCCAGTTTGCCGGATTATTGCTCCATTGCAATAAAATTTCTTCCTGCTCAGCCTGCACAGTTCCTTTTTCCAAAGCAAGGTTAATCATTGTTTTATAATTGGTCAATGATTTTAAAGATAAGCCTGCCATTTCAAAAGCTTTATCAGCAACAGCAAAACCATAGTTAAAAATTGCAACCATTCCTATTACCTCCACTCCGGTGTTTTTTAAAACATCTACTACCTGCAAACTGCTTTTACCTGTTGAAACCAGATCTTCCACCACCACTGCTTTTTGTCCCGGTTCAAAATAACCTTCCACCTGGTTGCCCATGCCGTGTTCTTTTGGTTTTGGGCGCACATAAATGAAAGGCAGCTTTAACTGGTCGGCAGCCATAGCGCCCCAAGCAATGCCAGCTGTTGCAACGCCTGCAAGTATTTGCGCATCGGCAAACTGTTCAAATATCACATTACACATTTCGCTTTTTATAAAATCCCTGATATAAGGAAAAGATAATATCCTCCTGTTATCGCAATAAATGGGGCTTTTCCATCCGCTGGCCCAAGTAAAGGGTTGTGCAGCATTTAATTTTACTGCACCCGACTGTAATAATTTTTCCGCAACTGCTTTTTCGTTAGTCATATTAATGCGAAGATAAGTTTCACCTGCAAAATTTCCTTTGTAGATTGCATATTAAAACAGAGATTTTTAATGCTAAAAAAAATAATTGCTGCGGGTGGGCTGGTAACAAATGAAAAAAATGAATTATTGATGATATTCCGCCGTGGTTTTTGGGATCTCCCAAAAGGGAAACTTGATGAAGGCGAAACTATTGAAACCTGTGCTGTACGCGAAGTACAGGAAGAAACCGGGATTGTGGATTTGGAATCAGGAAATTTAATTGGTATTACTTATCATGAATATTTTGATAAATACCTTCAGAAAGATATAATAAAAGAAACACATTGGTTTGCCATGAAAGTAAAAGAAGAACCAAAATTAATCCCGCAAAAGGAGGAGGGTATTGAAGAAATAAAATGGGTAAATAAAAATGAGTTAGAAAAATATTTACAGGAAAGCTACCCAAATATCAGGGAGATTGTTCAGAAATTTTAGTATTACTGATTGTTCTTTTGCAAAGATTTTATCACGGCATCGGGAAGAAACGGAGATGCATCACCACCATTTTTTATAATATCGCGTACAATAGTGGATGCAACAGAAGTGTATTTTGGTTCACCTGTTAAAAAGATGGTTTCAATATTTTTATCAAGCGTACGGTTTGCATCGGCAATTGTTTTTTCATATTCAAAATCGCTTACAAAGCGGATACCACGCAGTATAAACTGCGCCCTAATTTCACGGCAGAAATGTATGGTAAGGCCTTTATAAGCTGAGATAATTATTTTAGGTTCATCTTTATAAATTTCTATAAACCATTCCATTCTCTGTTCGGTAGAAAACATGGGCGTTTTGGATGAGTTGGTGCCAATGCCCACAATAATTTTATCAAACAAAGGCAATGCACGGTTGATAATATCTACATGACCCAGTGTTACGGGGTCAAATGTGCCGGGAAATAAACAAATGCGGTTCATTATTAATGGAGAATTTATAATGGAGAATTAAGAATGAAATCAATTCCCCATTCCCTTTTTAATTATCAATTTAATTTTGCCTGTCTGCAAGCAGGTATAGTACCGCCATCCTTACTGCCACGCCATTTTCCACCTGGTTTAAAATAATGGAAAACGGCCCATCGGCCACATCACTGTCTAATTCCACGCCCCGGTTGATGGGCCCCGGGTGCATAATTACAATTTCTTTACTTAAGCTTTCAAGCAATTTTCTGCTGATGCCAAAAGCTAAATTATATTCCCTCAATGACGAAAACAAAGGTTGGTTTTGCCTTTCTAACTGTATGCGCAGTACGTTTGCCACATCGCACCACTGCAATGCATTTTTTACATTGTATTCCACCCTTACATCGAGGGCTTCGGTAATATATTTTGGTATTAATGTAGGCGGCCCGGCAACGGTTACTTCTGCACCCATTTTTTTTAAGAGATAAATATTGCTGAGTGCAACGCGGCTGTGCATAATATCGCCAATAATGGCTACTTTCAAACCTTCCAGCCTTCCTGTTTTTTCCTGCATGGAAAATGCATCGAGCAATGCCTGTGTGGGGTGCTCATTAATTCCATCACCTGCATTTATTATTGCTGCGGGAATGTGTTTCGCGAGAAAATGTGGCGCCCCACTGGCGCTGTGGCGCATTACCACCATATCCACTTTCATACTTAAAATATTGTTCACAGTATCCAGCAGTGTTTCCCCTTTTGCGGATGAGGAAGTGCCGGCTGCAAAATTGAGCACATCGGCGCTCAGCCTGCGCTCTGCAAGTTCAAAGGACATCCTGGTACGTGTGGAGTTTTCATAAAAAAGATTTACAATGGTGATATCACGCAGTGATGGAACTTTTTTAACCGGTCTTTGTAAAACTTCTTTGAATTGTTGGGCAGTGGAAAGAATAAGCTGTATATCTTCTCTTGAGAGGTCTTTAATACCCAACAAATGTTGCGTGGACAGTTTCATTAAAAATCAAAGATAATATAACGCCGTGAAACTGCAAGAAAAGAAGTGCTGCAGTAATTGAAGCCATTTTTTTTGAAATGGTATCAATTATCCAGTGAGACCCGGGTATTGAAGATTTAAAAAAGGCTGCTCATTTGGTATGAGCAGCATGGAAAATACTTTACTCAATTTTTTTATCCCCCGCTTTTTACAATTTTAATACTTTTTGTCAATTCCCCCTGTATTACTTCAGCCAGATAAACACCCGGTGGAAATTTTTCTCCAAAATAATAAGTTTGATTTTCCCGGCCTGTGGCATGATAAACCTCCCTGCAGTATATATCAGTTACTTTTATTTCAACAGGCTGTTTATCGCTGCTTTGAATGGTTAAACTAAAACCTGTTGCCGCGGGATTGGGAAATGCATGGATTTGTATTTGGCCATCCGTTTTATTCTTAGAAATACTTCCCCGTTTGTCTGAATATGTCCTGCTGAATTTCAGGCATGTATCATAAGATATTGACATAGTTACAGGAATGCTTGTTAAACATTGATTTTTGTCCTTTACTATTATAAGATAGGGGTTTCGGCGGGCATACAGCCCCGAAAATGTTCCCTGTAAATGATATCCATCGCCATTCTCCATTTTATATCTGTACAAAGGTGTTCCTCCAATTCCGGAAACCGTAACGCTACCCGAATCGTTTTCGCAGGTTGGATTTGTTCGACTGATGATTGAACAAGTTAATAATATGGGTTCCACAATTGTATATTTTTCAACTAATGTACACCCTCCAAGTGCTCCAAGTGTAAGGTTATAATCACCGGGTACAAGAGATGAGATATGCTGGCCCGATATTGTATCGCCTTTATGTTTCCATAAAAAAGTAAATGGCCCTGTGCCACCTGCAGTACCTATTGAAATAGATCCGTTATTCTGGCCAAAGCAAGATATATTTTTAACTGTATCTGTAATTTGAGGGGGCACACACAAAAAATTGTCACCGGGCAAATCCACAACAAGTGAATCAAAAGCATTAATCTGTGCAGCTTCCGGCGTAGTTGCCATGGTAAACCCGTCAAGCCAGAGTATATTTGTAACACCCGGCGGGGGCTGCCGGCTGGTGTACAATCCATAATGTAAAATATGCTTTGGTACTGTTTTAACTGAATTGGCAAAATAGTAAAGTAGTGTATTTGTATGCCTTACTGCAAGAACGTTTGTAAATGTTTTATTAGTACCATAATTGTCCCTTCTCCATACAAGTATTTCACCGGTGCTATCCACGGCAAATTTTATTTTTATAACAAAATCAACCCATTTGCCCCTTCTTAATGTATCGTTTGACAGCGTATATATCTTTCGTTGAAAATTTGTAATAAGCCCGGTATTTGTTTTTACATAAAATTTATCGCTTACCTGGAACGAAAACGCCGGCCCGGTAGTAAGGTTATGCCCACCATCAATACTTGCATCTTTTTTTAATTGTATAATAAGAGAGTGTGCATTGGAATCGGCGGGATTTACAGGCGATTGCCAGTTGGTATCCACCCTTACTGAAAAAGCAATATACTGAATATTGTTTTTATCGTTTATATATTCCACATGTCCTGAAGGGCTGTTCATCCCTTTTACTTCTGCCCTGTCTGAAGCACCGCTTTTTGATGTATCGGTAGGCCTTAATTCAATACGCATTGAATAACGCCCCTGGCGTACAAAAGTGGAATCAAGTTTCCACCTGTGTTCGTTCTGCCTTGGCTGGCCGGGAGCGTAATCACGCCAGGTATTTGGAACCCCGATTTTAGCCATGACCCCGTTTTCAAAGTCACCGATAAATGTAATGTTTTCATTTTGACAAAATGTGGAAGATGTACAAAAAACTGATGCGGCGAGTATTAAAAAAATGGTCTTTTTCATCATAAATATTTTTAAATAAACACATATATTATTGCAAAAAGCAATATAATATCGGTTCTAAAAATTCTCTGAGAACTACTTTTCCTGTTTTAAAGATTAGCGGTTTTTATAACAATGCAAAATAAAACTTCTTATCAGAAAAATACTGTTTTTAATTAAAATATAAATATGCAAAATATCATGTCGTTTCATAAATTGAATCAGCAAAATATTTTGCGTTGTAGTAGCGTAGATATTGAATTTTAAATAATACTGCCTGGCTGGCAAAATATATTGCCGAAAATATTTTGGGTTTGGGGGAGTGGTAATTTTCAAATATACGGCAATAATATATCATTTATCTTGTAATCAAAAAAGCCCCCGGGTAAAACGCAATTATTTCTTATGTTGTTTTAAAGCCCCGGTTTAAATTTTATTTGCAATTTTGAATATACCGTGCGTTTCTTAAACCGGGAAAATACGCATCTGCTAAAAAAATGAAAGTCAATAATACCGAAGGCCATAAAATCATATACCGGTGGCTGCAATCGAAAAATTTTAAGCCATTCAAATTCCAGCAGGAAACCTGGCAGGCTATACTTGATAATAAAAGCGGGTTGGTAAATGCACCTACGGGTTGCGGCAAAACCTTTTCTGTATTTTTAGGAAGCATTATTCAGTTCATCAATGAAAACCCGCGCAGTTATCAAACAAAAAAAAATAACAGGCTGCAGCTTTTATGGATAATGCCTTTACGCGCACTGGCAAAAGATATTGGCCGCGCCATGGAAGAAGCAATTGCGGAACTAAACATTGCATGGAAAGTGGGCATACGAAATGGTGATACAGAAATAAGTGAAAGGCAGAAACAAAAACGCAATATGCCCGAAGTGCTGATCATTACCCCTGAAAGTTTACATTTATTGCTTGCTCAAAAAGGGTACCCTGAAATTTTCCAGGCGCTGCGCGTTATTGCTGTAGATGAATGGCATGAACTGCTGGGAAGTAAACGGGGAGTGCAGGTGGAGCTGGCTGTGAGCAGGATTATAAATATAGTTGACAGGTGGAAGATGACAGATGACAAAAATTCCCCTCAACTGTCAACTGTAAACCGTCAACTTTCTCTCTGGGGCATTTCCGCAACTATCGGAAACTTGGCAGAAGCAAAAGACGTATTGCTGGCACCATTAAAATTATTTCAAACGGCCAACACCAAACCAGAAACCGGCAACCATAAACAAATATCAAGCAACCGGCAACCAGAGACTAATTCTTCAGTTATCATTAAAGCAAAACTGAATAAGCAGATTGAGGTGTATTCCGTTATCCCGGATGAAATTGAAAAATATCCCTGGTCCGGCCATTTGGGAATAAAACTTGCACCGGAAATAATTCCCATCATTGAAAAAAGTAATACCACGCTCATTTTTATTAATACCCGTGGCATGAGCGAAAGATGGTATCAAACACTGCTTGACATTGCACCACAATTTGCCGGCGCCATCGCATTGCATCACGGAAGTATAGAACAGCAACTCCGTTTTTGGGTGGAAGAATCCCTGCACGCACAAAAATTAAAAGCGGTTGTTTGCACAGCAAGTTTAGACCTGGGTGTTGATTTTCGCCCTGTGGATACTGTTATACAGGTGGGTTCGCCAAAGGGTGTGTCAAGATTTTTACAACGCGCCGGGCGTAGCGGCCACAGCCCCGGAGATACAAGCAAAATATATTTTCTTCCCACACACTCTCTTGAATTAGTGGAAGCTGCGGCGCTTAAAAAAGCAATTAAAGATGAAATTATAGAAAGCCGTGAGCCAATGCTTTTATGTTTTGATGTGCTGATACAGTTTCTCTGCACACTCGCTATTGGCGAGGGTTTCAATGCAGATGAAATTTTTGAAGAAATAAAATCCACTTACTGTTTTGCAGATATAACAGAAGCTGAATGGCTTGAAGTATTACATCATATTACTACAGGCGGCATTGCATTGCAGCATTATGACGAGTATAAAAAAGTAGAAATGGAAAATGGTATTTATAAAATAAAGAACAGGAGAATGGCCATGCGCCACCGTATGCACATCGGTACCATTGTAAGCGATGCGATGCTGAAAGTAAAATTTATGACGGGTGGCTATATTGGCGTGATTGAAGAATATTTTATAAGCCGCCTGGAGCCGGGCGATGTATTTACACTTGCCGGAAGAAATGTGGAATTAGTGATGATAAAAGATATGACAGTACTTGTGAAAAAATCAAATGCTAAAAAAACCATCGTGCCAAGCTGGAACGGCGGGCGTATGAGTTTAACTGCAAACCTTGGTAAAGTATTGCGCGAAACGTTTGATACAATTGCTGAAAAAAAATATAATACGGTTGAACTGAAAAGCCTGCAGCCTTTATTTGACCTTCAAAAACAACTCTCACATATTCCGCAGTCCAATGAACTGCTGATAGAGCATATTGAAGATAAAGATGGTTTTCATTTACTCGTTTACCCCTTTGAAGGCCGGCAGGTACATGAAGCCATGAGCGCATTGATGGCTTACCGCATTGGGCGCATTATGCCCATTACTTTTTCTATTGCCATGAATGATTATGGTTTTGAATTGCTGAGCGATAAGCCCATTCCCGTGGATGATACAAATGCGTATGAACTTTTTACTGCAGAAAATTTAATTGCAGATATACAAAGAAGCGTGAACGCAGTGCAGATGGCTGCCAGGAAATTCCGTGATATTGCAGTGATTGGCGGGTTGATTTTCCAGGGCTACCCCGGTGAACATAAAAAAGCGAAGCACCTGCAGGCCTCTGCCTCGCTGCTTTTCAGGGTTTTCAGCGAGCATGATCCAAATAATATTTTATTGCGGCAGGCATACAAAGAAGTATTTGACCAGCAGATGGAAGAAGTGCGCCTGCGCAATGCATTGCAGCGCATACGGCAAAGTAAAATAGTCATTACGTTTCCGCAGCAATTCACGCCGCTTTCTTTTCCAATTATAGTGGATGGATTAAGCAGGAATAATTTATCATCGGAAAAATTAGAAGACCGTGTAAGAAGGATGCAGGAACAGTTAAACGCCTGATAATAAAAAAGGCTGCCTTTGATGTACAGGCAACCTTTTGTTTATAATGTAAAAATTATTTTTACCATTTGTCCACTTCTTCGGTGTCATTTGCGGAAGGCGCAGCTACATCTTCAATTACAGGAACAACAGGCTCTGCTACTGCCGCTACTGCAGGTTCTTTAACTTCCGGCACATCTGCATTTTCTTCAGATGTTTCAGGGTATTCATGATTGAATGCATCAAAATCAAAATCGGGCATCAGCTCTGTTTTTACGTGGTCAATGGTTTCGCCCAGCGCTTTTATAAATTTGTTGAAATCTTCTTTATACAAAAATATTTTGTGCCTGTCGTACCCATCCTCATTAAAGCGTTTCCTGCTTTCGGTAATGGTAATAAAATAATCGTTGGCGCGGGTGGCCCTTACATCAAAGAAATAAGTCCTTCTTTTGCCGGCTTTTATCCGTTTGCTGTACACGCTTTCCATCTTCCTGTCGTTGTTTTCGTACTGCACAATAATGCTGTTTTAGTTTTATAAAATTTTTTGAGAAACGCAAATATAGTATTGTTTTGAAACTGCCAAAATTTTAGTGAGAGGTTTGTAAATAAAAAAAAATTGGCCAACCTGCAGGAGAGAGGGGATGAGATGAAAAAAAATTACCAGTATTTTTTAAGTGTTATTTGTTGCTGAAACCCGTTACCGGTGTACAAGAGTGAGACGCAATCAAAGATCAATCAGTGAACTGAAGCCGGGTTCAAAAAAGATAAATATTCGAATATCCTGCAAACCCTTATGCAGCGGGCTTTTTATCTGTAGCCTGCAACCTATACAGTTCAGCATAGTAACCGTTTTGAGCAAGCAGTTCTTCATGTGTGCCCTGCTCAATCACCCGGCCATCGTCAATAATAACCACCCGGTCAAAATTAAACATGGTAAAAATGCGGTGCGTGATGATAATGGCTGTTTTATTATTTAAAAGCTGGTAAAGGTTATTGATTATCCTGTTTTCCGTTTTTGTATCCACGGCGCTAAGGCAATCGTCAAACAGCATAATCTGAGGTTCTTTTACCAGCGCCCTGGCAATGGAAACGCGTTGCTTTTGGCCGCCGCTTAAAGTAACGCCCCGTTCGCCCACGGCAGTTTCATAACCGTTCTGCAAATACCTGATTTCGCTGTCTACACTTGCATTGCGTGCTGCCTGCTGAATATTTTCAAGTGAAGTTTTTTGCTGCAGTCCAAAACTTATATTGCCCGCAACAGTATCGCTGAAAAGAAAAACATCCTGCGGTACATAGCTGATATTGTTTCTCAAAATATTCAATGGTATGTCATTGATTTTTTTATTGCCAATGGAAATGCTTCCTTCATCGGGATCATAAAAATGAAGCAGTAACTGCGCAAGTGTTGATTTGCCGCTTCCCGTTCTGCCAAGTATCAGCACTTTTTCCCCTTCTTTCACTGTTAAAGAAAAATGGTTCACTGCTTTAATGCCTGTATGCCGGTAAGTGAATGAAACATTTTTGAAAACAATATCGCCGTGCAGCGAAATATTTTCATTGGTTTTTGGTGCATCATCTACGGCGGGTTCTGTTTGCAAAAACTCGTTCAGCCTTTTTTGCGATGCCGCCGCCCTTTGTATCATGCTGGCTACCCAGCCAATAGAACTTACGGGAAAAGTGAGCATGTTTATGTATATCAGAAACTCAACGATCAACCCCACTTTATTTGGATCGCTTAAAGCCATCTGGCCGCCGATTAAAATAGTAAGCAGCGTGCTTAAACCAATCATCAGTGACATGCTGGGAAAATAAATGGCCTCCACTTTTGCAAGGCTTACAGCATTTTTACGGTATTCTTCACTGTTCTTTTTAAAAAAGCCAAGCATGGCTTTTTCCTGCACAAAAGATTTTATTACCCTTATGCCTGAATAAGATTCCTGCGCATTGGTGGTAAGGTCGCTGAGCAGCGCCTGCACTTTTTCGCTTTTTTTATTGATAACAGTGTTTACAATATAAATGGTAACGGCAAGTATGGGCAACGGTGCAAACACAATGAGGGTAAGGTTTACATCCTTGCGCAGCATATTCACTAAGCAAAAAGAAATAAGCGCAGTAAGGTTGATTAAATACATTAATGCGGGGCCTGTGTACATGCGCACACGGCTTACATCTTCAGCAATGCGGTTCATAAGGTCGCCCGTGCTATGTGTTTTATAAAAACCCGCATCTAATTTCTGGTAGTGGCCATACACTTCATTTTTCTGGTCGTATTCAATATGCCTGCTCATTACAATAATCGTCTGGCGCATAAAAAACATAAGCACGCCGCGCATAACAGCGAGCAGTAAAATAGCGATGGAACACACGAGTACAATATTGCCATAACTTTTTGTATCCATCCAGTTTACAAATGCGGTTATCAACTGGTCATGCTGTTCACGCGGGGCATGTGCGGCGCTGCCCGAAAGGTATTGCTGCACTTTGCCCACTACATAGCCGGTAATTTCGGGGGCAACCACCGCAAAATAGTTTGAACTTACTACGAAGAGGATGCCAATAAAAAAACGGTAACGGTATTTCCAGAAATATTTATTGAGTGATGAAAGATGTTTCAACCGGGGTTATTTTAAACAAAATTAGCAGATGATTTTTAATTTTTTTGGAAGATATGATTGAGGGCGTATTTTTGCGCCGGAGGGTTGGCAGAGCGGTCGATTGCGGCAGTCTTGAAAACTGTTGACTGTAACAGGTCCTGGGGTTCGAATCCCTAACCCTCCGCTTTTAGCCTTCAGGCTTCAGCGATGGAGGCTTTTTTATTTACACTTTTCTTTTCATTTAAGATATTCCTATTCAAAATTTTTTTGCAGTATAGTTTTGAATTGTGTAGAGTGTCGCTCATAGGGTTATCTACAACTCTTGTATTTACGTGACTAAATATAAAAACCTTTGGCAAATACACCCATATTGGTATGATTGCCGCTACTTTTCAACATCCAATCTTTCCAACTTTAAATAACTTTCTTTGCTAATCCATTTTACAGGCCTGGTGGGAAAACATGTTTATGTTTAAGACTTTTAACCCCCAAATATGAGGTTCGCAACCTCATATTTGAAATTAGAAACCGCAAGTTTGAGGTTCTGAACCTCCTATAAAAGCCATAGTAAGCAGTTGCATACCTTACCATTCAATGCTTCTACATCTTTTTACTCCACCAATATTTTTCCCGTAAAAAGTTTTGCATTATCCTTTAAAATTACCATTAGGTACATGCCTTTTGCAAGCTGTGATATATTCACATCTTCACGCGTGTTGCTGAGTGTTTGCTGCAGCACTTTTCTTCCCGTCAAATCATACAGCAGCAATGTGCTTTTTGAAAAATCATTGGAAAGGATAGTGAGCTTTTGCCCCCGCTGTACGGGATTGGGGAACAGCAGGTAATTTTTATTTGAAAAATAATATATGGTTATGGCAATGCTTGCAGCAGATGCGCCATTATTGAACTGCAGGATAGCCCTGTATGTATTTGGTCCTTCATTCAGTTCGTTATCGGTATAATTGTTTTGCAGATTGGTAACAGGTTGCACGGTCTGTAAATCTTTCCAGCCGGTGGTGGTTTGTTTTTGAAAAATTATTTTACTTACATTATATAAAGAGCCCAGTTCAAACTGGAGCAGCGCTGTATTATCAGTTTGCAGATCTGCAAGAAAATTTTTGATGTAACATTCCACGCCCTGTGTAGAATAATTAAACGTATAGCTGTTTACACCAGCATCATTGTTGCTGAATAAAGGAGCCACTGCATAATAAGATGATGCCGGATTATGTATAATAATTGTTGTATCAGTAAGCGTTGTAAAGGGTTCTAAATATTCTGCACCAAGCTGAAACAACCGGTAGGAGTTTAGTCCCGGCGCTTTGTTCCAGTAAAGTAAAACAGAATCAGTGCAGTTAAAACCCACCTGCGGATATAATTGCTTTGAAAAATTAAAAGTATCGGTGGTGTACACATCGGTTCCTATTGTTATCCTTGCCAGTGCAATACTGAATGTATCGGGAACATCCCACTGATAATATGGTTTTGAAATATCGGCGGCGGCATCAATCAATTTCCAGGTAGAACCTTTGTCCGTACTGTATTCCAGCTTCCCCGCAGTTGCGGTATAATTATTTTTCAAGCGGAAAATATTTTTTTCACCGCTGGTAAAATGATCGCCTTTTACCGGGAAAGTAAAATGAAAAGTATTTAAAGTATCCCATCGGTAAGCAATATAAAAACTTTGCGGGCCGGCGGGAATATCAAAACCTTTTACATGAATTGTATAATCGCCGGGTGCAGGATTGTCTAAAGAAATCTGCTCCACTACATTTAAACTGTCGCGCATGCGTTTTGGCAATTGCTGCAGTGAATCAATATTGGGG
This sequence comes from Chitinophagales bacterium, assembly GCA_038207175.1. Taxonomy (GTDB): domain Bacteria; phylum Bacteroidota; class Bacteroidia; order Chitinophagales; family Chitinophagaceae; genus JBBRAD01. The sequence continues at coordinate 27,155 of JBBRAD010000035.1, forward strand.
GAACTGTTGAGTACCCAGGGCAGCCATGTTTGCGCAGTAGTATTTTTTTCAAGGGAGAGATCAAGATCATTTACTAATGCGGTGAATGCATTTGCCTGTGCGGGCATATCATCCCATACCAATGATACCTTTAAATTTTTTACATTGGGTGGAATGGTGATACTGAAATTTTTTATTTCATCCTGGCTTACAGTTCCGTTGAAAAACTTTCCGGCACTGATATCGCCTGCGGCTTTAAAAGCATTTACACAACCATAGCCGGAAATAAAATCAATACCGGTGCTGCCCACATCATCGGCGCTGTTTATAAGGATGGCTTTTACCAATGCATTTGCAGGAAGTGCACCGCTGTGCTCCTGGCTGTATCTATCCTGTATGGCAAGCGCAGTGCCTGATGTAATGGCCGCAGCGCCTGAACTTCCGTCGTTACCATACGCAACCAGTTCCGGTTTTACACGGCCATCATACGCCGGCCCTTTTGAACTTAATGCAGGTATATTATAAAATGAATCAACAGAACCAACGGTAATAATATTCTTCGCCATTTTAAAACTGCCGGAAAGGTTTGCGTAGCCCGCAATATCACTGTACTGCCCGCCGGCTGAAGCCAGGTCGCCGAAATTTCCCGCAGAAAAAATATGCAGCAGGTTTGGGTTTACAATCATGCTCGTATCATACGCAGCAGCATCACTGCCGTAAAAATTTTCTATCCCCACGCCATAAGAATGGTTTTGTACGCTTATGCTGTATTGCAGGTAATCGCTGTTTGCATCAGGAAGTAAAACTGCAAAGCTTGAGGAAGAAATTTTGCAGGATGTGGCTACTCCTTTTCCGGTGTAAAATGAATTACCGCCGCCGCCGATTAATGTGCCCATAATGGTTGCATGGGCTGTGGTGGTAGGGCTGCTGAGTGAAGTGGGTTTATACCTGCCAGTGAAATCAATATCTGTTGTATCAAATAAATTTTCTTTGATGGATACCGTTAAATTATTTCCTGTATAGTCTGGAAATAAGGAATGAAGCTGATTGATTTCATCAACAGAATTATCAAAATCAACTATTACGGTTTCTTCTTTTGGAATTGCCGTTCTTAAGTCAATATTTAATACATAATCAGAAGGCAGCAATACATTTTTAATAAAGGAGAGCGTGGCACTTACACGGAATAATTGCGCATCTGAAGTATATGATTTAATTTCCGCCTGCTTACTGTTCTTATTTATCAATACACTGAAACTGATGCTGTCATTCACCTGTATAAGAAATATATATTTTTTTTCGGGTAACAGTTTTTCCTGTGCTGTTAATAAAGCAGGCGATAATTTCCAGTTATTATTTGCCGGTATGGTGTATTCAGCAAATTGTTTTTTTATATCAAGATCGGCTGCATTGTGTATAGCTGCAATGTACACTGAGGCGGATAACTGCCGGCGGATATCTTTGCGGAATAACTGCTGAAAACTGTTGTTTTTATCTTCTTTAGTTTTAATTAAATAATTTTTTGTGGTATCCGCATATAAAATCAGGTTTTCTTTTTTTGCATTGTTTATTCTATTTTGGGATGATGTATCTGCATAAAAATCAATTATTTTTTTTTCTGCTGTTTGTCCGTAACCGGTAAATGACCATAAAAAAAACAGAATGGATATAAATAGATATTTCATCGGAGAATAGTTATTGCCGCGGCAGTATAATTTTCATTCGCTGCCAAAAATATTGAATCCGACTGTCTTGCCCCGGTTTCATTTCATTTCTTTTGAACATTTAATAAAAGCAACAGAATTGCAATAATATTTTTCTGCACTGCTGTTGTTCCATGATAATAAAATGCTTTACCTTTCGTTTGCTAACGGCGGGTAGTTTTTCCGTTGAATCTATGATTCAAAAAATTTAGTTGGTTCTTTGTTTAGTTGTATTGCATTATTTTCTGTATAGGTTTATTATCTGTATATAAATTTTTCGCAAAGCTAAAACTGCTGCTTAACAGGTTTAGTTAACCTGCCGGAACAGCATATCAAAAATTGCACCGGCAGAAACGAAAATGATTTTTTGTTTTTAATTTTTCAGCTATATAAAATAATGAATGAAAATATTCCGGTAAGATTATATTTTTGTTTGAAATTTTCTAAGCACTGTAACTTCTTATTTTTTGCAGATTGCTATATTTAGTTTTTCTTTTTAATATTTATACATAACAATTTAAAACAAAACCAAACAAAACGTTCATTATGAAATCCAATTTAAAATTGCTCGCGGCTTGCCTTGCAACAAGCACTATTTTATTTTCCTGCCAGAAGGATAATAAACAAACTGCACCTGTAAACAGTATTCCTGCTAATGTTATCAGCCAGATACAGTCACAGGGATACAGTACCGAATACATCAGGACTACTGATGGCGGTTATGTAGTGGAAGGGGATATTTTTCTTTCTTATGATGCGGTGAATCATCCAAACCTTGGCCCGGATTTAAGGGCAGGTAATGAAGAACAGTACCATACCACAAACCTTGTTACGGGTTTGCCCCGCACCATTACTGTTTCTATTTCAGGTTTAGCTACTGTATTTGTAAACGGTACGGATGAAGCCATTGCAAGATATAATGCATTGGGCCTGCGTATTACTTTCCAGCGTATAGCTTCAGGTGGAATGATTAAAATACAGGGTGCTGATTTAGGCGGTGGCGGAATACTCGGCCAATCTTCAGGTTTTCCTACAAATGGCAATCCCGCTTCACCGATTACTTTAAACAACCATGCGGGTGCATTTGGTTCAAACCCAAATGTACATTGGGTAGCTACCGTTATTGCTCATGAAATGGGCCACACTATTGGTTTCCGCCACACAGACTATGCAAACCGCAAATATAGCTGCGGCGGTGCAAAAAGCAATGAAGGCAGTGCAGGCGTAGGTGCCATCTGGATTCCAGGAACACCCACTGGTCCCAAAGATCCCGGAAGCTGGATGCTTGCATGCACAGATGGTACAGACCGTCCGTTCAATCCAAACGATATTACAGCTTTAAATTATTTATATCATTAATTTTTTGTGCTGTTAAGATAAAAACCCCTGCTTTAGCAGGGTTTTTTATTTTAAGGGGTTAAGCATTTATGATTGAGGAGAAAACATAAACAGTTTTTGCATTTCGACGGAAATCCTTACCTTCGCCACTCATTTCCCGTAAGGCTCAACAAGTTCCCCGACTGTTCGGGGGCGCCAGCAGGGTGTAATCTTAATAAGATTATTAAATGCCAAAGGTAAAAACAAACTCCAGCGCCAAAAAGCGCTTTAAAGTGACAGGTACAGGTGAGATCACCTTTCAGAAAGCTTTCAAACGTCACATCTTAACAAAAAAATCAAAAAAACGTAAACGGGATCTCCGCAAAAAGGGTTTGGTGGGCTCGCCCAACAGGGATTTTGTTATGCGTTTATTGCGCTTAAAATAGTTTTTAACCCTGAAAAGAATGAACACAAATTTCATCATCATTTTAGAAGAAGATAAATTGTAAATCTGAAATCTAAAATCTAAAATAATCAATCATGCCACGTTCAGTAAATGCAGTTGCTTCAAGGGCGCGCAGAAAAAGAATACTCGGCCAGGCCAAAGGCTTTTATGGCAAACGTAAAAACGTTTATACTGTAGCCAAAAATATTGTTGAAAAAGGGATGACCTACAGCTATGTAGGCCGTAAACTTAAAAAACGCGAATACCGCCAGTTGTGGATTGCGCGTATCAATGCCGCTGTAAGGGAAGAAGGTTTAACCTACAGCCAGTTTATCAATAAGCTCAATACAAAAGGTATTGATATTAACCGCAAAATACTTGCAGACCTTGCAATGAATGAGCCTGCCAGCTTTAAAGCGCTGGTTGAATCTGTGAAGTAAATATATTTTGGAAGAAAATATTAAGCCGGGAACAGTTTTTTGTTCGCGGTTTTTTTATTTCGGTGATTACAGCAAACAATTACTTTTGCGTGTAAAATTTTTATGTTCACCTAAAACAATTAACCCAAGGGAATGAACAATACTTACACCGGGCTGGTGAAACAAACTTTCCACTTTCCGCAGGAAGGCTTTGACGTAAACGATGAAGGATACCTTAAATTTAACGGCCTCGATTTAAAAGCACTGATTGATAAATATGGAACGCCTATGAAGCTTACCTATTTGCCAAAAATTGGCATGCAGGTAAATAAGGCCAAAAAAATGTTTGCGGCTGCTTTTAAAAAGCATAAATATGAAGGCAAATATTTTTATTGTTACTGCACCAAAAGCTCCCACTTTTCCTTTATTGTGGAAGAAGCCTTAAAGCATGAGATACATTTGGAAACTTCTTATGCATATGATATTGAGATCATCAATAAACTTTACCAGAAAAGAAAAATTACAAAGGATACTTTTATTATTTGCAACGGATACAAACAAAAAGGCTACACTTCACGTATAGCAAGGCTTATCAACACCGGGTTCAAAAATGTAATCCCTATATTAGATAATAAAGAAGAGCTGGATGCATACCGCCGCAGTGTAAAACAGCCTTTTAAATTAGGCATACGCGTGGCTGCGGAAGAAGAACCCAATTTCCCTTTTTATACCTCAAGGCTGGGCATCCGCGCAAGGGACATCCTTGAATTTTATGTGGATAATATTGAAGGTTACGAACACAAATTCCAGCTAAAAATGCTCCACATTTTTTTAAACAAAGGGATCAAAGATGATGTGTATTACTGGAGCGAACTGAATAAAATCATAAACCTTTATTGCCAGTTAAAAAAGATTTGCCCCGAACTTGACTCAATAAATATTGGCGGTGGTTTTCCCATAAAACATTCACTGGGTTTTGAATACGATTACCAGTTTATGATAAATGAAATTGTGGGCAACATAAAAAAAGCCTGTAAAAAAGCAAGGGTGCCCATGCCAAATATTTATACGGAATTTGGGAGTTATACCGTGGGCGAAAGCATGGCGCATATTTACAGCGTAATTGGTGAAAAGATGCAAAACGACCGCGAAATATGGTACATGATAGATTCATCCTTTATCACCACTTTGCCCGACACATGGGGCATTGGTGAAAAATTTTTAATGCTCCCCATAAACAAATGGGATAATGATTACCAGCGCGTAGTGCTTGGCGGCATTACTTGCGACAGCCATGATTATTACGATTCCGAAGAACATATAAATGAGGTGTTCCTTCCAAAACTTACACATAGCGATAACACAGGCGAATCTCCCAACAAAGAGCCACTGTATGTAGGCTTTTTTCATACCGGCGCTTACCAGGACCAGATAAGCGGCTATGGTGGAATAAAACATTGCCTCATCCCTTCCCCCAAACACATTATTGTGGAGCATGATAAAAGCGGAAAGCTGGTTGACTGGGTTTATGCAAAAGAACAAACAGCCCAAAGCATGCTAAAGATACTTGGGTATATGTAGATTTATTTTTAGGTTTCCAGTTTTTGAATTTTATGGCAACTTCCTTGTGTCACTCACTTGTGCAAAATATTTTATGGCAGCAAAGAGAACTGCAGCGGGAAATTTTATGCGCTATTCTTTATCGCCAGCCAACATCTTTATAAAAGGTAATTCGCAAGTACGGTATAAATAATATCTTCAATAAAAATTTACCGCATGAAAAAAATAATATTCATATCAATTTCAATCCTGTCATTTAATTTTTCAAAAGCACAGACCGCAGAAGATTCAGTAAAAGCCGTTATCAATAGAATGTTTGCAGCCATGAAAGCAGGAGAGGGGAACGGAAACGTTTTATCATCCTGCTTTGCAGACAGCGCTATCCTGCAAACCATTATTGAAAAAGACGGTGCAGTAAAAATAAAAACAGAAGAAATAAAAGGCTTTGCAGATTTTGTAAATACAGCGCCAAAAGATGCTGCCGATGAACGCATCACTTTTGATATGGTAAAAGTGGATGCCGCACTCGCCATTGCATGGACGCCCTATAATTTTTATTACAATGGAAAATTCAGTCACTGCGGTGTAGATTCTTACCAGCTTGTGCGTATAAACGGCGAATGGAAAATACAGTATTTAATTGATACACGCAGAAAAGAAGGATGCAAATTATAACTGTTTATGCTGAATGTTTTTTGCTGCCCCCAAATATTTTCCCAGCAGAAAAAACCCAAACGATCCCATAGCGCAAATACCTGCAAGGCACCACCACAAAGTATTGTAACCATATTTTTGAATCACGACGCTGCCAAGCGCCGGCGCTATTACCTGCGCAATGCTCCATGCAATAGTGTACATGCCTGCATATTGCCCGCGGTTGGTTTCTGCAGTTCTTGATACCCAGAATGAATTCATAAAAGGCATGGAAAGTATTTCACCAAGGGTAACAACCGTTACAGATAAAATGGCTACCCATACTGCGGCAGGCAGCATATTAAGAAGCGCAAATCCAATCCCCACAAGCAATACACCTGTTCTTATAAAAGTGGTTAAAGGCTTTGTGCCCTCCAGCGAATAAACAATAACCATTTCTATCACTACTATTATAATACCATTCAGCGCCATTAATATGCCTATAAACTGCTCATTAAAATGCCAGGCTGTTTTAAAAAATACAGGCTGCATGGTAAATAACTGAAAAAAACAGGCGGCAAACAAAATGGTAAGAAAAATAAAGTATAAATAAATTTTATCACGGTAAGCAGATTGTATAACAGGATGATGTCTTGTTTCGGTTTTTTTTGCTCCGCTTTTTACATAAGGCAGTAGTTTTAAAAGTAAAAATGCCGCTGCAATATTTGTGCAGCCATCCACCCAGAATAAAAAATGATAATTAATGGAGGCTAGAAATCCACCCAAAGCCCCGCCCACGGCCCATCCTAAGTTAATCGCCAGCCTGTTGAGTGAATAAGACCTTGTTCTGTTTTCTTTTTCGCTGTAATAAGCAATAGCAGTAGAATTGGCCGGGCGGAATGATTCATTACATACACTTAATACAAAAGTGCCGGAGCATAAAAAAAAATAATCGTGTAAATAACCCACCACAATAAACATTGTACCTCCAAGCATCAGAGATGCAACCTGCAAAGGGTAAAATCCAAAAGCATCTGTTATTTTACCACCGGCAAATGCCCCGGCTATAGCGCCTGCGCCAAAGAGGGCCATTACAAAGCCAGCCTGTGTAATGCTGAAATGCAGTTGCTGTGTGCAATAGATAGTCATAAATGGTATCACCATCGTGCCGCTCCTGTTGATCAGCATTACAATGGACAGGTGCCATGTTTTTTTGGACAGGCCGCTGTATGCGTTTTTGTATAGAGTAATTGTATCCGAAAGCATACGACGAAAATAAAATAAACTGCAGTGGTGGCTTTATAAATTTGATGGCTGCACAATATTTTCCAGCAGCAGGTAAATATTTTTTTAGTATTAAAAGATAAACCTGAAAGGAATAATAACAGCGTGTATCTTTTGGTTAGAACTGCGGAACATTGGGTTAATCCCGTAAATTAACCCCAGTTGCGAATCACTTATAAAATCCAGGAATTTAAAATCACCCTTAAAGCCAATGCAAAATTCAAGTTGTGCATTTACAGGATAAGTGTATGGATAAAGATTGGCCTTAATATCAGTGCCATGGAGGCGGTAAATATAATTATCTGAAAAAATAAAATTGCATCTCAGCCCGGCCTGCAGGTAAGGCCCCTCTGAATTTTTTTTCACGGGAAAAAGATAAAACCTTGTATAGAAAGGTATGTTGATGGTGTAGAAATTGATCCGCGGATATTGCACAGTGTCCGGCGCGGGAATAAATTCCACATTTTGCCCCACGGTAAAATGGAGCAGGCTGCCGGTTCCATAAGAAGTGTGGTCATATTCAGCGCCAATAAGTTTGGTAAACCTTTTGTGCATGTTGCACAACTCACATCTTGTTAATAAAGATAGTTGAATAAAATACAGTGTATAAGTACCTTGAAGTATGCAAGGCAAAAAACAGTATACTGAACAACTCTTCAAATCATTTCAGTTATCAGAGCGTGTA
>JBBRAD010000036.1:0-30735 GCA_038207175.1 Chitinophagales bacterium
TTCAATAGAACAAGCGGAAGAGATCCATTTAGAAGTGGTATGGAATTTACAGGTAACCCTGTAGGTTATAACCATAGTTCAGCGAAGTATTACATTGCGGGAAAGCAAGTCCTATACTAATGCAGGCTGCAAGCTTAATAATAATGTCAAACTCGTAAACAGATGCAAAATTTATAATGTCAGAAATAATTTATCCAACCGAATTACATAGGGAAACAGTCGAAGTGGTAAACGAATTTTTTCTGCGACAACCAAATATCGATACTATCTTATTAGTAAACTCCCTTGCAAGAGGGAAGGCGACTCCGGAAAGTGATATTGACATTGCAATTCTGGGCAAGCATGCAATAAATAAAATAGAAATAATAGAATTAGAAACTGCATGGCAGGTATTATTAAATTCCGACCCAACACTTATTCGTTATCAAAGCTCAAACAGGTTTGCTAAAATACATTTGGACATAATAGACGGGAGTTTTGAGCCTGCCATTTGGGAAGTTGACGGAGGCATTGACTTCTTTGAAGTTGAGATTGGGAACAGGCTATTATATTCCGTACCATTAACAGGCATTGGCGACCATTTCAAAAAATTAAACTTAAAATGGCTACCCTATTACAACACAACACTTCAAATACAAAGATTAAAATTGATAAAAGAGGCTTGTCTTTATAATATTGAGCACATCCCGTTTTTCATCAAACGGGGTTTATATTTTCAGGCGTTTGACCAGCTGTATATTGCTTTACAAAAGTTTTTACAAACGCTGTTTATCAAGTATAAAACTTATCCTATTGCTTATAACAAATGGATAAAAGACCAGGTTGTTGAAATTTTAAAACTGCCGGAACTATATAAAGAATTACCAAAAATAATTTCAGTGAGTAATATCGAAAGTATTGGAGTTATTAAAAACGCTGAAAAACTGAAACTACTTTTAGATCAATATTGTTAGCAAATTATAATAAAGAAATTAGTACCCCAAAGCCTGTAGTCAACATCCCGCTCTTTTATTATTTAATGTTGTTACGACCCGCGAAATTGGGTTTGTTGTATTTTAGTAGTTACTAAGGGTAGCTTGGCGTTTACAAACCATACATTAAGCAAATGATTAAGAAATATTCAGTTTTAACAGGAATAGTAATTTCTTTGACTTTAATGATAATAGCAATTTCAATTTATCCGGGAGGCTCTATGTTTGACAAGAATTCTGTGGGTTTTGGCTGGACAAAGAATTTTATCAGCAACCTGTTTGCAACAAAAGCGTTAAATGGCTCTGAAAACCCTTCCAGGATTTGGGCATACTTAGGAATGATTTTTCTTCCATTAACTTATGCCATATTTTTCATCAGTATGTCAAAAAAAATATCTGAAAAAAATGCTGCAAATATTTTAAAATATGCAGGTGTGCTTAATATTCTGTGTACGTTTTTAATCGTAACACCTTTGCATGACTTAATGCTGAACATTTCAATCACTTTGTTTTGGACATGTATAGTTGTTATCACGGTTTTTATCCTAAAAACAAGGCTTCATTTATTTAAATTCTTGTGTGTAGTTTGTCTTTTGATTTTTTACTACAGTTTATACTTATGGGCCACAAACGACTGGGATTTATTACCAATAATGCAGAAAGTAAATTTTATCAATTCAACATTATTAATTTTAGGGCTTGAGTATTTTACCAAACAGGAAGATTTTGCTCATATTAAACCAGGAAGAGATAAAAAATAAGCAACGAACCGCTAACAGCAGGCTTGGCAATATTGCGGGCGGCGAATATATCCTCAGCTTTTTGTTTGTCTCGCCATTGGGCTTTAGTTCCGGCGAATAACGCCAGGCAAAAGAATAAACAACGAACTTTTATTTATAAATTTAGCTTCGGTTACGGGACGATTTTCAAATACCGCCACATCACTGTCTCCGTTAGCTGCAACTTGACAATACTCCGCACTTATAAAAATTCTTATAAACAATTACTAATATAAAATGCAACCAAATCCGGCCTTTTGTATTTTACCTGTCATAATATAATATTTTGACAGTAGAAGACAAAAAAAAATTGCTGGATGAAATTCAATTACACCCGGAAAAATTTGGTTTATTGTATGATGAATATTACGACATCATCTTCTCTTACATTTTTCGCCGGTTAGGTGATTATGAATTAGCACGGGATATTGCGGCAGATACTTTTCTTAAAGCGTATTTAAAAATACATTTCTTTGAATGGCGAGGCATCTCAATTATGTATTGGCTTTTTCGCATTGCCACAAATGAAATGAACCTTTTCTTCAGAAAAAATAAATACCAGCCTCACTTTTTACAATTTGCCATTAACAAAAACTCGGCTGACCTTTTAAACTTTAGTACAGTAGTTCAGGAAAAAGAAATGTTAGAAAATGAATTGAAACAGCACAAAGATTTTTTAGCGGTTCAGGTTCAGTTAAAACGCCTAAGTATTGCTTATCAGGAAGTAATTGCATTAAGATATTTTGAACAAAAAAGTATAAAAGAAATTGCCTTAATACTCAGTAAAAAAGAAGGTACAATAAAGTCATTGTTGTCAAGAGGAATAGAAAAGTTGAAAAATTTATTATAAAAACTGCAACCAATTTTTAAAATCAGTATTTAAATAAAAAAGTTATGGAAAGCGATGAATTGAAAAATAAGCTTGAAAATATTTCTGTGCCGCATGTTTCGCCATTACAACATAAGGAAGATTTGAAGCTAAGTATTTTAAGCACAAAAAAATCGGCGAATATTTCTTATGTACTATTATCCATACCAGCTATCATATTATTAGGAGCTATCAGTCAAAGTGCTTTTCATGTTTTGCTGCCACCATGGTCATGGATGGTTAAATATGGTTCTTTAATGCCCTTATGGCTGCGCATGTTAATCTTCATAACTGTGCTAATAGTGTTGCCTATTGTAGCTGCACTCTTAAATATTCTTTCAATAGTATGGGTTAAATATGATAATGAAAAGAAAGTATTAAATATTGCGATACGGTTAAGAACTATAAACATTATAATAATTGCGGTAACAACATTAACAGCTTTACTTTTTATAGGCCATACAATTGCCGAATGGATTACCGGAGCATCATGAAAGGTCTTTTTTAAAATTTCAAAATAAGAAAATATGAACTACAAAAATTCAAACATTACTTATCTTTTAATTCCAATACTTCTATTGGTATGTTTAATGACTATTGCTTTAATTAAATATCCGATGCTTTTTAGTACAGCAACATCAGCAATAATCATAACATTTTCTGCAATTATAGTTTATATTATTTTATGGAAACTATTAAAACCGGATAGCCTTTCAAAAAATTGGGAGTTGATAGTTGGGTTTTTGTTTATCATTAATATTTCGGTTGAAGATTTTTCTTTTCGGCAATGTCTCCTCAAAAAGCAATGAGTGCAGGCAGGGACATAGCGGGAAAGAAAAATACTGAACTGGCAAGGCAACTGCGTATTTTAATCTTATAGCTGTTCAGACTGCACAGCCCTTTGCCACACACATATTGCTCTTAAAAGGTGACTAGGTGGAAAAGGAAAATTATCAAAAACGAATAAGGAATAGAAATGCTAAAAGGAAATAAATCTAAACGGGCTTCCGTATTGTGGTTCAGCAAAAATATTTTCCTGATATACTTGAATTATTTTATTGTTAGAATCCTGTATTATCGTAAATGTAAATCCTTCTTCTTTTGAAACAATTTTACCTGATTGAATTGTTAGACTTGAACTCACAGTTGAAGTATTTCCATATAATGATATATCTGAAGTTCTGTAACTGTTGCCATAAAGAAAAAATGGAGAAATATTTTCAAAAAATGAATTGCTTGTTGAAATAATATTTGATAAAAAATTATTCCTTGTAAAGGAACGGCTTGTATTGAGTGTACTAAGGTTTAAATAATAAGCCAAACTACTTTTTTTCCATGTAATCATTCGTTTGTCTTGCGAAATATTTATCAGATTATCAAATGGTCCCCAAAAGGCAATCAAACTTTCTAAATCCATTTGCTTCATTCTTTCATTCCAGTTGTTGATGTTATCTTTCAATTTCTTTTCAAAATAAGTGAATATATAATTATAAAAAGCTTTACAAGAAAAACCCTTAAATCCATCTGTTTCTAAAAAATTAAAATCACCATCTTGTAATTTTTCTATTTCGCCATCATCGTTGAGGATAACAATATTATCTAAGTCAATATAACACAATTTACCTATTAGGCTTTTTTGATTTTTGAGAACAAGAGCATTGTTTTCTACTCCATACTCAACTCTTTTGGATAGCGAAAAGGTAATTTCATTGAGATCCAAATTGGGGTAAAGCAATCGCCTAAAATGTTGGAGAGTGGAATCAGAAAAAAATCTTTTAAAAAGATCGTCACTACTAAAAGTTCCATAACCATTTAAGCTAACATTTGCTAAATCTTCATTTTTAAATTGAAACAAATTTTTTCCGTCATTAAAAAAAATTGTTTTCTCCTTCATATCAACTTCAATTGTTCCATCAAAGTTGATTGCCCCTCCGGATTTTCCATTCAAAACCGCAACACTTCCTTCCGCGAAAATTTTATTTGGGGTTAAGGTAATTGTATCGTTAACTACATCCCATTTTAGCTGAGCGATAATAGGAGTTAATGTCAAATTAAAATAAATAAACATGACAAAAATTATATGTTTCATTTTTGTTTCTTTATTATTTTTTCAACTTGTTCCGAAACGAACCAACAGCACAAGTGTGCGACGCAACCGCAGATGCTACAAGCGTTTTAGCCCGGCTCAAAAAAATCTTCTTAAATAAATGTTCCGTTTTAAAATAAATTTATTTATCACTTTCGGGTACGCTATCATAAGTATGAACCGGGTAAAAACATCCCTGAAAAAGAAGCTGTATATTTTATTCTTATGAATCCATATCTTTCAAAGCATCCATAATGCGTTCATATATTTCTTTATCCGAAAGATCCTGCGGCACAAATTTTTCCCCTATAATATGTTCATACAATTCAATGTACCGCTGCGAAATAGTGTTTACCCATTCATCACTCATTTCAGGAACCGTTTGCCCTTCTTTGCCCATAAAATTATTTGCAATCAGCCATTCACGTACAAACTCTTTGCTCAGTTGTTTCTGCCTTTCGCCTTTCTGCTGCCTTTCTTCAAAACCATCCGCATAAAAATAGCGGGATGAATCGGGCGTATGTATTTCATCCATCAGGTAAATTTCATCACCCAGTTTTCCAAATTCATATTTTGTATCCACTAATATCAAACCCCTTTTGGCGGCAATTTCTTTTCCCCTTTCAAATAATGCAAGCGTGTATTTTTCCAGCGCTTTCCATTCATCTGCTGTGGCAAGGCATTTTGCAATTATTTCTTCTTTTGAAATATCTTCATCGTGCCCTTCCACTGCTTTTGTAGATGGTGTAATAATGGGTGAAGGAAAATAATCATTCTCCTTCATCCCATCAGGCATGGAAACATCGCATAAAATCCTTTTACCGGATGAATACGTTCGCCAGGCATGACCGGTAAGGTTTCCACGTACCACCATTTCAATTTTAAAAGGTTCGCAGCGCAGGCCGGTTGCTACATTAGGGGCGGGTGTATTGGTCAGCCAGTTTTTACAAATATCTTTTGTAGCATTGAGCATATATGCAGCAACCTGGTTTAAAACCTGTCCTTTATAAGGAATGGGTTTGGGAAGGATAACATCAAAAGCGGAGATGCGGTTGCTGGCAATCATTACCAGACATTTACTGCCGATGCTGTACACATCGCGTACTTTTCCGCTGTAAAAACCGGTTTGATTGGGAAACTGGAATTTTATCATAAATCAAAATTATCTTTATTAACTTTAATGTATAAGGAGTTTTGCATTCACATACGCACATTTGTGGACAATTGTGGACAATAAAATTGCCTTAGAAAAACTTACAATTGCTATTTTGCCGCAATATTCTTTACCTAACTCAGCAAATAAACCAAAGCTGTATGAAAAAATTGACCTCCTCCCTGCTTATTTTGTGTTCAGTATTTATGGTAAATACTGTGTTTGCACAAACTACGGTAACTGTTTCAGGAAGCGTAAAAAACAGTAAGACCAAAGAATCTGTTCCGGCAGTATCTGTGATTGTAAAAGGATCCTCGGCAGGCGCATATACTGATGACAATGGAAATTTTAAATTCAGTACTATCGAAAAATTACCCTTTACAATTATTATAAGCTCTATTGGCTTTGCACCAAAAGAAGTGCAGATAAGTGCTTCGGGGCAAATGGTAAGCGTAGAACTCGATCCTGCCTATACACTGGGGCAGGAAATTGTTGTAGCTGCATCACGCGTGCCTGAAAGGATATTAGAAGCGCCCGTTTCTATTGAAAGGGTAAATTCCGCTGCCATCAGAAATGCAACCGGCCCCAATTATTATGATATACTGGGCACATTAAAAGGGGTGGATGTTACCACTTCAAGTTATACTTTTAAAACAGTAAGCACACGCGGTTTTAACGGAAGCGGAAACCTTCGCTTTAATCAATTAGTGGATGGAATGGATAATTCAGCACCTGCCCTGAATTTTTCGGTAGGAAATGTTGTGGGCTTATCAGAACTGGATGTGGATAATATGGAACTTCTGTCCGGTGCATCTTCTGCATTATATGGTTCCGGCGGTATGAATGGTACTTTATTAATAACCAGCAAAGACCCTTTTAAATACCAGGGATTAAGTTTCCAGGTAAAGCAGGGTGTGATGCATATTGGCGACAGCAGGCATTCAGCTTCGCCATTTTACAACTGGAGTTTAAGATGGGGCAAAAAAGTATCGGATAATTTTGCATTCAAATTCGGTGCAGAATATGTACAGGCAGATGACTGGCAAGCGAATGACAGCACAGATCTCCTGCGCAATAATGTGGACAGCAAAATTATACCGGGTACAAGGACCTCTGATCCAAATTATGACGGTGTAAATGTTTTTGGTGATGAAGCAAGTGCAAGTATGGGGGCTTTTTCACAGGCTTATGAAGCACAAACCAGGGCGGGCATCCTTGCAGCTACCGGCGGCACACTCGATATTGTAGCTTTAATGAATGGAAGTTTGCCGGCCAATGCCACGCAGCAGCAGATAGGCCAGTTTATAGCCGGTTTACCCGCTCCCCTGCAACCGGCGGTTGCGAATCTTGTTCCGTTTTATTTTGGATTAAGGAATAATATTTATGGCGGGCAGTATGTAAGCCGCACAGGTTATAATGAAAAGGATCTTGTAAATTATAAAGCGTATAATCTAAAGTTTTCCGGCGGTTTATATTTCAAGCTCAATACAAATACAGAAGCTTCGCTTACAGGCAACTGGGGCCTGGGTACAAGCGTATATACGGGCGCCGACAGGTACTCGCTGAAAAATTTTATTATCGGTCAGTATAAACTTGAATTTAAAAATAAAAACTGGTTTTTAAGGGCATATACCACGCAGGAAAATTCAGGTGATTCTTATGCATCCACACTAACCGCACTTGCTATAAACAGCGCATGGAAAGACAATGCTACCTGGTTTGGGCAATACGTAGGAAACTATTCGGGTGCAGTGCTACAGGGCGTTCCGCCTGCACAGGCAAATGCGTATGCACGTGGCATAGCCGACCAGGGCAGATATTTACCGGGCTCACAGCAGTTTATGGATGCGTTTAATAAATCTGTAACAACTTCAATCAGTGACGGTGGTTCGCAATTTGCTGATAAATCGAGTTTGTACCAGTTTGAAGGGCAATTAAATTTATCCCAGTACACTTCAAAAGTGGTGGACGTTTTAGTAGGTGCAAGCTACCGCTGGTACAGCCTTAATTCACACGGAACTATTTTTGCCGATACGGCAGGCAGGATCAATATTGGTGAATTTGGCGGATACGTTCAATTACAAAAGGCATTATTCAATGATGTTTTAAAACTCTCTGCTTCCGGCCGTTATGATAAAAATGAAAATTTTGAAGGGCGCTTTACACCGCGTGTAACCGCTTCCATTAAAGTGGCAAAAGATAATAATATCCGTCTTTCTTACCAGCAGGCTTACCGGTTTCCCAATAACCAGGATCAATGGATAAACCTGAAAACGCCCGGCAGTATTTTAATTGGCTGTTTACCGGGTTTTAATACACATTACGGCTTTAGCACCAACCCGGTTTATACTTCAGAAAGCATTGTTGCTTACAGGGCAACAGTTGATGCGGGAAACCCAAATCCAACTTTACTAAAAGTTGCTTCTTTTCAAACAGCTAAGCCCGAAACCATGCAGTCATTTGAAATTGGTTACCGCGGGGTAGTTTCCAAAAAATTATTGATTGATGCCTATTATTATTTCAGCAAATACAGCGATTTTATTGGCCGTGTGGCTGTAGGCAGAGGGTCAAGCGGAATTGCAGCAAATGCACCTGTTGACCTGGCAAGCCCGTTTACCACCGACAATTTTTCATTTGTGTATAACAGCCAAACTCCTGTAAAAGCAAACGGCTGGGGCATTGGCGGCGAATATCTTGCAGGAAGCGGTTACCGTATTTCTGCAAATATTTACGGGGACCAGTTGAAAGATGTGCCTGCCGGGCTGGTTACATTTTTCAATACGCCAAAACTGCGGTACAATATAGGTTTTGCCAATGCCGACCTTTATAAAGGCATAGGTTTTAATATCGGTTACAAATGGCAGGATAAAGTAGATTGGGAAGGTACATTTGGTTCCGCCACTATTCCATCCTTTGGTACGCTGGATGCAATGGTTAGCTACAAATGGACAAAACCAAAATTGTTATTCAAATTGGGTGGTACCAATATTACCAACAAATATTACCGCAATGCCTTTGGCAATCCATATATAGGCGGCTTATACTATATCAGCATCGGGTATAATGTGTTTTAACGATTGCGCAGCAGTTGTAATCTTTTTTAAAAACCCTTTTTACGAAGGGTTTTTATTTTGTGCATACCGGGATATAAATATTTTAAATCATCCCAAGCCGTTGTATTGTCCAGTATCCTGCAATTAAAGCAATGATTAAAGAAAGCGGCAATACTACATATTTTTTATAATTTTTCGTTTTGCCAAACGGAATAATAATCAGTGCAAATACGAGAAGGATAACTATTATTTGCCCAAGCTCCACGCCCACATTAAATGAAATAACCGAAGTAAAAAACTGGTTGCGCGGCAGCCCCACGCTGTTTAATGCACTTGCAAAACCAAGCCCGTGTACCAGGCCAAAGAAGAAAACAATCAGCACCCGCCAGGGCTTTAATTCGCTGAGCAGTATATTTTCAATTGCAACAAACATGATAGAAAGGGCAATGATGGGCTCTACTACAGGGCTGGGCGCAACAATAATATTTTTAACGCTTAATGCAAGCGTAATGGAATGCGCCACTGTAAATGCAGATGCCTGCCATAAAATTGTTTTTATTTTATTGCTGAGCAGGCAAAGACTTGTTACAAATAAAATATGATCAAAACCTTCGGGTATTATATGCAGGATACCCATCTTAATATAATACCATACCACATCACCCGCAGGTGCATGCTCCATTGCATAGTTAACTACAGGATGTGCGTAAAGCTGCACGCTGCTTAATAATGCGGCCGTGCAAAGCAGCAGTGCTAATTTTTTTTTATTGGATGGGTGCCTGGTCAATATTTTATTTTTACTCAGCTATGATTATATTATTAATGCCGCCGCATAATGTATAAAAATTACTTTAGGCCGGGCATTATATTTTGCCGCGGCTTTACTTGCGTCGCACTGTTCAGCAGCATCAATTCTTTTGGGCATAAGCGTACATTTATTTTTCCTTCTGAATGTTGCCCAAAGATAAACAGGTGAAGTGCTTGCGACGCAACTAAGATGCCATGAAATACTAAAGTCTGTATTAAAATTATTTCCGGAAAACTTTCAGGCTACAGCGTTTGCAATACGCCCATGCTTTCTGCTTTCAGGTTTTGTGCAATGTTTGGATTTGACTGTAATGCCTGCTGCAGGCTTATTTTAGCCATCGCTTTATCACCTGTTTTGGCAAATATCAAACCTGCCCTGCAAAGCAGTGTGGGGTTTTTACTGTTTGTTTTTAAAGCGGTTTTTATATAAGGCAGCGCTTTGGCATATTCGCCTTTATTGTAATACACCCATGCTAAACATTCGTTCACATCAATATTCCCGGGACGCCGGTTGTATTCAAGCATTGCATGGTCAAGCGCCTTATTGTAGTCATTAATATTTAAGTACGCATAGGCTAATTCGCGGTCAACATAATGCCCTATATTTTCATTATTTTGACCTGCCTGCGCCTGGTTGTTCATTTCATCAATCACTTTATTTTCCAGCGCAGCGGCTTTGTCATTTGCACCGGAGAGTCTGTAGGCATCAGCAAGCGCTTCTTTTATGGCAAAATCATTTACAGATGAATCAGCCTGCGTGTAAAGTGCTATGGCTTTATTGTAATCTTTTGCAGCAGCAGCAAGCCTTGCCATTCCTGCAATAGCGTAAGCATATCCGGGCCGTTCCTGCAAAGCAATACCGTACTGTGTTTCGGCATTTTTTAAGTCGCCGCTGTTTTCATATAAATGCCCCAACTGTATCCTTGACCATTCCGTGGCTTCATCACCCGGCGCTCCTGCATCAACAGCCATTTTCATGGCTGAGATGGCTCCGGGATAATCGCCGTAAATTTCCCTTAAATATGAAGCTCGTGAATACGACCTTATATCAGGCCGTATATCCATCATTTTTTGCGCGCTTGCAACAGCAGAATCATAATATCCCATTTCCACATTTCCATCTACCATTAAACCATATACAAAAGCATAGTAAGGATTGATGGATTTTGCTTTTTGCGCAACTGCCAAACCATCTGCAAAATGGTGCTGCGATAAATACACAAGTGATTTAAGCGTGAGAGCCTGGAAATTGAGCGAGTCTTTTTTCAAAATATCATTTACATATTTCAAAGCGGCCATATCGTAATAGGAATAATTGCCGGTTACCCTTGCTTCCTGTATAAACAATGTGGCAATACCCATGAGTGATTTTGTATCATCAGGGTTTGAGCGTATCGCCTGCAGATAAGTAAGCGCAAGTGAACGGGTTTTTTGCCACTCTTCAGTTTGTGCAGATGGCCCCGTTCTTTCCTGGAGGGTATATACAGTGTTTTCCTCTTTTGTTTTGTCAGTATTGTATTTGTAAAAAACAAAACCGATAAGCCCGGCAAAAACAATTAAAATAATGATGTATAAAGTTGCCTTTTTCATAACAGCCGTTTTAAGTTTAAGATGAAAATTAAAAAAAAATCCGCAGATAGTTTATCTACGGATTTTTTTATTTTACGGATTGAAATACCTTATTCTATTGTTTAACTATTCTTAATGTCTGTTTCATTTCACCATTCATATTGGCACTGATAAAGTAAACACCTTTTGGTAGTTTAGCTCCACTCCACTGAACGGTATAGAAACCGGCATCCTGCTGTTTGTTTACAATTATATCAACGGGTTTGCCTTCGGCTGAATAAGCAATAAGCGATACTTTGGAAGGAACAGAAACCCTGTATTTAATTGTACTGTTTATTGTAAAAGGATTAGGATATGCAGTTGCAAAAACACCTGGTGCTGAAACTTCATTTCCTTTTATCTGCGTCATAGCTGCTGGTGATGATTGCCTTGCAGCATCTCCAACCATTCCGCACGAACATGTGCTGGTGCCTGACCAGGGTGTTTGTTCATACGGGAAGTTTTTCCTGAATGAGGTATCGTTTGCATTAATCCCGGTTCTGTAAGTAAGTACATTTATTAAATCGGGTGTTACAGGATTGCCCCCTGTATAATCATCATACCACAAACCAATGGCAGCAAGAGCTACACCACTTACAGCCTGCAGTTCAATAAGCGTAACATCATCTTCCAGCCTTCTTCCATTAGGAAAACCATCCATATTTGGAATAAACTGTAAGTCTGCGTTTTTATTGTAAGCTGTGTCAGTTAAACCCAGCACTGCAGCCTGTATCAATCCGTCAGAACTGAATTTTGGATCATCCCGCTGTGTAACAGGAACGGCCATATTTAAACGAAGCATATCACCGCCATTTGGCAAAAAGTTATTGATAAAAGGCTTGCCTGCTGCAAGCGGGTTTCCACCTTTGCCCGTAGCTAATTGATAAGGCCTGAGGTTTGGTACACCCGTATGGAATATTGGCCAGAGGTCAACAGATCTCGGTGAATTATCTGCAGGTAAAAGCAAGCTTCCAAAAGCGCTTTCTGCAAGGGCCGTACCATCAAGGGCAGCATTGCCCTTCAGCGGATATAACCCATGCTGGTTATTGCCAAAACCATAAGCGCCTAATGAATTCCTCTGGATACGCAATGGTTTAAAAGCAGGTATTGCACCACCAAAATATGTATCATCCATGTACAATGCCAGTTCAGGATTGTAAAAGAATTTTCCAAAAGTTGAAAGATTTGCAAGGTCCTGGTAAGGTGTTAAGGAATTCCAGTAATCTTTATACCCGATAGGTATTACAGCTTCATTGGTTAACGGCATACCAAGCCTTGAAACCTGTATGTATCTCCCTGTATCAGTTTGTGTGCCATCATCATTTAGTATCCGTATTCTTTTTCTGCTGGCGGAAGCCCATACTCCAATTACAAAATCGCCATCAAGGATGCTTGTTGCCTGGCTTACAGATTTATGATCTTTCTGAAGTGTGGAAATAGGGATCTGCAATGCGATGGTGGAAACGTTTTTGCATTTTAAACCATCATAGGGAGTGCTGTTTTGACGTGGGGCATCTCCCAGATCAAAAATGCCGCCTAAATCTACAAAGAACGGATCATCAACAGTACCGCAAAAAACTTTTTCACCTGTTTTTAAAGTCCTGGTAGCCTCCTGCATAAGCGTCCGGTAGTTTGCTACATTTAAACCTACTGGTGAGCTTATTGAGCGGGGGCCGATATTGGGAGGTGGCACAATTCCATGGTCAGTAAGCTTTACAAAACTAACCCCGCCATCTGTACTTCTGAGGAGGGTATAAGTTGTTTTAAGGTTTTGTTTTCCCAGCCGGATGTTAAAGAAAGTAGTAGGATCCTCATTTGTTTGATCAAATTTAAAACGGTAAATAATATCGTCCCCGGGCGTTGCTGTATTATTATCAATATGGATATCATAACGTATATCCGTTCCAAATGAATAATAATTGGGGCCCGCATAAGGCAATTGTCCCGGAACATAGTTGGCAAGAATCGTGATATAATCAGGGTTGTCCGGGCTGCGGAATGCGTAAAGATCCGTGTTGTCGGCCAACGGATCGTTGGCAATCATCGGCGCCTCCCTGTGGCTCGATGACATAAGTACGGTTGATAAACCGATAGCAGCAAGTACCGGTAACCAGCCTTTCTTTGCAATTGTTTTTAGTTGCATAAATGTGAGGTTTAATTGTTTAAAAAATAATGATATGAGAAGATTTTTCCGGTAGTTGAATAAAGTAAAGTTTTTTTCAGTACCGGCATTTAAGCTTTAATCTACGCAAACAGGATTTAAAAAGATTTGAATATTTTAACTTATTCATAAAAATATTCTCCCGGATATTTTGCAAGGCAACATTACCCCAAAAAGGAAACCGGGCATATTGTTCCGTTTTGGGGTAACCATTTTATTTTTTGCCGTTATTATTTTATAATTTGTTTTTTGGTGAAGCTTAAGCATGGTACTTTAGCAAATAATCAATCAACTTATAAAAACATTTATGCATTCTTTTGAAGAATTTACGTTTGATTTTAAGAAGAGATTTGAAGTGACGCATTTTCCTAAGCAGCCTGCTTCACTTTACGAACCCGGTGAATATTTTTTGGGCTTGGGTGGAAAACGGATAAGACCGGTAATGTGCCTGATGAGCAATGAACTGTTTGGCGCTGTAAACCCTGATGCCTACCATGTGGCTGCTGCTATTGAGCTTTTTCACAATTTTACTTTAATACACGATGATATTATGGATGCGGCCCCGCTGCGCCGGGGTATGCAAACCGTTCATACAAAATATGGCGCCAGCACTGCTTTGCTTGCCGGTGATGTAATGCTGGTAAAGGCTTATGAATATCTTAATAAGACAGACACAACCCACCTGCACCAGATTCTTTCTATATTTAATAAAACTGCAAAAGAAGTTTGCGAAGGGCAGCAGTTAGATATGGATTTTGAAAAAAAAGAGAAGGTGCAGATGGAAGAGTACCTGCATATGATTGAACTCAAAACCTCCGTGCTGCTGGCAGCAAGTTTGCAAATGGGCGCAATTCTTGGCGGGGCAAGCGAAGGTAACAGGCAACACCTTTACCAGTTTGGAAAGAACCTTGGAATAGCTTTTCAAATACAGGACGATTATTTAGATGCATTTGGCGATCCTGAAAAATTTGGTAAAGATGCAGGAGGCGATATACGGCAGAATAAAAAAACTTTTTTGTTGATCCATGCTTTGGAAGTTGCCGGTGGAACAGAGAAACAAAAGTTACAGCAATTGATGGCTGAAAACACAGGAGATAAAGTGCAACGCGTGCTGGAGATATTTAAGTCGTGCGGCGCGGATACATGGGCAGAGCAACTGAAAGAAAAATATATAAAAACCGCCATGAAACATATTGATGATATCGCCGTAGTATCATCCAGGAAAAAACCGCTTATGCAACTGGCGGAATTTTTAATACAGAGGGAGCATTAAACTGTAATACATTTACGGCGTAAAATTATTTTTAGCCTCATTGTTTCTTTGCTGCAAACTGAACAGAACGTAAAAGAATGCAACGCAAAAAATGCGGACAGCAACTATACAGCCCGGCTAAAAAAAGAAAATTATATTTTAAATCCTACTGTTATAATTACATTTCCGCGGTTATTATTCCAGGTGGCAAAAGTATTGGCCACATCATTCAGGCGGTATGGAAAGCTTACATCCTTATTTAAAGTTTGTGCGTAAGTAATATCTATAAACATTCCGTGGTTGCGGTAACCAAAGCCGCCTGCCAGCATCAGTTTGTTTGCTTTTAATTGTGTATCGCTGTATGGGCTGCCATAGTAAGCGCCCCCTAAACGGATGGCCCATGGATCAAATTTTATTTCACCGCCCACGCGGAAATTTACGGCGGCTTTATAATAATTTTTTACCGTGTTATTTAATGAGGTATAGTAATCTTTTAATGTCTGGTCACTGTTATCAGATGAATAAAACCTTGCTCCTTTGTAGTCTGCATATTCAATATCGGCAGTAATAAATCCTCTTTGTTTTTTTGTATCCTGCACCTCGCTGAAAACATAGCTGCCGCTTGCAATGGCACGCCACGGAGTAAGTAAATTATAATTTCTTTCGCCGGGATTGCCGCTGTTTAAATTATCACTGCTTTCGCTGAGTATGCCTGCATACGCTTCAGTATTGGTTGCAATGGCTGATCTTACCTGGTCTTTAAAACCGATGAAGGACGGTGAGTGCAGCGCAAATCCTAAACGCAAATAGGGCTGCGGTTTATAAATAACGCCAAGCTTGATATTTAAACCAACGCCGGAGGATTTAAAATTTTCGGTGTATTTAAAATCGCTGAAATTATTATTGGGGTTACCGGTTGCATCAGTTTCCTTATAAATTAAATCACGTTCGTAATTTACAAAGGGAAAGTTTATACTTATGCCAAAATAAACTTTATCCAATGTATTATTTGCAAATGCAAGTGACAGTTCGTTGTACGCGCCTTTTGTTGTTTCATCCCTTTCCTGTATAATTCCTGTAGCTACAGGAACCAGGCTTTTGTAGCCAAGAAACTCACCATTCACATTTATTGAATCAATCAAATAGGTACGGTAAGCGAGTGAAGATCCAAAAATATAATTCTGCTCTGCTGCCTGCGGGCTGGCATTGTCTCTTGTTAATTCTTCCAGGTATTGTTCTGAAAATGAGCTGAAATTGTTTGCGCCTTTATAATAAAGATGGTTGTTATAATTTGCCAGTTGATTAATGGACATGGAGAATGCAGTACTTTTTACTTTACTGCCGGGGCGGTTGTAAGGCGCGCCTATAATAAATCCTGATGTTCCGTAAGCAAAGGCGCTTTTATTTGCAGAAGAGTTTTCGTCCCTGTAATTCACTTTATTATTATTGAACATAAAACCAGGGGATAAAACAACTTCCATTGTTTTGTATAACCCAATACCGGCGGGGTTTACATGGTTTGCACTAATGTCACCACCCAGTGAACACATTGCACCGCCGGTTGCAATATTTCTTGCAGTACCACCCGGGATGAACCATGCATTACGGAGTGCATCATCAGGCACCTGTGCATTTGCCGATAGCAAAACCAGTAAACTGCAAACTGCGGATAAGAGATTTTTTTTCATATTGATTGGGTTATGATAAAGTAATAGAAGCTGCAATATTTCAGTTGCATTTAATCAGTATGGGTTTATATTATTCTATGAATTACTAAAGCGGTGGACGTGGCGGCCTGGGTGAACTGGCGCTGCTGCCGCTGCTATGGTAACCACCACTTCTTCCACCGGCGCTGTTGTTTGTACCGGTACCTGAATTAAAGGTTCTGGATGGATTGTTACCATTGGTATTGCTGTAATTATTATTAGCGTTATTCCCGGTAAATATTCTTTTGAAAAGGCCGTCCTGATTATTTTGGTTGTTGTAAATATGGTTTCCGTAAGCAGTAAGATTTGTTTTGGTGGTATTACCAAAATATACCTGTGGGTTTTTATAAAATACTACTGTACCGTGCGGGCTGTTCCATCCGTTCCATCCATAACCATACAGGCCATATCCATAATTCCACCCAAAAGGGTACATGTTAAATGAATTGATAAATTCATATCTCGATGGTGTGCAACTGTATCCAAAATCATAACGGCTGTCGTTCCAGTAACTGTAGTCATCTATGGAAGACCATACAGTATGGTTATGCGCTTTCATACGAAGGTAATTGTCGTCAGCCGATGACGGAGGAGGGTTATTATAATCATCCCCGCCGGGTACTTCTTTTGCCGGTGAATAATAAACATCATCGGGTGTTTGCGTGGTTTTGTAAGCAGTACTGCAACTGCTTAAAATTAAAGCGGCGATAAGGATGTGTAGATTTTTATTTTTCATGGTATGTAGTTTTAAAATCATTGTTCTGTGAAGTTATTAATTTTGCAGCGGTTTTAAATTTTGCAACTTTGTAGCGGAAAGTTACAATCGTTTCTATATTATATAAAATCATTCCTGTTAAGGTTACTCTAAAACTAACAGGCATTTAATAAGTTTCAAAAAGTTCAGGCGTTCAATTGTTTTTTTGCAAACAAAAGAAACGTATTAAACAGGCAAACAATTAAACTTGCATAAAAATGGGAAAAGAAATTACATCAAGGGCAGAAGATTATTCGCAATGGTACAACGATCTTGTCTTAAAAGCCGGGCTTGCAGATTACAGCGCAGTACGTGGCTGCATGGTAATAAAGCCTTATGGCTTTGCACTCTGGGAAAACATGCGTGATGCACTCGATAAAATGTTTAAAGATACAGGGCATGTAAATGCATATTTTCCGTTGTTTATCCCAAAAAGTTTTTTAAGCAAAGAAGCAGCGCATGTAGAAGGTTTTGCCAAAGAATGTGCAGTGGTTACACATTACAGGCTTATGAAAGACCCCAACGGAGATGGCGTGATTGTTGATCCCGATGCAAAATTAGAAGAAGAATTAATTGTGCGGCCAACTTCTGAAACCATTATCTGGAATGCATATAAAGACTGGATACAATCATACCGCGACCTTCCACTTTTAATTAACCAGTGGGCAAACGTAGTGCGTTGGGAAATGCGTACCCGCCTTTTTTTGCGCACAGCAGAATTTTTATGGCAGGAAGGCCACACTGCACACGCAACAAGGGATGAAGCAGTTGCAGAAACAAAACAAATGCTGGAAGTGTATGCAGATTTTGTGGAAAACTGGATGGCGCTGCCCGTGATAAAAGGTGTGAAAACAATCAGCGAACGTTTTGCAGGCGCCGAAGACACTTATTGCATAGAAGCGCTGATGCAGGATGGCAAAGCATTACAGGCGGGCACATCGCATTTTCTCGGGCAGAATTTTGCAAAAGCATTTGATGTAAAATTCAGCGATAAAGAAAATAAATTAGATTATGTATGGGCAACAAGCTGGGGTGTAAGCACAAGGCTGATAGGTGCATTGGTAATGGCGCACAGCGATGACGATGGTTTGGTGTTGCCTCCAAAAATTGCACCGCTGCAGGTGGTTATTGTTCCCATTTACAAAGGAGAAGAACAGAAAAATATTATTTCTGAAAGAGCAAATGTGATTGTAAAAGAATTGAAAGCCCTTGGCATTTCTGTAAAATATGATGATAATGATAATAACAGGCCGGGATGGAAGTTTGCAGAATATGAAATGAAAGGAGTGCCCGTCCGTGTTGCAATCGGTGCAAGGGACCTCGAAAAAAATGTGGTGGAAATTGCAAGAAGGGATACCAAAGAAAAAATGAGCGTGGATATGAACGGCATTGCGGCATATATAAAAAACCTGCTGGATGAAATACAGCTGAATATTTATACAAAAGCAAAACAATTCCGCGATGCCAATATTTCTAAAGCAGAAAACTGGGATGAATTTGTAAAACTGCTGGATGAAAAACCAGGTTTTATTTCTGCACACTGGGACGGTACGGCCGGAACAGAAGAGAAAATAAAAGAACTTACAAAAGCCACTATCCGCTGCATACCATTAAACAATGTGATAGAAGAAGGTAAATGTATTTTAACAGGAAACCCTTCCGTACAAAGGGTTTTATTTGCAAGGGCTTATTAGCATTTGTACATAAGTTTTAAAAACCCATGCAATTTTTTTTGCATGGCTTTTTTATTTGGAACAATACACTTATTTTACAGGACCATTTTTTAACTCTTCAAAACCAAAACTCATGGATCAAAATTATCAGCAACCACCGCAACAACAGCCTCAATTTGTAACACCGCCCAAAAACTGGCTGGTGGAATCAATACTGGTTACACTTTTCTGCTGCCTTCCTTTTGGTGTGGTGGGCATTGTATTTGCTTCGCAGGTAAATTCAAAAATGGCTGCCGGTGATTACAACGGCGCGCTGCTGGCTTCAAAGGATGCAGGCAAATGGACAAAAATTGGTTTCTGGGTTGGCCTTGCAGGAGTAATTATTTATCTGGCACTTGTATTCTTATTTGGCGTAACCGCTTTTTGGGTTGCGGGCAGCCATTACAATAACCTTTAGTGGCCTTTAAGAAAAAATATTCCCATTTTTTTTTAGCAGGTACAGCAGTGCTGACAACGGTGCTGCTGTATTATTTTTTTGACGCAAGAAGTGCAGAATCTTTTTTTCCGCAATGCCCTTTTAATGCTTTAACCGGTTTGTATTGCCCTGGCTGCGGTTCACAAAGGGCATTTTCTTCTTTATTGCATGGTGATTTTACTGGCGCAGTTAATTATAATATATTAATGGTAGCAAGCCTGCCTTTTATTATATATTCCGCAGTTGTTTTTGTACT
Organism: Chitinophagales bacterium; assembly: GCA_038207175.1. Classification (GTDB taxonomy): domain Bacteria; phylum Bacteroidota; class Bacteroidia; order Chitinophagales; family Chitinophagaceae; genus JBBRAD01. The sequence goes on from JBBRAD010000036.1 coordinate 19,603, forward strand.
GAATACTTTTCGCAGAAAACAAATCACTCAAAAGTTTTTTTACTCTCCATTGTTTGTAAAAACAGTTTTGATAGTTGTGCTGCTATTCTGGGTGTTGCGCAATATTCCGCAGTATCCTTTTTCTTTGCTGGCCCCGCATGAATAACAGTTTTCTGCAGAATGCATTTTTACAGTACAGGAGTGCCGCGCAAAGAAGCCCCTCAGCAATACAATTGCCCGCTGCATAATAATCTATAAATTGCATGCGTAAATAATCAGTAATAAAATTTAATGTCAACATTTCTCAATCATCTCGGCCGGTATTTGCTGATGCTTAAAAGCATGTTTACCAAACCGGAAAATTTTAAAATGTACTGGAAAGAATTTATGCACCAGTGCGTGGAAATTGGCATCGGTTCATTGCCAATCGTGCTTATTATTTCTTTATTTCTTGGCGCGGTAACCACCGTGCAAACTGCATACCAGCTTGTAAGCCCGCTGGTTCCCCAGGCCACCATTGCGCAAATTGTGCGTGACAGTGTGATACTGGAGCTTTCCCCAACCGTTGTGTGCATTGTACTTGGAGGTGTGGTGGGCAGCAAAATTGCAAGTGAGCTGGGCAATATGCGCACCACCGAACAGATTGATGCACTGGAAATAATGGGTATCAATACACGCAGCTATCTGATAATGCCTAAAATTGCTGCCGCACTTGCCGTGGTGCCCTGCTTAATTGTATTGTCTGCTGTATCAGCCATTTGGGGCGGCCGTGTAGCGGGTGATCTTTCCGGCATACTTGCCAATAATATTTTTGATATGGGACTGCGCCAGAATTTTTCTGCGTACAATGTTTTCTTTGCACTCAGCAAAGCATATACGTTTGCATTTATCATCAGCAGCATACCTGCTTATTATGGCTATCATGTAAAAGGCGGTGCTTTGGAAATAGGGCGTGCAAGCACCACTGCGGTGGTGGTAAGCTGCATCCTTATTTTATTTGCCGATTATGCGCTTGCCGCTTTACTACTGTAAAACATGAAGTTCTTTTTATATAGAATAGCAGGATTTTTACTGCCCGATTTTAAATGTTTCAGCTTCATCTCCGCTTTCATATCCTTTTAATAAATACACATCAAAATATCTTGATAATTTATTACCGCGGTATTCTTTAAACGTGTGTAATAAAGTATCTGAAGCAAAGCTGTTCCTGTATGTTACAGATGGGTCCTCGGGATAATTACTCGGTACAATACATAATGCATTTTCCCCTTTTTTTAATGCAGGTTGATAGTGGTTAAGCCATACAAACTGGTGCAAATCATTTACACTGCCTACGCCTACCACATAAGTGTTTGAAGGCCTGGCCACATAATAATTTATATGGGAAGCCGGGAACCATTTATTGCATACTATTTTTAAATCAGGCTGAAGCTGCTGCTGTATTTGTTCCAGGTTTTTCCACTGGTTGAACTGTGCGCCAAATGTTCCCCATCCATTCATATCAAGTGAAAAATCAGACTCACCATAATTCCTTTCATCTTTGCTGCCAATGGTTCCCGGATAAAAATTAATAATGCCAATACCTGCAGCAATTAAGAATATAATCAGGACACTGCTGCTTTTTAAAACTAAGGGGATTACACCGGCTTTTTTTGCCTGTAGTTTTATATCCAGGAAAGCGGCCGCTAAAAAAGACAGTGTTATAAAACCGGGTCCGCTCCAGTGCGGCAATACCGTATTAAAAAGTGATGTGCCGGTAACTATAAAAATGATTGGCAGGCCGCATAGTAATAATAACCGGTGAACATTTTTTTGCAACCCTTCGTTTTTTCTAAAATAAATAACAGCGAGAACTGTTATAATTACATTTACGGGATTATTATAAAATAACTGCCCGACTAAAGTTTGGATAAAACCGTCACCGTCAATTACAAACTGGTGTACAGCCACCCTGCTACTGTGATAATCCCAGGTAACAAAATCATTCTGAATGTTCCAGAAAAATATGGGGCTGATGATCAGGAGGGTAATTAAAAAAGCAAGATACATGCCCCATTGCATAAACATTTTCCTGCTGAAAAATAATATGTACAAACCCAGCCCAAACCACAAAAAAGCGCCATGCACTTTGCACATGATGCAAACGCCTGAAAACACCCCGAATAAAACCCACTGCATTAAAGGAACTTTTCCCCCCGCATCAAAAACCCCGATAATTTTTATCAGCACCAGTAATGAAGCAAGCCAGAAAACAATCTGCGGGCTGTCGGGCAAAATAAAAGTTCCCGCAATAACGGAACTGTAAATATTTGTGCTGTACAATACAGCAGCCAGCCAGCCTGTTTGTTCGTTGCGGATAAGCGTACCAATTTTAAAGGATAAAAAAGTTCCTGCAATTGCACAAACAATAGAACCAAGGCGTATAAAAACTGCCTGCTGAAATGCAAGGTTCAAAGTAAAAAGTTTTATTAATAAGGCCACACCGGGCGGGTGATCAAAATAATTTTCCTGCAGATGCATGGCATAAGTATAATAATATACTTCATCATTTCCCAGCTCCACCGCACATGCAGCAATGATGCGTATGGCAGTGCAAATAACAATCAGGTAAAACAGGCGTTTTTTATAAATTGAACTGACAGCCATCAGTGAAAATTAAAAAAGTGATTGGTAAGAAAATTCCACGCAAATACACAAATAATTGCAAATGCTTTGGCCAGGTAAAAATTAAACTGCAGTTTATTATTGAACAAATAGATCAATGCATTATTAAGCAGCAGGCCTATAAGGGCAAATAAAAGAAACCTGCCAAATTCTGTTTGCCATTGTGCGCTGCCACCACCAAATGTCCAGAACTTATTGAGCAGGTAATTATTAATTACCGCGAGGCTAAAACCGCATGAATTGGCTATAAATTTATTCCACTTTAATCTCTCTTTACACAGGTAAGTAATACCAAAATCTATGCAGGTGCCAATTGAACCAACTATCCCGAATTTCAAAAATTGAAAAACCCAGTCAGGGAGGAATAATGTGTATAAAGTTGCTGAAGTTTTAATGAAATCTTTTTTTATCAGGCCTGTGTTTAAATACCGGTTGCAATATACGTTTTTGAAAATAACACAAGCCGGTATTGCAAAAATATCCCTGTTATAAACACATTAATCTTTTGCCTCTTTTATAAATTTACCGTCACATCAAAAACCAAAACTTATTACTGATAACAATGCAATAACAGCAATAATTTTTCTCATGAGATCCAATTTATTCTTTATACAAATACAAATCTAAAAATGCATTCTGAAGAAAATTTGAAGCCCCGGGTAACGGTAAAAGGGTCCGTAATATTGAAACGTTTTTTACCGGGCCGGAGAATTATAATAAAGCTTTGCCGCATTTGCCCACCAATGCGTTGATCGCTCTTTTGTACGCTCAGAACCCTTTGCAGCGGTATAAATTCACAGAGACTACCAGCTAAAAAAAGATTAACCTTTATAAATTACCTGCTAAATGCATGACTGATTATTCACGTAAAGAACTTAAAATTTTTACGCTTCAGTTTTTCTTCAGCATTCTTGTTGTATTTTGAAGCAAATTTTCATTTTGAAAATCTTAATAGCAGAAGACGAAAAAATTTTGAATGAAAGCATGGTCTCCTATCTCTCCGGCTCGGGCTATGTTTGCGAATCTGTATTTACCTATTCTGCTGCGCTGGAAAAAATAGACAATTATGCTTACGATTGCATTGTCCTGGATATTATGCTTCCCGGCGGCACCGGCTTGCAACTGCTTAAATATTTAAAAGAAGACCGCAAAACTGATGGAGTTATTATTATTTCCGCAAAAGACGGGCTTGAAGACAAGCTTTCCGGTTTTAAACTTGGCGCAGATGATTATCTTACAAAACCCTTTCACCTTTCAGAATTAAGCATGCGCATTGAAGCCATTATACGCCGCCGCAATTTTAACGGGCAGTCCGTAATTACCGCAGGAAATATTGAAGTTGACATACAATCAAAAACAATGCTGGCAAATAAAAAAAATGTTGACCTTACACAAAAAGAATTTCAACTGCTGCTTTATCTTCTTATAAATAAAAACAGGATACTTTCCAAAAATGCAATTGCCCGTCATTTGTGGGGCGATGATATGGATTATGCTGATAATTATGATTTTATTTATACGCATATAAAAAACCTGCGCAGAAAAATTATATCCGCAGGCGGGGATGACTGCATCCGGTCTGTATATGCAATGGGTTATAAACTGCAGACGCCATGAAATTATCAGCAAAATATAACCGCATCAACATAGCTGCAACCATTGCCGTGTTTATACTTGGCAGTGTTTGTTATTATTTTGTTTTAAGATACGTGCTTATCCACCAGTTGGATCAATCACTGCACAGTGAGCAGCAGGAAATTTCACAATATGTAAATGCACATGGCATATTGCCTGAAATAGAAAATACAAAAGAGCAAAAAACATCTTTTGCGCCGGTAGCAGTGCTTCCTGCAAAACCAATTGCAAAAAGTGTACAGTTATATAATGACCTTGAAAAGGAAAATGAATTATGCAGGCAATATATTTTTCCTTTAAAGGCAGGCAATAAAGATTATACGGTAACTGTAACAAAATCGCAGGAAGAAACAGAAGACCTGATCCAGATAATTATTCTCATTACAATACTAATGGTGGCTTTGGTGTTATTGGTAAATTTCATCATCAACCGTAAAGTGCTCAGCCGGTTATGGAACCCTTTTTATACAACTGTGAATTATATAAAAGGATACCATTTATCGGGCAGTGAAGGGTTGCATCTTGAAAAAACAGACCTTGATGAATTTTCATTGCTGAACGAAAGCCTGAATCAAATGTCATTAAGGGCACATAATGATTACACTGTACTGAAAAAATTTACTGAAAATGCGGCGCATGAAATGCAAACACCACTTGCAGTAATCCGTTCAAAAACAGAAGTGATGATGCAGGGAGCAGAATTAAAAGAGTCTTCCATGCAGCATTTAAAGGAAATAGAAGATGCAGCGCTAAAACTGGGGAAGCTTCACCAGTCGCTGCTGCTGCTTGCCAAATTAGAAAACAACCAGTTTGTACCGGGTGAAAAAGTTGATTTGAAAAAAATCATCACTGAAAAAATAAATGAAAAGCAGGATTTATTTCAAGCCCGGCATTTAATTTTACAAACCTCGCTGGAAGAAGTAACGGTGTCGTTTCATACGCACCTGGCGGAAATATTAATAACAAATTTATTAAACAATGCGCTGCGCTATACCCCGGCCGGCGGCCAGGTAATGATAACATTAACGGGTGATGCATTAGTAATAACCAATACGGCTTTTAATGATGCATTAGATAAAAGCAGTATCTTTCAACGGTTTTATAAACCTGAAAACTCACCCGAGGGAACCGGGCTTGGGCTTGCGATTGTAAAAGAAATATGTGTTACCGCCGGTTTTTCAATTGACTACTTTTATGCAGATAAAGAACACATATTTGTCATCAAATTCAAAAGTATATACTGATGATCAGTAAGCTGGTATTTTGCGGGTTAGCCCTCTTTGTTTTTTTTAATAATGATTTTGCACAGCAAAAAAACCCTGATTATTATATTCAATCAGCTTTACAAGGCAGCCCTTTATTAAAAGATTATCTTAATCAGGTACAAAGCAACCGCATAGACAGCCTGCGCATCCGCGCATCATTAAAGCCACAGGTAAACGGCATCAGTAATAATTTTTTTGCGCCAAATATAAAAGGTTGGGGGTATGACCAGACAATTACAAACGGCGGCCAGCTTGGCGCTTTGCTTTCTGTATCAAAAACGCTGCTGCCAAAAAAAAATATCCAGAACCAGTTTGAAGCAATTCAGCTGCTCAACGATTCCCTGCACATTGCCGGAAAAATAAGCGAACAGGATCTTAAAAAAAATATCATTGCGCAATATATTACTGTGTACGGTGATCTGCTGCAATATAATTACAACAAAGAAATCCTTGACATACTGAAAAATGAAGATGCAATTTTAAAACAGCTTACTGAAAACAGTGTATATAAGCAAACCGATTATCTTACATTTCTCGTTACACTAAAACAGCAGGAACTTTTTATTACACAACTAAACATCCAGTACCAGAACGACTTTGCAGCACTGAACTATGAAAGCGGGCTGATGGATACATCCTTTGTGCAGCTGCCCGACCCCGAAATAACTTTGAATAATTTACCTGAACTGCAGAGCACTGTGTTTTATCAAAAATATTCGGTTGACAGTTTAAAATTGTTAAACAGCAATGCGCAGATTGATCTCTCGTACCAGCCCAGGATAAGTTTATTTGCTGATGGCGGATATCTTTCTGCATTCAGCTACCAGGGATATAAAAATATAGGCACCAGCTTCGGCGTAAATGTTTCTGTGCCTATTTACGATGGCAAACAAAAAAAAATGCAGCACGATAAAATTGCGATTGCAGAAGATACAAGAAAGAATTACCGTGATTTTTTTATAACACAGTATAACCAGCAAATAAACCAGTTGCTGCAGCAGTTGCAGTCGCTGGATAAATTAGTTGATGAAACTGCGGCACAGATAAATTATTCATACGGGCTTATAAAAGCAAATGAAAAATTACTGGCATCGGGTGATTTGCGTATTGCAGATTTTATTATTTCCATCAGTAATTATCTTAATGCAAAAAATATTATTACACAAAGCAAAATAACCAGGTACCAGATCATCAATCAAATAAATTACTGGAACCGCACAAATTAAAAGCCATGAAGCCATTTCTGTTTCCTGCTGCATTTTTTATACTTACCTGCAGCGCGTGCCACTCCACCAGCAAGCCAGATGCAGTTGCTGAAGATTCTGCAGTTGAAACTGTAACGCCTGTAACCATTACCGGCATCAGCATTCAGCCGCTGCAGGATATGGTGGAGCTAAACGCTACGTCTTCATTTCTTTTAAAAACAACTGTAAAGGCAACTGCAAACGGTTATCTTAGAGAAGTAAATGCGCAGTTGGGAAAATATGTTTCGCGCGGGCAGGACCTGTTTGTAATTAAAACAAAGGAAGCGGAAAATCTTGGCAACACAGTTAACCAGCTGGATACTTCTTTTCATTTTACAGGCACCATACATATTAAATCTCCGGGCAACGGATATATTACGCAACTTGCCATCACCGCGGGTGATTATGTGCAGGATGGTGACCAGCTTGCAACCATTACCAACACAAACAGTTTTGTATTCCTGCTTAACCTTCCTTACGAGTTAAAACAATTTCTTTCCAGCAATAATACTGTAGAGCTTGATTTGCCCGGCGGGAAAAAATTAAACGGCACACTCAGCGCGGCCATGCCATCTGTGGACTCTGTTTCGCAAACGCAGCAATATATCATCCATGTAAATACAAATGAACAGATACCTGAAAATTTAATTGCAAAAGTAAAATTGGTAAAAAGCTCAAAACCAACTGCAGTATCAGTTCCAAAGGCTGCAGTGCTTACCGATGAAACGCAAAGTGAATTCTGGATAATGAAAATGATAAACGATTCTACCGCAGTAAAAGTACCGGTAACAAAAGGTTTGGAAACAAATGATATGGTTGAAATTTTATCGCCGCCATTAACCGCTGCCGATAAAATTTTACTTACCGGAAATTACGGGCTAAGTGATACGGCGAAAGTAACTGTAACAAATAAATGAATAACAGTAACCAGGCATCAGCATTCAGGTATCAGCAATTAGCAGAAAGCTGACACCTCATACCTGATACCTCATAAAATATTTTACTGAATGAAGAATTTTTTTCTATCGCATAAAAACCCGCTGGCAGTTGTTACCGTCATCATTATTATGGCGGGCTTTTTTGTATATGGCAAAATGCAGACTTCACTTTTCCCCGAAATTACTTTTCCAAAAATAAAAGTGATTGCAGATGCCGGGCAGGAGCCTGTAAACAAAATGATGGTCACGGTAACCAGGCCTTTGGAAAATGCCATAAAACAGGTTCCCGATCTGGAAGATGTACGCAGCATTACCAGCCGCGGCAGTTGCGAAATATCTGCGTATATGAGCTGGGAAAGCAACATTGATATAAGCCAGCAGCGGATTGAATCAAAAATAACGGAAATAAAAAACCAGCTTCCGCCCGGTGTGGATATTTCAGTAGAGCGGATGAACCCTTCCATACTGCAGGTAATTGGTTATACTGTTCAAAGCAATACCCGCTCCCCTATTGATTTAAAATATCTCGCCACTTATACCATCAAACCTTTTTTATCGCAGGTGGCGGGTGTTTCTGAAATCCGCATCACAGGCGGGAAAGACAAGGAATACTGGCTTCAGCTGAATACGCAGAAAATGAGTGCGCTGGGCATTACACCGGACGCAATTACCAATGCACTGGGGCAAACAAATTTTATAAAATCAAATGGTTACCTGAACGATTACAGGCTGATGTATTTAACGGTTACGGATGTGCTGGTTGATTCTATACAAAAATTAAATGACCTTGTAATAAGCAACAACGGTAAAAGGATTGTTACCCTTAAAGATATTGCAGACATTCAGATACAGGAAGCAAAGGAGTATGTAAAAATAAATGCAAATGGAAAAGATGCCCTGCTGATTGGTGTGATAAAACAACCCAACGCAAATTTGATTGACCTCTCAAACAGCATGGCAACCAAATTAGCTGAACTGAAAAAGATACTTCCAAAAGATGTAACCATTACGCCTTATTACGTGCAGGCTGATTTCGTAAATGAATCCATTACAAGTGTTACAGACAGTTTGTGGGTTGGTTTGGCGCTTGCTATTTTTGTTGCGGTGCTTTTTCTGCGCTCGGTAAAAGCAAGCGCAACCATCCTCATCACCATTCCTGTTACTTTATTCTTAACGCTGATTATTTTATATGCCACCGGGCAAACATTCAACATAATGACTATCGGCGCTATTGCAGCGTCCATCGGGCTGATTATTGATGATGCCATTGTTGTAGTAGAACAGATTCACCGCACACATGAAGAACACCCTGATGAACCTTCCACTTCACTGGTGCAGAAAGCTATTAAATATTTATTTCCTGCAATGGTTGGTTCTTCGCTGAGCACTATTGTAATTTTTCTCCCGTTTATTTTAATGAGCGGCGTGGCTGGAGCTTATTTTAAAGTGCTTACAGATACTATGATCATTACGCTGGTATGTTCTTTTTTTGTAACATGGATTTGCCTGCCGGTAATTTATTTATTGCTGTCGAAGAAGCCGAAAACGGGAAACCTGAGAAGTGAAACATTAAACCAGAAACCAAAAAAAGCGCACACCGTAAAAAACCAGGGTTGGGTAAAGTTCTTTATCCGCAAACCATATATCAGTTTATTGTTTATGCTGTTTCTTGCAGCTTCTATCTGGTATATTTTACCAAAATTAGAAACGGGTTTTCTGCCCGATATGGATGAAGGCAGCATAGTGTTTGATTACAGCACGCCGCCGGGTACTTCATTAGAAGAAACTGACCGCATACTGCATGAAGTGGAAAAGATTATTTCAACCGTGCCGGAAGTGGAAGCTTATTCAAGAAGAACGGGCACACAGATGGGTTTTTTTATTACCGAGCCAAACACGGGTGATTATTTAATACAGTTGAAAAAAGACCGCACTAAAACAACTGACGAAGTGATTGATGAAATACGCACAAAAGTGGAAGCCTCACAACCCGCACTGCGGGCGGATTACGGGCAGGTGATAGGCGATATGCTTGGTGATTTGATGGCATCCGTGCAGCCGGTGGAAGTAAAAATATTTGGCACCGATACAAAAAAATTACAGGACTTATCAAAACAAATTTCATCCATTGTTGAAAATGTGCAGGGCACTGCCGATGTGTTTGACGGAATAGTAATTGCCGGCCCTTCCATAAGTATAGAACCGGATGCAACGGCGCTTGCACAATTTGGTATTACACCTGCCAGCCTGCAATACCAGTTGCAGACAGCGCTGGAAGGAAACGTGGTAGGAACCGTTTTTGAAAAAGAACAGCAGAATAATATCAGGCTTGTTTACCCGGGTAATAAATACCTGAATGTGGCAGACATAAACCGCCTGCAGATATTTTTACCGGACGGAAAATTAAAACCCATTACAGACCTGGCGACAGTGGAAATCAATCCCGGCGATGCGGAAATACAAAGAGAAAATTTACAGACAATGGGGGTAATAACGGCGCGTTTAAACAACCGCGATTTGGGGAGTGTGATGGCCGATGTACAGAAAGAAGTATCTTCAAAAGTCTCGTTGCCGCAGGGTTATCATATTGAATATGGCGGCGCATATAAAGACCAGCAAAAATCGTTCAGTGAACTGCTGATGATATTAATTTCAGCCAGCCTTCTTGTGTTTGGCGTGATATTATTTTTGTTCCGCGATTTTAAAGTGGCTTCTGTTATTTTATTGATTGCGATGCTGGGAATTGCAGGAAGTTATATTGCATTATACATTACAGGCACGCCGCTGAATGTAGGCAGTTACACAGGCTTGATTATGATAGTGGGCATTATCGGCGAAAACGCCATCTTCACATTTTTACAGTTCCGCGAAAGTTACCGCCAGAATAATAATGTAGATGATGCCATTGTTTATACTATTTCCACGCGGCTGCGCCCCAAACTTATGACTGCCATTGGCGCCATCATTGCACTGATGCCTATTGCGCTGGGTATTGGCACAGGTGCGCAACTGCACCAGCCGCTTGCCATTGCAGTGATTGGCGGGTTTTTAATTGCTTTGCCCTTGCTGTTAATTGTATTGCCCACATTAATGCGTATGCTTTTTAAAAAAGGATTGCAGCACCATTTATTGATTGAATAATGCTGCGCGGGTTCCGTCCCGGCTGCAAATAAATACTATCCGTCTTTCTTAAAACAAAAAAGCCCCCCGTTTTCCAGGGGGGCTTTTTATTAACCTGCATTTTATATTCACACCACACCCGATACGGCTACCGACGAAGTATCACTCCACTGACCCACCTGTTCATCACTGCTGCGGTAAATGCAGCGGTATTTCCAAACTGCGCTTACGCCTGTGGCGGGCAGCGGCGCGGTATCAATATAATCAGGAAAACTGTCTGTTGCCAGA
>JBBRAD010000037.1:0-30326 GCA_038207175.1 Chitinophagales bacterium
ATTTATAATACACTTCAGGAGACCCTGAAATAAATTCAGGGTGACGGTAATCAACAAAGCAATAAGTACAATAGCCGTCATGCTGTCGTCATGCTGTCGTCATGCTGAACTTGTTTCAGCATCTCCTGGAAAATATTTATACTGCACTTCAGGAGACCCGGAAATAAATTCAGGGTGACGGCCTGCTGCATAAAGTTCAGAACTCCGAATTGCTGCGCATCGGGGCAGGCGTACAAGTGTTCCAATCTGCTGCTTCAACACGCAGATTGCTCAACGAAGTATCATAGCAGTAAAATGGAAGGGGACATAAAAAAGTCAATAAAATAGTTTGTCTTTTTCCTAAGTCTTTGTTCGGGAAGGCATGAACTTAGGCAATCGGCATGTCTGCAACTATGAATGTTTCTTAACAGACTTGCCATAACCTTTCATATAAAAGAAATGCCATGCTGGCGCAAGAATGATTTGTGGCTTTATGTAAAGGTTTTTGTGCTTTTTAAATAAAATTCATCTTTTTCTTTCTTTCGATATTTTCATTGCATAGCCTGTGTTTGGCATAGGCCCTGCGGCCGGTCGGTAAGAATTATCATTCAATTTACAATAGCGCAACGCCCCCTGCAAAAGCGCAAAGCTATCAGGGAGACATCCGGAAAAGAAATGATTATAAATAAAAAAGTCCCGGCGGATGCCGGAACTTTTTGCTACTATTTTTTCTTCTTTGCCAGTTTAGCAAGGAAGAAGGAAACAGTATAACTAACAGCAGCACCTACCGCAGCCATCACTATTGTTTTTAGCAGTTCTTCCGCCCCCACCGTATTGAAGAGTGCGAACATTGTACCGCCAAATATTGCCGCCCGGGATGAATGATCAGCCTGATTCTGCATTTTATCCTCCTTTTTTTTGAAGTTAATAAAGAGGGAACCCCGCTAACAGGGTTCCCCTTCAGCCCCAGATTTACAGTGTATTTACCTGCACCAGTACAGAGGCGTTGAATGCGCCGCTTAACAGCGGATACTTAACCCCATTCACCTCTTCAAAAAAAGCTACACCCACCGCCATAAAAAGGGGCAGGAGGCTTGCAGCGGGGAGGGATACCGTAAGGTCCTGATCGCCTGAAGCCGCAGTATCCCATGGAATAAACGGAGAAGCGGTATTAGCAGCGGTGAATTTGTTCGTTTTAAAATCCACTGCCGCCCCCACGAGCAATACCTGGAGATGTGTGGCGCCGGAGGGCGCCGCAACTGCAGATACAGGGATAAAGGAAAGGATATTTACTGCGACCGCACCGGTAGTACGGTCAATGGACGGAGTATAAGGCGCCGTAAAGATGTTTGCAAAATGGCTGTTGGTATTAAACTCAAAGCCTTCGAGCAATACAGTCTGGCTGTCCGGAATCCCGCGTTTACCCCTTGCATTGGTGGTATCCAATTTAATTAACTGCATCATTTTTGAAACGATGCGGCCTATTATGCGGTTATCCGCCCCATTGTTAAGGATATAAGTAAGCGCTCCGCGCAGTGTTCTGCCTGCACGGGCCGCTACTGCGAATTCCGCCATGTTTTCGCGGGTACGCATAAACTTTTTATGTTTTAAGATACGTTTTTTTGTAACGCCGCTTTTGCCTTTCAGAAGGAAACCATCCTGCGTTTTATAAAAGGTGACGTTATCAATGGTGCCCCTTGAGGGCATTATTCCTATTTGCCTTGCCATAAAAAATTGTTTTTTTGATTAATAAATTTTGTTTTGAGAACACCTGCCGCGGACAGGTGTATGCAACACATACATTCCCGGGAAAACTGCAGTATTGCATGGGAACAAAGCTAAAACGGATGCCGGTATAAAAAGGGTTGCAGGGGTTGTACAACCCTTGCAGAATGCAGTGTGGATAAGGATCCGGGAAAGAAAAGTTGTTTAAAAAAAGAGCAATAAAGCATGAAGCGGGGCAAAAAAGTGATTTGACGGATTGGGAGCGGGAAGCTATGGAGGAGAGATGAAGGAGCAACGGAGAAGAGATTGAGGAAAAGGGTTTAAGGTTTCAGGTTTTATTTACGATTAATAGTTACGGAGACGGTTTACCATCTGGATAAGATAGTCTTTTGTGATTTTTAGCGCGGCGGCTTCAGGCGTATGGTATTTGTTTCTGAGGCTTTCGGGGGAAATACCGGAAGTACGGGGCGTTTGAAAAACAGCGGCGATGGAACGAAATATTTTTGCATGGTTATCTGTGATGATTATTTCTTCTTCAAGCAGCAAACGGATAAAAACAGCAAGCTGCGCAACAGATAAACCTGTTTTGATGCCCACTGGTTTTTGCGCGTGACCACCCGCAGAAGAATTGTACAGCAGGATTTCATTTTTGACGATGTAAGCAATCTCATCTTTCATCATCGTTTTTAAGGTACGTGTTAATGATGGCAAATGCGGATAGAGCCCTTCCTGTTCCGTACTTTTCTGCAATGCCACCTGATTGAAATTTACCCTCCATGCCTGCAGTTTTCGGGAGGGCGTTTGCTGTATATTTATTTCCGCATTAAAGTGATCAAACAGGTACTGAACAAAGGACGGGTGATTGAAATTATGCCTGAACAAAATGGCCTGAAGCTGAACTGAACTATCGGCTGTATTTTTCTGACTGATCAATTTTTCTATCATGAGCATTAAATTTTTAAAATAAAACAGGTTGCTGTAGCTGAATATAATATTTTCCCCTGCTGCAAGTTCTTCAAAAGGCTGAAACAATATAGTGAGCAGGGGATGGTTAGTGCATTGCTTCACCAGAAGCGGTTTAATCCTGTTTAACCTTTCTGTAATATATTTTTGACTGGGTTCCTTTAAAGCGAGGGGCAGCATCATGGATGCATCAAAACACCAGGAAAAATTATTTTCGAGAAACTTTAATGTATCCAGCAGGCGCCCGATGAGTGTGGTGTAATATTCGATAAGATGTTTAGAAGGATATTTATTTGTATCATTTTTTACAAGAATTTTTAAATAATAAGAGAGTGTATCTGCAAGGTGGATGCAACCCGCCTGTGAGGATTGTATAAATACAGCCAACTGTTTGCGCGACCGGGCATTTAAAGACTCTGTAAGTATTACCTGACGGAGGGCGGAAGCCCCGGCAAATACATCAGCCCAGAAGGCAGTTTGATGTACGGATGAACGCCAGGCTGCATCCTGTAAATCAACAGGGTTGAGGCGGTTGTGGATGGTTTCATCCAGCGATAATAATGTATTTTTCAAGGTGCTGCATTTCAGATTGTTCCATACAGACTGGTATGGAATGCAGTCACAGGGGTTACGGAGTAAAGGTTTCCGGTTAGCGGTTTGATGTCCGGGCAGGGGGTGAATGAAGATGTACCGGGTGGAGGGTGGAGCAAATCATTGTAATGGATTTATACTACAAAAATTTATACAATAATTTAAAAAAAGGTTAGTGAAATTACCGGAAGTTTACCAGTAAAAGTACATGAAGCAATACCCTGAAAATATAGTAACTTTCGTGTTCACGTATTACAACCTGCAATTAATATGGATAAAGCAACAAAGAACATTGGGAAAAAGTATATGACCAGGTAACAGAGTATATGGACACAGCAAGAAAATCTGTAAAAGGTTTTTTAACGATTGGAACATTTTCGATAAATGGGCCTGAAAAATGCAGTGGGCTCCTCATTAAACAATACAGTGAAAAAACATTAAGTGCAGAACCTGAAAACGGATTTGATAAGATATGCTGCTAACTGAAGATCATATAACGCCTTTTAATACGACACAGAATTTTTTGTTTTGCAGTTTTACGAGACATGTAAACTGGGAACAAATGACTGTTAAAATTTTTATTCAGCAAAGAATATCTTCACATTTACCTTAATTCTACCGCATGAAACCAATTAAAAATATTTTTATTATTCTGCTTACAATTGCGGTGATTTTTGCTTTATCATTTACATATAAGCAACCAACTGAGCCATGGAGTGAAGAACAGTTGCTTGCTCCTGCTGATCTTGCAAAAACAATAACTGATGCCAAAGCTATACAGCCATTGATACTTTGTATCGGCCCGGGTGCACTTATCAAAGGTTCTGTAAACATTGGCCCTGCAAGCAATAAAGAAAATCTTGACAAACTGAGAGATACATTAGAAAAACTTCCCAAAGATGCGGATATTGTTATTTATTGCGGCTGTTGCCCTTTTGAACATTGCCCGAATGTACGCCCTGCATTTGCTTTGCTCAACGAAATGCATTTTACACATCAAAAACTCCTTAACCTTGAGCATAATTTAAAAACGGACTGGATTGATAAAGGTTATCCTGTGAATAATTAAGCTGCAAATATTATTTCTGCGCTATCAGATTTTTTATTCTTTTTCGCCGCTACAGGTGTTAGGTGCTGCCTATATGCATTGGCTTTATCAGCAGTAATGAATATAAAAACCTGATTCAGGATTAAACATTATTTCACCAGAGTACACCGGTTTAAAAAAATAACTCAATATGTGGCGTTGGCAGGGATAAAGGTGTGGAAAATAAAATGTCCTTTCTCCGCATAGCCTAGTGCAAACCCCGTAAAAGATTTTCTTTTTCCTATCTCTGAATGATAAAGCCTTCAATTAAATCTGTTCCTGCATATCCTGCCCCAAGGAACACGAAAATGGTTGACTTATCAATCTCGTGAATGCCCAGGTTATTAACAGCTGCAAGTACACCGGCGATAGCTCCAACAACTAAGGCGATCAGCAGGCTCATGGCTAATTGCTTACCGTCAATAAGTTCGATAGTAGTTTTTCTTGTTCCGTTAGCATTCGGGGGCTCATTTTGAGTCGCTTTTTTTAACCCAACCATTAACCGCACTACCTGTCCGGCCATACCTAATACTGCCGCAAGCAGGATTACTAAGAAAAAATCCGAAATGGTATTCTGCACTTGTATTGGTTGCATAGTTTGTGAATTGGTGGTGATAGAATTATTTTCCGGTGCGGGCGCGGGGGTTACAGGAATGGTTTCATTTTTAGCAAAGGGTGTTGTACCGCTTAAAACCTCCACTGACGTAACAGGATGAATTTCCCATAAATTTACTGCGTGCATGCCTTTCTTTCCCCGTTGGGTTGCCTCACCTACATGCGCATCGTCATAAAATAACTGCCCGGTCACCCGAATGAATACTGCTGTTGGTAATAGGGTTCCTGAAGAACCGGCCGGGCCCCCTAAAATTTGGTCCACCGTGCTCCGGGCTTCATGCAGGATACTGCGCAAATTAGCATCGCCTACATAGCCGGCATTATCTAAAGGTATTTCTGCAATCAGGCAATGATCTCCATTTTCGGCATCCGCACTGATTTGCATATGGTAGTCGCCATCGGGTTCCCAGGCCACTAAGTGCAACCATCCTTCAGTAGATATGGTTTCCCCTTCTGTCAGATTTTTTGCATTGGGAAATGCAGGGATCCTGGCAGCCTGGAACCTTGCATCATTTTTGGATACGCCGGGAGCTTCTCCTAAACTGAATAAATCGGAAAGTGCAACCGGCTGGCCTTCTTCAGAAGAAAGAATTGATGTTTTAACGGGCCACCGTTCTACACCGGGTTTCATCCCCGCAGGCTGTGCATAAGAAAATACTGTCTGCAAAATCAACAGGGAAAGAAGAATTTGCTTTTTCATTGTCTGCTTTTTTTGCCTACTCTCTGATCCCGTTTTCGGCTATCCGGTTGATAGGATATGAATTATTTGCAAAGCACAAATTACAATTCCTGCACAGAGGATATATAGGTAAAAACACCTGTTTTTTACCGTGTTTTCACGGTACTGCATTACATATATGTATCTGTAAACAATTCATAGGGGGATGCTGACACAAATGACAAAGGTGATTGACAGGTATTGGTTGTGAATGGTGAAGGAAAGTTAAAAAATTGTTTTCTGTAAATACAAGAATAATTTCATATTTAATATATTTCCTGCGGGGTCACTATGCTGCAACGAATTGTACAACTCCCTGCTGCAATAATTGTATTCTCCGAATGTCTTTCCTCCAAGCTTTCGGCGGCAAACAGAAACCAGAAACCTTCGTTCCTTTTCCGCCGCTGATTTCCGTGCTGCGTCTTACACCTATGTATTGACTTCACTCACAGTAATGAATATAAAATCTGCTTCAAGGTTAAACATTATTTTAATAGAGTTCACCTGTTTTAAAAATAAAGTGATGTGTGGCGTTGGCCGGGACAAAGGTGCGGGAAATAAAATCATATTTCCATCTCCTTTCTTCATAAAATAAATACATTCATTCCTTCTCTTTATGCGAGGAAAGGATGCCCAAAGGGGCAGGTGATGCAGAGGATGTCAGGAAGACAGGTG
Organism: Chitinophagales bacterium; assembly: GCA_038207175.1. Classification (GTDB taxonomy): domain Bacteria; phylum Bacteroidota; class Bacteroidia; order Chitinophagales; family Chitinophagaceae; genus JBBRAD01. Next base: position 6,354 of record JBBRAD010000037.1, read on the forward strand.
GCCGGATGAGGCTGTTTTACTGATAATTGCAAAACATAATATCAGCCATATTATGGCAAGTAATATCCCGGCTAAAACGTCTGTTACATAATGCACATTCAAAACAATTCTGCTCAGGGCGACGCTGAGCGGGTATATAAGAAATAAAAGGGTTGCTGCATATTTCCATCTGTTGTCAAAATTACCCTTCCATAGCAGGTATATCGCGATACTGTAAAATACGAATGAAGAAAAAGCATGGCCGCTGGGAAAACTGTAACCCGTAATGCCCTGCAGTATGGGTGAACCGGGTCTTTTCCGTTGAAAAATATTTTTCAAAAGATAAATTAAACCGGCTCCCCCGGATGCGCTAGCGGAAATATATAAAGCGTAGTGGAATTTTTTCCTGGTAAGAAAATATAATACAAGAAGAATATATGCGGGAAGAAGGAATTTTGTAGAGCCAAAAAAAGTTATGACCTTCATCACCTGTATCAGTTGGGATGTTGAATGTGATGAAATAAAAGCAGCTGCACTTTGATCAATTGCATCTGTTTGATGATGAGTCACACTGTAAGCTAAGAATGCAAATAAAAAACATAATGTAAAGAAACATATGGTGAAAAATATTTTCGTGGTTCGCTGCTTCGCTGAATTTTGCATATACTGTTTGATTGTTAGCGTGTAATTATATTCCTGCGTTACATTATTTTCAGGTTAGATCATTTGCAGCAATTATTTGAAGTTTTGCTTTAGGGCAAACGGTTTATTGATGCCCGGGTTTTATATTTCCCCGGGAACCATCATTTCAAGTGCATTAGTTATTATCCGGGCTTTAATATCATTCACTTTCCCGAAATATTCCCCGTCTGCCTGAAAATAAACTTTACCGCGTGATTTTATTTGTAATGCTGCTGTTTGCAATACTTCGGTCTTTGCAGGATTGTACGGCTGATGGGTGACCATCATTTTAAAAATTTCCGTTATCGAAATTTTTTTAATGATAACTACTTCAAAAACATCATCATCTAATTTACCATTTGGGTTTATTACGGCCCCGCTGCCATACCGGGTAGCATTTGCTATCACTATCATGGCCGCCCTTCTTATTTCAGTGGTCTTATCAATTTGTATTTCCACGTTCATTTCCGGCGCATTCCAAAGCACTTTCCATGATGCTTTTACATAACTCCACATGCCTCGTTTTTTTTCCTGTTCAAATTTTTTTACAACATATGCATTGAAGCCGATATCACTTAAATGGATACATAACCCTTCATTAATTTTTATGAGATGGATTTTTTTTACCCGGCCGTTTATAACTATTCCCATCGCTTTGCCGGCATCTTCAGGAATGTCCAACTCTTTAGCCAATCCGTTCGCTGAACCTCCGGGTACTATACCTAAAGGAATGTTTGTTTTTATCAGACATTGTGCTGCTAATTTCACTGTTCCATCACCCCCTACAGCCACCACCCTGTCCGGCTTATATTCTGTTATCTTTTGTTTTATTTCTTCAGGTATGCAGGGGTCCGGTATTTTAAACAATTCAATGGCATGATGCAGGGGTTTAAAATATTCCTGTATTACAGCCTCCCAGTCTGTCTTATTTTTTCCAGATCTGGGATTAATTATAAAAAGTAATTTTAAAGCCGTAATATCATTCATACTGCGGGGAAATTATTTTCATTTCAAAATAAATACAAGGTATGGCAAAACTTTTTAAGTATCACAACGCATTGGTAAAAGTATATCATGGATACGGTCACACACATAACCTTGTTGTTTACGGGCATGTATTTAAAAGCAGGGCTGTAATACGCACCCTGTATACCGGCAATATATTCACCAATATCTTTCACCTGTTCAGGTTATTTTTTGTTAAACCGCTGTCGCATGCAAAGGTGCAGTTGCACTGGGGCAGCCAGGTAATATGCAGTATAACCGCTGAGGATGGTTTCTTTAAGTTTGAATGGAAATCTGATACAGATGTTGCCGCAGGCTGGCATGATATTGTGGTAAACCTGCGGGATGAATCAGGGGATATTGCTGCAACGGGTAAAGGAAAAATATTTGTGCCGCATTCAACCCAATTTGCATTTGTATCTGACATTGATGATACGGTTCTTATTTCACATTCTGCTGCTATTGGCAAAAGGCTGGGTTTGCTGTTTACTAAAAATCCGCGTACGCGGAAAGCTTTTACAGATGTAGTAAAACATTACCGGCTGTTAGCACTTGCTCATACCGGAGTACAGGTGCCAAACCCGTTCTTTTATGTGTCCGGCAGTGAATGGAATTTATATGATGACCTGAATGATTTTTTTAAACACAATGGTTTACCCAAAGGAGTATTTCTTTTAAATCCCTTAAAAAGCTGGTACCAGTTATTTAAAACGGGTAAAACGCAGCATGAAGCAAAATTATTAAGGATAGCGCGGATATTAGAGGCTTTTCCAAAACAGCAATTTATTTTACTCGGCGATAATTCGCAAAGCGACCCCTCCATTTATGCATCAATTGCAGATAAATACGGAGCCAGAATTTTCGCAGTATATATCCGGAACATTGTATCTAAAAATGAAAGGGATGTAAAACAGGTAATGGCGGACATTGAAAAAAAAGGCATATTTACCTGCTTTTTTAAAGACAATACCGAAGCAATAAAACATTCAAAAATGATCGGGCTTACTGAGTGATTTCTTTCGGGCATACGTAGCATTGACAGTTGCCCGATGAGGCCGTTATCTTGATTTTTTGGTTCTTTCTGATCAGCAAAAAGAACATTAAAACGTATTTTCTTAAAATAATTTCCCCTTTCCCAATGCCTCTTCCTCTTTGCCCCGGCGCGGGAGGGCTATTGCATTTATTGCTCCATATTTTTTTATCAGCATCCGCTGCAATTACACAAAACCTTTGAAGGGAGATTTTGAAAGGGGATTAATTTTAAAGCAAAAAAAGTAATTGCATTCCAAGGAATTTATTAATTAAATTTGAGAGTATTATTTATTAATTAAATCAATATTTTATACCCGTTCCAACTTATAAAATGAAACTTGATGCTGTAAAAAAAGCCAGGAAAAAATTAGGTGATATATTCAGGGATATCATCGAGGATATGGGTGAATCAGACGGCCAATGGGCTGCCTATATCACACAAAAAGATAATTACGACAAATTGTGGAAAGAGAAAAAAATGAACAGCACCATGAAAATTCAGCCACAGGAGGTATATCAAATGTTTGATAATCTGAAAAGATTTATAAGTGAAGCCCTTGATAAATATAATAAAGGGCTTAAAGATCTTGCTGAAGATCATAAAGAATACGGAAAAGCATTTGATGATTTCATGCGTGCTGCGGAGGAGGCCGGGCTTACTAAATAAGATACAGCTTTGATTTTTTTATTTAAGATCTCATTTCATCAAATGAAGTGTATAACCTTACCCATCCCCATGCGGGCAAAACAAAATATATGCAAAGAAGAAGGGTATAAATGAGTTATTCTTAAAACCACTATTTATGAAATTTATTTTGTTTATATTATTATCCCTGTGTACGGGGTTCTTTTCGTTTTCCCAGGCGGATACTTCTTTTTTTAGAAAATTAAAAACTTTAGATACATTAAACGTTTTGAAATCAGATACATTGCCCGCTCCAAACGATGTGCTGACAGAAAAAATAAAAATATTGCGAAGCGAAAAAAATGGTTTTGATATAGAAAGTATTTTAAAAATGCAAATAAATGAGCAACAACAGAAAGACACTCTTCATACCCAAGCCTACTACGGGAAATTACTAAGTGAGGTTACTGATGGCAGCACAGGTAAGTTAATTGAAAATTGTTTGATTAATCTTTACAGAAAAACTTTTACTGAACAGGAAATTGATGATTTGACAGCATTTTATAAAACTTCAGCCGGAAAAAAACTTAATAAAGAATACATAATACTTATGGCGGAATCCGCAAAAGATACCGAACAATTACTGCAGATTGCAATAAAGAATATTCAATAACAAGGTTTGGCAATTTGCCGGGATTTTTTGCCGCTGTTGGATATGTGCGCTGGTTGCCGGGACAGCTTTACCCACAGTAATGAATCCGGTTTGAGCAAGCAGCGTTGAGGCTTCCTGCCGCGACTGCTTCATTCCGCAAAAAATTTAGTACTACATAGAAATGTTATTTACTATCAACGGGAAGATAAATATCAAATATTGCTCCTTTACCTACTTCACCCTTTGCAGTGACAATGCCATTATGGTTTTCTACAATTTTTTTTACGATGGCAAGCCCTAGTCCTGTTCCGGGGTATTCATTTCTTCCATGCAGCCGCTGGAATAATTCAAATATCTTTTCATTGTATTGCGGTTCAAAGCCAATGCCGTTATCTGCAACGGTGATATGGAAATAATTTGTGTTGCTGTGCAAGTTTTGGTTTTCAGGTTTGCTGCCCGTAACCTTCTCACTGTATATTGTTATGCGTAATGGGTTTTCAGGGTTTGAAAATTTAAGTGAGTTACTTATTAAATTATAAAAAAGCTGTTGAAATTGAAAAGGGATAATATTTACTTCGCATAAACCTTTGATATGAACCGCAGCATGCTTTTGTTCAATTTCCTCTCCCAGGTCCTGCACTACTTTTTCAATAACAGCGTTGAGATTTGTTTTTTCAAAATCCCCTTCTAAACTATGCGTGTGTGAGTAGGCAAGGAGATCGTCAATAAGTGACTGCATGCGTTCAGCCGCCTTTTGCATACGGTTGAACAAATCTTTTCCTGTTTCAGATAAATTCGCTTTTTCCTTTTCAATTATCCGCGTGGCGAAGGTTTGAATTTTTCTTAACGGTTCCTGCAAATCATGACTGGATATGTATGCGAATGATTGGAGCGCTTTATTCATTTTTTGCAACTCACTGTTCTTTTGTTCGAGCTCAAGCTGTTTGTCCTTCAATGCATCGTCAGCTTCTTTCTTTGCTGTAAGATCATGTGTAACTTTTGAAAACCCTATTACTTCTTTTTTCTCATTGTGAACTGCTGTAATAACCACGCTTGCCCAAAATAGATTTCCGTCTTTTCTTACGCGCCATCCCTCCTGCGTTGCCTTACCATTTTGTAAAGCCATATTTAATAACCTTTTAGGAAGCTGGTTTCTCCTGTCCTCTTCAGTATAAAAATTTGAAAAGCTCTTACCAATAATTTCCTTTGCCGTGTAGCCTTTGATTTTTTCTGCACCTTCGTTCCAGTTTTCGACAAGGCCTTCACGATTTAAAAAAAGTATAGCATAGTCCTGCACTTCTTTTACCATCAGGTGATAACGCTCCTCGCTTTTTTTCAACGACTCGTTCAATTGAATAAGTTCAGCAGTTCTCTCCTTAACCTTTTTTTCCAGTTCGTCACTAAAACTTTTTTGCTCCTGTATGTCTGTGCTTGTACCCACCCACATTTGGATTTTCCCTTTTTCATCCTTTTGCGGGATGGCACGACTCAATTGCCAGCGGTAGGTACCGTCATGCCTGCGAAAGCGATGTTCAAATAAAAAATCTTTACCTGTGGTAACTGCTTCGATCCATTCTTTGATATTTTTTTCCCTGTCATCGGGATGCACAATTTGTATCCATCCCTCTTTGTTTATCTGCTCAGGTGATAAACCTGAATAATCAAACACCGATTTGTTATAATAATTGAGGTTACCCTGCGGGTCTGCTGTCCATATGTGTTGTGGCATAGAATCAGCAAGCAGGCGGAATTTTTGCTCACGTTCCTCTAACTCTTTACTGTAATTTTTTTCTTTGCTAATGTCGCGACAGGTACCTATAGCTGATATTGGTTTATTCTTTTCGTCATAGAAAATTTTCCCTTTTATTTCAATCCAACGTATGGAATTATCACGCAAAGAAATTCCTGACTGGTACTCAAGGTTGCCTGTTTGCAATGCTTGCTTAAATGCATTATTGCGAATGTTTACATCATCGGGCAACAGGTGCTTGAGAAAAGCACCATGGCTTAATTTTTCACCATTGCAATAACCAAAAATTTCATGGAACCGTTCCGAGCAATCTACTTCATAAGATTGTAAATCCAGTTTAAAAGTACCGAGTTCGCTTGCCTTTAAAACAGCGTTTAATTTTTTTTCATTGTCTTCAATTTTCCTGCTGGTTTCTAACTGGTCGCTTATATCTGTATTGGTTCCAAACCATTGATTTATTCTTCCATGCTCATCATACACAGGTAAAACCCGTGTAAGGAACTGCCTGAATGTGCCATCAGCACCCTTGAGTGGAAATACCATTTCAAACTTTTTCCCAATTTCTATTGAGTTGCGCCAATTAACCAAAACATCGTGCAGTACTTTTTCATCATGTACGGATTGCCATCCCCATCCTTCCATTTGTTGAGGCGTGGTTCCGGTATAATCATACCATTTTTTATTGTACCAATATATCCATCCGTCCGGATGAGCCATCCAGGCAAGGTTTGGAATATTGTCAGCCATTGCCTTAAAGCGCTCTTCGCTTTCTTTAATTTTTTTGCGTACTATAACCTGTTCAGTAACTTCTGTTCCCACACACATTATACCATCAATAGTCCCGCTTGCATCATAAAGTGCCTCGAAACTAAAATTAATGTATAGGGTTTCTAATTTTCCATTTTTTATTATTTGTACCGGGAGATCTGATGCTGCAAACTTTTTCCCACTGGTAAAAACGCCATGAATGATTTCTTTTATACCCTGCTCTATTAATTCGGGCATCGCTTCGAATATTGCTTTATTTAAAACTTCTTCTTCTGTTCTACCCCATAATTCGAGTGAAGCGGAGTTTGCGATCTCGGTTATAAAATCCGCCCCCCGAAAAATAGCAATGCAAACAGGTGCCTGCAATATCATGGTACGAAGCCTGCTTTCGCTTTCCTCTAATTTTTTTGTGGTAAGTACCGTGTTGGTTGTTTCAGTACAGGTAACAACAACCCCATTTACATTGCTATCATTTCCATAAGCGGCGCTATAACAAAAAGTCCAGTAAATGTCTTCCATCTTTCCATTGCGGTAAAAAGGGACAAGTTGGTTCTCGAACCAAACAGGTTTAGCAGTAGTCATAACCTGGTCGATCAGGGGCCCAATAAAATCCCATATTTCTGTCCATACTTCCATCCCTTTTTTCCCAATAGCAGGATGTTTTCCTTCTATTCCAAGGCTGGGCCTGAATGCATCATTATAAAAACAGACCAGGTCATCTCCCCAAAATAAAAACATAGGAAAAGCGGAATGCAGTATGATCCCAAGGGTAGTGCGAAGGCTTACAGGCCAGTCATCTATTTTTCCCAATGATGTTTTACTCCAATCCTTTTCCCGGATTAGATCACTTATTTCTCCACCGCCTGTAAGAAACTGGAGGTTGTTATTATTGTAAGAAGTTGGTTTCATCTCATATTAAGGTTCTATCACAAATTTTTCCTTTGAGGGTTGTGATATTTTATTTTCCCTGCATAATGCAATTGCTTTATTAATTACAGATTTCAGGTTTACAAAAGTGGGGGGCTTACGAATGTAATATTTGGCACCCTTATTATAAAGCATGTCCATTACTTCCGGGTTTCGGGAAGTAGAGAAAATGATAACAGGTATCTGGTTAAATTTTTCATTTAATTTAATTTCGGCCAAACACTCGAACCCTGTTTTGCGGGGCATATTGAAGTCAAGAAAAAGAATATCGGGAAGATTGTTGATGCCGTTTACAAGAAAATTCATTAGTTCCTCTCCGTTGTTTACCGTTCTTAATGATGCATTAACAGCAAGTTCGTCCAGTGCATCTTTAAAAAACATGCAATCGTCCGCATCATCATCAACGAGAAGGATATTATAATTTTCAGCTTCCATTTCGGGTATTAAAGTTAAAAATAATTAAAGTTCCTGCGACTGTTTTTTGTTCGGTCTGGAACTCCATACCGGCATCGAATAAAGACGAAATTATAATAAACTGCCACCCCGGATAGAGGGCAAGAAGATGTCACCTAACAGATTTCTTCCTGTTCAAATGCCCTCTTACATAATGAAAAATAAAGATGATAAATTTTATTTAAACCGCAAAATCATATAATACTGAAGAAGGGTAAAAGCAAGAAAGCGGGTTTGGGTTAAGGAGTAATCCCCGAGTATAATTTCCCAACAAATATTCAGGTGTACCCTATTAAAATAACCCGTTCGGGTTGTCATTTAATTTTCATCTGAACCTGTTCCATGAGCAGAAAAAAAGATGTTTATTTTTTTTCGGCGCCGCAGGGGGCAAATATCAAAAAAACATTACGGTCCTGCGGAATGCTAACCAAATTTATTATTGTTTTCAACCAACATTTTGCCCCGGTGGGGCAGAAAAATTAACTCCACCAACAGGTATAATTTTTCTCATTGTAGAATTTAATGCACAAAAAAAACCCGGTACACGTTTTTTTTAATGCTGAAACGTTCTTTTCCATTGGTTGTATTTCCGGAACATTGATTGCATGTATAAAGATATATTTCAATTTAAAATTTTAAATTATGAAAAAGTTATTTAATCATTTTGCGTTTCGGTTCTTCCTATCTTTTTTTATGTTAACTGCATTTGATACAGCTCTGTGGGCTCAGGATAGCCCTAAAGTAGAAGTAAATGGTAACGATGTGGGTAACTGGTTCGCTGGTAACTGGATGTGGGTTACGGGATTAGTTGTGCTTTTGCTAATACTTATTGTGGCTACCGGCCGCAGAAAAAGCCGCACAATAACCACGACACGCCGAAATGACGGCAACGTGATAAAAACCACAACCACAGAAATAAAATAAACGCCGGAAAAGGCACCCTCTCCGATAAAAAGGGATGCAAAAAATTTGGTTACCGGAACCGGTTTGTAATATGATATAAAGATACTGGTGTATAAATACAGATTAACTAAATAAAAATCAATTAGGAAAAAAAAAGGAACAACTCCTGTAAATAAACATGATGGTAAAGGATTTTTAGATCCTGCCGGCGAAGCTTTTAGTGTGCCGCTATAAGAAATTGCTGATAGTAAGAATAAAGTGGTAGAAGCCGCTTCAGAAAAAAATATTTCAGGTATAAATGTAATTAAAAAAATCATCAGCAAGAAAGCCACTCCGAAAAGCTGCCGCCGCGAAGAAAGCACTTGCGGTTAAAAAAGTTTCAAAAAATTATTCCTGCCAAACCAATTAAAAAAGCTTCAGTCCTGACGAAAAATAAAACAGCTTTTGTCCTTTATTTCTTCTGTTCAAAAATACTTAAAAGAATATTTTCCTTATTATCACCTTTGAAATGCCATCATGCAGGATAATAGTGGTTTTTATCAGACCTGCAATTGAAACACACCCTGGTGTAGTTTACTAAAGGAAAAACCGGGCTGATAATTGTTTTTTTATTTTTTAATGGCCGTAATAAACTGCACATCGCCGGGTAAAAAGATACGTAGTTTAGTTTCCCCGCTGCTGATTTTTTTTCTCACTTTTCACCAGGAAGGGTTTTATAAGATTAAAATCTTTGATTAAGGACAATTTAGCTATTTAATAAAACAGGTAATAAAGCTATTTTAAAAGTTATCGGGCATATAATGGAATTTATCTGGTACAGGTATTGTTTAATATAAATCAGTAATCAATTAATAAAAATAAAACAACGCCATGAAAAATTTAACCCGCGTTTTGATACTTGCCGCACTGGGAGGAGCTGTGGTATGGTTATTTGCCTCAGAAGAAGGCTGCAAAATACTTGATAATATAAAAGATAAAACAGATGACCTGGCAAGCAGGCTTAAATCAGGTTTAAATACTGTAAAAGATACTACCGATGATCTGGTAAAAACGGGAAAGAGTTATATTGATAATGTAAATGATGCAGTTCAGGAAGCAATTTGAAATGAAGAACCCTAATGGCAACTTTTTCCGGTTCATTTATATCTTTTACAAGGAAAACAAAATAAAAACGCTGACCAAGAATTAAAGAAAAAATGTATGCAGCAGCGTTCATTGAATATTGAGGTAGATAATATTCAATATAAAATAGCAGTGATTCCCTGCGAATACCAGGGAGAAACACGTTTCCAGGTAAGTTATAAACAATAAAACAAGCTATATTTTTAAATGGGATGCAGTTACATGCAGCCTATGAAAAAAATCATCATTGCTTCAGCATTTGCTGTCGCGTTTTTGGAGTTGCTTTTTCAGGTGAAAAAAGCAGCACGGCACTAAAGAATTGGAATTAATGGCAGATGCATTCCTAAAAAAGATACTTCAAAGCCAAAACCTGATACACCAGCGGTTAAAATTATTATAAGACCTGAAAATTATTTGTGAGAATAAGGTGATAAAATTATTTTTTATCTCCGCTCATTCATGCGGTAGCTTATTCCTATGGAAAAAGCAAGAAAGAAAAAAATATGGATCATAGTGTTAGTGTTCATAACCGTACTTATTGGGGTGTGGTGGAGTGTAACTTTTATGTTGAAAAATACCGTTGAGCAAAAAATTTAATGCTGTACTTTTTCAGTTTGCACCCGTATTGGAAGTAAAGTACCATGGAGCCATATAAATTTGTTCTTCTCTTATCCTTTGAGTTTACCGGCAACAGTAAAAAAGCTGAAGGTAAAATAGTGGGCGAGTATCATAACCTTGTAATAGACCGGCTGAAAAGTGCGGGACAAGGAACAAAAACTGCATGGTTGCCAACATTTGCATTACACAATTTTATCATTCCCAAAAATAAGGATGCTTCACTGCCGGTTGAACAACGCACAGGTAAAATTGACTATGACCGAGATCCAACAAGGTTTGTAACCTTCTTTTACCTGAAAGCCTTATTAGATGGTATCAGGAACAGTTTCAATTTAGGGTTTTTATTACCAAAATAAAAGGGAATAATCCGTTTTCAAACAATCGGTTTTGATTATAAATTTAGCTGTAAGAAGCAGTTTAAAAACAGAATTTTCAGTATCCATTTTCAGTGAGGTCAGACGGCCAACACAACAGTGGTGCAGATGCCGTTGAAGGCCTCCCAACCTTCCACTTTTCTACACTGAATTAATGAAATCATTTTATACAGTTTCTAAGAGAGCCCCGTTAATACTGGCCGGGTGCGGGGGGAATATTTTCTTCACTATGTTGTATATTCTCACCGGTTCATTTTTTTTAACCCTGTGTTTTTTACAGTTTTGGTAAAAACATAAGGGGCAGGGTTATTGATGTTATCTAATTGTATGAAAAAGTTATTAATTGTTGATGATGAAGCAGACACCCTTTATTTATTAAAAGGTATGCTGGAGTTGCATGACTTTGAAGTAAAGACTGTATCGTCCGGTAAAAATGTTCTGCAAACTGTGATGGATTATCAGCCGGACGTGGTATTGATGGATATTTGTTTGGATCCTCCGTATAAAGGCACCGAAATATGCATGGAGTTAAAAACAAACATGCACACCCAAGACACCAAAGTGATATTATTTTCAGCTTATATAGAAAAAAATAAGTTGAACAGGTCAAAGGAAGACGCGTTTATACAAAAACCTTTTCGTGTAAAAGAACTTGTATTAAAGATAAAGAAGGGTTTTTAAATTAGTCTTCCCCGTCTTAACAAAATTTACTGTCAGTAAACTTCGCAGCCGGGTTTACATTGAATTGGGCCGGTATTTTTAGATTTATCAATTTGTCCAAGCTAACTTTCCAGTTGCTGTAAACATTTTTTAAGATCAATACCCTTTTGTAAAACAGGCAAAAAAATATCACCCGTTTTTTGCAAACGTTTTTTTTATATTTTTTATAATGAACAACCCCGTAGCAAGCCGCGAGGTATCTAATATAAATACACTATACTAAAACAATCGCAACTGATTTGAATACAAAATACAAACAGCCACCCCGCAGCAAGCTGCGAGGAATTCTTTTGATTAAAAAATGAATACGTAATGTTATAGCTTCTGTGCATATTAAAAAATATATTCCCCGGCTTTTGAAATCAGTGATTTTTTTATTTTGAAGCGGCAGGAAATTAATTTTTGCATTTCCGGAAGCGTTTAAGATTCTTTCCTTTTAAATGGCTGCACCGCTTCTTTTAATATTATTATGGAAGGTCCTTCGGGCATATTTATTTTTGCATAACTGCTGCAAATAATACGCCGCCCCTTTTATTCGACACGGTATTTTGGCTTGTGGTTTGTTTAATTATATAATACTCAAAAAAATAAAAAATTATGAAAAAAGTTATTATTATCTCATGCCTGGCGGTTTCTGCATATACATTCCAGGCATGCAGTAACGGTTCGGGCAACCATGACAACGTGGACAGCGCAAAAAACATGAATGCACAAAAAGATACTTCGCAGGGAATGAAGCAAAATGATACTACCGCAATGGCGCCGATGCAGGTGGATAAAGATGCTGCTGATTTTGCAGTGGCAGCGGCCAATGGCGGAATGAAAGAAGTAGCCCTGAGCCAGGTGGCGCAACAAAAAGCTACCAGCCAGCGTGTGAAAGATTTTGCAGCAATGATGATACATGATCATACTGATGCGGGTAATGTGCTTAAATCTCTTGCGACTTCAAAAAATATAAGCCTGCCGGCAAGCGTGGGAGATGATGCAAAAAAAGATATTGACAAACTGAACAAAAAGACCGGGGCCGATTTTGACAAAGATTATATGCATATGATGCTGGAAGACCATAAAAAAGCCACAGATGATTTTAAAAAGGCCTCTGCTGATTGTAAGGACCCCGACCTGAAAAACTTTGCCACACAAACATTGCCTACATTGATGATGCATCTTGATTCAGCGGAAGCAATTTCAGGTAAAAGGATTAAAGCGGGTAAAAAATAATTTTTAAACTGCACTGGTAAAATTAAAACAGCGGTTTTATTTACCGCTGTTTTTAAGTATTTGTGAAGATAATTCCATAGTTGTGCATTTTTTTCTACAACACTTTACGCGCAAAATAAAATAAAACGGTAGTTTCTGCTTTATCATGCATAGTTTGAAACATACACTTTATGAAGAAAACCACCAAGAAGAAAATGCCGGAAAAAAACGCTCCGCTAACCGAAAAGGAAGCTGTGCTGCAAAGCAATGATGAACATATAGACCAGGATTTTCCCGGTTATCCGCATCCACCGTCTTCGGAAAATATGATCAATCCAAAAACAAAAAAAGACAGGGTTGCATCAGGAAATGATACATTGCCGGGAGATGGGAATGAAGTTTATTCCGTTGGATCAGCCGGGGCATTTGAAGCTGCCGAAAAAACGGCTGACAGTGAGGGTGATGATTCCCTGTTCAGAAAAAATAAATAAAGGATATCAGGCTGCTTTAAAAGTTATACTGAAACTGGTTCCTGCACCTGGTTTTGATTTTACATCAATAAGTGCTTTATGTGATTGCAGGATATTCAATGCGGAAGCAAGCCCAAGGCCCATTCCGTTTCGTTTTGTAGTGTAATAAGGCTCAAAAAGTTTTTGTATATTCTCTTCGCTGATGCCCGTGCCATTGTCAGTGATAAAAACAGTTTGCTGAAAATCTTCTTTCACCATTGAAATAACCAGGCTCCCCTCATCTTCGTTCATGGCTTCGATGGCATTGATAATAATATTAAGAAAAACAATTTTTAGTTTTGCGGGGTCTGCCATAATGTATGCCGGCTCTGCGCCATAATACAGCTGCAGCTTAATTTTTTTCAGGTTTATCCTGTCTGATGCTGCGGCGATGCTTTCATCCAGGGCGGATTGAAGGGATATTTTTTCAAGTACTATTTCGGTTGCTTTTGAGGAATCAAGAAGTTCAGTAATTAAATCGCCGATGCGCCGGCTGTTGCGGCTGATAATATCAAGATAGGTGGCCGCTTCTTTATCGGCCATTTCTGCATTAAGCTGCTCAAGGGAAAGATTAATATTGTTCAGTGGGTTTCTCACTTCATGGGCAAGCGTGTGTACAAGCCTTTCTGCGGCTTTAAATTTTTCTGTTTGCAGCGTTGTCTTTTCACTCTTTTTTAAATTGGTGATATCATGAATGATACCCTGCACATACACATCCCCCCTTATGTCTTTTTCTTTTGAAGCAGATACGATACATGTTATTTTTTCTTTGCTTTTTTTAACCAGTTCAACTTCTTTATTATCTACTTCATGCTGAAGGCTTAATTGTTCGAGGAAAACAGCCTCATCTTTTTTGTTTGCGAGGAGGTCAAAAAAACTAAGGCTGAGCAGTTCATCTTTTGTGTATTCAAATATTTCTGATGTTGCCGGGTTTACATCCTTAAAATCAAGCCGGGCATTTGCAACAAATACCGCATCATGTGATTTTTCAAAAATGCTGCGGAACTTTTGTTCATTTGCTTTTAGTGCTTTGATAAATTCATAACGCCCTAATGCATAGCGGATGCATCTTTCCAGTTTTTCAGTATTCAATTCCGATTTTACCAGGTAGTCCACTGCGCCTGCCTGCATGGCTTCCACATCAATTTTCTGACTGCCTTTTCCGGTGAGCAGTATAATGGGTTCTTCGCAGCCGGTTTTTATTCCGTCCTTTATCAAATCCAGACCGGTTTTTGCACCCAGGTTATAATCCACAAAATAAATATCGTATTTGCCCTCACATATTTTATTCAGCGCTTCCTGATATTTAAAACACCAGTCAATGGTAAATGAATAATGAACCGCAATATTTTTTACATATTCACTGGTAATAAAGAAATCATCTTCATCATCATCCACTATTAAAATACGCACAGGGGATTTATCATTCATAAAATATAATTATTTTTTTTCCGGGAGTATAACAGTAAATGATGCTCCTTTTCCCGGGGTGCTGGTGGCAAATATCAGTCCGTTATGATTCTCCGCAATTTTTTTGCAGATTGTTAAGCCAATACCTGAACCTGTGTATTCTGCCTTGCCATGCAAACGCTGAAATATCTGGAATATTTTTTTTGCATATCCCTGCTCAAAGCCAATCCCGTTATCAGTAACCGTAATTTTATAAAAAGCAGCCTCGGCGCTGAGAGAGTATTCTTTTTTTTCTTTGGAGGATATTTTTTGAGAAGTGATTGTTATAACCGGGCTTATACCCGGCGCCCTGAATTTTATTGCATTAGAAATAAGGTTATTGAATAACTGGCGTATTTGCGAAGGAACTACTTCCAGCGCGGGCAGTTCATTTGAAGAAATGCGTGCATTTGTTTCTTCTGTTATCAGTTCCAGTTCTGCCTGCACTTCTTTCAGCAGGATATTAAGGTTGCATTTTCTAAAAGGCTGGTCTTTGTGGCTGAGCCGGGAAAATTCCAGCAGGTTTTCAATAAGCAGCCGCATATTTTCCGCACCGGCCATCATTCTTGTTAAATATATTTTCCCTTCATCACCCAGTTCTTTTTCAAATTTTGCCTGCAGCCGCTCCCCAAATGTTGTTATTTTCCTTAATGGTTCCTGAAGATCATGCGAAGCTACGTAAGCAAATTCTTCAAGTTCTTTATTGGATCTGTCAAGCTCTTTAATTTTTCTCTGCAGTTCCTGTTCATAATCCTTTAGCTGTGAAATATCCCTGGTTGTGCCAATGAACTTTAAAGGTTTATTGTTTTCATCGCGGGTTATTTTTGCAAAACTTTCTAATGTTTTTACCTGGTTATTTTTGGTAATAATTTCATATTCTAAATTATAACTAACATCCTTAGAGACAGCTACTTTTTCTTTGAAATCCTGTAGCTTCTTTTTCTGATCTTCAGTCAGGTGATTATTATATAAATCATCGTCTATCCTGAGTTTTTCCTTGTCAATCCCGGGATCGTATCCAAAAAGATAATACATTCCCTCTGACCAGTTAAATATCGGGTTATTCATTTCGCGCTCCCATGTACCATATCCCAGCAGTTTTTCTTTTTCAATCATCGTTTCTTTATAGTGAAGCAGTTCATTATGGATACTCGTTTCTTCGGTAATGTCATGCATTACACCCAATATTTTTTTTAAGGTGCCATCAGCGTTATAAATGATTTTTCCTATGGTAAATACAATTTTTTTGTTATTCAAAGCCGTGGTAAGCGGAAAAGTGTAGTGAAATTCTTTTTTTTCCTCTATTGCCCGGCGTACTTTTGCGGCAAGTGTTTCCCTGTCTCCGGCAAGCAGGTGATGTATATAAAAATCATTTGGAGTAACCGTCTCCGGCCGGCTGTATTCCAGCAGGCGGTACATGCCGTCTGATAATTCTGTTTTCCTGGTTTCTGCATTCCAAACCCAGCTTCCAAACTGCAGCAACTTTTCCCTGTCATTCATCAGTGCTTTTAGCGCTTTTGTTTCTTCTTCGCTTTGTATTTCATTTGAAATATCATTTGCTACAAAAAGCACCGCGGCTGTTTTACCTTCATTATTCCTGCGCAATACAGTTCCTGTTGTTGTAAAATATTTAGAATTTCCCTGTTTGTGGTTAAGGCGGCAACTATACCCATGATTTTCCCCGTCGTTTAACCGGTTATATTTTTCCAGCTCCTGTTTTACAAGTTCCGCGTCCGCGGGTAATACAAGTTTCATCAGGTCATTATCCCAGGCTGCAATATCGGAGTATTCATATCCAAGTATGTCAGTAACCTTCCTGTTTATATAACTGAGTTTTTTATTATCTGCATTATACACATAAATAATAGCGGGGAAAAAATCTATAAGCTTATGGAAAAAAACATTACTGTCTCCGTTTGTTTCAAAAAGAAATTTGATCTCGTTAACAGAAGGGTTATTATCTGAATTGCTCATTTTATGAATAGACAAATTTTTGCCCGGTAAATTATCCGGAGTATGATTTTTCCTTATAAGCTTTTTTTAGGTAACATGTTAAACATTATCCACGACAAATAAGATACCAAATAATTTTTTTTAATATATTGCTGCCCCAACCAAAAAAAACATAAAAATACTTCCATTAATTTAGCATTTTAAAAAATAAAATCATCCCGCGGACTCAGGGTAACTCAATATGGGGAAAATCAGCTACATAAAACCAAATTTTGTTTACCTGAATGCAATTTTTGGCATTACTCTTCTTATTCTGATCATTCTTTCAGTAACTTTTTTCAAACGGGCAGAAAATATTTCAACATCCTCAGAGATGGTAGATCATACCTATAAGGTTATTAACATCTGCAACGAAATTAAAAATAACCTTAACGAAACAGAAAGCAGTACAAGAGGCTTTTTGCTTACTGCAGACAGTGTTTTACATAATTCTTACATTCATTCGGTAAGTAATATAAAGCCTTTGCTTGACAGTATCAGAAAGTTAACGGAAGATAACTCCGGGCAGCAAAAAAATATCTCCCGTTTGCAGGGATGGACTACACTGCGCCTGAATTATCTTCAGCAGGTTATTGATTTAAGACACGGTGACAGTTTACTGATTAAAAAAAAAGTGCTACAGGGTAAAAATGCCATGGACAGCTGTTCTGTAATTTTTGGCGATATAAAGAAAGAAGAATACAGGTTACTGGATATTCGCGACAGGGAAAGACAAAATTATATGTATGCCGCTCCCCGGTATTTCAGCCTGGTTTTTATTTTCTCTTTTATCATTTTTATTATTTCCTTTCTTGTTATAAGCAGCGAATTGAAACGGAAGATAGAATATCAAAAAGAACTGGAAAGAAAACTCATGGAGCTCCACCGCCTTAACAGCGACCTGCAGGAATTTTCATTTATTGCATCGCATAATTTGCAGGAACCGTTACGTAAAATCCGCGTATTCAGCAACCTGCTTATTACAAAACATATAAAGCACCTGGATAGTGAAACCAGTCAGGTTATAAAAAGAATAGATGCTTCAGCAGCAAAAATGCATGGATTAATGAACGACTTTATTGATTTTATAAATATTCATAATACAGATGAACCCATAAGCCTGGTGGATATAAAAAATATCATTGAGGAAGCTGCCGCTTCTTTTAAAAATGATATAAATGCACAGCCTTTTTCTGTAGTAACCGGCGATCTGTTGAAAATTCGCGGTTATCCAAACCAATTAACTGTTCTGTTTAAATGCCTGCTGGATAATGCCATTAAATTTTCAAAAAAAGACATAGCTGCTGAAATAAAAATATCGGGTGAAAAAATACCATTAAAAGACATGCCCCAAATAGATGCAAATATCCTCAAAAGCCCTTATTACAGAATAACTGTTGCTGATAACGGTATTGGATTTGATAATATTTTTTCCGGAAAAATATTTAAGCTTTTTCAGCAACTTGACAATGAAGACACCGGAGACATTGCTAAAGGTGCCGGGCTGGCAATTGCAGAACATATAATGATAAACCACCACGGTTTTGTAACTGCAGAAGGAAAAACGGATGAAGGCGCTATATTTTATTTGTATTTTCCTATAGAAGAATAAGTAGCCCCTGCAAACGGGAATTAGCAATATAAAAATTAGTTTTTTTAACTGCACCTCTGCGTAAATTTGCAGCATGGCCGATAAAACACAAAAGGTATTTATTTTAATAGCGGAGGATGATGCCGATGACAGATTTTTGATTCAGACTGTTTTTAACGAAAAAGGATATGAAGAAAAAATTGAGTTTGTTGAAAATGGAATTGAACTGCTAAAATTTCTTGATCTCCGCTATAAGGAAAAAAATGAAGGGGTAATCTATCCTGCATTTATCCTGCTTGATTTGAATATGCCCAAAAAAGATGGCCGCGAAGTGCTCAGGGAAATTAAGCAGCACGCGGTTTTTAAAAAAATTCCTGTGATTGTTTTTACAACTACAAAAAATGAGAACGAAATAAGAAAATGCTACGAACTGGGCGCCAATACCTACGTGGTAAAACCTGTAAGCTTTGAGGCGCTTATAAAAGTTATCGATGATATCCGCAGCTACTGGATGAATACCGCCTGCATCCCTTCAATATAATTTTATATTACCGCCCATTTGATTTTCCTCACCTGTGAAAGTATTTCCACAAAAATGATACAAAACAGGGTGTCCCTATATTTAAAACACTAATTTTTTATCTGGCAGCATTTTTATAATAACTTAAGCAGGTGTGTTCATGAAATTATTCATCAGAAAATAATTGCTCAAAAAATAAAATAATACTGTTATGAAAAAAATTATTGCGGCTGTAAGTATTTTTGTTGTCTTATCAGGATCGTGGAGTTGCAAAACGGTTGTAACTGATAAACCCGAAGGGTCAGCATTGGTTGTGCGCCCTGCGCAGCCATATCCAAATTACGTGTGGAGAAACGGCGAATGGTATGCAAGCGGAGGCGTTTATCACTGGAGAGAAGGAGCCTGGATAGCACCACGGCCTGACCACGCCCGGGTTAACAGGCATTGAATACATGGGACAAGAGGTTGGTATTGGAGAAGAGGTTATTGGAGATAATTAAAAAAAATTCGATAACTCCTGATTCAAAAAGCCCGTCATAAAATATTGCGGGCTTTTATTATTTTTTAAGTCATAGAAATTTCAAATTGTTTGCTTTATAAAATCTTACTTGTATAGAAGATAAATGCTTTATTACACATACATTGCCGCGATAATAATTTGCCTGCATAGCCGGTTTAATTAAAAGCCGGGCTGAGCGAAACAAAAAATGCCTTCCGCAACGCGGAAAGCATTCTAATAAAAAGCTTTTAATACTGATTAGCCTTTTACAAAACCCTGTACCAGGTCAACTTCACCATTTGCTACCCTAAAAGTCTTCATTGTAGTTCCGTCTTCGGCATGAACAAGGAAAACAGTTGCCGAATTTCTTTGCTGAATTTTTTCCATACTTGTTATAAACAAATTGCCATAGTCTTCCTTTACAATATCCATTATATTTTTTGCAAGATTGTCAGTCGCATAATGCTCAATAGTATAAACCCATTTACCCTTTTTGTCATACGCTGTTGTTACTGCATGGCCATCTGCCTGTGAATTAACAATAAAACCTTCCGCAGATATCTTCATTACTGCATCTGTTGCATTTACAGATTGCTCACCGGCATTTTTTACTGTAATTTCATCAGCCTGCAAATTGCCTGAAGCATTTTTTTCTGCGGCGTAAGTTCCGGTTGTGGATATCAGCGCTGTTGCACCAAGAATGATTGATAAGATTTGCTTTTTCATTTTAATTTTTTTTAATAGTGAATGAATTATTTATAAGTGTGAAAGCTTTGCTGTGATTGATATACGCTTATTTGCTTTCAATTACAGAACAAAGCTAACATGGAGCAATAATGTATATTCTGCAAATGATATGAACCCGCGAAAAGATGCGGCAAACAGTGGAACTTAACAGCAATTTATATAATTCTCAGTGTGCCTTTTACCGTTACAGTACTGCCGGCTGCGCAATTGGGCTGTGGTTTTATCACCTGGCTGCATGCAAACAGGCAGCAGATAATAATTCAGACAAAACCGATATTCACTATTAGCTACAGGTTTTTAAAGAAGGGTGTTTCAGTAATATTAAATCAACAGCAGTGCCTGATATATTTTCCTCTTATAATGTCAATTTAAAAATAAAAAAATATACTTATACGTGAGTCAGGTATTTACTTAACTTAGAAAACAAGCTAGGTGAATGTGTAGCCAGGACTCAAGATAAATTAAAAGCAAACCCAATGTAAAAACCGGGTCTGGATTTTCAACTGCCGGGCCGTTAAATTATTTAGAAATAACCTGTACAATGGGGCAATAATTTACCATCAGTGATGGCGGCTTATTATTTGATAGAGTAATAAATTAAAATAGACAAATGAAAAAGATATTTATCCTGTTGATTTTGTTTTGTTCATGTAATGCCCAGCAAAAAATTGTGCACCGGGAAAATATCCAGCACAACACAGAAAAGCCAGCGCCCACTGATACAGGGATACTATTTTATTACGGGGCAGAAAACGGCCTGCTTGGCGGCTTTAAAAGAACCAGTTCGCCAATTACTGCAGCCAACGCAGGCGACTGGCAGATAGATAATCAAATTTACCGGGCTGGTAAAGCTTCCTTAAAAATAACTTCGAGACCGGGAGTTATGTCAAAAAATAATATAAGCAATAAAACTGAACTGATAGGGTGCACAGACCGGCCGGATGAAAACAGCGGGACAAAATTTTATACACTTTCGGTTTATCTTCATAGCCCCTGGGCTGAGTTTGAAGACCCGAAAGGAGGCATCCCGCATGGTACGATTTGCCAGTTGCATGCCCCGGTACTGGAGGAAAGTAAAGGATTGAGACCCATGTTTGGATTAAATGCGACTAATGGAAGATTTTGGATTGTACATCATTTTGGCAGCACAGAAAATATTGTCAGAACAAAGAATAAGGTTATCGAATTTAACAGAGACAGCGCTCTTGCTTTGGACCATTGGGTTGATTTTATTTTTAAGATAAAATATGGAAAAACAGACGGAAGCATCACCATCTGGAGGCGGGATGAGGGTGAGAGCAATTTTACGCAGGCATTAGATATTCAAAATACATGTACATTGTTTTATTCCGATGCTGCTAAGGTTACTCCGATGGATTGGCATATTGGATTATATTTCCCGGCCCAATCAAGGGCGACTCATATTATAAACTATGATTGTTTTTCGGTGGATAATTCTTTCAGTGCGGCCGTAAGCGCATTTAAATAAACAGGATCCCGGATGTTTCAAACAGGCTTTGCCCGCGATTATTAATTACATTGTATATGGCCGGCAAAACGGGTTTATAACTTTTATAAGATCCTGATCAACCTCCCGCAAGCAAAAATTTAATTTACCAGCAAATAAAATTATAAATTAATTCAACCTGAAAGGGAGGCTAAATTATTTAACTATTGCATAAAACCACTTATTATTCCTGCAAAAGTGAAAGTATTATAAGCGGGGTTGATATTGTTTTAATTATGAAAGATACTACGGCAGCGTCAGGTCTTTTGCTGAAGAGAATTAATTTTTTCTTTCAGCTCTACTATTTTTTGCAGTATGGGCCTGGTTGCTTCAAAAGGCATCCTTATTTGTTGAGATACATGAAATTGTTTTTCTTCCTGTTTCAATTCCAGTTTAAGTTTTTCAATTTCAGCCTGAGATATTTTTTTCTGCATATTAATATATTTTTAGCAGACCGGAAATCTCCCGGCTTATAGCAAATAAAAATATTATCATTCTCTGCTACCCGGAATACGGCTGCGAAACCTTTTAAAAACCCGGCTGCCATTTCATCATAAAAATCCTCTTCATCACAATTTTTTATCCTGAAATTGACTTCTTACACTGCTCCCTGTTAAACATTACAGGTTACCGGATGCCTTCAGGTAAAGCAGATAGATAAGATCTATAACAGTTAGTATTGCTATCCATCGTGAATACCTGTTCTGAATCGTTTTCAAATGAGCACTTGATTCATTGGTAGATGCAACGCGGCTGTATTCACCAAAATAAAACCAATGTTTAAATTTCCAGTTCCTGCTTTTATGATTGATAAAATGTACTGTTTTAATAATAATCAGCAATATGATGATCCCCGTAAGTATATAACTATATATAAAAGGGTTCATAGTTTTGGTTACTATTATACAATTTTAAATATACTATTTCATGATACACTTCAATTTCTCCTGCCGACCGTTGCAAATATTCTATCCTGTAAAAGCGCGGCATTCCGGGTTTTCTCCCAAACGTTAACAATGATAGCTGTTATACAACTTCCATGAACGCACTAATCATCCCCATTCAATCCCTATATTCAAAATGGATAAAGATATTTCCGGGCTGAACAGTTGATCCAAAAAGGAGCATATAGAAATATGCCCCTTAAATAACAGTAAACATTAATCCACCTTTAAAAATTTTCCGTATTTATAAAATATTAATCTTTCCCTTTTATTTACACCTGATAAATTACAGTTCCGCAACATAAGTAACCAACCCTGCTTCTAATATTGCTGCACTATTTACATGTTCTTTTATATATAAGGGCAGCAGCCGGGGATAACCGGCTTTGCAATAGTTTTTCAATTCTATAAATGCTCCTGCGGAATAAATTGTGTTGAGCTGTCTTCGCCGGTTTGCTCAATTTTCATTTTCTTCTTCTTATGCAATTTTAGCAGCACCAGGATATTTTTTCCACGCCTGATGATTTCAAATCCTGCGCAGTAGCGCTGCCCAACAACGAAACTGCAACGCCAGCGGTAATAAGAAACTTTTTCACAACTGCTATTTTCTATAAAAAATAAAACTAAAACCAAAATCTGAGGATATTTTGAAGGAAGCCCTGAAATACAATTATCTTAAAAGCTAAACCGTATTGCCTTGTTTTTGGTATGAGCAGGGCTTCCGCATTAACTGATCATTGTGTTAAAACGAATCAGCAAAAAATCATTTAACTGTCTCCGGCACGCTATTCAATGATTGTAAATAAAATTAATAAATCATGAAAAAGTTCCTTCTTGTTACAATAATTGCAGCAGCAGCTGTTTTTATGGCTCCTAACGCTAATGCACAAGCCTCCAAAAATAATTTCCATGGAGTTAGAAATGGAAATGTTACACATAATAATATTTATCATCATAGCAACACTGACAGGGGTGACGCGTATTATCATAAAAATGAAGATTATCGTACCTACCGCGATAATGATTACAGTTACAACAGATATTCTGACAGAGGCGATAAATATTACGCTTACCGCGGCAGGGATTACAATTATAACAAATATAATTCCAGAGAAGAAAGTAATAATAAGAGATACGAAAGTGATAACAAACGAAGATCAGAAGGCAGCAACAGGAAGAAACCCGGTGGCAACAAAAGATAAAAATATTTTGAAAAATATCAACGCTGTATATATGCAGCGTTTTTTTTATGCCTTAGAAGCTGTCCAAAAATGATTTTATAAATTGCTTATTGCATGAAAAAGTTGCGGGTGAGACAATACCACCTGCATAGCAGCTTCAATAGCTCCGACAGTTAGTGCAAGGCAACCAGGCTGATTTTTGTTTTGAATGCGTTGAGGTGGAAA
>JBBRAD010000038.1:0-27146 GCA_038207175.1 Chitinophagales bacterium
TAGCCATACTCCATCTGTAATCCAAATACCTTTCTTTTAAAGTTACAGATCATAACTTTCCACTCAGGCGCTTTCAAAACAAAAATCAGCCTGGTACTTGCGGTAGCTGCAGGAGCAATTGAGGTTATTCTGCCGGTAGCTGTTGCCTGCCGCGAACTTTTTAATGCAATAAGCATCTTACAGAATCATTTCTAAACAGTTTCTATAGCCCGGTTTGATTATTTTTTGTATATCATGCCGGAAAGAAGTTGTGTTTTTAAATCCCTTCCTTTTTTCCTTTATCATGAACATAAGTATCACAAGGTTCATATTATTTCTTCTTATCTTTTTTTATACCCAGTATCGGGTGCATATAACCGGGTATAATATGCCGTTTCTTTATTTGCTTGGGTGGTGGTGTGGACAGGTATTCTGTATAATAAATTTTAAGCAGTATAATAAACCAGGATATAAGCAGCGGCCCGAATATTAAACCGATAAAACCAAAATATTTTAATCCCAATATTACGCCAAGCACTGTAACCACCGGGTGTACATCGGCCATGCGCTTGGCGAGCGCAAACCGGATAATATTATCCACTGTTCCTACAATTACTGCGCTCCACACAATTACAAAAACACCCTGCCATGTTTGCCCCGTTATTAATAAATAAGCAGCCATAGGCACCCACACAAGGCCTGATCCTACAAGCGGTATTACAGAAGTAAAACCTGTGACAACCCCCCAAAAACCAGGGTCGGGAACATGGGTAATATTATAACAGATAAATGCGCAAATGCCCTGTGCCACTGCAATTAAAGGGATACCTACGGCATTGCTGAAAGTTTGTGCCACTAATTCCCTGCCAAACATATTAATCTTCTCGCGCTTAAACGGAAGATAAAAAACAATGGCAGCTTCCATGCGGCTCCTGTTTTGTATCATAAAATAGAGAAAAAAATACATCATCACGATAGTAGTAAAAATACTGAGCCCCTGGCTCAGTATCATAGACACAATACCCGTGGCATAAGATGGCAGAGAAGCAATGGTACTGTCCGACAGAAACTGGATATTAAATTTTTGTTCCAGCGAATTATCAAAACTTTTAACCGTATTTATTATTTCGGCCGGGTTAGAGCTGATGCCGCTTATTTTATTATACAATAAAGGGATGAGGACCGAAAGGGGCAGCAGTATAATAAAGAATGAAAGCACGATTATAAACAGTGCGGTAAAGCTTTTTCTCCAGCGCTTTTTTTTGATGAGCCATTCCGCAAAAGGATTGCTGAGCACATAAAAAATAATAGCTGCCAGAAATGCAACCAGGAACTGTGAAAGGCTGTACAGCAAAAAAATAGCAAACAATAAAATGATGGCAAGAAAAAAGTATCTGTTAACTTTATAATCTTTTTGGGTTTCCATGAAATTGATTTATGCGGAATAAATATAGCTTTTCAAAATTGTTTCACACAAAAGTATCTTATTATGAACGGGGGAGAAAAATTTATTGCCGGTTTAATAGTTGGTGCAGCCGCAGGCGCAGCCATGGCTATGTTCCTGCAAACGGATAAGGGAAAAGAATGGATGGATAATGTAAAAGACGCTGCAGGCGATGCGCAGGAGAATTTAAAATCAAAACTGCAGAAGCTGGATGAAGAGTTTTCAGCGCTTGTAAAAAAGGGAAAACAGTTTGTAGAAGATCTGGAAAATAATGCAAATACCTTTGCAGTATAATACAGTAACCGCTTTTTTAAAAAAGTGAAAATATTTTTTCGCCGGGCTGCAGTAACACCATTGAGCATTGTTGCTGCCTGCCCGCTAAAGGGGATGGTCACAATATTCTACGCCTTCGCCCCAGGCAGTTTTACACGCTGCAAAAAGTTTAGGATTAAGTAATAACCACGCCCGGTTTCAAACAAAAAATCATTCTGCTATCCCATTTTTAATTAATCTCCTATCTTGCTTTTGTAAAATCAATTTCACTTGAAAAAATTTCAACTGTTTGCATTAAGTTTTTTATCGGGCATTTTTTTATGGATTGCCTGGCCTGTTTCGCCTTTTACATTTTTTATATTTTTTGCCTGGGTTCCGTTACTTCAGGTGGCCGGTAAAACAGAAAAAAAATTGCACTTCTTTTTTTATTGTTTTATTACCATGCTGGTATGGAATGCTTCCACCACCTGGTGGCTGTGGAATGCTACGGATGTTGGCTCAATCGGCGCCATTGTTGCCAACAGTTTAATCATGACACTGCCCTGGTGGGGTTACCGCGTGTTTAAAAGAAAATTTGGCGAACGCATTGGCTATGTTTCATTAATTGTTTTCTGGATGAGCTTTGAATATATCCATCTTAACTGGCAGCTAAGCTGGCCCTGGCTTACGCTTGGAAATGTTTTTGCTTCACAGACCGGTTGGATACAATGGTATGAATATACCGGCGCAGGCGGTGGTACATTATGGGTGCTCGTTGTAAATATATTATTGTTTGACATTATCAGTAACTGGAAAATGGGAAATGGAAAATGGAAAATTAAATATACCGCTATCCTCTTTCTCACCCTTTTTTTACCATACCTGTTTTCATTGCTCATTACCCCAAAAAGTGAAACAATTAAACAATTAAACGGTCAAACTGATAATATCATTATCGTTCAGCCAAATATTGATCCCTACAACGAAAAGTTTGATCCGGGAACAGTATCCGCTCAAATACAAACATTGATCTCGCTTTCAGAAAACCAGTTAGACACAAATACCAAAATGGTGCTCTGGCCCGAAACAGCTTTGTCGGAAACCGTGTGGCAGGACCAGATACATCAGGATGCCGCTTACGCACCCGTGTTTGCATTTGTAAACCGTCATCCAAATATTACATTGGTTACCGGTATTGAAACTTATAAAAGATATGGAAATGAAGAAACCACTTCTACCGCGCAGTTTAACGAAAGCGAGCAAACTTATTACGATGCATTTAATGCTGCGGTAGCCATAAAAGCAGGCGAGCCATTTCAGTTTTACAACAAAAGCAAATTGGTTCCTGGTGTGGAAACACTGCCGGATTTTTTGCGCTGGATGGCGCCGCTGTTTGATAAATTTGGAGGCACTACTGCCGGATACGGGCGTTCCCCGGAATCTTCTGTTTTTAAAACAAATAATAATCCTTATGTGCCGGCACCCATAATATGCTACGAAAGCATTTACGGCGAATATGTAAGCACTTATATAAAAAAAGGGGCCAATATTTTAACCATTATGACCAATGACGGCTGGTGGGGCAATACACCCGGCCACTTACAGCACCTTGATTATGCAAGGCTCCGCGCCATAGAAACACGCAAATGGGTGGTGCGCAGCGCCAACACGGGTGTAAGCGCTGTGATTGACGACAAAGGAGATATTGTACAATCACAGCCCTGGAACAAGGCAGCCTTTATAAAAGCAGAAGTGCCCGCAGAAAATGGGGAAACATTTTATGTACAGGAAGGTGATCTTTTGTTTAAAGCAGCACTGATAATTGCATTTATACTGCTTGTGTGGAATATTGTTTTGATTGCAAAGAAAAAAATATTTTCAAAAAACATTACATAGTAATTTTTAGCGTTATTTAATAAACCCAATGCAAAAAAAGTTTCTATACCGGGATAGTAATATTGTTTACAGGATTGAAGGTGATGGCGCAAATGTTGTGCTGCTTCATGGTTTTGGCGAAGACAGCAGGATATGGGATCACCAGGTTGAGTTTTTAAAAAACCATTGCAGGCTTATTGTTCCGGATTTGCCCGGCAGCGGTGGTTCACCGTTCAATAAAAATTTAGTTAGTATTGAGGATTATGCAGATGCGGTATATGAGTTGCTGCTGCATGAAAATATTTCTGAATGTATTCTTTCAGGCCACAGCATGGGCGGGTATATTACGCTGGCCTTCGCAGAGAAATACCCGCAACTGCTGAAAGGCTTTGGCCTGGTACATTCCACTGCTTTTGAAGACAGCCCGGAGAAGAAGGAATTGCGTAAGAAAGCTGTTGAAACAATTGGGCAATACGGCGCGTATCCATTTTTAAAAAATACCATCCCGGGTTTATTCGGGTTGGAATTCAAACAAAACTATCCCGGAAAAGTAAATGAACTGGTTGAGAGGAGTAAAGAATTTTCAAAAGAAGCGCTGAAGCAATATTATACAGCCATGATGAACCGGCCCCGCCGCATAAATGTTTTGGAAGAAAGCAAGCTGCCGGTGTTATTTGTAACGGGTACAGAAGATACTGCAGCACCGGTGAACGATGTACTGAAACAGGTGCACCTTCCAAAAATTGCGTACATTCACATATTGAAAAACTGCGGACATATGGGTATGTGGGAAGAAAAGTATTTGATGAATAAATACCTGCTTGAATTTATTTTAGCAGGCGACAGTTTAGGTTAATTTACCAGGGAATGAAAAAAACTGCTTTAATTATTATTTTGTTTTTTGCCTGTTATCATGCAAATGCATTTCACCTGAAAGGCGGCTGGATATTTTATGAGTATATGGGCCAGGGATCCAGTCCGAATACTTCAAAATACCGCATTACAGTTAACCAGTATTTATTATGCAGTTCCCAGGGAGGACAAATAGATCAACAGGTTTTCCTGGGAATTTTTGACGGATCAAATAACCTTCTTACAAAGGAAATAACTATAACTCTTGGCCCAACAGTTTTTGAAAAGAAAACACAGTTTGACCCGTGTATAAATAACCCACCCGACATTTGTTACCGCATTGATAAGTATGTAACAATAACTGATTTGCCGGATAACAATGCTGGCTATATACTTGCAGTTCAGAGGTGCTGCAGAATTGGAGGTATTGTAAATATAAATAATTCAGCTAATGTTGGCGTAACCTATACAACCAGGATCCCCGGTGTGGTAAATGGTATTACGGTTAGAAACAATAACAGCCCATTATTTGCACAAAAAGACACTGCTATTGTTTGTGTAAATTCACCTTTTACATTTGATTTCAGTGCTACAGATGCCGATGGGGATTCTTTATCCTATGGATTTTGCAGTGGATTGACAGGCGGGGACCAGGTCAATGCACAACCTAATCCACCCTCTAATCCGCCATTTACGCAATTGAGTTATGCATTTGGGTTTACAGGGCAAACGCCCATGGGTCCAAATGTTTCAATTGATCCCAATACTGGCATTATATCCGGAACTGCTCCGGGCATTACAGGTGATTATGTTGTAGCTGTTTGCGCATTTGAATTCAGAAATGGAATCTATATCGGGCAAACAAAAAAGGAAATTCATATTAATGTTGCTAATTGCCAGCTTTCAGGTGCACAGCTAAAGCCAAGTTACATCACCTGCGATGGATTTAATTTCACTTTTCAAAATGAATCCACAGCTTCAAATATTACGCAATATCACTGGGATTTTGGCGTACCATTTATAAATACCGATACTTCCAATTTACCCAAACCTACCTACTTTTATGCGGATACAGGAAGTTATACTATTAAACTTAATGTAGCAAATTCGCAGGGTTGCCGTGATTCAGCAACAAGCATACTAAAAGTTTACCCTGGCTTTATTCCCGGCTTTTCTGTCATTGGCAGTTGTTTTTTAAACCCATTTAATTTTACTGATACTACCTTCACAAAATATGGTTTTGTAAACACATGGCATTGGGATTTTGGTGATTTGTCTTCTACGTCTGACACTTCAAACCTCCAAACGCCACCGCCTTATACTTATTCCACCTCAGGTACCAAAACGGTTACACTCATTGTTACCAACAGTAAAGGCTGTATTGATACGGCAACCAATATCATAACCGCATTTGCCAAACCGCTCATTAATCTTCCGTTCCGCGATACACTTATATGCAGGGGTGACAGCGTACAGCTCCGTTCTTCTGCACAGGGCCTGGCTCCTGTATTTTCCTGGAGCCCGCTTATTAATATCATTAACCCAAACAGTGCAAACCCAATTGTGCACCCCGCTGATACTATTATTTATATATTAAACGTAAATGACAAAGGCTGTATGAACAGCGATTCAATAATTGTAAACGTAATACCCTCTATAAGTCTGTATGCGGGGAATGATACAAGCATCTGCCGTGGCGATACTATCATGCTTAACCCAAACACAAATGCTATAAATTTTGTATGGTCGCCACCATCAGGTCTCAACAACGCCAACACCGAAAACCCGCTTGCATTTCCGCAAAATACAACAACATACACTTTAAATGCAAACGTCGGCAGGTGCAATGCCGCTTCTTCACTTACCATAAAAGTAGCCCCTTATCCGCTTGCCAACGCAGGTTTGGATACAGCCATTTGTTTTGGAA
Organism: Chitinophagales bacterium; assembly: GCA_038207175.1. Taxonomy (GTDB): domain Bacteria; phylum Bacteroidota; class Bacteroidia; order Chitinophagales; family Chitinophagaceae; genus JBBRAD01. The sequence goes on from JBBRAD010000038.1 coordinate 6,330, forward strand.
AAACCACGCAGTTATTTGCAAAAATTACAGGCTCACAATTTACATGGGCGCCGGTAAACAGTCTGCTAAACCCTAATACGCTTACCCCTGTTGCCGGCCCGCAAACAACCACTACTTACCTGCTTATAGTTTATGATACACTTGGCTGCCCCAAACCCGCACGGGATTCCATTACAGTAAAAGTAATACCACCCATTGCAGCTTTTGCCGGAAACGATACCATCATTGTAGCCAATCAGCCGCTGCAGTTGAATGCCACTGGCGGAACTATTTACGCTTGGAGCCCGTTCACAGGCATGAATGATCCCACCATTTCCAATCCTGTCGTAATTATCACCACTGCACCCGATACCATTACTTACCGTGTAAAAGTAAGTGTGCCCGAAGGATGTTTTGCCTATGATGACATTAAAGTAACTGTATTTAAAACATTGCCGGAAATCTTTATCCCCACAGGGTTTACGCCAAATGGGGATGGATTGAATGATGTATTGAAACCTATCCTTGTGGGGATGAAAGAGTTAAAATTTTTCAGGGTATTTAACCGCTGGGGCGAAATGCTTTTCAGTACAAGTAAAACAGACAAAGGCTGGGATGGAACTTTTGGTGGAGTAAAACAAGCCAGTGGTACTTATGTGTTTGAAGCTGAGGCGATAGACTATCTTGGTAATATTATAATAAAAAAAGGAACTGCTGTACTGATAAGATAAGTACAAAGCACTATGTACGATTTTAAAGCCAGGACTTTTTCATTAGCCGGACAGAGCGCAAATGTTGTACTTAAATCGTACTTATGAAATATTGCTTATGAAAAATATTATCCTTATCACCGGTGCTACTTCAGGTTTTGGAAAGGCCATTGCAGAAAAATTTGCAGCAAACGGATGGAACTGCATCATCACCGGAAGAAGAAGTGAGCGGCTGCACTTACTTGCAAAAACCTTGATGCAGCAATATAATATTGCGGTATTGCCGCTGGTTTTTGACGTGCAAAAAAGGGAGGATGTATTTATATACCTTGAAAATATTCCTGAAGAATGGAAAGCCATTGATATACTGGTAAACAATGCCGGCCTTGCTTTGGGCCGCGATCCTTTTGATGCAGCTTCCATCGATGACTGGGACACGATGATTGACACAAATGTAAAAGGGCTGCTTTATGTTTCAAAAGCCATATTGCCTTTTATGATTGCAAAAGGCAAAGGGCATATCATTAATATAGGTTCTACTGCCGGCAAAGAAGTTTATACAAACGGTAATGTGTATTGCGCCGGCAAATTTGCCGTGGATGCCATAAGCAAGGCACAGCGTATTGATTTGCTTCCGCATAAAATAAAAGTTACTGCAATACACCCCGGCGCAGTGGAAACAGAATTTGCGCTTGTGCGTTTTAAAGGGGATGAACAAAAAGTAAAAGCTGTGTATGAAGGATACACACCATTATCTGCTGAAGATATTGCCAGCACAGTGTTTTACTGTGCTACGCTGCCTCCGCATGTTTGCATAAATGATTTGGTGATTACCTGCACTGCACAGGCAAATTCCTATTATACTTATAAGGATAGCTGAATGTTTATAATTGGTTTGCAGCACAAGGGTGCGATGCAAAAATGCCGCCCAATGATTTAGAGCCGGGACCAAAAATTTTTCTGAGTTTTTATTGATATTTATAATTATGCTCATGCTGTGCAGGTGGCTGCGGTGTGCGGTTTTCAAAACCCGGTGGGCAAAACGAGGGTCATTTAAAAAAGAAGAATCGGTTAATGTATAAATAAATGCCTGCAATTGCCCAATCTCAAAATTAGATAACGGGATTTTATTTTTTACAATTGAATCGGTTGTTGGCCCGTTCACCACGCCATTGCGGTAATGGTTCAGCACATCAAGCAGTGAATAAAATCTTCCATCATGGCCATAAGGAAAAGTAACCTGTGCATTGCGCAGGCTGGGCACTTTAAACTTTAATGAATCAGCGGCGTTGCGGGTTATTTTCATCCTCCCGTAATCCTGCAGGAAGTCTTCAACGGCAATACCTGTATTGCGGTAACTGAAATCTGTAAACAGTGGTGGCTGGTGACAGGTAATGCATTTTTGTCTAAAAATATCATACCCTAATTGCTGCGGCAAATTAAAACTGTCCTGCCCGCGCATTACACGGTCGTACTTACTGTTGCTGCTTACCATCATCACTAAAAACTGGCTTAATGCTTTTGTCATGCGCTGTGTATTGATGGTTGCATCGCCAAAAGCAGCAGTAAACATTTTTTTGTATTGCGGGTCGGCATTTAATTTTTTTAAAACGTTTTCTATGCTTTCCGCCATTTCAGTTGTGTCAGTGATGGGTGCAAGCGGCTGGGCATCTAAATGATTGATGCCGCCATCCCACATAAATTCTTTTTGCCATGCAAGGTTGAACAAACCCGGTGCATTGCGCCGCGTAACCGAGTTATTAAATCCATGGCTCAGGTTGTGATCATAAGTAGCAAAAGCCGCAAACTGCTGGTGGCAGCTTGCGCAGGAAAAGTTTCCATCACGGCTTAATCGCCCATCGTAAAATAATTTTCTGCCAAGTTCAAAACCCTGTTTTGTTAAAGGGTTATTTTTAAAATCATATACAGGCTGCGGCCATCCTTTGGGTACAATAAATTTAAGCGGGGTTGTTTTAAAACCCGGGCTATTGTTAAACGACATAAAAAAAACACCACAGAAAATAAATAAAAGTACAAACAATATGGCGCGGGATAATTTCATTCGTGGTTATAAGAAACGGTAAACATGGCAGAATAATTATCAGCTAGTGAAACAGCAAGTGCGCCTGGCTGGTGGCAGAATGGCTGTCCTGCAATTTTTATTTCATGCAGTGCATTGAACCATTTTAAAATATCAGCGTTAATATTTATTGTACCGGAGCCTGGTTGCTGATACCTGATACCCGGTGCCTGGTTGCTTATGACCGGCAGCTTTAAATAAATCATTCTTGCAGTGGCTTCGCCTTTTTTGTAACCCCCCACATGCCAGGAAAAGCTGTGCTGTGGTGTATTTGCTGCTGCGGAGGTTCCTTCCAGTTTTGCCATTACATATCCTGTATTCCATGTCCAGAACATTCCTTTTGCAGGATCAAGGCTTCCGGTTTGTATGCCCGATACATTCTTTAAACTGTCCACACCCAGCATAAATTCAATAGAAATAATATGCTTAAGTGATGTGCTGAGCAAAATAATTTTTGAAGATGAATCGGCTTGATCAATTAGAAAATATTTACCGGGGAATGATTCAGTTTTTTTTGTATCATCATCGCGCAGACGGATATTAGAAATATAATATTTGAATTGTTTCACAATAAATATTTCGCCAAAAGGGTTTGTGCAACTGCTGTCTAAGTGCAAATCCGCATCTCCTGCCTTATTATGAAATGTGATGGAGACAGTATGTTTTGCAGAAATAATTTTTCCGGGTTGGGCAAAAGAATTAAACCGGGCAACCAGTAAAATTGCAGCAATAAAAACTATATTCCGGTTCATAAAAAATATTGCTGCAAGTTAGCGTAACTCTATTACACTTATTGTACGGGATAATTTAACCCTTCTATTTTTCGATAAACGAAAAAAATGCTCAGCTTTCCCGTTTAACTGCTCAAAAGCCTGTTCTCCTTAGTCTATTTGTTTATTTTTGCTTTTGAAAAACTGAATAAAGAACCGGGCGTAAAAGAGTCCTGCCGGGCGGGAACACAACCGAGCAAAGTTTTGCAGCCAGGTTTAAAAAAATAAAATTATTATGATAAAAACAGGAAACCCGGTTATAAGCATTTATACTGAAATGACCCCAAACCCGGAAACGATGAAGTTTGTGGCAAACAAATTATTGTACCCTGGCAAAAGCATTGATTTTGCAGATGAGAGTACTGCGGGCCCTTCGCCGCTTGCCAAAGAACTGTTCAGTTTTCCATTTATTAAAAGTGTATTTATTGCCAGCAATTTTATTACTATTACAAAAACACTGGATACTGAAGACTGGCAGGATGTAATACCTTCTGTAAAACAGTTTTTAAAAGATTATCTGGAAGGCGGTGGTATAGTGGTAAATGAAGAGGAAGTGGCGCAGATAAAACAGGAAGCAAGCAACACGGTAAGCGCGGATGATGATGATGTAGTGAAACGCATAAAAGAACTGCTGGATAACTATGTAAAACCCGCAGTGGAGATGGATGGCGGCGCCATTCAGTTCCGCAGTTACGAATCAGGCACCGTAAACCTGATGCTTCAGGGAAGCTGCAGTGGCTGCCCTTCAAGCATGATTACTTTAAAAGCGGGTATTGAAGGCATGATGAAACGCATGATACCCGAAGTAAAGGAAGTGGTGGCAGAAGCAGAATAGATTTTTTGTTATGAGTGAATACTAAAAGCGCCCCGCTATCTGCCGGGGCGCTTTTTAATTTACTTTGATCTTTCAGCAAAGCATTACAGCTTAAAAAAAGAATTGCTCTTTTACAATTTTTCCGTCTTTTACTTCATACACTGCTATCTCATCCATGGTTGTGCGGCCCATACCCTTCATGGTTACATCCATGCCCATGGCCAGGCTGAAATAATTCCCCGCTACCTGCGGTTCTTTTGAATACCCGCCATGCATCTCTTCCATCATGGACTGGAAACGTTTGCCTTTTTCTTTTATAGCGGCCATGCCTTCGGCGCTTTTTATTGCCATAGAATGGGGCGGCTCAATGCTTACAGCGTTTTCGGCATACAGTTCTTCCTGTATTTTATCCCATTGGCCGCTTTGCGCCAGTTCATTAAAGCGGTTAGCTACTTCCTGTGTTGTCATAATAATTAATTTTTTAGTGATTGTATTTTTTTGAGGGTACAATTTAAAAAAAATTTGGGAAGCAAAATTTTTATTTGATGAATATATTGTTACTTTTTGGGTATGGGTATTTGTTATTTGATGTTTCCGCAGGACTATTATCATTTTCCTGTTTTGTACCTTCATGGCATGACAGTGCAAGAAATTTATCAGCAGTTTATTGCAGATGTGCAGCACCTTAACCGGATGGAAGCTGTATCGGCCATTACACAAATTGCCAGTGTGTGGTATGCCAAAAAAAATAATGTACTGGTATATCCCACAGGCATTATTGGCGTTGTGCTTGCATCATATATATGTTTTGCCACACAGTTGTATGCAGATGCAGGATTGAATATTTATTATTTTGTGATGAGCGTGTATGGATGGTACAACTGGGTGCAGAAAAAAAATAATGTGTATGAATATCCCATTAACTGGTGTAGCAAAAAAGAAATGGGGGTGGGGATAATTTTTTTTGTTGCCGGGTGGATAATACTTTACTGGTTGCTTAAAAATTTTACCAACAGCAATGTACCCATGCTGGATTCATTTGTTTCTGCTTCGGCGGTTACCGGTATGTGGTGGATGGCAAAAAGAAAAATCGAGAACTGGATTGCATGGATAGTTTCTGATGTTGTGGCCATTCCATTGTTTTTTTATAAACATCTTATCCTGTTTACTGTTATGTATATTTTATTTCTTGTATTAGCTTTATGGGGTTATTTTGAATGGATTAAAAAATACCGGAATGCAGCCGCTTAAAAAAATAGTAGCCATCGGTCCTGAATGTACGGGCAAAAGTACATTGTGCGCGCACCTGGCTCACCACTTTGAAACGCTTTGGTGCCCGGAGTTCGCAAGGGATTATTTACTCTCAAATGGGATAAGTTATACTTATGAAGACCTGCTTACTATTGCCAAAGGGCAGTTAGCACTGGAAGATGAATGTGTTTCGCTGATGGTCACCCGTCAACCGCCAATAACTATTCCCCGGCATTCCCCGCTGTCTGCCCGCCACTCATCATTACTTTTTATTGATACCAACATGTATGTAATGAAAGTATGGTGCGAATATGTTTTTGGCAAATGCCACCAGTTTATTCTTGATGAAATTGCATCCGGAAAATACGATTTGTACCTGCTCTGCAATATTGATTTGCCCTGGGTAAAAGATGAACTGCGCGAATACCCCGATGAACAGGCGAGGAAAGAACTGTACAATATTTATAAAGATATTCTTATCAGCCAGCAGACCCCCTGGGTGGAAATAACCGGCAGTAATGAAGAGCGTTTGCAAAATGCAATTGATGCCATTGAAAATTTTTTATAAATTTTCAATTGTTTTTACAGGATGAAATATCAATAATCTGTTTTTATACTGCCGTCAAAAGGGGTTTTCAACTGTTGCGCAAGGCTTTCATCATCTCTTTCCTGCAGCACATCCAATCCATATTTTAACTGCGTAACCGGTGTATAATGATAAGTGCCGAAGATCCTGTCCCATAATGAAAAAATATTTCCATAGTTCGAATCTGTTTCGGGGCGCATATAATGATGGTGCACTTTATGCATATCAGGTGAAACAATAACAAGCCGCAGGATTTTATCTATCCATCCGGGCATTTTTATATTGGCATGATTGAACTGTGCAAGTACTACAGATAAAGACTGATACAGCATTATCAGCCATACAGGCGCCCCGCAGATAAAAACTGCAATCACCGCAAATACAGCCCTGAATACACTTTCACCCGGATGATGGCGGTTAGCGGTAGTGGTATCCACATGGGTATCTGCATGGTGCACCATGTGAAATTTCCACATCCATTTTATTTTATGCTCAATAAAATGAATGGTGTAGGCGCCAATTAAATCCATCAGTAATAAGCCTGCAACAAGCTCAACCCACACAGGCATTGCAAACCATTGCAGCAGGCCAAACTTATGTGCAATACACCAATCGCTCGCAAAAACAATGAGCAGTGCAAAAAAGAAATTGACAACAAGCGTGGTAACTGTAAAAAAAATATTGATGCCCGCATGTTTCCATTTATGATATTTAAAACGGAATAAAGGAACAACGCTTTCAAGCATCCAGAAAAAAGTAATACCGCCTGCCAGTATTAATGTGCGGTGCAATGGCGGAATGTGCTGGAAATATTCAATTATTTTATCCATGTAATTAATTATAAAGCATTTCTTAATTGGTATGCAAAATAAAAAAATCCTTCCATTTGCCGGAAGGATCTCTTAAAGGGATATATGGAAAAACGGGATAGCCTTAGTTAACTGTTCAGCATCAGCGGCATTACCAGCATTAATAATTCCTCACCTTCATTTTGCTCCATAGGTTTTATGATGCCTGCTTTTGTTGGCGTTGACAATTCCATTTTCACTTCATCACCTTCGGCTGCATTAAGCATTTCAATCAAAAATTTTGCATTGAAAGCAATTTGCATATCCTCGCCATCATACTGGCAGTTCATGCGTTCATTTCCTTCAAAGCTGAAATCAACATCCTGTGCAGCAAGCTGCAGTTCACTGCCGCTTATGCTTAGTGCCACCTGGTTGGTGCTTTTATTGCTGAACACACTTACGCGGCGCAGTGCATTTTGAAAATCATTTTTATTTACAACAAGTTTATAAGGGTTATCTGCCGGTATCACTACTTTATAATCAGGAAAACGTGCGTCAATCAGGCGGCAAATTAATTGTGTGGAACCATGTGTCACAAAAAGGTGGTTACTGTTGTAGCTTATGGTAAGTTCATCTTCATTATCAGGCAAAGCTGCCTTCAGTAAATTCAATGGCTTTTTGGGCACAATAAAACTATCTGCTTTGGGGCAGCTTACATCGGTTCTTTTATAGCGCACCAGACGGTGCGCATCTGTAGCCACGCACTGTACTGCATCTTTGGTAAGTTCAAAGAACACGCCTGTCATCGCGGGGCGCAGGTCATCACTGCTTACAGCAAACAAAGTTTTATTAACGGCAGTAAGCAATGCGCTGCTGCTCATGGTAAAACTGTTTGTATCATCTGCTACAGGTTCTTTTGGAAAATTATCTGGGTTTTCGCCCATTACTTTATACTTGCCGTTATCGCTGGTAATTTCCACAGCAAAGTTTTTATCAATATTAAAAGTAAGAGGCTGGTCGGCAATATTTTTTAAAGAGTCCAGTAATATCCTTGCTGGTATGCAAACTTTTCCATTAGTTTTACTTTCTACTTCCATCTGCACACGCATTACAGTTTCAAGATCGGTAGCCACCACGTTTAATTTTTTATCCTGTATTTCAAATAAAAAATCTTCAAGGATAGGTAGTACCGTATTTGCATTTATTACACCGCTTATTTGCTGCAGGTGTTTTAATAAAGAAGCGGAAGAAACAATAAATTTCATATTGGGCTTTTTGTATTTGTAATACCGCTGACAGCGATACAGGCAAACCTACTGTAAAATGTTAATATATACCAACACCTCTTTTAGAATAAGAGGTTATCAACAGGAGAATGTGAATTAGTTGTGTGTGAAAATTTCCGTAACACAGATTGAAGAAAAAATTTCAATGAATTTTTCTGTGCTCACGGGCTTTACAAGATATTCTTTCACTGCATTAAATTTACCTGAATGCTGCTTATCAGCTTCATCAGGAGAAGCGCTTATCATATAAATGGTTACAGGTTTTGGCAGTTGGGATACCAAACCGGTGAATATTTCAAGAAACCCCCATCCGGTTATATACGGCATGTTCACATCAAGAAAAATAATGTCGGGGGTGGATGCACTGTCACCAGCATTATTTTTTAAATACTCAACTGCATCGCCGCCACTGGAAAAACTGAAGAGCTTATTCATAAATCCCGTGGATTCAATAGCTTTACTTATGATGAACCTGTAAATTTCATCATCATCCACAAGCATTATGTTCAGCTTTCGCGGATTCATTACGGGAAACGGATTAAACCCAAATTTAAACATATTATCATTGTTCAGAATTAAAAATTTATCAGTATATCCATCCTTCATTTAAAAAAATATCACCCGAACAGGCATTTCAAAAAGTAAAGCATTATTGTGGTTACCAGGAACGCAGCCATGCCGAAGCAAAAGAAAAACTGTACGGCCTTGGTTTGCACAAAACCCAGGTGGAGTCGCTGCTTTCACAGTTAATAGAAGAAGGGTATTTGAATGAAGAGCGTTTTGCCATTGCCTTTGCCGGCGGAAAGTTCAGGATAAAAAAATGGGGTCGCATAAAAATAAAATATGAACTGAAACAAAAGTGTGTAAGTGAATACAATATAAAAAAAGCATTGAAAGAAATTGATGAAGGGGAATATTTTAAAGTGCTGGAGAAATTAGCTGCAGAAAAATGGCGCAGCCTGAAACAGGAACAATACCTGAACAGGCAATCAAAAACAATAAACTACCTGATGCAAAAAGGATATGAAGCCGGCCTTGCACAGCTTGTTGTAAAACACATAAGAGAAAACAATACTTAAAATTGAATATTTACCTTCGCAAAAAAATTTTTTTTATGGCACAGTTCCGCAATTTTAAAATGGTAAGTTATGTGGTTTATGGAAGGGGATCGTTTAATCAACTGGATGAAATACTGGCGCCGCAGCGTAAAAACGGTGCACCCATGATTTTTCTGCTGGATCATTTTTTTGAGAACCAGCCGCTGCAGAGCAGGATTCCTTTGCGCGGCAACGATAAAATAATTTTAGCCGATATAACCCATGAACCTAAAACATCTTATGTAGATGCGCTTGCACAGCAACTGAAAGATGAATTTAAAACCATCAGCGGAATCATCGGGATCGGTGGCGGATCCACAATGGATCTTGCAAAAGCTCTTTCTTTAATGATGAACAATCCCGGTTCATCTGCTGATTACCAGGGATGGGATCTGGTAAAATATCCAGGGGTATATAAAGCAGGTATCCCCACACTTAGCGGCACAGGTGCAGAAGTAAGCAGGACCTGTGTGCTTACCGGCCCAACAAAAAAATTAGGGATGAATTCTGATTTTACTCCATTTGACCAGATTGTTCTTGACCCCGAGCTTTGCGAAAATGCACCTGCCAATCAGCGTTTTTATACCGGTATGGATTGCTATATCCACTGCATTGAAAGTTTGCAGGGCACTTACTTAAATGAATTCAGCAAAAGTTATGGAGACAAGGCATTACAGCTTTGCCAGGAAGTTTTTCTTCAAAAAAATAAATGGGACAATGAATGCGATGATAAACTCATGATGGCCTCTTATGCAGGCGGCATGAGCATTGCCTACTCGCAGGTAGGCGTGGCACATGCGGTGAGTTATGGTTTAAGTTATTTGCTGGGAACAAGGCACGGCATAGGAAACTGCATCGTAATGAACCACCTGGAAGAATATTATCCTGAAGGTGTTGCAGAATTTAAAAGCATGGTGCAGAAAAATAATATTGATATACCACAGGGCATCTGCAAAGGATTAACAGGTGAACAGTTCAATAAAATGATAGATGTTTCCATAGGTATGAAACCATTGTGGGAAAACGCTTTGGGAAAAAACTGGGAACAAATAATTACACGTGATAAACTGAGGGCACTGTATGAAAAGTTGTAATATTTTCCTGACCCGGCTATATCATTTCAACCGCATTCTCTGCACGTGTACACTGCAAAATCAATTAAGCATTTTATAAAATCTTCTTCAATGAAACTTACTTACCTGCGCCCAATACTATGGACAGAACAGTTACATGAAACCATAGACTTTTATACAAATATCCTCGGCTTCACCTGCGGCGAATTTAATGATGACTGGGGCTGGGCATCGCTGCACCGCGATGATGTAAACATCATGCTTGCAAAACCCAATGAACATACAGCTTTTGAAAAACCTTTGTTTACCGGAACATTTTATTTCAGCACAAATAATGCAGATGAAATGTGGGAGTTTTTAAAAGACAAAGTAAAAATCTGCTACCCGGTAGAAAATTTTGAATGGGGCATGCGCGAGTTTGCTATCTATGATAACAACGGGTACATGCTCCAGTTTGGCCATGAAATTGAAACAGGAATATCCGCTTAAATTACAATAACAAAATCCCGCAGGTGCGGGATTTTGTTTTAAAGTATGTGTATTGTATTTTAATTTATCCGCACCGTAATAATCGTTAGCCTGTCACTTTTGCTTTTCATCATTAGTGTAAGATTGTAATCTTTTGCACCCCCTTTCAGTTTGCCGGTAAGATACATGGTTCCCGAAAGCTCCCTGCGCGAAGTTTCATCAAAACCATTGATATTGGTTTCATCAAAAAAACTTTTCATGGTTACACTTGCCTGTGTTTTACCCACATTTTTTATTTCATCTTTTTCAGGCAGTTTAATATCCACAAAATTATCAAAGTAACTGGTGAACTGAGCAGCATCTCCCTGCTTTAAAGCGCTTACAATCACATCTCCGTTGGGCGTTTGTCCAAACGAAGCAATGGATAAAACCAAACCCGCCATCAACAGGATGTTTTTCATTGTAAATTTATTTTTCATGTTATAAAGGCTGCTAAAAATATGCCAAACTGTTTTCCCGGACCGGCGCAAAGCTATGCAGTTCCTGTCAATCCGCAAATTGGCCTAACTTTACCTGATGGAAAACAAAAAAGTAATACTCATTATTATGGACGGATGGGGCCTGGGTAAAATAAAATCATCCGATGCTATTCAGAATGCGGATGTTCCTTTTGTAAGTTCTTTATACAGCAAATTTCCAAATACAACGCTTATTACCTGCGGCGAAGCGGTGGGCCTCCCCGATGGGCAGATGGGCAATAGTGAAGTGGGTCATTTAAACCTGGGTGCCGGAAGGATTGTGTACCAGGAGCTGCAACGCATAAATGTTGCTATCCGTGACGGTTCATTTGTAAAAAACGAATACCTGCTTGCATCCATCCGCTATGCAAAAGAAAATAACAAACCACTACATCTTTTAGGATTGGTAAGTGATGGTGGCGTGCACAGCCATATCAATCATGTTAAAGCTATTTGCGATGTATGCAAAACCGAAGGTTTAACAAATGTATTTATTCATGCTTTCACCGATGGCCGCGACTGCGACCCCAAAAGCGGGCTTGGTTTTATAAAAGAATTGCAAGAGCATTTAAATAAAAGCGTTGGTAAAATTGTTACCGTAAGTGGCCGCTATTATGCTATGGACCGCGATAAACGCTGGGAACGCATAAAGCTTGCTTATGACGCCATGGTAAATGGTGAAGGACAAAAAGCAACAGATGCTATTGCGGCAGTAGAGCAATCTTATGCAGCAAATGTTACAGATGAATTTATAAAACCAACCGTAATTGTTGATGAAACCGGGCATCCAATAGCAACAATAAACGACGGCGATACAGCCATCTGCTTTAATTTCCGCACAGACCGTTGCCGCGAAATCACGCATGTGCTTACACAGGAAGATCATGCTGATTTAAATATGCATAAACTTAATTTGCATTATACCACGATGACGGAATATGATAAAACTTTTCAAAATGTCCGCATCATTTTTGATAATGATAATTTAAACAACACTATTGGTGAAGTATTGGAGGCAACTAATAAAAAACAAATACGCATTGCTGAAACGGAAAAATACCCGCATGTAACTTTCTTTTTCAGCGGCGGAAGGGAAACACCTTTTAATGGTGAAAGCCGCATTATGGTTCCTTCGCCCAAAGTGGCTACCTACGACCTGAAACCGGAAATGAGTGCAGTTGAAATTACTGATAAACTCATTCCTGAAATTGAAAATGAAACAGCGGATTTTATTTGCCTCAATTACGCAAATGCAGATATGGTAGGGCATACAGGCGTATGGAATGCTGTAATAAAAGCAGTTGAAACTGTGGACAAATGTGTGCAGCGCGTAGTAACCGCAGCGCTTGATCATGGCTATACAATTTTCTTAACAGCCGATCACGGCAATGCAGATTATTTGATAAATGAAGATGGCTCACCCAATACGCAACACTCAATGAACCCTGTTCCGTTTTTTATTATTGATAAAAAATGGACAGGAAATATAAAACCCGGTAAGCTTGCTGATCTTGCACCAACTATTTTAACCATGATGGGTCTGCCTGTTCCCAAAGAAATGACAGGTAATATTTTAATTAATCCTGAAACGTTATGAAATTTTTCAAAAAAATCCTGTGGCTGCTGGTAATTGTATTAATAGTAATTCAGTTCATACGCCCTGAGAAAAATCAGTCGTCGCAAATACTTCCAACTGATATTGCCAAAGTTTATACAGTGCCTGATGATGTGCATACAATCCTCGCAAAAGCATGCTACGACTGCCATAGCAACAACACTGTATATCCATGGTATTTTAATATTCAGCCCGTTGCCTGGTGGATGAATAACCATATTGAAGATGCCAAATGGAGTGTAAACTTCAGTGACTTTGGCAGCTATCCCATCCGCTGGCAATACAAAAAATTGGAATCAACCATAAAAGAAGTAAAGCAGGGAGATATGCCACTGGATTCATATACATGGATCCATAAAAATGCAATACTTACCGCTGACGAAAAACAAAAGATACAGCATTGGGCGCAAACAATAAGAGATACCATTAAGGCAAAATATCCTGCTGACAGTTTACTGCTGCATAAAGATGAAACAAGAAACGAAGATTAAATTTACAGGCAAAGATTTTTTTATTTTTTGAACCAGCCATTGTTACTACTTTGATGCTTCAGTTGCGTCGCACTCTTCAACGTTCAGAACTTAAGTGAAGAAATACAAAATCATCTCACTTTGTTTAATCAAATTATCGAATGATCATAAAAAAAGCAGCATACATTATCTCCAGTCCTTCTTACGATAAATGCCCAAAAGCAGACCGGCCCGAATATGCATTTATCGGCCGCAGCAATGTAGGGAAATCCTCACTTATCAATATGCTTTGCAATAATTCAAAGCTTGCAAAAACATCAGTAGAACCCGGAAAAACACAACTCATCAATCATTATGAAATTGAAAGTGGGTCAGCAAATAAAAAGCAAATAAAAAAATGGTACTTGGTTGATTTGCCCGGTTATGGTTATGCAAAAATTTCCCAGTCAAGCCGCAGGAGATGGGAGCAGATGATTGAAAATTATTTTCGCAAAAGAGTAAACCTGGTAAATGTTTTTGCGCTGATTGATGCAAGGCACAGCCCGCAAAAAAATGACCTTGAATTTGTAAACCAGTTAGACAAATGGGAAGTGCCTTTTACATTGGTATTTACAAAAGCCGATAAAGAAAAAACCGCAGTAGTGGCACGAAATGTAAAAGCATTTCTTGATGCCATGCGTGAAACATGGCAATTTTTACCGCAAAGTTTTATTACCAGCGCAGTAAAGAAAGATGGAAGAGAAGATATATTAAAATTTATTGAAGAGAAAAATTTTGCAGCAGTTAAGCCGGAATAAGATAGTGACCTTTTACCTGCCGCAAAAAAAACAAAAGTACAAGTGAGTGACACAACGAAGATGCCATGAAAAACTAAAGCCGGTATCAGAAAAAAGACCAGCAGCTTTACATATCATTCACAATTTTCTTATAGCTTGTAACAACACCTTTTATTAATGAAGAGCTGAAACCCTGGTGCTCCATTTCGTTTAAACCCGCAATGGTGCAGCCTTTGGGCGTGGTAACCTTATCAATTTCCTGTTCGGGGTGCGTGTGTTTTGTAAGCAGTAATTGCGCGGCGCCTTTTACCGTTTGCGCTGCAATAAGTGAGGCAGTGGCAGCATCAAAACCAATTTCAATACCACCCTGGATATTGGCGCGTATATAGCGCATGGCAAACGCGGTGCCGCATGCGCCCAGCACAGTTGCGGCATCCATTAATTTTTCTTCCACAAAAACTGTTTTGCCCAACTGGTTGAAAAGGTCAGAAACATAATTTACCTGTTCATCATCCGCATTGTGTTTGCAGATACACGTAATGCTTTCCTGTATGGCGATAGCCGTGTTTGGCATTACGCGGAAGAGCGTGAAATCAGTTCCCAGAATATCCTGTATATCTTTTATCCATACACCGGTGATGGCGCTTACAAGGGCATGACGTTTCGCATCAAGGTGCGGTTTAAGCTGCTCCAATATTTCCCTTACCTGGAAAGGTTTTACGGCAAGAATAATCCATTCAGCAAGTTGAACTGCTTCTGTATTATTGCTGGTTACGGCCGCGCCTTTTTCTTTCAGTGACTGGAGCGGTGCAGTATTTCTTTTGGTGATAATAATATCTTCAGCATGCACAAACCCGCTGCTGATAAGACCTTCAGCGATTGCTGAACCAAGGTTACCACCGCCAATGATTGCAATTTTTTTATTAGACATTATTTAATTGTTGGACTAATATTAATAAAATTAAGTTCATGTACTTTTGTAAATACCTTACCTGCAGATACAAGAGGTATATCAAATTCTGCTGCGCTTGCTGCAATAAATGCGTCAGCCAGTTTTAAACCATATTTTGACATCATTGCAATTGTTGCATGTTTTATATGAACGCTGTATTCAATAAACATGCAATCATTAAGAAAAATTTCAATTGCTATTTTATTTTTTTGAGTGATATTTTTCCAGCCTAATAACTCCTCTTTTGCCATTAATAAAATCAGAAATTGCAGGGTCTTCCTTCAGGTATAAATAATAATGTTTGTATCAGGAAGAATCAATTCTTTATTCATCTCTCCATTCTTTTTGCAATTTTAATGGGTCCCCATTCCATTTAAATTTCCCTTTGTATTTAACAACATCAATCGGTCTGATTTTTTCTAAAGCTGAATCGAAAATTTTTGCTTTCTCTTTTTTGCTGAGCTTCTTTTTTGCTACAACTGTCATAAAAGCAATTTTTCTAAAATTAATAAATTTTCCCTGTCGCTAAATAATTTTTTACATAATCCACTACGCCTTCTTCAAGTGAATAAAATTTACCTTCATAACCCGCACCCCGCAATTTTTCCATCTTCGCTTCAGTGAAGTATTGATATTTATCGCTTATATCCCCTGGCATATCAATATAAACAATATTTGGCTGAATATTTAATCCGGAAAAAGTTGCATTCACCAAATCATTGAAAGCTCTTGCCCTGCCGGTGCCAAGGTTATACAGACCGTTTTTGTCCGTTGTCCATTGTCCATTGTCCACTGCCTTCATCATCCACCCAATTACTTTCACCACATCTTTTACATAAATAAAATCACGCAGTTGCTCGCCATCTTTAAAACCTTCTTTGTGGCTCTTAAATAATTTTACCACTCCGTCTTTCTTTATTTGATTGAAAGAATGAAATACCACACTCGCCATTCTTGCTTTATGATATTCATTCGGTCCATATACATTAAAGAATTTTAAACCTGCCCAGAATGGTGGCTGATTTTGCTGCAGCAGCGCCCATTTATCAAATTCATTTTTACTTCTGCCATAAGGGTTCAGCGGCTCCAGTTTTTCAACCATTTCATGGTTATCATTATAGCCATCCCCCCCTGCACCGTATGTTGCAGCGGATGAAGCGTAAATCAGCGGCACGTCGTAAGCTGTGCAGTAGTTCCATACATCCTGTGAATATTCAAGGTTTAGTTCCTCAAGAATGGAATAATCAAATTCAGTAGTATCGGTTCTTGCGCCAAGATGAATAACAAAATTTATTTGGGGCTGATGTGTATGCAGCCATTCAAATAAATTGTACCGTTCGATGATATGCGCATATTTTTTATTTTCCCAGTTCTGTCTTTTTTCTTCGGCACCAAAATCATCCACCAGGACTAGATTTTCATATCCAAGCTCATTCAGTTGCTGAACCATACAGCTGCCTATAAAACCCGCTGCACCGGTAACAATGATGCCCCCATCCCCTAAAGGGGGGCTTTTAAAATTTTCTGATTTTCCGGCTGTCATATTTCCAGTATTTTTTAAACATCTTTATTATATAAAACACATTAAAGTTTGTCAGTAATTCTTTGTTTCAGGGTTTGCAGATGGTGTTCATTGTGGTAAACGGTGAAAAACATCATTTCGCGCAAAGTTAATTTGCCAAGTAATGGATGCGGCAATAAATAATTATCAAATTTTGAATCATCCCATTTTTCCAAAACTCTGCAAAGCGTTTCATTTTGCATTTTAAATTCTTTCAGGGTTTTTTCTTTGTCTGTGAGGGAAATAACAGGTGGCACAAATGACCCTGTGGCTCCATAGCCCGATGCAAGTTTTGTTTTATATTTTTCTACCAGCCCATCAAAAGACCGGGAGGGCCTGCCGGGTTTTCCAAACATAAGCCGCAAGACAAAACCCGGCAACCGGTAAGCAAGGTTCAGCGGTTTTATGGAACGGGTTAAATGATCAATATGCTGACCTGCAGACCATTTACCGCCTGGCATTTCTTCAAACAGTTCTGCAGGCTGCTGAAGAATAAAATCATATACTTCAGTGTATTTTTTTTCAAAGGCTGATAATATTTCTTCTTTGCTGTGCATGAAAATTTATACAAGCAGTTTCTCAATGGCAGTCTCATATTTTTCTCTCCAGCAGCCAATGTTCTCCCAATCATGATTATCAATTTCTATTCGACCCGGAGTAACGGTTCCAAGTTGCAAAGGAAATAATTCACACTTTTCCAAATGACGTAAAAAATCAGCCACCTTTTCATCTGCAACAGATACAACAATTCTGCCCTGTGCTTCGCCAAACCAAAAGGCATCTTTTCTCATAATTGTATCCTCATCTAATTCTGAAATGGATTCCACAGTAAAACCTAAATTTCTGTTGAAGCCTTTTTCCAGCAGGGTTACCAGCAAGCCGCCTTCGCTGATATCATGGGCACTTTGAATAAGTTTATTTTCGATCAACCCTTTTACAGATTGCTGGATATGATATTCCTCATCCAGATCAAAATGCGGGGCAGGAGAAAATTCCACACCTTTTATTTTATGCAGGTATTCTGATGAAGCAATATCATTTTTTGATTCACCTATTAAAAAGATGATATCTCCCTGTTGCTTAAAATCAAGCGTCATCCTGTTTTCCATATTGTCAATAATTCCCACCATGCCAATTGTTGGTGTGGGGTAAACAGGACCTTCAGGATTTTGATTATAGAAACTTACATTGCCGCCTGTTACCGGCGTATTAAATTTTCTGCATGCTTCACCCATGCCTGTTACCGCTTTTACAAACTGGTAATATACCTCTGGATCGTAAGGGTTGCCAAAGTTTAAACAATTGGTTACACCTATCGGCTCCCCGCCACTGCACACAATATTTCTTGCAGCTTCGGCCACTGCAATCATGGCGCCTTTTTCCGGATCCGCAAATACATAGCGGCTGTTGCAATCTGTTGTTATTGCAAGTGCTTTACCTGTACCTTTTGCAAGAATAACCGCAGCATCAGACGGTGCATTGGTACCTGCATTTGCTGCGCCAACGGTACTGTCGTACTGCACGGTTACCCAGCGTTTGCTTGCAATATTTGGTATTGAAATAATTTTTTCTGCAACTGCTTTTAATTCTTCGTTATTCTCAATATCTTTTATATCCTCAATTTTAAAATCAGCAACCTTTGATAAATATTTTGGTTCGCTGTATTCTCTTGTGTATTGCGGTGCCCCGCCACCCAATACCAGTTCATGTGCAGGTATGGATGCTTCTAATTCTCCATGCATATAAAACCGCAACAATTTATCATCAGTAACTTCTCCAATTTTGCTGCATGGTAAATCCCATTTATCAAACACTTTTAATACGGCTTCTTCTTTTCCTTTTTCTACCACAATTAGCATGCGCTCCTGGCTCTCACTTAATAATAATTCCCATGCCTTCATATTCTTTTGTCGCGTAGGAACTTTATCCAAATCTATCCGCATTCCTGATTCTCCTTTCGCACTCATCTCCGCAGTGGAACAAATAATTCCTGCTGCACCCATGTCCTGCATGCCAACAACAGCGGCGGTTTCAATCACTTCCAAACACGCTTCTAATAATTTCTTTTCCTGGAACGGGTCGCCCACTTGTACTGCAGGTAAATCTTCCGCACTGTCCGCAGTAATATTTGCACTTGCAAAACTTGCACCGCCAATTCCATCTTTTCCTGTTGCGCTCCCAACAAAAAAAACAGGATTACCCACACCCGTTGCAGTAGCGCTGATGGTCTTCCCAATTTTTACAATCCCCACACTCATTGCATTTACAAGCGGGTTGGTATGATAACATTCTTCAAAATAAACCTCGCCGCCCACAGTGGGTACGCCAAAACAATTTCCATAATGGCCAATGCCATGCACCACGCCGGTCAATAAACGTTGTGTTTTTTTATCCTCTAAATTTCCAAAACGTAAACTGTTCAGTGATGCAATAGGTCTTGCACCCATCGTAAAAATATCGCGCTGTATGCCGCCCACACCCGTTGCCGCACCCTGGAAAGGTTCAATTGCTGAAGGATGGTTATGGCTCTCAATTTTAAACACTACCCCAAAACCGTTGCCCATATCCATCAGGCCGGCATTTTCTTCGCCGGCATCCACCAGCATGCGGCCACCGCTGCGCGGCAGCGTCTTTAACCATTTGATGGAATTTTTATAGCTGCAGTGTTCGCTCCACATGCCGCTGAAAGCGCAGAGCTCAGTAAAGTTTGGGGTGCGGCCGAGTTTTTGTATTATCAGTTCAAATTCTTCTGCGGTAAGCCTTAATTCTTCGGCTGTTTTTACGGTTACTTCCATTGAAAAGATTTACCCTAAATCCGCCGGAGGCGGACATTAGAAACTAAAAAAATATTTTTTTTACCTGGCATTCATTTCTCTGTTAAACTGTTGTTGCGTCGCACTCTTGTACGCCTTGTTATCCATTCAGCAATGATCCCGTTTTATAATAAGCCGCAAAGGTAAGAAAGCAGAAGTTTGCAGCAAATGAAGATTAATTAACAATGTGAAGAATGGAGTAAGAATTTTGGTCTTAGCAGGGTCTTCATAGCGCAGCTTTTGAGCGTGGGATGAGACCCTGCGTTTGGAATAGCTGTTATACAACACCCGGGAGTTTACAACCAGAAAGGTACAGGCTGATGTAAAAGCAATGTAGGCAAGGCTGCAACATGCTTTTTTTGTTGTTTTATATTCTATTAGCCTATATAGAGCTTCCAATAATTATATACTGTAAAAAATTAAAGTCAAATTTTGATGGTAAACAAATGCTTTAACAGCATTAAAAAGCAAACAGCTATTTTTTAAAAAGGTGGTTGTGCATCAGCCACCTATTGTTACCTGCCGTTTTTTGTCTTATGGATTTTCCAAAACTGTATTAGCCCAAGCTTTGTTTTTTACTTTGTCGATAAGTAATCCAATAAAAATAAATGCAAAGCTGCTAATGGGAACGCTAACTACAGCAGCAAATATTAATTGTCCGTCACTTCTGAAATTTAAAGCAAGTCCCCAATAAATATAAAACCCTAATGAATGAATAATAAAATACATGATTAACATGATAACAATAATATTGCCTTTTGAAATTTGTCCTTGTTTAATTACAGTTTTTCTTATCCAAATCAAAGAAAATACGAGAGCCGCAATAAAAATTATTGATAATAGAAGAATTGTCAATTTACCAACGTTACTGTATGGGTTATTATTAACTATATTTTTTGCAATTGTCTCAAAAATTAATCCTGGAAGAACAGAAATAATTGGAACAAAGAACGTCAATGTAAGTAATAATGAAACTGCTGTAAATACCGCTCCAATAACAAGTCCACTGTTACTTTTCGCAATTTTCATATTCTATGTAAAGTTAGTAGTGTCTATTTAAATGGCAGGTAACGTCAGTTCGTCTAAATACTAAAGTTGTGCTTCAAATATAAATCAATTAGCAGCCACTTAAAGAAGACTGCAATTTGTTTTGTGAAAATGTTAATAAAAAAAATGGAGGTTTAATTTGAAGAATATTGCCTTTGATGCA
>JBBRAD010000039.1:0-23220 GCA_038207175.1 Chitinophagales bacterium
AAGGCAGTTTGTTTATAACCGGCAGCTCTGCAAATTGATTTTTACATTTTGCAGATTGCCATTATATTTGCAGCCCAATTGAAATTTAAGATCTGCAATTGCAAACTTTAAATTGGAAGGTGCGGTAGCTCAGTCGGTAGAGCAAAGGACTGAAAATCCTTGTGTCGGCGGTTCGATCCCGCCCCACACCACAGATGAAATCAAGCAGTTATGAAATAAATTTTATAACTGCTTTTTTAATGCACTAACGATGCAGTATGAATTCTCAACAGCCAATGTATTGAAATAAACGAGGTATAAATAGCTAATCCACCGAAATCAATTCCACTTCAAATATCAATGTACTGTTTGGATTTATGCCGGGTACATAGGTTTCACCATAACCCAAATGCGGTGGAATATACAGCCGCCATTTACTGCCTTCTGTCATAAGCTGGAGACCTTCTGTCCAACCTTTTATTACCGTGTTCAAACGGAAAGTAGCAGGTTTGCGGCGGCGCAAAGTGCTGTCAAACACGCTGCCATTAATCAAAGCGCCCTGGTAATGGCAGGTTACCGGCTGGGTTGGCCAGGGTTTGGTGCCCTGTCCCTGTTTAATTATTTCGTATTGCAGCCCGCTGGGCAATGCCGTAATGCCCGGCTTTTTTTTATTGGCCTGTAAAAATTCAAGACCAGCTTTTAAGTTGGCTGCAGCCCTGTCGGTTTTTGACAGGAATAGCTTTTCTGTAAGTAGCATAGGATATTTTTTTAAAAGTAGTGCAACAGGCAAATAAAACAGCGTACAAAAAGCCGTAATAATATCCCGCTTGGTTTTGTTTGCCCTTCAGCCTGTGGCAGATAAGCTCAGTTGAATAACTGTTTTGCAAATACTGGTTTTTCAAAACTGGTTTGTTGCAATTAAAATAATTTCACCTAAAGGCATTGAGGCAATAACTTTGATACCAACAATCCTTTCAATGAAAATTATAAATGCGGTTTCTTATGAAGCTATGTCTGCACAGGTTGCAAAAGATTTGACAGAAGCCATGCGGGCATATCCTCAGCCTTTATTGTGCCCGGCAACAGGTGATACAACTGTTGGCCTGTATAAAGAAATGGGAAATCTTTTTTACCAGAAAAAGTTTAATCCTTCCAACTGGTTTTTTGTGGGCCTGGATGAATGGATGGGTATGAATGATAATGACAATAAGAGTTGCCACACGCGGTTAAAAGAACAATTGTTTCAGCCGCTGCATATAGAAGACGAACAGGTTTGTTTTTTTGATGGGAAGGCAAATAATACAAATGCAGAATGTGAGTGGGTTGAAGCATTTATTGCACAGCATGGCGGCATTGATATATCTGTGCTTGGACTTGGAATGAATGGCCATGTGGGGATGAATGAACCGCATACTTCTGTATTGCTGCGGTCGCATGTGGCAGAACTGGATGAACAAACAAAACGGGTGGGGCAAAAATATTTTAAAGATGCTGAACAGCTGTCAAAAGGCCTTACGCTGGGGCTTGGCACATTGCTCGAATCAAAACATATTTTTTTACTGGTAAGCGGCAGCCACAAAGCAGCTATTGTAAAAAAACTAATTGAAGGAAATATAAGTGAAGAAATACCTGCAAGCCTGCTGCGCTGCCACCCAAGCTTAACCATTTATCTTGACGCGGATGCTGCGCAGATGCTAGACCCAAAAATTTAATGAGTTTATTTTCTTAAGCCTGCACATTTGATAAAAGCACCTGCCATGCGTCACTTACCCTGCCATTATCCAAAAGTTTTTTTGCATAGCGGTGCAGTTCATTTTCCATATCATCAGGATTTATTGAATAATACTGTATGATATTTTTCAGTGCTTCATCCTCAAATGAGGCATCTATATCCGGCAGCTCATGTACATTTGCAAGCTGCCCCAGGTTATTTGCGGATAATATGTTACTCCTGCATATACTGCCAGGCAAGGCATCAAAACCTATACCCAGCCTTACATTTGGCTTTGCCACAGTAAATAAATCATTTTCATTTACAGTGCAATACCAATCGCCACCAAGCCGTGCCACATGATGCAGTTTGCGCTGGTCAATCATGGTGCCTTCATTATTTAAAATATTTTCATCTGCATGTATGCAAATTATTTCTGCAATGATTAATTGCCCGGCGCCACCTTCGTTGCCTAAGCTTTTTATTTCAATTACTTTACATTCTAATTTTACTTTTGCTTCCTGTACCATGGGTGGACGCACATGCAGCGCCTCCTGTTTTGTAAATCCCGCTTTTACAAATTCATCCACTTCTTTTGGAAACTCACAACTGGTAAGACTCATTTGCTGCACCATATCATAGTCGCAAATATTTATCACCACTTCAGGCACTTCCATTATATTTTCCAGTGTATGCTTGCTGGTATTATTCCTCACCCTTCTTGCCGTGGAAAAAATTACTACCGGAGGATGAGAAGAAAATGCATTAAAAAAACTGAACGGGCTTAAGTTTACATTTCCATTTTTATCAATGGTGCTGGCAAATGCAATGGGGCGCGGGGCAATGGCATGCAGTATCCAGCTTTGTGTTTCTGCGGCGCTTAATGCAGCAAGTTCAACTGTTTTCATATATCAGTTTCTTTGCGCAATGTTAATCAATAGGGAATTGCTGTAAAAACAAATTTGCTTTTTCTTCAGCCTGCTGCCAGTCATTCTCATCATCAATATTTACAAACCATTTTGCATCTGTTTCATAACAGGTAATTTTTTCTCCAAACAAAGTATCCTTCATCAGCGTTTCTGTTTTTATTATATACACGCTTCCATCCCTTGCAAAAGCACCGGGCAATTGCTGCCTGCGCGGAATGATTGATGTACCGGCTGTTGCCACCTGCATCCAGCCTTCTTCATTTTTTTCAAAAACCCAGTGGGGGTTATACCGGTGCGGAACGGTTACAGCAGTGAATAAAGTATCTGCATTTGTTTCTGTAAATTTTTTTATGCAGGCATCAATCAGACCCTGTGGCCTGAAAGGTGATGTAGGCTGCAGCAGGCAAACCGCATCAAACAAAATTTTTTGCTGCTGAAAAAAATACAGCGCATGCTGTAGCACATCAAGCGTGGGTGTATTGTCTCCGGCTATTTCTGCAGGCCGGATGAATGGCGCATCAATGCCGTATTTTTTTGCAGCAGTAATAATAGCTGCATCATCAGAACTTAATATGGTGTGTGATGACAATGAAGAATGTTTTGCCGCCCATGCAGTGTAAGCAAGTAGCGGAAACCCGGAAAGCATACGGATATTTTTCCGGGGAACAGTTTTAGAGCCGCCCCTTGCAGGTATGATGCCGAGGATATGCACGCTTTAAAAATTTATTTTTTTATGTGAACGTAATGGAACGTATGCAAGTATATCTGCAATTTTTTTTCCTGCATTACCCCCACCATATATATTAGAAGGGGCCGGCCTTTTATTTATTATAGAATATTCTATTGCTTTTTTAATTTCATCCTTGTCATAACCTGCATCCGTTACATTGTTCCCTCTTTCACGCCCCTGCTGGCGCGTACCGATATTTACTGCCGGCACACCGAGATAAGAACATTCCCTGATGCCAGCACTCGAATTGCCAATTAAACATGCTGAATTATGCAACAAACGCAGAAAATCACCCGGCCCCATATTTTTGAAAAAGTGGATGTGCGAAGCCAGGTAATGTTCCCTGAATGAACGGATGCCTCTTGAAACCTGATCTGCCCCGGCATCTATATTCGGCCAAAACCAAAATGCAGGAATGGCCAGGTCATTTACAGCATGAAGTGTCTCTGTAATTTGCTTTTTCGAACTTTCATATTCAGTAGTTACCGGGTGCTGCATTACTACCAAATATCTGTTTGTATAATCCGGCGTTTCGCCTACGCCGCCATATTTCTTATAGGGGTCAAAATCAAGTGCGGGCTCTTTTAATATTTCCGAAGCAATATCAACGGAAGGGCAGCCTGTATTAAAAGTAAAGTCCGGGTCTTCCCCAAGGCGCAGCACTCTTTGCCTTGCGTTTTCGGTTGCCACAAAATGTATGTCTGCAAGTTTTGTATTTGCGTGCCGTACTTTTTCATCAATGTTTCCGGTAATTTCCCCACCCTGCACATGCGCGAGAGGGATATTTTGGTATGCTGCAGCAATAGATACTGCAAGGGTTTCAAACCTGTCGGCAATAACTACTACCACATCAGGGGAAAGGTTATAAAAAACATTTGAAAGTTCCATTACGCCCAGGCCGGTAGTTTTGGCCATGCTCAGCGGGGTTTCGCCTTCAAGCACGATGAATACTTTTTCATTTATAAAAAAACCGTCGGCTTCCAGCGTTTGCACAATGCTTCCATACCTGTCAAGCAAAGAAGACCCGGTAAGCACTATCTGCAGCTCAAGGTTTTCATTTTGCTGTATGGCTTTCATCGCCGTTTTAATACGGCTGTAGCTTGGGCGTGCAGTAATGGCTACACAAATTTTTCTTTTTGCTTTCATACTGCAGGGGTTTGGTTTTTTAAGAAGATAAAGTATTGCTGTTTTACTTTCCACTCAGTCTATATCGCGTTCTTCTAAAAAATCCCATTGCAATTTATCAAAGGATAATTTTTTACCGATTATTTGTTTATAATCTTCTGCGGCAATTCCACAACCTTTTGGTTTTTTTCCTTCAAGATGTTCAAAAACAATTACAGTTCCTTTTGTCAGTGACTGGTTTAGTGCAAGCGATTTTTCAAACATATTTTTTAATGACTGCAGGTTTTGAATGTTGTTTTTTTCAACAGGATGCTGCAAGGCATTTTGAATTTGGCGGATACCTCCGGTTAATTTTTTTATTTCATTTACTGTAATGGAGGATGTGGAATCCGGCCCGTACATTTTTTTATCGAAAGCGGCATGGAACTCAAAAATTTCTGCTCCAAGCGCCGCTGCTGCAAGACATGCATAAATATCCCCGCTGTGATCGGAATATCCAACTATGGTATTATAGCGTTGCTTTATTTGTGCAATAATATTCAGTCCCCACTGCTCCGGCGCCGCCGGATAAACTGATGTGCACTGCATTACAGCGCACTCAATATTTTTTGATGTAAAAATTTCAACAGCATCATCCAGTTCTTTCCAGGTGCTTAGGCCTGAAGACAGCAAAACCGGTTTTTTTGTGGCCGCAATCTTTTCCAGCAGCAGGTGATTGGTTATTTCCCCCGAACCAATTTTATATTTCTTTATTTCCAGCGTTTCTAAAATATCTACTGCTGCATTTGAAAAAGGTGAACAGATGAATTCAAGATTTTTTTCTTCGCAATGCTTTTTTAGCCCACGCCACTGCCCGGGTGTAAACTCCATACGTTTCCAGTAATCAAACCTTGTTGCGTCCTGGTAATGCAATGGCACGCGGAAAGGTTCATGCACGCTGCTTTCTGCGGCAGCAATATGCATTTGAAATTTTATGGCATCCACACCCGCTGCGGCAAGCGCATCAATGTATGAATGTGCAATTCCCAAACTGCCGTCATGTGCCTGTGCAATTTCCGCAATGATCATGTAAAAAATTTTATGCAGTTGTAAGTGTTTTGGTTTAATAAGATTGCTGAGGGCTCCGTGCTCAATAAAGATATGCTGTAAAAGTGTGCGACGCAACAGAAGCCGGGTAAACATATTCAGCCGGGCTCAAAAATATTTTTTTCAAAATCATGAAACTGAAGGCCTCATTTATGCTTAAAAAAATCTCATACTTTTTTTGGTAACAGGTCTTTTTTCTTTGACAGTATTGAAAAACCTGATTCTTCTTTTACAATGGTGTTGCTTAATTTCCCCAGACCTTCAATTTCCATTTCTATCACATCATCCGGTTGCAGCCATTGCTCTTTATATTCAGGGTCGTTTAATTTACCTGTGCCATTGAGCTCTAAAAAACATCCAGTGCCGACAGTGCCGCTTCCAATAACATCTCCGGGATGAATAGTGGCTCCATAAGCACAGCGTTCAATAATTTCTGCAAAGGTCCAGTCCATATCACCCAGATTTCCTTCACTTACCTGCACACCGTTTACAGTGCATTTCATTTTTAAATTCCAGCTTTTGCCGGTATGGCCTTCTTTGGGAGGTATTTCATACTCTTCCAGTTCATCAAGTGTAATAAGGCTGGGGCCAAGCACGGTAGAAAAGTCTTTTCCTTTTGCGGGCCCAAGGTTAAGCAGCATTTCTTCCATTTGCAATGACCTTGCACTCATGTCATTCATAATCATCAGGCCGCCAATATATTCATCTGCTTCTTCAGATGCAATATTTCTGCCTGTTTTACAAATTACAACAGCTGCCTCCAGTTCAAAATCCAATTTTTCAAAATGATCAGGCATGCAGTAAATATTTCCCGGGCCCTGCACACTGTGATGATTGGTAAAATAAAAAACGGGATATTGGTCAAACTCAGGTATCATGGGCACTTTGCGGTTTCTTCTTGCAGCCGCCACATGCTGGCGGAATGCATATCCGTCCCGGCAGCTCGCCGGAAACGGAACCGGCGAAAGCAATTGTACATCAGCAAGGGGCACCCCCCTTTCTTTACTTACACGCCCGTTTTTTATTGATTGGTCAATAGCATAGGCAATCGCATAATTTTCGTCCCAGTAATTTAAAAACATATTCATGGAAGAGGGAAGCTCGGGATGAAGCAAATCGGCATCATACAAAAAATCATTTACCAGGAATGCAAGCTGGTCGTGGCCGTCTTTAAGCCAGGAAACTAATTTCATAGATAATATTAAACTTGTTTATTAAACGAATTTATGAGAAAATAAGGCTAAAATAGACTGAATAACCGGGAAGAAAATAAAATTTATTTTAAGCAAAAATATTATGGGTACCTAATACCTGTAAGGCATTAAGTGTGTACGGTTGCAATTATTTATACAGATAAAACGATAACGCAGTTATTAAAATAATTAAACACCAATGACCAGTGCAGTAAAACTAATTACAGTTTTTGCATTTGCCGCTTACTACTAAATCAGTTTGTTTAGCGCTGAAACCTTCCGGCAGCGCCACCTGGGGAATGGTTATGTTATCTAAGCAATAAGTAGTGCCGCAATCATCGCATATAAAATGTACATGGTTATCGTGGTGATGACCCTGGCTGCATTCATCTTTGCACAATGCGTATAACACTGAATTATCGGCTGTGGGAATGGTATGCACAATCCCCTTTTCTACAAAGGTTTGAAGGGTCCGGTAAATAGTTACACGGTCAAACTGTTCGCCGGTTTGTTTTTCAATATCGGCATGCGCAAGTGCACTGTTTGAAAACTGGAAAAGTCCGAGTATCCTTCTCCTGCTTTCAGTAACGCTTAGCTGGTTTCGTTTTAATATTTCAGCAATTTCATTTTTCATAAAAAATTATTGCGGGTTATTTGTAAAAATGCCATTTGCAAAATTTCCGACAGGAGTTTCTTTAAGCAGGGTTTTTATATCTTCTTTCAATTTATCAAGGTCTTCCTGTTTTAAACCATCGTAAATCTGGCTGCGCACCTGGCCGTTTTTATCAACCAATGCAAAAAATTGTGTATGCAAAAACTGGTCGTTTATATTTACTACGGCATTCTTTGTATCATCCAGCAAATAACTGTTACGCGCGGCTTTGTATAAACTGTCTTTTCTGCCAGTAAGAAAAACCCATTTTTGTGTATCTACTTTTAATGAATCAGCATAATGTTTTAATACAGAAGCAGAGTCGCGTTCCGGGTCGCAAGTGTGGGAAACGATCATAAAACCCGGTTCATCCTTAAATGCATCATATATTTTATGCATGTTATTATTCATGCGTGGACAAATGCCTCTGCATGTTGTAAAAAAATAATTTACCACGCACACTTTACCCAGCATATTTTTTTCTGTAAACGCAGTGCCATCCTGTGTTGTAAAAGTAAAGGGTTGAACATAACTGAGCACGGGTGGTTTGGTTTTCCAGTTATCCGTTCCCCAGAAAACAAACAAAAGAAACAAACCCGTAAGTACCAGGAAAAAAATGCTGTACCCTATGAGTTTTTTTTTGTTCATATTTTCATTTCAGATGCAAAATTAAGCGTGACCTGCAGCAATTAAGTGATTATTCTCTGTTAAACTTTTCTGCAACTTTGTTGCAATGTGTTACATTTGCAAATTGAATAATAATAAATATGAACCTGAAAATAAATCTTGACGCGGTTGGGATCACCACTTCTGTAGCCTGTGCTATCCACTGCGCATTGCTTCCACTGTTACTTACATCGCTTCCATTGTTTGGTATAAATATTATTGATAATGCAGACTTCGAGTTTTTTATGATTGCGCTGGCATTTTTTGTGGGTGTTTATGCATTGTATCATGGATGGAAAAAGCACCATCACAATTTTTTACCGCTTCTTATTTTTTGCTGCGGGATGATGTTTTTATTTGCAAAACAAATATGGCACCAATGGCAATTGTGGTTTTTAATCCCTGCGGTGCTGCTGATAATATCTGCACATTTTCTCAATTACCGGTTTTGCAAAAAAGCGGATCATTGCCATATTTCAAACAGCAACAACTAAAAGAATCAGTTTGGTGTTCAAAATATTTTCAGGGTTGAAAAACCGCTTTTACTGAATACATCACAGGGATTTTGTTTTCCAATTCTTTTATGCGGCAGTACCCGTCTTCTCCCTGCACGGTATTATTGAAACAGTTGTAATAACTGTAATTAAATTCATTAAAATGCTGAACAGCAAGCCCATATTTTATTAATGCGTTCAGCACTTCGCTTATACTGTGGTTCCAGATGTATTCTTTGTAACTGATGTTTGCATAGCAGTTTGCATAACTGCCTGTTTGTTCATCTTCAATCACCGCTTCATTATGATAATGATATTTGATAAAAGTAAAATCATCATCCATCATCCAGATGAAAGGATGAAATTCCACCATATAAAATATACCACCGGGTTTTAATGATTGTGTAATTACCGCTGCCCATTTATCGAGGTCTGGCAGCCAACCGATTGCGCCATAAGAAGTAAAAACAATATCAAATTTTTTATTGATGAACTTTACTGTATCATAGAGATTGCAGCAAATAAATTTTGCAGGTATATTTAATTCCCTGCTTAATTCGGTTGCAGTCTTTACAGCTTCATCTGAAAAATCAATTCCTGTTACAATTGCACCCTCCCGCGCCCAGCTTAACGTATCCATACAAAATGACATTGCAAATGCAGAAGCGTTTTTTCTTTTACGTTGCCGAGTTCTTCCAGCTCAGTTTTATTTAAAGATGTTTTTCCCTTTTTAAAAGATGCCACATCATAAAATGATGAGCTTTTATGCACGCCTGTTTTTTTATTCCATGCATCTTTGTTTGCTTCAAAGTATTGCTGTTCATTCATTGCGTAAATATGCAAATAAAAAAGGAACAACAGATGCCGTTCCTCTTTATATAAAAATTATTTATGATTATCCAAGTGCCACCCTCTTAAATTCTGTGACTTTCAAATCAGCGTCCACACTTTTTAAATAATCACCCACGCTTTTGCTTCCATCTTTTACAAAAGCCTGGGCCAGTAAAGTTTGCTCTTTAAAAAAAGCGTTTAATTTACCTTCTGCAATTTTTGTAATCATTTCATCCGGTTTGCCCGCCATTTTTGGATCCTGTTTTATTTGCTCTGTTACAATGGCCCTTTCTCTTTCCACTGTTTCTAAAGGAACAGAAGACGGATCAACTGCAACCGGGTTCATAGCTGCAATCTGCATAGCCACATCTTTACCCGCTTCAGCAAATTCTTTGCTTAAGCCTACCAATACACCCATCCTGTTTGCACCATGGATGTATGATGCCACATAAGGGGCTTCAATTCTTTCAAAACGGGTGATGCCGATTTTTTCACCAATAGAAGCCAGTTTATCATTTACCAGGTCAGACACTTTAGCACCATTCACTTCTGTGTTGCTGAGTTCATCAATATTTTTTACATCAGCTGCAACGGCCGCATCTGCAATGCTTTTAGCAAATGAAACAAAGTCGGCATTCTTGCTTACGAAATCAGTTTCGCAACTTACGCAAACGATAATACCTGTTTTGTTATCTGCGGTTGTTTTGGCAATTATTACACCTTCCTTTGCTTCGCGGTCGCTGCGTTTGGCGGCAACTTTTTGCCCCTGTTTGCGCAGCCAGTCTATGGCTGCTTCAAAATCGCCGTTGGTTTCTGTTAATGCTTTGCGGCAATCCATCATGCCGGCTCCTGTTGCCTGGCGCAATTTGTTTATATCTGATGCTGAAATTTGAACTGTTGCTGACATATAACTTTTTATTTAGAATTTTTTTAGAATAATTTCTTTATGCTGAAATGTATTTGCTGAATTAAATACAGCAGTAAAAGAGCCATCATGAAGTGGAAGGGACCGATGACCAGTGATATAAAAGTTGGGTCAATAATCACTTTTATAATAATGACTATTGACCCAATTATCAATTTGCATTACTATCTTCTTCCTCCTCCGGGGCCTGAGCCACCGCCACCGGGTCTGCGGCTGGCACCACCCGGAATACGGCGCTTGGGCTGACCAGTGCCGCCGCCGGTACCACCGCGTGAACGGCCACCGCGGCCACCTTCTGCTTCTGCTTCTGCCTGAAGACGTGCAGCTTTCTTTTCTGATTCATTATCTACTTCTTCCACTTCTTCATCTTTAGCAGCCTGGCGTTCTGCCAATCCTTCTGCAATGGCTGCTGTAAGATAATTTGTAATGATGGCAATACTTTTTGTGGCATCATCATTTGCAGGTATGGCGAATTCTACTTTGTTCGGATCGCAGTTGGTATCAACCATTCCAAATGTGGTAATGCCGAGACGTTTTGCTTCCGCAAGTGCTATATGCTCATGGCCAATATCCACAATAAATAAAGCAGCAGGCAAACGCCCGAGTTGGGCAATACCACCCAGCACTTTGTCCATTTTATCCCTGTCGCGGCTTAATGTTAACCGTTCTTTCTTGGTCAGGCTTTCAGCAATACCCTCGCCCAGCATTTTTTCAATGCTCTGCATTTTTTTTACGCTCTTGCGAACCGTGTTGAAGTTGGTTAACATGCCACCCAGCCATCGCTCGGTTGCATACGGCATGCTCACTTTTTTGGCACACTCGCTTACGATTTCTTTAGCCTGCTTTTTGGTAGCTACAAACATTACCTTTTTGCCGCTTTTTGCAATTTGTTTTAGTGCGGCAGCGGCTTCCTGAAGGTGGTCAACCGTTCTGTTGAGGTCAATGATATGGATACCTTTTTTCTCTGCAAAAATGTAAGGCAACATTTTTGGGTTCCATTTTTTCTTCAGGTGGCCAAAGTGTACACCGGCTTCAAGCAGTTGCTGTTGTAAAGAAGTGTTTTGTTCCATTATGAATTTGAAATTTGTAATTTAAGAATTGACAGCATTAACGTTTGCTGAACTGGTAGCTCCTTCTTGCTTTTTTGTGGCCGAATTTTTTACGCTCCACACCACGCGGGTCGCGTTTCAAATGGCCTGCAGCTTTAAGTACCGGGCGAAAATCAGGATTGATTTCAAGCAGTACCCGGGCAATGCCCAATTTGGCTGCTTCGGCCTGGCCTTTTAAACCACCGCCTTCTGCATTGATTTTTATATCAAACTTATCGGAGGCTTCAACGGTTTTTAAAGGCGCCTCCACCTGATTTTGAAGGTAAACCAGCGGAAAATAATCTTTATAATCTTTATTGTTTACAATGATTTTGCCTTCACCCTTACTGATGAACACGCGGGTGACAGCTTCTTTTCTGCGGCCAACGGCATTTTTTTGTTTTTCCATTATTGTAAGCTTGAACTGTTTAAAATTTAAATTCTTTTGGTTGTTGTGCAGTATGCGGGTGTTTATCGCCGGCATAAACAAACAATTTTTTAATCATTTTGCGGCCAAGGCGGTTTTTGGGCAACATGCCCTTTACAGCACGCTCTACAATTATTTCGGGGCGACGCTTAATTAAATCCTGTGCAGCTTCTTCTTTTTTACCACCGGGATATCCTGAATAGTTTATGTACTGCTTGTCTTCAAATTTATTGCCGGTAAAAACAACTTTGCCGGCATTGATAACGATTACAAAATCACCACAGTCAACATGCGGTGTATAATAAGCTTTGTTTTTGCCGCGTATTACAGAGGCAATCTTTGAACAAATGCGGCCAACGGTTTGATTAGTACCGTCAACAACGTACCAGTTACGCTGTACGGTAGCCTCGTTCGCATGTTTGGTGGTAAAATGGAGTTTACTCATATTTATTTTGTTTAATGATGCCGGCGCTATCCCGCCGGTTTTAAAATGGCCCCTTAAAATTCGGGATGCGAAGGTGCGTTGCTGCATTGGGTTTACCAAAGATTTAAGAAACTATTTTTACCGCACCTTTGCAAGTAGTTGATTTTCAATAAAAATTTTGATAAATTTTTTTATTATCCTGTTGCAACCAGTGTTTTTATTGTTCATTGATAGTGATTATGCATATTGCCGGCAGCCATCTTTGATAGCTTTAGAACAATTTTCAACAAGATACTCTGCTGCATAAAGCTAAGGTGCATAAGTGTGCGACACAACGATGCCCGATTGAAAATAAGAAGTTGGGTGCATAAATCTACAAATCTCCCAATTGCGGCCGGATAATTATTTCTTCCACGCAGGCCTGCGGTGAAAGCTGTGATGCAGCATATACCATTTCCGCTATATCATTTACTTCCATTATTCTTTTTAAATCAATATTGCTTCCGCTCCATGAATCAGTATAAACTGCACCCGGCATTACTGCGGTAACTTTAATATTATAAGGCTTCATTTCTTCGCGCAGGTTTTTACTAAAGCTCAGCATGGCAAATTTGCTGATACTGTAACTGCCCCCATTTTCATAAGCATTCAGTGAAGCAACAGAGCAGATATTAAAAATATGCCCCTGCTTTGCCTGCATCATAGGGGGTAATAAAATTCTTGTAAGATGATAAGCGCTGTATAAATTTACTGTAATCATTTTTTCAAGAATGCCGTCTGCTTCATTATAAACGCTTCCCGGTAAAAACAAACCCGCATTGTTTACCACTATATCCGGGATGCCAAAATCCAAACACCAGCCACCAAATGACTGTGCCTGTTTCTTAATACTTAAATCAGCGGCTTTGGCATGTACGGTGCACTGCGGATATCTTTGAATGAGTTCTTCCGAAAGTGTTTTCAAATCATTTTCGCTGCGTGAACAAACAAGCAATTGGTTGCCGGTTGCTGTAAATTTTTCTGCAATGGCTTTCCCAATTCCTTTGGATGCGCCGGTAATAATTACTGTCATAAATACAAAGTTAGGAATACGAAGTACGAACTTTTTTTACTTTCGTACTTCTAAGTTCTTACTTAGTAATTTGCAGCATGAAATACCGGCATTTATTTTTTGATCTTGATCATACGCTGTGGGATTTTGAAACCAATGCGCGGGAAACCCTGAATGAATTGTATGCCTTAAATAATTTACAGGAGCGCGGTGTAAGTAATTTTGATGAATTTGCTTCGCAGTACAGCTACCACAATGAACGGCTGTGGGCCAGGTACACAAAGGGTTTTATAAAACAGGAAGAGCTCCGCTGGAAAAGGATGTGGCTGAGCCTGCTTGATTTTAAACTGGCTGATGAAACGCTTTCCAAGAAAATGTCTGCTGAATTTCTTGAAAGGCTGCCGCATAAAAAAAAACTTTTTCCCTACACAGTGGAAATACTGGATTATTTACGCAACAAAAAATATGCGCTTCACCTTGTAACAAACGGGTTTGAAAATATTCAGCATGGAAAACTGCAGAGCAGCAGCATACAAAAATATTTTGGC
Organism: Chitinophagales bacterium; assembly: GCA_038207175.1. Taxonomy (GTDB): domain Bacteria; phylum Bacteroidota; class Bacteroidia; order Chitinophagales; family Chitinophagaceae; genus JBBRAD01. Next base: position 13,860 of record JBBRAD010000039.1, read on the forward strand.
GAAGTGATAACTTCGGAAGCATCGAACAGTTTAAAACCCAATAAAGAAATTTTTGATTATGCCCTGCAGAAAACAGGTGCAGAAAAAAATGAAAGTATTATGATTGGCGATAACCCTGATGCCGATATAGCAGGCGCCGGGAATGCAGGATGGGATACCATTTTCGTAAATCATTTAAAAGTGAAGACCAATGTGCAGCCTACATTTATAATTTATCATTTAAAAGAACTGGAAGAAATATTTTAAAAAAAATTATATGGCCGAAGATTTCAGCATTGTAAAAGGAAGCAGGGAAGATCAGTATCATTCACTGGTACCGCAGATAAAAGCATTGATAGAAGGCGAACCCGATTTAGTTGCAAACCTTGCAAATACAGCGGCGGCATTAAAAGAACAGTTTGGATGGTTATGGGTGGGGTTTTATTTGGTAAAAAATGATGAGCTGGTACTGGGGCCTTTTCAGGGACCGGTTGCGTGCACGCGCATACGGAAAGGAAAAGGCGTATGCGGAACAAGCTGGCAAAATGCAACAACATTGATAGTGCCGGATGTAGAAAAATTTCCGGGGCATATTGCCTGCAGCAGTTTATCAAAATCGGAAATTGTAGTGCCTGTAATAAGAAATGATGAAGTGGTGGCAGTATTTGATGCTGACAGTGAAGCATACAATCAATTTGACGATACCGACAAAAAATTTCTTGAAGAAATTGTGGATTCGATAATTTTTTAGCAATTATTTTCCCAGCGGTTTGTTTTTTAAAATAAAATGGCACTTTGCTCAAAAATGTTATAAAGTACAAGAGTGCGACGCAACGAAAGTTTAATAGCGGTTCTTCAGCCTGGTTGATAAAAGAAATTCATCTATAATTTTATATTCATGCAAACAAAGGGTGCCAAAGTGGAGCCTTCCTATTCTTTAAAACAGCTTGTTTTATATTTTTTGAAATTGGGCTACTCCGGTTTTGGCGGGCCTGTGGCTTTGGTTGGCTACATGCACCGCGACCTGGTGGAAAAAAACAGATGGATTTCAGAAGAAGATTACAAAGAAGGATTAACACTTGCCCAGCTGGCGCCGGGTCCGCTTGCCGCCCAACTTGGTATTTATATTGGTTTTGTGCATTACAGGTATATTGGCGCCACGCTTGCAGGCCTGGCATTTGTACTCCCTTCTTTTTTAATGGTGGTGGTGCTGGGCATATTTTATAAAATGTATAATGGCATATCGTGGATGCAGGATGTTTTTTACGGAGTGGGGGCCGCAGTAATTGGAATTATTGCCATGAGTTCCTATAAACTCACTACAAAATCTGTTGGCAAATTCACCGCAGAATCTTTCAAAGCAAAATGGATATTATGGTTATTTTATTTGATAACATTAACCATCACATTTATTTCGCATTCAGAAGTATTGCTGTTATTTGTTGGCGCAGGTTTGCTGTATATGTATATAAAAGCCCCGCCCGCATGGGCAAAGAAAAATATTGCGCCTTCCGTTTTTTTATTTACAGGCATTGGCTTTTGGGATTATGATTCAAAAACGCTGGGGCAGCTTGCGCTTTTTTTTACCAAAGCAGGTGCATTTGTTTTTGGCAGCGGCCTGGCCATCATCCCTTTTTTGCACGGGGCTGTTACGGATTATCACTGGATTGATGAGCATACTTTTCTTGATGCAGTTGCGGTGGCAATGATTACTCCAGGACCTGTTGTAATTACTGTGGGCTTTATCGGGTTTTTAGTTGCGGGTTTTCCCGGCGCATGCATAGCAGCAACCTGTACATTTTTGCCCTGTTATTTGTTTACTGTAATCCCCGCACCCTATTTTAAAAAATACGCGAAGAATGTTTCCATCAAGGCATTTGTAGATGGCATCACATCGGCAGTTGTAGGAGCATTAACGGGTTCGGTTATTATAATTGCCATTAATACATTTACACAAAACCATACGGTTACAATTGATATTCCATCTGTAGTAATTGCTGTGGCTACAGTGTTTGCATTGCTATACATAAAAAAAATACAGGAGCCGTATATTATTTTAGCGGCTGCTGTTACCGGGCTTTTATTAAAATCATTTTTATAAAATAGATTTTACTTCCGGTACAGCGCTAAAATTAACTTCAAAAAATTTTATTTAGCGAAATGAAATCAGTATGTTTTTATTCGTGCAGATAGCTGTGCAATTTCCTTCCATATATCAGCAGCAATAGTTTCCGGTAAGCGGTTTCCGTCTGTGATAAAAATATGTTCCTCAACCTTCAGGCGCCCCATGGCTTCAAAATATTTTTCTCTTACGGTTTGCAGGTTTTCAATTGTCTCATAAAGCTCGAGCGAACTTCTGCTGTCTGTAATCCGCTGCATACTTATTTCGGGGAAAATGTCAATATAAATATTCAGGTCGGGGCGAAGTAAGCCGGCACTTAAGGAATTTGCTTCAATTACCCAGTCTAAGGGCATGTGGGTTCCGTGATAAGCGTAAGAAGAAAAATAATACCTGTCTGTGATTACTGTATAACCTTCTTCCATTTTTTTCAGGATGCCGTTTGTTTTGTTGAGTAAATGGTCTAACCTGTCTGCAACAAAAAGCCCGGCGATAGTTCTGTGGTCTGCTTCAATTCTATGGTTAAAAATATCCCTGATAACTGAACCAATGGAGCTGTTGGTCGGCTCAGAAGTGGAATACACTTTATGCCCCGCTTTTTCCAGCCTGTCACTTAAAAGCTTTACCTGCGTGCTTTTTCCGCAACCATCAATACCTTCAAAGGCAATAAATAAATTATTTTTCATTTAAACTTATTCAAAGTTTTGCATTTTCAAAGATAGCTTTAAAATACCTGCCTGTTTGCAGCACATTTTCCCGTGTAAGTGCTTTTAATAAAACCCTCTTGATCACAATTTTTAAATCTGCATTTATTTATTACAAAAAATCCGCAGCAGCGGGCAAATTTAGTAATGCAATTCCATTTGGTTTATGAAGAAAGGGAAATATTATCAGGTCCACTTCTTATTCCTTTATAAGAAAGGGATGCATTAAAACATTCCAGAAAATATTTTCTTCCCAAAACCATGTACATGTTTTATTTTCGGCAATCATTTTCAAATAAATAATCATGAGGATATTAATTGATATGGATGATGTAATGGCCGATGCCGTTGAACGTTTTTTAGAATGGTACGAAAGGGATTTTGGCATCCGCATTTCAAAAAAGCAATTAGAAGGTACAAAACTGCAGTATATAGTGCCCGAAGAACATAAAGCCACCGTAAACAAATACGCACACACAAAAGGGTTTTTTAAAGATCTTCCCTTAATTGAAAACAGCCGTGAGGTGATAGAAGAGCTTAATAACAAACATGAAATTTATGTAGCATCCGCCGCTATGGAATTTGAGTATTCCCTGCCCGAAAAATTTGAATGGCTTGATAAAAATTTCCCTTTTATTCACTGGAAACGGAGGGTTTTCTGCGGTGATAAAAGTGTATTAAAAGCGGATGTGCTTATTGATGACCACGATTTTAATTTATCCGTTTTCTCGGGGCGCGCCATTATGTTTACCGCTTCGCATAATATGCATTTTAACCAGTACGAAAGATTAAATAACTGGCCGGAGGCAAGGGCTTTATTTGATTTATAAATAATGGTACATAAAAAAGCCACGCTGCTTTCGCAGGCGCGGCTGTACTTACTAACCCAACCATTATTTATTCTTTTGCATTACCGGCATTTTGCGCTTCGGATAATTTGGCACGTATTTTCCCTTCAATTTCATTGGCAAGTTCAGGGTTATCATGCAGCAGGCTTTTTACCGCATCACGCCCCTGCCCCAATTTGCTGGTTTCATAACTGAACCAACTACCGCTTTTTTGCACAATACCCAGTTCCACACCCATATCAATAATTTCACCAATCTTACTGATACCTTCCCCAAAAACAATATCAAACTCGGCAGACCTGAAAGGGGGCGCTACTTTATTCTTTACCACTTTTACTTTTACGCGGTTACCTATCGCTTCATCGCCATCCTTTATCTGCGCCATGCGGCGGATATCGAGACGGACAGAAGCATAAAACTTTAATGCATTGCCACCCGTTGTGGTTTCAGGGTTACCAAACATCACACCAATTTTTTCGCGCAACTGGTTGATGAAAATACAGATGGTATTCGTTTTACTGATGGTGGCGGTTAGCTTTCTTAAAGCCTGACTCATTAACCTGGCATGCAGCCCCATTTTACTGTCGCCCATTTCACCTTCCAGTTCGCTTTTAGGAACAAGCGCTGCTACAGAATCAATTACTACCACATCTATCGCCCCGGAAAGAATTAAACGGTCTGCAATTTCGAGAGCCTGCTCACCATAATCAGGTTGTGAAATCAAAAGATTATCTACATCCACTCCCAGTTTTTGTGCATAAGCACTGTCGAAGGCGTGTTCCGCATCAATAATGGCGCACATACCGCCTTTTTTCTGCGCTTCTGCAATTACGTGGGTGGCAATGGTGGTTTTACCGCTCGATTCGGGGCCGTAAATTTCCACCACTCTTCCTTTTGGCAGCCCGCCAATACCCAAAGCGGTGTCCAATCCGATTGAACCTGTTGAAATTACTTCATTTACGCGCTCCGGTTTATCACCCATCATCATTACACTTCCTTTTCCAAAATCCTTGTCTATTTTGTCTATGGTAAGCTTTAGCGCTTTTAATTTTTCTGTATTGCTCATAAAGTTTTTCTTTTAGCTTTCAAAATTAAACAGGCTGTAAAATTAATAAAAATTAATTTATAACACTAATTTATTTAGTATTTTTTTGATAAATATTTTGGCTGTACAGCCTGTTAATAAATGCTTTTTACTTTTATGGTAAGTATAAGCGGCTTGCCGTTGCGGGTTATAACTATTTTTACCTTTGAGCCTGCATTCTGGAGCAAACCTTTATAGATTTGTATATTGCCCGAAAAATTGTTATCAACACCCATAATGATATCGTCTTCTTTAAAACCTGCTTCTTCAGCAGGCGATTTCTTCATTATGTCCGTAACGGTAATCAGGCCGTTTATCAGGTAAATGCCGAGGCCTGTATAGGAATAGTCAAATGAATCTGTAAGATGTTTGTTGGGCTTCAGGTATATCTGCTGGTCAGGGTAATTTAATATTACATTGAACCTTCTTAATATGTCATTGCCTATAAGCCCGCCCAGTATGGGGTAAGCCGTAACGTTGTACACATCATCAAATACATATACAGGCACATTTCTGAAATGGTATGGGCCCAGCTTTACCTCTTTTACAACAGACATATACATGGCTTTTTTTCCGCCGAGTCCTTCTGCTTCTGTAGGGTACAATTTCCTGCTTTTCTTAAACAGCGAACTGTCCTGCACGAGGTCATCATTCAGCAGCATGCATAAACCGGCGCCTGTATCAAAATAAAATTTAGCGTCAATATTTGTATTATCCCTTACCCCTACTTCCTGCATGGGCAGTGTACTGAACTGGGGCCGGAGCATATAACCGCCCCTGGGGTATTTAAATGTTCCGGGTGTCCATACAGCAGCTTTACTGCTGTCGTAATCAAGCAGTATAATATACCGCCGGAAGAAACTGTAACCGATAATACCGTCAATACGCATACCGTAAGCGCTGGTAAGCAAATCATAATCATTTATGTGAAAGTCAAGGTTGTTTACAGAAAGCCCGGGCAGGTGCATGGTATGGTTATAGGTAAACTGCACGGTTTTTATACCTGCAATTCCCCTCACCGTCCTGTTGCTCATTTCTGTTTTCAAATTAAAATAAGCGCAGGTAGTTGAATCGAGTGAAATGCCGCCGCTGCCGGTATCGAGGACAAAATTCAGGGTATCTTTAAAATCATCGAGGAGAGCATGTACAATCATAACGCCGCCTGTAAGAATAGAAAAGGGTACGCTTGTTATAAATTTTGATGGCGGAGGTACAAACTCCTCCTGCGCAGTTGCAGGTTTTGGAACAACTAATGAAAGTAAAAAAATGAGGAACACGGCAGCAGAAACCGTGGATAAACTTTTATTGGGTGGCACTCGTTAGTGTTTGGTTATTAATTAGTCAATTAATATTGAAATTACGCTGCTTTTGCCATCAGCCCAAACCATTAATATATTTATTTGAACCGCCGGTATTTATTCTCAAAAATATTTTCTTACAGGCTGCTGCACTAACTTTGCAGGTTACAGTAAACCTCTGGAGCATGGATATTTCAGCATTGTATAAAAAAGCGCTTGCATTTGAATTTCTTTCAGTGGAAGAAGGTGTGTATTTATGTGAGCATGCACCGCTTACAGAATTAATGTTTGTGGCCGATGAGCTGCGCAAAAAGCAGGTGCCGCACGGCAAAGTAACCTGGCAGATAGACCGCAACGTAAATACCACCAATGTGTGCATTGCGAACTGCAAATTCTGCAATTTCTACCGCATACCCGGCCATGCTGAAGCGTACATTACAGACATGGATACTTACCGACGCAAGATTGAAGAAACTTTTAAATTGGGCGGCGATCAGTTGCTGCTGCAGGGGGGCCACCACCCGCAGCTTGGGCTGGATTTTTACACAAAGATATTTCGTGAACTGAAACAGGAATACCCCAATTTAAAACTGCATACGCTTGGCCCGCCTGAAGTGGCGCATATTACCAAGCTGGAAAAATCAACATATAAAGAAGTACTTATAGCATTGAAAGATGCGGGCATGGATTCATTACCGGGTGCGGGCGCCGAAATCCTGGTTGACCGGGTGCGCAGGCTGATCAGTAAGGGAAAATGCGGCGCGGATGAATGGCTGGCTATTATGCATGAAGCGCATAAACTAAATATAACCACGAGCGCCACCATGATGTTTGGCCATGTGGAAACCATTGAAGAAAGATTTATACATCTTATACGCTTACGCGAAGTACAAGCCATGAAACCCCCAGCAGCAAAGGGTTTCCTGGCATTCATCCCCTGGACCTTCCAGGATGCTGACACACTGCTTGCACGGATTCGCGGCGTACACAACCTTACCACTGCGGAAGAATATATACGGATGATTGCCATGAGCCGCATTATGCTGCCCAATATAAAAAACATACAGGCAAGCTGGTTAACGGTGGGCAAGCAAACCGCACAAATTTGTTTGCACAGCGGCGCCAACGATTTTGGAAGCATCATGATTGAAGAAAATGTAGTAAGCGCCGCAGGCGCGCCGCACCGCTTTACTTACAAAACCATACAGCAGTCTATCCGCGATGCGGGTTTTGAACCGCAACTGCGCAACCAGCAATACGAATGGAGGGAAATACCGGAAGCCATTGTGGAGCAGGTGGTGGATTATTAAGCGGGTATAAATGTTCAGGAAGAAATAACATTTTAGAAAAACAACAACTTTTTTGATAAAACCCTTACCTTTAATAACAGTATTGCTGATGTAATAAAGCATACTTTTCTTACCCATAAATATATCAACTTCTTACAAATTTTAATGAAGCCACAATGAACCATAAACGAAGGATGATTGCAGCATGAACGGCAGATATAAGGATTTGACCGGGCTTTACCAGGAAGTTAACAGAAAGCTACTACGGATATGGCACGAACTACGAATAATACTTTACTGAAACAGATAAGCGGGCATATAGGGAAACAGATTGTGATAAAACAGTATGGAGATAAAACTGTTGTAACCAAGTATCCTGATATGAGTAAGATAAAGCCAAGCCCGCTGCAAAAAGAGAAACAGAAAATATTTGCAGAGGCAGTTAAATATGCGAAGGCGATTAACCGCGACCCTGCCCAAAAGAAAAAATATGAGAAGAAGGTAAAAAAGGGGCAGAGTGTTTATCACTATGCGCTGAAAGAATATTTACAGAAAAATAAATGATTGTTTTTTAAACATAATTTTTAGTTTCCCCCATATTTAATTACTTCAGTATTTCAGGACCAGGTTTGCTACCGGCAAAACAAAAGGATGCCATGCCGGCGGGCCCCGGTTTGTTTCAGCAGCTTTTTAAGCGAGCAGCTATCTCCAAAGAAGCCGTCAAAGAAAAACAGTAATTTTTTTAGAATTTATTATAACAACCCGTTGGAAATAAAATTAAATCCCACCGGCGAAACGGGGCATATATATCTGCATTACCTGAGCAGGGGCGAAAGGGGTAAAACAGACTGGTAAACAGCGACAATACAAAGAGTGCAACGGGGGTGGATTGTCCTAACGACAATACAAAAAGCGCGACACTAAAAGATTGATTTTCAATGGCGAAAAATATTTGGATAGATCATCTAATAGCGCCAATTTACGCGTTGGCTGTAACTCTTCCTGACATCTAAATGATTTATACAAACGACGATACAGACAAAAAACAAAGGCAACAACTTTATATTTTTACCGTATATGTTTTGCCTGTTCTTGTAGGAATCGTGTGTTGTTCTATTATTTATTTTACTACACGTTTTTTTAATCTTGACCATACCGACAAAAACTTTGGATACATCCTTTCTTTAGCAATTGGATTTATAGTTTGGTTTAAAAATAAATTTAAGTGGTTGCCACTGCCCGATGGTTCGCAATATCGTATCAGTAAAAGTCAAGATGTTAAAAACATAACCTTGGTTAAACAAGCAAACATTGTTGAACCTTTGAATTATGATGCGGTATTTATATATTCAAAAGTTGATAGTGTTGTAACTGTTATCTGCGGAGTTGTATTGGTGGCTTTAGGCTTTTATATTATAAAGAAGACAAGCATAATATTTCCAATACTTATAATTGTGATAGGACTTTTCATGTTGGTGCAAGGCTACAAAAATTTTATAGACACGACACCAAAACTTAAATTATCAAAACAAGGACTTTGGACAAAGAAGTTAGGTTTTCATACTTGGTCATCTATTAAAAAAGCCGAAGTCGTTAAACAAACAGGTTATCGTTTGACACAAGTTTTTCTCGAAATTTATCTTGTTAATGGAACATTTAAGAATGTAAATTATCCAGAGGAAACCCTTTCACTTAAGGGTATAAAAGGTAGAAATAAAATTGAAAAGCTAATAAATCAATATAATTCTTAAACATTTAAGATAGAGCTACAGCTAACATTCGGTGGCTGATGCGCAACTACCTTTAAAAAATAGCTGTTTGCTTTTTAATGCTGTTAAAGCATTTGTTTACCATCAAAATTTGACTTTAATTTTTTACAGTATATAATTATTGGAAGCTCTATTCAGACTAATAGAATATAAAACAACAAAAAAAGCCTTTTGCAGCCTTTGCTGCATTGCTTTTACATCAGCCTGTACCTTTCTGGTTCTAAACTCCCGGGTGTTGTATAACAGCTATTCCAAACGCAGAATCTCATCC
>JBBRAD010000040.1:0-23147 GCA_038207175.1 Chitinophagales bacterium
TTACATTTCAACCAGAATGACGCCCGGGATTTTGAATCACCAATGCTTAGAACGGCCTTACAAAGAGTCCTAATAAATGTACACTGTATTCACGTTAGCTGGAGAAATTAATTCTGATTTTCGGAATGTGTGGAATGACGCCCAACGCATCAGGGATAAAAGAAATTTTTAAAAGACGGGGATAAAATGCTACACACTTTCATAACGCACAAATGTAAATAAAAAGTAATATAGTTTGATTACGCACAAAGCCCCCTCTTTTAAAAATTTGTATTTTTCTTTTTGTTAACTGCTGTTATACTCTCGCCATGAAGTTCTGCTGTTTTAAGTTTCATCTGTCTTTTGTTCAGAGTTCCGATTCTATAGCCGGTTTTGAAAATCATCCTTTTCTCTTTTGTCAATCGTCTCAATTACTTTTTGCAGAATGGCCTTTTGTCCTTCAGGAAAATATTTTTTGTCTTCGGTTAATCAGTCCGCTTGTTTTATTTTTCTGTCTGTAATGTCTAACTCACGATTTAAGAAATGTTTCATGGCGTCAGCTCGTTTGCTAAACATAGTTGTTGTATCGTGTTCGCTGTCTCGCTGCTTTAAAATTTCTTTAATCAAGTCAATAAAATCTTCACTGTTATATTCTCGTTCTTCTTTAACCACTTTATCGCAAACGATTTTGATTTTAACATCACTCATAGCGGTGGTTTCAAAAACTGCACGATTGTTTTCTTGTCTTATGTCCAGGATAACACCATCATTGTAATAATCAATATGCTCAAATTTAACGCTGGTCAGGTCACTGCAATTAGTCAGAATAAATCTTACAACAGGAAGCGGCTTGTCATTATAATTTTAAACAAAATCTTTATGGAAAGTAATTTCAACATCGTCTCCACTAATTAGTTTGTCTTTATAAATTAATGCTTCTATCATAAAGTTGTCTGTCATTTCTTGCAGTCAGTTTAAATTTAGCAGTGTCCCATAGGGTTGCACATAACACATAAATATGCTCAACTTGTCATTTATTTAAACACCTACCCAATCTCTTCCCCCTCACTCTCCGTTAATTTTTTAAATACAGCATAAATCCTATTGCGCACTGTACTTGCAGATTTATTTTCAATCAGCCTTCCGTCAATTTCATTTACAGGTGTAAGCTCGCCCATAGTACCTGTAGTAAACACTTCATCGGCATTATAAAATTCTGAAATGGAAATATTTCTTTCTGTAACCGGAATATTTAACTGCTTTGCTAAATCTATAACTATTGCCCTTGTAACGCCAGGCAGGCATGCATCTGCAAGCGGCGTAAATAAAATATTTTTCTTTGCCATAAAAATATTGCAGGCATTTGTTTCGGCCACAAAACCCAGGTTGTCCAGCATAATGGCATCATCGGCTCCGCAATAATTCGCTTCAATTTTTGCAAGTATATTATTGATAAGGTTGTTGTGATGGATTTTTGAATCAAGCTGCATGGGCGAATTGCGGCGGGTATGCGCCGTAATTAATTTTATGCCCCCCTCATTATTATACACAGGCGGTTTAAACTCCGCCAGCACAATCAGGCAGGAACCTTTTTGGTTCAGCCGCGGATCCATGCCTGATGTAATTTTTTCGCCGCGTGTAAGCGTAAGGCGTATATGTACACCGGTGTGCATACCATTTGCTTTCAGTGTTTGTTTTATTGCATCCTTAATATATTCTTTTGTGGGAATGTCAGCAAAGGCAAGTGTTTTGGCCGATGCCTCCAAACGTTCAAGGTGCTGGTCGAGGCAGAATATTTTTCCGTCATACACACGCAATCCTTCCCACACTGCATCGCCGCCCTGCACAGAACTGTCGAATACTGAAACCTTTGCTTCATTGCGCGGATATAATTTTCCGCCTGTAAAAATTTGTATATGCTCATTTTTTGGATTGAATTGCTGCTGCATAAATGTTTAAGCTTTTAATGAATATTGAAATAAATGGTCGTAATATTTTTTGCTTTCGTTGTATAATGGTTCAAGGTATCGTGGTAATGGTCTGCTGCTTGTTTTTTGGGTTTCAAAACCTGTTGACCGGTGTACATTTTCATACCAGTATTTTGCCCAAACGCCATCTTCTTTTTTCGGCCCGGCATGCCAGTGCAGCATTTCAGGGTAAAAAGGGATATGCAGCACCGCGCATAAATCTTTTAAAACTTTTTCCGGCGCTTTTAAAATCTCATTTGAATCGAGCACGATGGGTTTTAATTTATTTTTACCCAACTGTTCAAACAACCGCCATTGTTTTTCAATGCCAATATCCTGCATGTTTACATCCGGCCTTACCTGCGCATACGAACTGATAATCTGTTTTGGGTCGCGTATAAATAAAATATTAGATACAAGGCTTAAAAAAATTTCATCAAGATCCACAAGATGATGCGTCATCTGTTTGAAAAAGGAAACAGGTTTTTCATAATCAGCGAGTATAATTTTCTTCACTACTTTATTTCCATCCTGTTCCTGCGATTGTAAAATTTCTCCATTGCCCGGATGCTGCACGCCGGTTATACGCAGGTAATGCCCATACAATGGCTCGTCAAACACAATGGTATCGGGCCTTTGCGCAAATGAATACATCATGGCCGTGGAAATATTGCGCGGACTGCTCCAGAGACAAATTTTTTTTGTTGCCATGAAATTTTAAGAAATGCCTGGTAAATGATTATGCAAAATAAGAAAGAATCTGTTCAGCATAAACAGTAACCGAAAGAGCCGGGGATATTTTTATTGTATGGTAACTGATGCAAACAGGCTGTTGTAACCTGTTTTTTCTTCCCAAACATTTGCGTTGGCAAAACGTACAGCATATTCAGGTCTTGCTGCAATGGAAGGGTATTTATCGGGCAGGAAAAGAAAAAGGTCATAAGTGCCTGCGGGCATTTCAGTTTGTGTAACAATTTTGGTTTTTAGTGTTGTTGCGCCGCTGTACCATTTGCGCGGGTCTGCATCAGGAATGGTGTAAGAAAATTCTTTTCCTGTTTGCCTGCTGCGCATAATTAATTTTACCTGCCTTTCATTAAATGGTGAAGCATAACCCGCATTATCAAGGTTGATGCTGAAGGATAACTGCATGCCTGCTTTTACCGGTAACTTGGGAAATATTGTGTTGCGCAGTACAAACCTGTAACCCAGGTTTTTTTTGATGGCATCCATGCAGCCGCCCGTTTGCCAGTCGTTGTTTACATCATTGTTATAAGCGCAGTTCAAAAAACTGTAATGCATGCTGCGCATTTCTGTTTGCGCTTTGCCTGCAGTTTCGCAATCATTTTGGGGGCTGTAAGTATCATCGCATGTTTCGCCGCCTGCGGGAACATATTTTCCATCAACCATTGCATAATTATGCAGGATGGAATAAGCATTTACATGCGGCGAAGATGAATTGCCATAATCATCATACGTGCCGTAATCATCGGGCGAAGAAAGAAAACAATCATTATGAAAACCAATGCGCGCCTTATCTGTTGCAGTAAAAGCCTCAGCATCTGTAAGCGCCACCGAATTGGTGAATGCTTTTACGCCATAAACAAAACGCTGTTTCATCTGCGGCGTGCGCACCTGTATCATCCTGTCTGCAGAAAGCGCATCCAGCAAAGCCTTCAGCACTTCATTTTTATCCTGCCAGTTCCTGTCCAGCAATTTTCCTCTTCCGTTGGAAGATGGGTCTCCAAAATAATCACTGTAAAAATTTTCACCCCATGTACCAATAAAACCCATCTGCATGCAGCAAATCACATCTGTATTCTGCTGCAGCAACGGTTTTAATTGTGCAATATGTTTTAGTACAATATTTTTTGGCGCATCGCCATAAGGCGGGCAGATAAAACCTTCAGGGCAACTGCCGCTGTGTGTTGTAACAGTATAACAAAACCGGAGGATAAGTTTTACACCGGCTTCCCTTGCTGCTGCAAAATCATTATTTATTTTATCCAGTATATCCTGCGTCAAACCCTTATCAGTAAAGCCTTCCATCACTATGTCGCGGAACACAAGCGTGCTGTACACTTTGTAATTTCCATCATCTGCCTGCTGTAACGTGCGCCACTGTTTCATTTGATTTACATCAAGGGCATGATAATTTTTAACATTGGTTTCTGCCACGCGGTAAAAACCACGTTCAGGGTTTGGAAAGTCTTCCGCGCTTTCTGTATAAATAATGGTATCCGCAGGAGGGGGGATATAAACAGCAGGGTTATCAAACTTGCTGCATTGGGTAAAACAAAACGCAATAAGTAATGAAAAAAAAAGCGTGGAAAAATATTTTGCAATGAAATTCTTTAGCATTGTATTTTTTATAAGGGGCAGAATAATTTTCAAGCAAAGAAGCTAAACCGCAAAGATGAAAAACTTTCGGCCGTAGTGTTATACTAAGCGCCTTTGCTTGAAATAATTATTCGCTCATATCTAAGAAAAAAGCATCGCTTCCCAAATCAGGCGAATAGCCAATTGTGGCGCTCCAGTCATTGGAAGAAACCTGTATGCCAATCTTCAAACCCTTTCCGGTTAAGCCTTTCAGCTTGCTCCGGTTTATTGCGCCTTCAAATTTCAATACCCCGCCGCTTTCTTCCACCGTGCCAACTGTATAAAATTCATTTACATTTTGCAGCACATAACCATCAAAACTGCTTTGGTCGCCGCTATGGTAATAAACATCTAACCAGTTGTCAAAAATTGTTCCTTCCAGCAGCACTTCATAAGCGCCGCCGGGGATATCGCCGGTAAGATAACCCGTTGCATAATTATTGTCAGCGTCAATGTATAAATCATAAATATCACCATCTGCTTTTGCAGCGTTTTGCTCAAAATAAAAATATACATTGTTGCCGTCGTAATCATATTTTGCTTTTATAAAATTGCCTGCACCCGGCCCGCCAGCCACCACATTATGTGTAACCGTATCCCAATCACTAAGCGTGTGGTCATCTAATTTTACTGAAGATGTTTTTGAAATATAAATAACTGTTGATGCTTCGCCGGTAGTGCCTTCAGCCGAAGTTGCATACAGTGTTGGTACATATTTTCCCTTGCCCGGATAACTGTGTGCCGGGCTTTCATCCGTTGAGGAACTGCCATCGCCAAAGTCCCATTTATAAGTTGCCGCACCGGTGGATTTGTTTTCAAATTTTACGGTACTCCCATCCACGCTTATGCTGTAAAACACGAATGGCGCGGGTTTCGCGTTATCTTTTTTGCAGGAAGAAAAACTAACTGCTGTAAATGCTGCAGCAATCAGGAAAATATGGGTTGCTTTTTTCATAATAATATTTTTTTGTGCCGGCTTAAATAATTCTGTTCAGCTTCTGTTGTGTCACTCACTTTTACGCTTTGCCCTTTATTCAGCTTTTCAAATTCATCCTGTTTATTTTTTATAAACCTGTATGATTTTAATTATTGTTATGGGTTTTGTGTACATAGCGGGTTGCTCTGCACTTCATCAATCGGTATATAATAAATAACCCGCAGGTCAGTGGGCTGTATGATCATGTTTGGATAACCGGTTGGCTGCTTGGTTAAATCAATATCTGTTTCTTTTAAACCGGGCAAATGATAACCCCAGTATGTCCTGTTTAATGCAAGGTTATTCCGGTACACATCAAACACGCGCTGTCCCTCAAATGCAAGCTCAATGCGCCTTTCATTCAGCACCACCTGCAGTGCGGTATATCCTGTGGGAACCACGCCATTATATAAACTTGCCTGTAGCCCCCGGTTTTTTCTTATTACATCCAGGTCGTCTAATGCATCTTTTGTATTGCCAAGTTTTGCATTTGCTTCAGCACGGTTTAAATACATTTCTGCAATACGGAACATGACAGGCGAACTGAGTGTGGGGCTCCCGTCCTGGAACGAAAACTTGGTGATATAATATGTTTCAATACCATTCTTTTTTACCAGGTCCCCATTACCATCTTTTAAAGGAATAATGTATTGCCATCTTACATCTTCAGGGTGCGCATTCATTAAATCGCGTATAGACTGTGATGCAAATTCTTCACCCCACCCGCTGTTACCGTCTGAATAAATCATGGAAGCGATGGAGCCGAATTTTCCATAATCTTCTTTTGCTGTAAATGCAATACAGAAGATTGTTTCGCTGCTGGCCGCAGTATTTGCAAACAGCGATGGATATTCCGCCGCAGTAGCAAGTGTAAACCTTCCTGAACCGATTACTTTAGTGGCATAAGTAGCGGTATTGCTGTTATCTTCCATATACAGGTAAACCCTTGAAAGCAGCGCCCATGCAGCTTCTTTGCTTGCATACTGCACGCCGCGCTGCTGGTTCATCAGGTCCGCGGCTTTTAATGCATCAGCGGTTATTTGTGCATATACTTCTTCCACAGTTGACCTTGCTTTTTGTGCAGGATCGGTGGTAGAAGTTCGCAAAATAATTCCGTCGGCAGTTTTGTTTTGCGGATAAGGCCTTGCAAAAAAGCGCACCAGGTTAAAGTGGCAGAATGCCCGGAGAAAATAACATTCACCCAATAACTGCTGGATGGTTGCATCGGGCGAAGGGATTTTTTCAACCGCTTCAATTACAGTGTTGCAGTCATTGATTATTTTATAAGAGATGTACCAGAAATATCTTGCATTGGTTTGTGTGGGTGCGTGATTAAGTGAAAAACTGTAGAAGAAAGGGTCTTCAGTAACCTGCGCGCATACAATATCATCACTTGCAAAGTCACTCATTTGAAAATACTGGCGCAGGTACATATTATTATCATCCGCAGTGCCGTTGAAGTCAACATGGTCTTTAAATAATGCATACGCACCGTTTACCGCATCGGTAATGCCTTGGGGCGTGGAAGTAAGCACGCCTGTTGTAATAGCATCGCTGGGTGCAACGTCTTTGATGCAGGATGTAAGTGATATTGTGCTGATCAAAAAAATAATGGCAGGTAGTTTTGATAAACGTTGCTGGTCTGGCCGCCAAAAATAGTACAGAGATTTTGTGTTGCCCAACAGCGAACAGAACCCTGAAGTGAGTGACACAACGAAGATGCTATGAAATATTTTAGCCGGGGCAATAAAAAAATTATTAAAAAAATCAATGAATTTATTTTTCATGGTATGATGATTTTAAAATTTAAAATTGATGTTGAATAAAAACTGCCTGTTGTTCGGGTACTTGAAATCGCTTACGCCCGGCGTGGTATAAATGTCGGGCGTGATGGTTGTTTGCGGATCCTGGCCAAGGAATTTTGTAAAAGTATAAACATTATCAGCAGACAGTGAAAGCGTAACGCCCTGTACGTTTAAGCGTTTTATATACGCCTGGGGCAACTCGTACGCCAGCGTGATATTGCGCAGCGAAATAAAACTTCCGTCTTTCAAATATCTTGTGGAAGGCTCATTGGCATTCGCTGCATTTTGCGGGCTGGGATTGGTGGCAATATCCCCGGGATGCGTCCATATATGATAACCCGCCGGTAATACAATTTGATTATAATAAGGCTCGTTGCCATCATTCATTACAAAACGAAGGTTGTTGCTATAGACTTTGTTGCCGTATAAAAAATATGCGTTCACGCTGAGTGAAATATTTTTATAAGAAAAAGTATTGGTGATGCCACCCTGGTATTTTGGCAACGCAGAACCTGCTTCCTGCAATGTTGCTTCTGCATAACTTGATGTGGGTTCATCGCCTGTAATATTTCCATTGTTGTCTTTTGTAATTTTTTGCCAGAGCGGAGCGCCTGTTTGCTGGTCAACACCCAGCCATACGGGCATATAGAATTCATACAGGTTGCCACCGTTGCGGTAAACCTGAGATATAGACCACTGGCCGGTTTTCACAAAATTGGCCGGAAGGTTTTGCAGTTTGTTTGTATTGAAACTGATGTTGAAATCTGTGTTCCATGAAAAATTTTTACTTTGAATATTTATGGTACTTAAAGAAAACTCTGAACCTGAGTTTACGGTTTCACCCGCATTTTCCCATCTTGTTTCAAAACCAACTGACAATGGTTGCGAAACCTGCAGCAAAAGATTTTTTGTGATGTTGTGATAAACATCCACAGTAAGGTTGATGCGTTTGATAAAATCAATATCAACGCCTATGTTCAATTGCTGTTTGCTTTCCCATGTAAGACCCGGGCTTGCCAGTTGCAAAGGTGTTGCTGCCGGTTGCGAATTATACTGGCTTGATAAGGAATACAAACCGAGGTAACGTGATGCGCCAATATCCTGTGTGCCCGTAATACCGTACCCGGCGCGGATCTTGAGGTTATCAATGATTTTATTTCCCTGCAAAAATTTTTCATTGCTTGCAAGCCATGCAGCGGAGATAGCCGGGAATGATCCATACCGTTTATCTTTTTGAAATGCAGTAGATCCATCTACACGGAATGAACCGGTGAGGAAATATTTATTTTTGTAACTGTAATTTGCCTGCGAGATAAAAGAAAGAATCGCCGACTGATCGTAATAACCATTTACGCTTAAATTGCTTGAAACAACATTCAAAACTTTTAAACCAAAAGGTAAACCCCTGCCCGAGCCACCAAGAAATTCTGATTTGCCGCCTTCAAATGCAACACCTGCAAGACCGCTGATATTATGGTCGCCTTTTTTGAAATTAAATTTTAAAAGATCATTTGATATGCCGCCGTAATTTAAAATGTCCTGTTCGTCTAAAAACCCTGTGCCATGAAATTCACCGGCAACTGTTGATGAATAATAGTTTGTGCTTTTGCTGTAATCGGCTGAAACGCGGTTGGTGCTTGCAAAACTCAGCCAGCTTGTAATACCAATGTTGAGGTTAATATCATAGTTTACATCAAAGCCTTTATACGGATGATCTGAATTGGCAATCGTATGAACAGGATTTATTTTATCCCTGCTCCACCATTTAAAAGTAGAATTACCGTCAACATAGATTGGGTTGCCCGCACTGTCATAAGGATTGTCCCAGGGCATATTGAGGAAGCCGTAATAAATGTCATTATAATCATAACTTTTTCCCGTAACGCCGCTGATGTTTATATTGTTGGTTAATGAAACTCTGCTGCTGAAACGCAGTGTGGATGAAGCTCTCAGGTTTACACGCTGATAATTGGTATTAAGAAAAGTACCTTTTTCGTTGTAATAAGAAAGCCCTATATAATAATCACTCTTTTCTGATTTGCCTGAAACAGAAACATAATAATTCTGCATGAACGCAGGTTTGAAAATAGTGGTGAGCCAGTTGTAGTTTGTGTTTGATAGAGCGATGGGTCTTTCTGCATAAAATTTCAGCAGGTCAATTTTATAAGAGTTGCCTGTGTCAGTTGGAATATAATCGCGGTAAAATTCTTTCTGGTATTCATACAACTGGCTGCCATTCATCATATCCATATTTCCAAAATCAGGTGTGCGGAAACCTGTTGTAATTTTTGCTTCAAAAGAAGGTTTATTTGATTTTGCTTTTTTTGTGGTTACTACAATTACACCTGCATTTGCCTGCGAGCCATACATGGCGGTAGCGGCTGCATCTTTTAAAACAGTTATGCTTTCCACATCGTTGGGATCAAAATTTCCGCCAATAATTCCATCCACCACATACAGCGGGCTTTGTGAGGCATTCACTGAAGACACGCCACGCAGCCGTATTTCAGCCGAAGCGCCGGGTACACCCGAACTGTTTACTACCTGCAGCCCCGCTACTTTTCCCTGGAGCATGGAGCCCACATCATTGCTCGTTACATCTTTTAATTTATCCGCAGATACAACAGTTACTGAGCTGGTAAGCTCACTTCTTTTTTTATCACTGTAGCCAACTACAACAACTTCATTCAATTGTTTTAAATCTTCCGCCAGCGCGATGGTAATATTGTTATCATTATTATTTACAGAAAATTCTTTTGCGGTGAAACCTACTGAACTTATACTTAATGAAATTTTTCCTGCCGGAATGGAAAAAGAAAAAGTCCCGTCTTCTGCTGTGATGAAATTTTTCTTTAGTTGCTTTACAAAAATTGTTGCGGAAGGAATTGCGCTCCCGTTTTTTTCTGAAACTATTTTCCCTTTTAATTCGCGGTTTTGTGCCTGAACAAAAATTACAGAAAGTAAAAGAAAGAAAGTAGCCGGTATTATTTTTTTTGATCTCATAGCAATATCTTTTTATAGCAGTTATAAAATTTTAATTAAGCGGCACTGCTTCTACCAATAAAAATTTTTTAAATGAAGCGTTGAGTTTTGCATCATTCCCGGTTATTGTTCCCAAATCAATATTGTTGAAATAGTCCACTATTTTATATTTTTTAGCTCCATTCAATCCGCGCAAATACAATATGCCATTAAATTGCGGGTTATACAACGCATAATACATAGTGTCATTTTTTTCAATGGCGTGGGTTTCGGGGTAATCATAACCAATATCATAAAGGTCGCCGCGGTAGTTTGCTTTTGAAAGCATTTTATCATCGTACAATGCAAACCATTTTTTAAAAAGCTGTTCCTTTTCCGGTGTTAATAAATTTTCATCTTTGCTTTTTACACCCGTTGCGGGCCACACGAATTTTGTTCCCAATACGGCGCCAACTCCAAACTGTGTGGCGAAATCCTGTTTGTCATCTGTAAGCTCCACATGATCGCCAAAATATGCCGTGCCTGGCATCAACGCCTTATATACCTTGGCTTTCAGGCGGACCTGCCAACTGCTTTCCGGGTCACTTGCCACAAACTGGTTGCAGTAAGGCATATTATAAAAACTCATGCAATCGCCGCAGGGACAAATTTCCAAAACGGCATTTGGTTTTATACTGCGCGATGTTTGATAAATCATTTTATAAAATTCAGGTAATTTTTCACAGGCTTCTTCAGGATAATTTATGTTATGATCATCTGCATAATCCGGCGCTACTGCGTTCTGGTGCTGGCCGTCCATTTTTAATGCATCAAAATTCCATTCATTCAAAAATAGATTGATCATTTCTTTTGTATGGCTGATAGTACCGGTATAAGTGGGCGACATATAATAAGCATCCCACCAGGTAATAAACTGCGGGGCGCCATTTTTTTGTATCAGTAAAATACCGGGATCAGCTTTCAGTAATTTGCTTCCGGGGTCCACTGCAAGCGGCGCCCACCACAGCACGGCTTTCATTCCGTTTGCATGAATTTCATCCACAAATTTTTTCATATCAGTATCGCCATTTGGAAAATGTTCTTTGTTGGTATGCCAGTCGCCTTCTGCCTGCTGGTATCCGTCATCAAGCCCCACCCATTTTATCCCAAGCTCTTTTACTTTTGGTAATGTGCTGATGATTTGCTGCAGTGTAAAATCGCGTTCATAACCCCAGGCGCACCATACAGGTTCAAAAGCCTGGTCTTCTGATGGGGCGGGTTTAATTCCTTCCGCATTCATAAATTTTCCGAACTGCTGTAAAGTGGCGAAACAATCTTTTTGGTGAACACTTACAAAAGTTTGATATGTGGATAAAGTATCCTGCGGAGCAAAAATATATGGCTCCGGAAATTCATATTCTTCTGAAATACTTGCTGTGCCTGCGTTTTCGTCATAGTCAACCGGTAAAGAAACCAGCCGCGGCACTTTTTCAACATGGCCAATGGCTATGCCCGCATCAGGCCGCCATAAATCAGTAACAGGTATGCCGCCGCCATAATCCGCATCATTCATACCCATATAATTTTTTTTATAAAAGCCGGGGTTTACTTTTAAAATCCAATCAGCTCTTGTACTGGATGAACTTCCCTGGAAGCTCCAGAATTTTGTAGTATCGGTTGAAGGGATGATATTGTACTGGTTGTTTACCCATTTTATTACTGGTATATTTTTATTTCCATGATTTATGTATTCAACATTGAAATAGGCTGCATCAGGAAAATTATCATATAGCTTGATAGCAAGTATTTTTTCTACATGGTAGGTGATATTATTGCCGTAGAACTTCCACTCAACACCATTGCCGGCTTCATCGTGAATAATTTTCTTTTCTTTTTTAGTTATGCTAAATTCTTTTGCTGAAAAATATTTTGTTACCAGAAATTCAGAGGATGAAAAATTATCCATCAGTCTGCTGCTGCCCGCAAACACACTGTTTATAGTGGTTTGAAGCCTGTTATTTATTTCTATTACAAGGTTTTTATTTTGTATTATAATATCCTGTGCGCGTGCAATACCCGCAGCAGCTACTGCAATTGATATAAATAATAGCTTCCTCAATTTTCCCATTACCATCATTGATATTATCTGTTTAAAATTTTTTCTGCATTTGTTTTGTACAATTTTTTCAAAACTGCGGTTGAAAGATTAAGCCCGTACAAAGGCCAGTGGTAATTAAATAAATCAATTTCATAAAAATGTTCATCGGCGGTTTCCAAAATCCTGAATGTTGTTTTATACATACTTTTATCAAGCCCCATATCAGTTCCATATACCAACCTGTTTTGATACCTGGTGATAAACGCTGCAGCATAGCGTGGCACGGGCGCAATTTCTGCATACCTTGCTGCAATGTCAGCATACAGGTTAGGATATTTATCAAGCAACCTGCCCAGTTGCTGTAAATCACTGCAGCAGTTTGCAAAATGGCAGGCTATAAAAATTGTTTTTGGATTTTGGCGGACCGCATTCTCCAAAGATGTAAGTAATTGCCCATGATTGAGCTTACCCGGTTTATCCATATTCACATGCCATTGCGCAGCATTCATCATTCCATCATTTGTACTGTCAGGTGTTTTATACATCCATTCATCTTCTGCCACATGAATACTTACCGGCATTTTTAATTCAGCACATTTTTCAAGAAGAGGTTTTAATTGCGGGTCATCTATATGCAAACCAATACCCGGCACTGGCTGTGAGTACAATTCACCTTCACCTTTATCACCCAGTTCGCCCACGCCCTGGGCGCCTTTTTTATAACATCTTTCCAGCTCTGCAATTGCATGCTGCTGCCAGCCTGTTGTTCCATAGCCTGTATAATCAAACCCGCACCACAGCACAAACCGGGCAGGGTAGCGGCTGTATTTTTTCACCACACTGTCAAAACCATTTTCTGTTTTGTAAGTAAGCAAAATGGTCTTTTCTATCCCCATTGCATCCATCGTTTTCACCCAAGCATCAATCTCCTGCTGTGAATCTGCGTAATCATGTGAATGCATATCAATAACCGGAAAAGAAGCTTTTGAAATATTTGACCGGGCTGTTTTATAGATTGAAACGGGTCTGTAATTCCTGAGTGTTAAATCATTACTGTTCTGGCTGAATGAAAAATTCTTCATACAGCAAAAGAATATTAATGTAAAAGCAGATAAACGGTTCATTCTTTTTACTGATTGATTACATTTAATTTTTTTATTATCAGTTGCCGCACTTCATCAATTGCTTTTGGAAAAACTTTGCGAAGGTCAATTTCATCGTTGTCCGCAAGTAACTGCTGCAGCTTTTTCATAAATGTATTTTTTGTTTCGGTAGCAAGGTTGATCTTTGAAATACCGCTTTGAACCGCCATTTGCAACTGGTCATCAGGGATGCCGCTGCTGCCATGTAAAACCAATGCTGCTGCTGTATTTGCGCGAATTTCCTTCAACCTTTCAATATTCAGGTTTGGCGGCTCTTTATAAAAACCATGTGCTGAACCAATCGCTATTGCAAGTGCATTGATACCCGTTGCATCCGCAAATTTTTTCGCTTCTTCTGACGTGGTATATTCTGTGTTCTGCTCCTGCCCAAGTTTTGCCACATAACCTAATTCTGCTTCCACATTTGCATTATATATTTCCGCCATTTTTACAACTTCAGCAGTAATGCGTACATTTTCATCAAAAGGCTTTTCACTTGCGTCAATCATTACTGAATCAAAACCTGCATCCATACATTTTTTTATAATTTCTATATTGTTTCCGTGATCTAAATGCAGCCACCCTTCAATATCAAATTCTTTCAGCATTGTTTTTGCCATATTTGCGGCCGGCATAATTCCCATATAATCCAAACTGCTTTCAGATAGTTGCAGTATCAAACTGCTGTTGGTTTCTTTTGCAGCCAGTAATAATCCCTTCAGTGTTTCAAAGTTGTAGAAATTTACTGCCAGCAATGCTTTGCGCTGTTTTGTATAATCAGCTAATTTTTCTTTCAGGGTCATTTAATGATATAATTGAATTTTTGTTTTGCAATTTTTTTTAGGTGCTCTAAATTCCTGAATGCCGCCGTACCGCCTGCTGCGGTTGTATTTACTGCACCTGCCAGTGCGCCAAATTCCGCACTTTCTTTCAGTGGTTTATTTTTGATGAATTTGCTGATGAAGCCTGCATCAAAACTGTCGCCTGCGCCAATGGCGTCAACAACTTTTTTGTTTATAAAAGCAGGCTGATGAATAAATTTTCCACCTTCCCAGGCAAAAGCGCCTTCACCGCCATGCTTTATAATTATAATTTTTGCAAAATTTTTTAACGCATTAATTGCAGACTCTTTAGTTCCTGTACCGGTAATGTTTTTTATTTCTTCTATATTGGGAAGAAAAACATCTACCTGCGGCAATAATTTTTTTAAATTCAAATCCCATTTCTCTGACGGGTCCCATTGCGGATCAAGTGAAGTGGTAAGACCCAATTTTTTTGCCCTTGCAAATAATGATACAATTCCTTTTTTTAATTGGGGCTGAAGAAACACCGAACTTACATGCAGATGTTTCGCCTGTGCTAATGCTTCATCGCTTATATCATTCGCAGAAAGTTGCTCCATTGCGCCGGGATAGGTAACCATCGCCCTGTCTTCATTATAATTAAACGCCACACTGATTCCCGTGGAAGCTGACTTTGTTTTTTGTATCAGCGACACATCAACATTCTTTGCCTCCAGGTCAGCAATTATTTTCTCTGCAAAGCTGTCGTAGCCAAGCTTTCCGCAGAATGCAACTTTTGCGCCCAGTATACTCAGGTTTGAGGCGAAGATAGCTGAGCTGCTGCCCAGGGTGAACGCCATTTTACGCGCAATAATTTCTTTGCCCACTTCAGGATATCTCTCCAGCCCGTTTAATATAAGGTCAACATTTAATTCACCCACAACAAGCACGTCAAACTTTTTTAATTTGTTGTTTTGCTGTTTTGTGGTTTTGCTTTTCTGCTGTATTACTGGCATGGGTGATTATTGAATAAAGTACAAAAGATTCTATGAAATTATTTCCATCGGGTAAATATTCACCCCTTCCACCACTCTTGAAATAGCGCCATTCACTGATGGGCTATCCGGCATCAGCCCAAGCTGCAGTGATTTAAAAAATGCCAGTAACTGCGCAGGCAGTATGCTGCATACCGGCAGGAAAGCTTCATCCAGTTGTGCCCCGTTTTCTGAAAATGAAAAGATGGTACCCGTGGAAATATTTGCCGGAAAACCTTCTGCAACACTGATTTCCATCATCGCTTTATTTCCTTTTTTCATTGAATGCACAAGGTCTTTCTCATAGTTCAGCACATGTTCATCATTCGAAAAAAAATACATGACTAATGTGGTTTCATCAATTACCGCTTTTGGGCCGTGGCGAAAGCCAAGATAAGTGTCAGTTTTACAAATAACTCTTCCATTAGTAAGCTCCTGCAGCTTCAGTTGAGCCTCCGTTGCGGTGCCGTATAATGCGCCGGAGCCGAGAAATACTGCACGTTTGAAATCTTTCGCGGCCAGTTTTTTTATTAAAGCGGGGAACAGGTTTAGAATCCTTTCTCCATATCCGCAAAGCAGTTCAGTTTGATGGCTGCATTTATGTGGATCATCCAGGTTTGCAATCAAAACCCCTAAAAGCAGCATACCTGTATAGCTGCTTGTCATGGCAAGGCTTTTATCATTTGCTTCATCCGGCAAAACAAAAATATATGCCGGATGAATGCTCTTAAACGATGCAAGTTCTCCCAGTGCATGGCAGGTAATAATAAGATGAAAACACTTTTTTGAAAATTTATCTGCCAAATCAAGCGCAGCGCAGCTTTCAGGGCTGTTACCCGAACGCGCAAATGAAACTACAAGCGGTATTTTATCTTTACTAAAATAATCCTGTGGGTGTGAAACCAGGTCGGTTGTAGCAACGGCCCTTGTTATTATTCCGCTTTTTCTGAAAAACAAACCATGCAGTGATAAGCCGATGAAAGCACTTGTGCCTGCACCTGTAAGGATAATATTATCACATTGCCTGTAAGCGGTTTTTAAAAAATTACCCAGCGCAGGTTTATTTGCGGATATTTTTTCAAAAATTTTTTTCCAGAGAAAGGGTTGCTGGCTGATTTCCTTTGCCGTATGCAAAGCGCCTTTTGACTCCAGTTCAGCGGTTGATAAGCCTGGGTATTGCATACAGTAAGAAAATTTTAAAACAAATGTAATAAAAGATAAATAACTTTCGAAAACTTTAATTATATATTTTTTATTTTTCTTCTGAAATATCTGTAAAATCTTTTTTTTGGCAGAAATTGCTTTAATTTCGAAATCATTATTCAAAAAAACAAAAACCCGAACTCCAAACTTTAATCAGTTTCTATGGCAAGAAAAGCAGGAAGCTCCACCGTTGGCAGAAGAAAACAAATACTTGAGCAATTGCATGAACACGGGCAGGTATTTGTGCAGCAGTTAAGCAGGCAGTTTAAAGTAAGCGAGGTAACCATACGCAACGACCTGGAGCAGCTCGAGCAAAAAAAAATGCTTATCCGCGCAAGGGGTGGAGCCATGAATTTTGAAGGTCACGTGGGAATTGACCAGCGGATTGCTGATAAGAATAAAATCAATTACCACGAAAAATCATTGATAGGAAAAAAAGCTGCGCAGCTTATCAACGAAGGTGATACTATCATCCTTGATTCAGGAACAACTACGGCTGAAATTGTAAAAAATCTTTCGTCTTTTAAAACACTGAATATAATTACCAATGCACTGAATATAGTAAACCTGCTGATAGGTTATCCCGCTGTTAATATAATTATCCCCGGCGGTTACCTGCGGCAAAATGCTATGAGTTTAGTTGGCCCCCTGGCTGAAAGAAACCTCCGTAATTTTTATGTTGACAAGGTATTTTTAAGCGCTGATGGTTTTGATACCAGGCATGGGATTTTTACGCCCAATATTGATGAAGCGCATTTAAACCAGATTATGATTGAAGTGGCAAAGGAAGTAATATTGGTTACCGATTCAAGCAAGTTTAAAAGAAAAAGCCTCGCCTTTATATGCCCGGTTGAAAAATTAAATACAGTGGTAACTGATAAAGGCATTTCTTCCGATGATAAACAACGCCTGGAAGATGCAGGCGTAAAAGTAGTAATTGCTTAATTATTTTTTTTTGGAGCCCGGCTCCGCTGCTCCGGTATATCTTTAGTTGCGTCGCACTCTTGTGCTACACCACTTTATTCAGCATTATAAAAGCCGCATCCCCGCTGCATTCCGGGGTATTGAATATCTTCACGCAGCACTGAAAAACCTTACTCCGATAAAAGAAAAATTGCAACAGTCGCAAGAACCAGTCCAATGCTTAAAACCACTCCGGGCACCACGCTGTAAATAATCAATGAAATAATAATGGTAATTACCGGTGAAAGCCCGGTAAGCGGAACCACTATAATTGCCTTGCCATACCGCAGCGCATAAACCAGCATTAATGCGCCGATTGCATTAAGCACATGAATGATTGCTGCAAGATATGGCCCGCTAAAACCCCAGTTGATGGGTTGCGAAAAATCCGTCATCCATATAGCCACAGGTGCTAACAGCACGGCAGTTATTGCCATATACATAAAAATACTTTCGGCTTTCATGGTTTCGTTGGAGAATTTCATAACGTATGCCTGCAACCCCCACATGAGAAAAACTATTACAGAAAGTACAAGCCAGTGGTAACTCTGTATGCTTCCAGCAGAAAGTTTTGGGTCAGCAAGAAAAAAACCTGCCACCACCGCGAAAATAATCCCCGCCCATTGCCGTTTTGAAGATTTTTCTTTAAGAAAAATTAAAGAAAGGATAATAGTTAGTACAGGAAAAAGTGAAATAAAAGGAAACACAATATAAGCCGGCCCCTCGCGCAGCGCTTCAAATAAAATCAGTTGCCCGCCTGCGCCCAATAACCCAATAGATGAACCAAGTAAAACAGATTTAATATCATATTCAGGTCTCCATTTTATGATGGCCAACGCAACTAATGCGCAGGGTATCATGGTGAATGACCATACCACATAACCCAATGTTGCAGGAAAACCTGCTTTCTCCGGTATCTCAATAAATGCACCCCATATTCCCCAAAAAACAGTGGTAACGATTGCATAAAAAAGCCAGAGTTTTACAGGTTTCATAAAAAAGGGTATAGTTTTTTAAAAAATATTTGAATGATGTTTGTAATGCAATATGGAGAAATAAATTAACTAAAAAAACTTTCAAAACCTTTTTATTTTATAGTCTAATTTTATTTTCCTTGTTTTTAAAAGAAAGATTTTAAAAAACCCATAGAAATACAGGCCGTCGTTCTGTTACAATTTGTTTACTTTGTATATAATGTTAACTATGCTCCGTTCCTCCCAGTTTGTGATGCTATTGTTTACTTGCACTTTTATTCATGCACAAAATGAAATTATTGTGCCCGAACATATTGATGCGGTTCATTTTATCGGCCTCTCAAAAAAATTAAGTGACTGCCCGGAAATAAACCCGCTTTCAAAAAATGAATTATTAAAATTGAAACAGCATGAAGATGATGAAATAGAAAAGGGCAGTTCGGGTTTTACAGTTTCCCAACGGGGCGATGAAACAGACGGAGCTTTGCAGAAAACCTATGCTGATGAAAAAACGGGTGGTACAGCTATTGCAATTCTTTCAAAATGGGAAGGTGTTACTTCTGCCTATCTGCGGTCTGATAATAATATTGCGGTAGGGCCAAATCATGTGGTGCAGCTTATTAACGGCAATGGCAATTCTTCTTATATCCGCATTTGGGATAAAGCCGGTAACCTTCTCGTGGGCGCTAAAAAAATGCACGACCTGCTTGGAATAAGCGACTGGGGTGACCCCAATATTATTTATGATGAACAGGCAAACAGGTTTGTAATGACCTTCCTGTTTGCATCAAATGCCAATAAATTAATTCTTGCTGTATCTAAAACCGCTGATCCCACCGGCGCTTACTTTACTTATTCTTTTGACACAAGGGGCGGGTTCCCCGATTATGAGAAAATTGCTGTATGGGGAAACAATTACTGCATTACGGTTTCCAAGGCAATCCCCGGCATATTTCTTTTAAACCGGGACAGCATATTAAGCGGGAAGCAGCCGGGAAAAGTAATTCATTTTAGAATAAATGCATTGCCCGCTATCGGCTGGCAGGGGCTTTCGGCTGTAAGCCAAACAGCCGCTTCGCCGGGCGGAACCATTGAGCCACCCGTATTATTACGCGTGGTGGACGATGCTTGGGACACCGGAATTATACATGATAATATAGAATTGTATAAAGTGAATGTAGATTGGGAACACCCAAAAAATTCCACAATCAGCGGCCCGCTTTCGCTGCGGATAAAAGATTATAACAGCAACCTGTGCGGTATAAGTGTAAATAAATGCCTTCCGCAAAAAGGAACAGGGGTACGGCTCTGGCCGGTAAGCAATTATATTACAGACAAGGCGCAGTACCGCAATTTCGCCGATCACCAGTCAATCGTAGGCACACATGTGTGCAATGTGCATGGCAGCGGTGTGGCTGCTGTACGCTGGTACGAACTGCGCAAATACAAAAACACCAACTGGTTTATTTATCAGCAGGGAACCTATTCACCTACAAATGATGACAGGTGGCTGAGCAGTATTACTATAAACAGCGCCGGTACTATTGCGTTGGGCTACAATATAACCGGCGACACACTTTATCCCGGAATAAGACTTACAGGCAGGCTTGCCGGTGATACAATCAATAAAATGATTGCTGCGGAAGCAAATGCTGTACAGGGCACTGCGTATAACAGCACATTGAATTATGGCGATTACAACAGTATGGTAACAGATCCTGCGGACGGCTCATTCTGGTTTAATGCCCAGTATAATAAAAGTAATACATGGTCATCGGAAGTAATCCATTTTACTGTTCATCCTGCAGGTTATGCTGCAAAAGAAGATGGCTTATTTAATGTGTATGCGCATAACGGCATACACGCATTTACTTTTTCCCTTAAATTAAATAGTGCAACCGCCGGAGATGCATTTATTGAAGTGTGCAACACAAGCGGGCAGCTTGTTTATCAGCATAAAGAAAAAATCATCAATGGCTCCTTACTATCCCTGGTTTCTCTTAATACAAACCTTGCCACAGGAATATATTTTGCAAAAGTTTCTGCCGGCGGCAGGGTTTTTACAAATAAAATATTTATACAATAAAATTTAGAAATTTTATTCATGCGGCGCAAAGAACAATGCTTTTAATTCATTGGCGTCATCGGGTTTCATTTTGCCGCCAAGTATCAAACGGATCTGTCTCCTGCGCAAAGCGCCTTCAAATAATTTTTTTTCGTCTTCGGTTTCTGCAATCACCGGCGGCACAGGCCGCGGCTTGCCATTTGGATCCAGCGCAACAAAAGTAAAGTAGGCTTCATTGCTTTCATATTTATACTGGTGCAGCGAATCTTCGCCCCACACTTTTAAATGTATTTCCATGGATGTAGTAAAAGCCCTTGTTACCTGCGCTTCAATATGTACAATGTTTCCCAGCTTTATGGGGTTTTTAAAACTAAGGTTGTCCACGCTGGCAGTCATGCACGGCGCATTACAATGTTTGCCGGCGGAAATACCTGCGGCAATATCCATCCAGTACATTAAACGGCCACCCATCAGGTTACCAAAAGTGTTGGTATCATTGGGTAATACTAATTCGTTCATTACAATAAAACTGTCCGCAGCTTTTTTTGCTTCCATAAAAAAATTTGTGCGAAGATAAGCAACAAGGCAGGAGTTAAGAGTGGGCAAGCCTGTTTTTTAAACCAAAAAATAAAGTCCGTTAACGGTCTTTAAAACGGTTCTGTCAAATAAATACTGCAGCTATAATTTTAAATTTATGTTGTGCAACAGTTAGCGGTTCGTTGCTTTTATTTTTTCAGTCATTATCAAATTACCGATGTGGTTGATAATAAATTTGTCGGAATGTCCAGCTCTGGTGTTTGCAAGGTTTTCCTTTCCGATCTGGTTGATACATATTTTCTCAATGTCTTTGAGGTCAGCAGTGGCTTATAACCTTAAAAAACTAATGAAGTTTACAAATAGAAAAGTAAAAGCTGATGTAAGAGCCATGCAGCAAAGGCTGCAAAATGCTTTTTTTGTTGTTTTATATTCTATTAGCCTGAATAGAACTTCCAATAATTATATACTGTAAAAAATTAAAGTCAAATTTTGATAGTAAACAAATGCTTTAACAGCATTAAAAAGCAAACAGCTATTTTTTAAAAAGGTAGTTGCGCATCAGCCACCTTTTGTTGGGCGAAGTTATTTTGTCTCCACATCAATAATCTCCTGTCCTTGCTTTCCTAAAAATTTCTGAATTACAGTAATATAAGCATCGCCCCCATTACCGCAATTGGTGAATATAACCAATCCTTCCTTTGATTTTGGTAACATAAAAACAATGGTTTGTGTTCCCATACCAACCCCGCCATGAGTAAGCACATTTTCGCCACCAATTTCATCAACCATCCAGCCTAATCCATAATATTGGTGTGCTTTTATCTGCGTTTGATTGGAAACCATTTCTTCATACAATTTCTTTTTTAATCCAGCTCCATTCATCACATAAATTAAAAATTTGGAATAGTCTTCAACCGTTGTCAATACACCAAATGCGGCACTCGCACTCGTATTTTGAATGGTGGCATCATTATAAAGGTTTCCATTTCTTTCATGCGGTTTTGCAAATCTTGTTTCGTCGATGCCGCTGCCCCACAAAAATTTGGTATCATTCATTTGCAGGGGTTTAAAGATAAGTTCGTCTGCCAATTGGTCTAAAGTTGTATGAAACTTTTTTTCTATAGCTTTTCTTAAATATTCAAACCCTTCGCCTGAATAATGATATTTGGTTCCAGGCTCGTTTATAAAAGATAATTTTTTATCAGCATTTTCCGAACGCCAGTTTGGGAAGCCAGAGCGATGACTTAAAATAAATCTTGTGGTTAGTTTTTTTGCTCGTGGGTCGTCTGCAATATCTGGGTCTAACCAATATTTATAAAGAGGTTCGTCCAAATTCCATTTACCTGCATTTACCAATTTGAGGACAACCATTGCCGTAACAGGTTTGGTTAAAGAAGCAATGCTAAAAATGGCATTATCGGAAGCTGGTCTGCCTTTTTCCAAAACTCCATATACTTTGGCTTCAGCTATTTTCCCGTCTTTGATATATCCAATTCCTAATGCTGGAATATTATTTTTGATTAACCATTTCTCCGTTTCCGCTTTGTCGGTAAATAGCAATTTTTTGTTAATAGAATCTTTGTTATCAACAACCTTGTCATCATGGTCATAACTCAATACACGGCTCAATTTCCAATTTCCATTTTCCAACAACCAAAGTTCGGTGAATTTTGCCATGTCGGTTTGGTACATTGGTTTGTCTTTTTCGATGGCGTAAAATTTATGAACTCCCATTTGAATAGCACCATATAAAACACCATTTTTTTCCATTGGATACACTTCCATACTACCTGCTACTAATTCTCTAAATGGTTTATAGTTAAGTTTGCAGAGCCCATTTTTTATGTCCGAAATAAAGGCAGCTTTTGATTGAGTAATGCCTGCTTTGTCGTGATAAAACTCAAAATCATCACTTACTAAATTTTCAAATTGACTAATGTCGCAAGTATTAAAACCAACATTGAATAATAAGCTGTCTCTATTTTTAATCGTTTTGTACAATTCTGAGGATGTGTCAACTTGGGAAAATAAAACAGTTGTTGTCAAACAAAACAAAGATGATATGATATATTTTTTCATTTATTTTTTGGTTTAAAATAATCCGCTTATTGTTATTTTTAGTGTACTTGTATAATTTCGCCCAACTCCCCTCCCTGGCGCAAGTATGCAGCGTTGGTTTGCTGCGGGTGGCGTACTTGTGCCTCGTAATCCTAAATTACTATTATTTGTGGGTCTGTCATTATTATTTCAATCATCCCTTTTTTGCCGGTGTAATATTCTGCAGC
>JBBRAD010000041.1:0-21007 GCA_038207175.1 Chitinophagales bacterium
GCTTTATTACTGAATTAGGTGTAATGGAAGGGCAGTATGCATCCGAAGGAATGACGATTGTAAAACTGGCAGACCTTTCGTCTTTATGGGCGGAGGCACAAGTGTACGCCTCACAACTTTCAGCCGTTGATTTAAATGGTATGGCTATAGTTCAAATTCCTGATTTACCCGGCAAAGAATGGAAAGGAAAAATTGAATTTGCGAATCCTGAAATTATACCCGACAGCAGGCTTAATCTGGTACGGGTTGCTATTCCCAATTCAAACGGAATATTAAAACCTGGAATGCCAGCCTATGTAAGTATTAAAAGCAGGGAGATAAAAACCCTTACACTTCCAACTGATGCAGTATTGAGGGATGGAAAAATGAATACAGTTTGGGTTCAGTCAGGAAAAAACAGTTTCAAAAAGAAAATGGTGGAAATAGGTTTAGAGAGCGGAGACAGGATAGAAATAAAATCAGGTTTGCAAAATGGAGATGTGGTAGTGATGAGAGGAGCTTATTTGTTGCATAGTGAGTATGTGTTTAAAAAAGGCAACGACCCGATGGGAGGGATGAAAATGTAAAAAGATTGCAAAAGCAGTATAATTCTCCTTGGCACTGGTGGTTTATTTATCTCATCACTAAAAACTTAACTGTTCTGTTTCTTCTTTTCCTGAATTCTATAAAAAGACAAAACATCTTCCCATGGCAATGAGTGAATTATACAACTTATTTCCAAAATTGTGCAATGCTTTTCATTATAAAGAAATTTAACTTTAAACATTATCAATACAAAA
The DNA here is from genome assembly GCA_038207175.1 of Chitinophagales bacterium. Taxonomy (GTDB): domain Bacteria; phylum Bacteroidota; class Bacteroidia; order Chitinophagales; family Chitinophagaceae; genus JBBRAD01. The sequence continues at coordinate 780 of JBBRAD010000041.1, forward strand.
CCTCGAGGTTAGCTTAATTCTAACAAACTATTTATTTTCTCTGATTTCATGGATATATAAATATAAATAGGTAGTTAAAATCACAAATAGGACTAACCAAGGTCATAAAATATAAAAATGCTGTAAAATATCTTTGACAGAATAAACTAGTGTTGCCAGTTCTTAATTAAAAAAATGAATACCTCCCGGACGATAAAATATAAAGCATTATTTCTACTGGTTTCCTTTTCGATGAACACAGTGGTTGGATTTGCCTGTTCCCTGGGAATTGATATGGGGTTCAACTCAGGCCATCATGAAGATCATGACGAAGAGCAACCCAATCATTCTGGTGAAGTGCAATCATGCGTACAAGAAGATCATCATGGTAAACATTCTCTTAACCACATGCACACTGTTGATTACGTAGAGAATGGTCCTGTAATAACTACCTCCGAAGACGAGCATTGTTGTAAAGACTTTGTTGTTGGTTTCCAAAACCTGGACAAACAATTGGCTCAGAAATTATCATTTGCTAAGAACAAAATTGCAATCACTCCATTTATCCTGCATTCAACGCTCCTGTTTAAGTATATTATTTACCTTCAACCTGTAATAATTCTTCCCAAAATACCGGATCATTCTCCACCGGACATTCGTGTTTTTATTCAGTCTTTCCTTATTTGATTTTGGTTTAATGATTATCAAAGTGTAAGAAGCTATGCACTTCTGTGAATACATTTTTTGATTGCCCTGTAGGGTTTATAAAAGATGTTATCAGCTACTCACTTTGATAATAGTGTAAAACAGGAATCAAGGGCGCATGCCTTTGTTTATCCCCCTGTCCACTTAAACATTAAACTTCAAAATCAAGAAATGAAAAAACATATTTTCTGGATGATTATTGGCTGCGGGCTTCCCCTGCTGTTGATCTTCTTTGCACCGGCATTAGGGCTTAGTTCAGGTGCTTCCCTGTTTATTTTTATCGTGGCCATGTTTGCCTGCCATTTGCTCATGCCCATGCACCATCATGGAAGCCATGCCGATAAGCAACAACAAAATTCAGCAACCACTAAAACCGAAAGCAATGAACACCAGCATTAATGTTAAAAAATTAGGGCTTGCATTTGGCCTTACCGCGGCTTTGCTTTACCTGGGTTGCATGCTGGTAATGGCAACGGCGGGACATGACAACAGCATAAAATTCTTCAACAGCTTGCTGCACGGCCTTGATGTCTCTTCCATTATGCGTACAAGTGTACCGCTATGGGAAGCAGGCGTGGGGATTATACAAATATTTATTCTCGGCTGGCTCACCGGTGCCTGCATTGGCGGGTTTTATAATGCATTTATGATAAAAAAGAAATAATTTTTTAAATACTTAAAACTTAAAACAATGTTACACAAAGCAAAATTGAAAGATAATTCGAAAAAAGAGAAATCAAGTCAGCAAAAGGAACTTTCGTCCTTAAAAAAATTATTAAGTGATTATAAAGTGGAACGAAAAGCCGAGTGGAAATCATTTAAGAGTAAAATGAAGGATAGCATTGGTAAAATTGAAAAATCAATGAATAAAGTCGCCGCACCTTCAAAGAAGTAAAACGATGAAAAATCTTTTATTATACTGGTTTAAAATGCAGGCTTCCAAATATATGAGAAGAGAACTCATGCCTCTCTATGATGCGGAGACCATAAAGCAAATACTTTCCGGTTATTGGCAAAGATATCAAGGGTTAAAACCCGAAATCCCTGCTATGCCGACTTTGGGAGGTTCTGTTATGGTTCACCTTGCAGCAATGTCAACCGCCTTTTACCAGGAATTAACCGCAAGAGGACAAAGTGAAGAAACAGCAACCCAATTGTTTTATGATATTGCCTGGAAGGTATATGTAAAAATGGGCCGGCTCTCTTGGTGGTTGGCCGGATGGGGCAATCGAACTAATGATAGCCACCTGCTGAAAACAACTAAATTATTCAGGGCCTTCCCGTTTAACAGTCCATCCTACGAATGGAAGGATGTTAAGACAGCAAACAATGTAGTCGGTTTTGATTGTTTAAGGTGTCCCGTAGCAGAGTACTTTCAATCAAAAGGGTTATCAGAATTTTGTACCAAAACCTGGTGTTCTCTGGACTATCCTTTAGCAGAGTTATGGCACGCTAAACTGGAGAGAACGGGAAGCATAGCAGGCGGAGCAGATAAATGTGATTTCCGGTGGACAGGTAAAATTGAAAAAACAAAAAAATAAATTCTAATCATCAATTAAAAACAACACAATGAAAAAGAATCAAAATGAATTATTGCTTCATAGCGTAAACCACGGCTCACAAGAAAATATGAGTGCAGGAACTTATACCTGCACAATGCACCCGGAAGTAAAATCAGACAAACCGGGTAAATGCCCCAAATGCGGAATGGAATTGGTGAAACAAGATTAATTAAACCGGGTAACAGCGATACTGAAGAACGGGCAACAGCGCATCTGAAGATAATTTTAAAAATAATAAAGATGAAAATTCAAAAAACAATTGCCACAGTATTTGCTTCAATGCTTATGCTGGTATTATGCTTTACAGCAAGTAATTCTTTTGCTCAAACCAAAAGTAAGTCTGCAATGATGAGCGATCGCTGTATGATGAAAGACGGTAAAATGATGGTAATGAAAAATGGTGAAACAATGCCAATGGAAAAAGACATGACCATGAAAAATGGTACAAAATGCATGACTACCGGCGAATGTACCATGAAAAATGGTAAAAAGATGATGATGAAAGAAGGCGACTGCATGGAAATGAGTGGGAAAATGGGTAAATGTTCGATGATGAATAAAACTAAAAATATGGCAATGGTTTACACTTGCCCCATGCACCCTGAAGTTACAAGTGATAAGCCCGGCAAATGTCCAAAATGCGGAATGGATTTAGTAAAGAAAAATTAATTAATAACTATTATACAATTAAAAATTATGAAAAAAACATTCTCCCTTTCAATAGTTATACTGGCAGCGATGAGTTTATTACTCTCCTCCTGCAATTCAAAACAATCGGCTGACGAGTACCTGAAAGACGATAACCAGCGAAAAGAAGTTGTAGTTGCAATTGCTCATCATCAGCCCTATATGAGTGAAATGATGCAGCAAATGATGAGTAGCGACAGTTGCAAACAAATGATGTCAGAAAATATGATGAGCAATCCCGGAATGATGAAAACAATGATGGGCGATATGATGAGCATGTGCAACAAAGATTCTTCCATGTGCAGTATGATGATGGGAAGTATGCAATCACAACCGCACGTTATGGAATCAATGAAAGGAATGTGCGACATGGGCAACATGAAAATGGAACCGAAAAAAGATCAACAAATGCAACATCATTAAAAACAAACAATTATTATTCACTATTAAATATAAACAATCATGGAAAAATCAATTTCACATACCTACCATATCGGTGGTATGAGCTGCGGCGGCTGTGTTTCAACAGTTAAACAAAAATTATCCGGTGTGCCTGGTGTAACATCGGTAACAGTTGATCTGGGAAAGAAAGAAGCGGAAATCACTTCATCGCAGGAGATTAATACAGATTCGCTCCGAAGTGCTTTCAACAACACGCATTATACCATTTCAGAACTTAACAATAAAATAAGTTAAGGGTACCTGATATAACAATAAAAATTAAGTAACAATTTAAAAACAAAAATCATGTACATGTACGACGGCTATCACTTCTGGGGAATGCACTTGGTATGGTGGTTCATCTGGATATTTTTTCTAATCTGGATTTTCGCAACACCTTGGGATATTCCTGGTCAACGGGCAAAAAAAGAAACCCCATTGGATGTTCTTAAAAAACGATTTGCAAGCGGAGAGATTACAAAAGAAGAATTTGACGACATGAAAAAGCAGATGGAAATAAATTGAAGAACTTCTAAATAAAATTCTGTATGAACAAACATACCCTTTGGATGATAATCGGATGCGGACTTCCCTTGTTGCTTATTTTTTTTGCACCGGCATTAGGGTTAGGCTCCGGTACATCGCTTGCGATCTTTATAATTGGCATGCTTGTCTTGCATTTACTGATGCCAATGCATCATCATGGTGGGCATAACCATGAACAAAATAAACAAAATTCCCAAACCACTAAAACAGAAGATCATGACCACCACCATTAATGTAAAAAGATTTGGTTTTGCAGTTGGCATAACCTGGGCATTGCTTTATTTGGGCTGTATGATTGTGATGTTAACCGTTGGCCACGATGGGGCCGTTAAATTTTTTAATAGTCTCCTTCATGGTTTAGATGTTTCCACAATTGTTCGTATGGAAGTACCAATATGGGAGGCTGCAGTAGGTATTGCAGAAACATTTATCCTGGGTTGGCTTATCGGAGCCTGCATTGCCGGTTTTTATAACGCTGCAATAAAAAGATAGAGGATAGACAGATAAATACCGTTAAAGCCTCTGGTGAAATCCAGCATGTTTTTCAGACGGGCATTGGCTATACGGTGTAAAATATTCAATAACCAGTCTTGTAACAGGAATTAGATTCTAAATCTTGAACATGACTGTATAAGTAACAGGTAATAAATGAAATAGTGATAATAAAATATGCATGGTTAATATGGTCGTTGATAATGTTGGGATGCTGGCTGGTCATTTATTTACTAAAGAAAGATTTCAGAAAAATGATGCTGTCTGTAAGCGTGGCAACTATGCTGTTTGGTTTTTCGGAACCGCTTTTTGTTCCGGAATACTGGTCTCCACCTTCATTATTTAAACTGGCTGAAAAAACTGGATTTGATATTGAAAGTTTTATTTTTTCATTTGCCATCGGGGGTATTGTTGTGGTGCTGTACCGTTTGCTTTATCCGGTTTCAGAAATTAATATTATGGCAACCGAAAAAAAGAGACCTTGGCGTAGATTGCACAGGATAGTTCTTTTCTTAGACACCAACTTGCATAACAATAAAAATAACAATTATGAAAATACTACTTGCCACCGACGGTTCTGATTACAGTAAAGCAGCAATTGAAGAATTAGCCCGTATGCCATTTCCAAAAGGGACAAAAGTGCTCATTATATCGGCTTTTGAAAACACTCCCTTGATAACTTCTGCCCCGGCGCCCATGGGTGGCCTGGCAGGAGGCTATGAAGAAACAAGTGAGATTGTAAAAAATCTGTCAGAAAATGTATTGAATAAAGCCGCTGAATTGCTAAAAAAGAAAAATCTGGATTTATCCATATCAACGGCAGCAATCAATGGATCGCCCAAGCATGTGATTTTAGAGGAAGCTGAAAAATTGGGTGCCGATTTAATTGTCGTTGGCTCACACGGTCGCGGCACTATTGGGCGGTTCCTGCTTGGCTCCGTTTCACAAGCGGTCGCTACGCATGCTCAATGTTCAGTTTTGATAGTACGAAAAAAAGAAAATAAAAAAAGCAGTAGTAGCTCGTCACATTGTATCAACCGTAAATTAGTTAAACTTCATAAACAATAAAACATGAACTCATTTAAAAATCTATCGGTAAAAGAAAAAAGGGCGCTTTTAAAATTCCCGGCGTATATATCTCTCCTTGCTGCCAACAGCGATGGCAGGCTCGATAAAGCGGAAAAAAAGACGGCTGTCAAGTTCTCTCATATTAAAACCTTTTCCAGTGATTCGTTGCTCACTGACTTTTATGCGTATGCAGATAAAAATTTTGAAAAGGATATAGAACAAATTGATAAGGAAATGCCTGAAGGAAGAGACAAGAGAGAAAAGGCTATCAGACGTGAATTGGCAGAACTTGAAAAGATAGTTGCAAAGCTAGGGAAAGAATATGTTTCCATAATGCACCACAGTATGAAATCATTTAAAGATCATGTATCAAAAGCACACAACAATGTGTTTATGGATTTTCTTTTCCCGATGCCTATAGAAGGATTAACCTATTAATTTAAAATACGTAAAAATGATAAAGGAATATCAATTACAAGGCATGAGTTGTAGAGGTTGTGTTAATCAAGTAAAGCGTGCATTACTTGAAATTCCCGGGGTTGAAGATGCAGATGTTCACTTGAACCCACAAAGTGTTTTGCTTACCATTCGTGAGCCTGTAGCCATTGAGGTATTACAGGCCCAGCTTGGTAAAGCGGGTAATTATACCATAAATACCATAAGAGACATTATTTCAATAGCTTAATGGATAAAGAGAAAGGAAAGAGCCCGGTAAAAATAAACACATAAGTAAAAGAACTGAATAATAATAATATAGACATGAGGGAAGTTCTGTCATTATAAATCTTTTAATAACTAAAATAAAAAAAATGAAAAAAGAAAAAAAAGTGCTCACGGTAACAAAGGGTAAAAAAACAGGCCCCGGAAGTGACCCTGTAAATAAATTTAAAAAAGGTCAGCATACAACTGCAGCAGCGATTGACAATATTATAACAGGTGCAGTTGAAAATGTAAAGTCCCGGCCGGGCAGTGGGTTTTCCGATGAAGGCACTGTGCCTATTTACGATGAAGAACGTTGATAGCTATGTTAGATCTTAAAAGTTTCTGAAAATTTAAATCCGGGGGATTAAACCGGGTATCAACGAAAGTTATGGCACATTATCAGAAACTATTAATGCTTTGAGAAAAGAAGGCTATACGATTGATTTTAATATCCATCAGGAACATCTGGTATGTCATCAGGCAGACATGATATTATAACCTGATGATTTTTGAAATTGATAAGGTTTTTCGATTTTAAGAGGAATGAGATTTTACTGTAATTCATTCCAAAATGAATCGAAGTAAAACCGTATTTGTATTTTTTTAAAAGAGTTGGAAAGAATAAAATAAATAAACAATGCAAAATCTCTGGCTTTCAATTTTACCACCTGTTATCACTATTGCAATTGCAATTTGGTCTAAGAAAATTATTCCCTCTCTTTTAATCGGATTACTGGCTGGAAGTTATTTACTTAACCCAACGCTGACAGGTGGTTTTGAAACAGCGGTTGACCAAATTGTAAAGACATTAACAGATAGTGGAAGCCTTCAGGTGCTTTTGTTTCTGTATTTATTTAGCAGCTTAATGTCCTTGATTAAAAAATCAGGTGGCATAAAAGCATTTTCAGAAATAGCTGACAAGCATGTTAAAAGTGAAAGAGGCGTGCTTTTTTTATTGTGGGCTTTGATCCCCGTTACTTTTATTGATTGTGGTTTCAGGATTGTTGGTGCTGGTTCCATCACCCGTTCGCTTGCCGAAAAGAATAAATTGGCGAAGGAGCGGTTTGCCTTTATGCTTAACAACACTGCAAGTCCGGTAGTAGAACTTATTCCTATCGCCACAACTTATGTCGGATTTAATATTGCAAATATCAGTATCGGTTTAAAAGCAGCAGAAAACCCAAAGAACGCATCAGCTTATGCAATCTGGCTTAAAGCTATTCCTTTAGAGTTTTTCAGCATCGTAATAATCATTATTACTTTTTTTACCATCTTTTATCAATTGAAAAAACCTGCAAATGCTAAGGCAAAACATGCTGCTGAAAAAGAGATGAAAGGAATGGATATGAGCATGGAAGAAGAGAAACCATCAATAAAGCCAAGAGTGATTAATCTTATTGTTCCGTTGTTAAGCGTAATCTCTCTTAGTATATTTTTCTTTTGGTTTTTTGGGAAAGATAAACCGGGCAACAACACTTTTATTTCTGCAATGTCAAACACTGACCCAAACAGAGCCATGCTTGTCGCATTGTTTATCACTATAGCTATAACTGCTGTATGTTACTTTTTTCAAAAATATAATCTAAAAGAAATGACATCAGATATTATATCGGGTGGAAATGAAATAATTACCACATTAGTAATTCTCACTATAGCGTGGCCTTTAGCATCTGTTTCACAAGAATTGGGGTTGAACGATTTCATACACCAAAACTTAGGTACTTCAATGCCTGCGTGGAGTGTAGCCGTTTCACTTTTCATATTGTCTTCTGCCGTAACTTACTTTATTGGTTCGGGTTGGGGAGCAGCTTCTTTAATTATGCCTATTGCAATTTCTCTCGCAGTAGTATCTGGAGCCAGTATTCCACTTTGCGTTGCGGCAATAATTACAGGAGGCACATTCGGAGATGTTACTTCACCGGTTGCAGGGATGACGAATATGTCCTCAAATATTGCTCATGCAGACCATGTACAATATTTAAAATATGCAAACCCTTATAATTTTATTGCAGCAGGTATTGCAGCTATATTATTTTTAATAGCAGGTATAATTAATTAAATTAAAACCGCAGGATGCATAGCAAAAACATTATTATATGAAAAACATAAACGACATATCAACCAATGCACCTGATGGAATTAATAAATCATCGGCAAATAAACAATTGAAAAAATTGCAGATGCAACTTTTTGAACTGCAAAATCTTTTTTATGCGGAAGGAAAGCATGCGCTGCTTATCATTCTTCAGGGAATGGATACTTCAGGAAAAGACGGAACTATCCGTCATGTTTTCTCCTGTATAAATCCGCAGGGATGCACAGTAAAATCTTTTAAGTCACCAACAGAAGAAGAAAAATTGCACGATTTTCTTTGGCGCATTTATGCTAACCTTCCCGAAAAAAGAATGATGCAGATTTTTAACCGTTCACATTACGAGGATATTTTATTTCCTGTTGTGCATGAGTTGCTTGATAAAAAAGAAATAGCAGAACGACATGCAGTGATTAATAAATTTGAAGAGCATCTGCAAAACAACAATACTATCATCTTAAAATTCTATCTGCACATTTCAAAAAAAGAACAGCACAAAAGATTAGAATCACGATTAACGAATCCTGAAAAAAAATGGAAGTACAATGCTGATGATAAAAAGGAATCGAAAAAATGGAGTGACTATATGGATGCTTATCAAAATGTATTTGACGGTTGCAGCAAACACAATCCGTGGATTATTATTCCTGCTGATGAAAAATGGTATCGCAATTATTTAGTGGCAACTACCATTGTGGAAACACTTGAAAAATTAAAAATGAAATATCCAAAATAAAATTTAAACAAATTAAAATTAAAATTTATGACAGACATCACTATCAACATCAAAACAGGTTCGGAGAATAGCGAACCCAAGGTTACAACGACTACGGACAATACTAAAGCTGTTGTTCCAATAACAGAATCCCCAATGGCAGAAACACCAAAAGCTGAAACTCCGAAAGAAGAAATGAAAGAAGAAATTACTTCTGAAAAAGAATCTCCAAAAAAAGATGATTCAAAAAAAATGGGCATGACCGAAGAGGAACATGCAAAAATGAATCAACCTAAAACAAAACCCGCAGAAGAAACTACTCCGAAAAAAGAAGAGGCGCATCCTAAAAAAGATGTACACAAAAAAGAATAAATAAAATGTAAAATGCAATTGTACATTTGTTATAGGCAATACTAAAAAAGTACCTATAAATTTTTAATAAAATAAAATTCAATACGATGACAAAAATTACTATCAATATAGATACGGATGACGGTGAACCAAAGGTTACCACTGTCACTGAAAATCCTGGTGCTAATGTTCCAAAAACAGAACCTGCAAAAGAAGAAACTCCGATAGACAAACCGAAGGAAGAAATTCCTGTAGAAGAAAAAAAAGAGGAATCTCCGAAGGATGAAAAGAAAGAAGAAACTTCTTCAGAAAAAAAATCCACTACAAATGAATCTTCGGAAAAAGGTGATTTGGAAAAAATGGATATGACAGCAGAGGAACATGCAAAAATGAGCGCGGATAAAGCGAAACCGTCCGAAGAAAAATCTGCAAAAGAAGACCATTCGAAAATGGACATGACGCCAGAGGAGCATTCAAAAATGCAGCACGGCAATGCGCCTATGGGACATGCAGGACATGACCATCACAAAATGATTGCAGATTTTCGTTTACGATTTTTTATTTGTCTTGGGATTTCCGTTCCCATTATGATATTGTCTCCAATGCTTCAAAAACTCGTGGGGATAAACTGGCAATTTGCAGGTTCGCAGTATGTTGCCTTTGCTCTATCATCTGCTGTTTTCTTCTATGGTGGCCTTCCTTTTCTGAAAGGATTTTGGAACGAGATAAAAACCCGTACACCAGGGATGATGATACTCATAGCAGTAGCAATTTCAACTGCATACATATATAGCGCAGCAACTGTTTTTGGTTTAAAGGGAGAAGATTTTTTTTGGGAACTGGCAACATTAATTACAATCATGCTGCTTGGACATTGGTTGGAAATGAAATCCATTGCAGGCGCATCGCGTGAATTGGAATTGCTTGTGCAGTTAATGCCCGACCAGGCACATCTTATAGCAGGTGATAAAATCAGTGATGTGAAAACAGATTCCCTTAAAGCGGGTGATGTAATTCTTATTAAACCCGGAGAAAAAATTGCAGCCGATGGACTGATTGCCGAAGGGGAAAGTTATTTAAATGAATCCATGCTTACAGGTGAATCAGTTCCGGTAAAGAAAACAAAAGGTCAAAAAGTAATTGCAGGTTCCATCAATGGCAATGGTTCCATAAAAGTTACCGTTACACATGCTTCAAAAGATTCTTATCTCTCCAAAGTAATCAAGCTGGTGGACGATGCACAGAAATCAAAATCAAAAACACAACTTCTTGCTGACCGAGCAGCACTCGTTCTCACTATCGTTGCATTAACATTGGGTTTCGGAACATTTGCATTTTGGTTGTTTGCAGGTCAATCAATGCAGTTTGCCTTGGAAAGAATGGTAACAGTAATTGTAATTTGTTGTCCTCATGCATTGGGTTTGGCTGTGCCGTTGGTAGTTGCTATTTCTACTTCGCTGGCAGCCAAAAGTGGATTGCTCATTAAAAACAGAACAGCATTTGAAAACTCGCGAAAAAACACCACTATCATTTTTGATAAAACAGGTACTCTAACCATCGGAAAATTTGAAGTGTCAAAAATTAAATCTTTGCAAACTGGTTTTGATGAAAATGAAATCATACGCCTTGCATCAGCATTAGAACAAAACTCCGAACATCCAATTGCAACCGGGATACTTGCCAAAGCCAAAGAGCTTTCCGTTACAATTCCTAAAGCATCTAATTTCAAAGCCATCACCGGAAAAGGAATTGAAGCACAGGTTGAAGGAAAAAATATCAAGGTAGTAAGTCCGGGTTATCTCAAAGAAAATAAAATTTCATTGCCCGAAAATTATTCAGGCAGCAATGCCGAAACAATTGTTTTCACTATTGTAGATAATAAAGTGGCTGGATACATTTCATTAGGAGATAAAATAAGACCGGAATCTGCTGAAGCAATACAAACACTTCACGACAATAAAATCAAATCCATTTTGCTCACCGGTGATAATGCCACTGTTGCAAAGAGTGTAAGCGATGAATTAAAGATGGATGGATATTTTGCAGAAGTATTACCTGACCAAAAATTAGAAAAAATAAAAGAGCTTCAAGCCAAAGGAGAATTTGTTGCAATGACCGGTGACGGAGTAAACGATGCACCAGCATTAGCACAAGCCGACATAGGAATTGCCGTAGGAAGCGGCAGCGACATTGCAGCCGAAACAGCAGGAATCATTTTAGTAAACAGCAACCCGAAAGACATTGCAAGTTTGATTTTATTCGGCAAAGCGACATACCGAAAAATGATTCAGAATTTAATTTGGGCAACTGGTTATAATGTTGTTGCCATACCTCTTGCGGCAGGTGTGCTTTTCAAATGGGGTATTTTGTTAACTCCTGCAGTAGGTGCTGTTTTAATGACGGTAAGCACTATTGTAGTTGCTATCAATGCGAAAATGCTGAAGGTGAAAACAGTTTCTAAAAAAAATGAAAAAGAATAAATTATAACATGAAAAAAATAAGAGTAGCAGTTAATGGTTATGGAGTCATAGGCAAACGCATTGCTGATGCAGTGGCTATGCAGGATGATATGGAATTGGTTGGCATTGCTGATGTTGTAACTGATTGGAGGATTAAAGCAGCGATAAAAAATAATCTTACTGTTTTTGCTTCAGATGATGACACATTTGAAAAAATGAAATCAGCAGGCATTAATGTTAAAGGAACATTGGATGATTTGTTAAATGATATAGATGTCATTTGTGATGCAACACCAAAAAAAGTGGCTGCATTAAATTTTGAGAAATATAAAAATGCAGGAGTGAAATCAATTTTCCAGGGTGGAGAAAAACATTCACTCACGGGTCATTCTTTTGTAGCGCAGGCGAATTATGCAAGTGCGATTGGCAGAAATACAACAAGAGTTGTTTCGTGCAACACCACAAGCATCATACGTATGATTGGCGCATTGCGTGAAGCGGGTTTATTCAAAAAAGGACACGGTGTACTTGTTCGCAGAGCTACCGACCCTTGGGAATCAGACCATTCAGGAATCATGAATACCATCGTTCCTGAAACAACAGTTCCCTCTCATCAGGGTCCTGATGCACAAACAATAATTCCGGGACTTGAAATTACAACAGTTGCATTGGTTGCTGCACAAACCACAAGTCACTTTCATAGCTGGTATGTTGAGCTGAATCGTGCTTCTTCAAAAGAAGAAATACTTTCTGTTTTTGAAAAAACTGCAAGAGTTATTTTTCTAAGAGAAAGCGATGGACTCACTGCATTAAATCATACAATAGAATTGATGAGTGATTTGGGAAGACCACGCGGTGATATGTGGGAAGTAGGATTGTGGATAGATAGTTTGACAGTGAAAGACAATGAACTTTATTTTAATTACCAGGTATATAATCAAGCCATCGTTGTGCCTGAAACCATTGATGCAATAAGGGCTTTGACAGGCATAGAGAAAGATGCAATTGTTTCCATCAGCAAAACAAATAACTCGATGGGTATTATTCAAGGAGATATTTTCAAGAATATTTCTATTGATAAAAAACAATTAATATCTCTGTAATTGATGAATATTAATTCATAAATCATTTCAACTTATCATGATTGAAAAAACAATTTCGTGGAGCATTCATCATCGTTTTATAGTTGTTGTTGCTGCAATTATCATTTCCATTTATGGAACTGTTCAGTTGCTCAACACACCTGTTGATGCAATTCCCGACCTCTCTGTAAATCAGGTAATCGTTTTCACCGAATGGATGGGACGCAATCCACAGATTATGGAAGACCAGGTAACGTATCCGTTAGTTTCCAATTTGCAGGGAATTCCAAAAGTAACTTCCGTTCGCGGTGCATCCATGTTCGGAATGAGTTTTATTTTTATTGTGTTTGATGATGATGTGGATATTTACTGGGCACGAACACGTGTTCTTGAAAAATTAAATTACGCACAGAAAAGTTTACCTGCAGGAATCACTCCAAGTTTAGGACCTGATGGCACTGGTGTCGGGCATGTGTTCTGGTACACACTTGATGCGCCCGGCTATGACCTTGCCGAACTTCGTGCATTGCAGGATTGGTATATAAAATTTGCTTTGCAGAATACACAAGGCGTTAGCGAAGTTGCATCTTATGGCGGATTGCAAAAGCAATATCAGATTACCATTGACCCGCACAAATTAAATTACTACGGCATCACTTTGATGGATGCAGCAAATGCAGTGCGGACAAACAACAATGATGTTGGAGGAAGAGTGTTTGAAAATAATGATATGGGTTATGTGATTCACGGTAAGGGATACATTGAAAACATAGATGAGATAAAAAATATTCCTGTCGGCTCTTTCAATTCCATTCCTATCACGGTGAAAGATATTGCAACAGTGCAGATGGGAGGAGATTTAAGATTAGGAATTGTAGAAGAAAACGGAGAAGGCGAAAAAGTGGGAGGCATTGTAGTGATGCGTTACGGTGAAAATGCAAAGCAGGTGATTGAAAGAGTGAAAGCAAAACTCGCTGATGTGAGCAAAGGACTTCCGCCCGGAGTAAAATTTAAAGTGGCGTATGACCGCAGCAGTTTAATTGACGCATCCATCGAAACATTGAAAGGAACATTGAAAGAAGAAATGATAATTGTATCTCTCATCATCATCATTTTTCTTTTTCACATCCGCAGTTCTTTGGTAGTAATCGTTATGCTGCCTGTTGCAATTCTTATCAGTTTTATATTGATGAGTTGGATAGGAATTACATCTAACATTATGTCGTTATCAGGAATTGCAATTGCTATTGGTGTAATTGTGGATGCCGCTATTGTGATGGTAGAAAATACATACCGGCATTTGAGTGATGCACAAATTGAAAAAGAAAAAACGAATGTATAAAATGCTAAGACAATAATTATGAATTGGAAATTCTGGAATAGAAAATCAAAAGACAATCTCACAAAAGAGGAGCGTCTTACCATTGTTGAAAAAGCATCACAGCAAGTAGGTCGTGCAATATTTTTTTCTACCATTATTATTATCGTTTCTTTTCTGCCGGTATTTATGCTCACAGGGCAGGAGCGTAAATTATTTTCTCCGCTTGCATGGACAAAAACATTTTCATTGGTTGGTTCTGCATTGCTTGCCATCACGTTAGTTCCGGTGCTGATGACTTTTTTTATGAAAGGAAAATTACGTCCCGAAAATAAAAATCCTGTTTCTAATTTTCTTGATAAAATTTATTCTCCTATTCTGCACTGGTGTTTGCGTTGGAAAAAAGTAACCATTGCAATTAATGTTATTGCATTGCTCATTGCAATTCCGATGTACATGAAAATCGGTTCGGAGTTTATGCCTCCGTTGGATGAGGGTTCAATATTATTTATGCCCGTGATGTTGCCTGATGTTTCAAACACAGAAGCAAAAAAGATTTTGCAATTGCAGGACAGAATAATTAAAACTGTTCCTGAAGTAGAAAATGTTTTAGGAAAAGCCGGACGCGCTTACACTGCAACGGACAATGCACCAATGAGTATGGTTGAAACAATTGTTCTTCTCAAACCAAAATCAGAGTGGAGAAAAAAATTAACGAAGGATTCGCTTATTGCAGAACTCAATAGTAAATTACAAATTCCGGGAGTGGTAAATGGATTCACCCAACCAATCATCAATCGCATCAACATGCTTTCAACAGGAATAAGAACTGATGTGGGTGTAAAAATTTACGGACAAAATTTAGATTCCATTTATGTGATTTCACGACAAGTGGAAGCCGCACTCAAAGGCATCAAAGGAGTTTCTGATTTGTATGTTGAACAAGTTACCGGAGGAAAATACTTACAAATAAAAGTTAAGAAAAATGAAATCGGCAGATACGGTATGACTGTGGACGATGTAAACATGGTTGTTGAAAGCGCAATAGGCGGAATGAATTTAACCACAACAGTTGAAGGACGGCAGAGGTTCAATGTAAACCTACGGCTGGCGCAGGATTACAGAAATGACATGGAAGAAATAAAAAATATTCCGATACAAACTCCAAAGTATGGAGCAGTGCCGCTTTCTGCTGTTGCTGATATTGATTACACGGATGGACCCGCAATGATTAATTCTGAAAATGCAATGTTGCGCGGAACAGTTTTGTTCAATGTGCGCGGAAGAGATTTAGGAAGCACGGTTGAGGAATCCATTTCGAAACTGAACAAAACACTTACCATGAAAAAAGGATATTACATTGAGTGGAGCGGTCAGTGGGAAAATCAGGTAAGGGCGAATAAAACATTGTCTATTATAATGCCGATTGTTTTGATTGCAATTTTCGTTCTGCTAATTTTTATTTATAAATCAATTAAGGAAGCAGTGATAACTTCCATCAGCGTTCCGTTCGCTTTGATTGGGGGTGTTTACATAGTTTATTTCTACGGAATAAATTTTTCCGTTGCCGTTGCTGTTGGATTTATTGCACTGCTTGGTGTAGCGGTTGAAACAGGAGTGTTGATGGTTATTTATTTGGATGAAGCAATCAACAGAAAAGTAAAAGAGAAAGGAACTGCTGCAATTAGTTTGTCAGATATTGAAGATGCTGTAATTGATGGTTCGGCAAAACGATTGCGTCCTAAACTGATGACCGTTGCAACAGCAATGTTCGGATTGATTCCTATTTTATGGTCAGTCGGAACAGGCAGTGATGTAATGCGCCCTATTGCGTTGCCGATGATTGGCGGAATGATTACATCAACCATTCACGTGCTGATTGTTACTCCGATTATTTTTCAATGGACTAAAAATTATGAGCTTAGAAAAACAGGTTCAGTAAAAACAATTTTGAAATAACATGAATAAAATAATAAAAATATTTTTTGCAATTCTGTTTTTCATTTCGTTTGGAAAAGTAAATGTTGTTGCTCAAAATATATCAGCAGAAAAATTATCCATTAGTGCAATGATAGATTCCATTGTGAAAGTGAATCCGGCAGTGTTGATGTATGAAGGGAAAATAAAATCCATACAAGCACAAACCGAAGGAGCAAAAAGCTGGATGCCGCCAACGTTCTCAATTGCTCTTAACAAGTTTCCGTACCAATCCTCAATACTCAAAGAAAAGGCTCCCATGAACCAGGCGGGAGTGATGTTTACCCTCCAACAAATGATTCCTAATTCTTCAAAGTTAAATGCGAAGAAAAGTTATTTACAATCACTTACCAATGTTCAGCAAGATAATTCGGAGTGGGAGAAAAATGTGTTATTGTCAGCAGCAAAAATTTATTATCACCAGCGTTATGTTGCAGAAAAGAAAATGAAAATCATCAATGATGATTTGGAAATTCTCAATCTGCTTATCAATACTGCTGAAGGAAAATACGCTTACAATCAGGCTGACCTGAACACAATTTTTAAAGCGAAAGGGAAACGCGAAGAGTTAGTAAATATGAAAACAATGTTGCAATCGCAAATTGCAGAAAGCAATATCGCTATCAACACACTGATGAACCGTGATGTGAATACCGTTTTTGAAATTGATACAATAGTTGCCGTCAAAGATTATTCGCAAACTGTAATTGTGATTGTTGATTCTTCACTCTTAAACCGCAATGACATTCTCTCTGTTCAAAATTCAATCAACAGTATGGAGTTAAATAAGAATTTAATGTCACTCGGCAAAAGACCTGATTTTGGAGTAAGTTTTTCGCATGCTCAAATGCTTGGTATGCCAAATCAATATACAATTATGGGAATGATGACGATTCCTATTGCACCGTGGTCGTCTAAAATGTATAAGTCGGAAGTAAAGTCAATGGGCTTTGAAATTGAAGCGATGCAAAAAGAAAAAGAAAACATGCAATTGATGGCAACAAAAATGATTGCAGAAAAACGCACGATGCTTAATTATGAAATTCAACAATACAAAAATTACGAGCAAAATATTGTTCCCGCTTATCAGAAAAATTTTGAAACAAGTTTACTTTCCTACAAACAAAACACCGGAAACTTTTTTATTCTTCTTGATGCATGGGATATGCTGTTGATGAAACAAATTGAAAAGCTTGATAAATTAAACGAAGCATTAAAGCTGCAAGCCGAATACGAATACGAAATTGAAAAACGATAAGCGATGAAACAAATCAAAAGCAATTTCGGAGTGTATTTTTTTCTAATGATTTTTTCATTATTAATTTCTTGCAACACTAATGAAAAGAAAAAAGAAGATAGTAGTATGCAAGGCATGGATATGAGTAATGAGAAAGATACTGGCATGGCAGGAATGGACATGACGGAAACTACCGACACCAATTCAAATAAAATGGAAGGAATGAATATGAATGCAGCAGCAGACACAACTTTAATTCGCTTTGCAAATGAAACATACCATTCAATTATTTCAGACCAGAAAACAGAGAAGGCAGTAATGAATAATTTGAACGATACGATAATTGCCAAGGGGCTAATTTCTTTTGATGCGCGAAGAAATAATAAAATTTCAGTAAGAAGCGGAGGACGAATTGAAAAACTTTATATCAAATACAATTATCAGCACATAAACAAAGGCGATAAAATTCTTGACTTGTATAGTCCTGAACTTTCCACTTTTGAAGATGAGTATTTATATCTTCTGAAAAATAATACAGACAAAATGCTCTTAGAAAATTCAAAACAAAAACTTTTGTTGTTTGGATTAAACGAATCACAAATTGCATCACTTGAAAAATCAGGAAACATCGCACAGACAATCAGCATTTACAGTCCTTATAGTGGTTATGTTTTGTTTAATCAGAATGACAATACAAGTCAGCCTGCAATGAATAGTTCAACTGCAAGTTCAGGAATGGGCGGAATGGGCAGTGCTGCAAAATCTTCTGCACAAAACTATAGCAGTGCAAACAGCGAACAAATTAGAGAAGGTATGTATGTGAACAAAGGGCAAACACTTTTTTCTGTAAATGATTTTAAAGAAGTGTGGGCGGTGATTTCCATTGACGCAAAACAGCAAAGTGAATTAAAAATAAATGGTGCAGTGAAAATTAAAAGTGAAGTTGCAGATGAAAATGTGACTGCAAAAATAAACTTCATAGAACCATACTTTGAAAGCGGCAGCAGGTATTTACGTGCGAGAGTTTATTTATCTAATGAGAAAAACCTGTTTAAATTAAATTCGTTTATCACAGCGCAATTTAATATTTCTCTAAATACGCTGATGATTCCAAGTGCTGCAATCATGGATTTGGGAAATAAAAAAGTAGTGTGGCTTAAAACAGGAGCTACACAAAACAAAAAGAATATTTACAAGGTTCGCATAGTAGAAACCGGGACAACCTTAAAAGATTTTACTGAAATAAAAAGTGGTTTGTCAGCAAATGATGAAGTCGCCTCCAATGCAGGTTATTTATTAGACAGCGAAGGTTTGGTTAATCCCGAAAAACATCAGCCATGAAAAAAATAAAATTTAAACATACTATAATTCTTTTGCTGGTCGCTGGTGTTTCATTGCTTACATTTTACTCCTGCAATAAAAACAAAGAAGAAAAAAAGGAAACAGCAAAAGAAGAAAGTAATGAATACTACACCTGCTCCATGCATACGTTTGTCCATTCAAAAGTTCCGGGCAAATGTCCTGTTTGCGGAATGACATTGATAAGAGTAGGAGGCGATAACGGACAATCACAAAATGAAAATAAATCAACAGGACTTCGTTTAACAGAAAATCAAAAAATTCTTGGTGATATAAAAACGGATACTGCACAAATAAAAACTATCGGAAGAGAAATTTCTTTGCTTGGAATTGCGGTGCCTGATGAAAATAATATTACAGTAATCAGTTCGCGTGTCAAAGGACGAATTGATAAATTATTTGTCCGCAATCCCGGTGAGAAAATTGCAAAAGGACAAATGCTGTTTGCGATTTACAGTGAAGAATTATTAGCAGATGAAAAAGATTTTCTAAATGCAATTGAACAACAATCTAAATTTTCATCACAACAAAAAATAGTAGATGAATTAGCTGACGCATCAAAAAAGAAATTAAAACTATGGGGTTGGTCTGAAGTACAAATCAATGAGCTTGCATCTTCAAAACAAATTTCCCCAATTTTTTCCTACGCAAGCAACGAAAGCGGATTTTTATTAGAGTTAAAAGTTAACGAAGGCGCGTATGTTGAAGAAGGAACACCCTTATTTAAAATTGCAAACCTGAGTACAATTTGGGTAGAAGCACAGGTATATCCTGAACAACTGAAATATTTAAACCAGCAATCTGAAGTATCTGTTTCATTTGAAGGAGCAGGAGAAAAATTACACAAAGGAAAAGTTGTGTTTGAAAACCCTTCATTGGATGAAGACAAAAAATTCAGCAAAGTGAGAATTGAAATTCAAAATGCAGACAACAAAATAACTCCCGGCATGATGGCTTATGTTTATCTCAAAACACAGGAGAAAAAAACATTAGTAATTCCTAAATCTGCATTGTTGCTTTTGAAAATGAAAACAGTTTGGGTTCAGTTGCTTGACGGAAGCTACGAAAGCCGTATGGTTGAAACTGGTATTCAGAATAGCAATGAAGTGGAAATAATTTCAGGAATTAATGAAGGCGAATTGGTAGTAAGCTCCGGTGCATTTTTATTGCAAAGTGAATATACCATTCGCAATGGCGCTAATGCAATGGGTGGGATGAAGATGTAATAACAAAACTTGAATCTGATTAAGAGTAAAATAAAGTATGGAACATAATCACAGCACTGAAAATAATCGCGACCATTCACAACACACAGCCAATCCGCCAATGGGAATGATGCGCCACGACCATCATAAAATGATGATTGATGATTTCAAGCGGAGATTTTATGTAACGCTGATTATAACTATTCCCGTCATGTTGCTTTCGCCAATGATTCAGCAATGGTTTCATTTCA
>JBBRAD010000042.1:0-20456 GCA_038207175.1 Chitinophagales bacterium
ATCAAAGGCAATATTCTTCAAATTAAACCTCCATTTTTTTTATTAACATTTTCACAAAACAAATTGCAGTCTTCTTTAAGTGGCTGCTAATTGATTTATATTTGAAGCACAACTTTAGTATTTAGACGAACTGCCGTTGTATGCAATTCCCCCTATTCCGGCGACCAGAATTAAATTCTTTGGCTAACGGAAGGGCAAAAAAGGTGAAAATGAATGGATTTAATTTAAAAAGATAAACCATTCAGTTTCAAAACATTAAAAAAACGTTAGTCAGAATTCTTTGGCTAACGGAAGGGCAAAAAAGGTGAAAATGAATGGATTTAATTTAAAAAGATAAACCATTCAGTTTCAAAACATTAAAAAAACGTTAGTCAGAATTCTTTAGCTAACGGAAGGGCAAAAAAGGTGAAAATGAATGGATTTAATTTAAAAAGATAAACCATTCATTTTCAAAACATTAAAAAAACGTTAGTCAGAATATTTTTTCGACCATGTTCAAATTCATCACTGTAATTTTTATTTTTGGACTATCTGCCTGTAATCATACAAAGACCAAAGGCGATACAAAGATTTTAGATTTTGGTGCGTTTACAATCGAGACACCACAATTGTGGACAAAAATTAAACAACAAGGAATTGATGGTTATGTTGGTCGAATTGCAATTGATAATAAAGACACCTTAGATTTTGAATTAGGACCATACTCATATGATTTGCATGAAAACGAACCAACAATTATAGATAGCATTCATCTTAAGGATATTGATACTAACAATGCTAATTATCACTCAATAATTTTTGTAAAACATATTGGATTGGTAGACTTTGATAAATATAGAAAAGACAATATTTCTTGGGACACTATAGACGGGAAAAAAGCAAAAATAGTTTATCCCATAAAATCTGGAATTGGTTTTACAGGTGTTTTCATTGACACCTTATGGCATACAAATTTAAATGTTGACCGTTTTGTTTTATCTGGTACAAACTTGACACCTGAAAATGAAAAAAAAGTTCTTCAAGTTTTGCGGACACTTAAATTTCATAAGAAGTAATACTGCACACAACAAGTGCATTTGTAAAAGCATGGGTTGACCAGCAGCACTTGTGCATCCGTAAATTAGAAAAAGAATGCCTTCGCAATATAGAACTACCTTTTTACCAATATATTTTACCCTTTTTAAACAGATCTTCTAAAGGGCCGCTGATGTTTATTAACTCTTTTTTGCTTACGTACAGGTAGCGTTCTAATGTCTTTATATTAAAATGCCCAAGCGAGTCTTTTATATACCGTATATCTGCTCCTTTTTTAAGTAAATGTGTAGCAAAAACTGTGACGCAGGCTGTAAATAAAATTGTATGCAAATTCTTCACCCTTGTTGGTGTTGTGCGGGTACCCCCGCCAGGAAACATAATTTATTTTCGCTGCAGGTGAAGCCGGTACACAGCATACTGAGCGCAACACTGGCAGCAGTGCAAATAATAATCAGTTCCCTATGTTATACTGAACTTATACTGAAGTTATACTGATGTTATACTGAAGTTATACTGAATCAAACCACAGGTAGAACCAGGGTATATCCCGTCTTCACCCGCGTTTCCTCCCTTCCCGGAGGCTTTGCTTCCCACCCCCGCAGGTTTCTATAATCCACTCAAAATCAGTTCTTTATTGTACCCGTAGCGTCCTCCCTGCCATTCGTAGGCAACGCAAAACCATTCGTAGGCAACGCAGAATCGTTGGTAGGCAACGCAAAACCATTCGTAGGCAACGCAGAATCATTCGTAGGCAACGCAGAATCGTTCGAAGGCAACGCAAAACCATTCGTAGGCAACGCAGAATCATTGGGAGGCAACGCAGAATTAACGGGAGACCTCCTCCGGGATATAATACAGGGCATTGTAAACATTATCCGGCGTCATTAAAAATAAAACGTTATGCCAAAGAATTATTTCCTGCCCGCGCAGACAGGGATAAACAGCTCCGGTACAGGATAATTTAGTGGGGTACATGTGGGCGGCATCCGCCCGGACAGCAAGGCTGGCATAAAAACCTTACTCCACTATCCGCAGCTTGGCATAATTGAGCATTATTTTTTTCTCGCCGTTCAGTTCAAATTTTATGGTGGCCACGGGGTTATGTTTTGCACCTTCCATTTTTATTACTTCACCAAAACCAAATTTCTGGTGCTCTACTTTCTGCCCCTCCTGCAGGTTGCTAATATCGCTTGGCGCAAAATCGGCGGCGGGCTTATGTTCCACCACTTTATTTAAAGGTGGGTTAACGGACAGGTAAGAAGGTTTTTGCGGAGTTGACGGTTGACGGTTGACAGTTGACGGCTCTCCAAAACCACCACGGTGCATGCGTTCAAATGCAGAACCCTGCCGGTAGCTATCGGCATTAAAACTCTGGTTGCGGGCGCCGCCGCCTGCAAAACTTTTATCAATATGCAGTTCAGGCATTTCTTCCAGGAAGCGGCTGGGCTCATTCTGCACCAATTGCCCGAAACGGTAGCGAGCATTGGCGTAGGTAAGCCACAACCTTTGCTTGGCGCGGGTTACAGCCACATAAAACAACCTTCTTTCTTCTTCCAGTTCCTCCCTTGTATTAATGCTCATTGCATTGGGGAAAAGCGTTTCTTCTATGCCGCCTACAAACACGCAACTGAATTCCAGTCCCTTTGCAGCATGTATCGTCATCATTTTTACGGTATCGCTTTCGCCTTTGTCTTCATCCGCATCGGTAAGCAAAGTGATCTGCTGTAAATAACTGCCCAGGCTTTTATCACCCAGTTCACCATCGTCATTGGCAGGGCTTTCTGTCCATTCTTTTATTGAATTGAGCAGTTCCTGTATGTTCTCGTAACGCGCTAAACCTTCTGTTGTTTTATCGTTGAATAATTCTTTTATAATATTTGTGTGCTTGCCCACCTGCACGGCCAGGTCATACGCATTTTTTTCAGCCAGCATGCTCTGGAAATATTTTATCATGGTAACAAAATTCTGCAGCGCTTCTAATGTTCCTGCCCTGAAACCGTTCGCTGCTGCATGTTCCAGCACATTGTACATGCTTATGTTTTGTTCATTGGCAAATATTACGCATTTCTCAACTGTTGTTTTGCCAATACCGCGTGCAGGAAAATTGATGATGCGTTTCAATGCTTCTTCATCTTTTGTATTTACAATCACACGCAGGTAAGCAAGTATATCTTTTATTTCCTTGCGCTGGTAGAAACTTACGCCTCCATAAATACGGTAGGGGATACCCATGCGGCGCAGGCTTTCCTCAAAAGCGCGGCTCTGCGCATTGGTGCGGTAGAGTATGGCGAAATCTTTATTGTAATAATGGTTGCGCAGTTTTTGTTCCTGTATGCTGTCGGCTACATATTTCCCTTCTTCATTATCCGTCATGGTGCGGACAAGTTTTATTTTTTCACCTTCACTGTTTTCCGTCCACAGGTTTTTTGGAATTTGCCCCTTATTGTTTTTTATCACTTCATTCGCCACATTTAATATACTCTGGCTGCTGCGGTAATTCTGTTCCAGCTTCACCACTTTTACATCATCATAATCTTTCTGGAACTGTAAAATATTTTCAATCGTAGCGCCGCGGAAACTGTAGATACTCTGTGCATCATCACCTACTACGCAAATATTTTCATGCACGGCAGCCAGCAGCTTTGTTATCTGGTACTGCACAGCATTGGTGTCCTGGTACTCATCTATTAAAATGTATTTGAATTTGTGCTGGTACTTATACAACGCTTCGGGAAAATTGTGCAGCAGTTCGTACATTTTAAAAAGCAGGTCATCAAAATCCATTGCACCGTTTTTAAAACAGCGTGCAGCATAAGCTGCATAAATTTGTGCAATAGCAGGGCGGTTGCTGCGTGTGTCTTCCTGCTGAATATAATAATCCGTTGCGTATTCTGCAGCGCCAACGAGTGCATTCTTTGCCGATGAAATCCTGTTGTGCACTACGCTTGGTTTATAATGCTTATCATCAAGGTTCAGCTCATTAATAACTGTCTTTAATACACTTCTGCTGTCATCTGTATCATAAATAGTGAAGTTGTTTGGATAACCAATCCGGTGCGCTTCCGCCCTTAATACCCTTGCAAACACGCTGTGAAATGTACCGATATATAAATTCCTTGCTTCGGTATTGCCCAGAATTTTCTCTACGCGTTCTTTCATCTCCGCCGCAGCTTTGTTGGTAAAAGTGAGTGCGAGTATATTGAATGCATCCACTTTTTCCTTATCCATCAAGTAAGCAATACGCGTGGTAAGCACTTTTGTTTTGCCGCTGCCTGCACCGGCCACTATCATCAATGGCCCTTTCACATGTGTCGCCGCTTCGCGCTGCGGCGCATTCAACCCCTGTAAATAATCCTGCATAAGCGCAAGTTAAGCCGATTGGCCGATTGGCTGAAAAGTTGGAAAGAATGTGTGGAAATTTTTTATTCCCTGTCTGTGATAAATTTTCTTCGCTGTTATCAATTTACATCACTTTATTTTTTGTTCACAAAATAAAAAATAAGCCCCTGTAGAAACAGGGGCCGGTGTATTAGTCACATGAGAAAAAAAAACTTATTGCTGTCCGCCGCTTTTTACACGGTTTTGTTCATCATCTGCTGCACTGCTTCTGCGGCGCTGCTGCTGCTCAGGGGTTTTACCAAAGCGGTACGAGAAAGTTACAATCACACGCCTGTTGTCCCATGTACTGCGCACTTGTGTGGCAAAAGTGTTCAGCTCCGTACTGCCGTTGAAATGCATAAGATAAAGCGGATCACGAAGGTTAAGACGCACAGAACCTTTGTCCTTTAATATTTTTTTACCGCCACCCAGGGAAAACATACCCATTGGCTCACCAATAATATTGCTGCTTACTAAATTTTTGCCCTGGTAAAAACCGCTTACTTCTGCGCTCCAGCCTTTGTTAAAAGTAAACTGGCTGCTCATGTTGCCTGTAAATGCAGTAAGGGCAAGGTCAATATATTGCACACCAACAAATCCTTTATAGTGATTATTGAAAACATTGCCGAACACATTCACGCTCCACCATTTTTTTATTTGCTTTCCATAAGAAACGGAAAGGCCGATATTTTTATTGGAAGCAATGTTATCTTTTGTTTGATAGGTAACAAAATTTGCGCCGTCTTTTTGTGTAATGAGCACATCATTGATGATACCTGAAACAGTAGTATAGTTTGCTGAAATATTCAGCTGGCCTTTGTAATTATACCCCAGTTCTATATTGTGGCTGAATTGTGGCTGCAGATTGGGGTTGCCCTGCTGGTAAGTATAACGGTCAAGCGGGTACTGAAAGGGGTTTAGATCCTGGTAATCGGGGCGCTCAATTCTCCTGCCATAAGAAATACTGAATGTGTTGTTGTCATTTTTCTGATAGCTGAAATATGCAGTAGGGAAAAGTTTCGTATAATTTTTATTGAATGATATTATTTTCGTTACCTGGTTGCCGCTCGCAATGGTTTGTTCAGCGCGCAAACCAAGCTGCACGCCAAACTTTTTAATCTGTTTATTAATATTAATATAAGCCGCATTAATATTTTCTTTATAAATAAAATGGTTGCTGCGGTCATTATCCGTTATCCATTTCCCGTCTGTTGTATCAAACAACGTGTACTGCGCGTCATTATCTGTTTTTACATAACTGGTTTTGATACCTGCTTCAAAAGTTGCATTATTTTTTAAAGGCTGTGTATAATCGGCCTTAAAGCTGAATATATCAATATGTGCCGGCAGATAACCATTCAGCAGGTAAGGGTTAACGGTACTGGTATCATTCACCAATGTTCCGTCGGGGTTGTAGAGGTAATTATATGAATACTGGTTTCCTTTTGTGCTGTATAAAATATAATCCGCATCAGCAGAAATTTCTTTACCCTTATCATCTAATTTTTGCTGAAGGTTAAAATTAAAACCAACATTCGTCCAGGGGTTATGCGTTTGGGACAATGCATCATTTGTTTGTGAAAGATTGTGCAGGCTGTCATAAATATATGCAACGGAAGTTGATTTAAAGTTATCGTTCTGTTCATCACCGCTGATAACAAAACCCAGCGTGGTCTTTTTGGAAGCATAGAAATCAATACCGAGTTTAAAATCCTGCGGGCGGCCTGAATACCTGCCAAATGTATGCTGGTCGGAATAGCTGCTGAAATTTGAATTTGCATCGGTCCTGAACTGCCTGTTTATATAAATATCATTAAACCCTTCCCAGTAAGAATAACCATAATTACCAAAAAGATTTACTTTGTTTTTGCGCCAGTTGAAATTAATACCATTTGTATTCTTGAAATATTTAGCGATGATCCCGGTTGTTGTAAACGTTCCGTTGAAACCATTACTTTTATTTTTCTTTGTTTTAAAATTTATAATACCTGAATTGCCCGATGCATCATATTTTGCCGATGGCTGCGACATGATCTCAATCTGGTCCAACTGGTTTGATGAAAGGTTTTTAAGATAATTGGTAAGATCCTGCCCGCTGAGATATGAAGGCTTTCCATCAATAAATATTTTTACACCCTGTTTACCTTTCAGGCTTATATTACCGTCATTATCCACTGTAACGCCCGGGGATTTTTCCAGCACTTCCAGGGCCGATAAACCTGTATTGGTGGGCGATGCATCTACATTCACTATTGTTTTATCAATTTTATTTTCAATCAGCGGCCTTTGTGAAACAACGTTTACGGCGCCAAGCGATTTATCCGACTGTACAAGTTTTATTGCATCAACTGTGGCATTTGTTTTATCAGCTGTTATTTCCACAGCATTGCTGAAATATGTTTTATAACCAACAGCATCAATCTTTACAAAATATTTCCCTGTTTTTATTTTTTCAAACTCGTATAAACCATTTTTATTACTCACTTCAATTTTTACAAGAGAAGAATCAATGCTCCGCAATAATGAAACAGTGGCGGCATCAATCGTTTTATTATCTGATGATGTTACGGTTCCGGAAATTTTTCCCTGCTGCGCACGGGCATATATATTCATGAGCAGAAAAAAAGAAAAGAGTAGAATATTTTTTTTCATACAGTTAATATTTGATTTACTACGTTTTTTTTCGTAGATGTGAAATTGAATAAACCTTTCAGAGAAAAAATGCAAAAAGTGGATAAGCGGGTTGTATAAATTTTAACTGGAAACCGTTTATCATAAGAAAATGATGAGTTGAAAAAAATGAAGGGTAAATAAAAAATGCCCTGCATGCGATTACAGGGCATTTGTGATGTATAGTGGACTTACTGAAGCAGTGCTATTGCCCTTTGCTTCCTTTTACGCGGTTTTGTTCATCTTCCGCCCCCTATCGCAGTGCTGAGCTGCCTGGCCTTTGTTAAACCGGTAAGTGAAACTCAGGTTTACCACGCGGTTGTCCCACTGGTTGTTAATGGTAACATCAATGCTCTGGTATTTGCTGTAACCGTTGAACTGCTGCAGGTCAAATGGATCGCGGATATTTAACCGTAATATTGCTTTATTTTTCAAAAGGGTTCTGGATGCACCAAAATTTATTACGCCCATTGGCTGCGAAACGATTGTTCCTTCAATCATAGTTCCCCGGTAAAACCCGCTCAGTTCCATGCTCCATCCTTTTGGCAACTGAAACTGGCTGGAAATATATCTATTGTTTACATGGTAAATAAATGCTACGTGGCTGGTTTTAACGGCGGTTTTATCTTAGGTGCATACATATACAGTATGATACCGGTAATAATTAATAATGAAGAAATAAGCTCGGCCTGTGTAGGATGAAAACCGAAAATATCGTATTGGGTATTTACCCTTATTTGTTCTATAAAAAATCTTTCAATCCCGTTTAAAACCAAGTAAACAGCAAACATGCGTCCCGCAGTTTTAAACCTTTTTCTTAATGACCAAAGCAAGGCAAATAATAAAAGTGATATTATAATTTCATACAGCGACGTAGGAAAAACGGGTATCGGTAAATGATTGCAATAATCATCCCATGAGCATCCTGCCGTAGAAATGCCTACCCTGTTTACATTATGCGGGTAATTATAAGCGAAAAGCCAGTCGGGTAATCCCCAAAAAGGCTTCAATGCTGCATGCTGCACATTACTCAATGAACCAAATTGATCTGTATAAAAACCGGTATTTATGTTTAGTGTTTTATTAAATTCTTCCACAGTTGCAGGTATAATCTGGCCACCGGGACTAGTGATATAAGCACTGTTTAAAATACCCCAATCACCATCACCAGCTACCTGGCAGCCTATCCTGCCAAGCCCGTAAGCAAGCATTAAAGAAGGCGCGGCAGCATCGGCAATATCAATAAAACGTATTTTTCTTTTATTAAAATAATACCAAAGCGAAAAAGTTGCTACAATTAATCCACCATAAAATGTGAGGCCGCTGGGAGAAATAAGGTTGCCTAAAGGATCCTGGATAAAACGGTTCCAGTTTTCAAGGTTATCAAAAATTTTTGCTCCAATAAATCCTGCTACTGCAGCAATGATGGTAATATCCCCCACCCTGTCGGCAGGCCAGATCCTTATTACCCTTTGCTCAGGTTTTTCCAGTTTATTTTTATTTTTCTCCCACCATTTTAAGCCTGCAAAAAATAAACCCAGGGCAAGGCCGGCAAGCCAGCTTCCCTGTGATGAAAAAATAAATGACTGCGGATCGCTGAGTGCATTTGGCAGAATCATCACACCCAGAATCTTAAAACCCAGTATAAACCCAAGTATAAAATTGATAAACAGTTCTGGAAAGCCTGCTTTTTCACCCACAGTAATAGTTTCTTCTGAAAACGTAAAAATCCCCTGCGCCTGTTTCCGTTTAAGCTCTTTTGACAATACCCACGCTGATATTAAAAAAGCAATTGCAACACAAAACCCAAAACTGTTTGCGATTTTTAAAAAAGGCCAGTCAACCCCAAAAAAATCCTTGAAGAAATAATATAAATTGGGATACATTGAATAATTGTTTCAAATGAAGCTGCAATGATAGGCAAAATGTAACAAATCTCTATACAGCTTATTTGTAAGATTAAGTTATTTGTTTAATGCAAAATTTAAATGAACCCCGAAGGGTCAAATGCTGCGCATAGGTATATTTGAACAAGGATATGCAACAGGTTTTTAATGCTTATTCAAAAGCGGGTTCATAAATTTTTTCTATTCTTTCTTTACTCCTATTACCGGTATTTTTCTGTCATGGATCATTTGGTTGAAAGATTTTAACTCGTTATCCATTATAGATTTTAAACTGTTTAACTGCACATCTGCCTGCCTGCTTAAATCTGCAAGAGTTTCTTTAACCTGCGTTGTGGGCACATTGTAGCCGCTGTTTGCATAATTATACAAACCCGAAATTTTATCGTTCAGCCGGATGGGATAATTTAAAACATCTTCCCCGCTTTTTGCTTTTGTCTGGAATAAAGTTTCTTCAACAGTTGTCATTTTTTTATTGATGCTGTCTGCAAGCGGTTTGAAGTTTTTGCTTTCCGTAGTATCAAGTGTACTTACAAAATCATTTATCTGTGCACGTATGCTGCGGATATTTTTTATAGCTTTCTGCACCTCACTGAACTTATCGCGTACCTGTAATAAAAAATTTACCTGCGCATCATAATCCGCTTCTGTCATTTTATAATTCGGATCGGCTTTTATAATAAAAGCAACATCCGCTGAATCTTTTCCATAGCGGAAACGTGCAGAATACTTACCCGGCGCGGCTTTTGGCCCGCCCACATTGCCATTCCACATCACCATTTTTTCTATTTTTTCCGCAGGCGGATAATTCATATCCCATACAAAGCGGTTCATCCCATTATCAAATTTCAGTTTATCGCTTTCTTCTTTGGCATCTTTGCTGAATGTTTTAATGGGTTTATTTTCTTTATCAAAGATGGTGATGGAAACATCAGATGAATCTGCGGCATCTTTCAGCCAGTAATTAAACACCACTCCATTGGGTGGATTTATTCCTGCATTGGTGGCATCCTTGTTTACATAACCTTCCATCCTGTATGCATCGTTCACAGCAAATACATAAAGGTTTTTATTTTGATAATCCATATTCTTTTGCTGCACCATACTTAAATCATCCAGCACCCAAAATCCACGGCCCTGTGTTGCAACAACAAGATCGTTGTCTTTAATAGTCAAATCAGTAACAGGCACAACAGGCAGGTTTAACTGAAATTTTTGCCAATTAGTACCATCATCATAACTTATATACATACCGTATTCCGTTCCGCAATATAAAAGTCCTTCTCTTTTTTTATCGGCGCGTATGCATCTTGCAAAACTGTTGGAAGGGATACCATTTACAATAAGCTTCCATGTTTTTCCATAATCCTCTGTTTTGTAGATATAAGGTGTGTAATCATCCAATTTATATTTTGTGCCCACAAAATAAGCGGCGCCTTTCTTAAAAGGGTCTGTTTCCACACAGTTCCACATCATCCATTTTGGTGCGCCTGCCGGTGTTACATTTTCCCAGTGACCTCCGGCATCCCGGCTCACATAAATCAAACCATCATCGCTGCCTGTCCACAAAACATTTTCTTCTGTTACACTTTCCGCGGCTGTAAAAATAGTGCAGTAATATTCTACTGAAGTATTGTCCTGTGTAATGGGCCCGCCGCTGCTTTTTTGTTTTGATGTATCATTGGTTGTTAAATCGGGGCTTATTTTTTGCCAGCTCTGGCCTTCATCTTCTGTTACAAACAATACATTGCCAGCAGTGTACAAACGTTTAGGGTTATGTGGTGAAAAAAAGATGGGGAAGTTCCACTGGAAGCGGTATTTGGCTGCAATTACACCGGCGCCAAGGGTATTATCAGGATATACACTGATTTCCCGGTTTTCACCTGTTTTGTGATCCAGCCTTGCAATGTATGCAAGATAATTTCCGCCATACACAATATCGGGGTTTAAAGGATCAGGTACAACATAACCGCTTTCGAAGCCTGCTGTTGGCGTCCAGTCCTGGTTAGAAATTTCTCCGTTATAAGTCCTGCTTTTTATACGCACAGTGCTGTTATCCTGCTGTGCGGCCAGTATATGATAAGGGAATGCGTTATCAGTAGTTACCCTGTAAAATTGTGCGGTAGGCTGGTTGTAATACGTGCTCCAGTTGCTGCCGCCATCAAAACTTACCTGGGCGCCGCCATCATCAGCAACAATCATCCGGTTTGGGTCTTCGGGGTCAATCCATAAATCATGATGATCGCCATGCGGCGTATTTATTTCTGTAAATGTTTTTCCACCATCCACGCTTTTTCTCATACTTACATTCAGGGAATAAATAATATTTTCATTTTTTGGATCACAGAAAATTTTATTAAAATACCAACTGCGCTGTGTTACTTCCGCATCATCGGTTTGCTTGGTCCATGTTTCTCCGCCGTCTAAACTGCTGTAAAGGCCACGGCTGCTGCATTCAATAATTGCATAAATATGATCAGGGTTTGTGGTGCTTACCGTTACCCCTATAATACCAATTGTTTGCTTTTGCGGCAATCCTTTTTTGTTCATAAGGTTTACCCATGTTTCGCCACCATCCGTACTTTTCCATAAAGCGCTTCCATCGCCACCGCTTTCCAAACTGTATGGGGTACGGATGATATGCCAGGTGGTGGCATATAAAGTTTGCGGGTTTCCGGGTTCCATTACCAAATCAACGGCACCCGAAAGGTTATTGGCAAACAAAACTTTGCGCCATGTTTTTCCGCCATCTGTTGTTTTAAATACGCCGCGTTCTTCATTGGGTCCAAATAAATGCCCGGTGGCTGCAACCCATACTATATCAGGGTTTTTTGGATGAATGACGATGCGGGTAATATGCCTAGTATCTTTCAATCCAAGATTACTCCATGTTCTTCCGCCGTCATTGCTGCGCCAGATGCCATCCATTCCTTCACTTACATTTCCGCGCATAGTGTTTTCACCTTCTGCTGCATACAGGATATTTTCATCAGAAGGGGCAATTGCCACGGCGCCAATTGATCCGCCAAAATATTTATCACTTATATTTTTCCAGTTGCTTCCGCCATCTGTTGTTTTCCAAACACCTCCCCCGGTGGCGCCAAAATAAAATGTGTTTTTATTTTTAAAACTTCCGCATACTGCTGCGCTTCTGCCGCCGCGGAACGGGCCTACCAGGCGGAATTTTGTTGTAGCAAAATAAGCCGAATCAGTATTTTCATTTCTTATTATTACAGGCGGATTAAATTTTGTTTTCTTTTGCGCAGTTACTGAAACAGCAATACAAATAAGTACTGTGAGATAAAGTAATCTTTTCATACTGTAGATTTATCGTTACAATTTATAAAACTAAAAATACCCGGAAAAAAATTATTCCAATTTACAGAAAACAAACAGTTGTTATGAAGATACGGTAAAAGAAATCTTCATCATCTGCAACTGAACAGCGGATTTTCTTTTCAATTCCGTATTTTTGAAACTTCTTAAACCAGAACAAAGTTCCTGAACGGTTGCTGCCTGTATAATTTTTAAACAGGACAATAATTTTGATTTTATACCAATGCCAAACAAAGTAACAAAGATAGGAGTATTAACTTCCGGCGGTGATTCGCCCGGCATGAATGCCGCAATAAGGGCCGTGGTAAGAACAGCTTTATACAACGGGCTTGAAGTATTTGGAATAATGCGCGGCTACAACGGCATGATAGAAGATGATATTTTTCAAATGGGTTCACGCTCTGTTGCAAACATTATCCAGCGTGGCGGCACTATTTTAAAAACCGCCCGCAGCAAAGAATTCTTTGATGTGGAAGGAAGAAAGAAGGCGTACCGGAATTTAGAAAAAAGAGCCATCAACGGGTTGGTGGTAATTGGCGGTGATGGAAGTTTTACAGGCGCACTTAAACTGAGCAATGAATTTGATATCCCCTGTGTGGGCATTCCCGGTACGATTGATAAAGATCTCTATGGTACCGATTTTACCATTGGTTTTGATACTGCCGTAAATACAGCCGTTCAGTGCATTGATAAAATACGTGACACCGCTGATGCGCATGACAGGCTGTTTATTGTGGAAGTAATGGGGCGCCATGCGGGTTATATTGCTTTGCACAGCGGCATTGCCACAGGCGCAGAAAATATATTGATACCCGAAGTGGAAACCACCAATGAGGAAATCATTGCTTCACTTACAGAAAAAGAAAAAAGGAAAAAATTAGTAAACCTTATTGTGGTGGCAGAAGGCCATAATTCAGGCGGAGCTAATGAAATTGCAAGGATGGTAAAAGAACACCTTCCCAATATGGATACACGTGTAACCATCCTCGGGCATATTCAAAGGGGCGGCTCACCTACCTGCATAGACAGGCTTATTGCAAGCCGCATGGGTTACCATGCAGTAGAATCTTTAATGGAGGGCAGGCATAATGTAATGGTAGGCGTGCTGAATAATTCCATGATCTATACACCGCTTGAAGTTACCATCCGTGAAAAACAACGCATCACTGAAGAATGGATGAAAATTGTAAAAATACTGGCGAGCTAAAATTTTTTGCCCGGCAGAAGTTTATTAATTGATCATCCGTTGCGCCGCACTCTTGTACTTAATAACATTTTGCATCAAACTAAAAATAATGTCAGAAAATCTTTCCAAATACCTGCACAAAGAAATGGATCTCCAGGCAGGCTTAGACCATACATCGCACCGTACAAAAATAGTTGCCACTGTAGGCCCTTCCTGCGATACGTATGAAAAACTTTTAGAGCTTGTAAAAGCAGGCGTGAATGTTTTCCGTTTAAATTTTTCGCATGGCGTATATGAAGACAAACTAAAAGTAATCCAGCATATAAGAAGGATGAATGATGAAGAACCATATAATATTTCCATCCTCGCAGACCTGCAGGGGCCAAAGCTCCGTGTGGGTGATATCCAAAATGGTTTGCTGGAAATAAATACAGGCGACATACTCACCTTTACTTCAAAAGAAAAAGTGCTGGGCACAAAAGAAAAAATTTATGTCTCCTACCCCAACCTTCATTCAGATGTAAAAGTGGGTAATAAAATTTTGATAGATGACGGAAAACTTGAAGTGGTGGTAATTGAAATAACGCCCGATGATGAAGTAAAAGTTGCGGTAACTTATGGCGGCATACTGCTGCCAAAAAAAGGCGTTAACCTGCCAGATACGGAAATATCACTTCCGGCCATGACGGAAAAAGATATTGCCGACCTTGATTTTATCATCGCGCAAAAAGCAGACTGGGTGGCGCTTTCTTTTGTGCGCAAAGCAGAAGATATTATTGATTTGAAAAGAAGGCTTGCAGAACAGGACAGCAGTATAAAAGTAATCGCCAAAATTGAAATGCCTTCTGCACTGGCCGACCTGAGGAATATCATCCTTGAATCTGATGCAGTAATGGTGGCGCGTGGCGACCTCGGCGTTGAACTGCCCGTTGAAAAAGTACCCATGGCGCAAAGGGAGATCATCCGCAAATGCATACACCGCGCAAAACCTGTAATAGTAGCTACGCAAATGATGGAAAGCATGATTGACCATGTAAAACCAAACCGAAGTGAAATTACAGATGTGGCCAATGCCGTGCTGGAAGGAACCGATGCGGTAATGCTGAGCGCGGAAACCGCCACAGGCAAGCACCCTGTACTTGTGGTGGAAACCATGCGCAAAATAATTATGGAAGTTGAAAAAACAGAATACCGCTACAACCGCGAAGAAGATTTGAAACCTCTCCCGCATTCGCCTTCCTTTCTCAGCGATGCGGTTTGCTACAACGGCTGCAAAATGGCGCGTGATGTAAATGCCGATGCATTGATTGGTATGACGCAAAGCGGATACACCGGGTTTATATTAAGCAGCTACCGCCCCAAAGCCCCGCTGTATGTTTTTACAAAAAAGCAAAGTTTGGTAAACCAGATGAGTTTAAGCTGGGGCGTCCGCGCTTTTTATTATGATGAAGAAGTAAGCCTTGATGGAATTATACTTGACCAGATAAATATTTTAAAGGAAAGAGGTTTTCTTAAACCCGGTGATGTAGTGGTGAATACCGGGAGCACGCCGGTACATCTTCATATGCCCACCAATGTATTAAAGGTATCAAAAGTGGACTGAGAAACAGGTATGCCAAACATATTACCTGCACTGGTAGGGGTGGAGCTAATTATTCAATACAGGAAGGGTAATTAAAATCTTTCTTAACTCCTTTTCTTATGACATTTATATTTCTTTATCCTTCTTCCTCAGCGTAATAATAAAATAATCACCGCAGTTCTTCCAGGGCCATTTTGTTTTCATACGGCTTTCTGCTTTTATTAACCCATTATACAAACGCGGGAATTTTTTCGGGAAGTTTTCAAAATAAGAGGGCGGCACTATGCTGCACAAACCTTCCGTTGCCATTATATCAAAATCATTCTTTAAACAATTGGCGATAAAAGAAGGTTTGTAATACCAGCATAAAAAATGCTTTCCTTCAATATGCGCAGGCGCCCCTTTGCTGCTGTGAAACCTGCGGAAAGCAATTTTAAAACTTCCTTTTAGTGCAAGCAATGTTTCCCATAAACAAAACGGCGGCATAATTACTAACGTAACAAAGCCGCCCGGTTTTAGCAAAGCAGGAAACTGTTTAAGCACTTTATCCAGTTCACCCGTACAGTTCAACCCTGCAAAATTTGAAAAGATAAAATCGTATGGCCCTTTGTTTACAAGGTTTTCAAGCGAATTGAAAGAGCAAAGTTCTGTGGTAACTGACTGTACAAGCCCGCTGCTTTCCACTTTATCCTTCAGCATTTGCTGCATGCCTTCTGAAATATCCGTGGCATGTACACGATGGCTCTGTTGCGCAAAGTAAACCGCATCTTCACCCGTGCCGGCATTCAGTTCAAGTATCAAACTGCCGGCGCTCACAAATTTTTCCGCATGCTCCCTCACCCTTTTTCTTTTATACTGAATAATAATATTGGATGAATACAGTGCATCAAAAATACCGGACTGCCTGGTAAATGCGTCAGCCGCCTGCTGTTCAGTTATGATGGCTGTTTCATCCATGCAGAAAATTATTCGGCTTTTTCCAATGATTCCAATTTGCGTTTTGCAAAAAAAGTAACCGGTATATACCATGCAATGGCAGCGGCTTTTTTCACCCGCGCAAAGGTGACGGTGGAAGGTTTTGTAAAAATATTTTTTATATTATCTAATGCAAGGTGTTTGTGATAACTCCTGTGCACATAACGGTGCAGTTGTTTGTAGAATGAAGGCTGGTAAGTGTTTTTAAACATCAGCTTCAATTCATCAGAATCAGTCCAGTTTGTTTTTTCACTGAGGTCTGATTTTACAATTTCATAAAATTTTGTTCCGGGTAAAGGATAAGAAACTGAGATGCCGATATTGTGCGGCAGCAGTTCATTGATCATGGCGATTGTTTTTTCAATGTCTTCTTTTGTTTCGCCCAAATATCCAAACTGTATAAAGAAGCAGGGTTTTATCCCGTGTTTTTTCAGCAGTTTGGTGGCAGTATAAATCTGCTCAATGGTAGTGCCCTTGTCCATCGCATCCAATATTTTTTGCGAGCCGCTTTCAGCACCCATCCATATTTCATCACATCCTGCACGGGCTAAATCTTTTATATAATTTTCCTGCAACAATAAATCGGCCCTTGCCTGAATCTTGAATTTAAAATGAAGGTTTTCTTTTTGCACAATATCCGCAAAATGGTTTACCCATCCGGGTTTCAGGCCAAATATATCATCACAGAACCAGATATGGTCAAACTGAAATTTTTGTTTCAGCATCTTTAATTCTTCCGCCACATTTTCGGGTGAGCGTGTATTATAGCGGTTACCATAAATAGGTTTGGCGCACCAGTTGCATTTAAAAGGGCAGCCGCGTGTAGTGCCCATATTCATGGAAAAATACCCGCTGCTCTGCATCCACATTTTTTTGTAGGGTGACAGGTCAATAATATCCCAGGCAGGAAAAGGCAATGCATCCAGGTCTTTCATCACAGCCCTCCGCTGTGTTTTTATTACCGCGCCGTTTTGCTTAAAGGCAACCCCTTCTATCTGCAAAAAATTATTTTCATTCTTATTGATTGTATCCGCCAGTTCAAGCAAAGTCATTTCCGCTTCGCCCAGCATGATAAAATCTGCGCCTTCATCCAGGTAATTTTCAAAATGATCGGTGGAATCAGAACTTGAAACAATCACCACGCAATTTTTTTCCTTTGCAATTTTTATCATCCTGAAAGCCGCTTCACGCATATTGGTGAGGCACATTTTTGTGAGGTAATTAAAACCGTCGTCATAGATCACAAAAAAATCAGGTGCATGTTTTTCTAATGCATCCGCCACTTTTTCCGCACTGTTTTCAAACATGGTATCAAACAAAGAAACCGCGTAACCGTTTTCCCTCATCAGCGCAGCCGCATACAAAGTGCCCAGCGGCGCGTAAGGCTGCGCCGTTTTCCATTGCTTCGGATCGAACTGCAAAAAATAAGAATGAGAGAAAAGGATTTTTTTCATTGAAGCGAAGTTAGCTTAATTATTTTTTTATGTTCCCGGCAGTAATATTTCATGGCATCGCCTGTTGTGTCACTCACTTGTACAGTTAAATCGTTGCTCAACTTTTTCAAGCAAAGGCGCTAAGGTAAATGCTGCATGTTTCCAATGTTTTGCATTAAAGAACTGCCTGTTAAATATTTTATTATCATAACTCAATAAAAAAGCCCGTTCATGCCGAACGGGTTTTTATTTTGAGCAATTGATGACAGCGCTTAAGCCCCGTTGCTTACCGTTACACTTACGGTATCACTCCACTGACCCACCTGTTCATCACTGCTGCGGTAAATGCAGCGGTATTTCCAAACAGCGCTTACGCCTGTGGCGGGCAGCGCCGCCGATGAGCCATCCGGTATGCCATCCCTTGTTTCCGTTTTATACTGTGTTACTTTTCTCAAATAGTCATTAAACTGGTTCTGGTAATTTAGCCAGTAAGTAAAGTAAGCGCTGCCGTTCTGTGTATCTGTAACATCTGCGGCGGCTACGCCGTATTTTACATTATACGTGGGCAGCTTGTTGGCAAAATTCTGCAGCCAGAGCTGTTTATCGGTATCCGTGAAAGAGGGAATCAAAACATTGGATGATATTCAAAAAGCAAAAAAGGAGTTGTTGAAGTTTGGAGAATCAGTTGAGAAGTTCGATGCTTACAGTTTTCTCCAATCAAAAGAAGAGGAACTTAAAAACCAAAAGAAGAAATGATTTTCAGTTATAAAGAAATCAATCATAGCATTTACTTCTTCCACGAACACATTGCTTACATTTTTAGAAAAATGTTTGAGCATAATCTACCTGTGTATGACGAATCTGTTTTGGTTCATCCTGACTTCGTGCCAATCATTAAAGCAGCGAAAGTTCCCTTGCTTAATCCACTAAAAGAACTAATACAGATTTATCATGATTTACCTTATGGAGATAAATTGCAGTTACAAATTGCATTTAGCTACAACAACAGTGTTGATTCGCTTTCAAACAAGGACATTGAATTAATAAAGTTTGAACAACTAAATCCTTTAATCAGTGAAAAACTCCAAATTTTTTGCGTAACCCTATGGGATAACTATCCTCAAGTGAACCAAATGAAAACTGATTTCGGAATAGTGAAAGACCATTATGATAAATTAGTTGCAGAAGGGAATTGTGATGCTTTGGTTTGTCCATTTTGCGGTATTGATACATTTGAGCCATCTGGAGGAAAATATCGGGAAGCTTATGACCACTTAATTGCAAAAGCTACTTACCCTTTTGCTTCAATTAACTTCAATTTACTATTTCCTGCTTGCTATAAATGCAACTCAAACGAAAAGAGGAGTACAGATACATTGGTAAATGATGATGGCACACGGAGAGCAGTTTATTATCCTTATGACACATCTATTCAAGCAGACGATTTAGAAATTAGAATTGTTCCGCAAGAACCTTACGACATAGACAAATTGGAAACATTACTTCGTTCAATTACTTGGCAATTTGAGTTTAGACGAAATGGAAACACAGATGAAAGACTTGAATCATGGGACGGTGTTTATAATATTCGAAGAAGATATTTTGAAAGATTAAATCGCTTAGAGAAGGAATGGTTTTATCAACTTCAAACTGAATTTAAACATTCAGTAACAGATGGGAAAACATTTTTAGAGTTTCAAACAAGGTTCATGAGTTCAGCAAAATATCAAATCTTAATTTCGGGAATGGGAATTATAAAATACTCGTATTTTAATTTCCTGTTTTCTATAAATGATTTTGAAACAAAGTTGAATGAAGCATCAAACTAACGCCAACTCACCAAGTCAGGCACATTTGCAAGGCACACAAAGCCAACACACAAAAGCCAACCTTGCAAAAGAGCCTGCCTTGTGCCAACACACAGGCAACACTCTGCGGTTGGACACAGACCCACATTATAGATGACCGAGGAGAAGGGCGAACGTACAACAGGGGGTTTGCCAAAATACGGGCTGACGGAAGTTATCTTCGGCTTTTGTAATTCTATTGTGCTTCATATCCAGCTTGACATTATCAATTTAGCTTTTTGTTGTTATCTTCATCTTCAGTTTTTCAATCATCATCGGTTCCGGGCTGGACGTTCAATGAATTCCCTGCCTTCGCAAATACTCAACGTTAGCGGCAAGCAGGTGGACAGTTCTAAATTAATGAAGCTATTAAATGACTATTAAAAATGAAGACAATTCAAAGAAAAGAAAGGCATTATTAGCCATGTATAACATTATCCCAAATCTATTTTGGACTGTATTAAATCTAACCCCAATTTTAATATTTTGTTTTACCTTAATTGAATTAAGGCTCATTTATATCTTCCTTGCAATAAGTTCTATTCCAGTATTTTTTAAAAATTCATTTATTGATAGATTGCAATTTGGAAAGACAACTGAAACTTACAAAAAATTAGGCGTTCACATAATAAATAAGCTCTCACAGAATGGAGACATAATAAATAACTTATTGAAAAAGAAATTTCCTGACCACAAAATTCTTACTAACGACAAAAAATCGGTTTCCGCTCTAATAAATCAAACTTATGTCTTTGAAAAATTTCATTTAATATTTTTTTTATTTTTCAGCTTAATAATTATTTACTCAATTATAAAGGAATATTGGATTTGGGCTTTCGCAATATTGTTAACTAATATTGCTTATAACATTTATCCAAACTTCTTGCAACAATATATAAGACTTAAACTTTCTCTATTCAACAAGGCAAAAACGAAACATCTCAAAAATCTGCCAGACCGCTAACATGGGGTGGCTGATGCACAACCACCTTTTTAAAAAATAGCTGTTTGCTTTTTAATGCTGTTAAAGCATTTGTTTACTATCAAAATTTGACTTTAATTTTTTACAGTATATAATTATTGGAAGTTCTATTCAGGCTAATAGAATAT
>JBBRAD010000043.1:0-16078 GCA_038207175.1 Chitinophagales bacterium
TAGCCATACTCCATCTGTAATCCAAATACCTTTCTTTTAAAGTTACAGATCATAACTTTCCACTCAGGCGCTTTCAAAACAAAAATCAGCCTGGTACTTGCGGTAGCTGCAGGAGCAATTGAGGTTATTCTGCCGGTAGCTCTTACCTTACCGCGAACTTTTTAATGCAATAAGCATTTTGTAGAATCATTTTTAAACAGCTTCTGAGGTATATTAAGTTTAAAAAAAGGGGTTACTCCTTTACAAGGATAATTTTTGTATGTGCAGAATGATCAGGATCCGCAATATAGTTGGTTACTTTTAATGGTTGATATTCGTTTTTATTAAAACTAAGGTTATAAGTTCCTTTATTAAGCGGGATAGAAAATTCACCGTTGTGATCTGTAGTATATGCTTTTATAAAACCAGGTGAATCGCTTTCAATATGAATTTCAACACCCGGCAGCGGCAGTAAAGAATCCTTTAAATCCATATTTGAGTTTTCTTCAAAAACCTGGCCGTGCAAAAAAGCATACACGCTGTCTTCAGACCCGCCATATTGCAGGTACAAAACCCTGCTTTTTTCGCCCCCCGAAGAAGTATTTACACAGTGGGCAAACAGGGCGCAGGCCAATAATATAAAAAATATTTTATTGAACAATTTAAAATTCATACACTTCAAATTTAAGTGCATTTTGCATACAGAAAAATAATGTGGGGACAGATTTTTGATGTCGGCACTTCTTAGATTTACTTTCATACATCCACTGCAGGCTGCGGCAAATTTCCGCGCCGGGAGATTTTATTAGGCAATGCAGAATATTGGCTTTACCTTCACCAGTATTAATTTATTTACAATTTTACAAATGGACACAAAATTTACCGGAACTGTAAAGTTCTTCAACGAAACAAAGGGTTTTGGATTTATTAAGCACGATGATTCAAACAAAGAAACATTTGTTCATGCAAATGGCCTTATAGACAAGATTAAAGCAGACGACAAAGTAGAATTTGAAGTGCAGGAAGGCAGAAAGGGCCCCAATGCCATAAATGTAAAGCGCCTCGGTTAAAAGTTAGTTTGAAACCTCTTACGGGCTGCTGTGCAATAAGTACAGCAGCTTTTTTTATTGAATAAGAATCCTGTCCGCAAAACTCAGGCATAAGCCATTGCATTTATTTGAACAGTTTCTGTGCAAAAAGGCCAGCAAAGCGCCATTAATATGCACGAAAATTTATCGTCTAATGTTTGTTCACTTTTTTTATAAAAAGGATCAGTGGTTTCTTCTGCCGGGAACCTGCAGCACAAAAG
Organism: Chitinophagales bacterium; assembly: GCA_038207175.1. Lineage (GTDB taxonomy): Bacteria > Bacteroidota > Bacteroidia > Chitinophagales > Chitinophagaceae > JBBRAD01. The sequence goes on from JBBRAD010000043.1 coordinate 1,289, forward strand.
CGGCTCCAGTTTAGAGGTTTTGTAGATAAGCAGTTCCTGTGTATTGTGTAAACGGAGGCTGTAATAAAACCTTTCCCCGTCAATTTCAAGAAAACCCTCGTTAGCATGTAATTTTTCAGAAATTATCTCACCTATTTTTACGCCATATTCATTTGTAAAAACTGTCCTGCTTTTTCGCAGGCCTTCATGATCAATAATAAAAAGTCTCTTGCTGCCGCGGGTTTCAAGCCTGGCGGTATTCATGGCAGTATTATAAGAAAGTGTAATAACTTTTTCATCCCCGTTCCATAATTCATAAATTTCATAACTGTTTGCAATACGTTTGTGCGTATGCCTGAGGGTATGCGGGATAGTCATAAGAGGGGTTTAAACACCATAAGTTACAATACCTGCGGATAGTTTCTGCACCCCTTAACAATAAGATAATATTAGCTTGATTTTATCCACAATTTTTGCAAAGTTTTTCACTTCGGTGCATTCTAAAATAATGAACCCAGATGAATTGCTGCTGCATTTAAAACAGGTTAATTTAATTAATGCAAATGTGTAAGCAAATCAATTGAAATATACAAGCCGTTATTATTTCTTAGCAATGATCAAAATTTTAATTGCAATCCACGTAAAACGGGTTTAATTTTATAGGGAATTTTTATTTCAGCAAAACAGTTGTTATGGGTTTACTTCGCCAACTGAATGAATGGAGTGATAAACATCATCCTAAATGGATGGTAGTGTTGCGTGCCGCTTTAGGTTTAAGCCTGCTTATAAAAGGAATAACGTTTATACAAAATACAACAGTTCTTCAGCAATTGATCTCACAAACCCCCGTTGGACAGAATGTTTTATGGCTGGGAAATGTTATCCCCTGGCTGCATTTACTGGGTGGCACAATGATATTTATTGGTTTGTTTACGCGGATTGCAGTTCTGCTCCAGATTCCCATTTTGATTGGCGCAGTATTTTTTGTAAATGTAAAACAGGGCTTATTTGCGGGTGGGTCCGATCTTCTTTTCTCCATTATTATCCTTTTGCTGCTGCTCTTTTTCCTCGTGGAAGGCGGTGGTTTTTTTTCAATGGATGATTTCCTGAGAAGTAAAAAAGAATTGTAATAAAGCCACACTGCAGGAATTGTTTATAGCATCAATTCATCCTTATCAGCTTTTATTGACTGTAACATTTGTCCATAATGCATCCCCCTTTTCATAGCAGTTATACATTTTACAATACGCTTGGTTATGGTTTGTTCTGTTTTTGCACTCATAATCCATTTAATATAATAACCCCGGTGCGATGGTGACAATTTATTGAAATTTGCAAGTGCTGGGGGTTCATCAGCAAGACAATCCAATAATTCCTGCGGCGTTTCAACTTTAAAATTATCATCCGCCTGTAGCTGCACCTGCAGTAGGGCGCCTTTTCTTTTACCCATCCCTTTCCGCATAGATGCATTGACTGCCATAATAAATTTACCGCTGCCCATGGGCATCAGTGCAATGCCGTTTATAGCATAGTCATCCAGCTTTCCTTTTACACGGAATGATTTTTTATTGCCTGGTTTTAATTGCTGCGCAATGTCTGCGGGGATTTCAATATATGTCCAGCCTGTTTTTTCTCCCTGCTCGCCAAATTGCAGAATGGTGGTGGTGAACCGTACTGTATTTTTTAGAGCCTGGATTTTTTTATCCGCCATTTCTATCTTTTTTAATTCGCGGAGTACTAAACTTAGCACCCGGAAAACTTCTACAGGGCAGAAACACACATCCTGAGAGTTATTTCGCCCTGGCCCGTAGAAATAATTCTTTCATGAATGTTAACCGAGCAATTTGCTTTTTGCTTTATTGTATTCATCTTCTGAAAGAACGCCCTTCTGTTTCAGTTCAAAAAGTTTTTCCATTTGTGATGCAACATCATGGCCGCCGGTTTGATTATCTGTGTTCATATACGTTGCCATTTGCGAAGCTTCATCTTTAAACTGGAGGTGCCTGTAGCCAGCCTGGGCCATGGTAATGGTGTCTTTTAAACGTTTGGGGTGCTGCACTTTATAATAATCCGTAGCGCCAATTTCAGCAGCAGTTTGTATTTCTACATGGCCATAATTAAAAACCCTGCCGGCAACGGTTTGGTCGTACGAAACATTATTGATTTTATCCAGCGGGCTTTCTTTTGCAAAATGGCCCAGCAAACCTCCTTCATCAATAACACGGTAATTGGTAACCACCCAAATATTTACTTCCCATGTAAAATAAGCAATGAGAAAATAAATGAACCCTGCAAATCCAGCAGCCCATCCCCATTGCAAAAAACCCATAAAATATGCCGCTGCAAAACCGGCAAGCATTATTAAAAAAGGGAGGGTAAGGCTTACCCAACTGGTATGGGTTACTAATAAAACCTGTTCATCTTTTTGCAATGGCGTGCGCATATTAATTTTTTTTCTGAAAGATGAAGTTAAATCCTTTTTTTATTTTTTTCTGCTGAATCGGCAAATACAAAGAGATATAAGCTATATAAAGCGCAATAATCATTAAACATAACCTTTTATCACAACAGCGTAAAGTTCACTGAATTTATTTCTACCTTACCCGCTTAAATATAATTTATGTACCGAATTTTTTTTCTGCTTATTTTTTGTGCCGCCGGCTGGCAGGCTGCAAATGCGCAAACACTGTATATGCCCCGCGATATAAAACAGGCGTATAAAAATGAAACAAGATCAATGGATGGAAGGCCGGGTAAAAATTACTGGCAAAACTATGGCCGTTATAATATTACCATTACGGCCATGCCGCCCGACAGAAATATTAAAGGCAGTGAAACCATTACTTATATCAATAACAGCCCGGATACGCTGCGCAACCCCGTAATAAAACTTTTTATCAATATACATAAACCCGGCGCTCCCCGGGATTTTGGGGCAGAGGATGATTATCTTACTTCAGGCACGCATATAGATGCAGTAAGCATAAATGGTGCAAAAACTGCATGGCAGGATAACCCCTCTCTTTACACATGGCAACCGTTACGTTTACCAAAACCCTTAGCCCCGCACGATTCTGTACAACTGGCATTTGACTGGCATTATGAAATATCAAAGCAAAGCAACCGTGAAGGTATGATTGATTCCACCACTTATTTCCTTGCATATTTCTATCCGCGCGTGGCTGTGTTTGATGATTATAACGGATGGGACAGGATGAATTTTATGGACAGCCATGAATTTTACAGCGACTTTAATGATTATACCGTAACCATCAATACACCCAAAAATTATATAGTATGGGGAACGGGCACATTGCAGCACCCGGAAAACCTTTTGCAGCCTGAGGCTTTAAACCGCTTCAATAAATCATTTACATCAGATGAAACAGTTCATATAGTTACAAAACAGGATTTGGCTTCTAAAAATATAACGGCGCAAAATGCAGTAAACAGTTGGCAATTTAAAGCAACTGATATTCCTGACATGGCTTTCGGATTGAGTGATCATTTTGTGTGGGATGGCTGCAGCGTAGTGGTAGATGATGCCACCGGCCGCAGGGCTGTTGCCAATGCCGCTTATAACGATACTGCCGCGGATTATCACCATGTGGCCCAGTACGCAAGGCATTCTCTTGACTGGCTTTCGCATAACTGGCCCGGTGTGCCTTACCCTTATGAAAAAACAACAGTTTTCCAGGGCTATGCCGGAATGGAATACCCCATGATGGCGAATGATGAAACATATACTGATACAGACTTTTCACGCTTTGTGGCAGAGCATGAAATTGCCCATACTTATATGCCTTTTTATATGGGCATTAATGAAACACGGTATGGTTTTATGGATGAAGGATGGGCCACCACTTACGAAATTTTAATCGGCAGGGCCGATTTGGGTGTGGAAAAAGCAGAAGGATTGTATAAGCAATTCCGCATAGAAGGCTGGACAAACGATCCTTCATCAGATGAAGATATTCCAATTGTTACACCCGGCGATGCATTAACCGGAAGAGGGTTTGGCAACAATGAATATGGCAAAGCATCCATCGGGTACCTGGCTATGAAAGACCTGCTGGGTGATGGCCTCTTTAAAAAATGTCTGCATGAATATATGGACAGGTGGCATGGGAAGCACCCCACGCCATGGGATTTTTTCTATACATTCAACGATGTATCTGGCATGAATTTAAATTGGTTCTGGAGTAACTGGTTTATTTCTAATAATTACATTGACCTTGCTGTAACAACTGCAGATAAGACAAAAAAAGGCTATGATATATCCATCGAAAATATTGGTGGTATGGCGGCCCCGGTAAATATAATATTTACTTATGAAGATGGAACTTCAGAGACATTTCATCAAACACCAGCAATATGGCAGAATGACCAAAAACAGGCTACAGTAAGCATTGCAACTAAAAAGCAAATAAAATCTGTATATTTAGATGGCGGTATTTTTATGGATGCAGACGAAACAAATAACAAGTGGATGGCAAAATAGCCCCGCTTTCATTATCACAAAAAACCACAGTGCATTTACTGTGGTTTTTTTATTATGCGGTTGAAAATAATCAGCCCTAAGGTTAGCATATTATATACTTGAAGTGCCTGCTATACACGCCCGGATGGTAAGACCGGGAGTACAACGGTGACGATATGAAAATTCAATACTGCTTCAATTGCATTAATTTCACACAACTGCAACAGGTTTTCTTTTACTTTTGATGCGGAAAATTTGCACAGGAGGCTACTTATTGACCAAATAAAATTTTAGTGAATACGATTGACCGCTACATACTCAAAAAATATTTTACCACTTTTTTCTTTTCCATTTTTCTTTTTACCGTTATTGCTGTAGTGGTGGATATAAGTGAAAAAACAGATGACTTTGTAAAGTCAGGCCTGGGTTTCACGGGTATTGTAATGAATTACTATATTGGTTTTGTACCTTATATTATAGCCCTGCTTTTCCCGCTCTTTGTTTTTATTTCTGTAATATTTTTTACTTCAAAAATGGCAGGCCGCAGTGAGTTTATAGCCATACTTGCCAGCGGCGCCAGTATGCGCCGCATACTCCGGCCATACGCCATTGGCGGCGGGTGCCTGGCACTCTTGCTGTGGTTTTCAGCAAACTTTGTAATACCAAAAGCAAACGATATAAGAACTTCCTTTGAGCAAAAATATGTGGACCAGCTTTCTTCCTACACTTCACTGGTAAAACCAAGCAACGATGTTTATTTCAGGATTGATTCTTTTACTTACGCAGGTGTGCGCAATTACGACACGGCTGCAAAAAGCGGCGGCCCCTTTTTTATGGAACGCATAAAAGGCAATGAACTGGTATATAACCTGCGGGCGGAATACCTGCGTTGGGACACTGCAAAAAACACAAATAAATGGCAGCTGGATAATGTTTTTGAAAGAACCATCAACGGCCTGCAGGAACATGTGAGCATTACACAAAAAAAACAAATGAATTTCAATTTCAGGCCATTCGATCTCAGCCACGATGAATATGCAAAAGACAAGCTTACTACACCGCAACTGCTGCAGTTTATACAGCTTGAGCAACTGCGTGGTTCAGAAAATGTAAACGAATTAAAGGTGGAAGAATACCGCCGCTGGGCCACACCCATTGCAGTAATTATATTAACGCTTATTGGCGGCATTGTGGCAAGCCGCAAAGTACGCGGCGGCAGCGGTATGCATATTGCAATAGGCATCATGCTGGGTTTACTCTTTTTCTTAATGGATCGTTTCTCCACCGTGTTTTCAGCCAAAGGAAATTTACCCCCGGTAATTGCCGCATGGATACCCGATGTTGTTTTTGCCATCGCAGCGGTGTACCTGTATAAAAGGGCGCCAAAATAATTTTTCTAATGTAATCTTTACGGACCCGGGAAATGATATAAAACTTTTCCTGCCCCGCACACTTGCACACCATATTTTTATATGGCAGCGCACTTCAGCGCTTATATCAATTACAGTGCATTGTGCAGTCCCTGGTGGTTTACTTTTACATCATCTGCAAAAAAATCTTTCAAAAAATGTGATTTTTGCTCCTGCTTTGCGAATAATGATAAAACGAATATTATTTTAAAGTAATGGACAAGCAACAAGGCAAAGAAGAATTCTTAACCCTTATTCAAAACAACAGGGGCGTTATTTACAAGATATGCAGTTCGTATTGCCCCGAAAAAAACGAAAGGGAAGATCTGGCGCAGGAAATAATATACCAGTTATGGAAATCATGGGGAAGCTTTAATGAAAGTCACCGGTTTTCTACCTGGATGTACCGGGTTGCTTTAAATACAGCCATATCATTTTACCGGAAACAAAAAAATACAATTGCTGCAGTTCCATTAACCGAAACCCTTGCTGACACTGAATATTACAGTAGCAGCAAAGATGAAGCAGAGCAGAAAATAAAACTGGTGCAGCAATTCATCAATCAACTGAAAGAACTGGACCGCGCCTTAATGATACTTTACCTTGAAGCAAAAAGCTACGGTGAAATTGCTGAAATACTCGGCATAAGCCAAACCAATGTGGCCACAAAAATCAACCGCATTAAAGACAGGATGAAACAAAATTTTTCAAATATAAAAGAATAACAAAATGGAAGACTTTGAATTACAGAATATCTGGAAAGAATACGACCGCAAACTGGAAGAGTCCAGGATACTGAATATGCAGTCATGGGCATTAAACATGAAATGCTTTGAAACACTGCAGTATCAAAAAGCAACATCCAAACTTAAAGGTTTGATAACTTTTAAAATTATTGCAGTTATTTTGGGAATAGTATGGGTTTTATTCCTGGGGTTACTTATTTACCACTCACTTACTTATTCAAAAATATTTTTTGTGGTTTCTGTATCCGTAATAGCTGTTACTACATCGGCGGCCATTATTGTTTACCTGAAACATATTGTATGGATAAAAGAGATTGATAACAGTAACACAATTATTGAAACACAGGAAAAACTTGCAAAGCTGCAGTCATCCACACTGCATATTGTGCGCATACTTTTTTTGCAAACGCCGTTTTATACATCATGGTGGTTTACACCCGCAATGGTTACGGGCGGGGATAAAAGTTTTTGGCTTATTTCTTTTCCGGTTTTCATACTGTTCTGCCTGGCAACAATATGGCTGTACCGGAATATTTCAATAAAAAATGCGGATAAAAAATGGTTCAAAATATTGTTCAATACCCCCGAATGGACATCTGTGGTTAAAGCAATGGGTTTTATAAAAGAGATAGATGATTTTAAAAATGAACATTGATAAAAAAAGTAATTAAAAATTAATTGCACCTTTTTATTTTTTAACCCCTACATTTGCACCGCAATATTTGAGTTATGTCATTTGGTAAGTGAACGATTTTTTCTGCTACGCATACACTGCTAATAGTTAGTCTTCTTTACAGTTGCATTTTCTCAGATTATTTATTAATCAATTAATTTCAAAGAATGAACATTTATGTTTCAAACTTAAGCTTCAACGTACAGGATGAAGACTTAAAAGGTTTTTTTGCAGAATACGGAGAAGTATCTTCTGCTAAAGTTATTCTGGACAAACTCACAAACCGCAGCCGTGGCTTTGGTTTTGTGGAAATGCCCGATGATGCAGCCGCACAAAAAGCCATCAGTGAACTCGATGGTGGAATGGTAGAAGGCCGCGCCATAAGGGTAACAGTTGCAAAACCAAAGGAAGAAAGAAGCGGTGGCAACAACAACAAACGCTCTTTCAGCAACAGCCGCTGGTAATAACCCCTTAGCACGAAAGTGTTTAAAGAAAAGAGGGTTCGGAAACGTGCCCTCTTTTTGTTTTTATTGTGCTGATGTTTTAGTGTTTTTGCAGTTATGCATAGATCATTGCTTATTAAAATCCTGCTGCGCCGTTTATCATTTTTGCTGCGCAAAAATTCTTTTCTTATTCCGTCAATTGTATATTTACCGCTTTACCAAATGTAACGATGAGAATGAAAAATATTTTTTTTGCAGTTATCGTTTTAATAAGCGCCAAAGCTTTTGCGCAGCATAGTTTACCTGTACCCCGGAATATACAGGAAGCGTATGATAATCAAACCCGCTCTGTTGATGGGACACCCGGAAAAAATTACTGGCAAAACACAGCGGATTATTCCATCAATGTAAATTTTGATCCCGCAACGCGTGAAATAAAAGGTACAGTGGATATCAATTATACCAACAACAGCCCTGACAGTCTTTCACAAATATGGTTTAAACTATATCCCAATCTGTACAGGAAAGGTGCCGTACGTGCCCAAAAAATTTCCCCTGATGATGTAACCGACGGTGTACAGGTAACCGGCATGACAATTGACGGTGCATCAAAAGATATAAAGGATTTAAGCAATGGTGCTACTACCAATATGACGGTTAAGATCAGCCCGCTTGCACCAAAAAAATCCATCCGCTTTTCTATAAACTATTCTTACATACTCAACAAAACCTCGCATATCCGTACCGGTGAAGTAGAAGAGGGTTCTTATTTTATAGCTTATTTTTTTCCCCGCATTGCAGTATATGATGATATTGACGGATGGAACAAAATACCCTACAACAGCCTGCCCGAATTTTATAACGACTTCTGTCATTTTAAAGCAAACATTACTGTACCGGATAATTACGTGGTATGGGCAACGGGAAATTTATTAAACTGCAACGATGTTTTAAACAAACCTTTTTGCGACCGCATAGCGGAGGCAGAAAAAAATGACGGCATCACTACGGTTATTGATACCACAGATTTACAGAAAGGAAATATCACTGTAAATCATAGGGCTAATACCTGGCAGTTTGAAGCAACTGATGTTACCGACTTTGTTTTTGCCACCAGCAATCATTATATCTGGAAATCCTCCAGCATCGTTGTGGATAACACCACCGGCCGCAGAACCAGGGTGGATGCAGCTTTCAACCCTGCACATAAAGATTATTTTGATGTAATAGGTTTTGCACGCGCCACTGTGCAGCACATGAGCTATGATTTTCCTGCATGGCCTTACCCCTACCCGCATGAAACTGTTTTTGATGGTTTGGATCAGATGGAATATCCTATGATGGTGAATGATAACCCGCTTGATGAAAAAGCAGATGCAATAGAGTTAACTGACCATGAAATATTTCATACCATGTTTCCCTTTTACATGGGTATCAATGAAACAAAATACGGCTGGATGGATGAGGGCTGGGCAACTATTGCCGAATGGCTGATCTCGCCTATGATTGATTCAACAATTGTTGATGAATATGGTGTGCGGCCTTATGAAGAAAATGCCGGTGCGGAAGGCGATGTGCCCATAAAAACGCTTAGCACTTATCTTGGTGAAAACGCGTATTTTCTCGACTGCTACCCCAAACCTGCCTTTGGCTATTTGTATGTAAAAGATATGCTGGGCGATACACTGTTTACAAAAGCACTGCATCATTATATTGAATTATGGCAGGGCAAGCACCCAATGCCTTACGATTTTTTTAACGCCATGAATGAAGGCGCAGGGCGCAATATGAACTGGTTCTGGCAACGTTGGTTTTTTGATGATGGTGTGCCTGACCTGGCGATTACAAAAGTAAACCGCAGTGGAAACAATTACACCGCCATCATTACTTCAAAAGGCAGCAAACCTGTACCGGTTGACCTGAACATTCATTTTAAAGATGGATCAGTAGAAAAAATACATCGCGATATATCTGTATGGGAAAGCGGCAACCAAACTGTTGATCTTACATTTTCTTCAGATAAAAAAATAAAAAAACTGGAGCTTTTCAGTACTTACGATCCTGATATAAACCACCATGACAATACATTTGAAATGAAATAAGGAAAAAAAATTGCATGCCTAACCTGTTGTGGGAAATTAAATTTCTGGCAAATAATTAATCATCATTTTATTCAGCACTGCCTTTTACAAGCCTTAGTGTGATAATATTTTCACCCTGCATAACTTCAGCAATATATATTCCGGCTGCAAAGTTTTCTCCAAATTTACAATGCCCGCCCGCATCGTATTTTGTTTGATAAACCATTTTGCCAAACATGTCCCACACTTTTATATTTACCGGTTCTTTATTGTTGCTTTTACATACAAGCGTAAAATCTTTTTTGCCGGGATTGGGAAAAATACTGGCATGTAACCCACTTTCTTTTGCAGGGCGCTGCGAGTTGTTTTTACTGCTGTCTGCACCAGGCCTTTCTGCAATATATTTTCCAGTACCGGTTGTAGTGGCAGTAATAACATTTGAATTGCCCGATAAATTTCCGGTTTTATCCAATGCGCGTATCCTGTAATAATATGCAGTAGCAGCAGTTAAACCGGTAACAGGTTTTGAAGCAGAACCAACAGTAAGGTTATTATACCCCGGTACAAAAGAAGGTGTATTCGCATGATATTTTATGGTAACATCATCAAAGGCAAGGTTACCGCCTGCCTTGGTATAAGTAAACCTGAACCGGGTGAAATTATTTGCCAATACCGGAACCGATGATCCATTATAAGTTTTAACTGTACCGGTTGCAGGAAGGTTAAAGATATTTTCAATTGTTACCCAGTTGCTGCCATCATATCCTTCTACAAGCAAGCTGCTTACGGCGTTAGTACCCACTCCTTTTATCCAGAAAGAAAGTTCATTGGCAGGGTTGCCATCTAAAACGGGACTTACAATTTGCTGTCCCGTGGCTTTTAACTGTAAGGATGGAGATGCATTTCCAAAGTTTCCTGCATTTGTATAAATGGATATACCATTGCTCAGGGTCCATCCGTCCTGCGTACTGGTACCGTTGTCAAAACCCTGTAATAATTGAACCGGCGACAGCACAGAAAAACTGGCATACAGGCTCACATCCAACCCGTATTTCTTAGCTCCTGCTGAGGCATTCCAGTTTGCTGTGAAACCGGTATCCGTAACACCCGTTGCATTGGTTGCAACAGGCACAGGAAGGGATAAAGTGGTAAAACTTATTTCCTTTCCGTAAGCGGTGCCGGCAATATTAACCGCAAAAGGTTTTACATAATAAGTTGTATTGATTTTCAATTTTTTTAAAGAAACCGTAAACGAACCCGTTCCTGTATCTTTTGTAATATAATTATTCACTAATGATGGGTTTGAAACAGTATCCCATACAATACCTCTTTCAGTTACGGAATGTCCTCCGTCTGCGGCAATAGTTGCATAAATATCTGCGGATGAAAAAGCCGTATTTGAAACAGATCCAGAAGATACTGCGGGAAGGCCTTTTTCTATATTGGCCAATATATCAAGGAACTGCTGCTTTATAATCAGTTCTTCCGGTGTAAGCGCTGCATCAGGAATAGGGTGCTCCTCCCCCAAATCAGCTACCATGTTGTAAAAAGTAAATTCGTGTGAGAAAGTTGTATCGTACAGCTTATATGTTTTATTCTGAACCCATCGTTTCAGTGTATCATGGTTACCGGATTGCGGATCAAAATGACAGAAGATCCAGTCTCTTGGTGTACCTGCGTCACCTGTTAACCTCGGAGCGAAATCTACACCGTCAAGTATCCCGTAATCTGAAGAAACGGTAATGCCTGCAATATCGGCAAATGTGGGCAAAATATCCGGGCAGTCAATAAGATCATTATTAACAGTGCCGCCTGTTATTTTACCCGCCCAACTGATAAGCAGTGGAACGTGGGTGCCCAGTTCTGTAGTTGTATTTTTACCACCACTCAGCGTTGTGTCGCCGTATTCTGAATAAACCCCTCCGCCTGTACCATTGTCTGATGCAAAAATGATGACAGTATTATTTGCAAGACCCAGGCTGTTTACTTTATCTATTATCATCCCCACTTTTTTATCCATATATTTCACCATTGAAGGAAAAAATGCTGTATCGCTTGGCCTGCCTGTATTCCATATGCCAAACACTGAATCATCAGGCGTAGGGCAAAAAGGTGCATGCCCTATGCACATTGAATAATAAATAAAGAAAGGGTTCGCTTTATTGCTGTCAATAAAGTTCATCAGTGAATCGGTGAATATATCGTCACCATATTTATTTTTGGTGAGCTTGTCTGAAACAAACTTTCCGTTTTCATAAATATGCGGGTTCTTGTAACGCAGTTCTTTTGTGGAAGGATCAAGCGGGTTCCATATACTGTACTGGTCAAAACCAAATATATGTATGGATGGGTCGCCGCCGGCAAGCTGCCATTTACCGTAATAAGCGGTTTTATATCCTGCATCTTTAAATAAATTGCCAAGTGTTTTCTGGCTGTGATCCATTTCACCCCATTTTGTATAGTTCCTGAAATTATATTTCCCTGTAAGTATCATAAACCTTGACGGGGAACAAAGCGGCGCATGGAATTGTGTAAAACGCATGCCATGCTGCGCCATGCTGTCCAGCCTGGGTGTTGAGTAAGACAGGCCACCGTTGCAGGTAGGTATTTCATAACCAATATCGTCAGATAAAATAAAAATAATATTGGGTCTTTGCATTTGGGCATAAAGATTTACAGGTGCTGCTGTCCATGTAAGCAGAAAAAGGAAAACAGTTATATATATTGAACGGTTCACCGGATGGTTTACATGAATAAATTTTTCAGGAGCCATAGTTTATAGTTTATAGTTTACAGAAATGCTGCCGCAGTTAATTACAGGTATTTATCTTATTAAAGATAGCATATTTATCGTTTCAATCTTTTGGAAGGCCTCAGCTTTATTGTTAACATAAATCACGCAGCATTTTCTTTAATCCCGTTTCATTTTTCCGGTTTATTTTGTTTCATTATATTTATTGTGCATGAATATCCATAACGAATTACTCAAAGAAAAAATTTATACAAACCCACATGCCATGCAGGTAAGCGATTATGCATGCGCATCAAAAAAGAATTTTAAAGAACTGATGCAGTGTTTTTTGAGTAATGAATACCGGCTTGCCCAAAGGGCTGCCTGGAGCGTAAGCCGGGCGGCAAGACAGCAACCGGAGATGATTGCTCCTTACATTAAAGATCTTGTGGCGCAACTGCACCGCAACGATGTGCATAATGCAGTGATCAGAAATTCAGTGCGCATACTGGAAGCCATTGAAATACCCGAAGCTTATCACGGTGAAGTTATGAACGCCTGCTTTTCATTTATTGAAAGCCCCTCCTCCCCTGTTGCCATCAAAGCATTTTCACTCACCACTTTATTCAACCTTTCAAAAATTTATCCTGAAATAAAAGATGAATTAAAATTAATTATTGAAGACAGGTGGGATACCGAAACCCCGGCATTTAAAAGCAGGGGAAGAAAAATACTGAAAGAGATTTCAAAGTAAATCTGATTTTATATGTTTACTAAAACATGTTGATAAATTTTTTATTTTAGTATAAAGCTTTTTGCAAACAACCGGTTTATCAAAAAAAAATTATATGGAAACAAAACAGAAAATTAAATTCTCAACTGTTGATGAATACCTTGCAGCACAGCCGGAACAGGTAAGAACTGTCCTGAAAAAATTGCGGCAAATCATTAAAAAAGCCGCACCCGGCGCGGAAGAAGTTATCAGCTACCGGATACCAGCGTTTAAATTTCACGGCATGCTTGTATGGTATGCAGGTTTTAAAGATCATTACAGTCTTTTTCCTTTTGCTGCCACTTTGCATGTATTTAAAGATAAACTAAAACCTTATGAACTTTCAAAAGGAACAATCAGGTTTCCGTTAAACAAGCCGGTGCCTGTAAAATTAGTTACAGAAATTGTTAAGTACAGGGTAAAAGAAAACCTTGATAAGGCGCAGCGGAAACAGGATGTAAAAAATAAGGGAATTAAAAAATGAAAAGACAAACTGCTGATCTGGATATGTGCTATTATTAGGTATTTTTATAGCGGATATTTCTGTTTGTTATGCGCAACTGTTGGGGACACTGCTAACTTGAAAACTGACTGCAAGAAATGAACAACACTACAATGTCGGCAAAGCCGTATTTGCTATCCTTTCGTAAAATAAAAAGAGAAGCACAACTTTTATTATTTTTAAATTTGGTGTGCTTCAAATTTTATTTTACCACACCCACCCCGCTTCAATTTTACTTTTCTGCTAAACCCGGAACACAAACGCATGTGTAAATCATGTAACTTATTTCCAAAAAAATGTAACACATTTCAAATTTAAAAACCCACTTTTGCAAAAAAATATTTTAAACTGAATTTTTATGATAAATAAAAAGAACGAATTGTCAGAAAAAAAACTTTTAATGATTGTGGATGATGATAAAGACGACCGTTCTTTTTTCCGTAGCGCCATTCGTAAAAACAATCCATCTTACGAATGTATAGAAGCAGAGAATGGTGCTGATGCACTTAAACAATTGCGAAAGGCAAAACAGTTGCCCGATTTTATTTTTCTTGACCTTAACATGCCCAAGATGGATGGACGGGAATGTTTAATAGAATTGAAAAAAGATAAAACCTTAAAAAAAATTCCGGTCATTATTTATAGCACCTCTGAATACAAAGTAGATATTAATGTAACCAAAAAACTTGGAGCAAACTATTTCCTCACCAAATTATCCGATATTTATCCGTTGCCCGGAGAATTAATAAAAGCTATGAAAAAAGCAGTTGAAAAATCCTAAACACTCATCACCTTGCCGGGCACCCTCAAAGTCACAACGCTTTATAGAAGCAAAAAAAATAATTTTTTTTAGTTGCGCTTCGCCATTAACCATGTGTCACTTTTCCACGCAACTCCCAATTCTCACTCATCACAAACCCAATTTCCTGTTGCAGCTTTTTAAAGTCAGATGGTTTAGCAAGAAAATAAGCTGC
>JBBRAD010000044.1:0-15629 GCA_038207175.1 Chitinophagales bacterium
TTCATTATCATAAAAACGTTTCCCAAATTCAATCGCATTTATCCCTTTAAACATAACTAAATAATTTAGAACAAATATACTAATTTATTTAGTTTACAAGTAACCCATTAGTTAATTTGCTCTCGTTATGCCTAATCCTATAAATATTTTCATAAAAGATAATTGCAGTTTACACCTGGATTAACCAAAGAAGAAGTTTATGAGTTTTTCTCGGATGTATAATGGAAGAGGGAAAGTGAGTGGAAAATAAAAAACCCCGTGGTAAACGGGGTTTTAAAAAAGAAATTCCTGATTAATATTGCCATTGATTTTGCTCGTAATTGAATATCTTATCCTTTATATTCTCACCTTCAAGCAGGCGGAACAAAGTATTGTTTGGATAAACACCTGCAAGTGTTAAATCGTAAGGGTTATCAAGCGATGATTTTATAATATAACTGCTGAACATGCGGCTTTCAAACAAATCCTCCCAAGTCATCCTTGCACCGTAATTCTTTCCATTGTACACGTCATATTTGGCAAGGCTCGCCCTGATGTCGGGGTAATAAACCCACCAAACTGCATGCTCACTGTTTTCCATTATCATGCCATTTGAAAGCCTGATTGGTATTACCGGTGCAATGCCCAGTATCCGTACAAACAGGCGGCTGGACTCTTTATCAAATACCCATTCTTCTTTTATCCTGAATTTATAAATAGAATCAGGATCAACTGCTTTTGGCCTCACCACGTAACCAACAACATTTCCATCAGCATCATATCTTTTTGATGTATCATTGCCATTTCCAAATGCATTCATAGCTTCATCTGCTGTAATGGGAGTGGTGAACCTGTCATCCTCTGCGCTAAAGGCAGTTACACTATCATCTTTTATAGCTCTTAACAATATTGATATAAAACGCTGGCTGCCATTATCCTCTTCTGCAGAGTAACGGAATGGAAGATTAATCTTCTCCCTTGCATCAATTTCCCTCCATACCCGAACACGGAAAACTGCATCATCCTCCCTTAAATTTTCATAATCCAAAGGCTTCCTGTCTTTAATAAGGTTTTGGTCAACTGAAGCATCATTTCTTAATGATGGTTTTGAACTGTCTATCAAACCACTGCCGCCTTTAATTACTGTTATGGGAAGGGAAGTATCAATAGTTAGCGCTGATGAACTGACATTACCATAACTGGATGGGGGCCGCGCATTATTCCCTGAAGGTTTAATGGTAGTATCAACTTTGTTTTGTACCGGCGTGGGTGTACCATAACTACTTGGAGGAGCAGATGCAGGCCTCCTCCGAACTGGACGGGCAGGCGTTTGGGCAAAAGCAGAATCTACAAGAATTGCAACAAACGCAACAAGCATCATCCACTTAAAATATTTCTGCTTCATATTAATAGAATTAATTTAAATTAAAAACTATGGGTGTTAAAGCAACATTTCCACTTGGTCCTGATGCTCTTATATCATCTATTACCACAGTTGTACCCGGTTTTGTCTTTTCAATTAAGTCCCGTACCGGATCAAAAGAGGCGCCGTTTACGGTTCTGAATTGCGGTGAAGGAAAACCTGCCCCTGTTAAATAAATAGTATAACTTGTTACTGTAAACTTAACTCCTTCGAAAATAAAGTTTTCCAAATCAGCCCTTACTCCAAACTGTGCTTTAAAATCATTTACCCTCATATGACCGCCACCGCTTGCACCTACTTTAGCGTCAGGATCAGGTACAGTTTTTACCCTGAACTCAAATGTTTGTGAAGGTTTTCCTTCCACATTCATGGTAATCTGCGCTTTACCCGATTTTGAGGGATGGGCTATATATTTTCCGGGGCCGGTTTTATCTAATGAACCATTATCAATACTTACATGCACTTTTTCATCACCCACACTACCACCGTTTACAGACAGATGATTATCCAAACTTATATACAAAACTTTTACATCATCAGCGCTGACGCTTGCGCCTGTTGGTGAACCTACGGTGTATTGAACGTCAAAAGGTCTAGAATCCATTTTTCCTGTAGACTGATTAAAAAACGATACAACAACTTTTTTAGTACCTGTACTGCTTACAGTAGTTTTATATTGTGCCACTCCGTTTGCATCTAATGGCACAGAAGCTCCATCAACTGTAACCTGAGGTTTCGAAGCATTATTAAATGCACCAATGCCTGCTGTTATAGTAAGTTCCTGCCCCGGCATAAGATAATTTGAACTCTGCCCAACAAGCGGCACATAAGTATTGTCAACAAATTGCACCTGTCCCACCTGCCGCTGGCAAAAATCTACCACCATGGCTTCGCTGTTTTTTATATCATTTTCAAACTTGCTTAAGATGGTAACAGCTGCTACAGTAGGCACCATCCTGAAATAAGTTGATTTCCAGTCATTATTTTCAGAGTTATCAGAATTAGGGGTGGTGGTATCAATTGGTAAAATATTACTGAATTGTTTGGCTATTGCCGGGTCAAGTGCAAGCAATTGATTTTTAAAATCAATTAAGTGCTGGCGAAGTGTATCGCCCCTTTTTTCTTCCACCATTAATCTTGTTGGAGCTTCTAATTCATCATATTTATAACTACCATCGGGCTCACCATCGGATTCCTTTTTTAAAAGATCCTGTAAACTATGTATGTATGTGATAGCATTAGTAGTAAGATCTCCGGCATTTTTTGCCAGCGGAGCCCATTTTCTGGCTCTTTCGGCAGTAGCAGAATCATTCTCCATTTTTTCGAGTGATGCAAAAATATCACTGTTCTTTTTATCTATAATACCATTTGCAGTTACCAGGCTGGTATTTACAGTTTTAAATGCATTAAGGATTTCGGCTGATACATTCAGTGCCAGCAATGCTGTAAGCACTAAATACATCAGGTTGATCATCTTTTGCCGCGGCTCTTTGGGTAGTGCCATGTTCTTTTATACGTTTATGGTCAGGTATTTGGGTTTTCTTTCGGATACGGGTTTTATATTTCACCCATTTATATAAATTATCTGCCTCCCTGCATAGCGCTTATCATACCGCCATAAATCTGGTTAAGCCTGCCAAGGTTGTTTGCAAGGGTTGATATTTGTTCTTTTGCTTTTTGTGCATCTTCTGCTGTGCCTGTCATCACAGTGGATGCATCGGCAAGTTTGCCATAAAACTGGTTCAGCGCTTTCAGATGGTTATTGCTTTCCTGCAGCTCCAGTTCATAAATAGTATTGAGTGAGGAGAGGTTTTTGGTAAGCACCTGAACCTGCTCATGAAATATTTTTGCTCCTTCTGATGCATTGTTAAAAGCTACAGCGGAATTGGCAGCATTGGAATAGGCAATTTTTACTTCACCTAATGCCTGTGCAGCTTCCCTTGATTTTTGTGTATATTCGGTAGTAGCTGCAACGGCATCGCCAATGTCGCTCATCTTGTCAACAGTTGCACCAAGTTTTTCAAACCCTGTGCTGAGTTTTGAAAGGTTGGTTGGGGTAATATCAGCTTCCTGCAGCATTTTCTCCATCGATTTGAGAGCAGGGTTGCCAAGTGGGTTTTGCCCTGCAATTTTTACTTCCATAGGATGATCAGCAATGGCAGGATACCCAATATACAGTATTCCATAAAATGCAAATATGAATGCTTCGGTACCAAGACCAACAATTAACATAGTGTCAGCAAATTTCCAGTGCTCAAGTTTAAATAATGCACCGATGATAACTACTGACGCGCCGAAGGATACAACGATGTCAACTAATTTCGAAACTTTTGGAGGAATTGCAGCTGCCATAAAGATTTGTTTTTATTGGTTGGGATATTGATTAAAATATTGATAATTGTAATTTGAATATTAAGGGTTGCTTTTGCAGCATTGAAATAAGTTTTCACTTATTATTTTTTGCGAAGCTGTGCCGGCAAGTCAATCACGCACCTGAAACCTATATAAGATTTTGCAGTATCCTGGTATTCGTATGCCCTGGTACTGGTTTGAAGGAAATAGCCCACATCTTTCCAGCTTCCGCCGCGTACAACTTTACGTTTCATGCGCGGAGGGTCACTGTCCATGGCATTATACCTTACATCGGGGTTCATATCATGCTGAAAATTATAAGAGCCTTCATAAAAATAGGATGAAGTCCATTCGGCTACGTTTCCTGCCATATTATATAAACCGTAATCATTTGACCAGTAAGCATCTGCCCTTACTGTATAAAAACCACCATCTTCAGGATAGTTGCCGCGGCCGGGTTTGAAGTTGGCAAGCAAACAACCTTTTTTGTTGCGCAGATAATAGTTTCCCCAGGGGAACATAGACTGGCTTCTTCCGCCGCGGGCTGCATATTCCCATTCAGCTTCCGTAGGCAGACGGAAATCACTTTCAACAGCTTTCTTGTTTTTCTCCAGCCAGCTGTCTAAATAATGACTGCGCCAGAAACAAAACGCAACGGCCTGTTTCCAGGTTACACCCACTACAGGATAGTTACCAAAAGAAGGATGGGCAAAATATCTTTTTGTCATGGGCTCATTGTAAGAGTATGAAAAGTCCCTCATCCAAACCAATGTGTCGGGGTAAACAGGCTGGTCGTAACGGAAAATAAAATCTTTTCTTGGCCGGCCTGCGTTCTCGCGCTTTGCAGCTTCCTTTAAATCAAAGCCCTGAATGTTATAAACAATTTTATCAGGATCAAGTTCCATGCGGTTATAAAGCCTGTTATCCGGTGCTAAAATAAGGTCATTTAATTTTTCCAGGGTATTCTTGTCGTTCCATTTAATGGTAGCTGCTTTTTTCCAGTCAATAGCAGTATCACCATCAGGACCAACTTTCATATAATTTAAACGTACTGCAGCGAGGGAATCCCTTGTCCAGTTTACAAACTGGCGGTATTCATTGTTTGTAATTTCAGTGGCATCCATCCAAAATCCAGCAATAGATACCTGCTTGTTTCTTGCAGTAAAATTGTAGTTTACATCTTCATCACTCGGGCCCATGTGAAATGTACCGGGCGGCACATATACCATTCCCAAAGGCTTGCCCATACTGGCTCTTGTAGTGGGTGCTACGCCAACTAACTGGCCGTTGTCAGGAACGCCTTTTACCTTTCCATTTTTAAAACAGCTTGCTGCAGTAAACATTAGAACAGTAAGCGTTGAGATTGTCAGCAGTTGGCTTTTCATTCTTTTATTAAAGTTGATGTAGGGTATTGAGCAAATGTAACCATTTAATTTATTTGGCAAAGTTTTGAGAAATTAACAAAAGAATATCCTCAAAAACTTTATTCACCAATGTGTATAAACGATGTTAAACTTATCTTATTGCATATTTAATATAATTTTATTTACCCGGGTATTGTCTGTTACAGGTTTAAAAGCATCATCAGTTCCTCAGTTTTATGAACCGGCTGTTTACAGGAATAATTACTGCACAGGTAAATAAGGGTTTCATCAGCATGGCCCTGTTTTTCTTCAAGCAATGGGAATACGGAGTTCCCTCTTTCCGCACTTTGAATAATCTTATTGGGTATATATTCCTTCATTATCTTTTTCACAGTTTCTGCAAATGCAGGACCTGTGACAGCTATTTCATAAATACTTTCTGCAGCAGACTGTAAAAGGAGTGCCCATAAACCAAAAGAGGTTGGGTATTTTATAATCATACCTCCTAATGAGTACAGCATTGTTTCTGAATGTTCACGCCATGCAGTATTATTAAAAACTGCAGAAAGATAAAATAAATTAAAAGCCATCACTGCATTACCGGAAGGAGTTGCACCATCATATATTTCTTTCTTGCGGATAAATATATCGTCCTGTGCAGCACCGGTAAAATAAAAAAACCGCCCTTCTTCATCTGCAAAATCAATCAGTATTTTATCAGTAAGTTTTTTTGCTTTTACAAGATATTCCTGATTGCCGGTTATTTCCTGCAAATGAATATATGCCTGTATTAAAAAAGCATAATCATCCAAAAAAGCCGGATATTTTGCGGTATTATTTTTCCAGCTGTGTTTCCATTCACCCGTCTCCTCCTGAAATTTACTTTCAAGAAACACGACATTTTTTTCTGCAAGCCGGAGGCAGGTTTCATCTTCCAAAGCTGTATAAGCTTTGCAACAGGCTGTTATCATTAATGCATTCCAGCCAAGCAGTATCTTGTCATCTAAAGCGGGGCGTATCCTTTTTTCTCTTTCACTCAATAATTTGCCTCTGCAGCTTAGCAGTATTTCTTTTAACTTTGAAACATTGATATTTAATTCTATGCTTCTTTGATTTAAACTTTCCGGCAGCCACAAAATATTTGTGTGTTCCCAATTACCCTTTTCTGAAATATCATACACCCAGCAGAAAGTTCCGCTTTCTTCACCTAATATTTTATCAATTTCATCTTTGCTCCACACATAATATTTCCCTTCCACACCTTCACTGTCGGCATCAAGTGCGCAATAAAAACCATTGTCCGGAGACAATAGTTCTCTTTGTATAAAATGGATAGTATCTTTTAAAGTATCTGTATAAAATGAATTTTTTGTAAGCTGGTAAGCTTCTGATAAAACATTTATGAGGAGCGCATTATCGTACAGCATTTTTTCAAAATGAGGCGCCAGCCACCGGTTATCGGTGCTGTAACGGGCAAAGCCTCCGCCCAGGTGATCATAAATGCCGCCCCGGATCATTTTATCCAAACTTAATATTGCCTGGTCCAGTGATGGTTGATGTTTTGTAAAATGATAATGCCTTATCAAATAAAGAATGGCAAATGTTTGCGGGAATTTTGGCGCCCTTCCAAACCCGCCCCATTCTGTATCTGCTGATTTAAGAATATTGTCTGCGATATTTTGTAATGTATCTTTTGTAATAATATTTTCATGCTGCCCGTTTGCCGGTTTGTTTATGCCAAATGTATTTGAATTGATAAGATGCGCAGTTAAACTTTCTGCCTGTGAAACAATTTCATGCTTTCTTTTTGTGTAAGCTTCATGCACTGCTTCCAGCACTTCTTTCCAGCTCATGCGGTTAAATGCCCTTAGCGGGGGGAAATAAGTGCCACCATAAAAAGGTTTACATTCCGGTGTAAGAAAAACATTTAAAGGCCAGCCGCCGTTTCCCGCTATTGCCTGCACAGCATCCATATAGATATGATCAAGATCCGGCCTTTCTTCACGGTCAATTTTTATGCTGATAAAATATTTATTCATCAGCATAGCTGTTTCCTCATTTTCAAAACTTTCCTTTTCCATTACATGGCACCAGTGACAGGCGGAATAACCTATGCTAACTAATATCGGTTTGTCTTCTTTTTTTGCCAGTTCCAATGCCTCGTTTCCCCAGGGATACCAGCTAACCGGGTTATGCGCATGCTGCAAAAGATAAGGGCTTGTTTCATGTATCAGCTTATTGGTAAACTGCATTATTTATTTTTAAAAAATAAAACCCGGTACATATTTAATTACCGGGTTGAATAATATAAATATAAAGCTCAATTTATTTACACAGCCATCATTTCTTTTTCTTTTGCGGCAAGGTGTTTGTCCACAAGCACAATATACCTGTCAGTCAGTTCCTGTGCTTTTTTTTCACCATCCTTTGCAATGTCTTCGCTTAAACCGTCTTTCTGAAATTTTTTTATATGTTCAATAGCTTCCCTGCGGATGTTGCGGATGGCTACTTTTGAATGTTCGCCTTCATTGCCGGCTTTTTTAAATAATTCCTTCCGTCTTTCTTCGGTTAGCGGTGGTAAGAATAGCCGGATTTGATTACCGTCATTTTGCGGGGTAATACCAATGTTTGCCTGAAGTATTGCTTTTTCCACGGGATGAAGCATATTTTTTTCCCATGGCTGTATAGACAGGGTCCTTGCATCGAGTACAGCCACATTTGCCACCTGGTTGATAGGTGTGGGAGAGCCATAATAATCTACTGCAATGCCATCAACCATATTGGGGTTGGCCTTTCCTGCCCTTATTTTTATCAATTCTGTTTCCAGGTGGCCGATGGCTTTTTTCATGGAAGATTCGGCATCATCAAGTATCATTTCCAGTTCTTCATCAGACATAAAAAAAATTTTGAAGAAGCAAATCTAATAAATCAAATTATTTGTAAAGGAAAATATTAAACCCTATTCTTCGCTTATTGCACTGCTGCCCGGGGTTCCGTATATGGGCAAAACTTTTACATTTTGATTTTCACTGATGCCATCATTTGTAACCACATGAAGAAGGGCGGCATTGGGTATAAAATATTTAATGATGAAAATACCCCCAAAAAAGATAAAACAGGCGGAGGCAATCAGCACATTAATATTTATCCACTGGAAAACAAAACCAAGCCCTGCAATTCCTGCACTCACTAGCATTAAAAAAAGCGTAACCTGGGTATGGGAAAAGCCTTTGTTCAGCAATAAATGATGAATATGACTCCTATCCGGTGCAAACGGCGAAGTGCCCTTGGTAAGCCTTATAATAAATACCCGCAATACATCCATTAATGGCAGCAGCAGTATCCCAAAACCAATGGCAGGGGCAGATTGTACGGGAAATGCAGTTACAGAACTGCCGGTTTGAATAAATTTTATCAATAATACAGCATTTACCAAACCTAGCAGCATGGACCCTGAGTCACCCATAAAAATTTTTGCAGGAGGAAAATTAAAAATCAGGAATGCCAGTAAGGCACCACTCATTGCAAACCCGAGTATGGCATACAAAATATTATTATTGATAAGAAAAAAAAGTCCGAATGTAACACAGGAAACCAGGCCAACGGAGGCAGCAAGGCCATCTACCCCGTCAAGAAGGTTAAACGCATTTATTACAAGAAGAACCGTAAAAAAGCTGAGTAAGTAACTGGCAGTACTGCTTAAATCATTAAGGCCGGCAAATCCATAAAGGTTTGTAATTAACAACCGGGCTTTTAATGTAAGAATTGCGGCCACAAAAAATTGACCGAGCACTTTTTTCCAGGCACCGAGTACAAAAATATCATCAATAACGCCAAAAATAAAAATGATAAAAAAAGCGGCGAGGTGATATTGTATTTCGCCATTATTAGCTGAAAAATCAGAGACAAGGAGCAAACTTACGGCAAGCCCTGCAAAAATGCCTACACCACCGAGAGAAGATATAAGATGATTGTGTGTTTTTCTTTCATCAGGCCTGTCATACAACTTATTAACTTTTGCAACTTTAATAATAAAAGGCATTAAAAAGAAAGTTACCAGGTATGCTATCAAAACGCCGGCAGCAACTAAAACCATATCAGAATTTTTAGGTTATCAACAATGGGTTTTACACATTCACAGGATAAAAACTACCCTTGGTTCTTCAAAAAAAATTAAACGGGTAAAGGTAATTTTATTGGAAATAAAGCACTAAGATAAATACTTATTCAGACACGCACTTCAAATTGGCATTTAACCTTAGTTTTGCGTGCGATAAAATTACATCATGGCCCAAACAACAGAATTAAAAAGCATTGCCACACAAATCAGGCGCGATATTGTAAGAATGGTACACGCTGTTCAAAGTGGACACCCCGGAGGTTCATTAGGCTGCACAGATTTTTTTACTGCCCTTTATTTTAACATTATGGAGCATAACCCGCAGTTTAATATGGATGGCCTGAATGAAGATATTTTCTTTTTATCCAATGGCCATATATCCCCCGTTTTTTATGCATCGCTCGCCCGCTCAGGGTATTTTGAAATAAAAGAACTGGCAACTTTCCGCCGCATCAATTCGCGTTTGCAGGGGCATCCCGCCACGCATGAACATTTGCCGGGCATAAGGGTGGCAAGCGGTTCACTGGGGCAGGGAATGAGCGTGGCCATTGGCGCAGCATTGAGCAAAAAACTTAATAATGACAAGCACTTGGTATTTTCCCTGCATGGAGATGGTGAACTGGATGAAGGCCAGAACTGGGAAGCGATAATGAGCGCTGCCCATTTAAAAATTGACAACCTTATTTCCACTGTTGACTGGAATGGCCAGCAGATTGACGGCACTACTGCCAAAGTAATGGGGCTGGGCAATCTTCATGCAAAATTTGAATCCTTTGGCTGGATTGTACTGGAAATGGATGGCAACGATATGGATGAAATAATTGCTACGGTGAACAAAGCAAAAACCTTAACCGGCAATGGCCAGCCCGTTTGCATTTTGATGAAAACCATTATGGGCAAAGGGGTTGATTTTATGGAAGGCCATCACGAATGGCATGGCGTGGCGCCCAATGATGAACAGTTAGCAAAAGCGCTTGCACAGTTGCCGGAAACAATTGGCGATTATTAATATTAATTCAATGAAATATAATTTACAAAAGCAACTTATAAAAGTTGCTTTTTTTATTTTATAAAAGATAACAGCGACAAGCCGTTTATAAGATTTTTGTCTGTTTCCGTTTCCTGAACATTCATTTCAAAAAAAGGGTTTACTTTTATTTCTTCTATTTTATAAAATCAAAACAACGGTAATGAAAAAACTACTGCTCCTGCTGCCGGCATTTTGCTTTACATATATTCTGTTTGCACAGCAGCCAACTACCTTACACAGCGCGCAAACCATTCCTGTAAAATTAGTATCTGTTTCACCTTTCTTATCTGCTGTAGCTGAAACGCCTTTGCCGCCGCCTGATGCAAAGCGGGTGATACATGACAACGAATCATTGACCCGCCCATTTACAGATAAGGGGAATGCTGTACCGGACGAGGCACTGCAAAAAGAATATTCCACTGCAGCCAATGCATTATCATCCTCAACCATTTTGTCAAACTGGGCGGGGCTTACGGCAAATGTGGAGCCTTCTGACAATACCCTGGCAGTAGGGCCCAACCATGTAATGCAGATGACCAATAACGGTACCAGTACCTATATCCGCATCTGGAATAAATCAGGGTCTGTGCTTGTAAACAATAAATTGGTGAAAAGCATTACCAATATTAATGATTATGGAGATTGCAATGTTTTGTATGATGAGGGTGCCGACCGTTTTTTATTTGTAGTGCTTTATTCAGGATCGGGAAAAAAATTAGTTGTATGCGTTTCGAAAACAGCAGACCCCACAGGCGCCTACTATGTTTACAGTTTCGACACGCCCAATGGTTTTCCTGATTACCCCAAAATTGGCGTATGGGGCAATTCGTATTTTATTACCACCAACTCAAGCAGCCCAACAATTTTCGCGCTAAACCGCGCAGCTATGCTTGCCGGTAATTCATTGGGTACCGTTCAAATGTTTAAGCTGAGCAGCCTGCCTAAAATCGGTTTCCAGTCTGCTGCACCTGTAACACAAACCGGCGCAACCGCCCCTCCTGCCAATTCTCCTGCATTAGTAATGCGGGTGGCAGACAGTGCCTGGGGTTCTTCCGTAGGTTCCGACCACCTGGAAATTTTTCAATTGCTTATTGACTGGTCCAACGCTTCCAATTCAACCATCACCGGTCCGGTAAAATTAAAAACGATTGCCTATAACAGTTCCATCAGTACGATACCGCAAAAAGGAAGCTCAACAAAATTAGATGCCCTCGGGAATATTTTAATGGACAAAGTACAATACCGCAATTTGGGCAACCATGAATCTATTGTATGCTCACATGTTTGCAATGCCGGAAATAAAACAGGCGGTGTACGCTGGTATGAGCTGCGCAAAAAAGGAACGGGGGTGTGGAAAATTTACCAGCAGGGAACATACGCACAGGGCGCTGATAACCGGTTTATGAGCAGTATAACCATTAACGGCAATGGCGCCATTGCGCTGGGGTATAATATTTCCAGTGCAGCCGTTTACCCCGGCATACGCATTACCGGGAGAAATGACGGGGATGCTTTAAATAACATGACTGTTCCTGAAACCATTGTGCAGAATGGTTCTCATGCAAACGGTTCAAACCGCTACGGTGATTACAACGGAATGGTAACCGACCCCACAGACGGCTCTTTTTGGTTTACAGGCAACTACAATCCCACCAGCAATTGGGCTACCAGTGTGGTGCATTTTACCATCAATACTGTGGCTGCCGGGCAGCAGGCCGCAGTTGCAGCCGCAAATACCGCAAAAGCAACAGCAGGTTTTATTGCACAGCCAAACCCGGCCTCAAACGAAATTAAAATATCTTTTACCGGCACGGATGCAGCAAAACTTCCTTTACAAATTGTGGATATGAATGGCAAATTGGTAATGCAGCAAATATTTACAACTGCAAAGGGAAATAATGAAACCACCCTGAATGTACAGCAACTGCAAAACGGCTATTATTTTGTAAGGATATTGAATGGCAAAGAAACATTAACGCAAAAAGTTTTGATACAGCATTGATGCTGATTAAAAAAAATTACTAAACAACCCTGCTGCATTTATTGCAGCGGGGTTGTTTGTGTGCGGGCGGGAAATAATTCTTAGCCATAACGCTTTATTTTTAATGGTGTTGAATAATGTTTACTGTATGCTTTATTGTATCCCGGAGGGCGTCTCCCGTTAATTCTGCGTTGCCTACCAATGATTCTGCGTTGCCTACCAACGATTTTGCGTTGCCTACGAACGATTCTGCGTTGCCTACGAACGATTCTGCGTTGCCTACGAACGGTTTTGCGTTGCTTTCCGATGATTCTGCGTTGCCTACGAACGGTTTTGCGTTGCCTTCCGATGATTCTGCGTTACCTACCAATGGTTTTGCGTTGCCTACCAATGGCAGGGAGGGTGCTACGGATACAATAAAGAGCTGATTTTTAGTGGATTGTAAAAAACGTGCGGGATGGGAAGGGTAGCCTCCGGGAAGGAGGAAACCCGTGTGTAGACGGGATATACCCTGGTTTTACCTGTGGTTTACTTCAGTATAACTTCAGTATAACATCAGTATAACTTCAGTATAAGTTCAGTATAATATAGGGGGGCTGATTATTATTTGTGCTGCTACCAGTATTGTGCTCAGCATGCTGTGTGGCGGCTTTTCACCAACAAATAGTAATGCATGCTTTTCTGCTGCTGGTGAAGCCCGGATACAAAACCATTTGCCAGCACCAGGGGTAAAACAGACTGGTAAACAGCGACAATACAAAAAGTGTAACCGGGTGGATTGTCCTAACGACAATACAAAAAGCTCAACACTAAATGGTTGATTTTCAATGGCGAAAAATACTTGGATATATCATGTAATAGCGCCAATTTACGCGTTGTATGCAACCAACTTGTGGCACTTTAAAATTTTCAAATCATTTTTGTGACACCTCAAATATCTTCAGCTACAAAACTAACAACTTGAATAGCATCAAAATGTATGACCAAGATTTTCAATCAAAAACAGCAGCCAAAAAATGGTGGGCAGACAGAAGACTCAAATATAATTTAGGATTAGTAACGGCAGGTATTCTTGCCTTTATTTGTTATGTTATTGCAGGTGTAAATTTAATTATGCCATATGACAATGATTTTGAAATAACACTTTTTACAACTGCTTTTCAGGGAGTTGGTTATTTGTTCATGATTTTAATTGCAAATCTTTTTTATAACCTCGGTTATTGGGCAGACAAGCATTATAACAAACAAGGCAGTGATAAATTCAGACGTCGCTTATTTAATTTAGGATTTTGGTTTTCATGTGGACTTCCATTTATAATTCCTCTGTGGACAGTTGTAGATTATTTTATTGAATTTAAAAAATAACTATAAAAAGAATTGAAACAAGCAAAATATTCAACATCGCTATTGTCCAATGACTTTGGCTGCACACAACAAAAGGTGCCACAAGCCTGGCGGACGGAATAGCAATCAGCAGTTGTACTACTATCAGCTAATATCGGGCTTGACCGAATTCTATTTGACCTTTAGTTGTTAACTTCAACTTCAGTTTTTCAATTTAGCATTTGTTCCGGGCTTGACGATTTTCAAATACCGCCACATCGGCCGTAATCGTTGGTGGCAATTGAACAGAGACACTTTAAGCGGGATGAATAAACAAAAAAAATAAAGGTAAAATGACAAGCAACAACGACAAATTATTTTTCGCTCCACAACTTTTAATCAATAATGGGACAAAGGATATTTCTTTTTATACAAAAGCATTTGGCGCAACAGAAAATCTTTGCTTTTATAATGACGATGGCAGTATTCATGTGGCTGAGCTTTCTATTGACGGAATCATCTTCCACGTACATGAGGTAACAAAACCGTATTTTTATTCGCCTGATAAACAACAGGGGACAACTTGTATAATTGGTTTGTTTGTTCCGGATGTACACACTGTTATGACTAAAGCAATTAACCCAGGTGCTAAAGAAATATCTCCGGCAAAAGATTATGAGTATGGCTATCGCCAGGGAGAAATCGAAGATCCATTTGGGCATCACTGGCTCATACAAAAAAAAATTCATAAGTGAATAATACAATCGGACAAACACCAATGCAAAAAGTATTGCATTTCTTTTTAACAAAAATGATTGTAGGTATTGGTGTTATTGTTTCACTGGTTGGTTGCGTAGAATGGCTACGTTCTTTCATACTGGACAAAACAAATTTATCTGACGATATAAAAGCAATAATTGTAGCAGTAGTG
The DNA here is from genome assembly GCA_038207175.1 of Chitinophagales bacterium. Lineage (GTDB taxonomy): Bacteria > Bacteroidota > Bacteroidia > Chitinophagales > Chitinophagaceae > JBBRAD01. The sequence goes on from JBBRAD010000044.1 coordinate 14,504, forward strand.
GAAGCATTCATCGCCACAGCGGGTTACATTTTTATTTTCAGGGTGTATGACAAAAGGCGCATCCAAGAATTGAGCGCTTCATTATTCATTCATAATGCAGTAGTAGGTTTTTTGACAGGTATAATATTACAATCCCTGTTCATTTTAATTATCTGCTTAGCCGGAGCTTTCTTGGTTATTAATGTAAATCCTGTTTCTGCATTGATAAGCCCTTGTGCTTTTGCATTAACAGCAGGATTTGTAGCTGAAATTATAATGATAGGTATTGTATTTCGTTTACTGGAAGAACAAACAGGAACTGCAATGGCATTGTTCATCTTCATTGTTTTGTTTGCTGGTTTACATGTAAATGTAAAGGGTGCAACCGTCATATCCGTTGGTGCAACAGCCATGCAGGCAGGCTTGATGCTTCCGGCAGCGTATGTGTTTAGCCGCAATTTATGGCTTCCCATATTTTTACATTTTGGATGGGACTTTGCGGAACCCGGAATCTTTGGAGGTATTAACCCAAGCAGTTCGCTGACACAAGGCTTATTGACAAGCAAAATTTCAGGTAATTTTTTATTAACCGGGGGCGAAACCGGACCACAAGATTCACTTACATCATTATTGCTTTGTTTGCTTTTGGGAATTATATTTTTATTATTAGCAAAACAAAAGAACAATCTGATAAGACCTCGTTGGCGAGCAACTGCCACCAACAAATAGGTTTGGCAATAGGCTGGCTGACGGAAGAACAATCGACTACAAATCAATATCAGCAATAGTTCCAGCGTGACGTTATAAATTGAGCTTTAGTTGTTATCTTCATCTTCAGTTTTTCAAATCGGCTGCGGTTCCAAGCTGGACGAGCAATGAATTCCAGCCCATCGCCAAGCCTCAACGTTATGTGCTATGCTAGCACCGGTTCAAACATCTAATTCAACTTTTGTTCGCCAAAAACCTAAGATTTAACTACGACAACTTATCTGATTAACGAAATACTAAAAGACGAAGGACACGGTTTATGAAGGTAATTAAGAGCCTTGGAACAAAAGCAAAGGTCTATTCTATAACAAAATATAATTTTGTGCAGACAAATTTTTCGATTAGCTTACCGCTGACATAAATAGCCAAAAGTGACATC
>JBBRAD010000045.1:0-14922 GCA_038207175.1 Chitinophagales bacterium
GCGAACTTCAATGAACCTACCTTCGGGAGGCAGGGGGGCTGTTATTACTGTAACCGATAACGGCAATGGTATCCCTCAAAACATTGTTGATAAAATCTTTCAACCATTCTTTACAACAAAACCAACAGGACAAGGAACCGGACTGGGTTTGAGTTTGAGCTATGATATTGTAAAAGCACATGGCGGAGAAATAAATGTGGAGACGAAAGAAAATGAGGGAACACAGTTTATTATTATCTTACCCCCCATAAATAAAACGCATGAAAATTTTAGTAGTGGATGATGAAAAGGATATGCAGACACTTTTTGAACAACGTTTCAGAAAAGAGATCAGGGACAGGGAAATGCAGTTTGTATTTGCTTTTTCAGGCGAAGAGGCATTACAATATATGCAGGAAAACGAGCATGAAGCAGTACTCATCCTTTCTGATATCAACATGCCCGGCATGAGCGGCCTCGAACTGCTGAGACAGATAAAAGAGAAATATGAAACACCCCCGCCCATAGTAATGATGGTAACCGCTTATGGCGACGATGAAAATTACAACCAGGCCATGAAACTGGGTGCAGACGATTTTTTAAGCAAGCCGGTTGACTTTCCTTCCTTAAAAGAAAAATTAAAAAGCAGAATAGTATGACAAAAATTTTGGTAGCTGATGATGAAGCCGATTTGGAAGTGCTCATCAAGCAGAAGTTCCGGCAGAAAATAAGGGAGCAGCAGTATCAATTCATATTTGCACTCAATGGCAATGATGCATTGGAGAAGATACGGCAAAACCCGGACGTGGACATCGTATTATGTGATATCAATATGCCGGAAATGGACGGACTTACTTTATTAACAAGGCTCAATGAAGCCTGCCCGCTGGTGAAAGCAGTAATGGTATCCGCTTATGGGGATATGGATAATATCCGCACGGCAATGAACCGCGGCGCTTTTGATTTTATCACCAAGCCCGTAAATTTTGATGACCTTGAACTCACCATGCAGAAAACAATAAAGCACATAAACCAGGTTCGGGAAACACTCAGGGCAATTAAGGAGAACAACATTCTCAAAATGTACGTAGACGAGAACGTACTCAGTTTTATGGGTGGTCGTGAATATGAAGCGTCACTAATGGCGAATGAAACGGTAGAAGCTTCTGTGGTCTTTATTGACATCTGTAGTTTTACATCCATCAGTGAAAAAGAAAAGCCCGACACAGTAGTAGCATTGCTCAACAGGTATTTCGAGCTCATGGTAAAAGAGATCATTGCACAGCAGGGCATTATTGATAAGTTTATTGGCGATTGTGTAATGGCAGTGTTTAAAGGCCCGTATCACCTCGACAGGGCTATTGATGCATCTTTGGTAATAAGAAACAAAATAGGAGATTTGCCGGGCAATGGTGATTTTTCACCGCAGGTATCCATAGGCATCAACAGCGGGGAAATGATTTCGGGCAACATCGGCTCTGCCAGTTTGCGCAGGTTAGACTATACAGTAATCGGCGATGCAGTGAATACTGCACAGCGTTTGCAAACTGAAGCAGCCACAGGCCAGGTACTCATTAACGAAGCCTGTTATGAAAAGGTAAAGCAATCTTTCAATTGTAAAAAAATTGGCCCGGCAAACATGAAAAATAAAACAAATGAAATAATATTGTATGAAGTGCTGAATTAATTTTTTTTGATATCGGCAAAAGTTTTTCATAGCATCTTCATTGCATTGCAATCACTTCACCTCTGTAGCCCGGGTCATCTTTTATCAGCTAATCATCATTGTCAATTAAATTAAACTGTCTTTAAAAAACCTGTTATATTTATACCATGCAATATGAACAGGTTTATTCATTCCTGATAAATAAATTGGAGAGCGGGTTACCCTCTTATATCACGTATCATAACGCCCATCATACAAAGAATGTAATAGTTGCCGCCGAACACCTGGCAATGGCTGAAAACATTTCGGGTAATGATTTGGTGTTATTGAAAACTGCGGCATTGTTTCATGATGCAGGTTTTTTGCAGCACCATACAGACCATGAAGAATTCTCCTGTAAAATAGCAGCGAAACACCTCCCTGGGTTTGGTTATTCACCGGAGCAAATTGAAATTATTTGCCGCATGATTATAGCTACAAAACTTCCGCAATCAGCAGAGGGTCTTTTAACGCAGTTGCTTTGCGATGCCGACCTGTATTACCTGGGAGGCGAACAGTACACAGCCAATGCAGATAAATTATTTAATGAATTTAATAAATTAGGGTTGATAAAAACAAAAACTGAATGGGAATTAAAACAGGTAGAATTTTTATCATCGCACCATTATTTTACACAAACAGCCATCAGGGAAAGAGAAATGCAGAAACAAATTAACCTGCAGGAATTAAAATCAAAACTGGAATCACATATTGCACCTGCAAATGAATTCAACCTGTTTGAAATAATTCAGGACAGTGCCCTGATAATCTCCGGTGTTGTTATTTCCGGTATTGCTTTAAAAGGGTTTCTTGTACCCAACCATTTTTTTGACGGTGGCATTACAGGTATTTCTCTGCTGGTGCATGAATTGTACCAGTTCAACCTTGCCATGGTTATTGCATTGCTGAACATCCCGCTCATTATAGTAAGTTTTTTTTCTGTTGGCAGAAAGTTTGCTTTAAGAACATCCATCAGTATTTTGCTGCTGGGTATTTGTTTGCAGCTATTGCCTGATGTTGTACTTACACAGGACAAATTGCTGATTTCTGTTTTTGGCGGTGTGTTCCTCGGCATTGGCATCGGGCTCATTATGCGTGCCGGTGCTGCACTGGATGGTATAGAAGTGCTTGCATTGTACACATTAAAACGAACATCCTTTACAATCGCAGAAATTATTCTCGCCATAAACACCCTCATTTTCAGTGTCGCCGCTCTTAAATTCGGACTGGAAACAGCATTGTATTCTATGCTTACCTATTATGCAGCAACACGCAGTATTAATTATGTGGTTGAAGGCATACAGGCATACACGGGTGTTACTATTATTTCAGGAAAAAGTGAAGTGATCAAATACCAGTTGGTAAATAAATTAGGAAGGGGCATTACTGTATATAAAGGTGAGAGGGGTTTTTTACCCGGCAAATTTGAAATCAGTACGGATTGTGATATCATCTTCACTGTTATTACAAGACTTGAATTGCGGAAATTAAAAAATCTTGTTTACGAAGCGGACCCCCATGCATTTGTTTTTGCAAACACTATTAAGGAAGCATCCGGCGGGGTGATAAAGCGCAGAAACATTCATTAATGTTTTACAGCCCCGCTGCTTTCAAAGCAGGGCAGGGGGCACTTTAACAACTGTTATCCCGCAAAAAATTAAACCGGTAAAAAAATATTTACCCCTCTGAAACTATTGATTTTACAGATGTTTCAGCAGGTTGGTATAACACTACTGTTATAATTTTCAAAAAAAATTTGGCAGTAACGAAAAAAAAAATACAATTTTGTGCAGCAAAAAACAAAACAATATTTTATGTCACGCATTTTTTTACATATTGAAACAATAAAATGGTTTAGCCTGATTCAGGATAATTCCATTTGCGGGGCAATGATATTGTAAGCTGATTAAAACCGACTAACCGCTTATACGCCCCGCAAAATTGCGGGGCTTTTTTTGTGATAAAATTTAAAAAACAAATATTAAATAGAAAAAAATTGAATTGGCTGATTGCGCCATCGGCTTGCAGTTATCTTGTGTGTATGCTATCGCATACAGGCAGCCGCCGCATTAGCATTTTTGATTTTAGCGAACATAAAAATAATTTCCATAAACGACCGTGGTATTTGCAAACATAAGTGCAGCTTTTGTTTCAGCAAAACTTACAGCCCGGTCAAAAAAAATTGACCGGGCTTTTTTTTATCTAAGAAGTTTTACAAGGTTCGTTGGTGTAACGGCTAACATCTCAGATTGTCGATTTGAAGCAATGAGTTCGATTCTCATACGAACCGCGGTACTGTAGCATATGCGTTGATGAAGGCGTGCCGTCTTCCAAACCCGAGGAGAGTGTTCGACTCACTCATGCTGCACAAATTGTTGAGTGGTGCAATGGTAAGCATATCAGACTTTGACTCTGATGGTGATAGTTCGAGTCTATCCTCAACAACAAATGTTGGCTTTAGCTTATTTGGTAAAGTATCCGTCTGTGCAACGGAAGAACAGGGTTCGAGCCCCGGAGTCAACCAATAAAAAGAATGCGGCTTGGTGTAAGGGCAACACTTTTCTCTTCCTCTCTTTCTGAGAGGTAAACATAAGAGAAATTTTTTCAGTTCAAGTCTGAAAGTCGCACAGTGATTGGCTTATAGTTCAATGGAAGAATGCTGCGCTTCGAACGCAGAGACGAGAGTTCGAACCTTTCTAAGCCAACGAAATAGTAGCTTGTAGCTCAATGGTGAGAGCAGGAACCTTATACGTTCAAGGTTACAGGTTCGAGCCCTGTTAAGCCAACATAAGCCTGTAGCCCAACGGAAGAGGCAGTGGTCTTAGAAACCATTTGTTGTGAGTTCGAATCTCACCAGGCTCACTAAATATTGCGACTTAGTGTAACGGTAACACACCACTCTCATAAGGTGGAAGATGCAAGTTCAAATCTTGTGGTCGCAACGAAGATGACTTAGCTCAATTGGTTGAGAACATTACGCTGATACCGTAAAGGTTGACAGTTCGAGTCTATCAGTCATCACAAAATGGTTCGTAGCTCAACTGGAAAAGAGTATCCGGCTTTTAACCGGAGGGTTGTGCGTTCGAGTCGCACCGGACCAACAATGGATGAATAGCTCAATGGCAGAGCAGGTGCTTGTTAAGCACAAGGTTGAAAGTTCGAATCTTTCTTCATCCGCTAAAATTGTTTGATGATAGTGCAGTTCGATGATGAGGAAATAAGATATCAGTCAGCACAGATCATAAACAAAAAGGACGAATAGCTCCAATGGTAGAGCAGCGGTTTGAAGCATCGTGTGTACAAGTTCGAAATGGAGCGAAGCGGAATTCGCGAACACAAATAAAAAATAAAATGAAGTGAGCAATCTTGTTTCGTCCACAGGTAAATTAATAGCAGGAAGATGAAGTGATTGCGACGCAACGAAGATGCCATGTAAAACAAATGCTGGTATCAAAACATAAAAAACATTTCTAAATCGCATAAGTCCCTTTAGGGATTTAGGGCAAAACACCCCTTTAGGGGATGGGGGCAAAACAATGGAACAGCAACAATGGAGAAGGCTTGATGGACGAAGGATCAAACAACCGATTGAAGAAGAAGTAAGGATGATGTTGATGAAAGAAAAAGAATTGGGCTATGATCTGAAAGTGTGCATTGGAACAGACAGCCAACGCAAAGGAAAAGAGATTGAATTTGCTACGGTGATCGTTTTCATACGCAAAGGAAAAGGTGGTTTCATGTATATACAAAACGAGATGACGAAAAGAAAAATGGCGATCAAAGAAAGGATGCTGGAGGAAGTTGCGAGGAGTATTGACATTGCTTTCAGGTTGTGTGATCTGTTTATTGCATTTAATGTTGACATGGAAGTGCATGCAGATATCAACACCAACTCAAATTTCAAAAGCAATGATGCGTTGAAAGAAGCAATGGGTTATATCATGGGGATGGGTTTTGTGTTTAAAGCCAAGCCGCATGCATTTGCGAGTTCAAGCTGTGCAAACAAAGTGGTGCAGTAATGCCCCCTAAATCCCCCGGGGGGGACTTGAGAAAGATTTATAAAATTTAAATAATAAAAAATGGCACAAATTATTATCGCCATACTTATCATAGGGATTATTTTTTTCATACTTCCACGATGCAAAGTATGGATGAAAAAAGTATGGCTGCAATTAATGCAGAAAATAAATCCGCATAATGATGTGCGGTTATTTGATAAACAGTTTATAGAAGCAAAGGCCTTGTACTTGAAAGAATTTAAGTCATTGCCATGCATCCATTACATCAACAACATAGATGCAGCAAAGGTTTATGAACTGGTTAATACAAACAGTTTTGACAAAGTGCAAAACATTTACCAGCATAATTTTTACAGTTGGCAACAAAAAAGAATGGAGTTCTGCAAAACTATTTTTAAACTCGAAAACAGGATGCTGGTATCGCTTGGGGAAGATTGGGCGGAAATATTATTCAGTGATAAAAGCTTTACTGCAGCAAACAAAATGATGGAAAGTTTTGCAGCTTTAAAAGCACCTGAAAAGCAGGAAGATTTTGAAATCAACGTGATTACATTAAGCAACAACTGCCTTGACTTAAAGCAACTGGAAATAAAATTAACAGTACTGGATATTGATCTGTATTACAACGATGATTTTAAAGCGATAGATGCCATCATTAAAGAAAGGCTGACAAAACAAAAAGACAAAGGAATTATTTTATTGCATGGTTTGCCCGGTACAGGTAAAACAACATACCTGCGGCATCTGATTGGAACGGTGAAGAAAAAAGTATTGTTTGTTTCACCCGCAGTGGCAGGCAACCTGATGAACCCTGATTTTATTGATCTGCTGATTGACAATCCTGATTCTGTTTTGGTGATTGAAGATGCGGAGAACATTATCATGGACAGAAAATTCAGTGAAAACAACAGCGTAAGCAACCTGCTGAATTTAAGTGATGGTTTGCTGAGTGATTGTTTAAACGTACAGATCATCTGCACATTCAACAGTGCGCTAAGCCTTGTGGACAGTGCATTGCTGCGCAAAGGAAGGCTGATAGCAAAATATGAATTTGGAAAATTAAGCGTTGACAAAGCAAGAAAGCTGAGTAATCATTTAGCTATGAAACAAAACATAAACAGGCCAATGACACTTGCAGAGATCACAAACCCTGATGAAACAGATTACACAATGCCGCAGGTAAACGTGATTGGTTTCAGAAGGGAGTTGATTGAAAATTAAATAATCTGGACAACGATTTGGAGTGATTGAAAAAGATTGATAGGAAATAAAAACAATGCCATTCAAATTTTTAGATACTCCAAATTCATGTTCGGAAAAATTATGTACTTAGCTTTAGGAATGCTATTAGGCTAAGACTGAGCCTGCACTGAACTTGTTTCAGTGTCGCACTCTTGTGCGGTTTGTTCTTTATTCAACAAGAACCCCGAGCTTTTTAATTCACTGCAAATAAATTCTTAAATCAATCCATGGTTAAAAAAAATAAAGCTCTTTGAAATAATATTTAAACGTGTTTCTCAGCAAAATAGATTTCATGCATCAATCGAATCTTACGGCGAATACGGCGTATAAAATTGGGAGGTGATAAAATTTTTAATCCTTCGCCAAAACCAATCAATTCACGCTCCAGTTCAAAGTTGGGGATTACATCAATGCTGAAGACAATACCCTCCTTACGTTCTTCAATAATTTTTTGTGAAGCATGAATGGGTTTTGTCTTTATGTAAGGTGCCTGGTACTGGTCTGCAAGAAATTCGATATGGGCAGGTGTATCTGCTGCATTGCGGGTTACTCCAATAATATCATTAAAGTAAGTATGCGGGTCAAAGCTTTTGTGTTCGCGGAATAACTCATCATTCAGTACGATGATGTTTTGTATACGGTCAAGCGCAAATGTCACGATCTCTTTTCCTTTTTTGATCATGCCGAGAATGAACCAGCGGTTGCGGTATTCTTTCAGCAGGAAAGGATAAAAGATAATATCACTGGCCTGCCTGGCTTTGAATGATTGATAGGTAAGTTGTAAAGTTGTTTTGTTCACAATTGCTTTGTACAATGCATCAAGCCATTCAAGACCGGCAAGCAATTCATTCTTTTCAAAATCAATAACGGAAGGCTGCTGATGTTGTTCACTGTATATTTTGTCTTCCAGTTTATTTACCATTTCGCTCACTTCATTAAAGTGGCTGAAACCTTTGAACTGTTTCAATAAATGCGAGACTTCCTGCAATATATTCAGGTCTTGCGGAGTAAGTGGAATATTTGTGATGGAGTATTCCGGGTCTTCATAACTGTAATATTTTTTATTTGTAACAATGATAGGAGCATTATAGCCAAGTTTATCGCTGCGCATGGCATTCAGGTCGAGCCGGATGGTACGCATGCTTAAACTTTTGTCAATGCCTTCGTATTCATAAAGTGTGTCGTTACATGCATCAATGAGGTTTTCAATGGTCCATTTACGGCGGCGGTTTTGCAGGCATTTATCAATGGTGCGGTAGCGGATGAGTGCATTGCGGTTTACAGGCATTTGAAACTTTTTTTAAAAATAATTAAAAATAATTTTTACTGTGCAAAAAGATTGCACAGATGGGTGTGAGGTTTGTGTTATCAAACGAAAACAAAGGAGGCATAAAATGAAATTTAATTTGAAAACAGGAAGCAAAGCAAATGAAACCCTGAATTACGAAGCTGAAAAAGCTTTTGTACTTACCCCTGAACTGGAGTTGTACACTGCTGTGGCAACTGCCGCTTTAAGCGACCAGTTCTATGAAAAAGCTGATAACAAATTGCAGCGTATCTGCGAACTGATTGAAAAAAATGAAGCGGTCTTTGTTGCAAAGCTGGCGGCATATGCACGTGAACAAATGCATTTACGCAGCATACCATTAGCATTGACTGTTGAGCTGGCAAAGCGTTACAGTGGAGATTCATTGGTTAGTAAATTGACCAATCGTGTTGTACAACGTGCAGATGAGATTACTGAATTGCTTGCTTATTACGCAATGGCGAATGAGCGTAAGGATGTAAAGCAGTTAAATAAACTCAGCAAGCAATTGCAGAAAGGTTTGGCAGAAGCTTTCAACAAATTTGATGAATACCAGTTTGCAAAATATAACCGTGAAGCAAAAGTAAAATTGAAAGATGCATTGTTCCTGGTACACCCAAAGGCAAAGGATGAAGCGCAGCAGGTTTTGTTTGACAAGATTGTAAAAGATGAATTACAGGCGCCATATACATGGGAAGTTGAATTGAGTGCATTGGGACAACAGAAATTTGACTCTCTTGAATTAAAGCAGACAGCATTCCGTGCAAAATGGGAAGAGCTGATCTTCAGCAATAAAATGGGTTACATGGCAACACTGCGTAACCTGCGCAACATATTGGAAGTTGAAGTAAGCAAAGAAGCGTTGAACAAAGTATGCGAATATTTAAGCAATGAGAAAGCAGTTGCCAACAGCAAACAATTGCCATTCCGTTTTTTAAGTGCTTACCGTGAATTGAAACAGTTGAGCAATGGCCGTGTAAGCAAAATATTAGAAGCTTTGGAAAATGCTGTTATGCACAGTGCAGCAAACATTGCAGGTTATGATGAAGAAACTAAAGTTGTAATAGCAGTGGATGTAAGCGGAAGTATGCAGCGTGCAATAAGCGCAAAGAGCAAAGTGCAGAACTATGATATTGGTTTGATGCTGGCAATGTTGCTGCAGAGCCGTTGCGGAAATGTGATCACCGGTATGTTTGGTGATACATGGAAAGTGATCAATGTGCCAAAGAAAAATATCTTATCTAATGTTGATGAATTTCATCGTCGCGAAGGTGAGGTTGGTTACAGCACAAATGGTTACTTAGTTATCAAAGACCTGTTGCAGCAAAAGAAAGCAGTGGATAAGGTAATGATGTTTACCGATTGCCAATTGTGGAACAGCAACAACACTGGTGAATCTATAGTTGAATTGTGGAAGCAGTATAAGCATATCGCACCAAATGCAAAATTGTATTTGTTTGATTTGGGAGGTTATGGAAATGTTCCTTTGAATGTAAAGCCTGATGATGTGTTTTTGATAGCAGGATGGAGCGATAAAATATTCGATGTACTGGCAGCCATTGAGAATGGAAGTGATGCGGTAGAGATGATCAACAGCATAGAATTATAGTAAAGATGCAGGTGGGTGATTATTAAGAAGCATCCTTGTAAAACAGGGTGCTTCTTTAAAAAGTTCTTTGAGAAATATTAAAAATTAAGGATGTCGTAGAGATGGGTTACTTCGTCGCCAACACAGGGAAGGATTCTGAAGCAATTCAGAAGAGGTGCAAATCCTCCACCTGACGGTGTTCCCGTTTCTCAACCCGCTTGTTACTCCTTATAAAATAAAAAATGAAAGGTGTCGTAAACAAGAGATACTTCGTTGGCAAAATTGGTTCGAATCCAACTCTTGAAATGCATTGTAAAATGTATGAAAGATGCGGCTCTTTTGTTGATCCGTTACCCTTTCAAAATTTTTGAATGATGCCGTAGAATAATGATACTTCGGTTAGAGCATCCCAAAGAAATCCGGGAAGGCCGCAGGTTCAATTCCTGCTATCCTGTAAAAAGGAAAGTAGCTCAGCAAATAAAACATTGTTCGTTTATCGCTCATTCATTTTATATAGCAGCATTCCAATGGTTGGATACTCCGCCTGGAACGGAGAGGGTGCAAGTTCGAGTCTTGCCTGCTATACAAACAGGTGTCGTAGAGAAGCGTTACTTCGGGATCATTCTGTCGCCGGTTCAAATCCGGCCTTGTTGAAATTTCAACTTGTAGCTCAGCCCGGTTAGAGCAAATGACATAGTCGCTTTTCGGATAGTTACCCTGTACTTATTTAATTTTCTAACAGGTGTCGTAGATTAGGGTTACTTCGATCACAACTCGGCATGTCGCAGGTTCGAGCCCTGCTCCCGCTTTTAGCGGGATAGCTCAGTTGGTAGAGCAGCACGTTCCCTTATCGTTTTTTACCCTGTTTTAAAATTAATGGTTTATGTACTTAGCTTTAGGAATGCTATTGGGCTGCGGCGGAGCCTGCACTGAACTTCTTTCAGTGTCGCACACTTGTACTAAAGGAGTTATTATTCAACAAAGTGAAATAGCAGAAAACGGCTTAAAAGGAATAATACAAAAGATAAGTTTCTGGGGAAGTTTTTTTGAAGCGAAAGTGCTGGTTAAAGATATCAGGATTGTTTTAAGGCTGATGAAGAATGAATGGAAGGCTGGAGAGGAAGTTTTTTTGAATATGAATAATAACAATTAGTTGCTGGTATAAAATATTTTTTATGATTACTAAAGAAAGGCTGGCTTTAAATTTAGATGTGTTAAGAAAGCTTATGCCGCAAAAGCCAAAAGAGTATACTACTGATCATCCTGTAACAATAAAACAAGCGTTAGAAAAATATTCGAATCAAAGATCAGTTCATACTGTTCAAGCCCATACAAGATGTTTTGATGAAGAACATTGGCCATTAATGCTTTGGATTAATCCGAATAATATTCAAGTTGGTTTCTTTAATAAGGTTCTTTATAAAAAGTATCGTAATTCCTCAAATAAATTTTTAAAAAGGAAGAAAAGATTTAAAGAGTTAAAGGATTTTGATTACCTATCGGTACCGTTTGTAAATAAATATTATTTTAAAAGGGATTATGATGAAACAAATATGAAAATGTTTCAAGTAAATAGAAAATATGTAGAAGAAAAATTAAAATCAAATACTCTATTGGTATCGAAGAAATTAATAATCGAAGAAATTTTTAGAACATACAAGAGGAAATATTGGATTTCATGCATAAATAATCTTTTTACAGTATTAGATTTTATCACTAGAAAACTTTTTAAAACAAAAAACCTTGGGATAGATATAAGTAGAATTTGTAAGTTGTTTGAACAAAATGGATTCTCAATAGAAACTGCAGATTATTTGATGCCACATATCGCTATAGTAAATTCACTTGGCCCTGGAAAAAGGCTATCCAAGGAAGAACGAGATTCAATTTATGAGAAAGTGAAGGACAATAATTTTGGCTTAATAGGCCAAGCTCTATTTTCTTTTCTTCGCTTTGCAAATCACTATTATGGCTATTACAAAGAAGATGGTGTAGATAATAACATAATTAACAGGCATGCCATTTTACATGGCTCTATAAATTCATTCGGTAATAAAGCGAACGTAATAAAACTGATTACCTTTTTATTTCTGCTATTAGAATTAGAGCCTGTATTTGAAATATTATTAAATGAGGAGTAGTTGAACTTAGATTATTTGTTCACCATTGTTCTGAAAGTATCCCGCAATTCTGCGGAATGCGGTATCTTTTGTTGAATAAAGAAATAGAGTACAAGTGAGTGACACAACCAGCGATGCCATATAAAACAAAAGCTGGTATCATAAAAAAATATAACAATGTGTATCAAAACAAAAATTATCCCGACTAATGAATGACTTTAAAAAAATATTTTATGGACAATTTACAATACATAAAACCTTCTTTGCAAAAACGCCAGAAGCGACGCGATAAACGCCTCGATGAAGAACTCATCGAGTGCTACCGGCATGGCTGGCGCACAAAGCAAAAGAACGGTTATAAAAACAAATTAAAGCGGAATGATTTTGAACATGCCCGCACGCATGAGAGCATGAAATTTATGCATGGCGGCGGCACAAGATCTTTCAATGATAACCTTGAACCATTGATACGCCTGCTGCAAAGAAATTGTAACAGGCCCTGGAACAAAATTTTTTCAGAACTGAATAAACAGTTAAGCAGGGGAACAGTAAGCGGGATGCATGTGTTTAATCATGTATTTGATTTTGTACATACAGATGTATGGATAGAAAATAAAAAAGTATTCCGTTATTGGGTTGGCAAAAAACAAGAGCTCACTTCATGCGGAACACGTAAACAATTTTATGTGCATCCGGCAAACGGGTTATTAAAAAAAGCAAGGGAGGTTTCTTTAAAAGAACTTCGGGAAATATTCAGTGCAAATAATCCTTTTTTAAATAAAACAAATAACCTGTAACAAAGAGGGAACAAGTAAAAATTATTTACAAATTAAAAGTCCCTTTAGGGATTTAGGGCTTATGAAATTAAAATTAAGAGGAAAACAAATAAGAGCAATCGGATACCCCGCAGGCCCGGTGATAAGTGTAGCCATGCATGAAATATGTACCAACTTTAAGCACAACTCTGAAGAAGAAGCATTGCATATTTTAAAAGATATTTTAGCTGCACCGGAAAAATATCTCGCCGATGAAAAGCTCGGGAAGATTGCAGAAAAATTAATACCGCAGAAAGAAAATATAAATGAAGAAATACAACTCCGAATAATACCGGAGGGTACAAGTTTAATCGGAGCCCTTAAAGCCCTTCCCCTTGGGGAGGGTTTGGGTGGGGCTGTTTTTGGTGCAGAGTATATTGAAGAAGGTGCGTTGCATCAAATGTACCATGCAGCAAAATTACCTGTTGCAGTAGCGGGTGCATTAATGCCCGATGCGCATCATGGTTATGGCTTACCGATTGGTGGTGTGCTGGCAACAGAGAACGCTGTAATACCTTATGGCGTTGGGGTTGACATTGGTTGCCGTATATGCCTGAGCATTTTTGACCTTGATGTAAAAGACCTTATGCAACGTGAAGCATTCTTCACCCGTGAGCTCAATGAAGCTACTTTGTTTGGTAGCGGCGCACAGTTTCAGTCCCGCCAGGGCGGGACAGATGATGCGGTAATGGAAGACAAGGCATTCGATGAATTGCCCTTGTTAAGGCAACTGCATGGCCGTGCATGGAAACAACTCGGATCATCAGGAAGTGGTAATCACTTTGTTGAATTTGGCATTGTGGAAGTAGATGAAAAAGATGCAACGTTGAATGTGCCTGCAGGTAAGTATATTGGATTGCTGAGCCATAGCGGTTCACGTGGGTTGGGCGCCAACATTGCCAACCATTATACAAGGATAGCGATGGACAAACGCCGGTTGCCGCAGGAAGCCAAACATCTTTCATGGCTTATGATGGATGAAGCGGAAGGTATTGAATACTGGCTGGCGATGAACCTTGCGGGTGATTATGCAAGTGCTTGCCACCATGTGATACATGCGAAGATCGCAAAGCAGTTGGGTCGCAAACCGGTAACGATGGTGGAGAACCATCACAACTTTGCATGGAAAGAAATGTATAATGGACGTGAAGTAATTGTGCATCGCAAAGGCGCCACACCTGCGGGTAAAGATGTGCTGGGTATTATTCCCGGCAGCATGACGGCGCCTGGTTTTATTGTAAAAGGTAAAGGCGAAGAAGCGAGTATAAATTCCGCAGCGCATGGTGCAGGTCGCCGCATGAGCCGCACACAAGCAATGGCAAACATTACGCACAATGCATTGAAAGAAGAGCTCGCCAGGCACAATGTAAAGTTGCTTGGCGGCGGTCTTGATGAAGCGCCTTTTGCTTATAAGGATATTGAAGTGGTAATGCAATCTCAAAAGCAACTCGTGGAAGTGTTGGGTAAGTTCACACCAAAGATTGTAAAGATGTGCGGTGCGGAAACGAATAGGGTGAGGAAGCCGAGTAAGAGAGAAGTTGTGGAAGGGGAATAGAAAAGTTTGGGGCTGTCAGCTGATGAATATTCATCAGCTGCAGTCCGGCTATTCGCTGCAAGTCCTCGCTGCGCTGCGGGCTTTCCGCTTCTATCCGGCAGCCTTTTGGCTGATTAAAAATAATGAACTGAATGAAACTAGAATTATTATATTACTTATTATTATACAACTTAAAATGAATAAAGACATTTTCATAAAAAGGCTTGCGATTATTAAACATTTATTCTCACAAGGAATGGAACAAGCCAAACAATCAGAAGTAATTGCTTTTAGTTCTGTTCTTACTTTTCATGATTGTATCGATATGTTTATGCAATTAGCCGCAGAGAAAAAAGGAATTACAAAGAAGGAAAAAGAAAAATTATTCATGATGGATTTCTTTTTGAAAATTCCTGAATTAACATTACAAGCATCTGTTCAAAAAATTAATTCAAGAAGAAATTCTTTAAAACATAATGGACAAATTCCAGCCAAAATTGAAATCGAAGAATCTAAAATAATTACTAATTTATTTTTAGAAGAAAATACTCCTTTAATTTTTGGAATAGCTTTCGAAAATGTTTCCACGCTTGACTTAATACCATTTGATAAAG
>JBBRAD010000046.1:0-12305 GCA_038207175.1 Chitinophagales bacterium
TTCATGCAACAAAAAATATTTGCACCTCTGCATTTAAATCACACAAAAGTGTTTACTGAATTACAGGTAAATAAAAGGCAGTATCCAAACCATACCGAAAGTGTTTATTTTGATGACACTAAGCAGCAGTTTTTTCCCGCAGATAGTATGAAACAAATGCCTGCTGAATATCATTATGCTACTGAAGGTATAGTTGGCGGAATTGGTGTCAGTAGCACAGCAACCGATTTGTTTTTATTTGATAGGGCTTTGAAAAATAACAACTTGCTTTTGCCTTCAACACAAAAGGAAATGCAAGCGCCATATGTTTTAAAGGATAGTATTAACAAAATGTATTTTGGCTATGGTATACTTACAGGTAAAAATGAATTTGGCAAATACATTCAGCAACGTGACGATGGGAATAACACAACACTTGGCTATATAACGACTTTAATATACTATCCAAAGGAAGATTTTACAATTATTGTATTGGCGAATAAAGCCAAAAGTTCCTCTATCATTGCAGGGCCCTTATCTTACATTTTATTTGATAGAGAAATAGTGCCGCCTTACCTACATAAAGAGGTTTCTATTGATACATCCTTACTTGACAAATATACAGGTGAATATGTTTTACCCCGTGTTACTAAAGTTTATAAAAAAGACGGGACATTATGGACAACGATAGCAGGAGAACCTGATTTAAAATTGCTACCGGAATCAAATACTAAATTCTTTTCTTCTGATAAAGAGTACGACTGGCAGATAGAGTTTAAAACTGATGACAATGGTAAGGTTGTAAAGACATATTTTATATTCAGCGGATTAAAAAAAGAGGTGAAAAAGTTGTGAAAAATTTATGGAGGAAAGCACGAACGCACAACAACAGGCTTGGCAATAGGCTGGCTGACGTGATAGCAATCGGCTACAAATCAATATCAGCAATAGTTCCAGCACGACATTATAAATTTAGCTTTTAGTCGTTATCTTCATCTTTAAATTATAAATCATCGATAGTCCCGGCTGACTTTTTTCAAATGCCAGTACATCGCAAAGCCCTATCGTTGGCGGTAATTTTTTTTATGACCTACATTTTAAAAACACATAATCCTTGGATTCTTATTGCTTGTTTTTTTGGCTCGTTATTAATTTGGTTTTTGCTTTTTCACAACTATGGAGAAACAATGACATTATTTATGTGGGTTATACTTTGCATTATTTCAATGATTGTTTATAATTATTTGGCAAAAGAAATAGAAGTAACAATAACTCAACAAGGAGTAAATTCAACTTGGATGACTGCTCCTTTTTTTATAAAAGTCAACAAAGAAATATTATGGACAGATATATTAAATTGGAACTTCACATCAAACAATCTAATGGATATTTTTTCAATTAAGACAAAGGAAAATCAGACTTTGTATATAAGATGTTTGTCGCTTTATAAAAGACAAAACGGGTTAATTAATTTTGTAAATGCATTTCAAAATAGTGTTGGCGATTATAATAAAAAAGAAAAAATAGAAAACAGCAAAATTTCTGCTGCACCTACAATTTTTGAAAAACCTTTTGGAAGAATATTTTCAATCTTATTATTCGGAGCTTTAATTTTTATAACTTATCGTTTAATTACTCAAGGACTAAATTCTCTTCATAATGCAAATGTATTTAGTGTAACAGTAATTTATATTAATAGTTTAACGTGGATAGGCTTAACAATTTTCTATTATTTTAATAATAAAAAGAAGCAACATCATTAACAATAAAACTACAGCCAACAAATGTTGCCAAAATGCAGGCTGACGTAACGTGTCTTTCAACTTTTAAAATTCAACAACAAAATAATTCGGATCTTATTGCAAGTTTAAAAAAAGAATATAATATTAAATAAGTAATCCAAGAAAGATAAATGAAGGCTGTATACAACAAAACTTGCTGGCAAGTGGGGCGGGACATTAGAACAATCGGCAGCAGTCAATGCAGCCACGTTGTGTGCCACTTTAGAAAGACCTCATGCGGAAGTAAAAACAAAAGTTCAGTTTTAAAAAAACAACAGGATTATTTTTTCTAATTCTAATACTAATGAAACAACTTACTAAAACGGGTCATTTATTTTATGGCACCGGTATCGTTGCCTTAGGGGTACACCAACTTGTTATCAAAGATTTTCGCCCGGAAATTTTACCGCCATTTCCTGCCTGGGCCCATGAATATACTGTCTTCCCTATTCTTACAGGAATAGCTTTAATATTTGCCGGAACTATGATTTCAGGGTTGTTTAAAATTAAACTTGTGAGTACAAAAAATATCTGCCTTTATTCAGGATTTTGTTTTCTTGCACTGATCATTACCTGCCATCTGCCGTATATTCTAATCCTTAGTCCTGATAAGGCTTCCCGTTTGGATGTTTGGTTTGGTGCCGGCGAGGCATTAGCATATAGTGGTGGTGCATTTGTAATGGCTGGCTCATTTTCAGAGAACAGTTTTAGCGGGGGCCGAAAGAAATCCTTTGTATTATGGTTAGAAAAATTTATTCCACTTGGGAGAATTTTTTATTCCATTCTCATCATATTGTTTGGATGCAGTCATTTTGTATTTACTGATTTTGTGTCTGCCATGGTACCAAAATGGTTTGGGGTGCCGGTGTTTTGGACTTATTTTGCGGGAGCAGCACTTATTGGTTCAGGCATTGCAATTATTTTCAAAATATGGATAAAGCCAATTGCATTTCTTTTAGCCATCATGCTTTTTCTTTTTTTTATTTTTTTCCATGTGCCTGATGCCATTGCAAATCCCTATGTATCGGGTGGAAATGAAATTGTACGTGCAATTATTGCGTTGCTTTTCTGTGGTATTGCATTAGTTATTGCACTAACAAATGGTCCTAAAAAAGAATCAGGTAAAACAACATATACTGATTAGAAAAGTGGTTTCAAAAATTCTGTCGCAGCAGTCTTCACTCAGAGATAGTGCGAAGGCGAGACCCTGCATATATTTGATAAATAATTAAATACAAAGCAGGGTTTCATGCTCATGCACAAAAGCCATTTAATGAAAACCCTGCTGCGACGTAAAAATTTCTCCTGCATAAAATGCAGAGCAGCAAATAAGGAAACCAAACGGTAGACAAGGAACATACAATGTCCGGCCTGGCAATATGCGGGCTTTCCTTTTCGGCGCAGTCTCCTTTTAAAAGCAATATGTGCAGAGTAAGGGACTGTGCGGTTCCCTCAACGATATTCAATTTAAAACTGTAAATCTGCGCCACCGTTGTCCCGAAAGTTTTGGGGATGACCAACGGAGAATGGTTACTGAAAATTCTATTTTTAAACAGGTTTCAAAAACCCTCAACTCTTTAGTGAAAACATTTGCGCTGCTGCCTTGCGTGAAGGTATCCATACGGCAAACACGGCTACGAGAAGCACGGTAAAACCAACCAGCAAAAAATCCTGCGCATGCATTTGCACGGGATAATAATCTATAATAAATGTGCCGCCCTGCAGTTTTATAAAATGAAAAGTTTGCTGGAGCAGGCATATAAGAAAGGCAATGAACATGCCTGATGCGCCGCCAATACCGGCGAGTAAAAACCCTTCGCTTAAAAAAATATTTTGTATGCGGGTATCATGCGCCCCCATTGCCCTTAGCACCGCAATGTCTTTTTGTTTTTCCAGCACGAGCATGGTAAGGGCGCCCACCATATTGAAAGACGCCACTAAAAGTATAATGGCAAGTATAGCGTAAATAACCCATTTTTCCACCTGCATTACGGTGAACAGGCTCTGGTTTTGCTCAAACCTTGTTTGCACAAGAAAAGAGGAGCCGAGCATATTTTGTAATTGCTGTTTTACAGCGTTGGCATCTGCACCGGGTTTTACTGAAAGTTCTACACTGCTGTATTCATCAGGTTTTAAATCGAGCATGTACTGCACAAAGGGCAGGTTGGTGAATGCATATTTATCATCAAATTCTTCCTGCACCATAAATACGCCCGAGGCCTGTACATTAAAGGAATGCATGGCATCGGCGCCGCTGAAATTTTTTGCGCTGCGGTTGGGCAGATAAATAATAAGGTTGGAAAGTTTATTATCAGGATCGGCGCCCACTGCACTTTC
Organism: Chitinophagales bacterium; assembly: GCA_038207175.1. GTDB lineage: Bacteria > Bacteroidota > Bacteroidia > Chitinophagales > Chitinophagaceae > JBBRAD01. The sequence continues at coordinate 4,098 of JBBRAD010000046.1, forward strand.
AATGCCTTCGCCTACCACCAGCGAAGGTGCATCTGTATTGCCCAGGTTGTATTCACCCGCAATTATATGGCCGCCCAGTTTATTTACTGAAGTATAATTTTCGTCCACTCCTTTTAAATATACAATGGCCTGGTACTCACCATTTACCAGTACAGCCTTTTCTTCGGCCACCAGGCTAATTTTATCCACTCCCTGCACGGCCTGTATTTTCTGAAGCGCAGGCCGGGTAAAAGTTACAAACTTTCCCTGCGCAGGTGCAACTTTTATATCTGCATAAAAATCACCGTATAAATTTTTTACAAGGTCTTCAAAACCGTTGAACACGCTGAGCACAATAATTAGTGCAGCCGTGCCTACGGCCATTGCCAGTACGCTTATCCACGCAATGATGTTGACTGCATTAGCCGATTTTTTTGATTTAAAATAACGCCAGGCGAAAAGAAAATTCAAGGTATGCCGTTTATCGTTTGTAGTTTATCGTTTCTTGTTCCGGGCTTTTTGTCCGATTACTTATCGGGGTTGCATGGTATATGCCTGTAGCCGTCATCGGATTACTGATCCCCCTCACCCACTATTCACCTTCAGTTGCCGGTGGCCTTTCTTCTTCAATTTTTTTAAACAGTTCTTCCATTTTAAAAACATTGTCTAAAGTATCGTCTAAGTAAAACTGCAGCACGGGTATCCTGCGCAACTGGTGTTTTACTCTTTCGCTTAATTCTTTTTTTATCTGCCAGGCCCTGTCATCAATTTTTTTCATGGCGGCATTTGCATCGCCTGCCTGGAAGAGGCTTATATAAATCCTTGCTTCCAGCAGATCGGGCGTTATTTTTACGGCCGCAATCGAAACCATCCCGCCGTTGATCATATTCAATCCCAGCCTCCGTAAAATATCATTCAGTTCTTCCTGCAGCACGCCTGCCACCTGTCTTTGCCGTTTTCCTTCTTCCATTGTATTAACGTATTAATCGCTGTAAAATTAGTTACTTTGCGGCTTTTAAGTTGATTCTGATAAAATAATGAAAAAATACGCCCGGATTTTCAGGTACCTGAAAGAATATAAAACCAAGATTGTACTTTACTTTTTTTCTATTTTACTTTCTGTTGTTTTTTCGATTGTGTCTGTAGGTATGCTGATGCCGTTTCTTGATTTAATTTTTAAAGGCAAAAACGATACATCAGGGTTGCTGCAATCAACAGGCAACCCTGCAATAAAATACATCAGGGACGTTTTGATACGCATCATTCAATCCGGCGGAGCAGATGGTAAAGTAAAAGCCCTCGCCATTATCTGCATAGTGATATTGATTTCTATTCTTTTAAAAAACCTCTTTCTCTACTTGTCTTATTATATACTTAATCCCGTAAAAAATGCCGTGGCAAATTCGCTGCGCGCTGATATGTATGATAAGATTTTAAAACTGCCTATTGGCTATTTTACTGAAAAAAGAAAAGGCGACCTGATGAGCCGCACAACCAATGATTTGGGCGAAGTGGAAAGCTCTGTAGTAGGCGTGCTGGAGGGATGGGTAAGGGATCCGCTTACCATTGTTATTAATTTAGTAACCCTGTTTATATTAAGCCCGCAATTAACAGGTTTTGTGCTGCTGTTTATACCCGTAATGGGCTTCATAATCGGGCGCATCACGCGTTCACTTAAAAAACAATCACAGGAAGTAGCGGTGAAATATGGCGAATCTGTTTCCATTCTTGATGAAACATTAGGCGGCCTGCGTGTAATAAAGGCCTTTAATGTGGAGAATATATTAAGGGGGAAATTTTTTGCAGTAAATGAGTCATTGCTTATTGCAAAAAATAAAATCGGTTACCGCCGCGACCTGGCATCACCGCTCAGTGAATTTCTAGGTGTGGCAGTTTTTTGCGCTATTTTATATTTTGGCGGAAGGCTGGTGCTTGGTAATGCAATTACGCTGGAAGCATCCGCGTTTCTTACTTACCTCGCTTTATTTTACAACATTATTAATCCTGCAAAATCTTTATCCACTTCATTTTCCAATATGCAGAAAGGTACGGCTGCCATACAGAGGATTGAAGAAGTACTGAATGCGCATATTACCGTTGATGATAATCCCAACGGGAAAAAAATAATATCCTTTAATCATTCCATTGAATTTAAAAATGTTGGTTTTAAGTATGATGATTTTGTGATACTTAAAAATATTGATCTTAAAATTGAGAAAGGGAAAACAATTGCGCTGGTAGGCAGCAGCGGTGCGGGTAAATCAACCCTTGCCGACCTTGTGCCACGTTTTCATGATGTTTCTTCGGGTGAATTACTGGTTGACGGCATAAATATAAAAGATTATTCGCTGAAAGACATCCGTAACCTGATGGGTATTGTAACGCAGGAGCCGATTTTATTTAATGATACCATTGCAAACAATATTGCGCTGGGTAAAGAAAATGCCGTTGATGAAGAAATAATCAGCGCCGCAAAAATTGCCAATGCACACAGTTTTATTGTGCAGAAGGAGGATGGCTACCATGCAAATACCGGCGACCGGGGGAGTAAATTAAGCGGGGGGGAAAGGCAGAGGCTGACTATTGCGCGTGCTGTTTTAAAAAACCCGCCCATACTCATCCTGGATGAAGCCACTTCATCACTTGATACGGAAAGCGAACGGCTGGTGCAGGATGCCATCAACCACCTGATGCAAGACCGTACTTCCATTGTAATTGCACACCGCTTAAGCACAGTAAGACATGCAGATGAAATTATTGTGCTGCAGCATGGTGAAATTGCAGAGCGTGGCACACATAATGAGCTGATTGCAAAAGGCGGCATCTACAACCGTTTAGTGGAAATGCAGGAAGTAAAATAAATATGTTCTCATTTTTTATACTGGCCGCTGCATAAAAATGTGCAATGATTTTATATTGGGCTTTCGCCCAACATCTTTTTTTGCCAGGGATTACACAGAAAAGATTTATTACACAAATTTATACGATGTGGGGTATAATCATTCGCGCAGGCATTAAAATTCCGTTCATTTTAGTTATATTTAAACAAAAAAATCATCCAATTGCGGGCCATCATTCATGTATATAACTGTTTCAAAAAATAAAAAAATAAAACTGCCGCAGGGTAACCGCATTAAACGCTGCATATTTTTTTTGCTGCTCCAGACTTTTGCGGGGTTTTCTTTTTCACAAACCAAAGTGATTGACAGTTTGCGCAGTGTGCTGTATGCCGCACAGGATGCCCGGAAACAATCAGCAGCGCTCCTCTTATTATGTGAAGAGAATAATTCACTGCATCCCGATTCACTGTTTGTTTATTACACCCGGGCGCATGCGCTTGCAGTAAAAGAAGGCAGCAGGCAGCAAATCATTCAAACCAACCTGTATAAAGCCATTTATTTTTCTAAAAAAGGAAAATTAGACTCCGCTGAAAATATAATTGACACCTCGGCAGCACAGCTTACTGCTGCAGAAGACATTCCGTTAAAATACCGTTTTCTTCTTTTAAAATCTAATGTACTTATCAGATCCGATAAACAAAAAGAATCCATGGATAACAGCCTGCAGTTACTGCATGCTGCAGAACAGACCAATGATTATTTAACACAGGTAAGGGCCAAAAACAATATTGGATGGGCTTACATGGAATTAGGGCAAAACCATGAGGCACTTGACTGGTTTTTTGAAGCGGCAAAACTGGAAAAAAATTTAAGTGAAGATAAACGCCAGCCTTTTTTGTATTCCAATATCGCAGCGATTTATAATAACCTGAGCAAAAACGATTCGGCTGAATTTTTTGCCAAACTGTCTGTAAGCCTTGCGCTTAAAAAAAGCGACCTCACTTACCTGGCAAATGCATATTTAATTTATGCAGGGATCTGCAACGATATGGGCAATAAGGCAAAAGCTGAAAGCCTGTTGCAGGAAGGCCTGCGCATAAGAAAATTAATTGGCGACCCTTTTTATATTGTGTCGGATATTTTTCAGATCGGTCTTTTTTATGCAAATAATAATGAAGCCGGTAAAGGAATTGCACTTCTAAAGGAAGGGATTGCAATGGCAGAAAAAAATAATTTATATGAAAAACTGCCTATTTTATATACTTCGCTTGCAAAGAATTATAAAAGCGCCGGAGACCTTGAGCAATATGGTGAAACCCTTGATACCCTGATTATCCTTAAAGATTCCTTGTATAAAAAAAATTCTGCCGAAGCCCTTGCCGAAATGCAAACCAAGTATGATGTGCAGAAAAAAGAAAACACCATTATACGACAGCAATACAACCTGACGAAAAAAAATTATTTCATATACGGAACAGTTGGGTTACTCGCTGCCACACTTTTATTTGGTTACGTATTTTTTCAAAACAGGAAAAAAAGCCAGCGCCTTAAACTGCAGGCAATGGAAATGGGGCAAAAGAAAAAAACCACACAGGCAGTAATGCAGGCAGAAGAAGATGAACGCAAACGCATTGCCGGCGACCTGCACGACAGTGTTGCCCAAAAAATAGTGGTGGCAAAATTAAATCTTGAAGCGCTGGGCAACCAAATGCGTATAACAGATGAATCGCAGCAAAAAATTTACAGCAACATACAATTGCTGCTGGAAGAATCAACCACTGAAGTGCGCAACCTGAGCCACAGTATGATGCCGCAGGCATTTGCGCGGTCGGGGCTTAACCATACAGTAAAAGAATTTCTTGATAAAATTTCCAAAACAGGCCTTAAAATTAATTTCAGCACTGACGGCAGTTTTGCAAACATCCGGGAGAATACAGCGTTAATGATATACCGTATTATACAGGAATGCGTGCAAAATGTTTTAAAACATTCAAAAGCCACCATGCTGGATGTGAATATGATTGCCGAAAACAATGAAATGGATGTAACGATTGAAGACAACGGCGTTGGCTTTAACATACATGACATTAACGAAGAAAGCACAGGGCTTAAAAATATCCGTTCAAGAATTGAGTACCTTAGCGGAACATTTGAAATAAACAGCCAGCCGGGAAACGGAACGGTATTTGCGTTTTATATCCCTTTAGAAGATGCATAAAAAATAATGAGCGGCAAAAATGCACATATCATACATCTCGGCATACTTGATGACCACCAGATTGTAATTGACGGTTTAAAACTGCTGCTGCAGAATGATTCAAAATTTGAAATAACTGCTGAAGCAAACTCAGCAGAAGAAATGCTGGAACTGCTGCGCCAAAAAAAAATTGATGTGCTTCTTACTGATATTACCATGCCGCATGGCATGAGCGGGTACGATTTATCATTGCTCATAAAAAAACAAATGCCCCATATAAAAATCCTCGCGCTCTCCATGAGCGAAGAAGGCAGCACAATCACAAAAATGATTGAAAAGGCACAAATAGATGGCTATATACCCAAAGCAGCGGGGCAAAAAGAATTATTAACCGCGATTGATCAAATTGCACAAGGGGGAAAATATTTTTCCGCAGATATTTTGCAGCAGTATGAATTGTATAAAACCATCCGCAATGAAAATGAAGAAATCAACCTCACCCTGAGGGAACTCCAGATCATCGAATGCATCATTAAACATTACAGCAATAAACAGATTGCTGATGAACTTTTTATCAGCGGGCGCACAGTAGAAACACACCGCAAAAATATTTATCGCAAAACCAATACAAAGGGTGAAGCTTCGTTAATACAATTTGTAAGGGAGCACAAACTTATTTCCTGAACCTTTCACACGATACACGCAACATATCCCCCAAAGTACCTTACCAATAAACATTACAGAAGCCTTTAAAATTTACCCAAACTTGGGTATTGACTTTACAAGAATAATAAGTGTAATTTTGGTTTGGCAAAAAAAATCAACTTTCATATTTGTTAAACAACTGCATTTTTAGTAATCATAGCATCACAAAAAATTCTTCACAATTAAAAACCGCACCTAATGAAACAGAAACTTTTACTTGCCCTTGCTGCATTTTTATTTGGCATTATTTATCAGGCAAATGCACAAGGCGGCACATTACCTTTAAATAGCAGTGTTGGCGGCACTCTTGCAATGAATGGTACAGACACCTGGCAGCTAACAACTACCGGCGATGGTTTGATACACCTTACCTTTCAGGAAACAGGGGGTAACAGCGTTGATATGTACGCTACTCTTTACGATAACAATGGTACAACTGTTTTGAGCGGACCAATTGAAGCTTATATGAACCATTCTACTGTTACTTTAACTGTTGACGGTCTTGCTACGGGCACCTACTATGTGAAGATAACTCCATTTAACAGTACCAGCAGCGGACCTTATACACTTTCTGACAGTGCATATACTTCGCCCGTTGCCAATGACGTAGAACCAAATGGTACAAGGGCTACTGCAGTTACAATAGCCAGAAACAGCAGTAAAACCGGTCATGCAGGGTATTATTATAATAACCAGCGTGATACTGCAGACTGGTACAAAGTAACCACGAATGCAGATGGTCTTTTGCATGTTACCTTGTCTTCGTTAAGAACAAGTGGACCTTACAGCAATAATTCCCTTGACATGCTTGTATATTTATACGATAATGACGGAACAACACAGTTGGGATATACAGAAGTTTTTAATGGTTACAATCCTGCAACAGGTTCATTTACTGTAGATGGACTTGCAGCAGGTACTTATTATATAAAAGTGCAGAATTATACTTCCACAGAATTTGCAAGCTATACTCTTTCCGATAGCTTATACACTTCGCCTGTAGCCAATGATGCAGAACCAAACGGTTCAAGAGCTACTGCACTTACTATAGCCAGGAACAGCAGCACAACTGGTCATGCAGGCTTTTATTACAATCACCAGCGTGATACTGCAGACTGGTACAAAGTAACTACCAATTCCAATGGTCTTTTACGTGTTACACTTTCGTCTTTAAGAACAAGCGGACCATACAGCAATAACAACCTTGACATGTTTGTATATTTATACGATAATGACGGCACAACACAGTTGGGAACTACAGAAGTTTTTAATGGTTACAATCCAGCAACAGGTTCGTTTAATGTAGATGGACTTGCAGCAGGGACTTATTATATTAAAGTAACTGATTATTTGCCTGACACACGATTTGCAAGCTATACGCTTTCAGATAGTTTATTTACACCTTCTGTTGCTAATGATGTAGAACCAAATGGAACACCTGCTACCGCCATTACATTCCCGGAAAACAGTACCAAAACAGGGCAGGTTGGTTACTATTATAATAATTATCGCGATACGGCTGACTGGTATAAAGTAACCACTACACAAGACGGCTTATTGCGAATCAGGCTCACTACATCCAGAACAAACAACACTTATAGCAATAATAGTCTTGATCTACTTGTATATGTGTACGATATTAACGGCACAACACAATTAGGATATAAAGAAATCTTTAATGGTTACAATCCTACAACAGATTCATTTGGTATAGATAGGCTCGCAGCAGGTACTTATTATATAAAAGTGCAGAATTATACTTCCACAGAATTTTCTGATTATGCAATTTCGAACAGTGTACTAACCTACAATGCAAATGATAATGAACCTAATGACAATCCTTACCAGGCAACAACTATTCCTGCAAACGATTCTGCTACAGGGCATGTAGGTTTTTATTTTAATGGAGGAGTTAAGCAGGATTACACTGACTGGTTTAAAGTAAACTATACAGGAAGCGGCAATTTGAAATTTAATTTTAACATGTTACGGCACTTAGGCGATAATGCTTTGGGAGATGTATTTTTCCGGGTGTATAAGGATACATTAGCGGCACCAATTTTCAGTCAGGAATATTATGCAACTTTACAATTTAATACAATAAATCTTGCTTCTTTGACCCAGGGATATTATTGGATTAAAGTGTTACCATACAATTCTAATCCTGCTTACTTTACTGCATACTCTATTACAGATTCCTTTACGCAAGTTGGACCTAAACTCACTGCTTCTTATGACACCTTAGCATTAGCCTGTTCATCTAATAACAAAATAACAATCAAGGCTACAAAGAGCGGTTCAACCACCGTGCAACTATACCGCTATGGCGTAGCTTATGGCAGTCCCGTAGTAACAACCAGAACCGCAACATTTAAAAACCTGCCCATTGGTTCTTACTATGCCACAGGAGTTGCAGATGGCGCTTCCGGCGGCATTATGGGTACAAGCAAAACAGTTAACTTAATACCAATGCCAACCAATCCAAAT
>JBBRAD010000047.1:0-11337 GCA_038207175.1 Chitinophagales bacterium
AAACCAACATAATACGGTTGGTCTGCATACGGCTCAACTCCTAAGAGTTTATGAAATAGTGTCTTTGCTTCATTTACGTTCTTAACAGGATAAATAATAGTTTTAATGCCCTTGTTCATAAATATATTTTTTATTGTCCTACTCTTTTGGATTTTCGGTGTCTCCCGTTTTTTGATGTGATTTCTGCTTCACAATATTTTTTAGTTGTTGCCGCCGCTGATTGTCTTGTTTGCCGTTTTTAAGCATTGATTTTTGTTTTTTGTTCCATGTTATTTGCTTTTATATTTTTTCATTATTGTTTCTAATTTGTTGAATCGGTCATCCCACATTTTGCGGAATGGTTCAATAAAGTCGGATACTTCTTTCATTTTTTTTGCATTGATGTGATAAGAAATTTCCCTGCCGTTTTGCTCTTGTTTAAGCAACTCGCACTCAGTAAGTATTTGCAGGTGTTTTGAAACGGTCGGTCTTGCTGTGTCAAAGTTTGCGGCTATAGCCCCTGCTGTCAAAGATTGCGAAGCAACCAATAGAAGTATAGCCCTTCTTGTAGGGTCCGCAATGGCTTGAAAAACGTCCCGTCTTAAGTTCATTGTGCAGTTATTTGGCTACGAATATAATGCGTAGTTAAATAACTACACAAATTTTTCTCGAAAATTTTTCCCGGAAAGTAAAATGATGCTGATTTGAGCTGTGCCGGTGAGGCGTTGGCTATAAGTCAAAGTGATAGTCCCACCCGAACCAAAGATGATAGAGGAGACAAAATTGTTTCCATTTTATAAAAGTAAAAAATTATCTATGCAAAAGATTATCATACTGATACACCCCCGCAACTATGCAGCGTTTGCAATAAAAGTGGTGTAGTTGCGCCTTGCTTCCCTTATCCGCCTAATCCCGCGGCCTTGCTTATTTCAAGCATCCGCAGTATGGGTTTTAAAGCAGCAAGCCTCAGGGTTTCGTCCATTACGATTTCCGGCAATTCATATTGCATGCACAGGTACAATTTCTCCAGTGTATTCAGTTTCATGTGCGGGCAATCATTGCAAGCGCATGCATTATCGGGAGGCGCAGGTATAAATGTTTTATAAGGGGCATCTTTCTGCATCTGGTGCAGTATGCCTGTTTCGGTAGCGACAATAAATTCCTGCGCACTGTTATTTGCAGCAAATTTTAAAAGCTGCGTGGTGCTGCCTATAAAATCAGCAATCCTTAAAACAGCCTCTTCACATTCCGGGTGGGCAATCAGTTTTGCCTGCGGGTGGCGTATTTTAAGCCCCGTTATCTTCACGAGACTAAAAATCTCATGCACCATACACGCGCCGTTCCATAGTACCATGTTGCGCCCCGTTTGCTTATTCAGGTATGCACCCAGGTTTTTATCCGGCGCAAAAATAATGGGCTGATCTTTTGGCACGCTTTCAATAACAGCCTTTGCATTGCTGCTGGTGCAGATAATATCGCTTAATGCTTTTATCTCACCAGAACAATTAATGTAAGAAATAACAATATGGCCGGGATGTTTTGCTTTAAATTGTTTGAATAAAGGCGCCGGAGCACTGTCTGCAAGCGAGCACCCAGCTTTAAGGTCGGGCAGTAAAACTTTTTTCGCGGGGTTTAATATTTTTGCGGTCTCCGCCATAAAATGCACCCCTGCAAAAACTATCATACCGGCTTTTGTTTTTTCTGCCTGCTGTGCAAGCCCAAGGCTGTCGCCTATAAAATCAGCCACATCCTGTATATCAGGCTCCTGGTAATAATGCGCCAGCACCACAGCATTTTTTTCTTTTTTTAATCTTTTTATTTCGCTAAACAAATCCAGCGAAGGGTTTATATCAATATCAAGAAAGCCCGCTTCACTTAATTTATTTTTTGCATGACTGATGTTCATATCCATTGTAATACTTCTTTAATAATACTTATTTATATTAAACACTACTACTATTAGGTATGTGCATATCAGGATAAGTTTTTTATCCCCTTAGTGCAAAGTTAATTCTCGGGAGGCTATTAACACTGATAAACAGATAATCCACAAATCATGGCTCAATGCTGTATTACTTATCATGATGTTTTTAACAGTTGTGGAAATAATTAATGCTTTTTTGAACATTGTTAAACTCACAAGCAATGCACTGTTAATTAAGAAAAGCTAAAATGTGGTAAGATTGATAAAGGAACAGGATTTTAGAAAACCGCACCTGTTTGTTATAAAGTTTTCCATAGTTTTAAAAAGAAAATACCGGATTATTAACTATGTTAAGGAATTATTAACAACGTGCTGTTAAAACAAGTTTCACGCATTTGGTTTTCCAGAAATTTACTCCCGGAACAATAAAAATAATTTACGCATGAATTTAAGCGGCTAAAATTAAAAGAGAAGCCTGTTCAGCTTCTGTTCTTTTTATAATCCATTTTATCCACAATTTGTTCAAACGGGATATTACCCTATTTTTGCCATCCTTTTAAAAGCTATATATAATAATATGTCAGTTATTCAAAAAATCCGTGATAAGGGGGGCTGGATCATTTTTGGTCTTATTGCCATTGCATTGATCTCTTTTATCCTGCAGGATGCCTTTAAGCACTCCGGCAACGGGCCATCTACCATTACTGTTATTGGCAAAGTAAACGGCGAAGATATTCAAAGGGCCGATTTTCAGAGCAAGATGGATTTTTATGACCAGATGGGGAAACAGCAGCACAGGCCTTATGAACAAAGCCAGTTGGTTACAGGTGTGTGGGAACAATTAGTGAGCAAGACAATCATAAACCAGGAAGCCGGCAAATTGGGGCTGAGTTTTACAGCAAAAGAATTAAGCGATGTTTTGTTTGGAAATAACCCGCCGGATTGGGCAAAGCAGCAATTTACCGACCCCAAAACAGGTCAGTATAATGCAGATGTTGCACGTCAGCAGTTTGCGGAGCTAAAGAAAAATCCATCTTCTCCTAATTTTAAAGGGGTTTATGACGCATACATACAGCCTACTATTGATCAAACCATGAGTATGAAATACCATACGCTGATAACGCAGGCTGTGTATGTTCCCAAATGGATGGCAGAGAAAACCAATGCGGATAATAATTCACTGGCAAAAATTTCTTACGTATCTATTCCCTATACCTCTGTAAGCGACAGCGCAGTTAAAGTAACTGATGATGAAATTGAAGCTTATCTTAAAAAGCATCAAAAAGTGTATGAACAAAAAGATGAAACAAGGCAGGTTGCTTATGTAACTTTTAATGCTTCTGCGAGCGCACAGGATACCGCTGCGCTTGTTGCGCAGCTAAATGCTTTAAAGCCAGGCCTGCAGGCTGTATCAAACAACGATATAAAATTATTTCTCAGCACAAAAGGATCTGAGGTTCCCTATTACAACAGCTACCTGAGCAAATCTGTATTGAAACAAAAAGTAAACGATTCATTATTCAATTTACCTGTTGGTGGGGTATATGGGCCTTACCTGGATGCAAATAATTATGTAATAGCAAAAATGGTAGATATAAAAACCCTTCCGGATTCTGTAAAAGTGCGGCATATACTTGTAGCTACACAACAGCAGGATCCCAATTCCGGAGAGCTGATACCTGTGAGAGCGGACAGCACAGCCAAAAAAAGACTGGATAGTGCTATTGCAGAAATAAACAGCGGCAAAAGTTTTGATTCAGTTTGTTTAAAATATTCTGATGACGGAACAAGAGATAAAGGCGGCGTGTATGATTATTTTGCCAGCGGCAGTATGGTGGAAGAATTTAACGATTTTGCTTTTAACGGAAAAGTGGGCGACAAAAAAACAGTGCAGACAATGTATGGTTTTCATTATGTGGAAATACTTGGCCAGAAAGGGCAGGAACCGGCCTATAAAATTGCATACATAGCAAAACCAATTTCTGCAAGCCAGGAAACCATTAACTCTGTAAATACTGCTGCGGTTGAGTTTGCGGCTACCAGCCGTGATAAAAACCAGTTTGATGCGAATGCCGCAAAACAAAAGAAACAGGTAACCACCACACAGCAGGGAATAAAAGAAAATGATTTTACGATTGATGCGCTCGGCGAATGCCGCGACCTGATAAAATGGGCGTATGAAAAAAACAACGGCGACGTTTCAGAGCCAATAAAAGTGGGAGAAAATTATGTGGTGGCAATCGTTACCGGAATTAATAAAGCAGGCCTGCCTGCTGCACAGGCAGAGAGGCCGCAGGTAGAGCCATTGGTGCGCAATGAGAAAAAAGCAAAGATTATTATTGATACAAAAATAAAGGGCAGTACGCTTGAGGCTATTGCACAAAATGCAGGCACCACGGTAAATGTTGCCGACAGTGTTTCTTTCAGTTCGCTTGTAATACCCGTTATCGGAAATGAAGTAAATATTATTGGAGCCGCATTTAACAAACAAATTCAGGGGAAAGCAAGCGCACCTGTTGCAGGCACATCGGGGGTTTTTGCAGTAAAAGGGGAAGGGATTTTTGCAAAGCCGTCTTTAAACGGCAATACTGATATGCAGCAGAAAATGATACAGGCGCAAATAGTGCAGCAGCTTACCGGCAACCAGTATAAAGATATAATCCTTGAAGCTTTAAAAAAATCAGCCGATATAAAAGATTACCGGTCGGAGGTTTATTAATCGTATAAACACTTAAAAAATTAAGCCCCGCCTGCAAAGCGGGGCTTTTGTTACCGCATAACGGAAAATATTTTACACATTCCATCAGGAGCAGACAGGTCATTATTTTTTTGCGGCAATCTTGTTTAGCTTTGTATTTGAATAAATACAAAAAGGATGAATGAAACAATCATAAATAAGGTTGCTGAAAGCGGGATTATAAGTTTAGATCTTGAAAAATTTTATCCCAAAGGCGAAATGACTGTTTTCGATCTGAAAGATTATTTATTCATGGGGCTTATTTTAAAAGAAAAAGATTTCAGGGCGGCGCTTCAAAAAATAAACTGGCAGGATTATACAAATAAATATGTTGCGGTTTGCTGCTCAGCCGATGCCGTTATTCCCGTGTGGGCTTACATGCTCGTGGCAAGTTACCTGCAGCCCTTTGCAGCAGATATGGTTTTTGGCGATGAAAATACATTGATCAATACATTGATCTTAAAAAATTTGTCCTTACTAAATGCCGCAGAATTTGCTGACAAGCGCGTGGTGGTAAAAGGTTGCGGAGATATCCGGATACCCGAAACCGCATATCTTGAAATTACCGGCAAGTTAAGACCTTATGCAAAAAGTATTATGTACGGCGAGCCCTGCAGCACCGTGCCCATTTATAAAAAACCCGCACAGCCCAAACCGTAAAATAAATATCACCCTAATCCTGCGTTGCACACATTTACTTCCTTTCTGCTCGTCAGCAATATGTAAACATTAAAATTATTTATTGCCCTTTTTACAAATTCTCCGTCTGATATTAAAAGCATTTTAACTGAATTTTTAATTTAAAGTAATTCGCTTGCAGAAAAAAAATCCGTCTATATGTTTTTAAGCATTCAAATTTTGGTTATGAAAACAAATTTTACACAACAGGAAATCTTACTGGTAACAGGAGCTACATTTTCCCAAAGGGAATTATGCAGGAAAGGAGTTTCAGACAATCATAAACCATTGTCAAAAAATGACGCTCTGGAAGAAGCCTGCTGGAATGGCCTGCTGCACGAATTACTGGGCAACGTAATTGTAAAATCTGCCGCCGGCAAAGAACTTTGTCTCTGGCAAATACGCCACGGTGAATCATTTATTGAAATTGATTTATGCGACAGCCCTGCGCAAACAGATAATTATTTATCTGTAGATCCTTATGCGTTTCTCCCAACTTTATTTATAAACTGAACAGCTACACACTTCAGCAAAACGCAAAGTGAAACTTTAATCGCTTTCATACAGGCAGATGATATTGTTTTTTCTTTTTTCCAGGAGATAATTTTATCTTGGCAGATTATTTACTACCAAAATAACTGTATGAAAAAATCTTTTTTACTTTTTTGCATTACTGTTTTTTTTACAACCGGCCTTTTTGCGCAGGTACAAAAATATTACCGCATAAAAATTTTTACAAATGATTCAGGGCTTGCAAAGCTTGCATCTGAAGGCGTAACAATTGATCATGGCGAGTATAAAAAAACGCAGTATTTTATTTCGGAATTTTCGGAAGAGGAGTTTAATATCATTAAACAGGATGGGTTTAAATATCAGGTGCTTATTAATGATATGGCTGCATATTATGTTTCAAGGAATAAGGATATTGCAAAAGAGAGTAAAGAAAATGACAATGATATTTTATCAGGCTGTAAATATGCCACTCCGCAAAACTTCAGGCTGGGTACAATGGGCGGTTTTTATACTTTGAATGACCTAATGACTATATTAGATACCATGCGTTTGAAATACCCCAACCTCATAAGCAAAAAAGCGATCTTATCATTCATGACAACAGCGGAGGGAAGAAAAATTTATTATGTACGTATCTCAAATAGCCCCGATTCATTGCAAAACAAACCGCGCATACTCTATACCGCACTGCACCACGCAAGGGAACCGGAATCACTTACTCAGCTTATTTATTACATGTGGTACCTGCTGGAAAACTATAACAAAAAAGCTGATATTACTACCTTGGTAAATTCCTGCGAAATGTATTTTATTCCCTGTGTAAACCCTGATGGTTATGTGTACAATCAAACCACCAACCCTAATGGCGGCGGTTTCTGGAGAAAGAACAGGAGGGATAATGGTGATGGAAGTTTTGGTGTTGACCTTAACAGGAATTATGGGTACAAATGGGGCTTTGATAATTCGGGTTCATCTTCTTCCACGTCAAGCGACACCTATCGCGGGCCTTCTGCTTTTTCAGAGCCTGAAACGCAGATGCTGCGCGACTTTTGTGTGAACTATCAATTTAAAATTGCAATAAACAACCATACCTATTCCAATGTATTTATTTATCCCTGGGGATATGATAATAATCATTTGACAAAAGACAGCGCCACGTTTTCACAATATGCGCAAACGCTTACACAATGCAATAATTTTCAGTTTGGAACACCCAATCAAACAGTTGGTTATACTGCAAACGGTACTTCAGATGACTGGATGTACGGGGACAAAACATTAAAGCCAAAAGTTTTTGCAATGACTGCCGAAACAGGTTCATTCATGGATGGGTTTTGGCCAGCCGTTAACCACATCATCCCTCTTTCAAGAAAGAACATGGACATGAATATAAATGCCGCAAAGTTTGCAGCATCCTTTACAGATTTGTCAAATATTTTCGCTGAAAAAAATAAAACAGGGGTAAACAGCCCTGGTATTACTGTTTATCAAAATTCACCGAACCCCTGTAAAGGCATTACTTATATAAAATATGCTGTAAAAGATATTAATGCAGGAGCGCCATATACTTTAAACATTTATAATTCTTTTGGCATGAAGACAAGAACGATAAACCTTTCATTAAAAGAAAACAGTGTACTGATAAATACGGCTGATTTACAGCCCGGGCTGTATTATTACAGTATCAGTAATATGCAGTACAAATCAGTAATGATGAAAATGATGGTAATAAAATAAGCAGCATCTTTTTTTAAATGACAAAGCCGCAAACATTATTTGGATGTTTGCGGCTTTATATATTTTAGTGTTTATAAATAATTCTTATCTCATTATCCGTTCATACTTGCTAAAAATTCTTCATTGCTTTTGGTGCCTCGCATACGTTTCAGCAATTCGCTCATTGCTTCTTCAGTATTCATATCATTCAAAAACAAGCGGAGTATATTCATGCGCTGCAGGGTTTCTTTATCCAAAAGCAAATCATCACGCCTGGTGCTTGATGCAACAAGGTCAATGGCCGGGTACACACGCCTGTTGGCTAAACGGCGGTCCAGTACAAGCTCCATATTACCGGTGCCTTTAAATTCCTCAAATATTACTTCATCCATTTTACTGCCGGTTTCAATAAGGGCAGTTGCAAGTATGGTAAGCGATCCGCCAAATTCAATTTTCCTGGCAGCGCCAAAAAATTGTTTTGGCTTTTGCATGGCATTTGCTTCTACGCCGCCACTAAGCACTTTGCCGCTTGCAGGAGCTACGGTATTGTGGGCCCTTGCCAAACGAGTGATACTGTCGAGTAAAATCACCACATCATGGCCGCATTCTACCAGCCGCTTTGCTTTTTGCAGAGCAATGGTGGAAACTTTTACGTGTTTTTCAGCAGGCTCATCAAACGTGGAAGCAATTACTTCTGCCTTTACGCTGCGTTCCATATCGGTTACTTCTTCGGGGCGCTCATCAATCAGCACCACCATTAAATAACATTCAGGATGATTAGCCGCGATGGCATTGGCCACTTCTTTCAGTAATACAGTTTTACCCACTTTTGGCTGTGCCACAATAAGTCCGCGCTGGCCTTTGCCAATAGGTGTAAATAAATCAATAATACGCGTACTGAAATTAGATGGCTGGGTAAACAAATTCAGTTTCTCATAAGGAAATAATGGCGTAAGATAATCAAATGGCACGCGGTCACGCACTTCATCCGGGCTTTTGCCATTAATGGTTTCTACTTTTAATAAAGCAAAATATTTTTCACCTTCTTTTGGCGGCCGCACAGCGCCATAAACGGTATCACCGGTTTTTAAACCAAAGAGTTTTATTTGCGAAGGCGATACATAAATATCATCGGGGGAAGACAAATAATTGTAATCGGATGAACGCAAAAAACCGTAGCCATCCGGCATCATTTCCAGCACGCCCTCTGATTGTATTATGCCATCAAACTCAATATTGAAAGCCGGTTCCCGGCGGTACTGATGGCGTGGGGCGTTTGTTTCATCATTGCCGGAACCGTCTTCGCCGCTGCCGTTGTCACCGGGTTCTTCTTCAAGCACAACAGGATCATCCGCAAGCAGACTGATTAAACGGCTGCCTATTTCGGGCTCAGGTTCCGCTACTGCCGAAACAGGTTCTTCCTTTGGTTTTATGATTTTACGACCACGTTTTTTCTCTTCTGCTTTTACCGGCTCCTTTGAAGCAGTTTTTTCTTTTTCCGCTTTTGCAGGTTCATCATTCATTATAATTGCCTCTTCAGTAGTATTTGCTGTATTGGCTTTAATAATGCGTTTGCGTTTTGGCTTTTCGGCATCGGATGGTTTGCTTTCCCCGGTGCTCAGGGCCTGTGCATCTAAAATTTTGTAAATCAGTTCCTGTTTATCCGTTTTTTTATTGTGAGGGATATTCAGTTGCTCAGCGATGTCCAGCAACTCGGGAACCAGCATGTCGTTCAATTGCAGTATGTCGTACATAAAAAATAAAAAAGAGATGATTGTTTAATCTTTAAAATCCGGTCTTAAAAAATTGAAGTAATAAAAAATTATCGGTTGATTAAGAAACCTGGTGAGCTGAGAGGATTGAATACAGACTGTTCAGCTTGTTTCTGCTGCAATGATACGGCAAATTGTTTAAAACAAAGAAATTTTTTATCGGGGGAGCTGTTAAATTTCCGGCATATTTATTCAAATGATAATGGCCCTGACGTTTTTACACCTGCTTTTTCTGTGAATTACAAAAACAGGTTGGCTTATATTTGCAGCCGTAAAAGCTGAAGGAAGCACCAAAGCAAAAGAATATGACCGCCGCAGTTGGAGAGGAAGCTGCAACAGACGTTGCTGAGAAAACCGGTGCCGGGTTATAAATCATAAGAATAAAACACGGATACATTCTATGTTTAACAAACGTATAAAAATAAAAGAACTGCTTTTGAAAGGGGAAACCGGGCAGGAGGTGATTGTAATGGGGTGGGTGCGCAGTTTCCGCAATAACCAGTT
Organism: Chitinophagales bacterium; assembly: GCA_038207175.1. GTDB lineage: Bacteria > Bacteroidota > Bacteroidia > Chitinophagales > Chitinophagaceae > JBBRAD01. The sequence goes on from JBBRAD010000047.1 coordinate 9,824, forward strand.
TATTGCTTTAAATGACGGCAGCACTAATAATAACCTGCAGGTGGTAATTGAGCTTGGCAAATATGGTGATACATTTTTGAAACGTATTACTGTAAGCGCTTCTTTAAAAGTGACGGGTATATTAGTAACTTCTTTAGGAAAGGGCCAGAAAGTGGAAATAAAGGCAGAAAATGTAGAGATACTGGGAGATTGTGATGCGGAAAAATATCCTTTGCAACCTAAAAAACACAGCCTCGAATTTTTGCGCGAAAATGCCCACCTGCGTTTCCGTACAAGCACATTTGGAGCAGTGTTCCGGGTGCGGCACTCACTTGCTTTTGCCATTCATAAATTTTTTAATGATAAAGGTTTTGTGTATCTGCACACACCGGTAATTACTGCAAGTGATGCAGAAGGGGCGGGTGAAATGTTTAAGGTAACAACGCTGCCTTTTGATAAAACACCGCGTAACGATGATGGCACCATAAATTTTGCAGAAGATTTTTTTGGCAAAGCAACAAACCTTACAGTTAGCGGTCAGCTTGAAGGGGAACTGGCAGCAATGGCTTTTAGTGATATTTATACATTCGGACCCACCTTTCGTGCAGAGAATTCTAACACTACGCGGCACCTAGCAGAGTTCTGGATGATTGAGCCTGAAATGGCTTTTTATGATATAGAAGACAACATGAACCTGGCTGAGGAATTCATTAAATATATTATCCGCTATGCGCTGGATAATAACCGTGATGACCTTGAGTTTCTTGCACAGAGGTTATCAGATGAAGAAAAACAACTTCCGCAGGATAAACGCAGTGGACTTGGCCTGGTAGAAAAACTGGAGTTTGTGCTCAACAATGCATTTGAAAGGATTACTTATACAGATGCGATAAATATTTTATTAGAAAGCAATCATTACAAAAAGAAAAAGTTCCGGTATGATGTAAAGTGGGGAATTGATCTGCAAAGTGAGCATGAAAGATACCTTGTTGAGAAACATTTTAAGAAACCTGTTATTGTTACCGGCTACCCTGCCTCTATAAAAGCGTTTTATATGCGCATGAACGATGATGAAAAAACCGTAGCCGCAATGGATATACTTGCGCCCGGTATTGGCGAAATTGTGGGTGGCAGCCAGCGTGAAGAAAGATTGGATAAATTAGAACAGCGGATGAAAGATATGCATGTGCCAATAGACGAAATGAGCTGGTACCTTGATACGCGCCGTTTTGGAACAGTACCGCACGCCGGGTTTGGTTTGGGTTTTGAACGGATGGTGCAGTTTGTAACAGGCATGACAAACATACGCGATGTAATACCATTTGCAAGAACACCTGAGAATTGTGAGTTTTAAAATCAGGCAGCTATAAGCCACCAGCCGGAAAGGCTTATTCAAGGCAGTTTGTTTATAACCGGCAGCTCTGCAAATTGATTTTTACATTTTGCAGATTGCCATTATATTTGCAGCCCAATTGAAATTTAAGATCTGCAATTGCAAACTTTAAATTGGAAGGTGCGGTAGCTCAGTCGGTAGA
>JBBRAD010000048.1:0-9326 GCA_038207175.1 Chitinophagales bacterium
TGCAAAATAAGTTCATCGCCTGCTTTTAGTTTTCCCAATTCATTGGTAACACCATCATGATCTGAGTAAATTTTAATAGTAAATTCAAGATGATCCCAATCGTTGAGAGAGGTAAATGTAAAAGGCCTTCTTTCCTTTTTCCATTCTGGTAGATTGATAACTATATCTGTAGCCTGCCCGGGTTTGAATTGATACGATTCTGGTTTATTTAATGCAAACCTTCTTACATTGTGCGTAACATTTTCGGTTGATAAAATTTTCACAACATGCTCTTCCATTGAATGATCTTCCATAAAAAAAATTGAGAAGTTTATAATTTATTTTTCAAACATGCAGAATCGAACAGTGGCATTATTTATCCAAAGTTGTTGTAAGCGTTAATAAAAACACTGCTTCTTTTATTGCTTTTACACTATGTGGTAACCCTTTATGTAAAGCAATCATCTGGCCTTGTTTTATTACCACCGATTGGTCATCTGTACTAAAATTTATTTCTCCTTCAAGTACCTGCACACTTATAATGCCATCGGCGGTATGTTTTTTTAATACAGCATCTTCATGCAATGCAATTAGTACAATACGCATTCCATTTGTTTTATAAACCGTCATGGCATTACGATCGCTGGTTTCCCATGTAGCCTCCTCTTTTAATTGTTTTATAAATTCCGGAATGTCCATGCTTACCAATGGAGCATCCATTAACCGGGCTCCTTCTGGCCTTAAGTCTGTAGATTCATTATTTTTTATTTCCATGATCAGGTATTTTGCCCCTATCCCCTAAAGGGGGACAAGGAGGTGAATATTTATTTACTCAATTTCGTAAGTGCTTTCCCTTTATGTACAGCAATGTGGTCGGTCTTGTCGCTTTGTATAGCATACTGAGGATCTTCTTTAGTGGCGTGATGTGTATAGCCTTTATAATCAAAATCGGCAGTATGTATTTTTATAATTTTGCCTGATACATGTCCTGCTTCCGAATTCCATTTCACATGATCGCCTGGTTTAAATTGGTGTTCCATTTTTTTATTTTTTAAGTATCAGCCAATAAATCAAAGTATTCATCGTCTTCATTTTTTCCACCAAATCCTTTACCTAAATTTTTCGGTGATTGTACAAATTCAATAGAGCTAATCCATTTTGCCATCTTATAGCCCAACTGGTTTTCAACCCGCAACCTCAGTGGCGCTCCATGCCCAAGTGAAAGGGGTTCGTAATTCATTTCCCAGGCAAGTATGGAATTAGGATTCATGCAGTTGTCGAGCGTGTGCGTATCGTAATAAGTGCCACCATATAAACCTTCACCAAAAGAGAAGAAGGCAACTGTTGTTACAGAAGGATCTGGTTTCACCAATTCAATGATTTTGCTCAGGGGCATTCCACCCCATTCCGCAATGCCGGACCAGCCCTGGATACAATGGTGCATAGTAATGTTTTCTTCTTTACCCATTTTTCTCAGTTCTTCCAGCGATAACTCAACAGGATTCTCTACCAAACCCCCAATCTTAAGTTTGTAATTTGCAAAGTTGTTTTCAGCCATAGTTTTCCATTCAGCCGATTCCGGCATTTTTCCATTCAACCAGAAGTAAGAAGTAATATCTTTTTTTTGGTAATGGGAATTAACTTTAAAACGGTTTATGGTGTATTTCCAAAGCCTTCCGTTAACTGACGCTTGCAGGTATTGAAGAGAGCGTGGTTTATTCCATGAAAGCCAATGGGCCAGAAAGGCAAAAGCAATCGTTACCAAAATAATGGCTAAGCCTATATAAAGCCCGGTGTAGCTTTCCGCACTATCAGTCCCCATAACAATATGGTTCATGTTTCTTACCAATCCTGTGGCTGCTATCAAGCTTACATGGATAATAATAAAAACGCAATAAGCAACCATCACTAAGAAGTGAATGGAACGGGCACTTTGCCTGTTGCCGAACAATTTCGGATACCAGTGAAAGCGATTTTCTATGGCAGGTGACATAGCCATGCCGGTAAGCATGGCAAGCGGTGCTAAAATAAACACCACGCCAAAATACGAGAGTTGCTGAATAGCATTAAAATGATAAAATCCATTGGGTTCAACAGGAAAATGAAAAGTTGCATAATGAACAAAAACATTCCACGCATCAGGTAATATGTTCCATGATACAGGCACCAACCGTTGCCATTGATTAGTATAAAATAAAAGGAAAATAAAAACAACACCGTTTAAAATAAAAAAAGGAGCAGTGAGAAAATGCCATACTCTTGCGATGCCCACTGTATGCTTATAGCCAGGCAAACCGGCTATGGGGTTGAGGTAGCGGGCATCTTCTTTAGCGGTGTACGCTCTATCAATTGGTATTTTCACGGGAGTAAAGCGTATCCAGGACGAGTTGGGTTTACAGCTATTATTCCAGTACAAGCGTGGATGATCTGCTAAAATAGAAAGGCCGCTTCTTATAATGAGCATAAGGAAAAAGAAGTTAACCCAGTGGCTCAGTGTTATCCAAATAGGAAAACCTGAAGGGGCACCCGGTTGTAAAGCTGCAAAAGCCGAAGAAGGATTGGCTGGCAAACCAAACAAAAGATATTGGATCCGGGCCACACCGAATGAGGCGAATAAAAGTATCAGTAGTATAATTTTGATATACGGCTTCATACCTAAATAGGCACGCCTATCTGCGGGATAATAAACTGCTTTTTCAGCTTCTGTAAAATGTGTTATCAATGTTTAGAATATTAATGAGAATTTCGGCACAATACTTCACCAGCGCCAATGGTTTTAATTTTTACTATTCAGTAATCCATTTCTTTGCCTCATCCAACCCGGTATTGTCAAATACCTTTACTTCACCCGGCAACAGGTGACCAAAGAATTTTGCAAAACCATTTATCAGTTGATGGTCGGAAACCAAAGCAACACGTTCCCAGGCTGATAAATTTTTCATTCCCACTCCGGCATCATCCATCATCGCCTTCAGGCTGAATCCGGTAAAGCCGGGACCCAGATAATAGAGAAAACGCATTTTTTTATTTGCTTTTAATTTTTCTTCTACCGCAGGTATTAAAACAGTTTCATAATCTGCGCCTGTTACTTCTCCTTCGGCTTCAATGCCTAAGACATTGCCAGGCATATTGTTTATTACTTTTAACATGATTTATTTTTTTAAAAGGTGATTCAATAAAAATATTAAACATCAATTCTTATTTCCGAAATTTATTTTTTCAATGCTTCAAAGCCCGAAACCACATCAAACAATTCTTCATCAATGGAACTCTGGCGCAGGCGATGATATTTTTTATTGAGATCATCCAGCAGGTCACCGATGTTTTTTTCTGCTCTTTGCATAGCATCCAAACGGCTGGCATTTTCACTTGCTAATGATTCAATAGATGCTTTGAATAAAGAAGTAAAAAGATAGCCGTTAATTAATGCGATCAGTGTTTGTTTTGCATCACCTGCAATCTGCGGAAGTAGTTTGGTGGGCCATTTGATTTCCTGTAAAGAATTTTTCCATTTTTCATCCAATGGTAGAAACCGTTGCATTACCGATGCGTAACCTCCGCCTTCTTTTGGCTGGTTATGAAAAATAAAAAACTCCTGTATGTCTTCTTTATCCTGCCTATCCTGACTCCTGTTTAAAATCTCTGTAACAAGCGGTGTGATGGCACTTACGTCGTTCGGGACAGGATATAATTTTGCAGTAGTTAAACCACTATCTGACAACAACAACTGAACACGTTCACCAATACACCATATTTCTTTTTTGCCCGGCAACGCCTTGAGAGAGGCAGTTACAAAATCAGCCATTGCATCATTAAAGCGAGCAACAAGTCCCTGGTCTGATCCGAACACGATTGCACAAACCGTTGCATGGTTGTTCTTCTTTGGTGGTTTTTTATTGCTAATGGCTTCAATTTTTTCTGCCTTAAAATATGCGATGATTCCTAACGCCACCGTGTGGTAATAATCACCTAATGAACTCACTGCCGTTTCATACTGAACAATATTAGAAGCCGCCATCGCCTTCATGGCGCTCACCACAGACTTGAGGTCTTTCGCCCCTTCTGTTTTGCTTCGTAAATTTTGTAAAGTGTCCATTACTTTTTGTTTTGATCTGGCTTAGGCTCTTCTTTATTTTCTTCCGGCTTAGGCTGGTCCTGATCATCTTTAGGCTTGTCTTTATCCTGATTTGGTTTCGGCTTATCCTTATCTTCATCAGGCTTTGACTTGTCTTTATTTTCATCAGGCTTTCGCTTATCCTGATCCTCCTTAGGCTTGTCTTTATCCTGATCTGTTTTTGGTTTATCCTTATCTACATCAGGCTTTGGTTTGTCTTTATTTTCTCCTGGCTCAGGTTGATGCTGATCCTTTTTAGGTTTATCTTTATCCTGATCCGTTTTTGGTTTATCCTTATCTACATCAGGCTTTGGTTTGTCTTTATTTTCATCAAGCTTTGGCTTATCCTGTAACGGAGCCAGTATTGTTCCGGCAATTTTTAAAATCGCTTTACTGTCTTCATCACTCAGCTTTGCATCTGAAAATAAACGCTTGATTATTTCATCCGAAAAATTGTTGAAATTTTTAAGCAAGGCATCTTCTGCATCCTTAATTTTTTCAACAGGTATATTATCCATGAGCCCGTTCTTTAAGGCAAGCAGATTTACAATTTGTTCTGAAACCGGCATCTGCTGAAGCTCCTGTTGTTTAAGACATTCACGTATTCTCTTTCCATGCTCAATTGTCTTTTTTGTATTTTCATCAAGCCTTGTACCGAAACGGGCAAAGGTTTCCAGTTCTTCAAATTGTGCATATTCCAATTTTAAATTTGCTATAGAACTATATGAAGGCAATTGCGCTTTATCACCCACGCGTGATACAGATTTTCCAACATCAACCGCCGGTAAAATACCTAACTCAAATAGTTTGGGTGATAAATAAATCTGTCCATCTGTGATTGAAATAAGATTGGTTGGGATGTAAGCTGAAATGTTTTGCGCCTCTGTTTCAATGATAGGCAAAGCAGTTAGCGATCCACCTTTAAGGTCATCTCTCAGGTGCGTTGATCTTTCCAACAAACGGGAATGGATATAAAAAATATCACCCGGAAAAGCTTCACGTCCGGGCGGTCTTCTCAGCAATAATGAGATCTCACGATACGCACGTGCATGATGTGTAAGATCATCATAAACGATCAATACATCACGACCCTGTTCCATAAAATATTCCGCGATGCTGGTGGCAGCATACGGAGCGATATATTCTAAACCGGGGGAATTATTTCCTTCAGCCACTACAACTGTTGTATAATCCATCGCACCTTTTTCTTCCAGGTTGGCAATCACTTTTGCAACAGCCGATGCACGCTGACCAATGGCGCAATACACGCATAAAACATTTTTATCTTTTTGGTTGAGGATGGCATCAATTGCAATGGCAGTCTTGCCGGTTTGACGATCACCAACAATTAATTCACGTTGCCCGCGGCCAATAGGAATTAATGCATCAATCACCTTAATTCCTGTTTGCAATGGAACTGTAACTGCATTACGATCCATAATAGCAGGCGCCTGTCTTTCAATTGGCAATCGTTGCTGGCTCGCAACAGCACCTTTATTATCCATCGGTTCGCCCAAAGGATCAACCACTCTTCCGATCAAAGCATTTCCAACCGGAATATCCATCACACGTCCGGTTCGTTCTACTTCATCGCCGGCGGTTAATAATGAATCTTTCCCTAACAGGATCACACCGACTTCATCTTCATCAATGTTATAGGCAATACCAAACAAACCGTTGGGAAATTGAAGCAATTCTTCAAACCCAACGTTCGGTAAACCGGATACTTTTACAATGCCTGTTGACACACTTGTTACAACACCAATTTCACGCGGCGCAAATGGAAACACATAATTGTTGATACTATCGTCTGATTGTTCAATCGTGCTTGTAGTGTCTGTATTTATTTCCGTCTCTGTCATACTATACCGTTGCTGGTTTGCCATTCATTGCAGGCTTTGCATTTTGTTTCTCTTTTGTCGCAGCAGAAAGATTGTTTTGAAGTGATTGCAGATATTCAGCAATACTCCAGGCGAGTTTATAACCGTTTGTTGTAAGTTCAATACCACTGATTATTTCAGGTGTTGTTATAAACTGAAGCGTTGTTTTTGTTCCAAGCGTTTCATTCACTGCATCATTAATGGCTGCCTGTTGCTGAGCAGGTAAATCAAATGCGCTTCGCACTAAAATGGTGTTTGTATTGGATTTAAATGCTGTTATGAATTGTTGCTTTTCATCATCATTCAATACATGCAGTCGTTTAATAAAAGTATTGACTGATTGTTCTTCGAGGCTTGATGATGCCATTTCTTTCAATGCTTTTTTTGTAATGGCAAAAACCTGTTGTTGTATTTTAGCTGCACTTGCCAACGCATCAGTTTCCTGTTTTTCTTTTATTGCTTTTTCAAGGTTGGAACGCAAAGTGCTGCCTTCATTTTTTGCATCTTCCAACAGCTTATCACGTTGCGCATTTGCATCGGCAAATGCTTTGTCCATCAATGCTTTTTTCTGCGCATCAAAGTCATCATTTCTTTTTTTAAAGTCTGCCTGTTCTTTTACAGCCGATCCTTTTTTATCATCAGCATCCTTTATTTGCGCAGCAATTTTTTTCTCTCTTTCATCAATGGCATTGAGTATGGGTTTATACAAAAAACGTTTCAGCAACCAAACCAAGATGAGGAAATTTATTACCTGCGCTATTACCGTAAACCAGTTAATGTTCATGATAAATTATTTTGCGATGATGTGGTTCCAGAAAGGATTGGCAAAGATGAGTATCATCGAAACCACGAAGCAGTATATAGCTATAGATTCTATCATGGCCAATCCGACAAATAATGTTCTTGTAATCGTTGGCGCGGCATCTGGTTGTTGCGAAATGGAACTTAATGCTGATGATACTGCTTTGCCTTCACCCAACGCAGGCATCATGCAACCGATACCGGTCGTAAGCCCTGCAGTTACAATTGATGTTACTGCGATAATTGTTGTACTATCCATTATATTTATTTAGTTGTTACTGTTTTTATTTTACTAATTTTTTTTGAATCGTGCACTGCGGCTGTTATATATACTGTTGCAAGAATGCTGAAAATATATGCCTGCACCATACCGGTAAGTAAGCCCAGTGCATTCATAATAACAGGGAAAATAAAAGGCGAAATACTTAATAAAATCGCGACGATCATTCCACCGCTCATAATGTTGCCGAACAACCTTACCGCCAATGCGAGTGTGCGTGAAATTTCGCTGATGAGGTTAAAAGGAAGCATGATAAAAGTTGGCTGGAGGTATGATTTTAAATAACCTTTCAAACCGCTTTTGCTAATACCAAAAAATGGTACCGCTATAAACACGCATAAAGCCAATGCGGTTGTAGTAGAAAGCGAGGCTGTTGGCGGTGTATAGCCTGGAAATATGATACAGATATTTGCAACACCGATAAATAAAAACAGGGTGCCGATAAAGCCAATATATTGTTCCGGCTTGCTCAAACCAACTTCTTTAATTTGCTGATTGATGCCTGTAACAATCATCTCAAGAAAACATTGCCAGCGTGAAATATGAATATCCGCTTTTAATTTTCGCGTAACCAATCTTGCCCCTATAACTAACACCAGCATTAAAGCCCAGGTAGTAATAATGGTAAGATTGATGGTGATGAAACCATGTTGCCAAAAAATAGTTTGGTCAGGACTAAGCTTCATGTGCAGCCTCCTTTCTTAATTGTATGTGCTTTTCATCTATTGACTTGGTGAAGCGAATAACAGCTAACCTTGCTACTATAAAACCAATTAAACAAGTAACAAGTCGTTGCCAGTTTCCGGCACTGACAAAATAAAACCCGGTTAATACAATCGCAACGCGAAAAATGAAACTGCCCAACACCCATAACCACGGCACTTCAGCAGTTACAGATTTTTTTACGGTAAGCCAAAGCCCGCCAAAGAATATAATTCCCAATGCAATTCCTGCAACAAAAGCTGCTATTATTAATAAGGTTTCATCCATCGTTTTCTTCTTTATTGTTGTGCATTTCTTTATCTTCTTTAGCAACCCAATACCATGCAATAAGGCTGCCGCTAAATAATCCAATAACCAGGCAAGACAGCGTCCATGAAAAAGTTTGAGGATATTTTTTATCCAGCCAAAAACCTAATGCAGCGCCAAGTAAAGTAGGCACAACCACTGACCATCCTACCATTCCCATCATGCCTAAGCCCATCCAAACACCTTTATTTTTTTCACGTAATGCTTTTAGCTTTTGCTTTTCTTTTTCAGCAATTTTTTCGCTGAAAAAATCTTCATTCTTCTTGTCCTTTGCAGGTTCCATAATTACTTGTTACGAAATTTATCAAAGCTGTAAATAAACCCGCTTTCCAGCTTTTGTGTTACAGCACGCATACTGCTTTCTGCTTCTCCCTGTTGCTTAAATTCATTCTTCACCAAATCGCTCAGTTTACCAAGGTCAACACCGCCGATGGCATTGCGCACAGACACCAAAACTTCTTTGCCTGCCTTTACCATCACACCCGCATCAACGGCTATATATTTTGCACCGTCACTTTTTGTTTCATACATAAAAATTCCCGGCACTAAAGCCGCTACACAATCGAGGCGTTGCGGTAGTAAGCCATAAGAACCTTTGCTTGTTTCCATTACGATGTTGCTTACATTGTTTATGTCGGCAAACACCTTGAACGGAAGTAATATTTTAAGATGCATTGATTGTGTGTCCATATTTTTTGTTGACCAGCAATGTGCTTTAAGGCATCTTCGTTGTGTCACTCACTTGTACTGAATATTTTCATGGCGGCTTTTATGCTGCATAATGAACCGAACGTACAAGAGTGCGACGCAACGATGCTTCATGCATGCTTTGTCGCTGGCTTCATAAAAATTATTTTTCTTTCTTCTCAACTGCTTTTTTCTTTATTTCATCTATTGATCCAATCATATAAAAAGCGCTTTCAGGATAGTCTTTAAATTCATCTGCAAGAATGCGTTCGCATCCGTCCAAAGCGTCTTTCAAACTCACCTGTGTTCCTTTAATTCCGCTGAATTGTTCGGTTGCAAAAAAAGGCTGTGTGAGAAAACGCTCAATGCGTCTTGAACGGTTCACCACATTGCGGTCCTGCACCGATAATTGTTCCATTCCGAGCATGGAAATGATGTCTTTTAATTCTTCATATTGCGCTAGTGTCTGCCGTATTTTTTGCGACAGGTTATAATGTCTTTCGCCGATGATTCCCGGCGTTGCCATTTTGGAATTCGATTGCAATAAATCGATGGA
>JBBRAD010000049.1:0-9192 GCA_038207175.1 Chitinophagales bacterium
GCAGATGAATACGTTTTTAGATATAACAGAAGAAACAATAGAAAGATGATTTTTCACAAGGTGGTAGATAAGATGATGATGCAAATACCGCATCCTTATAATGTATTAAAAAGACTTCATCCTTATTCTACCTAATCCTAAATATTTATTAAAAAAACTTGCATTAACGGGATGAAAGACTAGATTTGTAACGGTTTTTCATAGGATATTGGATTTTAAAACGGGGTGGGATCTTTATCCGGGCCCCTTTTTTTATGTATGCAGGTGCCGCCACACTAATGTTGCTTTTGCCTTTCCAATTTTGTTTTGCAATTCTTCTATACTTTTTAAACGTATATTTTTTATTGATTTAAATTCTTTCAGCAACTCTTCCGCTGTTTCTTTTCCAATGCCTTTTATAGTTTCCAGCTCGTTTGCAAATGTGCCTTTTGATCTTTTGTTGCGGTGAAACGTAATACCAAACCGGTGTACTTCATCGCGCATATACCTTATCAGTTTAAGCCCTTCACTGTTCCATGATAACCTGACAGCTTCTTTATCATCCGGGAAAAAAATTTCTTCTTCATTTTTTGCCAGCCCTATCACTGTCATTTTTCCATCAAGTTTTAATTCATGGATGCTTTCCATTGCTGCGCTTAACTGGCCTTTGCCCCCGTCAATAATTACGAGCTGCGGTAAAGGCTGCTGTTCATTTATTAGCCGGCTGTATCTTCTTTGCACTACCTCTTTCATTGTTGCAAAATCGTTGATACTTTTTACTGTTTTTACATTAAAATGGCGGTAATCTTTTTTGCTTGGCATACCATTTTTAAAACAAACCATTGCAGATACAGGATAGCTTCCCTGGAAATTAGAATTATCAAAGCATTCAATGTGCATGGGTGGCAGGCTTAAATGCAATGCATCCTGCAGTTCTTTCAGCACCATTTTTTTTTCATCAGCAGATTTATTTTCCATCTGCAATATTTTTTTCTTTTTTATTTCTTCTTTAAAATAATTTACATTTTTCAGCGAAAGATCAAGCAACTTTTTTTTGTCTCCGCTTTTAGGTACAGTTACAGTTACTTCAGCATCGGGGTAGTTGAATATAAAAGACGACACAATTTCATGGGCAGGGCTGTTAAAGGTTTCTCTTAGATTTAGAACAGCAAACAACAGTACTTCTTCATCGCTCTCTTCCAGCTTTGTCTGCAATTCTACAGTATGTGTTTGCACAATGGTGCCGTTTTGCACCATGAGGAAATTTACATAAGCCATATCACCTTCTTTAAGCACAGAAAAAACATCCAGGTTTGTAAGGTGCCTGCTTACGATTACGGATTTTGACTGGTAATTTTCCAGGTGATCAATTTTCTTTTTTACCTGTTCAGCTTTTTCAAACTGAAGGGCCAAAGCATAATCAAACATTTGTTTTTTATAATGCTGTATCACCGGGTTTAAATTTCCTTTCAGAATCTGCTTTATTTGCTGTAGGCCTTCTGCATAATCTATTTCATTTTGCAGCCCTTCACAGGGGCCTTTGCAGTTTCCAAGGTGGTATTCAAGGCAAACTTTAAATTTTTTTTTCAGGATATTGTTCTGCGTAAGCGCAAGCTTGCATGTGCGCAAAGGGATGAACTGCCTGATAAAGCTGATAAGCTCCCTTACTTTACCTGCCGATGTAAACGGGCCGAGGTATTCAGAGCCGTCGTTTATTTTTTTTCTTGTGAGAAATATGCGCGGAAATTTTTCTTTTTTAATTACGATGAAAGGATAAGATTTATCGTCTTTAAGATTGATATTATACTTAGGCTGAAATTGTTTTATAAGAGAGTTTTCCAGTAAAAAAGCATCCTGCTCGGAATTAACAATAGTAAATTCAATGCGGCTGATGCGCTGTACCAGTTCGTGTGTTTTATAGCTGGTAAATGTTTTTGTAAAATAGGAAGCCACCCGTTTGCGCAGGCTTTTTGCCTTGCCCACATAAATTAATTCACCGCCGGCATCAAAATATTTGTATATGCCCGGTTGATGGGGAAGGGTGTGTACAATCTGCTGGAATGCTGCTGAATTCATAATCCTGGGGCAAAATTAAACCTTATAGTGCCATACAATTATATTTTGCTGAACGGTTTCTTTTCTGCGGGCAAATTGTATTATACTGTTTATAAAAAAGTTACAGTTATTTTTCCAGCCCATTTTTTCCGTAACTGAACTGTCGGGTGTTACGCCATTCCTGCTCATAAATATTCTTTTTACCTGTTGCGTGGCAGTATCAAGTAAAATGTCAGCGCTTTGCAAAGGCAGGTCGTTGCGGGTACATTTGTAACTGAATGTATAACTGTTTGTGGCCTGGTCTAAAAAAATATCCTGGGTATAGAATTTTTTGATGGATGGGTCTGCAATATTAAATTCAACAAATTTTTTTGCCCATTCATTAAATTCATTTTCAGTAATCCGCGTGGAATCTTTATGGCCATCCTGTATAGTTATTTTGTAAATAAAATCTGCACTGCTGTCAACTGATTTTATTTGTTGAATAAGATAATCGTTCAATGGATAAAATACTGTTGTGTCAGTTGAGTTTTTTATTTCCCCGCTTCTATGTTCTGTATTATTGCTGCAGGAAATAGAAAAAAATACAATTACTGTACAAAGCCGGTAAGTAACTCTTCGCGTATTCATGAAATAAAATTACATATTTTAAACGTCCGTAATTATTGATTAGTGCGGCAGAGGTAAATGATAATTTGCTGAATAAAAAAAAAGAGCCGGTAAAATTTGCGCTAAAAGAATGCGGTTGAAGTGTTTTCTGCAAGCGCCTTTGGCGAGGAGGCTGCAATAAACAATATGCTAAAAAAACTGTAGTTGCATTACAGAAAAAAATAAGCAGGCAGAAAACATTGCGTATCGGTGCAATGCTATTTTAAACTTTTTACGAAACCAATTTTAAAGCCATAATCCATCAGGTTTTCCTTAATGGGATATTTATTTGATAAAGTGGGAAGCAACTGATAACGGAATTGCGGACCCGCCTGCCACCTGAATTTGCCGGTTTGGTAGCCAATATAAGTTTCCACATTGGTATTCACATTCCAGTTATGCATTAACTGCGATCCGTCAGCATAATCTTTATAATTGGAAGTAATGACGAATGGTTGCTTGTCAAATGTATATGTGGGCTGCACAGATGCGGCTATGCCCCATGAAATTTTTCCGTTGCCCACCGGTCTCCAGTCAATACCCACCGGCAGTGAAATTTCATAATACCTGTTTTTTAAGGTAAAAGGGGAACTCGCAGGTGCATTTCTGAAATTTGTAAAGGTATTTGTGTTTACACCTGATGCGGGTGCGTCTCCCAGAGGTGCAGCCGAAGATGAGCCAGTTTTATACATATATGCTTCAATATCGTACTGCTGCATATTAAACTGAAAGCCTGACCTGAGGGACAGCCTGTTTGAAAGTTTATATCCAAGCTGGAATCCCACTTCGTAACCCATTGCAGGTTTATGGCGTACTACCTGGTTTACATCCACTGCGTAATTGGCAGCAAAAGGAAGTGCAGTAATATAAGACTGGCTAAGTTTGCCATTTACATTATCATGCAGGCGGCGGTAACTTATGGAAGGTGTAAGATAAAACTGGAAATCAAGTTTTGTAAGTATTGATTTATTTAACTTAACGGTATAAGCATTATTACCGTAGGAAGAGTTTTTTTGTTCAGCAGGAAAATTTAGTTCCGGTATGCTGTTTTCAAAATTATTTTTTTCAGAAGAAACAGAACTGGCAATTATGTCAAAAGGAAAAATAGGAAAGAGTGGTTTAATTTTTGTTTTTTTATCTGAGGCCTGTGTACTCGCAAAACGGGTAGCAAAACCATCCATTTTTATATCAGATATTTTGGAGGTAGAGTTTTTTTCCTGCTGTGCTGCGGCCAAAGACATAACTCCAGTATTTGTGGAATTTAAATTTTTAGCCACCGGAGTAATGTATGCAACCAGTTCATTTTGCGGTTCTAATTTTTCATTCGCTGCGTCAATAGTTTGCTGTGTAATATGTTCTACTGATAAATGCTCAACTAAAACTTCACTGGATTGTTTATTGATGCTTTCTCTTGTAATAGCTGCCTGCGGGGCGGAGATAGCAATATTTGCTACCAACATACGGGGCGCCTGCGGTTTTACCAGAAAAGTGCCCACTACCAGAGCAGATATCACAAAAATGGTAATGGCAGTAAGAGCAGGCCATTTACCATAGCCATGAATTTCCTGCTGAATATTTCTCCATATATTATCGGAAGGATATATCCTGTGTTTATTTACCTGGTTTTGCAGGTAATTTTCAAAATCGTCATTATATATCGGGTCTCTCATGAATTTTTACAGTTAGTCTTCTCAATATTTGACAGTTATTTTTTATACGCTGCTGCCAGGTTCAATTTCTCTTCAAGGTTTTCAACAATTTTCTTTTTAATCAAAATAGCTTCAAGCATAGCTTTCGCCCTTGTGTACTGGCTCCTGCTTGTACTTTCTTCTATTTCCAGCATTTCTGCAATTTCTTTATGGTTATATCCTTCAATGGCATACAGGTTTAAAACTGTCCTGTACCCTAATGGTAATAACCTTATTGATTCAACCACCTGCTTGCCCTGCATTATTGAAGGCATCGTTTCTTCTTTTATCTGCAGGTATGTGGCATAAGCCAAATCAACATTTTCATTGAACTTTTTATTTTTCTTTAAAAAATTAATGCACGTATGCACTATTATCCGTCTTATCCAGCCTTCAAATGCACCTTTGTTCTGAAATGTGTGGATTTGAGTAAAAATTTTTATAAAACCTTCCTGCAGCATATCTTCCGCATCTTCACGGCTGTGTGCAAAACGATAACATACAGCCAGCATCTTGGGGCTGTACCTGTTATACAACTCCCTTTGTGCCGCAGCATCATTTTGCAAGCATCCCGCTAAAATAGCTTGTTCTGTCATTAGGTAAAATAGTTACCCTATAAAAATAGACAATATTTTTTTTATTAAGGCTGCTTTTATTTTACTCTTTAAAATTTAATCATTCACTTTCCTACCAGTTTAAGCCTTTAATGCGTAACTGATGTCCGATGTGGATATAGTTGCAGACATTAAAATTCTTCCCCTGTAAATATCCTGGGTATTTTTATTATCCCAAATCCAAATATCCAGTTATGAGAACCCTTAAGCTAAACCCGCTGCTGTTATTGTGTGCAATAACATTTTTACTTTTTTTTATTTCCTGCTCCAAACCTGTAAATTCTTATCCCGAAAATAGCCATACAGGCATTGTACACCAGGTAAATGCAATGGACAATGACGATGCAGCAAATAATATTGACAACGATGTTTTTAATATTGTGATGGGGTATGATAAAGCAGAGGACAATATGCCTATTGCCCTTAATTCAGATAACGTAAGCATGGATGGCTATGCTGCATCCGTTGTTTTCCCGCACAAGCTTACTATTGATTTTGGTAATGGCTGCACCAGCCCAAATGGCATTACAAAAAAAGGGAAAATAATCATTACTTATTTTCAGCCAGTATCAGCGCCACAGGCAGGCACGGTTTCACAAACTAATTTCGAAAATTTCTTTATTGGCGATGTGCAGGTGGGCGGCGAGCTTACCATCAATAACATTACATCCCCCAACGCGCCTTACCCCGTATATGAACATTCAGGTTTGAAAATATTTACTTATCCAAACGGGGAATTAAAAAAATATAATGGCAACCGCATATTTACGCAAACAAAAGGCGCAGCAACGCCGGATCCAAATGACGATGAATTTTATGTAACAGGCAATTCCGGCGGCACCACTAATACAGATATATATGGAAACGGTAAACACGTAGCAGCGAAATCATTCCTTAAACTGTAGAGGCATTTTTAAATTATAATCAGTAAAAGAAATTTGACTAACTAACCCGATGGATTATACTGAGAAAGAAATGGGACGCCATTTCTTTTTTTATTTGGATGTATTGGAAGAACAGGTTTATTTTTTTAAAACCCGCCCGGGGTTTTTTGCAACAAACTCATTCCAGCCTTTTAATTTTTTCGCCGTTCCGGCAACAGTTGAGAATGTTTGATAATGATGGCACAATGCCACGGCCAGCGCATCAGTGGCGTCAAAATACTGCGGTTTTTTTTCAATGCTTAAAATGCGCTGCAGCATTTTCCACACCTGCTCTTTATCTGCATTACCATTCCCTGTGATTGATTGTTTTACTTTTTTTGGCGAATATTCTGTAACGGCAATGCTGCTTTGCATAGCCGCGGCTATGGCCACTCCCTGCGCTCTTCCCAACTTCAGCATGCTCTGTACATTTTTACCAAAGAAAGGCGCTTCAATGGCAAAAGTGGTGGGGGCGTACTTTTTTATTAAACCGCACACGGTGGCATGAATGGTTTGCAACCTTTCATACATATCTTTTTTTGTGGCAAGCTTCAGCACATCCATTGCAATAATTGAAATATTATTACCCTGTACTTTTATTAATGCATAGCCCATTATAACGGTGCCGGGGTCAATCCCTAAAATAACCTGGTCTTCTTTTTTCATTAATATGTGAAAATAGCATTTTAGGCGGCAGCGCAAAAAATTGGTTAATAAAATTTTAATGGATGAACATAGGGCCGAATGCTGAAGTGTGCGACGCAAAATAAGCCGGATATTTATTCTGCTGCCCGGTACATAAGATTTCCCTTTAAAAAACGAAGGCCAAGGTAGAAACCCCGGCCCGTTTTTAATCCGTACCCTATGAAAACTTCATCAAATGTAATTCTTAAATTGATACTTTAAAAATTACGGTAGGGTAATATTTATAACAAATGTTCCTATGGTAAGCGTGGCTTTATTATCGCAGTCACCATTGCCATAATCCAGCAGGCCTGTAATGCCATTTACAGTAAGGCGCACTGTTCCTTTCACATTCCAGCGGCAGATGAATTTTCTTATAAGCGGGTTGATAATTTCCGCGCTCCATTGT
Source organism: Chitinophagales bacterium (assembly GCA_038207175.1). Lineage (GTDB taxonomy): Bacteria > Bacteroidota > Bacteroidia > Chitinophagales > Chitinophagaceae > JBBRAD01. The sequence goes on from JBBRAD010000049.1 coordinate 7,001, forward strand.
ACAGTGTTATCGCCACGTTTTACCGTGCCATTGCCGGTCCCTGTAATGCTGAAAATATCATCCAGAGGATTATGTATTGTGCCATTACCTTCTATTTGTGTTACAGTAATGTTTTTATTCCATAGAATAAAATTTCCACTTGGCGCGGTCAGCTTTCCATTTTCAACTTTTACTGAAAAAATAAAATGATTGCCGGTGCTGTTATTCTGTACAATATGTGTGCCTTCTACTTTTATACTGTCAGTATAAAAACCGTCAAATGTAGTGGTGGCCCTGCTTCCCGGTATTATCATTGGGCCCGTGTAAACGGTAATTATCTTCCCCCGTCTTGTATGCCCGTCGGTACCTGTGCATCCTGTGCCAAAATCAATGGTTACAGTTTTGGGGAATACTAAAGGATCTAAGGGAATAATAGTTACCGTAAAACAATGTGGCAAACTGTCTGCGCCGGGCCCGCCCCCTTTACCAAATACGCCAATACCGCCGCCAATCCCCAGGTCGGCATTTACGCCCATTACATTTGCAAAAACATCGTTGTAAACATTGTCAGCCTGATCCTGGGCAGATGAACTTATGCTTAACTGTAATTTCTGTTCATCGGTGGGAGTGGTACCGGTGTTATTGGTTACCGATTTTTGACAGGATATGATAAAAACTGAAAAAAGTAGCAATATGGTAAAACTTCCTGAGACAGTCCTTAATTGTTTCATAAATAAAGATTAGTTGTTAATGAATAACCCATAGACCATAAACGTAAAGAATGGTTTAACTATTGTTAAAAAAGCAGATTTTTGATAAATGAAATTTACAGATACGCATTGCCACATATACCTGGATGAATTTAAGGCTGATATGGATGAAGTAATGAAAAGAGCAGAAGCATCAGGGGTTTCAAAATTTTATTTGCCTGCTGTTGACAGTGAAGTAATTGATAAAATGCTGGCACTGGAAAAAAAATTTTCCGGTAAATGCTTTGCCATGATGGGGCTGCACCCATGTTCAGTAAAAGAAAATTATTTACAGCAATTGAATGTGGCAGAAGAATGGCTTGCTAAAAGAAAGTTTGCAGCCATTGGTGAAATTGGGCTTGACTTTTACTGGGATAAAACTTTTACTGCTCAGCAATATGATGTTTTTAAAATACAAATGCAGTGGGCATTAAACAAATCCATGCCAATTGTTATTCATACGCGCAATGCCATGCGGGAAACCATTGATACAGTAAAACCCTTTGCAGGTAAGGGTTTGGGCGGTATATTTCATTGTTTCAGCGGCACAGGCGAAGAAGCCGGAGAAATTATTGATATGGGATTTTATCTTGGTATTGGCGGCGTCCTTACCTATAAAAATTCAGGGCTGGCAGATACTTTAAAAAATATAAGCCTGAATAAAATAGTTTTAGAAACCGATGCGCCTTATCTGGCTCCCGTGCCTTTTCGCGGAAAAAGAAATGAAAGCAGTTATATAAAATATGTGGCAGAAAAATTAGCTGTAATAAAAAACATACCGGTTGAAGAGGTTGCTGCAGTTACTACTGCAAATGCAGAAAAAATATTCGGAAGCTGATGTTTGAAAGATTATTTTTGCTGCCCTGAAAAAAAGGAGACTTGTCCGAGTGGTTGAAGGAGCACGCCTGGAAAGTGTGTATACGGGAAACTGTATCGAGGGTTCGAATCCCTCAGTCTCCGCATGAAAGAAAAATTCTTTGTTCACAGGCCAGTGCGATAATTTTGAATACAGGTAATATCTTAGAAACTGTCTAAAAATAGATTTCTTCAAAGAAGCCATATCCGGTCAGGCCAAAAAAAACAATAAAAATAAAGAATGAAATTTCTTTGCCCTTACAGAAATTATTATTAATTTGATGCTGTACACTTGTAACCAATGAGTATTTCTCAAAATATACCCTGTCAGCTCATTTTCATCCAATCAGTCAGAGACATTATAGAGACCTTATAGGGATGTTATAGAGACCTTATAGGGACCTTACTTCATAGTAACCTTATAGTACACCCCTAATAACTCCATAGTAACCCTATAGCAATAACCTGTTAGCCATACTCCATCTGTAATCCAAATACCTTTCTTTTAAAGTTACAGATCATAACTTTCCACTCAGGCGCTTTCAAAACAAAAGTCAGCCTGGCACTTGCGGTAGCTGTAGGGGAAATTGAGGTTATTCTGCCGGTGGC
>JBBRAD010000050.1:0-9139 GCA_038207175.1 Chitinophagales bacterium
AACAGTCAAAAGCAAACCAATAAAAATAAAACAGATAAATAATCACATCAAATTTTTAAATTGCCCCCTGTAAAAACCCTGAAAATTCAAAAATATACGCGGGGTCTCAGCCCACGCTCTTAGCTCTGCTGTGAAGACCCCACTACGACAGAAAAATTCAACTCCTCTGTACAGAATTAAAACTGGATTACGACTGTCTTCGGGATGTTTGTTAAGTGAATGGATATTTCCAAGAATGTATAAAGAAATAATTAAGGCAGGCAACCAAAATTTTAAAAAATAATTTTTTTAAACATGTAGCAATTAATCTTTATTATGTTACTGATTATCTTCTAAAACTACACCTTCTGGTAGCTTTATAACTAAATCATTGTTCTCCGGGTTGTCTTTTTCATATCTCACAATTACTGAATAGCCTGCCTCACAACAAGCGGAGCAAGTTTTGCAAAAATCATCCGTTACATTGCCACTGTAAGTTTGATTATTAACCTTAAAAGAATAGTATAAATATAAACTTCCACGAACTCCTTTACTAACTCCTAAACTCGTTCCGCTTACATAAGCTGCTTCTTCTATTCTATCCTTTTTCTTAATCAAAGAATAAGTATATAAACCTATAAAAAAGCATATCAGAATTAACCCACTCCATCCTATTTTATTAAAGATTTTATTTAAAAGTTGCATTCTGCCATTAAATCTATCAAATCAATTCAAAAAAATCACTGGCTTGTCGCCTTCTTTCTTTAAAAAGTTAAAGCAAAAACGCAAAAGCAATTTAGAAAACCTGTGATTTATGTAAGGCTTTCTTTTAATCTGTAAGGCTTTAGAATTTTATTCAACTGAACTTTGCACTATCGTTATTATATCGGTTGTTGCTTTTAAAACAATGCTGTTGTGGCAAAAAAATAAAATATGATTATAAATGGAGTGAAAGATCACAGTGGGTTTGCAGAATTAGAAAAATCAAAAGTTCATATTGTTGTTGAAATTATTGAATATATGCCTAATGCTGTGGTAAGTAAAACGATCATCAAAAAAAACAACAGGAAATGTAACTGTTTCTTCGTTTGATGCAGGTGAAGAATTATCGGAGAAAACGTCGCCATTTGATAATTATATTCAAATAATTGACGGTGCTGCTGAACTCACGATTGATGATAAAGAATATAAGTTGAAGTTAGGTGAAGCAATTATTATTCCCGCTCATACAAAACATCACTTTAATGCCAATGTTCAATTTAAAATGATTTCAACAGTTATCAAAAGCGGCTATGACGATTGATAAAACCAAATGTTAGAAAATAATGGAACAATTGGTAATGAAAATGAACTAACACTGTTTTAATTCTGGCACCATCAATGTGTGATTTATGCAACTTATTTCAACAATTGTGTAAGAAATAAGGATGCCGGTCTAACTACCTTTACCAATTCATAAATGCTTTTAAAAAAAAATCCAATAATAATCCGAGCTGTAGAAGTTAGAAATTATTCACTTTTCAATCAACAAGATGACTACTACAACTTCAATCAGCTATAAGCAAACAAATGGTGCTCATATTCAAGATATAAAAGCAAAGGAAACAGGTCTGGAAATGAAAACGTTGTCTTCTTCTGTTTCCGACATGTCAAATGCAGGAGATAATTATTATATCCGTCTGGATGCTTTTCCAAAATTTAAAGAGGATGAGCATGAATTTATTACATTTCTTGCGCATGAAGTGCGCAGTCCATTAACGAGTATCAATTTGTCTGCTGAAATTCTATATAACATTTTACAAGATGATCAGCAGAAAGAATACCTGGATATTATCATGCGAAATTCATTACGCATAAATGATCTGATCACGAGGCTACTTACCTATCAAAAGCCTGAAAAAGAAGAGGCAAGCCATTCCGTTAACACGCTTCTTAATGAGGTATTAAATATCGTGGATGACAGGTTAAAACTAAAAAGTATCACTGTTATTAAAACATTTTATACAGATGACTTTGTTATAGTGGCAAACGAAGCAAAAATGAAAATTGCCTTCACTAATATTATTATTAATGCAATAGATGCAATGCCTTCGGAAACAGGAATATTGAAGCTGAACGGAAAATATATTGCGGGCAAATATGTAATAGAAATAGAAGATAATGGCTGCGGCATCCGGGAAGAACATTTACAATCCATATTTAATGCAGGATTTACCAATAAACCCGGAGGATTGGGTTTTGGATTACCAATAACAAAAACTATTCTTCAGGCAAATAATGTTGAAATTAAAGTAGAATCGAATGAAGGTGAATTCACGCGCCTTATTCTTTTATTTAATAAATATGTGGTGGCAGATGAAGGAAGCAAAGATTTGGGAGAATAGGAAAGGTGCTGCAATTTGTCAACTTTAATATTGATGCAGTTAAAAACAGTAAGCCGTTTAACGAATCAGAATTCAGACACATAGAAAGCAAAAAGTTTTACGCCAATATTCAATTCAAAATAATAACCGAAAGTTATTAAGATTAATGAAAAACAAGATTAAAAAAGAAAAATTATTTACAAACACAATTCAAAAAAATTAAAATGAAAACAAACCATCAAACTTTGGTAAGAAGTATTTATTCACTTATTGCTGTACTATTTATTACGTTCACGTTTAGTTCCTGCGCACGGAAAATGTCATTTCAAATATCATCAGTTGTTCCTGCTGCAGAAGGAACCGTAAAAATTAAAAAAGATAAAAACAGCAATTACAACATTGATTTGAACGTAATGCGACTGGCGAGTCCTGACAGGCTGAATCCGCCTAAAGAATTTTATGTAGTATGGATGAACTCAGACAATAATGCAGCAAAAAATATCGGGCAAATTAAAACATCAAGTAGCCTTCTTTCCAAAACATTAAAGAGCTCATTAGAAACAGTAAGTACAATTAATCCTACAGGTTTTTTTATTACAGCTGAAAGCGATGCTAATGTTCAATATCCGGGGGAACAGGTTGTTTTGAAGACACAGTAGAATGTGAAATAGATACATGGTGCAATTCCAAAGTTATTGTGAACATTTCAACAGATGCGATAAAAGACTGTTCCGTATTTGATGAATCGAAATTTAAACGTCCCCGAAGTGCAAGCGTTCCTGGAAAACAGTTGATAATTTTTCAGCAAGGCGAAGGCGCAATGACATGATTTTATGAAATCACAATCAAAATTTAAAAAGAAAAAAATGAAACCGGAAACGGAAACTCTTTTGGAAATTGGTGTCAACGGTGTGAAAGACAAGCAAACGAAATCGGGTACCAAAATCAAAAAAGAAAAGAAAAAGAAAAAGAAAAAAATATTGCATGATCTATTTATAGAATTGGTGAAGTTGCAAAAGGAGGTGATTGCTTCAGATTTAAAACTTCTTGTAATACTCGAAGGAAGGGATGCAGCCGGTAAAGACGGAACGATAAAAAGGATCATCAAACACCTTAGCCCGCGGGAAACAATAGTAGTGGCTTTGGGTAAGCCAACCGATTTCCAGGAGCGCGAATGGTATTTTCAACGTTACACTGCTCACCTGCCTGTTTCCGGAGAATTTGTCCTTTTCAACCGAAGCTGGTACAACCGGCTTGGTGTTGAAAAGGTAATGGGCTTTTGCACCCATAAACAATACAAATCATTTTTTACAGAGGTAGAATCATTTGAAAATGGATTGATTGAAGGAGGCTTCATCATTCTGAAATATTACCTGGATATCAGCAAAAAAGAACAGCAAAAAAGATTTGATGATCGCAAAAAAGATCCGCTGAAGCAATGGAAAATAAGCCCGATAGACGAGGTGGCACAAAAACACTGGAAAGATTATTCAGATGCCCGGGATGAAATGTTGTTGAGAACAAATTTCAAACATGCTCCATGGTTTATAGTAAGCGCAGACAACAAGAAAGCAACACATATAGCGCTTATCACGCACCTTTTGGGCAGGGTAAAATATCATCATCAAAATGAAAAATTGCTCTCTGAAAATTATGGATTGGTTGATCCCGCAACGCCAGGGACAATAGCAAAAAAACTTTTTTAATAAAATTTAAAAAAAACATGAAAAACAAAACAGTGTTACAAAAGAACGATGTCAATAAAATCAAACCTGGTGTAAATCCAATTGACAAAAAAGATACAAAAAATATAGTGCCTGAAAAGGTTGCAGAAAAAAAGCAAAAAAAGCCATTGAAAAAATCATCTGGTTTCGTAGCTTCTTCTGTAGGGCGCAGTGCAGTTGATGCTGTGAAGCCTCATTCTTCGAGAGATATACGAGGTTCCAGTGGCCTGGCAAATACAGGAACGATCATTTCTTATGACTAATCATTAAAATGAATCGCTCTTCAATTATCAATAATAACGATCATCTTCTTGAAAATAAGAAAGTGAAATTAACCTTCTTATTATAAGAAGATTATGAATGTCAACATTGGGGGAGAGCTTTTGTGGAACTAAAAGCACTACGTGAACTGTATGATGAAGATTTTTTGAAAATGAAACAATTTATCTAATGCATATAAATAATAGACATGCTAACAACAGTTGAAAAGAAACCGAAAGTTTCAAACAAACAGGAACAATCAAAAGCAGCAGTAAACGGTCATGCAACAATGAAAGGTTTGGTATATGATGGACCCGGAAAAATTGCCTTAAAAAAAATACCAAAACCTGTTATTGAAAAATCAACAGATGCATTGGTGAAAATTATAAAAACAACAATCTGCGGAACTGACTTAGGCATCTTACATGGGAAAACGCCTTCTGTAAGGCCAGGCACAACGCTCGGTCATGAAGGTGTTGGTGTGATTGAAGAAGTGGGTGCTTCTGTCACTAATTTTAAAAAGGGTGATCATGTTATCATCTCTTGTATTACATCCGACGGCAGTTGTGAATACTGCAAGAAACAATTGTATTCGCATTGCGAAGATGGAGGTTGGATATTAGGTCATTTGATCAACGGCACACAAGCTGAGTATGTTCGCATTCCACATGCCAATAACAGTCTTCATTTGATTCCATCAGGTGCTGACGAGGAAACGTTAGTGATGCTGAGTGATGTACTTCCCACAGGTTTTGAAATCGGTGTTCTTGCAGGGCAGGTTCAACCCGGTGATACCATTGCCATTGTTGGCGCCGGACCGATTGGCATGGCAGCTATGCTTACGGCGCAATTTTATTCTCCGGCAAAAATTTATATGATTGACCTGGATGATAATCGCCTGAAGATGGCAAAAAAATTCGGCGCCACACATACCGTTAATTCAGGCAAAGAAGATGCAGTAAAAAGAATGCTGGCTGAAACAAAAGACGGCGTTGATGTGGCCATTGAAGCCGTTGGTATTCCTGCAACTTTCGATATCTGTCAAAAGATTGTTCGTCCCGGCGGGCATCTTGCCAATATTGGCGTGCATGGCAAACCTGTTGACTTGCAAATGCAAGATCTCTGGATACAGAACATCACCATCACCATGGGTTTAGTGAATACAAACACAACGCCCATGCTATTGAAAACGGTATCATCAGGCAAGCTTGAACCGAAGAAATTAATCACGCATCATTTCAAATTAGATGAGATAATGAAAGCTTACCAGGTGTTTGGCAATGCCGGCAAAGAGAAAGCTATGAAAGTGATCATCGAACCATAATACATGAGTGTAACAGAAAAAAATCCTGCTGAAAAATTACAATATGGAAAAATTATTTCTGTTCGTGGCAGTGTTGTAGATGTACGTTTCGAAAATAATCTGCCTCCAGTTTATACTTTACTGCACTCAGGAAAAAATAAGGAAATCTCTATTGAAGTATTGGCTCAACTGCATGATCATAGTGTACGTGGAATTGCATTAAATCCTACGCAGGGTTTGGCAAGAGGTATGGAAGTAGAAACAAACGGAACAGAACTCACTGTTCCGGTTGGTAAAGAAATCCTGGGGCGCATGTTCGATGTTTTTGGCAACACCATTGATCATCTTGCACCATTGCAGCATATGCAACAACGCAATGTGCATCAGTCACCACCATCATTGGCAAGCCGCTCTACCAAATCTGAAGTATTTGAAACCGGCATTAAAGCCATTGATGTGTTGATACCGTTAGAACGTGGCGGCAAAGCAGGGTTATTTGGTGGTGCTGGTGTTGGCAAAACGGTATTGCTTACTGAGATGATCCATAACATGGTTGGGCATAACAAAGGCGTGAGTATGTTTTGTGGTATCGGTGAACGTTGCCGCGAAGGAAATGAACTGTACAACGCCATGAAAGATGCCGGTCTGCTAAAAGATATGGTGATGGTTTTTGGACAGATGAATGAACCGCCGGGTGCACGTTTTCGCGTAGGTCACGCGGCGCTAACGATGGCTGAATATTTTCGTGATGATGAACACCGCGATGTGTTGTTATTGATTGATAATATTTTTCGTTTTATACAAGCGGGTATGGAAGTATCCGGTTTGATGGGGCAAATGCCTTCACGCCTCGGTTATCAGCCAACAATGGGAACGGAACTTTCTGAACTGGAAGAACGCATCGCTTATACAAATACCGGCGCCATCACATCTATTCAAGCGGTGTATGTGCCTGCAGATGATTTAACTGATCCTGCCGCCGTGCATACCTTCTCGCATCTTTCTGCGTCTATCGCTTTGTCAAGAAAAAAAGCAAGCGAAGGTTTGTATCCTTCCATTGATTTATTGCAGTCGAATTCCAAAATGGCAACGCCGGGAATCATCGGCGAAAGACATTATAATCTTGCGCAAAAAATACGGCAAACACTAGCGCAATATGAGGAATTAAAAGACATCATCTCCATGCTCGGCATGGAACAATTATCGGTGCAGGATCGCAACGTGGTAAACCGTGCAAGACGTATTGAACGGTTTCTCACACAGCCATTTTTTGCAACAGAACAATTCAGCGGAATCAAAGGAACTCAGGTGAGTTTGAAAGATGCATTAGATGGATGCGAACGTATTCTTGCAGATGAATTTAAAGACTATCCTGAAAGTGCTTTTTATATGATTGGATCAATAAATGAAATAAAGAAAAACGATGTGGAGAAGAAAGATAAATAATTTTTATGAACCGGGCGATAGAACATGCATGAAGCATTGTTGCGTCGCACTCTTTTACGTTCGGTTCATTATGCAGCATACAGCCGCTATGAAAATATGCAGTACAAGTGAGTGACACAACGAAGATGCCACGAAGTACAAATGCTGGTCAACAAAAAAATATGGACACACAATTAATGCATCTTAAAATATTGCTTCCATTCAAAGTGTTCGCCGACATCAACAATGTAAGCAACATTGTGATGGAAACAAGTAAAGGCTCTTATGGTTTACTGCCACAAAGGCTCGATTGTGTGGCTGCATTGGTTCCGGGAATTTTTATATATGAAACAAAAAATGATGGCGCAAAATATATTGCGGTTGATGCAGGTGTGATGGTGAAAGCAGGTAAAGAAGTTTTGGTATCAGTCCGCAATGCTATTGGTGGTGTTGATCTTGGCAAATTGAGCGACCTGATAAAGAATGAATTTAAAAAACAGGATGAAGCAGAAAGCAGCATGCGTTCCGTAACGCTAAAGCTGGAAAGCGGTTTTATTTACAGCTTTGATAAATTTCGTAAAAAGTAATTATGGAACCTGTTAACAAAAAGAATGAAGATTTTTTTAGCAGCAAAATTGCTGAAAAAGAAAAGCAAAAGTTAAAAGCATTACGTAATAAGAACAAAGGTGTTTGGATGGGCTTAGGTATGATGGGAATGGTGGGATGGGCAGTTGTTGTGCCTACTTTACTAGGTGCTGTGTTGGGATTTTGGCTGGATAAAAAATATCCGCAAACCTTTTCATGGACACTGTCGTGCCTGATTATAGGATTGTGTAGCGGCAGCATAATCGCATGGTATTGGGTTGCCAAAGAAGATAAAGAAATGCATAACAATAAAGCAGAAAATGATGAATGAAATCTTATTAATGATATTCGCTCCTGTTGCAGGAATTGCGCTGGGAATTATTTTTTTTGGTGGGCTTTGGCTTACGGTAAAAAAAATGGTGACTGCTAAAATACCGGCGTTGTTGGTATTAGGAAGTTTCATCTTACGTATTGGTATTGTAATGGCTGGATTTTATTTTATCGGTTCCGGCAACTGGCAACGGCTTGTTATTTGCTTGCTCGGTTTTATAGCAGCAAGGTTTATTGTTATTCATTTTACCAAAACAATTGATGCAAAACAAGTGCAACTAAAAAAGGAGAATATACATGGAGCTCAGTCCTGACCAAACCATCTTCTGGCAACATGGTTTTGTTACCATCAATCTTACCTTGGTTACAACCTGGGCTATAATGATGGTGCTGGTATTGGCAGCAGCGTTGGTCACACGAAAACTTAAAACAGATGTTCATATTTCGCGTTGGCAATGTTTTCTGGAAATGATTGTTACCGGCATTAATGCACAAATTAAAGAAGTTGGTTTGAGCAAGCCGGAACAATATATTGGCTTTATCGGCACCCTGTTTTTATTCATCGGTGTTGCAAATATCTGTATCATATTTCCAGGCTATACACCGCCAACAGCCTCGCTTTCTACCACAACTGCATTGGCACTTTGTGTATTTATGGCAGTACCATTTTTTGGAATTAGTAAAAGCGGTTTAAAAGATTATTTAAAATCTTACCTGCAGCCAACATTTATCATGCTTCCTTTTAACCTCATTAGCGAAATTTCACGCACACTGGCATTGGCAGTAAGGTTGTTTGGCAACATTATGAGCGGCAGTATGATCGTTGCAATTTTATTAAGTATATCTCCTTTTATATTTCCTGTTATTATGAATGCACTGGGCTTACTTACCGGTATGGTGCAGGCATATATTTTCAGCATTCTTGCAACAGTATATATAACTGCCGCAGTGCACGATTCAAAAAAAATCAGTAAAATAAAAATATTAACAACTAAATAAAACATAATGGATAGTACAACAATTATCGCAGTAATATCAATTGTAATGGCAGGGCTTACAACCGGCATCGGCTGCATGATGCCTGCGTTGGGTGAAGGTAAAGCGGTTTCATCAGCATTAAGTTCCATTGCGCAACAACCAGATGCCGCGCCAACGATTACAAGAACATT
>JBBRAD010000051.1:0-8163 GCA_038207175.1 Chitinophagales bacterium
AGCTGACAGGGTATATTTTGAGAAACACTGATTGTTAATAAATGTAAAGAATTAAGTTAATAAAAATTCCTGTAAGAGCGAAGGAATTTCGTTTTTTATTTTTATAGTTCTTTTGGCCTGACGCGAAATGGCTTCTTTGAATAAATCTATTTTTAGCAGCTTCTAAGGTTTTATAAACTGTTAATTTCTTTTTTCAACCTTGGGTACCTGCGGCGCTGTATAACCTTTTGTTTTGAGTAAATTTTTTATTTCAACGATGGCACGTTCTAATTGAGTGTCTATGCCTTTTGCCATAGCACCCAAATCCTCCGGTACTTCAATATCAGGATCAACACCATGGCCTTCTTTAAACTGTGTACCATCAGGATTGAAAATACGGAATGATGGGGCAGTGATAGTGCCACCGTCAATTAAATCAGGATAGCCGCTGATACCAATCAACCCGCCCCATGTACGGCTGCCGATAAGCGGGCCGAGATTTTTCTTCCTGAAGTAATCGGGGAAGGCGTCGCCACCGCTGCCGCTCCAGCCATTAATGAGCATAACTTTGGGGCCAAAGTTTGCAAAGAGCGGCCACTGCCAGGGCTTACCATCACGTGTAGCAACAAAGGAAAGAGGTGTGCGGTTGAGCATTTCAATAAAACGGTCAGGTATTTGGCCGCCATTATTAAAACGTTCATCAATAATAAGCGCCTTCTTATTCCATTGTGCACTAAACTGACGCAGCAGTTCACTTTGCCCGTCAAGGCCTGTACTGGGCACATAAATATAACCCACATCGCCATTGGTGGCATCATCAACCCTTTTGCGCATGGCTTCAATCCATGCAAGGTTGCGCAGGCGGTATTCATCATCCATTGTTTTTACAATAACTGTTTTTGCACCGGTCCATGAAGCAGTGGTATTATAAGTAAGCTCCACAGTTTTGTTTGCCAATCCCTGGAATGCTGCGAAAGGTTCTTTGTCAGTAGTAATCGGAATGCCGTTTACAGCGAGTATATAATTACCTTCTTTTATATCCACGCCGGGCATATCCAGGGGCGAGTGCACTTCTGCATCCCATGATGCGCCGTGAATAATTTTTTTCACTTTATAGAAGCCACCGTCCGCTTCCCAGTCAATACCAATATAACCGGTGGGTTCAAATTTTATTTTTTCCATATCGCCACCGCCATGATAAGTGTGTGAGGAGTTAAGTTCACCAATCATTTCACCGATAATGAAATCAACATCTTCACGTGACGCGGCGCCTTCAAGCATTTTCATATACCTGTCTTTTATTAAAGGCCAGTTTACGCCGTGCATATTGGCATCATAAAAATAATCCCTTTCAATGCGCCATGCATCGGTAAAAATTTGTTTCCATTCCTGCATGGGATCAACAGTCATCTGCATTTCATTTAGCCGTAGCGGCTTGTCGAATTTAGCGCCTTCATCGGGAGAGATTACCGCCATTGCACCCGATTTTGATACAAGTATTTTTTCTCTGCCTGCACTTAGCCAGTAATTATCTGCACCGTCCAATATTGTTTTTTCTTCACGCTTGTCTATATCATAATATTTGAGTGAAGGCTGGCCGCCGTCAGGTGCGCCTGTATTTGGAGACCGTATATATAACACTTTTCCCTTTACTGTATTCAGTGCACCTAAGTTACCCGGTGTAACGGGCAGTAATTCCATCCGCTGCTCCATATCGTCAAAGTCAATGGTTACTGCATTTGAATCACTTTTATTTTCAACGGCTGAAGGTTTATCGTCTTTCTTTTTTGCATCATCTTTTGCGGCGGGTTTTTCGTCTTCTTTTATTGCTACTGTATCATTCTTTGGTGCTAATAAGGATGGAGTATTTTTGTGTAACCCGATAACAGCTAACTGGGTGCTGTTGGCATATATAAAAGTATTGTCTTCATCGCTGTAATAAGGCACAAAGGTTTGTGAAGTGAGCACAAATAAATATTTTCCGTCGGGATCAAATACAGGATTGGAGCAACTGTAAAAACCGCTTGTTACCTGTTGTGTTTTTTTATTTTTTACGTCGTAGATAAATGCAGCAAAATGCTGGTTTTCCAAATCACGGCTGTAAGCAAGCCAGCGGCTGTCCGGCGACCAACTGAATGTAAAGCCTTCCATATTGCCATGAGAAAAATATAGACCCTGGTCCACATCCGCCGTTGAGCCCGATGCTATATCATATACTTTTATTTTTCCTGCTTTGTCAATAAATGCAAGCTTCTTATTGTCCGGCGACCATGATAGCGCATAACGGTAACCCGCACCATAATCCGTAACTTTTTTCGCACTGTTTTCATTGCCTGCTTCCATCAGCCATAATTCATATTCACCCGATTTATCACTCCAGTAAGCAATTGTTTTTCCATCAGGCGACCATGATGGGTAACGCTCGGCAACGCCGGAAGTCATAGTGAGATCTTTTACATAACCATTTTCTGCAGGCACTGAAAAAATATCACCACGCGCCTCCACTAAAACCCTTTTGCCATCAGCGCTTATGGATGTATGCTCTACATAATCATTTACTGCAATGGTTTTTGGTTTAAGTAAAGCCTCGTCTGTAACAACAGTTACTTTTACTTCTTTTGGCTGTTGCGTGGTAAATGGATAGATGTATAATTTGCCGCCTGCTTCAAACACAATATCATCAGGCCCCTGCGAAGGGAAATGCACGTCATAGTCAGTGAATTTTGTAAGCTGCTCAAAAGATTTTTTGCTGATATCATATCTCCACAAATTCATACGCACTTCTGGCCCGCGGTCGCTGAGGAAATAAATATAATTGTCATGCCACATGGGAAATTCGTCATCTGCATCGCTTGTTGCGCTTATGTTTTCATCGGTTTGTTTTTCAAAATTGTAAATGCGTATATCACCATTCATGCCGCCGAGGTACCGCTTCCAGTTACGGAAAACCTGTGACAAAATCACAACAGCCATTTCTTTGCCATCCGGTGAATAACTGCCAAACTCAGCATAGGCGAGCGGCAATTTTGTTTCTGCGCCACCACCGGCAGGAACCGTATAAAACTGGTCAAACCTTGCTTTACCGCTTTCCCTGCCTGATGCGAATAAAATATTTTTGCCGTCATTTGTCCAGTCAACTACGCGGTCGCCATAACTATGTTCCGTTAAACGCTTTGGTATGCCGCCTGTAACGGGCATCGTATATACATCCCGGTTACCATCATATACTGCGCTGAATGCGATTTGTTTACCATCGGGAGAAAATTTTGGCAGCATTTCAACTCCGGGAGGAGAGCTGAGCTTTACCGCCATTCCGCCTTCTTTGGGCACTACCCAAACATCATTGGCATACGTAAAAACTATTTGTGTCTGCGATACATCGGGGTAATGAAAAAGACCGGCATCAATTTGTGATGACGCCTGCAGGTATATTATAAAAGAAGACAGCAGAAATATTGAAACTTTTTGCATGGCAGTTAATTTTATTACAATAAAATAATTTTAAAGATAATAAAAGACTTTTGAAAAATACCTGTTGCAAAATTGGGAAAGGTAAATACAGGGGATGGGAGAAGAATTATTTTGGGATGGGCTGCCGGAAATGCATTGGGTTCCGCCTGATGGGGTAATATAAAAATCGCCAGCCGGGTACATAACAATCTCTCCTTTAACTCCGTTATATTTGCGGCGAATAATTATGGCCAATAAATTAAAAAAGAAAACCCCTCCGCCGCCTGACCCGGATAAACTGAAACCCGAAAAAGAAGTGCAGGTAACGGTGGGCGAAGTGGTGAAGGATGAGCGTACTTTAAAAATTGCAGGCGCGGTAAGTTTACTTATTGCAGCTTTTCTTGCCATTGCATTTACCTCTTACATTTTTACCTGGCAGCAGGACCAGGATAAGATCATGCAGTTTGGTGTAAAAATTTTCAGCACTAATGATGTGCGTGTGGCCAATTTACTTGGCGTGCTGGGGGCATATACTGCGCATTTTTTTATTTACAACGGTTTTGGCCTGGCGAGCTACCTGTTCTGCACTTTCTTTTTTGTGCTGGGTATAAATTTATTGTTTGCAAAAAAAGTTTTCAGCCTTGCGCGGAATGTAAAATATATGCTGGTGGGTTTGCTGGTGCTCAGCGTGGCTTTTTCTTTCTTCACTGCAGGAAACGAATTCTCTTATGGAGGCGCGGTGGGCGAGCTGGTAAACGAGTGGCTGATAAAATGGATTGGTAATGTTGGCACCGGTGCATTGCTGGGGTTTGCGTTGCTCAGTTATATAATATGGAGGTTCAACCCCACATTTAAAATCCCTGAAAAGAAAATAATAACTGCTGATATAAACCCGCCGCAAAATGAATTAAGGGTAAACGAATTTTTTGATGAAGATGATGTGCTGAAATCAGAAGCAGCATTGGTAAGATCTGAAGCTGTAATAAATAAAGATGCCGATACATCAAATAATAATAAATTAAAGAATGACGGCAAAGGCATTTCTGTGATAATGCCGCAGCAGGATGATTTTCCTGTTAATCCATTGCATGATTTTAATGTAACAGAAAAAGAACCTGATGAAACAAAAATTACGGAAGGAGAGAAGCTAAAAGTAAAAAGTGAAAAAGTGGTGCAGGCTGATGCGTTGCCGGATATGCAATTAGAAATAAAAGAAACGCCTGAAGATGAGGAAGCGGATGAACCTCAAACCTCAAAGCTCAAACCTCAAACCTCAAACCCCAAACCCCTGACCGATTACGAGCCCACGTTAGACCTGCGGGATTATAAATACCCTTCACTTGATTTATTAGAAACACATGGCAGCGAAAAAATTGTGCATGACCCTGCAGAGCTGGAAGCAAACAAAAACCAGATCATTGCCACGCTGAAAAATTATGATATATCCATACAGAAAATCAGCGCTACTGTTGGCCCCACGGTTACTTTATATGAGATCATCCCTGCACCGGGTGTGCGCATCAGCCGTATAAAAAATTTAGAAGATGATATTGCGCTAAGCCTTGCTGCGCTTGGCATACGCATTATCGCTCCTATTCCCGGCAAAGGTACAATTGGTATAGAAGTGCCCAATGTGCGCAAGACGATAGTGAGCATGAAAACACTGCTGGCTTCTGAAAAATTTCAGAACAATAATTTTTCACTGCCCATCGCCATAGGCAAAAAAATTGATAATGAAAATTTTATCGTTGACCTGGCAAGTATGCCGCACCTGCTGATGGCGGGCGCGACAGGGCAGGGAAAATCAGTAGGTATCAATGCGGTGCTTGTTTCACTTCTTTACAAAAAACATCCATCGCAATTAAAATTGGTTTTGGTTGATCCTAAAAAAGTGGAGCTGAGTTTATACCGTGTTATTGAAAAACATTTCCTGGCAAAACTGCCCGGCGATGATGAATCCATTATTACAGATACAAAAAAAGTGGTGTATTCATTAAATGCATTGTGTATTGAAATGGATAACCGTTATGATCTTTTAAAAGAAGCCGGTTGCCGCAACATAAAAGAGTACAACGATAAATTTATTAAGCGCAGGCTGAACCCGCAGAAAGGCCACCAGTATTTACCGTTTATTGTTCTGGTGATTGATGAATTTGCAGATTTGATCATGACCGCCGGAAAGGAAATTGAATTGCCTATTGCGCGTTTGGCGCAACTGGCACGCGCCGTGGGCATACATTTAATCATTGCTACTCAAAGGCCTTCGGTAAATATTATTACAGGAACCATTAAAGCAAATTTCCCGGCACGTATTGCTTTTAAAGTGTCTTCAAAAATTGACAGCCGTACTATTCTTGATACCGGCGGCGCGGAACAACTGATTGGTAAAGGAGATATGCTGGTAAGTTATAATGGAGAAATTACACGCCTCCAGTGTGCATTTGTAGATACACCTGAAGTGGACAGGATTGTGGAATTTATCGGCCACCAGGAAAGTTTCCCCGAACAATATTACCTGCCTTTATATGAAGATGAAAAAGAACTGGAAGGAAAGAATTTTGATGCCGCCGACCGCGACCCTTTATTTGAAGAAGCGGCAAGGCTGATCGTGCAGAACCAGATTGGCTCCACATCATTGATACAGCGCCGCATGAAACTTGGGTATAACCGCGCAGGGCGCTTGATGGATCAGTTGGAACAGGCTGGTGTGGTAGGAAAAAACCTTGGAAGCAAGGCTAGGGATGTGCAGGTGAAAACCGAGGCAGAGCTGCAGGAAATATTGAATAATATGTTTTAATTTTTTTAGACCGGGCATTTATATAAATAGCATCACTGGTTGCTTGTTCGAATGGCCGCCCGGGCGGATGCCGCCCACATGTACCCCACCAAACTATCCTGTACCGGAGCTGCATATCCCTGTCCGCGCGGGAAGGCAATAATTCTTTGCTATAACGCTTTATTTCTACTGATGCCGGATAATGTTTGCAATGCCCTGTATTATATCCCGGAGGAGGTCTCTCGGTAATTCTGCGTTGCCTACCAACGATTCTGCGTTGCCTACCAACGATTCTGCGTTGCCTACCAACGATTCTGCGTTGCCTACCAATGGTTTTGCGTTGCCTACGAATGATTCTGCGTTGCCTACCAATGGTTTTGCGTTGCCTACCAATGATTCTGCGTTGCCTTCCGATGGTTTTGCGTTGCCTACCAACGATTCTGCGTTGCCTTCAGATGATTCTGCGTTGCCTTCCAATGGCAGGGAGGATACTACGGATACAATAAAGAGCTGATTTTTAGTGGATTGTAAAAAACGTGCGGGGATGAGAAGGGTAGCCTCCGGGAAGGGAGGAAACCCGGGTGAAGACGGGATATACCCTGGTTCTACCTGTGGTTTACTTCAGTATAACATCAGTATAACTTCAGTATAACTTCAGTATAAGTTCAGTATAGTATAGGGGGGCTGATTATTATTTGCGCTGCTGCCGGTGCAATTTAATATAAAGACAACAGAGAGGTATTTGTATGCGAGTAAAAAAAGCACTTGTAAATATCAGCAACCCACTTGACGATATGTTCAGGAAGGGTAAAATAGACTGGTAAACAGCGACAATACAAAAAGCGCAACGGATTGGATTGTCCTAACGACAATACAAAAAGCGCAACACTAAATGGTTGATTTTCAATGGCGAAAAATATTTGGATATATCATCTAATAGCGCCAATTTACGCGTTGGTGGCAATATTGTTCGGCATCACGTTTCATAATATAATCCGACAACAAAATTTGGTAACACAAGATGAAATTTAGCAAATACAAAGTTGACAAAATGTTTCGTCTTGGTTATAAACTTGCTTTTGAAACAAAGACTAAAAAGAAGAAATGGGACGATATATTTCCTCTGTGGTATTGCTCTGCAACAAGCGGCCACAAAAGAGCTCAATTTTATTTAGCGACTTGTTATGACCATGGCTACGGGACAGACAAAAATATTGAGTTAGCTTACAAATGGTTTTTAAAAGCAGCCAAGCAAGGACACATGGAAAGTCAATACAACATTGGCTTTTTTTATGCGATTGGTGAATATGTTAAGCAGGACTATAAAAAAGCAGTTCATTGGTACTCTTTATCAGCTTCACTGGGCGACACAGAAGCACAACGAGATTTAGGATACTCATATTTTTACGGACAAGGTGTAAAAAAAGACGAGAAGAAAGCAGTTGAGTGGTATAAAAAAGCAGCAGCAAAAAATGATAGCAAAGCACTTTATAATTTAGGACTTTGCTATAAAGAGGGAGACGGAGTTAAACAATCAAATCGTTGGGCAAGACATTTTTTTACAAAGGCTTATCTCTACGGACACAGAAAAGCAAATGGACAACTTAAAAAGCTACAGTAGATTAATACTGCCACCAACAAGTGGTTTTGTACTATTGGGGCGGAAGTACAGGTCATCGGCTAAGAAATGTCTATTGGGCATCATCTGGTGCGACGGCTCCGAAAAATGTTTTGCAGTAAAAAATAATTAATTTCCATAAAATGTTCTGTGGCCGGGCGGAAGGAATTCTAATCCCCCACCAGCACAAAGCCACGGGCCGTCAGACTGTCTAAAAACTATTCACACTGCCTGCATAAATAAAGCGGTTAAACAATCAAGTGCATCGTAAATTTATTGATGCATTATATACAAGGAAAAAACAGGGAACAATCTACTCTATTTCCTCAAAGCCTTGATG
>JBBRAD010000052.1:0-7541 GCA_038207175.1 Chitinophagales bacterium
ATTTATTCCTCGACCAGAAAAGAAAGATCAGAGTGATAGATAAAATCAAAAGAAACATTGCTAAATTGGAACTCAAACCTGAAGACGTTGGTTTTGTAATAACTTAATAATCATTGCAATTAAAAAACGTTAGTCAGAATATTTATATCATTTATTAAAATACACACGCTAAATTTTTCCGTCTGCAATAAGTAACTTCACTCAGGCATTTATCCCAAAAATAATTTCAATGAAAAAAATTTACATGATTGGAGCAGTAATAATCCTTTCTTACACTGCAAAAACACAATGGAACAGTAATACATCAATAAACCTTGAAGCCGCCGGTGTAAATGCAGCAGACATAGCAACTGCAGGTGCTACTGATGGTAAAACCTGGATTGCATTTTATTCGCAAAACGGCAGCAACTATGATATGCGCGCACAACTGCTTGATGCAAACGGAAACAAATTATTGGGCAATGATGGCATAGTGGTTGGCAATAAAAAATCAGGCTCAGCCACATTTGTTTTCAATGCCTGCGTGGATAATGAGAACAATTTTGTAATAGCTTTTCAATATGAGAAGTCAGGGAATTATATTATCAATGCGCATAAGATAGATCAGGCGGGCAACCAGTTGTGGGGCACAGGTGGAATTGATCTCGGCAACGGGCTTGCGCCCTGGCCCGCAGCGCTTTCAAACAATGATATTATAATTGCATGGGTGAATAATGACATTATCAATTATCAAAAAATAAGTCCATCCGGAGCGGTAGCATGGGCTCCTGTAAAAGAAATCTCTGTTTCTTCGGCTTCTGTTACAAGACCGCAGCTGGTGGCAAATACAAACAATACATTTGGAATTGTTTACCAGCGCGTATTTGCGGTGCCATTTTATACGCATCTGTGGGAGCAGAGGTATGATATTGACGGAAACCCGATATGGGTAAACGCCGTGCAGATAAACAATTCTTCAACAGCAGTATTTCATTATTATTCCGTGCTCAGCAATGCAGATACCACGTATATTGGTTACAGCGGCAACCCGCAAAGCAACCCCAGCCGCTTCGATGCTTTTCTTGAAAGGGTAAACGCAGACGGCAATTTGCCATGGGGCATAAACGGTACAGATTTTTCGACCGATTCAAAAACTTATTATGAGCTGTCCTGCGAAATTGCTTATCAACCGGGCGGTTCAGCGGTATGGGCCGTATCTACTTTAAGCGATATTGCACAGGGGCAGCACGGCATCAGTGCACAAAAGTTTGATGATGCTACCGGCGTTGCTTTGCTCGGTCCTAAAGGAAAAAATATATTTCCCGTATCTGCAAATTTCGAGTCCGACGAAAATATTTCGCTTTGCAGTGATGGGCCTGTTTTTACTTTCACTGATGCAAGCAATAAATTATTTGCTACCAAGCTTGATGCGAACGGGAATTTTGCATGGACGGGAAACAAAATTGAACTGGGTTCAACAACAAACAGTAAAGGACGTTTTGGTTTTACACAATTTGTAAATGACCAGGCAGTTGCTGTATGGGCCGAAAATAAAGAAATTGAAGACCGGCCTTATGCACAGAATATAAGCTGCGATGGGCAAACAGGTATTTTGCTGCCTGTAACGCTCCTTGATTTTCATGGCGGTATCACCGGGAAGGTTGCACTTCTTAGCTGGCAAACAAGAGCCGAAAGCAACAACAAAGGTTTTTATACAGAGCAATCCGTTGACGACATCCATTTCAACAGCCTTGGTTTTACAGCAAGCAAAGCACAGCATGGCAACAGTAATGCGCTGATTGATTATTCGTTCACTGATGCACAGCCTGCTTCAGGAAACAATTATTACCGTTTAAAACAGGAAGACTTCGATGCGCACTATACTTACAGCAACACAATACTTGTAAAAAACACTACCGTTTATAGTATGAAGATGCACAGTGTTTACCCTGATCCTGTGTACAATACATTAAGCGTATATATAGAATCAATCATAACGGATAAAGTGAGTTTTATTGTATGTGATGCCGCAGGAAAAGTAATGATGCAGCAAACTGAAAACATTATGCCGGGAAACAATAATATACAATTAAACGTTTCAACACTTGCAACAGGAAATTATTTTATTAAAGCGATAAGCAGTAATACTTGTGAAAATGCACGGCAGCATTTTATAAAACAATAAAAAGAATTTGAAACAGGAACACCATCATTTTTTTGATGATGTTTTTATTTTTAACAAAAATCCCGATAGCTATCGGGACCCGGCACAAAAAACCTATGTTTTCTTCTTAAAGAGTTTTTGGCCGTCAATATAATACACAAATTTTACTGTGAGTTCATTGCTGTGCGGTATATTAAAAACCTGTTTAAAATTGCTCGTGTATTTGTTGTATTGCAGCCCTGCAATATTTGCATCGGGGCCAAGGGCGTTTTTCCACGCAACAATCAGGCGGCTGCCCAACCTGAAATCCCAGGTGAAAAACATATCCATATTGAATGCATTAAAGTTTTCATTATAGCCGGAGATATATGGCCTGTCAACCCAGTAACCATCAGACTTAACAGTATATATTGAATCGTAATGCACATTGCTCCAGTAATGCCTTATCCTAACGGTGAGGCTCATCCTTGCTTTAAAATTATATACTGCATCCAGCGTGGAAGTAAACTGTATAATGCGCCTTCTGCCAATGATTGATGAATCATTAATAATTAAAGGGGTTCCATCCGCATTTATCAATGCACCAAAATTTCCTTTGTCATCCTGCCGTTCGCCATCAAGGCTGACGCTGAACTTATCGTTGAACCGGTATCTTGCACCCAGGTTCAGAAGTATAAAAGGATCATTTTTTATCGGAGAGCCATCTGCATATCCTGTAAAATAATTTACGAATAATTTTTTGCGGCTGTCGGTACTCCCTTGCAGACCCACAAAAGTAAACGGCGACCTTTTCATGTTGTAACCCGGCCTGCGCAATTCATAAAAATCGTTTTCCCAAAAAGGATGGCTTTCTACTATCACCGAGGCATCCCAGAAATTTTTAAACACATGCAGAAAATTTCCCTGTATCTGAAATTGTTCGTAGGAGAACGGAGCAAGCCGGCTCGTGTGTTCAATATTAATACTGTAATTTCTGAAATTGAAAGTCTTGTTTGGCGTAAACTGTCTCCATGAAAAATCGCCACCTGATGTAAATTCATTGGGTGCGCGGAATATGCCTAAATCGGAGGGGTCATAGTTTTGTGATTTTATATTATTGTACACATCCCACTGCCATTTGCCGCTTACTTTCGCAAATTGTGCAGATGTTTTAAATCCATCATGCGGGTCATCGCCGGTTACATGGCTATAGTTTCCCTGCGCTTTAAAATTGTAAATATTTTTTTTATCAAAAAAGGAAAGCTGCAGGGCGCTTACATCGGCATCACGCGCTGCACCGTTGCGTATAACATTTGTATTGGTGAATGTAACGTAAGAACGGTTTTTTAGTGCCTGATCCAAAACAATTACATTATAATTTGCAAGGGGTTCTGTTTCTATTTTAAAAATTGAGCCATCCGGCCTGCGCAGTTGCGCATACATGGGCGCGGTAACTGCATTAAACACACCAATGCCTAAATTATTTTTTGTACGGCCTGAAAATTTAGTGGCATTATATAACTGTGTGAGAGAAGGGTTTTTTACAATCGTATAATTACTGTCAGCCGCCAGTTGCAATGCGTCATAATAACCGGACGGTGTTTCTCCCACACGTCGTGAATAAAAGATACCGGCTTTGTTAAACAACTCGGTGCCTTCTGTAAAGAACGGCCTGTTTTCGCTATATTGCTGTTCAAAGGGAGAAAGGTTAAGCACTACATTGTCGCTTTGCACCTGTCCAAAATCCGGCACCAGTGTCATATCCAGCGTAAAACTTTCATTAATGCCGTATTTCACATCCATTCCGCCATTATGCAGTGCCTGGTTGATTGTACCGTTGTCGGTAGGCACCGTACTGTAACCGCCGGATATGTACGGAAGAAAAGATAAACGCAATGGTGGCGATAAATTCCGCAATCCTTTTAAATCACCAAACTGGTTTACAAAGCCTGAAACTTTTGGATCAACAGGGTTCCAGCAAGATGTTTCATTCAGCCTGCGGATATATCTCGAAATATTTACGCCCCAGTCCTGCACATCTTCTTTTGAAAAACGCAAAGCGCTGTAGGGTATTTTTATTTCTGCAATCCATCCGTCGGCTGTAATAGATGTACGGCTGTCCCAAACAGCATCCCAGTTGTAATCAAATCCATTGTTATTATTTCCATTGCCGGATTCTATTTGTGTAGCCGATACCCTTACATCGCTTTGTACATTTGCTGAAGTAACAATAAATTGAAAAGCATTTTGCCTGTCTTTATAAGTATCAAAGGAAACGCCAAAATTGTCTGCATCTTTAAATTGTTCGTTATCGCGCTGCGTTAATTGTTTTTTTATCAGTTTTGGATCATCATATAAATGTGCACCTATATAAATGGCTTCATCATCATATACAATCTTTACTTCTGTACGTTGCGAGGAAGGTTTGCCGAAATCGGGGAAGTTGATAATAAAATCAGTTGCTGCCGGAACATTTTGCCATGCGGGGTCATCTAATTTCCCATCCAGCTTCGGGGCCTGCTGCACTTTAACTGCCTGCAATGATCTTGGTTGCGCATGCATAAAAGAAAAAAGAGGGTTTATTGCAAGTATAGTTAAGGCTGTTTTTCTGAACATCAGCAGGTATGGTTTTGGTGCAAATGTAAAAGCAGAATGTACTATGCAAACGGGGAATTTGACAAGTGGTTACAATTACTTTATAAAAGAAAAACCTGTTAAGGTTTTTAACAGGTTTGTTTTAATTCAATTTCTTTTTTAGGCTGGTAACCTGCTCCTGCAGCGTATTTACCATACCTGCAAGCTGGTTTACATCCCATCGCTGCTGTGTATTTGCTTTAGTAATAATCATTTGCGCACGCCACACTTCAATTATATCATCAGCGTTTAACTGGTATGGTTCGTACTGCGGGTTATCGCTCACTAAAATCACTTTGTTTTTTAAACGGTTATTCCTGTTGATCCTTTTATAAACAATACCTCCGTTTTTTGAAACCACCACATAAGTATTATTGCTTTTAATTTCTTCCAGTCTTTCAATTTTTTCACCAACAATTACACTGCCGCTTGGCGTGGGCAGCATACTGTCGCCCACAATTTCAAAGGCACGGTATTGCCCCGGCGCAAGCATGGGCAGGGTGAAGGTATTCAGTTCATCTAAAAATTCGGGATCTGCATAACCAGCTAAATAACCTGCTGCAGCTTTCAGCGGAACAAACTGTATTGTTTGCGGTTCAGCAGCTAGTTTCAAGGCGCGGCGTTTATCAATATAATTGCCGCCTTTTGCTGCAGCGAGATCTTTCAGCAGCAGTTCATCAAGGCTTAATTTAAAAATACTGCATAAATGTTCCAGCACTTCCAAACGCGGCTCTGCGCGTTCTTCTTCATAGGCACCAATAAGCGAACGCTTGATGCGGAGCTTGTTTGCAAATTCTTCCTGTGTCCATCCGCGCAGCCTGCGCAGGTAACGGAGATTTTTTCCGGCATAACTCATAGCTAATGCATTTAGCCGCAATATACTAATTATTTTAGCTGTACAAAAATTATTTTCATTTCCGTGAATATCATCAAATTTATATTGCTTTTGCAAAACGGTTTTATTCCTTTAACCTAAAAAAATTAACAGCAGTATTAAAAGTGCAATTTCTAACTTACACCAAAATATTTACCTTTTAACGAACTCCGTAATCTACATTCATACACAGAAAAGATTTTTTAAAATTATCCCTTGCTTTAACATACCTCTCACCACAATTTTCAAAATTAAAAGGACTGTCAAACTCCAGCAGAAAAAAAGTTATCGTTATAGGGGCAGGGATGGCCGGTGCATCTGCGGCATATCATCTCTCACAAAATGGTTTAGATGTTATGGTGATTGAAGCCAGAAACAGGAAAGGTGGGCGCATACACACAGATAATTCTTTTGGCTTTCCTTTAGAATTGGGCGCCAATTGGGTACATTATCATAAAAACAACCCCTTGCTGCAGTGGATAAAAAAACTCAATATTTCAACTGAAGCAACGCCTTATACAAATATTTATTTTATTAAGGATACGGGAAAGCATATACATGATATTGATATTTTGCCTTCCTATCACCAGTATAACCGTGCCATTGCAAAAGCACAGAAAAAATTTAACCTGGAAGATATTTCGGTACAGGAGGCACTGAAGCAAACCATAGATACCAGTGGTTCGGGTAAACAAAGAAAATTGTATCTTGAAACAATAACACGGTTATGGGAGTCGGATAACGGCGCGGATTTTAACGAAGTATCTATTAATGGCATGGACGATGGAAGCGAAGACGATTTTGGCGGAAATGACTGGCTTGTAACTGGTGGGTATATTAACATAATAAATTATTTTTTAAATGGCATTGATGTACAACTTAACAGTAACGTGACAGAAATTGTACAGGATAAAAATGGTGTAACCGTTACAACAAATAAGGCAATATTTGAAAGCGATTTTGCTGTGATAACAGTGCCCATAACTGTGCTGCAAAAAAACACCATTAGATTTTCACCGGCACTTCCGCCGGAAAAAATACAATCCATACAAAAGATTAAACTTGGGCTTATGGATAAAGTGGCGCTTGAATTTACCGAAAAATGCTGGAACACAGACAGGAGGCTTATCGGCACTGTATCATCATCAGAAAAAAATTTTGATTTGATTGTAAATTTTGCAAAGGAAAATAAACCGGTTCTCCTTGCGCTTTCTTCACGGAATTTTGCAAAAGAAATGGAAAATGACGGGCCGGAAAAAATTAAAAATTATTTTACAGACTTTTTGTTCAAATCATTTAAAAAACCAAACATAGAAATTAAAAACATGATGGTTACCAATTGGTTTAATGATGAATTTTCACAGGGTTCTTATTCGTTTTTTCCTGTTGGCGCCACTATAAATGATTTTGATATTATTGCAGCACCACACGGTAAAGTTTTTTTTGCAGGGGAAGCAACCAGTAAAAGATATTATTCTTATGTGCATGGGGCTTATCTTTCGGGGGTAAGGGAAGCGGAACGTATCAGTAAACTATGAATGAATCATGGATAGAAAAATGTTTTTTTCTTTTTTTGCCTTCCTGCATTTTACATGTTTTGCACAGGACAGCGCAGCGCACCGTTCACTGGTTGACAGAATATATGATAATATTTCTTTCAGTGTTGGTTCAGGAAGCTCAAAGCCGCACGGGTTAGACAAAAATTTATACAGCTACCCTTCTGATAATGCATGTTTCAATATCGGTTTGTTTTATGAATTTCCGCACAATAAAAGGTGGCTGATGCACAACCACCTTTTTAAAAAATAGCTGTTTGCTTTTTAATGCTGTTAAAGCATTTGTTTACCATCAAAATTTGACTTTAATTTTTTACAGTATATAATTATTGGAAGCCCTATTCAGGCTAATAGA